>NZ_JACJTU010000007.1 GCF_014698835.1 Nostoc paludosum FACHB-159 | reverse complement strand
AATACAAATAAAGTTTGTGTGGATTGGCGTTTTCGTACAGAAGACGCTAGAGTTAAGCTTTCAAAAATTTACCCAACCCAGCAAAATTAATGCGATAGACCACTAGTAGTCTATCGCATTAATTTTGCTAGGTAAACTCATTTTCGATTTCTCTTCTTTTCTTCTTCCTTAGCGTTCTTTGCGTCCTTTGCGGTTCGTTATTTTACCCCTCATAATTAATGCGACGAACCACTAGTGCGAGGATACCAAATACTGTGGGGTTGCAATTGCCAATCTTGCTTACCGCGAGGTTTGGCAAGGTCTTGTGGATCGTCAAAGGTGCAAGGCGATGCAACAAAGGTGCAGGGCGATGCAACAAAGGTGCAAGGCGATGTAACAAAGGTGCAAGGCGATGTAACAAAGGTGCAGGGCGATGCAACAAAGGTGCAGGGCAAGAGACTTGTGTGTACACCGTAGCCCCGCAAGCGGGGAGGGGTCTAATGATTACCGAAATCATAACTAATTACCCGGACATGATATGACACCTGTGGAGAATAAATAATTTTGGCGTTGCATAATTGCGGGATAATTTGAGAATTTGCATCAAGATATAGTCCCCGTGTCTCCGTGTCCCCGTGTCCCCGCGTCAGCCTAAATCATCCCATTATTCAGCAACGCCATAATTTTATATAGCCCCAGCCAGTAGACATAATTTATATACCAGAGTAAGGAGCTAAGGCTAAAGTCTGTGTAGTGTCAGCAACAAGAAAGCGATCGCAAACCTTAAAAAGTTCAACTTCAGTCTGTGCTTGTCGCATCAGGCGCAGGAAATGACCTTGGCTGTCAACATTCAAGGCAATATAGTTGAGGAACAGTTTGAGGTAGCCTAAACGCGCACGCTCTGGAATATTGGGTGCTTCTGGAGTTTGGTATAAACGGTCAATGTAGTGGCGTACTTCTGTTAAAGGAACAGGGGTAATCGTCTCACAGAGCAAGGCTTGGCGAATTTGATGAAAAATCCAGGGATTGCCAATTGCCCAGCGTCCTACCATCACACCAGCCGCACCTGTTTGGGAAAGTACCGATAGTGCTTGTGCCGCTGAGTAGATATTGCCGTTAGCAAGGACTGGACAATTAACCCGTTTGACTGCTTCGGCAATTAAATTATAGTTGACTGAGCCGTGATAGCGATCTAAAACTGTGCGACCATGCAAACTCAACAAATCAATGCTGTAGCGATTGATGATATCTAGAATTTGAAAAAAAGTATCGCCATTTTCAAAGCCTAGACGCATCTTGACAGTCAAAGGTCTGTCATGGACTGCTTGTCTGAGTTCAGCCAAAATGCGATCTACTTTTGCCGGCTCTTTGAGCAATCCACCCCCAGCTTGTTTACGATAGATTCTGGGTGCGGGACAACCCATATTCAAGTCAATGCCTGCAATATTATAAGCGCAGAGTTGTTTTGCTGTTCTTACCAAGTCGGGAATGCTTTCACCCATCATTTGAGCAAAAACGGGACGGCCTGTATTGTTTTCGGTAATTGCCGCCAGAATGTTGGGATTGAGCCTTGAAGTTTCATTGACGCGAAAATACTCAGTAAAGAAGTAATCAGGACTGCCGTAGTGGGCAATGACCTTCATAAACTTTAGATTTGTCACATCTTGCATGGGTGCAAGAGCGGTGAGGGGTAAATTTGGGTGAACTGATTGAGGAAGCGATACCAGGGGCATAAAAAGGCTAGCAATCGACAAAGCATCACTGTATCAAACAATTGAACACCGCTGCCGCAGCATAAATATGTTGGGATTTCAGTAATTTCACAAAGAAAGGCAGTCACAATGAAACAAGTTTCATTGGGACTGCCTTCTGAAGCTACAGTCCGTAAGAGCGCCATCTCCACTTCTCTGCTTTTCGCAAGTAATTAGCTTTGGTTATACAATTGTTCAATGACTCGTAAAAACTCCTCACTCATCAAGTCACAACCAGTTGCACTATAGACTTGCTGTAACTGTTGATAAAACCATAAAGTTCCTTCCCTACCAGTTTTAAACTCTTTCCAAATACTGCTGCCATGTTGTCGTAAATCAGCCAATAATGACCTTGCATTGTGCAGCTTATCTGCCAAAGACACCCGCCGGACTGAGGCTGAAGCATGACGCAGGTTTTCCAAATACCTTTTCTTGCGTTCCTCCCAAGGTGGTTTTGGGTATGTGTCAGATTCGGTACAGCCATCCACTATTGCAACGACTGTTTCACCAAAACGTTGACGGATTTCCTCACGAGTGGATTTGCCCCCTTGGTCTTCTACCGCATCGTGCAACAGACCAGCGATCGCTTCTTCTTCGCTTCCGCCAGCTTCTAGTACAAGTGCGGCCACACTCAGCAAGTGAGCGATGTAAGGAACGCCGCTAATCTTGCGTGTTTGGTGAGCATGAAGACGAGTTGCATAGACTAATGCTTCTTCAAATTTTGGTGTTAACTGTAATGTATTCATAGGAAAAATCAATGTTGATGGTAAAGGTGAAATTCTTTGGCTACATCGGCGGCAATACTTTGTCTTAGTTCGTAAGGAAAGAGAACTTCGCATTTAGGCCGCCATGCACGTAAACGCATGATTACGTTGTTATCTCTATATTTTTCGTCTTGATAACGAATAAATACTTGATAGTAAGCATCTTGAGGTGAACGATTAGCCAGAATATTGAGCAAAGTCTGTTGTTCTGGTTGTTTGATTTTTTGTTTAATTAATTTTTGTGTTTGCTCGTAAGAAATTTCTTCAAAAGTTTCATGGCGTTCAGTTCCTTTAACATAGCGATCGCCAAAATCTCTATCAAACCGCAACAACATTAATTGCAAAGGTAAATAGAAATCGAATCCCCATGCTTTAGACATTTCTAAAGCAATGTAATCTGGGCTGGGTAAACTATGCTTTTGATAGTGTTGGCGTAAATTTAAAGGCAACTCGGAGTTATCCCAACTCAAAGCAATCATCTTTTGAATCCTGTCAAGCCGGAAGTTATACCATTCGGTTTGTTTATCCGGGCTTTCGCCGTAAGCACACAAATAAACTGCCCTCTGTACATAGTAAATACAGACTGGATAAACAATGCAATCAAGTTTATTTCCAACTTTGGCACTTGTGTAAGTTAGCTTAATTGGTGGAATTGGAGTTTTTGCCCAAAGCTCTTTTAACTGGTACTGGCAATCTTCAACAGCGTCCAAGGTACTACGAGGTACAACATAGTCTACTTTCAAAAAAAAGCGTTGTACTCCGTTAATTTTTTGAAAATGATTTTGAGCAAACCCCACCAAATCATCGTGAAGGAAATTTAATTCATAAACACTCAGTTTGTTAGATTCAGCTTCATCTTTTGGTGTAACTGGACGTTGTGGAAACTCGCTGACACGGTAATATTTTTCATTTTTGTAAGACAACCAACCCAAATCTGCTAAGGTTTCTAAATCACCTTGTAAAGAACGACGAGTTATACCAAACAATCTTCGCTTTAATACTTTTCTAGAATCTGTTATCCCAGTGTGAGCTATTAACGATTCTTGCCATTGGTGAGCAACAATGCCTGTTTTTTCGTTAAACAACCACTGCTGGGTTGTTTTAGCACAAGGACAATCAGGATCGTGCAAGCTGGGAATTTGTTCTCCTTTAGTATGACTAGAACTAAAAAATGTGTCCCGCCATTCGGCATAAGTAAACGAATCGTCTAAAGCTAAACGTTCTTGAGCATCGCCATACAGAGAGCGCAACCATACCCACAATCGAATTGTCCGCAACAGTTTTTGCTTGAGCGAACCGCGTGCTAACCATTGCAGTAATTCAACTTGAGGAACGTCTTGAAATACTAATTCAGACACAGCCGAATCTCGATAAATAACTTTCTTTAAGATACATCCTTTTGGAAGATATGTTTTCCAACGGCGTGTATGATGTACCAAGTAAATCAAGGTAATGGTAATGTCTACTTACAAGATTGAGATTAAAGACAACCTATTACGAGTGAGTTTTGGCGAACCTGCTCAAAATGATCGGATTGTACGTGATGCCGCAGCTCGGTTAGAGGAAATGGCAGCATCAGGTGAATTAGCAGGAGGCCAGCTACTCAAGATTAATGGGCCCATTTCTATACCTGTAGCATTTGTTTTAGCACACAAGCTGGCTCACATATACGGAGCAGTTGCTTTTTACGATCCTAAGTTAGGTAAATATGTGATTTGTATCACACACAATCCTAGTTATAAATTGGGAGACTTAATTGATTGATATTTGATGGGCGAAGCAGCCAGAGGAGTAGATTGGTTTTATAAACCTGCAATAATCATGACTACTTATCGTATAGAGTTAGAGGGTGACATTCTCAAAGTAGGATTTGGCAGTACGCAAGCTACAGGCGATCGTATTGTTTGCGATGTAGCAAAAAAACTAGATGAAATGATTGCTACGGGAGAGATACCCGGAGGTTCGCTGATTAAAATCAACGGGCGGATATCTGTATTAGTTAGTCAAGTATTAGGGGATAAGTTAGGGAAATTGTATGATGTGATCGCCATCTTCGATCCGAAGATTGGAGATAAAGGGCTTGATAGATATGTAGTTACCATTAGCAGACATCCAGACTATCGAGTAGGAAATACCTTAGATGTGGTGCGAGAGTCCCAAGCGCAAACTAACTTAAAAATTGTCTTATGTGGCTTTGCTAATACTGGTAAGACTTGCTTACGGGATGGATTAAAACAAGCACTATTGCAAATTCCCGACGCGCCAGAATCGTACTTTATTTCCGGTTGTCCTGACGGCGATGGTTCTTGGTACAGCGAAACCGCTAGGCGCGATCCTGATTTAGCCGCCCAGTTGAAAGCCCAATACAAAGCAGGATTTACCCCAGAGTTCGCCAAACTCAAGGCGCAGGAGGTTAGAGGGATAAATACTCCGATATTCGTCTTTGATATTGGGGGGAAAATATCAGACGAGAACCGCTTGATTATGGCGGAAGCTTCCCATGCAGTAATTTTGGTGAAAGATGAGTCAGAGATTGCGCCTTGGGAAAAGTTGTGTGCTGAGTTGAAATTGCAAGTTATTGCGATAATTTTCAGCGACTTTCACGGGAATAATGATGTGGTTGAGACGGAATTACCAATTGTATGCGGTAGTGTTCATAGATTAAAGCGAGGTGAGGATGTATCGCAACGTCCAATGGTGCAGGCTTTAGCGCGGTTGTTGGTGGGATTTTGTAAAGGCGAGTAATTGCAGGAGTACGCACAAATGGAAAAAGTAGAGATGCAGAATAAAAATTTTATTACAACTGCGATCGCTTGGTGTTTGGCTTGGGGTGATGAGCGACAGCCTAAGTATAGCTTGGAAGTGTTGCGGCAAATGCGTGAGGCTTTGAATCAGGGGAAAGAAGTACCAGAGGAAGTTCAGGCGTTAGTGAAGCAGGCTCAGGAATTACAAGGTATTGATAAAGATTATTTTCCGAAAACTCTAGATGAATTAAAGAATAAATATCCTGATTTATGGCATCAAACTACTCGCATTGGCTTAGTTTACGGTGGTGCAACTAAAATTAAACAATATGTATTTGAATCAGCTAAAATTCAAGATATTCGCGGTGCATCTACCTTATTAGACAGAATAAATCAGGTGGATTTACCAGCATTTTTCAATCAAAATTATCAACCTGATAAAAATAATCCTAATCGTTATAATGCTCAGTGTAATCAAGTTCGACAATGGCTAGATGCTAATTTTTATGTTGACTACAAACTCTCAGATGTATTAATTCCTGAACTTATTATTTATTCTACAGGCGGTAATATTCTCGCTTTTTGTCCATCTGCATATATTAATGATTTAGCAAATGCTATTGAAAAACGTTATACAGAAGAAACATTAACTGCTAACTCCTGTGCGGTTGGGGATACATTTAGACTTCTAGAAATACGATTTGGCTTGCTACGACAGCCGATTGAAAATACATTATGGTTAGATTGGTATCGTCAGCAATATAAAAAACCATTAGTACAAGCTTACTTTGGCGATCTAGAGAAGAATCTAGAAAATTCTCAAACGGAAAGGTGTACTGAATCTGCTGTTTCTGTTGAAGATGCTTTTGCAGAACGCAAAAGTTTTAATGAACTGACAACTAAATTAGCAATTTTATTTAATCAACGTCGCAGTGGTCATGACTTATCCAGTCGTCCCAGTCGCCGTTACCCTCCCATGTTTGAAACCCATCCTTATTTGATGCGTGATGAGGGAGAACGTAGATCTGCTGTGATGATTGTCCAACCACCAGAACTACCTAGAGAATCGAGCTTTTCTGAAGCTTCAGCGCGTAAACATTTAGTTGGTTATGGAGCTAAGAAAGGAAATCCAGATATACCTCAATGGTATCGAAACTCTCAATTGACTTGGGAAAGTATCAGAGTTGAAGGCTGGGTAGATAAATTTAATTCATTTCTCAAAGAGAATCCTACTCTTCAACAAAAATACTACACAGAATTTGAATATAATGAGGTTGAAATTGCCCAAAATCTCAGCCATATTGCCAATGCAAGTAAAGGTTTCATTGCCTATATCTATGCTGATGGTAATAATATGGGTGGCTATATTCAGAAAAAAATTAAAACGCCACAGGATTATAAAGATTTCAGTAAAGATGTAGAATTAGCGACAGAATACGCTGTTTATCAAGCATTGGCAGAGCATTTGCATCCTCAAAAGTTGCAAAACCTCAATGATGAAGAATCTTTTCTCGATAATGGTGATTTAGTCCATCCTTTTGAAATCATTACCATTGGTGGCGATGACATTATCCTGATTGTACCTGCTAATAAAGCCTTACAAATCGCTAAAATTATCGGCGAAAAATTTGAAAAAATCCTACTCAAACAAGTGCCATTATTTGAACAAGAAACAGCAGAAAGAGAAGTTAAATATATTGTTGGTGATTATAAAATTAAACCGCCAAATAAACCAGTAGATTTTAAAAAATGCCATCGCTACAAACCAACTGAAGCTGAACCTTCGCAATGTCTACTTAGCACATCTATAGGTGTACTAATTACGTCATATAACACCCCCATCTATTACGCTAAAGATTTGATGGAACAGTTACTCAAATCAGCCAAAGACCGTGCCAAGAAATTGAAGAAAGCTGGATATTGTGGTGGGACAGTTGATTTTTTAACTCTGAAATCAGTAACTATGATTTCATCCAACATTAAGGAGTTTCGTGAAGAGGGCTTGACAAAAAAACTCACACAAAAGTTAAAGCTTTATGCTGCTCCTTACACATTATATGAATTAGGAGGCTTAATCAGTGCAATAGAAACTTTGAAAAATGCCAAGTTTCCTAAATCGCAACTTTACCAAATTCGGGATTTGTTAGAACGAGGTAAACACACTGCTATTCTCAACTATCGCTATTTTAGAGTGCGACTTAAGCAAGGAAAACACGAATTAAAAGAACAGTTTGAAGAAGCTTGGTGTCAGCCTAAAGACGAAAATAATGGAGGTAATTTAGCGCCGTGGATGTATGACGACGGAAAGCTTGACCCTAAAAATCCAGAAGATCCATTCTACGAAACAATTTGGCGAGAAATAATAGATTTGTATGATTTTGTTGCTTCCTTCGATGAGGATAATGATGCTATTGATACTCATTTATTGACAACGGAGGCTAAATCTTGATTAATCTGCAACAATTATCCAACCCCATCACTTCATACGAAATTACAGCTGTAATTGACACGGCTTTATGCATTGGTGCAGGTGGTTCTTCTGGTTCACTTGCAGATAAACCAATTGTCCGTAACTCAGAAAAAAACTTATTAATTCCTGCTTCTCAACTCAAAGGACGCTTACGCCATGAGTGCGAAAAAATTGCGAGAGGGTTGAAATGGGTAATTTGTGATTCTCCCAATCCGCAAACTATGTGTCCTCAAAGGGCAGGTTTAACTGGTAACTTTGAGCGTACAGAATATAAAATATCCGGTTATAAAGACCAGCATCATTGTCTAATTTGTCAAATATTTGGGAATCCAGTTTTGCCATCACGAGTGATATTTGATGACTTAATTTGCACAGAAGAGCCAGATAATTTACCTGAAGTTTTGCGTCCATGTGTCACAATTAATCGCCGTCGTCGCACTGGTGAAGAACAAAAACTCTACTTTTTAGAAACATCTCCAGCAAATACACAACTCAGGTTTACGGGGCATATTCATTTATCTGGTGCACCAGTCTATACAGGGGCGTTAATTTTAGCTGGACTGCGACACATTCATGCTTTAGGTAGTAGTAAATCAGCCGGTTTGGGTTGGTTGCATTGGGAATTTCCTAACCTACCATTAGAACAAGCAGCCTGGGATTTTTTGGCAAAAGGGGGTGTGCAATGAAACGGATTAATTTAAAAATTAAGGCATTATCTCCTTTAGCAATTGGACGACAGAAACCAGGTGGCTCAGTCAGTGAGGCAGATAGTTATATTCCTGGTTCTGTAATTCGTGGAGCGATCGCTGCTCAAATCCTGAGAAGTGCTAATACATCTATTAGTGATGGTGATGATTTCCACACACTATTTTTAGGTGAAAATCCGGCAATTTTTCAAAATGCCTATCCTGCAAATTTTAAAGTTAAGTCAGATGTGAGAGTTGTACCTGCTACTGCATTAAGTTCCAAAAATAAGCCAGGTTTCAGGCCAAAATCAAATGACCCTAAACATAATGGTGTGTTTGATACTTTGATTGACCGCTTCTGTGCTGAAGGTTATGGTCATCTTTACGATCCAAATTGTCCTGTAGATGGTGGTAGAGTTGATACATTCACTGGGTTTTACCAAATTCAAAATAAATATTACAGCAATTCTGCCAATACTCGATTGTTAACGCGGGTTGGGATAAATCGACGCAGAGTGACTTCAGAAGAACGAGTTCTCTACAGCATTGAAGTTTTAAATGAATCCCAAGATAACCGAGAAAAACCTATCATATATACAGGGAGTATTTTCGTATCAGATGAATTAGCAGAATCTCTACAAACCTTTATTGATTCTCACCAAGAAGACCTACGTTTAGGTGGTGCAACTTCACGGGGATTAGGAAGAGTCAAGATTACAGCACAGCCACCTTTAGAAATTAAGCCAAGAGTTACTAACCAAATAAAACTGTTTAATGATAAATTGCGCGATCGCTGGCATGAATGGAACAATATCTTTGGCAATTCTACACAAGATTTGCCAAAAAATCGCACCTATTTTACCCTAGATTTACAAGCCGATGCTATCTTAACTGAAAACTGGCGATATACAACTGTAATTTCAGAAGAAATGCTTCAGAAATTCACCAGTGTTAGTGATTCTTCCCTGCAACTTCACGCCGCTTATAGTAGTTATGACTATCGTTCTGGCTGGAATTCTGCTTGGGGATTAATGAAAGATATGGAGTTGATTACAAATAAGGGTTCTGTGTATTTATTCAGTACGGCTGAAGAAAACTTATGGATAAAAGCTTTAGAGGATTTAGAAATAAAAGGATTAGGCGATCGCACTTATGAAGGTTTTGGACAATTGCAGGTTTGTAATGAGTTTCATTTAGTTTTGAGAGAAAATGCTGTATGAGTAACTTATTAGAACAACAGAAACAACTTAAGATTCAAAAAGGCATCCGTCAGGCTGAAGATATGTTAGTAACTTGGGTTCAGGATGCTTTAGATGACAAAAAATCTTATGGTGACTTAGAAGAATCACAATTTCGTAATTTACTCAGAGTTTCTGACACAACTGAAAGTACAGAAGTGATCAAAAATTTCTTACGCTATCAAGTTGGGCGTGATAAAAAATGGGGTAGAGGTAAAGATTCTCTAGCTGCAAAAATAATTCAAGATATTGAGACACGAATTAAGGAACGTGCTAATAAGATTGCCCAAGAAGCTAAGGCTGAAGATGTGAACGCAATTTTACTAGAGCTAACCCGTCGTTATTTGGGCTATGGCGCTCGTCATTTAAAGTATAAGCGTGACGGTGAATTTAACGTTTAATTGTTTACTGGAGTGTAATTCTATGCCTAAGTTAGTCATTTCTACAGTAGGTACAAGTCTGCTCACAAATCAAATTGATAGAGAATATGAAGAAAATTGGGCTATTCGTTTACGAGATACAGCAAATTGTACACTTAAAGAAATTGATAATTATTATGAAGATGTTGTAGACATCATTGCCACATTAAAAGATAGAGCCAATGCTAAACTTAAGGGTGACGTTGATGATATTCGAGAAGCAAGTGCAGAACTTAATGGCATATATGGACTATATAATAATCAATTAAGTCAAGGTGAAAAAGATATCCATTGGTTAATTATTACTGATACTGCTCAAGACAAGATAGCAGCAGAAGCATTGCAATTATTTTTAAGTCAAAAGGGGTTAAATATTTCCGTTATTTCCCCACATGAAAAATTTTCAACAAGCAGTAATGAAGCTTTTAGTAATGGTATTGATGAACTTCTTAACTGGTTTGAAGATACAATTCCTGGTTATGAAGATAGCGGTTATGAAATTTACTTTAATTTAGTTGGTGGCTTCAAAGCTATTCAGGGCTTTGCTAATACTATTGGTATGTTCTATGCCGATAAAATTATTTACATATTTGAAGGGAGTAATGAAATTATTACTATTCCTCGGTTGCCGATCAAAATTGATACTTCAGTGATTAAACCTATTCAATTTGCACTAATGGCAGAAGGAGCATGGATTAATATATCTGAACTTCAGGGAATTCCAGAAACTCTGATATTTCCAGTTGATGACAAAGCAATATTAACTACCTGGGGTAGATTAATTTGGAATCGTAGTAAAGAAGATTTTCTAGCTGAAGATTTGTTAAATTTTCCCAAAATAAAGTATGAAACTTCTTTTGAAAAAGACTACAAGAAGATAACAGATAAAAAAGAAAGATTGAAATTGCAGGAAACTATCGCTAAAGTATCATATCTTCTTGTTAAAAATAATGGTGATATGGCTCCCCTTAAAGGTGATGGTGGTGTACAACTAGAAACTTACACAAATACCGTCATTGACCATTTTCGCGTTACTCTCAGCCTGCGAGTTAGTTGCAAAATCGTAGGGAGTAATTTGTCACTGCGATATTACGGTACTCATGCTCATGTTGAACGAAGTGAAGGAATTAAAAGCAGATAAATTATTATGTTTGATACATTCAAAAATCGCTTAGAAATCACAGGTACACTCACCACAATTACAGCATTATGCATCAGCGCAGGTCGTTCTAGTGAACCAATTGGATCGGATTTACCTGTAATTAAAGATAGTTTGGGTAATCCATTAATTCCAGGTTCTAGCTTCAAAGGTGCAATGCGATCGCGCCTCGAAAGTTTCCTCAGAGGTATTGTAGGAAATAATCGCAAACTCGTTGCAAATCCAGCTATTGAGGATGAATGGTCACTTACATCTCAAGAAATCAAACAGTTAAAAGAGACTTACGATAATGACCAAGCTTTAACTGAAGAAATTCTTAAGCATACTGATTTACCATCTCGCCTCTTTGGTTCACCCTGGATTGCTAGCAAATTCCAAGTCAGAGATTTAACAGTAGTCCCTAATACTTGGTTTGAACAATACCAAGAAAGAGACGGTGTAGCTATAGACAGAGACACTGAAACCGCCGCCGATGGGAAACTCTACGATTTTCAAGTAGTTCCAGCAGCAACACACTTTGAGTTTAAGGCTGTAGTCGAAAATGCAGAACCTTGGGAATTGGGTTTATTGATGATTGGTTTACACCAATTTGAAACCGAACAAATACCTCTGGGTGGAGGGCGATCGCGTGGCTTGGGTGTCGTTAAACTAGATATTGACAAGATGACATGGATTGATGTTGATAACAACCCAGAAAAGTTGTTGAAATATTTGCAGACATTAGTCAATGAAGATACTAGCGATACATCAATCTATGAAGATGGTAAGCAATTCAAAAATACTTGGACACAGTGTTTAATAAATCATTTAAGTGACAAGTTAGGTCAAAATTCAACCAAATCAATTGCTTCAGGAGGGTAATTATGGCTTTCAGCAGTTTCAAAACTATCGGTGAAGTTATTAAAGAGTTTCAAGTCATCTATACTGAAGCAAATTTTATTGGTGAAGTTAATTTCAATATTCCTGATTACTTTCGTGAAGATTTAGAATTTACGATGCGAGAAGGTGCTGTTGACTGTTCTGAATTTGCTATATGTGAAAATTTGATATCACCGATATTAAAACAAGTTTGGAAACTATATAGCAGTAAATTTATTTTGTGGAGTCATTATTCTCTGAACTATGACGAAAAACTATCCGGCTTTCCTGAATATATTTTGGCTAAACGTTCACCATTAGGGAAAGTCGTATTTGACAAGCCATATTTCATATTAGTCGAAGCCAAGCAAGATAACTTTGAAACTGGCTGGGCGCAATGTTTGGCAGAAATGATTGCTGCTCAAAGACTGAATGGAGAATATCAAATAGTGATTTATGGTATTGTTTCCAATGGCGATCGCTGGCAATTTGGCAAGCTAGAAGCACAAATATTTACCAGAAATAGCACTTTTTATACTATTCAAGAACTCGATAAATTATTTGCGGCTGTTAATTTTGTATTTCAACAATGTGAATTGCAACTCAATAATTTAGTCGTTGCCTAATCTGCAATATTTCTTCAACTGAATCTAACTATGCACAAAAGATTTGTTAACCACTGCACTATTGATTTAACCCTAATTCCTGACGGGCCGATTCTTATTAAATCAGGTAAAGAAGGAGCAGACCCCACAAAGCCAGATATGGAATTTGTCGAAACCTATCATGCTGGGGGGCGTTCTATATATTTACCTGGGAGTAGTTTAAAAGGTGCAATCCGCGCCCATGCAGAAAGGATTGTTAGAACGATAGGAGGTGAACAACGTCCCAAATTAAATAGTCAAAAGATTTGGGCTAGTAACTTGTTGGATGAAACAAATCAAGATAACAATCCCAACTTCTATTTAACAAAATGGAAAAATGACGAAAAGAACAAGAAACCTGAAGATAAACATCCTCATCCAGGTGCTGTAATTTACAATCAATCATGCTTTATCTCGCAAATATTTGGTAATACTTCTATCGCCAGCAGATTAAGAATAGAAGATGCTTATCCAGATAAATCTCAGCCTCTCAAAATTGAAGAACGTAATGGTGTCGCAATTGATAGAGTATTTGGTTCTGTAGCAGTTGGGCCTTTTAATTATCAAGTTTGCACGGCTGGTGAATTTCATACCAAAATTCATTTAAAAAATTTCACTCTTTCACAGTTGGGTTTAATTGGTTTAGTATTACGAGATTTAGATGATGGTTGGTTCGGTTTAGGTTTTGCAAAATCTCGCGGTTTGGGTACTGTACAGGTGAAATTCAACTCAGCAGTTGTGCAATATCCTGGTTGTGTTTTGTCGGAAGATAAACGACAAATTCACTCTATTGGAAGTCAAAAACAATGGTCTAATACTTTCCTTTTAGGTGCGGGAGAGTTTTTAGAACCTGAAGATGCACAATTATATGGTTTCTCTCAACCAGATTATCAAGATACTCCTGTTGCTGCACAAGAAATGGATTTAGGCTTTGGAGTGCAACTTACTTGGCGAAATGGTACTGTTACAGATTTATTTGAACGAGCCGTTCGGTCTTGGAGTAATTTATTAGGGGTGTCAAAATGACAGCTTTTGTTGGTGTGAAACAAGAACTTTTATCAGTTGCAGAATTGCTAAATTTAATTAAAAAATTTACAATTGAACCTAGTTACTACTTCTTACGTTGGAATCATAAAGTTAGCAATAACTGGAGACAAGAACCTACAAAAGATGATTTCCCTATGCTTGAGGGACAGATGTTTAATCAAAATTGTGAATTGAGGTGGAAGTACAAACACAAAAATAGTTATGAAGTTTTGCTTTTGAGTGTTGCGGGTGAATACTCTGATTTTAAACCTGTGGGTAAAGATTGGGAAACTCAAGACAGAAATGCTCATTTACATTCTCCCACAGAAACCCGTTTTCCTAAAGGATTTCCTGAGAAAGAATCAGATATCGCCCAGCGTTATTTTATCGATAAACAAACCTCTACAGTTCATTTTGTCGCTTTGACAATTAAACAATAATTATGACTGCAAATCGTCCATCAAGACCTCAACCACCTAGTAAACCTAACCGTCCTAGTGGTGGGGGTTCATCACCAGAACTTCCGCCAAAACCTTATGAATTCGTTTCGTTTCCGCAAGAACGCCCTAACTTACAGCGTCCGGCTGGACATCACAAATATTTGAGCGATCGCCTACATGGTACATTATTCCTCAGCCTGAAAGTGCAGACATCTCTTCACGTCTCTACTGGGGTGGTGGTTATGGGTAGCGATATTGGTAACAACCGTATTCCCTTAATTAAAACAATGGTACAGGGTGTTGAGCAAAAACTCTCTATTCAAGGGAGTTCCCTTAAAGGTTGCATCCGGTCTGTATATGAGGCGATTACTAATAGTACTTTAGCAGTAATTACTAATAGATATAGAGATAAAATTCCTCAAGAACGTTTACCTTGTCGCCATAAAGAACAACTTTGTCCCGCGAGTAGAGTTTTCGGTGCATTAGATTGGCAAGGTTTGATAGATTTTAACGATGCAAAGTGTGAAAGTATGGGCTTTTCTACAGGGTTTATGCCTTCGTTGTATCGTCCTCACCCAGATGAACGTAGTGCATACTTTGTTCGAGGTAAAGTTGCCGGACGTAAGTTTTATTACAACACTATTAGAGCAATTGATAAAGGTCAAAATTCGGGCATCCCTGTACAACAAGCTGGTAGGGAATATATTTTTACCACTCAATTACAATTTAAAAATTTGACAGCCGAAGAATTAGGAACTTTATTAATTGTCTTAGGACAAGATGCTAAATATCCTATGGCTTTAAAAGTGGGCGGTGGTAAACCGATAGGTATGGGAACAATGACTATCAAAATTGACAAAATCCATCAGCCGCAAAACCTCAAACAGCGTTATTCTTCCTATAATCTCAATCAATCTGATGAACTGATTGGCGAAAAATTACAACAATTCATCCAAAAAAATATTCAAGCAGCACATTCACGCCTGATTCAAAAACAGCAACTAGAAGAACTCGCTGCTATTTTGCGTTATCCAACCGACCGCGAACCCCCATCTGGAATGTACTAATCATGACAATAGCTGAATTCTCCTCAGAATCTCTAACAGATGCACAGTGGGAAATTGCCCATGCGATCGCTCAAACCCTAGTCAAAGAAAATACAGATGTCAACGAATTGGGAAAAGCAGTTGCTTATCTGCGCGCCTCCGTTCAACAACCAAATGCAACATCCCGATTTTTCACTTACCTGAAAACCCTAGTCAGTAATGGTAGGCAAATTGGACACAGTGGTAGAACCACAGATTATTACCGCAGCATCGAGAAAGCCTGTAGTGATTATCTTAAAGGTGTGAGCGATGCTCATACCATGCTGCAAATTTTAGGCTGGGTATCTCGCCTGATGCGTTATTACAAAGATGCTGGTGTCCCAATTGGGGAAATTTCTACTCCCACAACGCCTGTTGTCGAGTCAGCACGTCAAGCGGAAATTGCTAAAGTAGCCCAAGCGCAAGACTTTCAAGTTGGGCAAATTATCGAAGCTAAAGTTACCAAAATCAATGGAAACAAAGTCACCTATGAAATTTTGGGAACGATTAAGTTAACGGAGAAGGAACCGAAGCAAGCTGCTTCTCTCCAAGAAGGACAGATGGTGAATGTGAAAATTTTATCTGTTAAGGATGATGGGAGCGTTAAAAGTGTCAAGTTTGTAATTTAACTCAGTATTGATGTTTTAAGTTTTTGATAGGCAAGCCTTGACGAAAATGTGTATGTAAATTATGTTGTTTAAATTGCAAATTTTCTATTAAATCTTACGTGCTTTATTTAGGCTTGATAGAGTACAGAACCTTGAAAAGTAAATAAATATAGTAGTTGCAAGGGTAGGTTTCCATACTACTCTTGAACGGAAAATCTATTGTGCGGCCGATTCGCCAAATGGCTGAAACCCTATTTTTTCGTGGAATCGGCCGCTTGCTTATCCTGTAAGGCTTTCAGAGATTTTTTCTCCATATTTTTCTGACGGGAGAGCGATAAAATTGGTATCGGTCGTAAACCGCCTCTAGAATCCATAGGTACTAAGGGTTTCAAAGCGAGGGGTTACAGTTACTCTTACCCCGCAAGGGGATGGAAACGATGCTTCAGTAACAACTTCAGCACCGTTGATTGTAACGTTACAGTTACTCTTACCCCGCAAGGGGATGGAAACCACTAAAATTCTTAACTAAAGGGTCATGACTATTAAGTTACAGTTACTCTTACCCCGCAAGGGGATGGAAACACGCTACAGCTAATAGATTCTCTGATTCAGATTCTTGTTACAGTTACTCTTACCCCGCAAGGGGATGGAAACATTAACCCTCTTGGGTGAGCTTGACTTGTCCAGAGATAGGCTAGTTACAGTTACTCTTACCCCGCAAGGGGATGGAAACAATTCATGAGTTGTCTCCTTAGCGATCGCTTTAATTACAGTTACAGTTACTCTTACCCCGCAAGGGGATGGAAACCTAGCTTGTAAATATGCTTGTTGATAGTCTTCTTCTGTTACAGTTACTCTTACCCCGCAAGGGGATGGAAACGTTGATTTCCAATACCTTGTCCAAGAGAGAAGATAAGTCGTTACAGTTACTCTTACCCCGCAAGGGGATGGAAACTCAAACTTAATACTAAAAGTAGGTAAGGAGGGTGAATAAGTTACAGTTACTCTTACCCCGCAAGGGGATGGAAACTCTAATTGTTTGGGATTCAGAACTAAGATATTCATGGGTTACAGTTACTCTTACCCCGCAAGGGGATGGAAACTCGTCTTGTTCTTGGGTAGCATCTATCCAAAACCCGTTATACTTACCATTACCTCGGAAGGGGATTAAAATAAGTTGGATTAAGCACTGAAGTGCTTACTACGAGATGGAAATTTCAGAAATACAGTAATTTTTGTAGAATGTGATGTGTTTACTGTTGTTCACACCCTTAGTGTTACTGCTCTGAAGGGTGATGCAAGTATTAAAAGTGGGAAATTTATTGATTAATAATGAATTCTTACCACTAACTTCTTCTTAAGCCTAATAGTATATAAAGTAAGGCTATCTTAGCCAGCAATCTTTCTAGGAACAAAACATGAATTCACAAATAACCACATACTTGGGTGAATCACCCCCTCTTCTAGAGTCAAGCTCAACTGAATCAACTTTTCAACCAACATACAGCAGGCAGTTTTTTATAAATAGGCAATTATCACACATGGCAATCGAAGTAGAGTACACAGAAGAGTTCGAGCAGTGGTACTTAACGCTTAATGAAGCAGAGCAAGACTCTATTGATTTTGTAGTAGAGTTGCTTGAAGAAAAAGGTGTGAATCTCCGCTCTCCCTATAGCTCAGATATCAAGGGTTCTCGTCATAAAAATATGCGAGAACTGCGAGTACAACATAAGGGAGAACCATACCGAATATTGTATTGTTTCGATCCTCGTAGGATGGCGGTACTCCTTTTAGCAGGTAACAAAAAAGGTAACGACCGCTGGTATGAGGAGAATGTACCAAAAGCTGATAGACTCTACGACGAATTGCTAAAAGAGCTAGAGGATGAAGGATTGATATGAAGACAAAGCCTTTTAGTGAATTGCGAAACCGGATGACTCCGGAGCGAAGGGAAAGAAATAAAACTCGCGCTCAAATCGCGCTACTTCATCTTGCTTTAATTGAGCTGCAAGAATCTTTGGGGATGACACAGGATGACTTGGAAAAAAAACTCAGTGCTGTTGAATCTACGGTTTCGGAGTTAGAAAACCAAGAAGACATTCAAGTTTCCACTCTTTCCCGCTATATCAAAGCTCTTGGTGGAAATCTAAAAATAATAGCTGATTTCCCACAAGAGGAAATTGTTCTCGCTCAATTTGAGTGAGTATTAGTTATTTTGAGAGTTACTGATAATAGCTTGACTAATCAAAAATGTCAAGCTACGATTTTAATGACTAGAGAAACAGTGTTTTCCCCGCAAGGGGATTGAAACACTCCTCTAGTATGGTGATTGAACAGTTGTTTCAGTTTTCACCACCTCCCCGCAAGGGGACTAAAACTCATCAAAAATATTTTCATGAGGTAACTGCTTTGCAACTAGTAGCTACCTTTGTTTTGTTATGCTGAAGCGATCGCCAGATTTTGAAAAAACTAATAAAAGCTGAAAAGCAGTCTCCTCCTCAAATCACCAGCATTTGCCATACGCACTCAGATCCCCCAACCCCCTTAAAAAGGGGGCTTTAGAATTCCCCCCTTTTTAAGGGGGGCTAGGGGGGATCGAGGTTTCAGGCTTCAGTGCGTAAGTCCTAATTTTATCAATCATGATTGATGAATACTTCCAAACTCTGACTAGCTTCCCTCCACGCAACTTTCAACGATAAGCGATCGCTAAACTCCTCAATCAGCTTTCTACTGACCAATTCCCCTCACTAGAGTTGAAACAAGCGATCGCCTACTCCCGGATTGCCTTCTGCCCGTTCCCAATGTTCCCCACAGGGGGATAGAAATCGCCTAAAATATTGAACATTCTTCGACCCAAATCAATCAATGCCTAGAGCAGCCACCGCCCCCAAACGCAAGCCTAGAGTCAAATCAACGCTCACATCCCCAGTTCAGACTTGGGCAGATGAGACTGAATTAGTAGGCTTGGTGTTTGATTTGGAGGCAACGGCAACGGCAGCTCTTTACTCGCAGTACACAATTGGACTTCATGCTTGGTTTCTCGACCAAGTGCGACAAGTTGACCCAGATTTATCAGCTTATCTCCATGATGGCGAGTCGGAAAAAGCTTTTACTATCTCCGCACTAGAAGGGCAACTGCTTCCTAGCGGCAAGCAACTGAAATTAGTAGCCAACCAAATCTATCATTGGCATATCAACGGGTTGTCTCAAAGGGTGGCATTGTTTCTCAAACAGTGGATAACCAATTTACCAAAAGTTATCGACTTAAGAGGAGCATCCTTACAAATCAAGCAGGTGAGTATTGCTCATGCCCCAACCACTTATGCACAATTGCTGCGATCGCCAAGCGAACAATCTGTAATAGATCTCAGTTTTGTTTCGCCAACGAGTTTTCGCCGCAAAGGTCATCATTTCCCTCTACCAGTTCCCGAAAATCTGTTCCACAGTTATCTGCGGCGCTGGAATGACTTTTCGCACCAGCCAGTCGAACAAGACATTTTTCTTACATGGATTGATGAAACTGTCATTATTCATCAGCACCGTTTGGAATCGATGAAAGTGTCAGCAGGCAAGCAAGGGTCAGTCACAGGTTTTACGGGTGCGATTTCCTTGGGTTTGAACAAACAAGCTTTAACAAATACTGAATTCACCCAGCTATTCTATGCTTTGCTCAGGCTTGCACCATATTGCGGAACAGGTCATAAAACTACCTTTGGCTTGGGACAAACGCGCTCTGGCTGGTTGGCACAACAAAAGTCAGCTATAGCCGAACAGTTGATGGCGGATACGTTGGCTCAAAGGATTGAAGAACTCACAGAAATATTTACTGCCCAACGCAAACGCAAGGGCGGCGATCGTACCGATAAGATTGCCGTTACTTGGGCAACAATCCTGGCTCGTCGGGATAATGGAGAGTCATTGCAGGCGATCGCCCAAGACTTGCAAATGAAATCTGAGACGGTCAAAACTTACGTCAAGTTAGCTCGAAAAGCTCTTAAGGGAAAAGATGAGGGGGCTATCGACAATCCTCAGTAATCGGCGTATGATGTTTGGCGCACCTCAAAATACCCGTCGCAGTCGCGGCGGACTGGAGTTTCCACAGACTATTACCCCGTAAGGGGACTGAAACTTTGCGTGCAATCCAACAAGCGATCGCTACTTATTTAATTGCTACAAATTATATCAGGTTCGTCTAATTACTTACGATAAAAACTTTGCAGACTTCTTTGCGCCTTTGCGCCTTTGCGTGAGATTTAATCATAACTAATCAACCGGACATGATATTATACCTATTTATCAATCCTTGTGCTAATTGCACGTCCCGATGTAAATGGGAGGTGCGCCGGATAATACCCCCCATCGACCCAACTCTAAATTACCCTCGATCGCAGCCAAGATTAAGAACCAACGAAAAAATCAGGATTTAACGGATTTGCTTTGCAAGACTCAATGCGATGTCTACGACCGCTACACCAACGCTAAAATCGTCCTTAATAAGTAGGAGTTAATCAGATAATTTTCCAGCCTATTGAGAATATAGTAGTCTTATTGACATGATGCAGATGCCCTGGGAATTAGATGTAGCCTGTTAGGATTTTTATGCTGGCGACTATTAACCAGTCAACTTAATAACACCTTGGCTCACTAGATATTCAAGCTGAGAATGGTGCTGTGTTTGCTCTCGCAGCAACTTGAGTTGCTCGTAAGTGAGAATGTGTAATCCAGGACGGATAACATAACCTTGAATGGTAATGCTTTGTGGCTGCTGGCTATCGGTGCGGTTATAGGTAATTGAAGGCATATTTACAAAAAACAAATCAGAACTAATAAGTAAAACACAGTTTGATTGTTCACTCTCTTACAGCTTCACACAAGTTCCTCTTAAAAGGTGACTATAAAACCGGCTAATAACAAATCATGAAGGAGATTTTCAACACAAGCGAGCCAATGGGGAGCAACGCGATTTTGTGAGGTCGGGTAAAAAAGTGATGCCTGCGGGGGGCTGCGCCTACGCTAAAAATTAGCTTGAGTACATTAAAAATATTTATTACACCTATTTACCCCTCTTGTGTCACTCTCCGGAAGAGCGATCGCTAGAAGCCTCATGATGCGATCGCAGCTTACAGCAAACTAGTCTCAAAGAAGCGATTAGCAGGGCGTGACAGTCCGAGATTTTCGCGTAGCGTCTTGCCCTCATACTCTTGGCGGAAAATCCCACGCCGTTGGAGTTCTGGCACAACTTTATCGACAAAATCATTCAATCCTTCAGGAAGAAAAGGGAACATGATATTGAAACCGTCAGAACCTTCCTCACTCAGCCATTGCTCCATCTCATCGGCGATGCTTTGGGGTGTACCGACGAAGGCCAGTCCCCCGTAACTGCCAATGCGTTGCGCCAGTTGTCGAATAGTCAAGTTCTCGCGTTGCGCTAAGGCTATTACTCTTTCTCGTGAAGAGTGACCAGCGTTAGTCAGTGGGATTTCTGGCAAGGGTCCATCGGGATCAAAACCAGAAACGTCGTAGCCAAGCGCACTATTGAGGCTAGCAATTCCACTGTCATAATGTACTAGGCTGTCCAAATGAAGACGCTTGGCATGTGCTTCGGCGACGGTTTCCCCCACGATGACTAAAGCACCTGGAAGGATTTTTATACTGTCTGGGTCACGGCCAATTGCCCGCGCCCGTCCCTTAATGTCTGCAAATAAAGCTTTGCCACCTTCCAGATTACCAGCAGGTGTAAACACAGCCTCGGCAGTTTCGGCTGCTAGTTGCCGTCCGGCTTCAGATGCGCCTGCCTGAACGATTACCGGCCAGCCTTGGACAGGTCTGGCAATGTTCAATGGCCCTCGCACCGAGAGATATTTTCCTTGATGATTCAGAACGTGAAGCTTTTTGGGGTCAAAATAAATCCCTGCTTCCACGTCCCGAATAAACGCATCGTCAGCAAAGGAATCCCAAAGACCCGTGACAACATCATAAAATTCTCTAGCCCGCCGATAGCGTTCATCATGCTCTATTTCTTCTTCTAATCCAAAGTTGAGCGCTGCGTCTGGATTAGCTGTGGTGACGATGTTCCAGCCAGCGCGACCGCCACTAATATGGTCGAGAGACGCGAAGCGACGAGCGATGTGGTAAGGCTGGTCATAGGTTGTGGAAGCGGTGGCTACTAGCCCAATGTTTTCGGTGACGCTGGCAAGGGCAGAAAGCAGGGTGAAAGGTTCAAAGGATGTGACGGTGTGGCTGCGCTTCAATGCGTTGATTGGCATATTCAGCACCGCTAAGTGGTCAGCCATGAAGAATGCGTCAAACTTGCCTTGCTCTAATTTTTGGATGAATCGTTTCAGCGCTGGAAAGTTGAAATTAGCGTCAGGCAAAGCCCCAGGATAGCGCCAAGCGCCTGTATGTATGCTTACCGGGCGCATAAAAGCACCTAGTTTTAATTGCTTCGATCTGCTCATTAGTCCTCCGTATCAAGTTTAAAATACAGGTGCGATCGTCCCCTTTAGCAGCAGAATTATTTTGAGGTGAACTACAGCTATAAAATACTGTATAAGCCGCAAATGATGTAAAGGCTATTAAAAAGAATCGACGTTTAGTATTGATGTAAAATTTCATGCGATCGCCTATTTCAATTAACAACAGCGTTCGCTATTAAAGTTGTGGTAAACCCGCACCTTTGGGCCAATTGGATTAAATTCTTGGCTCGTGAGTAACTAGCATCACGAAATTCAAGAGGATGGGTCATCACACCGCAGTTGCCGTAAACAAAAATCCAAATCCCATAGCGTGGTTCAGACATAGTTTTCTAGAACCTTTGTCGTAGGCACTGAAATTTTATTTTTGTACCTGATTGTAATTCTACGGTAAATCGGTAGATTTATTGTACTCTCTTATGAGATTTGCATAGATGAGGATAAAAAACAAGTGCCAGATTAACCGATTGATGCTAGGTATAAACGCACGCGATCGCTAGTATTAGAAGTAGAACGTACATTCCGCTCGTGCTCAATCGATTTCGGCGTTTGAGTAATGGACAGATTTTTGCTGAACGAGAAAAGGTAATTATGGGAGGCGATCGCTCTTGAACCAACAGGAATTTCGTGCTAGTATACTAGCCGACTACGGCGCTAATCCCCAACAGACACAAGAGCTGCTTGCCTACAATCAAAATATTTTTGACCATAGCTGTTTAAAACTTCCCCTCAAGTTTCCGCTTCCATCAAAACCCCATATAGCTGTTTGGCAGGAATATGTAACTGCTGGGAATGAGATCGGAGCTTTTGCAGCACTCAGACGCGTATTGGTTCAGTTAAGATTTCCCATCCAAGAAGGTATCAGCCAGACTGAGGCATATCGTTCTGCTACCCGTAAAGGTGTATCGGTGGATGATATGGCTCAAGCAACTAATTTGCTTTTAAAGCAACCAGAAAAACTGCAATTAACGGTGCATCAAAGTTTAGCAGGAGCCATTCCAGTTTTGCTGACTGAAAACCGGGAAGATTTTGTATCTTTGGTACAGGCGCTAACAATGCGGAATGAACCGAGTTTAGTCCCTGCTTCTATGGGAGCTTGCATAGTTGCTGGTTTCAACAACTGGGATCGAGTTCGTCGCTACCGCAAACAATGGCAACAAAATTTTGTTAATTGCTCTGAAGCCGAATGGACAGCAGAGTTTAAACGGCTCATCCCACAAAAGGAACTTTATCAGGATGAGTTCATAATTTTGAGTGACGGTGATTATAGCAATATTTCAGCCAGCGACATGGGACTATCAAAAGACGAATGGCGGCGTCTATCGCTAACAATTCGGCTGGAACATGAATGTACTCATTACTTCACCCGTCGCTTGTTTAATTCAATGCGTAACAACCTGCTTGACGAATTGATTGCCGACTACAGAGGCATTGTGGCGGGGATAGGACATTATCGGGCTGACTGGTTCTTGCGGTTTTTGGGGCTGGAGTCGTTTCCAAATTATCGGGAGGGAGGGAGACTGCAAAATTATCGGGGTCAACCGCCACTATCAGATGGAGCTTTTCAGATATTACAGATTTTAGTGAAGAATGCCGCAGAAAATTTGCAGCGTTTTGATGCTGATTTAGACCGAACCGACACAACTACTTCACACCAATTAACAGATATTAATCGCCAAACTTTGATTTTAATCGCTCTCACCTGTTTGACATTGGAAGAATTGGCTTCAGGAGAGGCAAACTTGCGTATCCAAAAAAGCATGGCTCGATTTTATGACAGAAGTTCTACTTAACTGATATCTTGCACCTAGCTGGATAAACACTGAATACGTGAAATATAAATATTAAGTTAACGAGTATTTGAACTGGATTAATCTACCTTTTATACTTAGAAATCAAAAATTGTCAGTTAGGTTTCGTTCTTCAACCCCATGCCCCATACTTCTCTACGAGAGGCTGCGCCAACGACTACGCTCAGGACAAGCTCAGTACAAATGCCCCATGCCCAATGCCCCATGCCCAAAATAAACTATCCTGAGATATATAAAAGTTTGTATCCTAGTTTTAATAAACTTTAATAATTTTTTTAAACTGGTGCAAGAAGATTTTAGGTTAATTGTTGATTTAGTTTCAGTTTTGGCGGTTGCAGCCTGTGGCGGACTTTTAGCGGCACTTTTGCGACAACCTGTGCTGCTAGGGTATCTCATTGGCGGGATGATCGTCGGCCCAGCCGGACTGGGAGTGATTAAAGAAGTTATTCAAGTTGAGACTCTGGCACAGTTCGGGGTGGCGTTTTTATTATTCGCTTTGGGTGTAGAATTTTCTTTTGCCGAACTCAAAAAGGTAAAAGCGATCGCTCTGGGTGGCGGTGGACTCCAGATTGCTTTAACAATTTTGGTCACCGTCACGGTATGCGGGTTAACGGGTGCCTGGGGAACGTTACCTGCCAAGGGTATGTTTTTGGGCTGCATCCTCTCGTTGTCTTCCACGGCGGTTGTCCTCAAGTCGTTGATGGAGCGCAATGAAACGGAAACGCCCCACGGACAAGTAATGTTGGGTATTTTGGTTGTGCAGGATTTGGCGTTGGGATTGATGTTGGCAGTCTTACCAGCCCTCAACCAACCCGCAGAAACTATTGGCATCGCCGTACTCACAGCACTGGGGTACATTGCTTTATTTGCCGCCGGCGCAATCGCAGCGGGGATTTGGCTGATACCGCCTTTGTTGCGACTGTTAGCGCGTACTGAAAGCAAAGAGCTATTTTTGTTAGGCGTTGTAGCTTTATGTTTGGGCATTGCCTTGCTGACAGAGCATTTGGGGCTGTCCATTGAAATGGGGGCGTTTGTCGCCGGGTTGATGATTTCTGAGGTGGAATACGCCGACCAAACCCTGACTTACGTGGAACCATTGCGAGATATTTTTGCCAGTTTGTTTTTCGCTGCCATTGGGATGTTAATTGACCCAGTGTTTTTGTGGAAGAACCTGGAATTGATTTTAGTGCTGGTGGCAATAGTTTTTGTCGGGAAGTTTCTGATTATCACGCCCCTAGTGAAACTGTTTCGCTATCCTCTGAAAACAGCCATAATCGCTGGTTTGGGACTGGCACAAATTGGGGAATTTTCCTTTGTTCTCGCCAGTGAAGGGCAGTCTTTGGGGCTAGTGTCCCGAAGGATATATCTACTGATTTTGGGAACCACAGCAGTTACCCTCGTGCTAACGCCATTTGTTTTGCGGTTAGTGCCATTTTTATTTAACTTCGCCGAATCCATACCCTGGTTGAAACCCTATTTAGCAGAAGAGCAGCCACGGGATATGTCAGAAGATTTACCTTCAAAAGATCATGTGGTGGTTTGCGGCTATGGGCGAGTGGGCAAAAATTTAGTGAAATTGTTGCAGCAACACGACCTACCTGTGGTAGTAATCGATCAATCAGAAAGTAGAATTCAGCAGTTGCGCGAAGCTGGGGTATCTTATGTTTATGGCAATTGTGTGAGTTTACACGTTCTGGAAACTGCCGGAGTCAATCATGCCAAAGGAATGGCGATCGCACTTCCTGACCCTATGAGTAGTCGTCTTTGTTTGAAACGTGCTTTGGAATTGTGCCCAGAATTAGATTTAGTTGTTCGCGCTACCCACAATAGAGATATTGAAGTGCTGTATCAACTGGGAGCCAGGGAAGTTGTGCAACCAGAGTTTGAAGCGAGTTTAGAAATGGTGACTCATTTATTAACTAGCTTAGGCTTCTCCCAGCCTGTAATCCAACGGGAAATGCAGCAAATCCGCAAGGATCATTATTTAGAATTACGACCAGAACGTTCTGCTACTGAAGTTGCCCAGGATTTGCGCCAAGCAACTCAGGATTTAAATCAGCGTTGGTATCCTCTACCATCTGGTTCGCCTTTAATTGGCATGAGTTTAGAAGAAGCAGATATGCGCTACTTAACAGGAGCCAGTTTGATGGCAATTCGCCGAGCTAACGGGGATGAAATCGATTATCCCAGTAATCAAACTCGTTTGGAAGAAGGCGATCGCTTGCTGGTGGTGGGAGCAGATGAAGAACTGGCAGCTTTAGCAGAATTCGCTAAGGGACAAGCAGCTGTCCCCGGAGAAAATAGCGCTTGTCAATGGGTGACAGTGAACACTGACTCCCCAATACTAGCTAAAACTCTTGCAGATTTGGATATTACCAAACAATATGGCGTACAAGTGCAGGCAATTCGGCGTGATGGCAAATTTATCCGCTATCCTGATGGCAACATGGATTTGCGAGTCGGCGACCAAGTATTGTTGTGCGGTAATTTGACAGGTCTGAGTCAATTGGAACAGTTATTTGGCATCACAAGTTCAGTATCCCTGTAAGGGACTTCCAATTAAAAAATATCCCATCGCTTTGATGGTAGTTTGTTAGCGTGCGTTATCGCGGCAGCGTAACGCACTGTTAATGATTTCGGTGCGTTAGGACTTGCCTCCATAATGCACCCTACCACTAGCGATCGCGTTTTTCCGGTGGCAGTGGCTGTTCCCCATTCCCTTTTGCCTGTTCCGTACCCTGAAGGGGTTTGTAATCTTTTTTTGGTATTGGCACAATTTTAGTCTCGTTTTCTTTAATTTCAAAACTCTCAGCATAAGAATAATTTTGATAAATTGAATTAAACTTAAAAGTTATTATATCCCGATCAATTCTGTCTAATTCTTCTGCCAATGCTTCTTGCTTTTTTTCTTCTTCTTTAATTTGTTGCTCTAACTGAAATTTCTGACTAGGATCTGCCATATATGCCTGACTGTTTCCTAATGTTCTTATTTTCTCATTTCGTATATCCCACGCCTCTTCTTTAGCCTTGTATTCTTTCTTTAGTCTTTCCAGTTTCTCAATAGTTATTCTAGTTTTTGTCTTAGCCACAGAAGAATCTACATATTCTATATACAAGTCATAAGAACCAGCTTTTAAGTCATTTTCACCCCAAAGATTATCATCACGTCTGGCAAGCTTGTGGTTCTCAAGTTGCTGAACTCCTGGTTCAACAATCAGCCATCCGCGAATATTATTTTGTTGTTTTATTATAATTTTGCTCTTATCAGTTGACTTAGTTAAATTCTTCGCTTTGTCTTTTTTGTTAAACGATAAATCAACTGTTTTTACAACTACATCAAAATAGTCTTGTTCGTCATATCTAAATAAACGAATTTTTTCACTTGACCTGGCAAATATTTCTAAACTAGAGCTAGTAAGAGAATCTTTTTCTGAATAATCAATAATATATATATAAAAGTTAATATATTCTTGAAGTTTCTTGATAATCAAGATAGGACTACCATCACAAGTATCGTAGCTACTTGTAAGTAAAATAATATGAGGTACGCTAGTTTTTTTTATCTGAGATATAAGTTTTTTAATAGGTTTATTAGAATAGCGTTGTTGTATTTCTTTTTCTAGGCTTTTTCCTACTTTTTGATCTAATTCTTTTTGGGAAATCCTAGCAGTGTAGCGTTGTTCTATTTCTTCGTTTACTTTTTGTTCTAATGCTTCTTGGGAGATATTATCGGCATGTCCCTGTAGTATTTCTTCTTTTATTCTTTGTTCTATTTCTTTCCTTAACTTTTCTTTTTCTTGTGTTTCTCTTTGTCTTTCTTTTTTAATTTCTTCTTTTAGTATTTCTTCCCTAAGTATTTCTTTAGCTATATCATCAAAATAGCGCTCTAGTATTTCTTGTTTTAATATTTTTTCTAAGACATCGGCTAGTGGTGCTTCTCCTTCAGGAAAAGTTTTAATTAAAGTTCTAATAATTTCAAGGTGTTGGCTACAAGCAGGTTGTTTTATAATATATGGATTAGAATTATAGTTTGGGCCGAAAATAACTAGTCCTATTTTTATAAATTTATTTTGAGCACCAAATATTTGTTTTTCAATTATCATTTTTGCAATATCAATTTTTCTGATATGTTTCTCTGAGCCATCCCAAATAACATCCACTTCAGTAGACATTTCTTGAGAAGCATCTAATATAAATATCAGTGTATCCTGACGAATATCGCTAAAAAATTTGCTGAATTTAAATATAATAAATGCAAAAATGAATGGCAAAAGTAATAATAGCCAAATAAGGTTAATAAACTGAGGATTAGAATTTGTTTTTTTTGAAATATTAATTTTTTGAAAGTTTACTTGAGTTGCAATTTTATTTAAAGGTACTGATTGACAATTATAACTTTTCTTAATTTTATCTTCATTGAGTTCTTCTGGCTTTGCTCCATATAAAATTCTAATTTCTTTTAAAATCTTAAATTTATTAGGTGCGGCTTTGATTTCTTTATCTATACCATCCACAACTTCACATACTGGTACACCACAGTTGGGTTCGCCATCAGTTATGATGACTAATCGACGCTCACCTTGCTTATCCTTGACCATCTTCCATGCTAGATCGAGAGCTTTACCAGTTCCTGTAGAACCACTATGATTAGGAATGATTAGTTCTTTGTTGTTGATTTGGTCTTTGAAATAAGTGATATTTTTTGTTAATTCAATGGCTGTCCTTACTTGACATGTTTCTTTTTTAATTTGAGTTAATTCTTTGGGATCTGTTGTAGTCACTCCCCCCATCTCAATTAGAGCAACTTCAGAATTACTGATACTTAATTTATCAACTTGCTCGATGATTGATAGGCGACCTATATCAACAGGATATTTGACTGAGCTTTCACATCTATCTGGATGAATTTTATCAACTTTATCGGAAAATTTTGTATCACGGGCACAACCCATGCTACCTGAATTATCTAAAATAAATATATTGCTTGTAGCATAAGAAGTAGATGGCTCTAAATTAAAAGTAACTAATAATATTATGCTTCCTAAAAAAGAATATTTGAGCGAATATTTACATTGATTTTGCTGCATAATTTTAAATTATTTTGGTTAGTATTAAACCAATTTATGTTTGATCAAATGCAAGTCTGTATTAAATTTTTTAGATTTCGAGAAACAGATAAGGAAAATGCGATTAAATTTAGGTTATTTTAGATTGTGTCTAGCCCGAAGTAGGCAAGAATAAATTACTGGGAGCAGTATTAGTGCTACCCAGTAATTTAGGCGTTCCCAGACAGTTAATGTCAAAGACTAATTTCACCTCTCAACTAGAAGTGATGAGTTGTAATTTTTATGCCTGAGTCTTAACTTTTTGGTTTAATATAAGCGATCGCTTGTTTCCAAACGGTGGTTTGCTCGCTGTTTTCATCTACAATACATACACAATGTGGGTCTTGCCATAAAACCCTCCCTGTGATTATATCGCCAGTCAGCAACTTGAACTCTGCTGGTATTGTTTGTTTAATCAGGATTTGAACTTGTCTAATACTAGGCAAAGAGGTGTCAAATTCAGTAATCATAGTCATTAGTCATTGGATATTGGGCATTTGGCATTGGGCATTGGGCATTGGGCATTGGGCATTGGTGATTCATTAATGGCAAATGACTAATGACTAATGGCAAAGGACAAATGACCAATGACAAAACACAAATATAATTTATTGATTTTGGAAATGGCAATCGAATTTACTAAGTATCATGGTCTAGGCAACGACTTTATTCTGATTGACAATCGCTCGTCTTCTTTGCCTATAGTAACTCCAGAGCAAGCCATCAAGTTGTGCGATCGCCATTTTGGTATCGGTGCTGATGGTGTAATTTTTGCCCTACCTGGAGAAAACGGCACTGATTACACCATGCGGATTTTCAATTCTGATGGTTCAGAACCGGAAATGTGTGGTAATGGGATTCGCTGTTTAGCTGGATTTTTGGCAGAGTTAGAGGGTGAATCCCGCAATCAAGACTCATATCGCATTCATACCCTGGCTGGTGTGATTACACCCCAAATCCTGCCTAATGGTCAAGTGAAGGTGGATATGGGTTTACCCAGGTTACTCGCTGCTGAAATTCCCACTACCCTGACACCCGCCCCAGAAAAAGTAATTAGTCAGCCGTTAGAAGTGGCGGGGCAAACTTGGGAAGTCACCTGCGTAAGTATGGGAAATCCTCACTGTATTACTTTTGTGGAAGATGTCGCCGCAATTGAACTAGAAACCATAGGCCCCAAATTTGAGCATCACCCAGTTTTCCCCCAACGCACAAATACTGAATTTATTCAAGTAGTGCGCCGCGACTATTTGAAAATGCGCGTCTGGGAACGAGGCGCAGGGATTACCCTGGCTTGTGGTACTGGCGCTTGTGCTTCCTTGGTGGCTGGTGTGTTAACTGGAAAATGCGATCGCACTGCCACCGTAGAATTACCAGGTGGCTTGTTACAAATTGAATGGTCAGAAATCGACCAAAGAGTTTACATGACAGGCCCAGCAGAACGTGTATTCACAGGTAAACTCTCTCAATTCTCCAGTTCTAACCCCTAAGTAAATTCGTAGGTTAGCACAGCTGTGCTACCTACCATATGTTGTATCCAAACGCCTGCCCATTGCCTATTGCCTATTGCCTATTGCCTATTCCCTGCCCCCCTGCCTCTTGTGTATTCTCCCGTCCTACCCTGTTCAAAATCCTCAGTTGTCGCGTTGGATCTTTGTCAGTTCCTCCCATTTTGCCGCGAGACCAACCCATGTTACGGGTGTAACTTCCCAGTAAGTTTTGGGCGATTAACTGTTCTGAGTCAACTTCATCATCCAGTTCGGCGTGAGGGGACACATAAAGAGCATCCACAGGACAATACAGTTCGCACAAAAAGCAAGTCTGACAATCTGACTTCCGAGCAATTACGGCTAATCCGTCGTCTCCGGAATCGAATACATCGCGTGGGCAAACTTTCACGCAGATATCGCATCCAATACAGCGATCGCTATCTACAATTTCGATCATTACGCTACCTCTTTCAACTGATTTTCTTGGGCAACAACCACAACATCATCGATACCACTAGTCAAAATTCGTCGTGTTTGTTGCACATCGGTTGTTGTGAAATCTGTGCGTCGGTGCATTCCTCGGCTTTCCTGACGTGCGGCTGCACTCGCCCAGATCCAGCGAGCTGTGGCTGTCATTGCTGCTGCTTCTCGTGCCCGGACGGCATTGCGGCCTTCGCCTACGAGATAATCGCGAATATCCTGCCATACTGCATCCAGGCGTTGGCGTGACAATTCAATCCTGGCTCCAGAACGAAAGAAATTGACTTCAAGCGGCAAAGTTTCAGCCTGAACAGCACCGATAGTTTCCGAGATCAGTCCATCTTCTATCTGATGTTTGCGGGGACGCAAACCCGCCTTGCCTAAACCATGAACTAAGCGTGTGTCTGCTTTGTCGCCAAGAGAGGCTGCAAAAAGGGCTGCTGCACGACCACTCCAAGTGCCGCTAGCAATAGCCCAGGACGCATTGGGGCTTCCTCCCCCTGACACAGCCCCTGTAAGATTTTCACGAGAGGCTGTATCGCCAGCAACATAAAGTCCGGGCACTGTTGTAGCGCAATCATCGTTGATGATTTCCAGCCCGCCGACTCCGCGAACAGTACCTTCTGAACGTAGTGCGACTGGGAAGCGCTGTTTAAATGGATCTAATCCGATGCGCTCAAATGGTAAAAAGCAGTTGGGCTGACCCTGGCGCAACCAATCATGTTCAACGGGATTGCCGCGATCCATTAGGGCATATACTTTCTCACCTGCTATCAGCTGGCGGGCGATGCGTACAGCTCGATCTTCTCCAGTCTCTGGCAAAGGTGAGCCGTCTTCAAGATAAAAGCTGGCGAAGGAGAATGTTAGCCCCTTGGTTACTGAAGTATGAGCGGGTGCCAAGCCATATTGGGAGGAAAACTCCATGCCAGATAGTCTGACGCCTGCTTCAGCCCCCATGAGATAACCATCGCCGGTATTGCCGTCGCAACCCAGTGCATGAGAGAGAAAAGCGCAGCCGCCAGTAGCTAGTACCACAGCACCGGCCCTAACTTCCCAACGATTCCCACTGCGGGGATGGATACCTGCGGCACCAGCGATCGCACCATCGGCCGCAAGTAGTTCTAGTGCGGGATGATGGTCTAGAATGCGTACACCAGCTGCGATCGCTCTTTGCCGCATGAAGCGCATATAATCCGGCCCCCGTAAGTTAGCACGGTAGGGATTGCCTTCATCGTCAAAAGGAAAGGGATAGCCGCTATTGCCTAAGTCATCTAAACCTTTTTTTGCCTGTTCGATCGCACGCTGCAACCAATGGCGATCGGCAAGTCCTGTTGACCTCGACAGCCGACGCTCAATTTCTGCATCACGTTCTACGCCTTTCGGAAGATACCACGCGCCAGTATTGGATGGAGCTGTTGCTCCTGAGGTACCGCAATATCCCTTATCGGCTAGGACGACACGGGCACCTTGTTTGGCGGCAGAAAGGGCTGCCCAAGTGCCTGCTGGGCCACCACCTAAAACTAAAACATCAGCTGTAATTACGTTCTGTGCTGGCGATATGTGAAAAGTTTCTGTATTCATAAATTTCTTAGATTACTTGGGAATTGATTAAAAGCTGCAAAAACTAATTTCACGTTTGTTTTTTTATGGTGATATTTTTAAGTATTTATTCAAGAATAATTCAGAACTCATTAGTCAAAACTCAAGCTGAATTTTCCAGGCTTAACTATTGAATATTAAGTAGGTCGGTGTTGAAAATTGTCGTTATGACAAGGCAGGAGGCAGAAGGCAGAAGGGAAGAGTTTTTTGGGCAACTTTACTTTTAGTTACATATTTTGGTTTTTTTACGCTGTTCTACTTAGTCGTTTGAAATCTTGTTATTGGTAAAGAATAAAAAATCTAAATCTTATTCTTTATTCAAGCTTTAGCCATAACCAAATAAAGTTTTATAAATTCTGAGTTCTGAATTATAAATTATCAAAAACTAATCAAGAACTGGCTTGATTGAGAAGATTAATAGCGCCTGCATCGAGTTTCAAATTAGCAGCTTGGATAATATCGTTGAGTTGTTCGAGGTTTGTTGCACTAACAATAGGAGCGGTAATGGTGGGATTAGCAATCAGCCAAGCTAGAGAAACTTGGGTGGGAGTAGAATTATATGACTTTGCCACGCGGTCTATTGCTTCTAAAATTGCAAAACCACGAGGATTTAAATATTTTTTTATGGAATTACCACGGGCACTAATAGATAAATCTTGTTCTGAGCGGTATTTACCAGATAGAAAACCACTAGCTATGGAAGAATAGCTAATTACACCAATTTCATGTTCTTGGGAAATTTGTTGTAAATCCTGTTCATAACTATCTCGGTCATACAAGTTATAACGGGGTTGAAGACTTTCGTAGCGAGGATAACTATGTTTGCGGCTAATTTCTAATGCCTGTAGCAAACGAGAACCACTATAGTTGGAAGCACCAATCGCACGTATTTTTCCCTGACGAATCAATTCACTGTAGGTTTCAAGAGTCTCTTCAAGGGGAGTACTTTCATCGTCAATATGCGATTGATAGAGATCGATATAATCAGTTTGTAATCTTTGCAATGAGTCTTCGACAGCTTCTTGGATGTGTTTGCGAGAAAGTCCTTTGCCTTTAACACCCATATCACTACCAACTTTAGTTGCAATCACCACTTGTTCGCGATGACCGCGCTGTTTGAGCCATTTTCCTAAAATTGTTTCTGACTCTCCACCTTGATTTCCTGCTGCCCATTTAGAATAAACATCGGCTGTGTCAATAAAATTACCTCCTGCGGCTACAAACTTATCTAATATTTCAAATGAAGTATTTTCATCAATTGTCCACCCAAAAACGTTACCACCAAAAGATATTGGTGAAACTTCTAGTTGTGAACGTCCAAGTTTACGTCTTTCTGTAATGACCATGAGTTTTCTCTCAAAACAGTTTTAGAATCCTGTCAAGTATCCCTTTGTCAAATCAAAAATACAATATTTTATATTAAATACAGTAACTTTATCGATAAACCGTATTTTATAAAGCAAAAGCAGGTTATCACAGAAGACTATCCAAAATCAAGTCTTTTTCTGACGCCAGTACTACTTTTGTGGGGTCATGCTTCTGGCAGGGACTTGTAGTTTATGTGGTTATGATTTTAAAATCCAACTTTAGTTGTGGAAGTATTGTTTAAGTAGGTTAGCACCCATTCAGAATTGAAGATAGTGCGGTAGATGGGATTTTTGATTTTCAGATAGCCGTTGCGCTTCTGGACTAATCCCGATAGTAAAAGCTCTGTTTGTTCTGGGCTATCGTCAATAGGCGTTGGGTATAGCGCACTGGAAGAGGTAGGGGAGCAGAGGGGACTGTGGGTAGAGGGCAAAGAGTGACTGTAATTTTTTCTGTGTTCCTGTGCTTCCTCTGCTTGCAATATCTGGTGATAAAGACTTAGTAATCGTCCTGCTTGTTGTTGGTTGAAGAAAAGTAACCGATCGCGAATAGTGCGGAGGTGTTGCGGTTCATCTTGTGATTCCCAGTTTTGGATAATGCGCGATCGCACTAATTTTTTTACCCAACACGCTTCGGCTTTTGGAGATAAATCAATCTTACCAGTTGATGCCTTTAAAGCAGTTTGCATCACTAAATGGCAAAGTTTCTGAGTTAAAAAAGGTTGCCCACCGCTCCAGTAAATAATCTCTTGCAATACAATTTCTGGTTGGGCGATCGCTGTCTTCAACCCTTCTAACAATGGTTTAGTTTCATCTAATTCAAAGTCGAATAATTCGATAGACGTAGCAATATTAAAAGGTGTCTGGTGTTTGTCTGCAATTAAGCGCGACGGACTGGCTACCCCAAATAATGCAAATCCCAGACATGGGAAATTTGGGTTATGTGCGTGTTCGTAACAATAACGAATCCAGGCAAAAAAGTCGTTAACAGGAAAATTCAAATTCAGCACACTATCAATCTCATCAATGAAGATGAAAATGCCTTTAGTTTTACCGTCTGTTTGAGAATAGTTCTTAATATTTGGTAATAAAACTTCTTCAACGAACCGATATAGTTTTTGCACAGGAGAAAGACTTGCTTGCATCTCCCACCACTGCTTAAATTTAACCTGTTCTGCCAAATTTAAGCCGTATAACAAGCTGATAATGATGCTCTTGTACCATTGCGCTGGTGTGATACCCTCACTCACCAATTGCGTTAAATCTAAGTAAACACATTTATAGCCTTCTTCTTTAAGGCGATGACTAGTTCGCTGTAATAAGGATGATTTACCCATCTGGCGAGAATTAAATATGTAGCAAAAATTACCAGCTTTCAAATTTGTATAAAGTTTTTTGTCTGCATGACGCACGACGTATGTGGGATCGTTGGTGTGGAGGCTACCGCCAACTTGGTATCTCATGTGAGGAGAATCTAGAATAGACAATTTAATGACACTGGGAGTTGAAAGTGTTGATTGATGACTGTTGAGTGAGGAGTTACTTTCCTTGTCTCCCTTGTCCCTTTGTTTCCCCATCTCTGCTCCCTCAGTCCCTATTCCTTTATTTAATAATTTAGTTTTCGGCTAAAATCATTAAATAATTATAAATATTTTTGACAATAAGTTTAGTAGTATCTGTTACTTTGCCTCAGAAAATATACTATTTGCTAACCAAAGTTCTTTCCTAAAAATCTTTCATTGTTATATGAATTTAGCAAAAAAATCTGCCTATTTTGTCTTGACAATTAACCACATTGGTCATTAGCAAATCATCGATTTATGCCTTAACTGTCTTAAATGTCCTAACTGTCTTAACTGTCTTTTTGACTAGTTTTTTAGTGTCTTAACTGGCATTGCGTTTTATTAGCAATGATGAGAAGATAAAAAATTAGCAACACAAAAGACATTTATCGGCTTCCCAATTACAGGAATCCGATTTAATTTGGAAACAAATTATATAGGTATTAAGGTAGTAGACAACAGGTAGTTAATGTTTACCTATTGTGACGATATCTCTTGCCTATTGATTACCTTGAAGCTAAGTTCACAAATTCCATAGTAGCGCTATTTTTCAAGTGAATTTCTTTTCTGAGGAGTAAAAATTATGACTTCATTAAACCATAGGAAAACTCAAACGTTAACACAAGGTAAAGGCGTTCAACTGTCTGGGAATCACGTGAAAACGGAAAAATTTTTTATTCAAAAAACCCTCAGAGATGGAGGTAGAATCCGATTCAAGGTTCGTTATTCTGCTGAACTCAACGATTTCTGCTTGCTGGAAATTATTTTGATGAATGCACAGACTGAAACACAGGTTGCTAATATGACTATTCCCAACGGTGGCTCTACAGTTAAGGTTCAGGAACAGGAGCAAGAATTTAGTATTTGGGAATCAGGAGATTATTACTTCTTTTTCAAGATGTCTTCTAAGAGTGGAACATTTTTAATTGAAGAATATCAGCTTTATTGGTTAATTAGTTAATAATAGCAGGCAATAGGCAATAGTGTTGAAAGTGTCTGTTTGTCGGGGTTTGAGGCTCAGTTTATGACGCTCAACTATGTTTCAATTACTATATTCAGTATGAGTTAGTCTAGCACAACGGATATGACTGCGATCGCTTTGCTAAAAAAGTAAATTTGAAATTGCTTATTCTGCTAAAAAATATTATTCTATAATCAAATTACTCGAATTAGCAATCAGCGATCGCTCTGGGAATCAGATTATTTTGGATGTCAAATTTGGGATTGATTAGTTCCAATTAAAACTTTTGTTGCCAGTTTTTCTAGTTTCACTACTTTGAGTAGATTGTTCCAATCTTCAGTCAGTTGTGAATCATCCAAATTTGCCAAACGGAGTTCGGCTATGGTTGTCAAAGCATCGAACCAAATGCCATTTTTTGCGTAAATTGCTGCTTGCTGACGTGGCGAAGATTTTTTGATTTGTTCGCGTAATGATGCATCTAAATTTACGCGCTGTACCCAGCCTTCGACATAATTTGATGTTGCTGGTTGAGAGTCACAAGCAACTCTAACCTTAAAAAACCAATGATAAGGTTTGTTAGCTTCCAGAATACTCTTTTGATTTTGCAATTGCACTCGCACAATTCCAGGTACTGGAGGTGCTGTAATATTTTGACGATAAATTATTGTATCTTTATCAGTTTGTAAAACAAACTCAATGGTTTTAATGGAAGATTTTTCATAAGGAATATAAAACCAAAAGCTAGGTTGTTCTTTACTAGTTAATCCCCACACTTCCGTAATGGTAGCTGTTTGATTTGTGCCTTGTTGCAATTGCTGTTCGTAGCTAGGTACGAGAGCAGTTAAAGGTACACCAGTTTGAGTACACTCTCCCCGTGAAGCTCCTTCTCCTCGGTTTCCAGGTGCGCCGCGATCGGCTGGTGGGGGAGGTGGATTAAAATTAATTGGGTTGGATTTTTCTGCTACTGCTAGGGAAGTATTCAGGTAACTCATCAAAATGATGAATGTAGTAATTGAAGTTAGCCGCTGAAGAAATTTTTTCATACCTCATTTTTCCTAACGTTTATTTATCTCTGTTTTTAGTAATCACTAAAATCTGTGCAGGTTTCGAGAAATTTAGATAATTCTTCATAAAATAAGTAGTAACAATAAGAGTAACCATAAAGCTGATAATTGGGGGAACAAGGGGTATCCAAATACTCAATTTAATTAAAAATATCAGGCATATCCCGTAGAGGCTGGCGATTGTAATTCCAGTTACAATAGTTAAATAAAATAGCCGTTCGATGTAGTAAGCTAGTAGGCTAGCTGTTACTGACCATGCTAAAATCCAGATAATTTCTTGCCAAAGATACCAAGTTGATAACAGCGATCGCTCATCAAGAACCGCACTCAACAATTGACTAATCATTTGTGCTTGCAAGACAACACCGGGTATTTTTTCGATAGCACCTTCATTTGTAATGTAAGGTGTGGATGAATAATCTTGAAAGCTTTGGGCTGTTGTACCAATCAAAACAATTCTATTTTTGATTGTGCTAGCGTTAACTTTTCCTGTTACTACTTCTGTGAGCGTTACCTGGGGCACAAATGTTTTTAGCGAATGATGAGAACGGTAATTTAATAAAATTTGGTGTCCCGAAGCATCAATTCCTTGGTATCCTCCTGTGTGTGCTGTTAGCGGTTTAAAAGTAGTTTTGCCCAGTTTCCAAGCACCATCGCTCGTAAATTTGAGAGAGATATTATTAGCAGCCAAGTAACGCAATGCTAATTGAACGCTGAAACTATACGAAGTTTTGCAAGGTGAAGAAGGGGGTGGAGTTAATGCTAGTAAATGGCGACGGACAATGTTATCAGCATCGAATACCAAATCACTAAAACCCAAGCGTTCTAGGGATATTTCTGGAGGAGGTTTAATTCCGGGATGCTCGGATAGAGGATCGCTAACTCGGCAGACTGAAATTAAATGTTTGTTATTATACAGATGTTTTTGGAGTTCTGGTAAGTCTGATTTGACAGGGCGATCGCGGTAAATATCTAATCCAATTGCTTGCGGTTGATAGGCTTCTAATTTTTTCAACAACTTCAATAAAGATTCATCTGAAAGAGAACCTTGGGGTCTTTCTTGAGACTGTGATTGCACATCTTCTTCAGTAATTGTCACAACTAACAACCGAGACTCAGGCTCTTCATGTGGGCGTAGCTGCTGCAATCTATCGAATGCTTGCAACTCCAATTTTTGCAGCATTCCCAAATATCGCACGCTCACAACTAAACCACCAGTTATTAAACTTATAAAGATGAGCCAAAGAAGATGAAATTTTGAGCGTTTGACTTTGTTAGTTGATTGTGTGGAGGATGAGGGAGATGAAGCAGAAGTAACCAATACCCCATGCCCCATGCCCAATGCCCCATGCCCCATCCCCAACTCATCCCAACTTGGCGGTATCTCTGCGAGATTTTGGTAAATCACAGGTAGCCAACTGGCACAGGGAAATTGTCCGTCTAACCCTTGCAGTCGTTCTCTGGCAATACGGACTGCTAGATAAAGAGATTGGCCTTGAGAATATGCTTGTAAGAAATGTTTGAGAAATGTTTGCGCTACCCTATCTGGAACGGGTTCGCGCATCACAATCAACTGCGGAATCTGCAAAGAAGCAAATTCCCTTGCGAGTCCTAAGCCATCGCAGGAGTTAAAGATTGCTAACTTTAAACCGCGATCGACGGCTTGCTTTAAAGCGTACTTTAACTGACTAATTGTCAAACTCTCTGTTTGGTTAATATAAATTTGGCCTGTTTCTCCTGTAGTGTGGCTTGAACTGTGTCCTGCAAAAAAAAGAATATCCCAATTTTGTTGCCATAAATTATCTGTTAAATCTTCACAAGATGGCTCTACAAGAAAGTGAATGTTTGTATCAGGTAGTTGTTCTAAAAGTTGACGATCTGTAGCTATATCGACTCCATGACTATCACCTAATAATGCTAAAATTTTAACTTTTGTCGCCGATTTTGGCAAAAAGCTAACTTTCTCATAGCTAGGGGCAGCTAAAGCGATTTCTGCATTTGGATAGCGTTCTATTAACTCCCAAAGATGCCAAGGAAGCTTTTGAAGTTGATAATCTTCCGTTTGTAAAATTACTCGAATTTGGTCATGTTTCTGAAGTTTTTCGAGCCACTTCTCGCGGATATTGCGAAAGGTTTGTGATTGCAGCCATTGATTCAAGCGATCGCGCAATTTTTGTGCCGCTTGTAAACACTCTCCATCGGTTGAAATTACTTTTTGGAGTTTTGGTAGTCCTTTGGGACGAGCAGAAAAATCTAGGTTTCGATAAATCGTCTGCCAACAATTAAAATTTACCGGTAATTCTTCGTCTGGCGGTAGTTCGCCGATAACTTCAGTTTCAGCACGGCTATTTTCTTCTCCAATTTGGAGAGTAACTGGAAACCCAGCATCAAAGCTACCTTTACCAAATTTTAAAACTACCAATTTAGTCATTAGTCATTAGGCAATAGGCATTAGGCAATAGGCAATAGGCAATAGGCATTAGGCAATAGGCAAATGAGTAATGACGGTCTTAATCATAAAATATGTAACTTTGGCACACATTAGATATCATCTCCAATTATTATATTTATGCAAGAAACATAATTTTTTCTCAATAATCTCACATAGACATAATGCACTCTACTATAAAGCAACACGGTTTGGCTAAGAAGAAAATTACATTGGGTTGAGGTTAAATTTCAGGAAAATCTCGGTACTAGAAAGTATTTTAAATTTATTAGTTATTTTTATCAAACCAAAAATTTTATGTATTCAAGACAACATATCATTGAAATTTTTTCCACATTTGTGCTGTTTAAAGGTGATGTTTTTGACCGTTGGATTACTGATAGTAAGTTGCGGCGAAGTATGCAAAATTGTTTAGAACAATATTCTTTTCAAGAGTCTGAAACCTTTTGGGCTATTTACTGGCATCGTATTTGGCAAACCCAGGCAAGTCCCATCGCTGTTGCTCATATAACAGCTTATTTGCAGGAAGTCTGCTATTGGGTTGCGAGAAAAATGAAGATGAATGTACTAAGTCAACATTCCATCGCCGACTTTTTCCAAACAGCCATCGCTCGCATTGACAAAGTTCTCAGAGGCTTTAACCCACAATTAAGTTCAAATTTGAAAATTTATGCTGAATTTACTTTTAGTAATTTAATCAAAGATTTGTTACGTCAGCAGCAAGAAGTCGATATTTGTAGCGATTGGGGATTGCTGCACAAAATCAGCCAAAAGCGATTAGTGGAATCTCTCAAACAAGGGGGTTATCCATCACAAATTATCGCGCGTTATGTTCTGGCTTGGAATTGTTTCTTGCAAGTTTACGCACCCAATAATGCTGCAACTGCTCACAAACTTACCAAACCAGATAATGCAACATTACAAGCGATCGCCAAGCTTTACAACACTGAACGCCTGAGTCAGCCTAGTTCTCATCCAGCCTGCACTCCAGAAAATGCGGAATCTTGGTTAATTGCTACTGCTAAAGCCGTGCGTTTCTATGAATATCCCGCCTCTGTTTCCCTTGATGTCCCCGTACCCGGACAAGAAACAGGTGAATTGCTCGATCTCCTGACAAATGATGTTCAAGAATCGGTATTAAATGAAATAATTCTTCAAGAAGAAACAGAACATTTAACACAGCGAACTACCGAAATCAACCGAATTTTAAGCGATGCATTAGAAAAATTAGATACCGCAGCCCAAGCACTTCTGCAAACCTACTACAAGCAAGGATTGACCCAGCAAGATATTGCCCTACAGCTAGGAGTTAAACAATATACAGTTTCTCGGCAATTAACTAAAATCAAAAAGACTTTACTAATGGAATTAGCGCAGTGGAGCCAAAAAACACTGCATATTTCTGTGACATCTGACGTAATCGACAGTATGAGCAATTCTCTAGAAGAATGGTTAATTGCTCACTATCGCCCTATTATTCTCTCGTCGCCAGTGGAGTCTTGACAATGACTTTTGATGTATCCCCAATTCCAGAACAGCTGACCCTAGAAATTTCCCTATCTTCTCAAACCCAGGAATCAGCAGCTTTTTCTACATCTGGCGCACGGTGGCTAGCCTCAGTTAACCAAATGTGCCTAGATGCATTTTTACCTTGGTTGAGAGAGGAGCAATTTCCCAGTGCGAAACTTTCGACTCAAATAGCTGCACTACCTAGCTTTTGGGAATTTGTTAATGGAAGTGCCATCGCTTGTGAAGGGTTTCGATTGGTATTAATTCCGACAACAACAATTGACACACCAGAATTGCGTGTACCCCAGGAATGGGTGGATATTCCCAGTTGGGTTGCTGATTATTATATCGGAGTACAAGTTAATCCTAATGGGGGCTGGGTGAGTGTTTGGGGATACACAACTCATCGTCAATTGAAAACCAAAGGGGTTTATGATGGGGGCGATCGCACTTACTCTTTGGATGAAGATCGCTTAATCAAAGACATTAATGGTTTGTGGATTACTCGTCAACTTTGTCCAGAGGAAATTTTACGTGCGTCAGTGGCAGCTTTACCAGAGTTACCTTTAGCACAGGCAGAAAACCTACTAGAACGCCTGGGTAATTCAGAAGTAGTTTTTCCGCGTTTAGCCATTCCCTTTGAACTTTGGGGAGCATTATTAGCACATGGTGGTTGGCGTCAGCAGTTGTACGAACGCCGCCAAGGGTTATCCCCACAGTGGTCAATTCAACAATGGTTGCAAACAGGAGTATCAAATTTAGCCCAACAACTTGGTTGGGGAACGACTAGGTTGCAATTAGCTCCTAGTGGCGTGCGGAATCGAGAAAGCGCAGAATCAAATATATGTTTGTCGCGACAGTTGGCGATCGCTGGTTATACCTACGAGTTGCGCGTATTTACTAGAGGTAATTTAACAGACAATGTATGGCGTTTTGAATTGCAAAATGCCAATCCAGATGAAACCATTCCAGTTGGATTTAAACTCAGACTATTAACCGAAGATTTGCAACCCTTTATTAATAATGAGGATACAGCAACACAAGCGAGCGATCGGCTTTATGTCGATGTAGAACTAGAGCCAGGAGAAGGCTTAGTCTGGGAAATTGAACCAACACCAGAAGGCTACGAGCGAGAAATTTTAAGGTTTTGAACTTATAGCATTTCCCGTTTTAGTGAGGTACTTGGTAGGGGCGCAAAGCTTTGCGCCCCTACCAATTTCTGTACTTCATTTGATTGCCAAGCGCTATATACCAATTCAAAAAATCTTTGCAACATAATAATCGGCTGTAGGGGTGTACAGCTATACATCGATGTTAATTTAACTTAAAAACCGATGTCCAGCAAGGAACTGAAGTTCCTTGCTCATAGTAAAAGTCATCTGAAGATGACTAAATAATTATTAATTTATAATTCATAATTCATAATTTCAGGTACAAGCCCCTTGATTTATGAATATAATTAATAATTATTAAATATTAATTATTTTGGCATCATTTTTCAAGAAAGCGTATTTATGCGTGGGGTAATAGTTATAAATTAGTAATTATTAATTATGAATTATTTTGACTGAATTTATTTGATTGGAGGAATTCAATGAGCCGCCCGCCATTGTTAGACCCAAATCGCTCATATACTTTTAGCAATTACTTTGACTTAGGGTTTGCAGTTGATGATTTAGTTGCTGAATTTGGTTATTCATTCGAGCGTAAATTTCTGGAATTACCACAATATTCAGGCACATTAGACAGACTTACTGACCTGAGAAAACGGATTGAAGAAGTATTACCTTTTGTAGATTTAGAAAACGAAGCTACTCGCCGGGAAATTTTAATTGCGCCTATTGTTACTGATTTAATCCATTATTCCCGCGCAAAATTACGAATAGAGTATAGTATTAAAGTTGATAATAAGCTCCAAGGCAATTTGGATTATTATCTCCGAACAACAAAAAATTTAATTGTGATTGAAGCTAAGCAAGCAGATATAAATAGGGGATTTATCCAACTAGCCACTGAGATGATAGCCCTTGATAAATGGACTGATTCTAATCAAGCTGAAATATTAGGAGCAGTAACAACAGGTAATGTCTGGCAATTTGGTATATTATACAGACAAAAACAAAGTATTGAACAAGCAATTAACCTTTACCGAGTGACTGAAGAATTGGAAGCCGTGGTCAGAACTTTGCTGGCTGCACTGATGAATTAATCCGCAAAAGGCAATAGGCTTGCGAAAGTCTCTTGACATCGTTTTTTTACGAGAAGTTTATGTCTTAAACTATACTCCAACTGCTATAAACAAAGTATTTATTGATAGGAAGCTTGGTTAACAATTGTCTTTCAAAATAGAATTAAGACCGCATCAGTGGCAATGCGATCGCATTCTGAATTCTTCTCAACGAACAGATTTTAAGCTTTCAGCTTTATCCACTAAGAAATCAGTGAAGATACTCATAACTGTACGCTGACGCAATTTAATATTACCATTAATAGACATTCCTGATTGCAGCGAAATTTGGCGTTGATTAATCAGTAACTTCTGTCCATTCAGGCGGACTTTTGCAGAAAAACGCCAGAAATTATAAACTTGGTCTGGAGGTAGAGCATCAGAACCAATTTCAATTAACTCACCTTTGATATCACCATACTCTTGAAAAGGAAAGGAATCAATTCTCACATCTACTTGTTGTCCTTCTCTAACAAAGCCAATGTCACGGTTGGTGATGAAAACTTTAGCAACTAAACTATCGCTGGGAACGATTTTGAGAATTGGTTCGCTGGAATTGACAACAAACCCTGCTGTTTTAGCTTTGAGTTCAAAAACAGTACCATCCACCGGAGCAGCAATTTTTTGATATTTCAGCGTTTGTTTTGCTTGAGCTAACTTGCTGTCAATTTCTCCGATTTGGCTATTAATTTCATAAATTCGTTTTTGATTTTCAATAATTACTTTAGTTAGTTGACTGTCAATTTCAGCAATTCTTTTGTCGTTCTCTGTAATTTTTCCTAATAAGTCTTCTTGAGATAGCGCCGCAGCATTCCGAAACTTTTCATTTGCTTGCACAACAGCTAATTGTAATCGCTGCTTTTCTTGAGTTAGCCGCATTACTTCTGCTTGTTTGACATTTACTTCTTGCTCCTGTTTGAGGATTTGCATTCTGGGGTATGCACCCGCTTTGTCTAAAGTTTTGAGATTTTGATAAATTTGGCGATTAATTGCCAGAACATCTTGGGCACTGCCTAATTGTGCTTGAGTTTGGAGTAATTGCTGTTGTGTTTGTTGTGTTTCTAATTTAGCTGCCATCAAGCGTGATTCTAATTCTTGCTGGCGATTTTGCAAGCGTAACTGTTGCTCTAAAGTAAGTGCTATTCCAGTATTAGTGCCGTTTAATTGTGCGCGATACAGCTGATTTTCAGCCAAAACAGCAACTCGATTTTTAGTTAATAAAGCTAGTTCTGGCTTAAGTTTTAAAAGAGCAGTTTGCTGTAATATTTGTTGTTGTGAAACTTGTCCTTGTAGTTGCCGCCGATAGAAATCATTTTCTAGTTCTAAAGACTGTTTTGATTGTAACTGAGCAGCATGACTTTGTTTCAATGAAGTAAGTTCTGCCTCAGATGTTGTTTGTTCTAGGCTAATAAGTATTTCACCTTTTTTGACTCGCTGACCATCTTTAACTAGAATTTCTTTAACAACGCCGTTAACTGGAGCTTGAATTTCTTTAACTGCACCTTGCGGTTCTAATTTGCCAGTGGCGTGAACTGATTCTTCAATTTTGAATACTGATGCCCAAATTACTGTAAAGGCGCTAACTCCGATAATAGTCCAAGCGATCGCTCTTGACCAAGTAGGCGTTTGTTGTAAAAGAACCGGCTGATCGAATTTGTGTGGAATGTTCATAATAGAGGGAGTGGGGACTGGGGACTGGGGACTGGGGGATGAGGGAGATAAACCAATGACTAATGACTAAATCTGCGTTTCCTGTTGTTGGTAGAGGCAGTAATAGTAACCTTTGAGTGCCATTAATTGTTCGTGAGTGCCTTGTTCGACGACGACACCTTTATCCATCATCAGGATGACATCGGCATTGCGGATTGTGCTGAGGCGGTGAGTGATGAAAAAGACTGTTTTTCCTTGGAAAGCTGTGGCTAAGTTGCGGCAAACTTGGGCTTCGGCGTTGTAGTCTAAGGCACTTGTGGCTTCATCAAGGATGAGTAATTGGGGATTTTGCAGGACGGTACGAGCGATCGCAATTCTTTGGCGTTGTCCTCCAGATAGCGCTGAACCTCGTTCGCCGACTAGGGTATTATAACCACTGGGCAAGTCCATTATAAAGTCGTGGGCAAATGCTACTTGAGCCGCCGCAATAATTTCTTCGTCGCTAGCTTCAGGACTTCCCAGGGCAATGTTTTCCCGGACTGTGCCATCAAATAATAAGGTATCTTGTAACACCATGCCAATTTGACGGCGTAAGGAGTATAGTTCGACTTTGGTGATATCATAGCCGTCAATTAAGATTTTGCCAGACTTGGGTTCGTAAAGCCGAGGTACTAATTTTAGCAACGTACTTTTACCGGAACCGCTTTGTCCAACAATGCCAATAAAAGAGCCAGTGGGAAAGTCTAAGTTAATATTAGACAGTTGCAATGGGCCGCGATCGCGGAAGCTAAAACTGAGATTTTCATAGCGCACATGACCTTGAATGCTAGGCATGAGGATATTTTGCGCTTCTGTTTCTGTTTCTTGAGGAGTGTCTAAAATATCAGCAAGGCGTTGCAGAGATAAGGCTGTTTCTTGGAAATTTTGCCATAGTTGCATCAAGCGTAACAATGGACTAGTTACATAACCTGCAAGGATGCGAAAAGCGATGAGTTGTCCGAGGGTGAGTTGTTGGTTGAGGACGAGATAAGCGCCTACCCACAGCACTAACATGCTAGAAAACTTGTTGAGGAAGCTACTAACAGAACTGGCTGTAGTTTGGGTAGAAACTGTTTTAAAACCGGCACTGATGTAACGGGCATAACGTTCTTGCCATTGCCAACGCGATCGCATTTCTAAATTTTGCGCCTTGACTGTCTGCATTCCTCCCATGACTTCTACTAAGTAAGATTGAGTCTGGGCATTGCGTTCGGCTTTTTCTTGTAATTGTCGCCGCATTACTGGCGATACTACCAAGTTGAGTAAGCCAAACAACGGTACCGTTACCAATGCTACTAAAGTCAGAATTGGGCTATAAAATGCCATCACCACAATGTAGACTACAGAAAACATTGCATCCATCACTACAGTTAACGCTGTACCAGTCAAGAAAGAACGGATATTTTCTAATTCATGAATGCGTGTTGCCAATTCACCCACAGGATGGCGCTCAAAATAAGATAATGGCAAACGCAACAGATGACTAATCACCTCTGAACCAAGGGAGAGGTCAATCCGATTAGTTGTATCTACAAATAAATGAGTGCGGACTGTGGTAAGAATGGCTTCAACTACCCCGACTACTAGCAAAAATATCCCAAAAACTTCCAAAGTACCAGGACTATTGCCGACCAATACTTTATCAATAATTGCTTGGGTGACTAAAGGATTTACTAACCCAAAAATCTGAATTACAATCGAAGCCAACAACACTTCAATAAGTACTTTGCGATGGCGTTTGATTGCAGGTACAAACCAATTCAAACTAAACCGTGCCTTGGGAGTATTTTTAGTGGTTTGTAGTAGTAGTACTTCTCCTTCTTGCCCCCAGTTTTCAACAAAGTCTCGCAGTTTGTAGCGCAACAATCCCATCTCTGGAACAGCAATCAGTAACTCTTGGTTGCTATTTTTATAAACAATGGCAAAACTACCTTGCCAACTAATCATTAGTGGTAGTTGCAAACGACTGACAGCAGCAGCAGGAACTTTCACCATCTGCGTTGTCAATCCCATCAATTCAGCGGCGGCGGCACAAAATTGCAGAGATATTGCACCTTTGTTTTCTTGTTGCTTTGTTAAAACTCGCCGCAATACATCTCGGCGCATGGGGATGTGAAAGTATTGGCTTAACATTTCAAAGCAAGCCAAAGAACCATCTAAAGGGCCTCTACCTCGGATATAAGGATACTTTTTTTGCTTAGATGGAGCAGTTGATTCTTCAGTGATGGTAATTTCCGAAGCATAGGGAATGTCTGCGGGTAAAATTGTTGTGGGTGTAGGTTTTTCTCCTAATAAAGATTTAGGTAAACCCACTAAACGCATATTTGTATTAAATTTGAATTTGGGGTTTAAATTATCTAATTCTAAACGACTCCCCGCAGGAAAATTAGCATCAAAATTACTGCTAACTAACCATAAAAATTCTGAGTTTAATTGCTTGTGAAATACCTTGCGTGCAGGCAATGTTTGGATAACTGCTGCTTCAGTTGCAGCTTGAGCAAGCTTAACTAAATTTTTGCTGCCATCTGCGCGACGGGTGAGTTCTTTTGTTAGCAGTTCATATACTTCTAAAAGGGTAACATGATTTTGTAAGGCTTGGGCAAAAGCTGGCTCTTGTTTAAGTAGTGTGAGAAAATCAGCAATGGGTAGATTGAATGCGATAACTTCAGTAGAAGCGATCGCAGTTTCACATGCAATCCCTCGCACATGACTTAACCAACCTAACACCTCTCCTGATGACAGCAGTTTCAGTGTTACAGGATTTGGGTTGTCAGCATTGTAGCCTAACAGTCTCGCTTGTCCTTGATAAATAATAGTAATTTGAGCAGGCATAGCTTCTTGAGTGACTATTATCTGTCCAATGCGATAGCGGAAAAATTGTATCTGACCTATCCAAGTTTCTAAAACACTCTGGGGTAAGTGATTAAATGGGAATAAACTTGCAATTAATTCTTGGAGATTTACTGTGGGATTTTTCATGATTTTTAATAATAGGTTTTGATTAATTGACGAACCGCAAAGGGCGCAAAGGACGCAAAGAAGAAATTAGAGAAAATTTTTGTGTAATTTGCGGATTTAGAGCTTATTTGAAAATTATTCTTTCTTTGCGCTCTTTGCGTCCTTTGCGGTTCGTTTCTGTATTCCACTATGCAACTTCTTGCATCTGTGCAGATTTAGTATTAACACCCATCCAAATTTTTTCTTCCGGCGACAATTGATTTAATTGCTGTTGAAACCAAGCTTCAAAATGTTCTTGCAGCAATCTTTGGCGCATAAAATCATCTAACTGTGCAGAAATTAGTTTTTCTACACGTACAATAACCCATGAATTTCCAAAAGCTACGGGTGGTTGAACTACACCGACTTGACTTGTGTAAAGAAGTTGAGCAAAATTCGGAGTAATATTACCAAGTTCCACTGGGCCGATAATGCCACATCTATCAGCTTCAGAACCTTGAGAATATTCTCGTGCCAACTCAGCAAAGGTACATTCACCTTCTGCTATTCGGAAAAATAGCTCGTTAACAATGGTTTTGTTGTCAGTTTGAATCAAAGAATAAATAACTCGGTCTAAATATCTTTTGCGTTTGAGAAAGTAAGATTCTAATTGATGTCCCCAAGTTATTTGTTTGAACTTTTCTACTCTGAGTTTCCGGGTTGCGAAAAGTTCTAATTGTTCTGGATTCAAACCATAACGCAAGCACCAATCTTGTCTTTTTTGTTCTGTTGTCAAATCCCAATTCTGATAAAGTTGCTCTAGGGCATGAGATGTTTCTGCTTGGGTGCAGGTGATTGGTACAATCGCTGATTCAATTATCCTCTGAGATATCAATTGCGGTATCAAGTTATAGCCAGCCAAAAAAGGGATAATTTCTCTAGGTATGTCGGCAAAGCCTAACCCAGGCATAGCACCGTTTATTTGTAAAACTTTACTCATATTTGTAGGAATATTTAATCCGTGCAGTTATAAAATTTAGAAATGCAAGCGGCATTTCGGTAAAGTTATGTACCGCTTGCAACGTTTGGATAAGATTGAAAGCATTGCCCTACAATGCTTTCAATTACCACTTACTAATGCTAAGCAAAAGTGGTGGTGAAGTGGTCAAAATTCAAGCTGTAGCCAGTGTTGCCACTAAATTGCTGGACTTGCAAGAAGTAGTCACCAGATAAGTTGATGTTGGAAATTAAATCAGCCGCAGTACCACCATTAGTAGAACGTGCGATTTCTTCGCCAGCGTCAACAATACGATTGTTGTTAGAATCTTGAACCAGTCTAATATCAGCATCAGCTAGAAGTCCGCTGAGTCTAATGTTCACACCTTCAAAGAATCCTAAAGAGAAGTGGTAAGTATCTGTGGTGTCGCTATCATTAATTAAACTAGAGCGAGTAACATCACCTGATAAATTACCAAGGTCAAATTCTTTAGGTAGAAGATTGCTAAAACCGGCTGTCGAGTTGGGTGTAGTTGCAGACACAGACAAATCGTAAGTTACAGTGCCGGAACTACCAGGAGCAAAGCGACGGACTTGAGCAAAATAAGTACCTGTACTTTCTCGATTATTGAGAGATTCATCTCTATTGCTAGAATTAGTGGAAAAATCTACCAATTGGTCGCCGGAATCAAAGATACCGTTACCGTTGTCTCGAAAAAGGAATAACTCGGCATCGTCACCAGTGCTGATATCTGTGAGAGACAAATTAATGTTTTTGGTACCGCTAATTTGAAACTTAAAGACATCAGTGGGATCGGATGTAGTTAAGCTGAAGTTGTTTCTTACAACAGGAGTAGTGCCGATTGAACCAAGATTAAATGTAGCCATTTTTTTCCTTTAGTTAGGTTGTTGTTAGTAATGTGGTTAGTTAATACCAATCATTTAAAATGAAGCAATATATATAAAAAATCAGGAACCTATTGCCGCATCAATTTGTTTAATTGCAAATTGGTATTAACCTCTGCCACAATTATCAATACGTGTAAGACTGAAGTTTATGCAAGATGCAATATTTTTGATGTCTAAACTTACAGGAATTTTTAGGTATAACAAGAGCAAGAGGTAAGCTGTTAAGCACCTAATTTGCAGTTTAGACCGCAGAGGAGCAGAGGAGTAGAGGAGAGGTTTAAGCCATTTATTCATAATTTCAATAGTGCAGCTTAAATGCTGATTAGCTTAAAACTGGAGTTTAGACTAAGCCATGCAAAATGACCCAGCAGAGCTGAGTTAATCAGAGACTTAGTGAAATGATCAATAATCTTGAGTATTAAATTGCAATTGATGGTTCTTTGCGTGGTCGTGTTACAGTTTTTTTAACAATCGGGCATCGGTTTTTACGGTAACGCTTTTTTCCTGCTTCCCAACCCGGGGACTTTCCGCGAGGTTTGGGTGGAAGGGCTGGAGTACCAATCACCGCGAAAACTCCACCCATAGATTGAGCAACTCTTCCAGGGGTCAAATTACCCTGAGACTTCTGCCAAGGTAGAGGATTGTCAGTTGCAATATCACGGGCTAACCACAATTCCCAAGTCATCAGAGGCATGAGGTCGCTCCATCTTTGACTTTGCTTAGGAGTACTGAACTGTGGCACTGTCTGTGACTTGAACGAAAAAATGAGCCAAGTTGTGAACCATAAAACGAGCTATAAGTAACGGCAAAATAAGCCTGATGGGAAAAGAGAAATAAAACTTTGCAATTAAATAATGAGCTAAAGTAAATTTTCTGCACCATAATATGAACATGAGTTTAAAAAACCGCTAAAGACAAAACCTCAAGCAAACAAACGGCTTTTAGCAGCACATAAATCAACTTTCATTCCAAAATATGATTCAAAATCACCAAGATATGCTTCACTCCCCCCGTAAACAGTAATATAGACTTGTGTAGTCAAACTCCTTTCACTGCCTTTAAATATAGGGTTTTAGGGAGAGTCAAGAAAAAAGAAGCCCAAACACACACCTATCACCTGTGGCATCAATGAACTCCTCTGAATTTGACCAATGGTGTTCCCAACAGCAACTAACGGCATCTGCATTAGACCTAATTGCCACAATCAGGTCAGCCCCACCCTCACGGAGAGTACAAGGACGCGTCAAGAACGTCAGTGGAGTTTACCCCAGCCGGAAAATGGGTCAAACCATCCAATTTGAAAGCCACACCGTAGAACTGTGGGCAATTTACCAAATGGAACACGAAGAGGAAGTATTAGAGTTTTACGACCAGCCACCCCCCTTCAAAATCCAGTACCAAAATAAAACAGGGCGAAAAATAGGTCACTACCATACCCCAGACTTCTTCGTGTTGAGAAAGTCGGGTGCAGCCTGGGAAGAATGGAAAACCGAAACCGAACTTAAACGACTAGCCGAAAAATATCCTGGACGCTACCAAAAAACTGCCGACGGGAAATGGCACAGCCCACCAGGATGTGCCCATGCTTCTTCCTACGGACTCGAATACCACATCCGCACAGATAGCGAACTGCATCCCATCTTCACCCAAAACCTCATCTTCCTAGAAGACTACCTCTTATTCAACACCAACATCCCCGACACCATCACAGAACAAATACTCACCGCAGTCCAAGCTAAACCCGGAATCACCATCACCGCCACACTGGCCTCAATACCCGGAATCAGAGCCAACGACATCTACGCCATGATAGCCATAGAGCAACTCTACGTAGACCTGTATGCTTCCCCCCTAGTAGAACACTGGCGAGTACAGTTATATCCAGACCAACAAACCCATCAAGCCTACACACATCTAGCCATAACAACACAGCATCATCAACCAATACCCCCACCCACAGCACTCATACCTTCCACAGTCCTGCTATGGGATTCTCAGCCCTGGACATTAGTAAACTTTGGTTCCACCACCACCACACTCCTACCCGAAATTGGACAACCCATACTCCTACCAACAGCGTATTTCCTGCAACTATTGGAAAGCGGCAACATCAAAATTCAAAACTCAGAAAAACAAGCATCCATCAATAATGCAGTCCAGGCACTCATGGATGCCGCCTCTCCGAGTGATCTCAGCCAAGCAAATCACCGATATCATCTAGTACAAGCCTATATTCAACGCCACGCAGATATCTACAAAGATATTCCTCCCAGTACCTTGAAACGATGGGTAAAACAGTTTCGAGAAGCCGAAACCAAGTATGGTTGCGGTTACGTTGGTTTACTACCACATACAAACCGGAGAGGAAATCGTCAACCCAAAGCACCAAACCAATCAAGCGAACTACTCAATAAATTTATTACCGAAAACTTCGAGACACCAAGACAAGCACCAGCCGCTTCAGTCTATAGGTTATATGTCAGAGCTTGCAACGAATTAAATATACAACCCCTGAGTTCTCGTACCTTTTATCACCGCCTCAAACAGCGACCAATCCACGGGACTTCCAAAAAACGTCAGGGAGCAAAAGCCGCATACTCAACAGAACCAAAAATCTTAGAACTAACCCTAACCACACCCAGACACGGAGACAGACCCTTTGCCATCGCCCACATTGACCACACCCAACTCGACATCGAACTACGCTCAATCGCCACAGGACGGAACTTAGGAAGACCTTGGCTAACATTACTCATTGATGCCTATTCCCGACGTATCCTTGCCCTTTATCTCACCTTTGACCCACCTTCTTACAGGTCTTGCATGATGGCACTACGGTCTTGTGTCCAGCGATTTGGTCGTTTTCCTCAAGCCGTAGTCGTAGATGGAGGCAAAGAATTTCATAGTATCTACTTTGACACCCTACTAGCACGCTACCACTGCATCAAAAAAACCAGACCCGGTGGCAAACCACGTTTTGGTTCAGTCATTGAACGATTATTCGGCACAACAAATACTGAGTTTGTATACAACCTCTTAGGTAACACCCAAGCCAGCAAACAACCACGACAAATTACTTCCTCTGTTGACCCCAAACAACAAGCCGTGTGGACATTGGCAGATTTATATACCTACCTCACCGAGTGGGCATACACCATTTATGATACCAGCGAGCATGATTCCCTGGGGGCAACACCATTGCAAGTTTATACCGATGGATTGCTGATAGCGGGGGAACGAGAACACCGACACATCGCCTACAACGAAGACTTCCTCATGGCCACACGTCCCAGTACAGCCAAAGGAACAGCTTTAATCCAGCCAGGACAAGGAATAAAAGTTAATTATCTTTATTACTGGAGCGATGCTTTCCGTAATCCTGCCGTTGAAAAAACCAAAGTTCCCGTGCGCTATGACCCCTTTGATATGGGTGTGGCTTATGCCTACCTAGAAGGACGCTGGGTAAAATGTATCTCCCAGTATTACAGCACCTTTGTGGGACGTACAGAGAAGGAAGTGCTGTTAGCCGCAGAGGAAATCAGAAAAAAAGACAAGGGGAATTCCGTTAGTACGAATATCTCAGCTAAACGATTAGCAGATTTTATTGCCAGAGCGCAAGAGCATGAAACGCTGCTGTTGCAAAGATTACGGGATTTAGAAACCAAAAGTGTACGGGAAAATTTAACATCTTTAGGACAAGGTGTACCGTCTGTTTCCCAAGTACAAGTTATACCACAGTCAATAGCAGTCCCACCCAACAGCAAAGATATCGCCATTCGACATGAGTCGGAAAATGTCCAACTTTTGGATGTCACAAAACTGCCTATCTTTGAGGAATACAGGTAATGTCCAACTGTTTTAGCGGAAATCTTTCAGAATTAGCACAGTCCCAACTCAACCAATTTAAAGAATATGCGATATCTCATCCCCAATTGGCGCAAGTGGATATGTTGCTAATGGGTGCAATTCGTGAACCGGCGGGGTTTGCTCATGTCCTGGTGTATGGCCCTTCTGGTGTGGGGAAGACGACAATGATTCGGCAAATTACTAGACGCTTAAATGGGACTACTATTGACCAGAATGGTTCTTATAGTTGGAGTGAGTCTGGCTATCGCAATGGCAATGTGTCCCCAATGCCACTGTTACTGGTAGAAACACGACCTCCTGACGGTGGGGTGTTTAATCGCACTGATTATTACCGCACGGCACTCAGGTTGTTGGGAGAACCTTTTTATGAGTGGCGGATGATGGTGGATATTGATGCCGAGCAGACTTGGGAAAAGAAGGGGCGGGGACGAAGTAAAACGGCACAGTTTAATGATTCTCCTGAACTGCGTCAGGCTTTGGAAGAAGCAATGAGTAAACGTGGTGTCAAGGCTGTGATTTTGGATGAAGCACAGCATTTAATGAAGATTGGTAGTGGGGCTAGTGGTGGTAAGCTTTTAGACCAGTTGGACTGGATTAAGTCGATGACAAATGTGACTGGTGTACTGCACATTCTCATTGGCACTTATGAACTTTTGAATTTTCGCAATTTAAGCGGACAGGCATCACGACGGGGGCTGGATATTCATTTTCCTCGTTATTTGTTTCAGCATGAACAAGAGCGTCAGGATTTTCAAGGAATTTTACTGGCATTGCTGAAGCAAGTTCCCCTGGAAATTGATATTCCGGCTTTGATGCAGCATTGGGTTTATTTCTATGAGCGTTCTATTGGTTGCGTGGGTGTGTTGAAGGATTGGCTGATTCGGGCTGTGGCTGCGGCGTTGCATGATGGCTGTGATACGCTGACTTTGGAGCGGTTGCATGAACATACTCTGTCACTGGCTCAGTGTGAGCGGATGGCGATAGAGGCGACTGAGGGAGAACAAAAACTTTGTTACATGGAAAGTCGCCGCGAACATTTATGGCATTTGTTGCAGATGGGGATGACTTCAACTTCTGTTCCCGGTGGGATTGTGGATTTATCGCCTCTGTCAAAGTCTACTGTTGCACCTGTTTCTAATGCTTCAGCTACCTCTAAATCAACTCGCAAAAAACGTTCTGACGCAGAGACAGTACAGGCTAATACTTCTACAAAAAAAGCAATAGCTAGTAGCCCAGAAATCAAGAAGAGGCAAACTCGAAAAAAGAAGGAATCTCCTGTGGTAGTAACGGGAACTACGCAGGATACACAAATTCCTGTGACTGAGGTAGCAGAGGCACAAACTCAACCTAAGAAGAGACAAACTCGCTCCTTTAAGCAGACTCCTGTTGCAGTAACAGAAACAACACAGGACACTCAGGAAATGGTACAGAATACACCCAGTTCTGTTACGGAGACAGCATTCGTGCAAACCCAGCCAAAGAACACACAGAAAAGGAAGAAGAAGGAATCGGCTGTTGTCTCGGAGGAAATGCTACAAGATACACTTAGTTCTAAGATTGAGGTAATATCTTTAACAACTGAATCTGACAATGTTGAAGCAGTTCCCAAGAAAAATTCTAGAAGAGGTGTTGGACAACGCAAGCCACAACGAGATCAGGTTGGGGAGTAGGTACAAAATTTACAGTCTTTTGCTTAACAGAGTGATGAATTGATTCAGAGCTTTTTGGGTTGTTTTGTATCCAGGGGCTTTTTTACCTAATTTTAGTTCCTGTAACACTTGGTCACGTAAAGCTTCAAGTTCTGTAATGCTGGGCGAGGTCGGTGTATGCTCTTGAGCGATGTTAGGTTGTTGATCCTGATTTTTATCTTTCCGTGTATTACACGGAAAGCGGTCAACTTCAAGCCATGTATTACTTGGTAGGGTGTTACTTTTCGTCATTTCTTCTAAATAATCTGCTCAAGTCATTCCTAAGCATTCAGCAACGATACCCAATGCTTTCCAGGTGTCATCAGTCAGTCTCAGTGAGCGTACCTGACGATAATCATCGTAATGAAGTGTAAATTTCCCTTGAATATCTCGTCTCAGCATAACCCTTACCATGTAATACACCGTTAGGTTAACAAATTTTTACCGCGTATTACATGGGAAAATAAATTTTTTACTTTCACTATTTTTGCGAAGTATAAAATGGATATCTGCTCTGTGAAGCATAATGTGAGCTAAAAGCCCATTTTTTCATTCAAGTCACATTGGTCTATTGTAATGGCTTGAGCTAGTTTTTTGATTTCAGGATGTTTAGCACGCGTTAAAGCCAGATTAGCCATCTCCACTGCTTGCTGATGGTGAGGAATCATTATTGTGATGAAATGCTGATCTACCTCACCCATCATCCCTTGTTGGCAAGGAGTAACCTGAGCAGATGGGTGATGAATATTATGTTGTGAATTTGGGGACTGAGCAGGCGTTTTATTGATTATTAATAATCCTCCAACTGCACTAATGCTCAATAACCCTATAAGATTATAAATCAAATTTTTATTGTTCATAACTTCACCTCCTTGCTGTCTAAAATTGGGAAATTGGCTCTTATTTCTCTTGTCCCAGAGTGATTAAACAGAGCTAAAGTAATTACTACAAACGCACTTACCCATCAATAGCGAAATACCGCAGCTAATGGTGTATCATCTGGCATCTTTGCCGACTCAACTGCATAGACGATACCGCCATTTAAAATAGTTTGAGTTGCTGCGAAATCTAATAATTCCTCGTCGTTGGGTTCTGCGTCGGGATGCACCTGAACTGTTTGGGTATCTGAGTCAAAAGTACCCCACTGCTGTTGACCGAGGGCGACAATTAACTTGTCAACCCGTCCCTGACAAGCCGCCGGAATAGTTTCCGTAATTTGGCTGGAGGCTTTTCCAGTTCCTAGCAGTTCCCTGTATTGATTTATTGCGTCTTGCTGTGCTTGCAAAAATAATGGTTCTACTATTTCCCAAGCTTGGGCGTGTAATTCTTCTGGTGATAGTAGTTCTGGATTACCTGTTATTCCAGTATCCACGAGATAAGCATAAGTATTTGCTTCTCGGTAAATCGGCAAAAGATACTCTACCCCAGCTAACACTAAGGGAGCGTGTTCTGCTTTGAGTAACTCCTGCAACGCTTCATTGACCCGATGGAAGTATATGCTGAGGTTTTCCTTCTCATCTTCATCACCAGCACCATGACCGTGAAATACCGTGACTCCACCAGGAGCGGCGCGTCGTCCACCTGTTGCGCCTGGAGTGCCTGTATGGGAAGGGGTTTGCCGTTCTGGTTCTTCAAACCGTAGTACTTCTTCCAGACTTGGTAGTACACCAGTTAAATCAATCTCTTCAATATGATGGTGAGTGCCTTCTAATAGCCGAATCAGATTATGGCTGAGAGCCAGGATATAGAAATGTCCATCGCTCTGGAATAAGGGGAATAGAGGTTTAAGGTAAAAATGGTTACTTACAGATACTAGTTCTGCAAAATCTATAGGTAGAGTGTAATATTGGAAAAAATCTTGTGAGCAGAAGACTGCTAAACCATTACTTTGATGTTGCCAAAATTCATACTCATCTAGCTCTCTGACTGGTTCGAGTAAGTTTTTTGCATCTTCAGAACGCCAACCATGCTCAATCAAGCGTTCTTCAGCTTCTCGAATTAAGTTTTTAAACCGGATTGGGTTTTGTTGCGTGTCTATCCCGGCATGGCAAGTTGGGAGAAAAATCGATACACAGACTTCTCTGGGTTGTTTTGCTAGTGTTTCGAGTTCTGCAATAGAGAGTAATTTCATTCGTTTACCTCCTGTGTTTACAGAGAAGGGGTAGAACTGATAGTGGCGTTTTTCCCTGCCCCCAAGTTAACTTCTAATCCTTCTGTTGTTTGTATGATATTGGTATTGAAATTTGCACAAAGAAATTGCATACGCTGACAGATAGCAGTAAATTCTTCTCCTTTGGCTAGGTTAACTTGCGTATAACTTAAAAATACAGGTATTAAACGCAACTTATATAAGCCGCGATCGCTCACTTCCACCAGAAACACAAAAGACCAATACGCAACACAGGATCAACTGCATAATCATCCAGAAAATCCCCTGTGTCATAAAGGATTAACCCCTGTTTGTACTGTTCTACACCTTGGAAAAGGTGAGCAGAATGACCGTGAAAGATATCTACACCCCTATCCACAACTGCGCGAGCAAACTGGCGAAAGTGAAGCGGCGGTGAGATGCTCATATTCGGTCCCCAGTGAGCAGAGAAGATAATTAACTCTGCCCCAGCTTGACGTAACTGAGCGATCGCAGATTCTATCAGTGATAGAGTTAACAAATTTGGACTAATTTCTAGATAATTAGTCCCTGGAGAATCCACAATCAGGCTCGTTATCTGTGAGGGCAATGATACCAACACGCAAACCTCCAATATCCATGATGATGGGAGTTGTAGCCTGACTGATATCCCGCCCCGCCCCAGCATGGTGAATCCCCGCAGCATCAAGATATTTCAGCGTATCTAGCTAGTAAACCCTGGTCATCAAAGTCGAGGATGTGGTTGTTGGCGAGATTAACACACTGAATATTGGCAGCACGAAGTACTTCTACTGCGGCGGGGTCAGCGCGAAAGTGAAAAACTTTTGGTGTTCTCCTGCACTCTTGAGTATTTTGAGTAACGGCACATTCCAAATTAGCGATAACAGCATCCGCACCGCGCAAAATCGGCAAAACATCTCCCCAAAAGGACTGTGCTGACCTCTGAGGAATCTCTTCGTTGACACCCCGACCCAGCATGACATCACCGATAAATGCTAAAGTGACGGACTTTGCCATAGGCTCTTGTGAATGTATTGTTTTATCAGGAAGGGGATGAAGTAAGTTCTTAACTCATACATCAATTCGTATTTAAACGCAGAGGAACACAAAGTCAGCGCAGAGGTACGCAGAGTATTTCCCTGAACGATTAACTACCAATTTATGACTGAGTTTTGAGTTAAGGATTTTTTACCTCTCCCCTACTATCTCTTTGCTTTTATAACAGACTAAGCAACGTTAATCTTGACGGATTTTTTCTTTTCCCCTTCAACTTTCGGGATGGTAAGGATAAGAATGCCGTTTTTGTATTCGGCTTGCGCTTTGTCGTTTTGAACGTGTCCAGGTAGTGGAATAAGTCGCTCAAATTTGCCATAACGGAATTCAGAGCGGACTATGCCTTTTTCTTCTGTCGTGGTTTCTGATTTGCGATCGCCACTTATCGAAACAGATTGTTCTGTCACCTCTACATTCAAATCTTTAGACTCCAATCCCGGAATTTCCAGTCTGAGGCGAATTGCGTCAGCAGTTTCCTCCATTTCGGCGGAGGGTATAAAGTTAAGTGCAGAGACTCCGCCATCGCCATTCGGGAACATCCGTTCAAATAGGCGATTCATCCGTCTTTGCAGATGTTCAATTTCCCGCATAGGCTCCCAATGAAATGGTTCCCAACGTTCAATTTCTTGGAAAGGTTCCCAACGAGTAATTGCCATAATCGTTGCCTCCAATCATGTGTAATTTAAAACTTGATATTTCATCTTGATTGCTACTTTCGCAGCTTTCACTTAGCAAGCTACCAGGAATAGGAGATGAAGCTAAAACACAAATCACTAACAGTTAACAGTCAACACTTATGTGAAACAGCTTAACAAGTAAAGACTCTCCTACTATCTTGAGGTTAAAAGGAAAATTTGAGGAACTTGTGAGGAAGTGGTTGATGCTCCCTAGACTATTCAAAAAGTGGTTTAAATCAACAGCCTCAACCTTGTAGGTGATGCTTACCGATCAATCTAACAGTACTAGCTTGCAGTCCTTTATCACCTTCTTCCTCTGCAAAACGAACTTCGTCTCCCACCTGCAACTGCTCAAAATCACCATTGAATAGACTGTTGCGGTGAAAATAAACTTCGCTACCATCAGGTACTTCAATAAAACCGTAGCTTTCATCAGAGAACAACGACGCAATTCGTCCATGAGGCTGTTCTTCATGAGTCTTGGTTTCCTGACGCAGCAGACTGGTGTGGTCTTGCAGTTTGCGCTTGGCTGCATCAAAAGCATCACGAATTGCTACATAAATATCCTCATGGGATTGATGTTCAGGTGGGTCACGGTTGACAACGATTTCCCCTGTTGGCACAGTGATATCAATTCGTATCTGATAAAGTTTGCCGTTACGTTGATGCCGATGTGGAGCATCAACTATGACTCGACAACTGGTAATCCGGTTATAAAAATGCTCTAGTTTATCAACTAAGGAGCGAATTTTTGCTTCTACCGCTTCTGATGGTGGAATGTTGTGAAAGGTGATTTGTAGTGGGATTATCATGTTTTCTCCTATTTCTCAAGTATCTCTTGCCTGGATTGACAGATTGCTCAGGTAAGGTGCTAATTAAGATGCGTTTTCCCAATCACATAACAACTCATGCTCTTGTTTCAGTGGGAGTTGACGGAGGGGAACTTGAGGAGTACCAATATCTGTTGAATGTTGAGATAACTGTTTTTTCTTAATTACCTTTTTTATCTGCAATTTTGGTTGAGTGGCTGTGATGGTCATTTTATTCACCTCCCACACTAAATCAGGAAGGAAAAATCGTTATATCTGCGACATATATAGCAGCAATTACAACTCAGTAATCAATGTATATGAAAATTTTGAACTTGAATTATTATTTTTTATCTTCAATTTCTATTATTTCTCTAAAAATCAATACCAGCAAAGAAACGATAAAAAAATATATATGATCTCTTTAAGAACTAACTGCAAATTGCTGTGTCAAAAGTTCATGAATTGCAGTATCACTGATTTGGGCAAAATTCTCATACCAGAGGGCGATTGCATACAAAGGTTCTGGTGTTATTAAACATATAAGTTTATCTACCTCACGGCTTAATTCTTGACAAGTTTTGGCTAACCCTACCGGAACTGCAACAATAATTTGCTGAGGCTTTTGTTCTCGCACTATGGCTATAGCAGCACGCATGGTTCAGTGTAATCTGTCAGTTTGTTAGCTAATTGTTGCCCTGCTTCAGCGCGATTTCGGAATCTTGTTTTGATTTGACTCATAGTAGCCATAACTGACCGCCGCTTACAAGATATCTTTTAGGTTAGGTAACAAATTTGAGAAAGTTGTGAGGAAAGTAAAACTACCTCACAACTTTCTCAAACTTTTCTTTTAGCATGAAATTAAAGCCAAAAAATTGAGCCACGTTGCACTTAGAAATTTAAACACTTCTAACTTGGAAAAACTGGTGAATTTACTATGCAAAACTTATCTAATCAACCAGTGAAAAGCGCTCATGAACTCAAAAGAAAGTATGAAGCAGGAGAAAGAGACTTTCGTGCAGCTGAGTTATCTAAAGCTGACTTACAAGAAACTTATTTAGAAGGAGTAGACCTCAGTGGAGCTAACTTAGATGCAGCCAAACTTAGTAGAGCAGACTTGAGTGGTGCTAATCTCAGTGGAGTTTATTTAAGAAAGGCAAATCTGAGAGGAGCTAACCTCAGTGGTGCAGATTTGTTTAAAGATAAATTGGTGGGAGCAGATTTGAGTGAAGCTGACCTTCGAGGTGCAGATTTGAGAGGAGCTAACTTGAACAGGGCTAACTTAAATGCAGCCAAATATGACAGCTACACAGTTTTTCCAGAGGATTTTGACCCTGTAAGCGCCAAAATGACGCAGTTGGAAGAATAATAAGGAGATATATTATGGCTCATGTCCTGACATCTGAGAAAGTCTTCCCTCGAATGGTAGATTTACGCAGATATTTACACCGCCATCCTGAACTGGCATTTGAGGAAAAAAAGACAGCATCCATCGTTATAGATGAACTCAAGCGTTTAGGTATTCCTTTTTGGTATGGTGGGGTGGGTAGTGGCATTATTGCCAAGCTGATCAATGCTGGACAAGGAGCGCCGACAATTGCTTTGCGGGCTGATATGGATGCTCTCCCCGGACAAGAAAATACGGGATTGTCCTTTGCTTCTTTGCACCCAGGTAAGATGCACGCCTGTGGTCACGACGGTCATATGTCAATGGTGTTGGGCGCAGCAGCTTTATTGAAAGAGAGTCCGCCACAAGGAAACGTGGTTTTTATCTTTCAACCTGCGGAAGAAAAGGGCGCTGGCGCGAAAGTGATGATCCAATCTGGTGCTTTAGAAGGAGTAAATGCCATCTTTGGCGGTCATGTTACCCGTCACTACCAAGTCGGCGAGATTATGGTTGCCAAGGGAGTAATTACTGCCCAATCTGATGGCTTTACTATTCGTGTCAAAGGAAGAGGCGGACACGGAGCTAGACCTCATGAAGCTGTTGATGCTGTGGTTGTTGCCGGATTGTTAATTATGGCTGTGCAAACCCTAGTTTCACGAGAAATCAACCCCGCCTATCCTTCAGTAGTTACCATCGGTAAAGTAGAAGCAGGTAGTGCAGGTAATGTCATCGCTGAGGAAGCAATTTTAGAAGGTACTATTCGCACCACAAACTTAGATGTGCAGAATCACATAATTGACGGACTCAAGCGCATAGCCACAGCCGTGGGAGAACTGCACAATGCCAGAGTAGAGGTAGAAATTCGCCACGGATACCCACCTGTCATTAATACAGGAAAAGAAACAGAAATTGCTCGACGGGCTGTAGTTGAGATTTTGGGTTCAAAGGGATTAGTCACAATGGATTATCCCAGCATGGGAGCAGAAGATTTTTCTTTCTACTTATTACACGTTCCTGGGTGTTACGTCAGATTTGGTGCTTGCCAACAAGGTTGTGAGAACATTCCCTTGCATAGTCCTTCCTTTGACTTTGACGAAGAAGCATTGAAAGTTGGCGCAGCTTTCTTTGATCGGGTGGTTCGAGAAGCGATCGCGGAATATGCAGATAATTCCTAGTAGAAAACAGCAGAAGGCACTTAGGTAATATTCATGAAAAGCGCAGATTTAATCAATTTGGCAGGGTTTCAAGAAGTTGAACATACAGCTGACTGGGCTTATCGCGTTTGGGGGAGGAATTTAACTGAGTTATTTATCCAAGCAGCGATCGCTCTTTATTATTTAGCTGATGTCGAGTTAACCTCAGAGTCTTCAATTACGCGAAAAATTCAACTCCAAGGTGTTGATTATGTCAGCCTACTGGTTGCTTGGTTGAATGAACTTTTGTATTTACATGAAAGTGAAAACTTAGCATTTAACCAATTTAAAATCTTGCATCTCGATGCACAATCTCTAGAGGCGGAAGTCACAGGTACCTATGTGCAGAACTGGCAGAAATTTATTAAAGCGGTCACATATCACAATCTCTCAATTCAAGAAACAGAAAAAGGATTGGAAGCTACATTAGTATTAGATGTTTGAATTAGTCAGAAGTTAACAGTTATTCTCCCCTACTTCCTATTTTCAACTTACGAGGGGATATGGTTTCTAAAGAAGATTTTCGCCGTATTAATGATTATTTGTGGGAAATTCCCACCTCATTTCATCCAAAGATGCAGGTTCCTGTTTGGATTTTTGCCGATGAAGAAATCCTCGAAGATGCTTTGGACGATTTATCAATAATTCAAGCAGTGAATGTTGCGCGTTTACCTGGGCTAGTAGGTCATGTAGTTGTTATGCCTGATGTTCACCAAGGCTATGGAATGCCTATTGGTGGGGTGATGGCAACACGAGTCCCAGGGGGAATAATTTCCCCAGGAGCAGTTGGTTATGATATCAACTGTGGTGTGCGTGTTTTGACCTCTACAATTAAGTATGAGAATGCCAAACCCTATTTAAGCGATCTCGCCAGTGTCCTTTATCGCAATTGTCCTAGCGGTGTGGGAGAAAAAGGCAGTATCCCTCTGACTAATGAAGAGTTAGACCAAGTATGTCAACAGGGTGCTAATTGGACGCTAACTCAAGGGTATGCCGAAGCAGAAGATTTGCAACGCACGGAAGAGTTTGGCTGTTTGGCAGGGGCAGATCCAGATGCGGCTAGTAAGCGAGCAAAAGAGCGCGGCAAAGGTCAACTAGGAACCTTGGGCGCGGGAAATCATTTCTTAGAGGTGGATATAGTTGAGGAAGTATTTGACCAGGAAGCGGCAGAAGTGATGGGTTTGCACACAGGTTGTTTGGCGGTGCAAATTCATTGCGGTTCTCGTGGCTTTGGGCATCAAATCTGCACAGATTATGTACAAAACTTGCAATTTGCGGTAATTCGCTATGGAATTGATTTACCAGACCGAGAGTTAGTTTGTGCGCCAATTGAATCACCAGAAGGACAAGGCTATCTAGCAGCGATGAAGTCAGCAGCTAACTATGCTTTTGCTAACCGTCAGGTTTTAGCATGGCATACACGGCGGAGTTTTCAAGAGGTGTTTGGTAAACAAGACTCAACACTACGCCAAGTTTATGATATTGCTCACAACATGGCCAAAATTGAAACCCACGAAGTTGACGGCGAAAACTTGACAGTCTGCGTCCACCGTAAAGGAGCAACACGAGCATTTGGCCCAGGCTTTGCTGGTTTACCTACGGAATATCGTCCTTTGGGGCAACCTGTTCTTGTTCCTGGTTCGATGGGTACCCACAGTTGGATTTTGTTAGGGACATCAGCAAGTGATCGCCTATCTTTTGGTTCTAGTTGTCACGGTGCGGGAAGGGTGATGAGTCGTCACAAAGCCAAACGAGAAATTAAAGGCGATCGCCTCAAGGGAGAACTAGAACACGAAGGGATTAGCATCCGGGCTGGTTCTATGTCCGGTTTAGCAGAAGAAGCACCCCAAGCGTACAAAGATGTCAGCCGAGTGGTAAATGTAGTTAGCCAAGCAGGAATTGCTCGTAAAGTGGCGCGTCTGCATCCCGTTGCTGTTGTCAAAGGATAAAACATAAACTTAAGGGTCTAGTTGCGTTCAACCAGACCCTTCAGCGATAATTGCCTATTCTATACAAAGGTTCCCTCCGCAAAAAACCTGGGTTTACACGTCTCGCAGGCTCCTCACTCTAACTTCCCATAGTCGCATCTTCCTAGATCCTGGTTTGGCGTTACTCTTACCTTAGCTTTCGGTAATTGGTGTTGCCACTTTCTTCATCTATGTTAGAAGTTCCCTGCGATCTCACTTATATACTAACATAATTTTATTGTATGGAGCAGCGTTTTTTGTTTTTCATCTGTTAAGAATTGCTGCCAAGAATTCAAATTTGAAATTTAAATTTGAATTTTAAAATTCATCCTTTTTTTTAGAAGCAGCAAAAAGCATTAGGATGATTAATTTTTACAAAATTTTACAAACATCTTAGGTGCAAGTTAATGGTTAGAAGGCGAGCATTTCTACTTCAAAGCTTCAGTATAATTGGGTTAGTAGAATTATCTGCGATCGCTTGTAGTTCTGTGGGTAATAAAAATATCAAAATTGCCTCCACCCCAAGCAGTAAATTAACAACAGAGAGGAAAAGCATGAAATTAGAAAGTGTCTTTGGAGCTAATAGCCAAATTCCTGCCAAATATACCTGTGATGGTGCTGATATTTCCCCTACTCTTAGCTGGGATGAACCTCCAAAAGAAACCCAAAGTTTAGCATTAATAGTCGATGACCCAGATGCACCCAGACATACATTTGTACATTGGGTACTTTACGATATACCTCCTACAGTTCGGCAATTACCAGAACACATTACTGCTACGAAAATCTTACCAAGTGGTGGAGTGCAGGGAAAGAATGATTTTGGCAAATTAGGTTATGGCGGCCCCTGTCCTCCTAGTGGTACACATCGGTATTTCTTCAAACTTTATGCTTTAGACAAAAATTTGGGTTTGCCACCAGGCGCAACAAAAGAGCAAATTTTGCAAGCAATGAAGGGTCATGTTTTGGCAACAGCAGAGTTAATTGGAGGCTACCAACGTCAGCGTTAGACTTCCTGCGAATTGATGATTTTCTCAAAAGGACTAAGCAGAAATCTGAGTCTAATTGAGTGTAATTGAATTGTGTGTGAGTCCAAAACTTCACTTTTAGGTGGAATATTGGTTAGTAATATACTTTGACTGTTCCAAAAATATGGGTATAAACAGAAGATATTTATAACATTCAGGAGTTATTCGTATGCACAAAGAATACATGAATGCTTTAGAAGAATTAATCGATAAATTGACATTAGCTGCAATCCTAGAGATGTTAGAGCGAATATGTCACAAAAAAGCAGAATATTTGCGAACTCATTGGCAAGATGAAACTTCAGCTAAGATGTGGGAAAAAGCTGCTCGACAAATAGAACAGATAAATGTTGACGTTTGAGTAATTAAGTAAGGATTATGAACGTCTTCCCAAAATGAGTGAAGCTACGATATATGCCGTGATGACTCGTATTATGCTATTTCGTCTACTAGCCAGCTAAAGATTTACTTTATAAATGGTTTCTGATGATTCATCACAAAGCTAAATGAGAAATTAGAGGCGATCGCCTCAAGGACGAACTAGAACATCAAGGCATCAGTATCCAGGCTGGATCTATGTCCGGTTTAGCTGAGGAAGCACCCCAAGCATACAAAGATGTCACTCGAGTAGTAAATGTAGTTAGCCAAGCCGGAATTGCTCGTAAAGTGGCGCGTCTGCATCCCATCGCTGTAGTTAAAGGATAAATTGACATGGGTGACATAACATTCAAAAGCTCTCCCGAATTCTCTCTAGGGATGGAAATTGAGTTGCAATTACTCAATCCTGATACGCTGCAATTGGTAGATGGCATTTTACCGCTTTTAGCACAAGCTCCTGAAAATTCCTGGATTCAACCAGAATTTAATCAAGCGATGGTAGAGATTGCCTCTCAGGTTTGCTCAAATATCCCTGAGTTAGAAGCCAATATTGTTGCTATTCTGCGTGACCTCAAAACCAGATGTCAAGCACTGGGTATGACTATTTGTGCAGCCGGGACTCATCCATTTTGCGATCGCTTTGCCTCTATCACCCCAATTCCCAGATATCTTGCCCAGCAAAATACATCTGGCTATCTGGCAGATTTAATGATGACTTGTGCGCTTCAGCTTCATGTAGGAATGCCATCGGGTGATGCAGCTATAGATATTATGGGCAGACTTAAACCCTATCTCCCCATTTTGTTGGCTTTATCTGCTAGTTCACCCTTTTGGTGGGGTCACGATACTAGCTTTGCTTCCTTTCGCCAAAGGTTCTTATCATCGATGAGAACTTATGGTATTTGTCCCACTTTTAAAAATTGGCAGGATTTTGCTAATTTCTTTGCTACTGCTCAACATGCAGGGATGTTTGAGATTATCCGTGATATCCATTGGGATTTGCGTCCTCAACCTGATTTCGGAACTCTTGAGGTGAGGGTGATGGATGCTCAACCAACGATCAAAGAATCGATGATGCTGGCAGCTTTTATCCATTCTTTAATTGTGTATTTGCATCATCACAGTCAAGGACAGCAAACAGGATTTTTATTAACTCCCCTTCCTTGGTTGATTGAAAGAGAAAACTACTTTCGTGCATCTCGTTGGGGTTTAGATGCTAATTATATTGAAGATGAACAAGGTAATAGCAGACCCATCAGGAATATAGTTAAAGATATCTTGAATGTACTAGCAGAAACTGCCGATACTTTGGGAAATAGTTCATATCTATTCCAATTAGAAAAAAGATTAGACCAAGGAGCAAGTTATATTCGTCAACGGCGAGTGTTTGAAAGTACAGGTTCTTTAAAGGCGGTGGTTGCTTCTTTGGTGAGTGAGTTGGAAGCTGAATTAGCTAGTAAGAGCAGACAGGAGGCTGTAGCCTACGGTTGGCTGTAAGGCTCACCAGAAGGTAATACCAATCCGCAATGGACTAACGCCCCGCTCCGCTAACGCAAACCTTGAAACTCAGATAACATCTGGGTTTCAAGGTTTGTATCTGTTGCTTAAGTTTGGAGAATTGGTATAAGCCACGCAAAATCGTTAACTGGCACAATTATGCCTGACGGTACTATCCATCAAGACTTTTAAAAGATATCGTTGGAAGAAAATCTGAAAATCGGCGATCTGCGGATGGTCAGTTTTGGGAAAATATTCTTTAGGGAGGTAGAAGATGCCTCAACTAGCACCGCATATATTTGATATTTTATACGAAAAAGGTGTAGAACACGCCTTTGGTATACCTGGAGATTTTGCCTTAACACTATTCGATGCACTAGCAGACAGCAAGATTGCACCTATTGTCATGACGCACGAACCCTGCGTAGGCTTTGCGGCTGATGCTTACTCCCGAATGCGGGGTTTGGGTTTAGCAGTTGTTACCTATAGCGTTGGCGGCTTAAATATGGTGAATGCTGTAGCTGGTGCTTATGCCGAGAAGTCTCCATTGGTCATTTTAAGCGGCGGGCCAGGTGTGCGGGAACAACGGGAGCATGACTTGTTACATCATAAGGTGAAAACTTTTGACACACAACGGCGTGTTTATGAAGAAGTCACCCTTTACGCCACAAAGCTAACCGATCCAAAAACAGCCGATGCTCAAATTCATCTTGCTCTTGACTATGCAACGACATTCAAGCGTCCTGTTTATTTGGAAATTCCCCGTGATCTAGTTTATGCGGAGATTACAGAGTCAGAACACTTGCCACCACCAATCAAGCGCACTGATCCAGATACTTTAATGGAAGCCATTGCAGAAACTCTGGAGATGCTCAAGCGATCGCACTCACCAGTCATTCTTGCTTGTGTTGAAATTCATCGCTTTGGCTTGCAGGAACAACTTCTAGCCTTGGCAGAAAAACTTGGTGTACCAGTCTGCTCAACAATGTTAGGAAAATCTGTTTTTCCCGAAGGACATCCACAATACATCGGTATCTACAATGGTGAGGCTGGGGATTTAAATGTGCAAAAAATCGTTGAAGAATCAGACTGTGTGCTGATGTTGGGAGTGTTTATGACTGATATCAACCTGGGAATGTTTACCGCTCATCTCAACCCAAGTTGTACAGTGTATGCAACTTCAGAACGCATTGCCATTAAGCATCACGAATACCCCAATGTGAGGTTTGAAGATTTCATCACCGCCTTGCTTGATAGTCCAGATTTGCCTCATTGGGATTCATCCGGCATCTATACTATGAAACCGCGTGTTACGCCATCTGTGGGTAAAATTTCTATGAGTGGACTACTTTATGAACTCAATCAGTTCATTGACAGTAACACTCTACTAGTGACGGATGTTGGAGATACCTTATTTGCAGCAGATGATATCCAGACACAGCAAGGCACATCATTCTTATGTCCCGCCTTCTACGCCAGTATGGGGTTTGGCGTTCCTGGGGTGATTGGCGCACAATTAGCCGACCCATCCCGACGAGCGATCGCTTTGGTTGGCGATGGGGCGTTTCAGATGACAGGAATGGAATTGCTCACAGCGCAACGCTTAAGACTAAACCCGATTGTTATAGTCATTAACAATGGCTCATTTGCTAGCCTCCAGGCAATGGGACATCAAGAAGCGGCTTTTGTCCAAATTCCCACAATGGACTATGCCCAGTTAGCCAACATTCTTGGTGGTCATGGCTTTGTGATCTACACCAGTACACAACTACAACAAGCCTTACATACAGCGCAAAATAGTAGGACTTTCAGTATTCTTGATGTTCATCTCTCACCTAACGATGTTTCGCCTGCCTTACAAAGATTGAGCGCACTATTTACCAAATCCCTGACAGGATAGTTAATGATTAATCAATAATTACAGTATTTTTTTTGTAAGTGGAGTATCTTCCCTCACCCGTCCGATCAGACACCTTCTTCTTGGTCAGCAAAGGGTTGGGGAGGCGTGTATTCCATCAACTTGCAATTCGCTGTATGAAAAACTTTGCTAATTCCCAACCCCCAATAACCAATGGATAATATTTTTCGCTTTGCTGATGAGCTAGGCCCAGCCAAGATTATTCATATCTACGAAAGAGAAGCTGATCTAAAAGCCATTGTCGTGGTTGATAACATTGATTGTGGCCCTGCGATCGGTGGAGTACGTATGGCCACAGATGTGACTACAGAAGAAGTTTTTCGATTGGCACGAGCTATGACTTTAAAAAATGCTGCTGCTGACTTACCCCACGGCGGCGGTAAATCTGCAATCTTAGCCGACCCGAAACAACCTTTAGCAGATAAGGAACGCTTGGTACGTACCTTTGCTCATGCTATCAGGGATGTGACTGAGTATATCCCTGGCCCCGATATGGGAACAGATGAACAGTGCATGGCTTGGATCAAAGAAGAGATTGGTCGTGCTGTAGGACTACCAAAAGCAATAGGAGGTATCCCCTTAGATGAAATTGGTGCTACTGGTTTTGGTCTAAGTATCTGTGCAGAAATAGCTAGCAAGTTTTGTCACCTCAATCTAGAAGGTACACGTATTGTCATTCAAGGTTTCGGTTCCGTTGGGAAAAACGCTGCTCGCTTTTTAACGGCTAAAGGAGCGTTACTTATAGGAGCCGCAGATTCTCAAGGAACCCTCTTTAATCCTCTGGGAATCGATGTTAAGCAGTTAATCAAACTTAAAAATTCTGGTAAGAGTGTGATTAATTATCCACAGGGAGACAAACTAGATCGGGACGCAGTTATTGACATCGAGTGCGATATTTGGATACCAGCAGCCAGACCCGATGTTATCCATGCTGATAATGTTGACCGCCTGAAAACTCAGCTTGTGATCTCAGGTGCTAATATCCCGTTTACCGAAGCAGCAGAAAAGATATGTCATGAACGAAATATTATTGTAGTACCTGATTTCATCGCCAATGCAGGTGGTGTAATCTGCGCTGCGGTTGAGTATGATGGCGGAAATCAGACCAGAGCCTTTGAAACTATTGCAAAGAAAATTCGCCACAATACTACGCTAGTGTTAGAACAAGTTGCCAAAACAGGTAAGCTACCACGACAGGCTGCTGTGGAACTTGCCCAGAGACGGGTATGTCTTGCTAGACAAGATATTTAAAATATAGCTAAACTAGTTTTTTTGACCACACGAGGATTGCTTCTACCTTCCGGTTCTGGTATCTGCTCATCCAAAATCTCTGTTACAAGCCAGGTGAAAAAAAAGGAAATTCTTCTGCTTGAAGTCGCTGAAATTTAGGAACAGTGCGACGGACGATGTTCAGTGTCCCCGTAAAACTTAATCTTAAGGGGGAAATTGCAGCGGATTCGGCAACTTGGAACATAAGTGAACGCACAGCCCAATGTCCAAGCAGCCAGCCATAAACTTCCTGAACGACTTCACGAGGATTGAGAGAACGAATTAGAGTTTTGCGCCCTAAAAGGTGAACTTTGAGTTCATCAATGGTACTTTCGACTTCCCAACGTCGATGATAAGTAAGTCGTAGAGAAAATTTATAAATATGTAACAAATAATTAAGCAGAAGAGTTAGAGTTAAATCTTACACGCTGTGTACTGTAGTTTCCCTTTTCTCCTCTTGTTTGAATTCCATCAATGACAGCATAAGCAAGGTCTAACTCATCCTCAAAACTTTTTGAGGCAAGTTCATCTTTTTTGAGGTGTTGCCACTCCAATTCAATTGGGTTCATCTCAGAACAATATTTAGGTAGAAAAAAGATGTACAACCCCATTTGTTCCCATTTTGACCACAATTGTTGTACCTCTTTACACCGATGTATCGGGCCGTTATCCTGAACGATTACTCTGGCACGTCCTGATTTTTGGGCTTCAAGTGCTTCAAGCTCCATCATTTGGATATAGGATTTGCGTGAAACGCCGCCAATCACCAAACCGTACACAAAACTAATTAGGGGTTGAAGAAACCCAATAATACTTAACCTTCGTCCCCTGCGTTTACTCTGCTCCAGGCGTTTTTGCTGTCCTCGAAAGTAATAACTATAACTCGGTTCGCTCCAAGTACAAAATCCTGATTCATCCAAATACTTTAAATCTATTTCACCAGATGCCGCAGACAATTCCAGCATTTCTAGGTCTGCCTGTTTGATTTGCTGTACTACCGGATCTTGTTTTCCCTTGTGGCTTTTCCTAGTTCGCTTCCAGATGATCCCCTTTTTTTTAGTACCTGCCTTAGCCAATCAGGACTTAACTTTACTGAGCGTTCTTTTTCTAATTTTTGGGCTAACTGAATGCTGTTATATGTGCGTGGTTCTTGCTCTAAACATTCTTCTAAAAACACCATGTCAGTTTCTGCCCACCTTGATTTTCCTCCCCGTCCTGGTTTCTCCCAAAGTCCTTCTAAACCTAGCTTCTCCCATCTATGCAACACTTCTCGTACCGTTTGTGCCGTCCAATTAAAGTGAGTTGCTATCTTCTCTACGTACCAACCATGTGCGCTCAATCTAATCACTTCTGCTCTGTCTTTCACTTTCTGAGGTACTTAAATGTTCAATAAATATCCGATTACTAGACAAAGCTTTGTTTTCATCCTTTTGCTGTTGAGTCAGTTCTCGTTTCGGTTTTCTTTTATGAGGGGTAGCGATGTTTTCGCCACCTTGAAATCCCTTATCACCTGAAAAAGGTTGAGATTTATCAAATTTTGGCTGAGATTGACGAAACAATTTTATATCTGCTGTTGGCCCAGGAACACCTACTTCCACCTCTACAATATCTTTGCCTTCTGGTATGCCAATCATCAGACTTTTTAATGTATGCTGTTTTTTCTTCCCAGAAAAATATTTTTGCTGCTCTTGTTGGTCAGAATGCCTATATATTGGCTATTACAAGCTATCCACTAGTAGTCTAAAATTTGTTAATACTTCTTGAACAAATACTAAATCGCTTTCATTATTTGAGACTTGCTCTAATAAACTAGCGGGTAAAATATCTCGCAGTATTGGTATCCAATAATGAAAAGTATCGTTGGCTTCTGTCTTAGAAATGCTAAACAGCATTCCTAACACTTGAAATGTTGGCATCTGTCTGAGATAAAATAGGCATAAACATACCTGTTCTTCGGTTGATAACAATTCTTTGCGACCACCACCAGCCGCATTGATTCTAATTTTCTGGCTCTCCTGTTTAGCTTTGATGTCTTGGTGTCGTTTTAAGGCGCAATTTAGCAGTGATTCCAATTGTTCGTAACTAATTCCTAAAATCTGTTTTGTTCTAAATCAGTAGATATGCTTAAATACTCGCCTCAATTCATCAACACACTCTGCCTGCGATCGCCTATTTTTTAGGATACAACGAGTTTGAAAACACGCCCTACGGGGTTGATTGGTGATGCCTGAAGCGCTTGGATTAGATGACCTGTTTTCAACGTCCTGTAAAAAAGCTCGGGAGATTTCCATAAGAATACTTCATTCCCATGAAATAAGGAAGGAGCTGTTCTAAAGGTGTTATTGTACGTACAGAGAAAATAGCAAATTAAACAAACAGTGTGCAGGCTTAAGCGCATACCCAAAGTTACGGCTTGCTGAAAGTTACACACATCACACACAGCGAAAAATTATATTATGTCCAGACTAATTGTTTCTTTGCCCCCATTCTTAGGCACTTCTGGTTCTGATCTAGTGGTGGGACAAGAGGATAATGCATTACCAGCAATTGGAATTGAGGTTCTAAAAAACGGAGTCATCGATACTAGAGGAGGTAACGACACTATCAAGGGTAGTGCCACTGGTCGCAACGAAAATTTCAGCAGTGAGGGCGCAGGCACAGGCATTGCTAACAGTGGCATCATCAATGCAGGGAAAGGAGATGATACTATCTCTGGCACTGGCACTGGCGGTTTCGACTATCTAGGCTCTGCACCTGGTATAGGTATCTCTAACACTCAAGGCGGCTACATTAATGGAGGAGACGGAAAAGATTTGATCAAGGGAATCGGAAACAGAGGCTTTGCTAAAGGCATCAATAATACTCAGGATAGCCGCATTGATGGAGGATTTGGGGACGACTCTATCTTTGGAACTGGAAATGGAGAATCTCTCAGATCTGCTGGTATAGGAATCTTCAACAGTGGTGGCAGCAATATTAATGGAGGAGAAGGGAAGGATTCCATCTCCGGAACTGGAACTGGTGCTTATTATTTGGGAGGAGATGGTACAGGCATCTTCAACAGTGATGGTAGCGTTATTAGTGGAGGTCTTGGAAACGATTCTATTACTGGTATCGGCAAGGGCGGTAACGCGTCAGCAGGGCCCGATAGGCTTAATACACCTTCAGGTAACGGTATAGGCATCTCTAACAGTAAGGGTAGCACGATCAGTGGAGGGCAGGGAAACGACTTAATCTTTGGCACAGGCACCGGCGGTGGAGGGGAAAATGGCCCTAATGGGGATTATGAACCTGGTGTAGGTACAGGCATTGTTAACAGTGGTAGCATCAGTTTAGGCGATGGCAACGATACCCTTGTCGGTACTGGCATTAGTAAAGGCATAGGTATTGTTAATACTAATGGCATCATCTGTGGAGGGGCAGGAGATGATAGCCTTACTGGGTATGGTAGCAGCATTGGCATCCAAGGTGGCACGATTAATGGCGGAAACGGTAACGATTATTTCAAAGCCCGTCGAATTGATGATAGCGGTAATGCCATTTCAGACCAAGGGGGCGCTATTGCCAATGTCTTGCTTAAAGGTGGATGTGGAGCTGACACATTTGATATTGGTTACGGTAATGCTACGATCAATGGTGGTTCGGGATCGGACAAGCTAATTTTGCCTGATTTCAAAAGTGATTACACTATTCTAGGCAGCTCGAACAATTACACTATTAAGCGCAATCAGTTCACGTTGAATGTATTGAATGTTGAGGAAATTGCCTTTTTTGGCGTTGCTCAACAGAGCTAGTTGGATGCCTAAGCCAGAAAGTCACCTCTCTGACTCGGCTACAAAACCGTGCATGAAACGTTAATTTCACACGGCTCCTCAATGATTTGGTGCTTGACAAACACACCCCTTGTGGGCGCTTCAGGATGTTTACCCATTCTGGAACTCCAGTACACCCAGTCACCATCAAATGGGCTACGGATTCCTTGCACTTGTATGTGTCTTAACCACCTAGCACAGGAATGTCCACAACAAAGTGCTACTACCAGAGACAGTATTGTTCGTTGGCTGTTAGCAAAGGATTTAAAACGGTTGCAATTACTTCAACCAAAAGAACTTGAGGTTGCCAAGCAAGCAATGGAGTATCGCTGGAAAATTTTACATCAACGCTACTTAGGCATTAGTCCAGAAGGTGCTTATCGCAACTTAATCACACGACTGGGCAGTTTAGTTTCTGCTCACAGCCAGATTCAAACTTGGGTAGCTTCCAGCCGCGCTCGCCAAAGCAGTTTTATAGATGTGTTACAACACCTCATCAAATTAGATTTAAGACATCTCAAAACTACCTTAGGAATGGATGTTTTACGATGTAAAACTCCTTCAATGGTACGCAAAGAAATTTATGTTTATTTGCTTGCTTACAATCTACTTCGTAGTTTGATGTGGTCGGCTGGAACTACTTACTGGAGTTTAGACTAAGCCATGCAAAATGACCCAGCAGAGCTGAGTTAATCAGAGACTTAGTGAAATGATCAATAATCTTGAGTATTAAATTCAGTAGACTGAAAAGTTTTGCGATCGCTCTGTCAAGAATACCTGCTTCAGTGGATTTTTGGAAAAAGTAGTGCTTTTAGATATCAGTAACTCATGTCTCACTTTGAGATAGAAACATAAGTAAAGCTAATAAATAAGCGAAGAGATCAGAGCAAACGTCGCACCATAACGATGTTTTGCTGCTATTTCAGGAATTTTACCAAGGAGTTGCGGGAAAATTGAGCCAGAGAAATATCTGGTGCAAGCTATGACTGCAACTACCCCAGTTCTAACTGATAGTAAAACCTTGAATGAAGTGGTTAACTGTTTAACGGAGAATCTTCCAATTCAGACTCAGGGTAAGTGTGAACAACAAAATATTTTTGAAATTTTAATTCGGGCTGCTACCCAGAGAGATAGTATTGAAAACACTACTAAAGTCCTAAAAAATGTTCCGACCAGTAATGATATTCGTTACCATTTGGAGAAATATTCAGACCTTTCTTCATTGGAAGAGGCTTTAAATAAAGCACTTCAAAGCCGCTTGCCAACAGGTATACGACAAGGACAACAGAAAATTGCCATCGATTTTAACTTCCAGCCATATTATGGTGAGCCATCCCCATTAGAAGCACCATATATTTATAGAAGTCAAGCGAAAAATGGTACTTGCTCTTTCTATGCCTACGCTACTATTTATGTAGTTAAGAAGCATAAAAGAGTAACTGTCTTCTATCAAAGCTGTTCAGCAACAGAACACTTTGGTGGCAATTATCACGTATCTTTTAGCATTGATTGAGCCTTTAAACCTGAAGATTGAACGATTATATTTAGACCGTGAGTTCTTCTGTGTCCCTGTCATCAGATGGTTACAAGCTTTAGATATTCCATTTGAAATGCCAGCTATTATTCGAGGCAAACATGGAGGAACTAAACAATGAATTAGAGGTAGGCGTAGCTACAAAACCAGTTACACTTTAAACAGCGATAAATATGGTTCAGTAACTTTTAGTGTGTGGATAGTTTGTACATATAAAAATGGTAAAAGACGAGAGCATGGGCGGGAATTTTTTGTTTACGCTGTTTATAAAGTTAAGCTAACTTTGCAGCTTATACATGATGACTATCGTCTACGTTTTGGGATTGAGAGTAGTTATCGTATGAAAAACCAGTGCCGCATCAAAACTACTATCAAAAATCCCACAATTCGGCTTTTATTTGTAGCTTTGGCATTCTTAATTATTAATGTTTGGATTTATCTAGTATGGCATTATATTAGCCGTTTAAAAAGAAGCACTAGACAAGTTTTTTCTCATCTATTTACTCTCAAACAGATGCTTGAATTTTTACGCCAAGTAATAGACCGTAACTATGGAGTAGCCTGCGAAATTTATTTACCGTCCGGCTGATTTTGGTCGTTTCGCCATTATTTCTATAAGTTCAACTTATAGTTTTTCTCTCGAAATCGGCTGTTGTACATTCCTGAATAAACGGTATCACAGACTACTATTTTTTAGCGATCGCAAAACTTTTCGGTCTACTGAACTTATATAGAACTCATATTTGATTTTTGAAATATACTTAGTAGCGTGGCAAGTTTAAAATATTGCAAAAAAAATGTAGGTTGGGTTTCGCGTTGTTCAACCCTACCTACATCTAATGCTAACTGCCGTTCCCACATTGCTTGTTTGAATTTTTCAATTCTCAGCTTGCGTGTTGCTAAAAGTTCTAACTGCTTCTTGAAAGCATTGTACAGCAGTGCTTTCAATTACCTCAATCTAAGCTGTAACAAAGTCGAGGGAAGCAAACACATTAGTATTGTCTTGCACAACCGCAATCAGATCGCCGTTTCTGAAAATTTGCGTGTCTAATGCGGAACCACCAGACACATTAATGTTCTTGTTTAATGTGTAGCCAAAGACACTACCGTTAACTCGAATCTTGTCACCCTGACTGAAATCGAAATCAACAATTGTGGCAAAACTAGAGCCGGCTGAATTGAGGTAGAAGGAACGGGCTTTATCTCCGAGCGCAAACGTGTCGGCTCCAGAACCACCCCTGAGAGTGTCTAACTCATTTCCATTAACTCCATTAAAGCCTATGAGAATATCATTGCCGGTGCCACCACTGAGGGAGTCACTGCCGGAGCCACCGAAAACGGTGTCATTGCCGGAGCTACCGAAAAGGGTGTCATTGCCCGCGCCACCACTAAGGTCGTCATTGTCCGCGCCACCGTTAATGAAGTCATTGCCGGCAGCACCGAGAATTATGTCATTGCCACCCCTACCGAAGATGATGTCGTTGCCCGAACCACCGTTAATAAGGTCAATGCCTAGTAGACCATCGATAAAGTCATTAGCTCCATCAGCAATGATGATGTCATTTCCATTGGTTGCTTGTCCTTGTATAATAGCCATTGTGTATTTTCCTTGTTGAAGTTAGTTAATCCAGAACTTGAGAGCGATCGCAACAAGCTAAAATGAAGACTGGTTAGTATGAGTATTTGAGAAACTCATGTTATCTTCAGCAACTAGTTGTCACACTTATCCATACGTGAGCTACAGAAGTTTATGCTGAGTAAATTTTGAATTGGACAGTTGCTATAAAAGGCAATAGGGATTTCATATAGCAGATTGCTCTGGGAGTGAGGTACAGATAATCGTAGGGAACATGGCTGTGCCCTTACGCGTGTATTTCATCAATAAATTGAAGAACCACTTGCTCTACTTGGGCAAAGTATAAGTAGAGCAAGTGGCGTAAGGTTATATCTCAAATAGATCGATTATTTAATTACGTCTACAATTGCGTTAGCGTAGCCCATTGGGTGACTACGAATTGCAAATTTCTTAGACCAGCACAACGTCTGTACTAATTGAGAAGCCAGCAGGTTTATTCTCTAGAGTTGCAAACAACTGTCCTTGGTAAGACAAACCACCAGTGATGTTGTCATAGCTGAACTGACTTAGGTTACTAACACCAAAGCCAATTTTGCTGACTAACACTTTATCTCCCTGTGCATATTGGAAATCTGTGATAATGTCTATGCCGTTGAGCTTAGACTCAAAGTAAAATTTATCTGCGCCTAAACCGCCAGAGAGTACGTCATTTCCTTTACCACCAGCAAGATAGTCATTGCCAGCATCACCGTAGAGGGTGTCATTTCCATTGCCGCCATAAAGTATGTCATTGCCCTCGTTGCCATAGCCAACTAACGGCGTAGATGTGCCACGACCATCAAGCAAGTCATTGCCTGCACCACCTGTAAATTGCACACTTGCAATACTAGTGCCAGCCAAGCTGTTAACATCCAAGATGTCATCGCCACCTTGACCGTTGATTTCAAATTTTTCGGCAGTGTCTACAGTTAAGGTGAAAGGTACTAAGTTCAAGCGGTCAAAGATGGCTCTACCTTGGGCATCACCTTGCAAGCGGAAGGTATCGCCGGCGGCCGCCGCACCATTGACTTCGATGACATCGTAGCCAGCATTGCCACTCATTTTGTCGCTGCCATCACCGTTGTTCCAGATGAGTCGGTCGTTTCCGGCTCCACCAACGAAGATGTCATTACCGCGATCGCCAATTATGGTATCGTTGCCATCACCACCTGATAACCAATCAATCCCATCACCGCCACGTAACAAGTCGTTACCAGTATCACCCGAAAGACTGTCAGTTCCAGCGCCACCCTTGAGGGTGTCATTACCTTCGTTGCCATAACCAACTAACGGCGTAGTTGTATCAGCACCATCAAGCAAGTCATTGCCTGCACCACCTGTAAATTGCACACTTGCAATGCTAGTGCCAGCCAAGCTGTTAACATCCAAGATGTCATCGCCGCCTTGACCGTTGATTTCAAATTTTTCGGCAGTGTCTACACTTAAGGTGAAAGGTACTAAGTTCAAGCGGTCAAAGATGGCTCTACCTTGGGCATCACCTTGCAAGCGGAAGGTATCGCCGGCGGCCGCCGCACCATTGACTTCGATGACATCGTAGCCAGCATTGCCACTCATTTTGTCGCTGCCATCACCGTTGTTCCAGATGAGTCGGTCGTTTCCGGCTCCACCAACGAAGATGTCATTACCGCGATCGCCAATTATGGTATCGTTACCATCACCACCTGATAACCAGTCAATTCCATCGCCGCCCCGTAACAAGTCGTTACCAGCATCGCCCGAAAGGCTGTCAGTTCCAGCGCCACCCTTGAGGGTGTCATTGCCTTCGTTGCCATAACCAACTAACGGTGTAGCTGTATCAGCACCATCGAGCAAGTCATTGCCTGCACCGCCTGTAAATTGTACACTTGCAATGCTAGTGCCAGCCAAGCTGTTAACATCCAAGATGTCATCGCCACCTTGACCGTTGATTTCAAATTTTTCGGCAGTGTCTACAGTTAAGGTGAAAGGTACTAAGTTCAAGCGGTCAAAGATGGCTCTACCTTGGGCATCACCTTGCAAGCGGAAGGTATCCCCGGCAGCACCCGCACCATTGACTTCGATTACATCGTAGCCAGCATTGCCACTCATTTTGTCGCTGCCATCACCGTTGTTCCAGATGAGTCGGTCGTTTCCGGCTCCACCAACGAAGGTGTCATTACCGCGATCGCCAATTATGGTATCGTTACCATCACCACCTGATAACCAGTCAATTCCATCGCCGCCCCGTAACAAGTCGTTACCACCATCACCCCAAAGGCTATCATTCCCAGCGGCACCATCTATAATATCGTTACCTGCCAATCCAGAAATGCGATCGTCGCCATCAGTGCCTGTGAGGGTAGGGTAAAGTATTCCGTTTTGAATTGTGCCGTTGTCGTTGAAATTAGTACCAAATTTAGTAACCATGTGGATTTTTCCTTACGCTATGGAACCTTACACCTATCGATACGTGGGTTACTAAGGTCTATGCAGGGTACTTTTTACTTAAGCAGTGTTTGTAAAATTTCTTAATACAATCGCATTGTCACTCGATACAATCGCATTGTCACTCGATACAATGACATTGCAGTGAAGCGATCGCCTAAAATAAAAAACACGAGTGGAGATGAAAGCGATGGTTTCCCAAATCGAATCTTCTGCACCTGCGGAGATTTTCTATCCAGAATCTGACGATCAGCCGATGGGCAATAATACAGAACATTTTGAAATTATTGTGCTGATCAAGGGTAATTTAGATCTTCTCTTTGCAAACGATCCAAATGTTTTTGTCGCTGGTGATTTATTCTGGTATCCCATTGAGGGTAATAATAAGATTAAATACGCACCCGATGTGATGGTTGCCATTGGTCGTCCAAAAGGTCGTCGTTCTTCTTATAAACAGTGGGAAGAAGGAAACCAACCGCCCCAAGTAGTGTTTGAAATCCTCTCACCAGTAAACACATCAATAGAAATGGCTCGGAAGTTGCTGTTCTACAATCAATACGGTGTGGAGGAATACTATATATACAACCCAGAAAATAATGAACTACAAGTTTGGTTACGCGGTGAATATGGTTTAGACTCGGTAGATTTTGGTCAAAAATGGGTTAGTCCACGGCTGCAAATTAATTTTGATGTCTCTGGCGAACACTGGCAACTTTCCTACCCAGATGGTCAACCTTTTATGACATTTGGGGAATTAATGGCAAAGTCCCAAGCTGCACAACAAGAAGCCCAAGCTGCACAACAACGACTGCAACAAGCAGTGCCTAGACTACTGAGTATGGGATTAAATAGAGAACAAGTAGCTGATGCTTTAGGATTAACTGTAGAAGATGTAGAAGCGATCGCGATGAATCTTTAATTTAAAATAGTGTTGACTATTGACTGACGGATTATTCTCCCCATACTTCTCTACGAGAGGCTGCGCCAACGGCTCCGCTCAGTACAAGTCTCCCCATCTCCCACTCACTGATGATAAAACTCAGCAACTAAGATTGCAGTGGAGCCGCCGAAAAATTTTTCTTAAGTGTCTTATCTTTATCTGTCCTTGCATCTTAGTTTTATTGCTGAGATTATAGATATAATTTGCCGCGCTCATTTGAGAATAAAAAATTAAAATAGGAAAGTTAGCTAAAATTATTGCTTTCTAAGAGCTTTTTTAGGAAATTTGTCAAAAACTCCCAATCAACTGAGCTAGATTACTTAATTAATTCATGAATTTAACACTTTCAGAACAGTACGACTTTGTACCGCGCTTCTTTCGCCTGGCGATCGCTAATATTGTTTCTAATCTGATGATACCTCTAGCGGGTTTAATCAGCGTGGCTTTTTTGGGTCATTTGAAAGACATCGATGCCTTGGCGGGGGTTTCCATCGCTAATATCTTATTTGGGCTCGTCTATTTGATTCTTGAATTCTTACGGATGGGCACCACTGGTTTGACGGCTCAAGCGGTGGGAGCAGATGACCAAGAGGCTGTGCTGCTAGTGGGGCTACGCAATGCTTTAATCGGCTTGGTATTGGGTATTGCTGTGCTAATTTTGCAGTATCCTTTGCGAGAAATAGGTTTTTCGGTCTTGAGTGGTGAAGTCACTATCAAAGCTGCTGGTATTGAGTATTATAATGCTCGAATTTGGGGGTCGCCTGCTGTTTTACTCAACTTTGTTCTCATCGGTTGGCTGCTGGGACGAGAGGAGAATAGTAAGGTTTTGGTACTTTCAATTATTGGTAACGCAGCCAATATAATTTTAGATTACGTATTTATTATTCAGTGGGGTTGGAACAGTATGGGGGCTGGAGCATCTCAAGCATCTAGCCAATATTTAATGTTGTTGATTGGCATCATCTTAGCTAGCCAAAAAATTCAGTGGCAAGAAGTACGAGCAGTGATGCCAAAAATTATAAATTTGTCAGCTTTGAAAAATACTTTATCTCTCAATAGAGATATCATGATTAGAACGATAACTGAGGTATCTGTCTTTGCATTTATTAGTAATTTGGGTGCAATGATGGGTACAGTAATATTTACCCAGAATTCTTTGTTGGGTCAAGTCGCACAACTGAATGTTTACTTAACTAATGGACTGGGATTTGCTACAGAAACCTTGAGCGGAAACTTTAAAGGCAGTGAATCAAAAGGAAAGTTTCTTCCTTTGTTGAGAGTTTCAGTTGCAAGTAGCTTGTTTATAGGGATTAGTATAGCCACAATTTCTGTTTTATTTCCCCAACAAGTCTTTGGAATATTAACCAACCACACTGAAATTACCGGAACTATTGATGCCTATATTTGGTGCTTATGTTTCCTACTTGTGTTCAATTCAATTGCCTCAATGTTGGAAGGATATTACTTAGGTTTAGCAGAGGGCAAAATTGTTCGTAATGTCAGCTTGATTGCTGCTACTTTTGGATTTGTTCCATCAGCTATAGCAGCTTTTTATTTTCACAACAACTATATTTTGTGGCTTGCCATCATATTATTCATGTTTACCAAAATGGTGACAATGCTTGTGTATTTACCAAAATCTTTGAGTTTTGATGCTGATGTTGATTCGCGTTCTTTGACAGCCGTGGAAAATTAAATATGTTATCAGAATTCACAAGGCTTTAACATCCAAGAGGTGCGTTGCGCTTTGCGACAACGCACCCTACTATTGTTTTATGTTTAATTAAGTTGACTTACTTAATTTTCACTTGATTAAAAGCTTAAAAAATAAAGATCATTTTTCTAACTTTATTTCTTTATCATATACTGATTAAAGTTTATTCAATCTAACCTGAGATGAGAGAAGCACCAGGGGCTGACATAATTATTATCAACAGTCAGCAGCAAGTATTACTTGTACTTCGAGATAATAAAAGCTCTATTCCTTTTCCTAACACTTGGGCACTATTAGGAGGATATATAGAGGAAAATGAATCAAAAGAAGCAGCTATTCGTAGAGAAATAGTTGAGGAAATGGAACTAGAGTTAAGCGAGATTAAATTCTTTAAGTCTTATTTTTGGCAAGAGTGTGACGAACACATTTTTTGGACTCAGTTGGATTTAGATATTTCCCAAATAACGCTGCATGAAGGTCAAAAATTAGCATACTTTAGTCGAGAAGAAATCAAGCAACTGGAATTTGCATCTCACTACGACCAAATTCTAGCTGAGTTTTTTGATTTCTTAGCAATGAATTTAGAATTAAGTATGGGTTAAAGGTAATGAAAAGCTCAGTTCAAGAAAATTTAAAAAATACACTGCCAACAGATATCGCTCAGGCATTAGAGCGTGCTTTGGATTATTTACCTGGAGGTCAAACAGCAAAAATACAAAAACCCGAATCTGAAGGATTATTTAACCATATCTTATTCATTACAATAGCAGGCGATCGCTACGTTTTTCGTGCTAGACGAGATGTTTCCACTGAAGCCGGCGATGCTTATATGCAATATATGTATGAAGCTACTGGTTTTATTCAAAATGGTGGTTCGTTTAAACTCAGAAATATCGCTGATGAAGTTGATTTTCTCCAACGGGCTTTAGCTGCTGGCTTACCAGTTCCGAAATTAATTTATGCAGCTGAAGATTGGATGCTGATTGAATATGTCACAGGCAAAACTTTATTTGAATTTTTAGAAGCCGGAGAAGTAAAATTTCTGCCGAAGATTGTCCAGGAAATGAATTTAGCTCACAGACGCGGAATCATTTATGCAGACCGCTGGGGCGGTAATGAAATGATTGACGCCGAAGGAAACGTGCGGATGATTGATTTTGATATTGAATGGTTTTATGAAGGAGGTAATGATGGCACTCTTGAAGCATTAGAAATGGCATGGACTATTTTTAATTCCATGAGAGTGACAAGCAGGCGAGATGATTTATTAAACATCGTCGAAACTGAAGTTTTACCATCATTAAAACTATGGGGCTATAACATCTCCAAGATGAAAACCTTTATTGAAGGTTTATGCAACTTTTATCTTGACCCCAATAAGCCAAGTAATACTTGGTCTTTACCAACAACTTTTTATGTTTCAATGCCTGAACCTGCCAATCGTTTAGTTGCGATGTTTGCTGAATAAGACGCGATAAATCGCCGTCTCTACAAAAATCAATCGGGGATTTATCGCGTTTTTGACTCTATAATTTTCGTCGAAAACCTTAGCAAACCGTATTGTAAACCAACCTAAAAATTTAAATCTGCTGTAATTTAAACCCCGCCCAGAATCATGCCGGGGTTTGACTTTATTTGAAGTTAATCTCTTTCATCACTTTCACGTTGTAGTAACGAGAATCTGTTAGAGAATTGGGAAGTTGATTAGCTTTAAATGCTGACGTTAAATCCTCGATCGCATCTTGGACTGTATGTGAAGGTACAAATCCCAGTTCTTGTTTAATTTTATCTGAGGAAATATGGTATGAACGCGTATCATTTGTGGGTGTAGTCACAATTTCTACAGAGTCTCCGACTACCTCACGAGTCATCTCTGCAATTTCAGTCACTGTATAATTTTCATACCCAACATTGAAAATTTTGCCATCGATCGCTTCATCTGGCCATTGTAGAGAGTTGAGATAAACCTGGGTCATATCTTCAATATGAAGACTGGGGCGCTTATTCTCACCACCAAAAACTGTAATTTTACCGTTATTGATAGCTTGATTAGTAAAAATGTTGACTATTAAATCTAGTCGCTGGCGAGGAGAGTAACCGCATATTGATGCTGGACGTAGTATTAAAGTCACAAATCCTGGTTCTCGCTTGCTGAGTAATACTTCTTCGCATAAAGCCTTGTAACGAGAATAGTCTGTTAAAGGCATTAGCGGTAAGTCTTCTGTAACATTTTCTGTTTCTTTGATGCCGTAAACACTGGAGGAAGAAGCATAGATAAACCGCTTGACTCCCGAATCTTTGGCGACATCTACCAAGTCAAAAAAGGCATCATAATTAATCGAACGCCCTAAATCTGGATCTAATTCAAAACTCGGATCGTTGGAAATGCAAGCTAAATGAATCACTGCATCACATCCCGGCATGATTTTTTCCAGGAGTTGGCGATCGCGGATATCGCCTTGAATTTCTTCTAAGTTAGGATTATCTTTAACATCAGCTAGTACATCTTTGCCATAAAGATACAGGTCTAGCACTTTGACTGCATATCCAGCTTGTAAAAGTTTAGGAACTAAAACAGCCCCCACATAACCAGCACCGCCGGTTACCAAAACTTGTTTAATTGAACTCATAAATTAGCTCCTTGATAATCTTTTAAAATGTACAAATTGTTTTGGCAAACTTGAGTAAGCGCCCTTTCTCTACAGGCTTTTCGTTGCCCAAAATATTTGCCGCGATCGCGCCTGCTAAATTTCCTAAAAACGATCCCAACTGCAAAGGTAAATCTAATTTGGCGCTCAAACTAGCTAGAGCAAAAAAGGCATCTCCCGCACCTGTGGTATCTTTGACTTGTTGTGTCATTGCTGGGGTAACTTCCATCTCTCCATTGGCTTGAATTGCCAAAGAACCCGCAGCGCCCAAAGTTAACCAACCTTGTTGCGCTCCTAGATGATATTGCAAACGTTTTAATAACTCATCTCGATTTCCGTGGCGGTTAGAAAAGGCGAGGCGAATTTCTTGCTCGTCTATACAAAAGCTATCAGCTCGTTGATATTTACTAATTAAGTTGTAACCGTAATTAGCACTGTTTGTTTGACAATTCAAAGCGAGAAATGGTGCTTGGTTTTGAATCAATTCAATGGCAGATGCATCAATCAGTCCATGACCGTAATCTGCCAAAACCACTAAATCGCAATTTTTGAGTAACTTTTCCCAAGAATCCAAGAGTTTTTGGCGTTCTTGAGGTATTAATCCCTCTTCATTCATCGAGTTAATCGCAAATAGTTGCGTATAACCCTTTGTTGCCCCTTGTTGTTCAATATAACGACGCTTGGTGACAGTGGAATAATTCTCTGCACACTGTAAATTCAGATGCAGCGAACCATTCACATGATTGGCAATTAAGCGATGTACATCTGGTTCGCTACCGATAGCGCTAGCTAGAGTGACAGACTTGGCGAAACTGGACAGATGGCGAGCGATGGCAAAAACTCCCCCTAAATGCTGTTCCTTTTTCAGAAAGCGAGTCGAAGGCGCTCTACCTTTGGAAGTTAAACCCTGAACAGTACAGTGAACAAACTCGTCAATAATGATATCGCCAAGTACTAAAACATTGAGATGCTGCATTGCATCTACAGCATCTGTAATCTGCTCAAAACTATATTTCTGACTAAAATCGCTGGCGTAATCTTTTAAGTCTGAAGGAAGAACATCAAGGTAATTATTAATTAACCGCGTTGAGCTAAAAGTAATTTCTTGGGTATAGCGAATGTCACCGCCATAAGCTCTAACTTGGGCAATTTCTTTGTCAATATTGTGGGTTACATCTTTTTCGGTCTGTGCATATTCATCACCCTTGCAATAAATATGCGGACGCACTTTTTCAATTACTTCTAAAGCTGTTACCGCCGGGGTTAAAATTACGTAATCAACACAAGCTAAAGCAGCTATGGAACTCAAGCGCAATTCATCAGAAAATATTGGTCTTCCGGGGCCTCGGTTAATGTAGGGAGTCGCAGTTAAAGAGACTACTAACAAATCTCCCATTGCTTTGGCTGCTTGCAGGTGAGCAATGTGTCCGGGGTGCAGCAAATCAAATACACCATTGCAGAGAACGATTTTGCGCCCCTGTTCTCGGTAGATAGCAAACACCTCTGCACAGGTTTCAAAGTCAAGACTTTTTTCAGTACTGATTGCTAGTTTCATGGAATCCTAAATTTTGCGGCAATTACATTCAGGTAATTTGTGTAGAACTTGCATAAGTTTAAGATGCTTGAATTTCATGAAAACTCAGATAGTTATTTGCATCTCTACTAGGTAAAGCACCTTTAACTAACCCATCTATAATGCAGTGGCAGATACATAAATGCATGATTTCTGCAAAACCATAAGACATAGTTGGAACATAAAAATTCAAATGTCCCATTTGACGCAAAGGATTATTCGGTTGAAAGGCTGAAAGGGTAATTACATGGCAATCCATCTTTATTGCTTGGCGAACACCTGCGAGGATGTTTTCTGATTGCCCAGAACTACTAATTGCAAATAAAATATCTCCAGATTGGGCAAATGTAGAGATTGGCTTGCTGAATACTTGTTCGTAACCAAAGTCATTACTAATGCAGGTGATTGAAGCACTATCATTAAAAGCGATCGCTGGAATATTACCATTACGCCAGAAGTCAATGGCTTGATGGCTAGCTACAGTTGCACTCCCTCCATTTCCAATGAAAATAACTTTTCGCTGCTGTTGATGTTGCTGATTTATTAAATCAGCAGCTAGGTTAATCCCGTGAGAATTTGTAAAAGATTTGCCTTGGCAATCTGTTACCTGAAATTTTTCTCCAAGATTAGCTAGTTGGCTAAAGTAATCAGTAGAAAAGGAGTATAGTTGCTGCTGTACTGAAGGCATTGATTTTACCTAGAATTACATTTCTGAGCAATACTTTTTTATTTTTTGAAAAATAAAAAAGATTTTCTTATACTTAGTTCATTTTTTAATAAAAATTAAACTAACTTTTACCAAGGGAATAATAAAATTAAAATCGTACCCTTTTTTGAATTTACACAAATATTTAAGATTTTCAATCGCTAGCAAACTATTGAAATCTCAATAATTACTTATTTGACAGTAGATTTCAATTTGCTCAAGTAGACAAATTAAGTCTGATAGCTAGGCATAAAGCTTGTTTGACATGCCGAATTTTACCGCATGAATTTTATTAGCTTTAAACCCATCTTTTTTTCAAAACACCATTGGACAGAGCCATTTTTCAAAACTTAATAAATCACACATACCTCAAGATTAATTGCACTCATTAATTTTTCTAATGATACATTCTGACTTTAGCAGTGTTTCCTGATGTGGCAAAGATTGACTTCCATGTAATACAAAAGTTTGGTGGCGAAGTCTATGGTGGTTGAGTATAAGAGCGTTTAAAAAAATTAGTGTTTTAATACTATCTTATTTTTGCATTCAAAATGCAATAGCAAATTCAGACAGTTAAGCGGACAGTTAAGACAGTTAAGACAGTTAAGCGGACAGTTAAGACAGTTAAGACAGTTAAGAAGAGGTATCGCATTGAAATTACCAAGAAAGTTTATGTCATACAAAGTTTTTTGATAAAATGTAAACAACTTGTAATAGCAATTGCCTTTGACAGATGTTTGCAAACAGGTATAATGATGAACCAGAGCATAAAAATAAATTAAAAACTGATTATTTCGCAGCTTTCTCCACTAGTTGTTTAAATTAGATAAAGATTTTTCGCCCCTGTTTGCTGACTAAATTTGAGAATTGTTACTGAATTTAAATATTGATGTAAATAGAATCGGCAACTTCTTCATTCAGGAGTAATAGTGGCTAAATTTTTATTTGTGACCGACTTAGATCACACCTTAGTCGGTGACGATGTAGCTTTAAATAAATTAAATCAATGGCTACACGAGCAACGCCAAAATTACGGTACAGTTATTGCCTATACTACAGGGCGATCGCTCCCCCTTTATCAAGAATTAATTGCCCAAAAAGAACTATTAGAACCTGATATATTAATGGTGGCTGTTGGTACAGAAATATACTATCCAGGTAACAATAACCCCGATGATGAATGGCAAACTAAAATCTCCCAATATTGGAATCGAGAAATAATATTAGAGGTCGCAAAACGATTTCCTTGCCTTGTTCTCCAGCCTTCCACAGAACAAACTGCCTTCAAAGTTACCTATTACACCTGCTTAGATGGGTTATCTGTTACAGTCCCGCATTTAAAAGCAATTCTCCAGAATCAAGGCATAGCAGTGCAAATGGTAGATTCTTATGATGGCGGATTTTTAGACATATTGCCTGCGTCCGCAAATAAAGCTTCAGCCGCTATTTTCGTGCAACAGCGTTTAGGCTTTACTGATGAACAAACTGTGATTTGTGGAGATTCAGGTAATGATTTGTCGATGTTTCAAAATATGCTTTGTCCCGCCATTATCGTTGGTAATGCCCGGTCAGAAATATTAAACTGGCATAAAAATTCACCACCAGGAAAACGCTATCTAGCAAAAGGTAATTTTGCAGCTGGAATTTTAGAAGGATTAGAATACTTCGGATTTTATAGAGGATGATTGAAATGAAAACTATTGTTTATCAATCCTATCACGGAGATGAAACACCAGCTTGGCTGGAAACCTGTATGCAAACAGTGAAAAATTGGGCAGAATTGAAGGGCTTTGATTACCAGAGAAAAGATAATTTTTTTGACTATGTTCCAGATTGGTATCAAGAAAAATCCCAGGGAAAAATTAACATCATTGCAGACCTAGCTAGGCTAGAAATAGCTAAAGAATTTCTCGAAGAAGGATACGATCAAACTATTTGGATGGATGCTGATATCGTAGTTTTCGATCCCGATAAATTAACAATCGAGACTACAGAAGACTATTTACTATGCCGCGAATTTTGGTTGGATACAGAATATGATAAAAACTTTGGAGAAGGGCCTATATTCTGCCTAAAAAAAGTAACTAACTCGATGGTGTTTTTTAAAAAAAGAAATGATTTTTTGGATTTTTACATATATGCCTGTAAATCAATCATGAAAAATCATACAGGCAACTTGTCTCGACTAGCGGTTAGCACAAAATTTTTATCTAAGCTTTCTGAAATTATTGAATTGCCCCTTTTTCTAAACATGGGGCTTTTTAGTCCTATCCTGATGCATGGACTTGTTGAAGACGAAACATCGATTCTCCAATTGTACGCAGAAGCATTGGAATCGCCTGTTTATGCTGCTAACTTATGTCTATCTTTTAGAAATCAATGTCACAAAGGCATAATGGTGACAGATCAATTATTTGAAGAAGTGATTGATAAATTAATACGTACTAAAGGAGAAACGATAAATCGATACTTATCTCCCGCACTCGTAGTTTAAATTAATTAAAAATTAATCTATGCAGATTAATACACCTGATTGGGTAAAACACGCCGTTTTCTATCAAATATTTCCTGACCGCTTTGCTCGGAGTGTTCCAGCACACCAAAGTTGGTTACTGAATGTACCATTGGAAGATTGGAATGCTCCGCCTACATTTAATGGTTATAAAGGAGGAAACCTTTGGGGAATAATTGAAAAACTAGATTATTTACAAGATTTAGGGATTAATGCGATTTACCTCAACCCTATTTTTACCTCTGCGAGCAATCATCGCTATCATACCCTTGATTACTATCAAGTAGATCCCTTATTAGGCGGTGAAGAAGCATTTACAAATCTGCTTGCAGAAGTTCATCGCCGTAATATTAAACTTGTCTTAGATGGAACTTTTAATCATGCTAGTAGAGGCTTTTATTTTTTCAATGATATTTTAGAAAATGGTCAAAATTCTCCTTGGTTTGATTGGTTCAAAATTGAAGGTTGGCCTATCTCACCCTATGATGAATCTCGCCCCGCTAATTATGCTTCTTGGTGTGGCTTTCGGGCTTTACCAGAGTTGAACACCAATAATTCAGGTGTACGCGAATATATTATGCGCGTAGGTGAATATTGGATTCAACGCGGTGCAGATGGTTGGCGTTTAGATTCAGCAGATTACATCAAAACACCTGGATTTTGGCAAGAGTTTCGGGAACGAGTAAAGGCTATTAATCCCCAAGCTTATATTGTTGGAGAAATTCCAATGGAGGCCACTGAGTGGTTAGATGGAACACAATTTGATGGCGTTTCAAGTTTGCCTTTTCTTAACGCTACCACAGCTTTTATTGTGGGCGATCGCCAAGTTAAAGGTCATTTGGCCGAATATGCACCACCACCACCAGCAGATGCGGCTAGATATGGGGAGGAAATTAATCAATTACTAGAACGTTATCCTTGGGAAATTCAATTAACCCAACTCAACGGTATCAACAATCATGATACAGCTAGGTTAATAGATGTGGCAGGAGGCGATCGCCCTAGTTTATATTTATCAACATTATTATTATTCACTTTCCCCGGCGCACCTTGTATATATTATGGAGATGAAGTTGGTTTAACTGGGAGTTACGATCCCGACTGTCGTCGAGGTTTTCCTGAGCAGAAAGAATGGGATGAAAAAATTTTAAAATTTCATCGTCAACTCATCAAACTCCGTCATAATTATCCAGCATTAAGAATTGGTGAATATCAAACCTTATACGCCCAAGAACAAGTTTATATCTTCAGTCGAAGGTTAGCAACAGAAAATGTAATCATTGCTATCAATGCAGGTAGCTCAACAGCAAAGGTTAGTATTCAACTATCATCGCTAACTGAAATCAAAAAAACATTACTTACATATCCTGAACAGCAAAATCATTGGCAATTTCAAGCAGGATATCTCAACTTCACATTTACTCCTCGTAGTGGCTTAATCTTAGGTTAAGTCATGCATAAAACAAAATGTCACATTAAGTAATTAATTAGCAATAATTACCACGAAAACATACATCATATCAGATATTTTATGAAGAAAAAACCTATATTTATTTTGCTTTATGGCTGGATTTTTATTCTGTGCCTAATTTTGACTAATGGCTTAATTAATTTATTTTTACCAACATCTAATATGCACCAAAATCTTGGTGATGTCAGTGCTAAATTAGCATATTTCACCAAACATAAAGATAATTACGATATTATTTTTTTGGGGCCTAGCACTACTTATTACGGAGTAATTCCTAAAATATTTGATGAATCAATAGCAGCTAATGGTAATAATTTAAAGTCCTTCAATTTTGGGATTATGTCGGCTAATGTAGCCGAAATGGACTTCTACTTACAGAAAATTTTAGCTTTAAAACCAGCCAAATTAAAATGGATATTTTTAGATTGTTTAGTTAACTCTTTTGTTGAGGAAACACCGACAGCAACTAAAAATGTTTATTGGCATACTCCTATTAAAACATTAGAAAATATTAAATTAATATCAGAATCAACCCTAAATTTACCAATAAAAATTATCGCTCTGTATGCAAATTCAGTTAGCTTTATCCATAACTGGTTAGGAATTGGTAATTTTTCTGATTATGTAAATCCCAGAATCACAGCCACACCAGGAGGAATATTATCTGATAGAGTGATTCAGGAATCTGGATATTATGCAATGGATTGGATGAATGACATTGAACAATTAGACAGAATTTTTCAAGAGAAGTATTTACAAATTTATCAACAAGAACTAAAACAAGCAAAATCTGAATCTGCCGACTCACAGAATATATCTAAATATCCTCTAGATTCTTATGCAATCAAAATAATTAAGAAAATGATTGATAGAATTAACAACCAAGAAAAAATCACTCACAATAAAATTGAACCTATTTTTCTCATTCCTCCAGCTTTAAATGCTGATGTTGAACATACCCCGATTATGAGAGCTTTCAATTTAGGATATGTTTCTACCCTATTTGCTTTTAATAATCCCAATAAATTCCCTAGTTTATTTGAACTTGCTAATCGCAGCGATCAGAGACATTTAAACTACCAAGGATCTGAAAAATTCACAAAGATTCTAGCAGCAGAGTTTTCTAACCATTTGAAGTTATCAGAACAGAGATAGCTAATTTTTAATTCATCAATATAGAGTATAAATCTAGAATAAATAGAATAAATATGGTTTTTACAGAATTTCGTTTTCTTTGGTTTTTCCTGGTTGTTTTCTGCGTCTACTGGGGTTTACAGAACAACAATCATCGTAAATTTTGGTTGCTAGTCTGTAGTTATATATTTTATGGTGCTTGGGATTGGCGCTTTCTTTTCCTGCTTTTACTATCCACAGTTGTTGACTATGTTGTAGGTTTGATGCTATCTAGACCAAAAGTTAATTCCTCAGCAACAAAACCAGAAATTACAGCAAGTGAAGTCATAGAAAATCCAGACAGTAAACAAGGGTGGAGTAGCCTATTTTCTGGTAATATACTGCTCAATAAACCAATCGATCAAAATCAGCGCCGAGTGTGGTTATTAGTTAGCTTGGTGATAAATTTAGGATTATTAGGATTTTTTAAATACTATAACTTTTTCACTGACTCTGCATCTCACTTATTAGCTTTTTTGGGTTTACCTGTTAGTATTAAAACCCTAGAAATCATTCTGCCAGCAGGAATTAGTTTTTATACATTTCAAACCTTAAGTTACTCTATAGATGTCTATTTGGGTACACTCAAACCTGTGAAAAATTTTGGGGATTTTGCTTTATTTGTAACTTTTTTCCCTCAATTGGTTGCAGGTCCCATTGTTCGTGCATCTGACTTTTTACCTCAACTCCTAAATACAAAAACCTTAAATAAAGTTGATTTTCGGGGATCTTTGATACTGTTTATGGTGGGATATTTTAAGAAAGCTTGTATTTCCGATAATCTCTCTCCCTTAGTAGAACAGTATTTTGCCAATCCAGAAAGTTATACCGCTTTGAGTTGTTGGGTTGCGGTGATTTCTTTCGTCATCCAAATATATTGTGACTTTTCTGGCTATTCCGATATGGCGATCGCTAGTGCAGGGTTATTAGGATATAAACTAACGCTTAACTTTAATTTCCCCTACCTTGCTGACAATATCACTGATTTATGGCAACGTTGGCACATTAGTCTCTACAGTTGGTTAAGAGACTATATTTATTTTCCTTTGATGAAAATGCGACCAAAAAATCAACGCACAGAATTATTTAGGAGTAGAAATATTCTCATTCTGATGCTTGTATCTGGACTTTGGCATGGTGCAGCTTGGCATTTTGTTACTTGGGGAGGATTGAATGGCATAGCATTAATTGTTCACCGTCAATGGTCATCTTGGATAGCTCCTTATAAGGTATTATTACCAATCAGAAAAACATTAGGTATACCTCTCACGTTCTACTGGTTTTGTGCCTCAGCAATTTTCTTTCGTAGTAACGATATTAATAGTGCCGTACAAATAGAAAAAGCTTTTCTTTTCTTCCATTCTTCCGGTTATGAAAATGTAAATCTCCAATTAGCATGGTTTTTTATCCCTTTAGCTATATTGCATTGGTCAGCTTATAAAGGTTGGCTCACCCATTGGACAGAAAAAATTCCTAACTGGAGTTTTGCTGCTTTTTATGGAGTTCTATCCGCAATTATTTTGAGGTTGATGGCAGTAAATCCTCAACCATTTGTTTATTTTCAGTTTTAGGTAACAACAACTCTATGGCAGCTTGATTTGATAGTCTATTTCCCCAATATGAAACATCATCACTCACTCATATTAGCAACTGATTTAGATGGCACTTTTTTAGGTGGTTCTCAACAAGAAAAACAGGAATTTTATGAATATTTAGAAACCCAGCGCCATCGCATACTTTTAGTCTATGTTACGGGTAGAGAAATAGACTGGATCAGCAATTTTTTAACAGAAAATACCCACATTCCTAAACCTGACTACATCATTGGTGATGTGGGAACAACTGTTGTAAATGGTGCAACCTTCGCGCCAATTTCTGCTGTGCAAGATTGGATAGTAAAACAATGGGGTAATGCTAACGAACAAGTTAAGCAACTATTAGGAAATGAACCAGGACTAAAATTGCAAGCTGTTAATCCTCATTATCGCGTATCCTACTACTACGATCCTGAAGAATTGCAAGATAGCACCATTAAGAAAGTAATTGATGCCGGATTTGATTGTATTATTTCTGCTTATAAAAGCTATTTTTATTTTGATGTCATGCCCAAAGGAGTTTCTAAAGGTCCGACTCTCCTGAAATTTTTAGCAGAGATGAATTATCATGCAGATGATACCATAGCTTGTGGTGATACTCTCAATGATTTTTCATTATTTGAAACCGGATTAAAGGGAATTGCTGTGGGAAACTCCCACCCTGCATTAGTAGAGAAAATACAGACAATGGAGAATGTTTATTATAGTCCATATCCGGGTGTCATGGGTATTTGGGATGGACTGAAAGTTTATGGTAAGCATTAAAAAACTGCGAAAATAATTCAATTCAGATAATTTTCAAATAACTTTAAGACTTATTTTCCTGTAGCGATCGCTATCCTATAACTAACTCTTTTAAAACTCAGTACCTGTCTGTTGAAGAGACTTTTTTTACAACTAAGCATTAGAGTAATATAAAGATTTGCCATTTTTAAGTAAATATTTTGATGGAAAATAACACAAGTCAATCTTTGGATCAGACTATCCCTAACCAGGATGACCTCTTACCGCGCTTCTTTCGACTGGCGATCGCCAATGTCCTCTCTAACATTATGGTCCCCCTGGCCAACACCATGAGCGTCGCTTTTTTGGGTCATCTGTCAGAAATCAATCATCTAGCTGGGGTGGCTCTAGCAGGAAACTTGAGTAGCTTAGTATTCCTATTTTTAGCCTCTTTACGAATGAGTACCACCGGGCTAACTGCTCAAGCGGTAGGACGAGATGATCGGGAAGCAATGCTATTAGTAGGATTGCGTAATGCTTTAATTGCACTGGTGCTAGGTATTGCCATCATCAGCTTAAAAAACCCTTTGCAAGAACTGGGGTTTGGACTGCTCACTGCTACCCCAGAAGTCAAAGCTTCAGCAATTGCCTATTTTAACGCCCAAGTTTGGGGAGCACCTGCGGTTTTACTCAACTTTGTCCTGCTCGGTTGGTTGATAGGAAGGGAAAAAAATGGTTTAGTTGTGCTGTTATCCGTCACAGGTAATATTACCAATATTGCACTTGACTACCTGTTTATTACCCAGTGGGGCTGGGAAAGTACGGGAGCAGGGTTGTCCTATACTACTAGCCAATATCTGGCTCTGTCCATCGGATTGATTATTGTATGCCTAGAAGTCAAGTGGCAAGAATTACAAAATTTAGCCGGGAAAATTTGGGACACTTCAGCGATAGTCTCCACTTTTACTCTAGGTGGCAACATCTTGCTCAACAATTTTATTTTTCTCTCAGCTGTGGTAATTTTCAACTACGAGAGTGCAGCACAAGGAACAATTACTTATGCTGAAAATGCCTTACTCTTACAAGTAATTTTCTTGTGTAGTTTTTTTATTGAAGGACTGGGATTTGGCACGGAAGCCCTGAGTGGAAACTTTAAAGGCAAAGGAGATTCTACGCAGTTAGTAGCTTTAGTGAAGATATCTGTGGGAACTAGCTTGCTAATTGGACTCTTTTTCGCTGGGGTATGTGTGCTATTTCCGCAAACTGTATTTGGGCTATTAACCAGTCACAAGGAAATCACAGAACAAATTGATACTTATGTTTTTTGGTTACTACCCGTCTTGGGATTTATTTCAGTCGCTTACATCCTGGATGGGTACTTCTTGGGCTTAACAGAAGGACACACCCTCCGCAATGTGAGCTTTCTGTCTTTTGTTGTCGGATTTCTACCTCCTGATATCGCTGCCTTTTCTGTTCATAGTTACCGTAACCATATTTTATGGTTGGCTTTGTCATTGTTTTTACTAGTCCGACTCGTGCTTTTTGTGGTACAGTTACCCCGCACATTCCAAACGGAAATTCCCCAGCCAGCAATGTCATCATCGGTTATTACTGAGCAACTTCCAGAAACATAAATTATGCCACTAATTAACTGATCATGAAGGATTCAGAAAATTTCCAATTTTCCACTGATCCCGAACAAATCTCCAACATTGTCCGGGGCTATATGCCAGTGTTAAATGGCTATCGTGGCATAGCCCTTTTATTGGTTTTTTTATTTCATTGTGTGTTAGAAATTCCAGTAAAAACAGACAACCCGGCAGTATTTATTTATCAAAAAATAATGAACTTCGGTTGGTGTGGTGTGGATGCTTTTTTTGTGCTTTCTGGATTTTTAATTACAGGTATTCTCCTAGATAATCGTGAGAAACCGAATTATTTTAAAAATTTCTATGCTAGACGAATGCTCAGAATTTTTCCCGTTTATTATATTGTTTTAATTCTGTTTTTAGGAGTAATACACCCACTGATTCGCAGTTATGAATCGCCCAATGATTTAGATAGTTTTCAAATTTGGTATTGGTTTTATATCGAAAATTTACAATGGCTATTGCAAGGAAGGTTTGATTATGGACCGCTCGCGCATTTTTGGAGTTTAGCTGTTGAGGAGCAATTTTATCTGGTTTATCCACTATTAGTTTATCTGACCCCCCGCAAATTTCTCAGCAGGTTTTTGGGGATAGTGATTATCGGAGTAGTCTTATATCGCAATTGGTTATTATTGACTCAGCCTTTAACTTCCCAAATAACTGCTGGTATATACTTTAATACTTTCTGTCGGTTAGACAGTCTAGCCATAGGTTCTTTAATCGCTTTGTGGATGCGTTCAGAAACAATGATTCCTTGGCTAATAAAGATTGCACCAATAGCGATGATTCTTAGTAGTATTGGTCTGATGATTATATTTGTCATTCAGGGAGGAATTACTTTATTCACCGTAGGAATGGATTCCATTGGTTTTACTCTTTTAGCCATCTTTTTTGGCTCATTGTTAGTTTTATCTATCACAAAGCCACAAAATAGCTTCCTCCCCAAAGTGCTAAATTGGCCTCCACTCCAAAGCTTGGGTATAATCAGCTATGGTTTTTACGTTTATCATGGTCTACTTGGCTTAGTATTGATTAACAAAATATATAAATATATGGAAAAATACTTGTATAATTCTTTTATTATCTATCATTTAATGGCTATATTTTGTATTGGCATCTTAACATTAGCAATCTCACTTTTAAGCTGGTATTTTTTAGAACAGCCTTTTCTGAAATTAAAAACTTATTTTGCTTGCCATCAGGAAGATAAATTAAGTGTAATAATTCAGGATTCTGGAGTCAGGAGTTAAAATAATTTATGATCCATTCAGAATTATTCAAATCCTCGCCTAATCCCGAAAAAATATCTCATCTTGTCCGGGGCTATATGCCAGTATTAAATGGCTATCGTGGCATAGCCATTTTATTAGTTTTTTTATATCATTGTGTGTCAGATATTGTAGGAGAACCAGTCAACCCGTTAGTGTCTATTTATCAAAAAATAATGCAATTCGGTTGGTGTGGTGTAGATGCTTTTTTTGTTATTTCTGGATTTTTAATTACAGGCATCCTGCTGGACAATCGTGATAGACCAAATTATTTTAAGAATTTTTATGTTAGACGAATAATCAGAATATTTCCCGTTTATTATATTGTTTTAATTCTGTTTTTAGGAGTAATACGCCCACTGACTAGCAGTTATGAACCCCAAAATGATTTAGATAGGTTTCAAATTTGGTATTGGTTTTACCTCGAAAATTTGCAATGGGTATGGCAAGGAAGGTTTGATATTGGTCCGATATCTCATTTTTGGAGTTTAGCTGTTGAGGAACAATTCTATCTAGTTTATCCACTATTAGTTTATCTGATTCCCCGCAAATTTCTCAGTTGGTTTTTGGGAATAGTGATTATTGGTGTAGTGTTATATCGCCATTGGTTGTTATTAACAAACCCCGTAACTTTTCAATTGACTGCGGGTATCTATGTTAATACTTTATGTCGTCTAGATACTCTAGCCATAGGTTCTTTAATCGCTTTGTGGATGCGTTCAGAAACAATGATTCCTTGGCTAGTAAAGATTGCACCAATAGCGATGATTGTTAGTAGTATTGGTCTGATGATTATCTTTGTCATCCAGGGAGGGGTTACTGCATACACAATAGGAATGGATTCCATTGGTTTTACTCTTTTAGCCATCTTTTTTGGCTCATTGATAGTTTTATCTATCACAAAACCACAAAATAGCTTCCTCCCCAGAGTGCTAAATTGGCCTCCACTCCAAGCTTTAGGTATAATCAGCTATGGTTTCTACGTTTATCATGTTCCGCTCGGCTTCCCGTTGATTGACAGAGTTTATCAATATACAGAGAAATATATAGGTAACTATTTCATCGTCAGTCACTTAATTGCTGTATTCTTTTTTGGGATCTTGACATTACTAATTTCAATTTTTAGCTGGTATTTTTTAGAACAGCCTTTTCTGAAATTAAAAACTTATTTTGCTTCCCAAAAAGGAGATAATTTGAATTATACAATTCATAGCAAAGAACTGTCTTCAAATACATCGTTTGAAAAACTTGTGAACAAGTAATACTCTCTCAAAAAAACGTGCTAATTCAGATATAATTCGTTTAATTAAGGAATAAAATCAATGATTTTAACAACTCTTCGCTTTCCCATTGATTTAGATGCTTACAAACCGTTGAAATTAGATCCGACTAACTCAACTTTGACGAATCAACAACGAGAAACGTTGAAAGCTAATATTCAACTTTGTCGAGATACTATTGTTTTCTTTACAGCCATAGCAGCAACAAAAGGTGTAGGCGGTCATACAGGAGGAGCTTATGATACAGTTCCCGAAGTGATGATTTTAGATGCTTTTTTTCGGGGATCGGCAGATAAATTTGTGCCGATTTTCTTCGATGAAGCAGGACACAGAGTCGCCACACAATATTTAATGGCTACTTTACATGGGGATCTTGATGTGGAAGAATTGCTGCATTATCGAGAACCCTATTCTAAACTGCTGGCTCATCCAGAACGGGGACGCACTCCTGGGGTGAAATTTAGCGCCGGTAGGTTAGGACATTTGTGGCCTTATGTGAATGGAGTTGCGATCGCCAATCCTCAACAAGTAGTATTCTGTCTAGGATCGGATGGTTCGCAGCAAGAAGGAAATAACGCCGAAGCCGCACGTTTAGCCGTCGCCAAGAATCTTAACGTCAAGTTGATTATTGATGATAACAATTCCACTTGTAGCGGCTATCCTTCAGATTATTTACCAGGCTACGATGTCAGTCAAACCTTAGCCGGACACGGACTAACTGTACTAATAGGACAAGGCGAAGATTTAGATGATTTGTATAGTCGTCTATGTCAAGCAGCTACCACAAACGGCCCAGTGGCGGTTGTGAATAAACGTCCCATGTGTCCTGGTATTGCTGGGGTAGAAGGTACGCCATTGGGTCATGATGCATTATCGCCTGATTTGGCGATCGCATATCTCGAAACTCGCGGACACACTCAAGCGGCAAATTATCTCAAAGGAATTGTTCCACTCAAAGCAAGCTACACCTTTACCGGTTCTAGCAGCAAAACTCGCCATATCTTCGATGCTACCGTCGTTTCAATTCTCAGTGGGATGACTCCAGCCGAACGCCAAGAAAAGGTAATGTGCATCGATAGCGATTTAGGAGAATCTTGCGGGATCAACAAAATTAGTCAAGCCTATCCAGAAATTTTCTATCACGGCGGCATCATGGAACGCGGAAACTTCGCGGCGGCGGCGGGGTTTGGTATGGAAAAGGGAAAACAAGGCATTTTCAGCACCTACAGCGCCTTTTTAGAAATGTGCATTTCCGAAATCACAATGGCGCGGCTGAATAAATCCAACGTTCTGTGCCAATTTTCCCACAGTGGCATAGATGAATTAGCAGACAACACCTGCCATTTTGGTCTGAATAACATGTTTGCAGACAACGGCTTAGAGGATGGCTACGAAACCCGTCTTTATTACCCAGCCGATGGAGGACAAATGAAAGCTTGTGTCGAAACTATATTTCATCAAACTGGTTTAAGGTTTCTGTTTTCCAGCCGTTCCCCAGTCCCCGATATCCTCGATACTGATGGTAAACCTTTGTTTGGAGAAGGCTATACCTTTGTTCCTGGCAAAGATGACGTGATACGCGAAGGTACAGCCGGCTACATCGTCAGTTTTGGCGAAGTACTTTATCGTGCCTTGAATGTGGTAGAAAACCTCAAGCAACAAGGCATTGATGTCGGCTTAATTAACAAGCCAACCCTAAATATGGTTGATGAAGAAATCATAGCAAAGATTGGTTCCACACCTTTTGTTTTGGTGGTGGAATCATTAAATCGTCGCACAGGTTTAGGAATTCGTTTTGGTTCCTGGTTATTAGAGAGAGGTTTATCTCCCAAATATGCATACATGGGTACTCATCAAGAAGGATGTAGTGGAGTATGGGAACAATTACCGAATCAAGGTATTGATGCCATTGGGATTATGAACCAAGTTAAGAAACTGCTTGCTTAATACAACATTTCATTAATTCGCTGCATTCCAAAATAATTAGGCGCATCTTCATAGAGAAGCATTGACTGATGATTATCATCAGTCAACAATCAACAATTAGTCAAATGATCAAAGTAGCTTTCCTTGACCGCGACGGTGTTATCAATGTTGATTACGGCTATGTTTTTAAACGCGACCAGTTTGAATTTATCGATGGTCTGTTTACCGTCTGTCGTCTATTGCATGATTTAAGTTATGAATTGATTGTAATTACTAATCAGTCAGGCATTGCTCGTGGTTATTATTCTGAACACGATTTTTTAGACCTAACTGTATGGATGTGCGAACAATTTAAAAAACAAGGTGTACCATTGCTTGATGTATTTTATTGCCCACATCACCCCGAAGCTACTATATCTAATTATCGGCAAAACTGCCGATGTCGTAAACCATCCCCAGGAATGATTGAGCAGGCTTGCCAAAAATATCCAATAGACTTGCAAAACTCAATCTTGATTGGTGATAAAACATCGGATATGCAAGCAGCAAAAACCGCAGGGATCGGTAAATTTTATTTGCTTGGAAAAGAAGTTTTTGAAGAACAACTGGTGGTGTCTGCTCGGCTAGATAATTTACTTCAACTAGAGTCTTTCATTTAAATCTATTCGTTTATTAAACATTCCTAAAATTTATAGCGATCGCTAATAAAAAATAGGAAGATTAATTTGTCGCTGCAATTCTAACTAATAAGGTTATCACCACATGAATCAAGCTTGGCTTTATTTACAAGAATTTTTAATATTTAAATTAATTTATCCTATTTTATTAAAATATATTAACGAGCATCTCATCACACTAACTGAGGAGATGGAGAAAGATCGAAGGGAAAACAACATCCCCAAATTAGAAGCTGAATATCAACAATTACCCATTCTTCGGTATATTTATTCAATTTTATTTAATTATCTACATGAAAATTTAATTCCCAGGATAGATTTGCTAGAGCAATGTCAAGAGCAAAATAATCTCTATCAATTAAAGTATCAAGAAGTTATTCAGATAGAACCAGCTATCAGTTATCAAGAAATTCCGGTTGCATTTAGAGAAAAAGAAGGTAAATTTGAATTTACTAATCCTTTTGCTGCCGTTGTCAAAAATATAGAATTATTCGGAATTCATGCCATTGGATTTACCCAAGAGAAAAAAATTATCTTAGAAACAGTTTTAGATAGAGTAGATGTTTTAGAACATACTGCCATTTCCACACTGAGACAAGGTTTTAATTTTCAATATCTTGCACGAGTTGGGAATATAGAGCATATTGATTTAGCTTGTTCCCTAGTTAATTATTGGAGTCCTTTATATGCTCATTGGATATATGAGGCTTTAACTCGATTAGAAGTCCTTGAATATTATTCTCAAAAGACAGGCAAAAAACCAAAATTAATTATCGATAACAACCCGCCGATTTGGGAAATTCGCTCTTTAGAACTGATGGGTTATGTTCCAGAAGATTATATCGAATGGAATGGAACTAGAGCGAAAATTAACGAATTAGTTGTTTGCTCTAAACGGCGCGAGGGAGGACGTATTTCTATTAAAGCTTGTCATTGGGTAAGAGAACGTATTTTGAGCAATGTGGATACTTATGGAAATCCAAATCTGCTTTTGAGTCCCAAGATTTTTATTTCCCGGAGAAAAGCAAATGCTCGCCGCATTTTGAACGAAGAAAAAGTGATAAATACTTTAGCTAAAATGGATTTTGTTCCTTATGTGCTTGAAGATTTAGATTTTGCAGACCAAGTGAAGCTATTTGCTCAAGCTGAATTTATTATTGCTCCTCATGGTGGTGGAGTTACAAATATTATTTTCTCGCAAAATTTAACGTTAATTGAACTATTTGGTCAAAAAATTAGCCACTTTTATTATACAGTTGCTCAGGGATTAAAATTTGATTATGCTTGTATGTTTTGTGAAGCAAAAAATGAAGATATCATTGTCAATTGTGAAGAATTAACTCAGATTGTCTATAGGATGACAAAAACTAGAATCGGATAATCTAAATTAGATAAACGCAATTATAGCGAGGACTGGGGGAAAGTAAATCTTAAGTAGGGTGTGTTATCGCAAAGCGCAACGCACCTCAATTGATATAGTCTATCGAGGTGCGTTAGCCTTCGGCATAACACACCCTACATTTATTTACTATTGCTTGAGATTTAGCGATTATAGTTTTAAATTCCGACAATCATTTTTACTGTTACTGGTTCGTCAATTCCAGCAGATTGATTTTCATCTAAATGATATGTATCGGGATCTAAATAAGTTCCAAATAAGCGATCGAAAATAGTTAAACTATCTCCGAAGTTTCTGCCCCTCATGTCATAATGATGTAAACTATGAAACCGAGGTGTGACATAAATCCACTCTAATATTCTCATCCAAGGCTGGGATTTGACATTGAGATGTATCCAATTATTTTGAAAAGCGCCATGTAAAGATACTATCGTCATTAGTTGTAGAGGAATGCCTAGCAATGGAAACCAAATAACTGAAATTGTATATAACATTTCACTGGTTAAACTCGATCTTTGTGCTGCTAACCACCATACTGACTGACTTGAATGATGCCACTTATGAGTTAACCATGTATACTCATTTGCATGTTGCATTCGATGGATTATGTAATAAACAAACTCTTTTAGCACAAAAGCAGTAACGAATCTCACCCATAATGGGAAAGATAAAATTCCAGTTGATTCTACAATTTCTTTTGGAAAAGTTAAGACTTTTGTGAGTACCATCCAAGTAACATAGTTATTGATTAGCATATAAAAAAATCCTACTGATGCCGCCTGAAATTCTTTTAAAAATTCAGATTTATATTTGACCAAGCGGAGGGGATCTTGTTTTTCCCAAAGCCAGAGTATTACACCTGAACTAAAAGTCATTAGCCAGTATAAAAGTATAGTTTTCATCAGAATTCAATGCACAAGATGTTGTTAGACTGTCAGATTAGCACTTCAAATATTGCGCTTAACCATTGATTTGGGATCTATGACTAAGCACAAGAGTCATTACTGTAATATTCTTAAATGCACAAAGATATCTCAATTAATTTTCACATCACTATCTGTTATCAGGTGAGTAAAAATTATTTCAGATTGACTGTGCTATTTTATTAATGATGTTTTACATCCGTAATATTTTGACTCGATATCGAAGTAGTTAATCTTGAGTTTCAGACTAGTAATTTATCACCAATCAAGCGATCGCACAAGGACAGTTAAGACAGTTAAGACAGTTTATCTCATAATTTTTAGACAGACTAATTACAGGTAAAATGCACTACGTCTAAAATCTTGATGATTAGAGCTTTTCTTCAGTCAGACTTTCAACCTGAGTCTGAATTTCTGTAGGATTTCTACAAAAACCCTTAGCTCGACTTTATCCAAAATTAAGAACTTGGCTTTCCTTATCCGGCAAAAATCCTGGTTTTTTGGCAAATACTTTTTCCATGTTACTGATTTGCACTCAAGTCCAAAAACTAAAACTACCATCCCGTAATGGTTTCAGCTTCGGGTTTTGGGCTTCGTAAAAATGGATAAAGTCGAGCTTAGAAGCCGCCTTACTGATTTCATGTGAATATACTTATTAAACATTCATAAAATTTAGATGAAATCATCCTAAAAAAGAGGAAGATTACTTTGTCGCTGCAAATTCACCTATGAAGGTTATAGACAGATGAATCAAACTTAGTAGGATTTACAACAATTAAAACAAATGCTTGACCGATTGTAAATTAGGATTTTGATTATGTCCCTTATGTTTTGTAAAGCAAAAGAAATATAAAAGTATTATAAATTGTAAATAATTAAATAAATTATTTACAAAAAGGCAAAAGCTAGAATTTAATGATGTAAATATATATGAAAGCTAAATTAAATTCTCATAAACGTTGCTTAGTCACTGGTGCTGCTGGTTTTATTGGTTCTCACTTATGCGATCGCCTACTCAAATTAGGTCATAGTGTCGTTGGATTGGATAACCTGATTACAGGCAGAAAGACTAATTTAAAAGTAGCTCAAACCTATCCCACGTTTACATTTATTGAACAAGATTTAGCTGATATTTCTCCAGACACCTTAACAGATATTGATTGGGTATTTCATTTAGCAGGATTAGCTGATTTAGTTCCTTCAATTCAAAATCCAGGACAATATTATCATTCCAATCTCCATAGTACCTTTGTCCTTTTAGAAGCTTGTCGTACTGCTCAAATTGAGAAATTTATCTACACAGCTTCCTCCACCTGCTATGGTATTCCTGACCAATATCCCACACCAGAAACCTATCCCTGTCATCCCAAACACCCCTATGGTTTGACGAAATATTTAGGGGAACAACTAGTCATGCACTGGGCGCAAGTTTATCAACTTCCAGCCCTTTCTTTACGACTATTTAATGTGTATGGGCCGCGATCGCGCACAACTGGGGCTTATGGTGCGGTGTTTGGCGTATTTCTAGCTCAAAAACTCGCCAGAAAACCCTTTACTGTGGTGGGAGATGGAACGCAAACAAGAGATTTTACCTTCGTTAGTGATGTAGTAGAAGCCTTTGTCAAAGCAGCCGAATTAGATATTACAGGGGAAATAATTAACGTTGGTTCGGGTAAATCTGAAAGCGTTTTGACACTCGTGAAATTATTACAGGGGCCAATTACTCATATCCCCAAACGTCCAGGCGAACCGGATTGTACTTGGGCAGATATTACCAAAGCTACAACTCTTTTAAAATGGCAACCTCAAGTGACTTTGAGCCAAGGAGTCAGCGAAATGTTAGCTAATATTGAACTTTGGCGAGATGCTCCCGTTTGGACAACAGAAACGATTCAGCAAGAGACAAAATTGTGGTTTGAGCATCTAGGAAAAGCATAAAAATGACAAACTCATCCATCAGACTTTACCAACAAGCAATCAAAGTGCAAACCACTGGTAAATCTCTGTGTCAGATTACACCCCAAGTCCAAGCGATCGTTACAGAATCAGGAATTCAAGCAGGGCTTTGTAACCTTTTTATTCGTCATACCTCAGCTAGTTTACTGATTCAGGAAAATGATGCCAAACCCGATGTAGAAGCCTTTTTTGCCAAATTAGTGCCAGAAACAGGACAATATATCCTACCAGGAGAGGGTTTAGACGATATGCCTGCACATATCCGATGTGCCCTCACCCATACCTCCGAACAAATCCCCATTGCCCAAAGTCTTTTGCAACTGGGTCGTTTACAAGATATTTTTATCTGGGAACATCGCCAGTCTGGTCATAGCCGTGAAGTTCTGATTAATATTTTGGGATATTAAAGTGCAACAACTAACAATTAATCAAATTCCCTACATCAACCTTAAAAGTCAACACGCTGCTTTGAAGTCTGAATTGTTAGCAGCAGTTGGTGAAGTTCTTGATGACGGCAACTTTATTTTAGGCGAACAAGTTGCAGAATTTGAGCATCAGTTTGCTCAATTGTGCGGTGTTCGTTATGCCATCGGAGTCAATTCTGGGACAGATGCGCTAATTTTCGCACTCAAAGCCCTTGGTATTGGTTCTGGTGATGAAGTCATCACTGCACCGAATTCCTTCGTAGCTTCAGCTAGTTGTATTCGCGTCCTTGGGGCAAAACCTGTATTCGTTGATGTGGGCGATGATTACAACATTGATGTGAGTCAAATTGCAGCTGCGATTACTCCCAAAACCAAAGCAATTATCCCAGTGCATCTTACAGGCCGACCATGCGACATGGAACCAATTTTAGCCCTAGCCCAAGAAAAAGGAATTGCCGTAGTAGAAGACGCAGCTCAAGCAGTACTCGCTGAATATCAAGGTCAACGAGTGGGTTCTTTTGGAACAGTGGGGTGTTTTAGTTTACATGCTCTAAAAAACTTAAATGCCTGTGGAGATGGGGGAGTATTAGTTACAGACGATCGCGATTTGCACGACAAGCTAAAAATCATGCGGAATATTGGCTTGCGTACCCGCGATGACTGTGTTTTGTGGTCGCATAATTCCCGTTTAGATACCTTACAAGCAGCAATTCTTTTAGTCAAATTGCGCTATCTTTCCGAATGGACGCAACAACGTCGGCAAAATGCTCACTATTACCAAACTCAACTCGCAGATATTCCTCAGATCCAAATACCACCAGAACGGGAGTATGAAAAATGCGTGTACCACACCTTTGTCATCCAAGCACAACGCCGCGATGAACTGCGCCAATTTTTAAGCGATCGCGGTATTGGTACCGCAATTCATTATCCAGTACCAATTCACTTATCCACAGTAGGTAAAGAATTAGGTTATCCAGAAGGAAGTTTCCCTGTTACGGAAATCCAAGCACAGCGAATCCTTAGCTTACCTATTCATCAAGGATTAACTGTTGAGGAACTCCATCGAGTCTGTGAAAACATTAAATTATTCTATCGATATTCCTAATACCTACACAGGCATTGCAGGATCGATTAATATTACCTTCCCGTTAAAAAATTACCCATATCCTCTTTTTCTCTGCGTTCTCTGCGCCCTCTGCGGTTCGTAAAAAACGGTATTACCTTGCGAAGCAAATAAACCAGATACAAAACCCGTTTCACAATCCAAAATCCAAAATCCAAATATGACCAATAACATTACTCCACCAAATATTGCCTGTGCTGCTTGGGGCTGGAGAGAAGTGGAAATACCAGAATATTTTCACTGGATAAGCAACCAAGGCATTCGCTCAGTAGAAGTTAACGCTCACCCCCAAGCACCCAAACATCTTTTAAATGATGGCGACGATGAATCAGTCTCTAAAATAGCTACTTGGGCACAAGAAGCAGGAGTAGATATTATCTGTATAGCCGGACGAAATAATTTTACAATTCCAGAAGAAGCTGATTTAGAAAAAGAGATTCAAAGAGTAGAACGTTTCGTTGATATAGCGCAACAACTAGGAGCAAAATTTGTCCGATTATTGTCTGGCGATCACAGAAACGATCATATTCTTCCAGATGTTTTTCCTCGCCTCCACTATGCCTTTAACCGCATTGGTGATTATGCCGAAGCAAGAGGTATTAAAATAACTATTGAAAATCACGGCGGCCCCACAGCAACAGGACAAAGAGTTGCCAGAATTATGGAAGGCATCAAAAGTCCTGCGGTTGGTGTCAACTACGATCCCGCTAACTTTTTGAATCAAGGAACCGATCCCTTGATGGCATTACGCTACATCCTTCCTTGGGTAAACTACAGTCATTGGAAAGATGTGCGATGGGTTAATGGTGGGCCTCAATTTTGTGCTTTTGGAGAAGGAGAAATTGTTTGGCAACCAATTATCCAAGAACTATTAAATGCAGGTTACCAGGGATATTGGGTCGTTGAATATGAAGAACCATCAGATGTTGAACATGGAACCAAAGAAAGCGTAAATAATTTGTGTCAAATGTTAGGAATGTAAGAAATTAGAATTCAGAATTCAGAATTCAGAATTCAGAATTCAGAATTCAGGATTGAGAATTATAAATAGTGTAAAACTAAAGATGAATTTGACACAACCTCAACTCCCAACTCCTAACTCTTAACTCCTAACTCCTAACTCCTAACTCCTAACTATTTTTCATCAGAGGTTAGTAATTAAATGTCATTTTCTCTAGATGGACATGTTGCCTTAGTCACAGGAAGTTCTGCTGGTTTGGGAAAAGCGATCGCTCTGAAATTGGGACAAGCCGGCGCCAAGGTAGCAATTAACTACAACAACAACGAATCACGGGCGAAACAGGCTTTGGCTGAACTAGAACAGCAAGGTAGCCAAGGAATTTTAGTGCGTGGGGATGTTACCGACGAAGCAGACGTGGCAGCTATTTATGAAGCGATCGCCACACAACTTGGTGCTGTAGATATTTTGGTGTTGAATGCAACAGGAAAACAGCCCCAAATACCTTTTGAGGAGTTCACTTGGCAAGATTTCCAAACAATGCTTGATTTTTTCGTCAAGAGTCCCTATTTACTGACTCGTATTTGCTTACCCGTGATGAAGCAGAAACAATGGGGGCGAATTATCAATATCAGTAGTGACGTTTGTTTTCGGGGGGTGAATAACTCTAGTGCTTACGTCACCGCCAAAAGTGGACAACTTGGATTCACGCGCAGTATGGCAACGGAACTTGCACCCTTTGGAATCACAGTCAACGCCGTTGCTCCGGGGTGGATTCCTGTAGAACGCCATGAAAGCGTCCCTCAAGACAAAAAAGATGCTTACCAAGTAAGAATTCCCATGCAGCAATGGGGTACTCCACAGGATATTGCCGAAGCAGTGCTTTACTTTGCTAGTCAAGAATCCAAATTTGTCACAGGACAATACTTATGTATTAATGGTGGCTTTACTCTTATGTAAATATATTTACTTGTAATTGAGCTACTTCCTTCTACCATAAGATTATTTATAACTCTTCCTTTGCGTCCTTTGCGTCCTTGGCGGTTCGTAAAAAAAAAATAGGTATTGCTTTAAAAGTCTCACGCAAAGGCGCAAAGGCGCAAAGAATAAGATACCTGAAAACATATGTAAAAATTTGTCTATGGTATGCCTAAAGATACAAGCTTTTAGCAGTAGTTTATGTGATTCTCAATTGGGGAAAGTAGTTATTTTTTAATCAGGGATTATGCCGCAATATTTTGGACAACTGCACACAGCCGAGCCAGCTTGGTCAATTCTGGGAGCAGTAGAAGCAATACAAAAAGACGATCGCCATATCCTATTAAAATGCGGCATTCCCTATCTGAAGATTAGCATTTTAGCACCTAACTTAATCCGGGTACGGATGACCCCAAGTGGCGAATTTTTACCCAGGCGATCGTGGGCAGTGGCACAGGCAGATGAAGAATGGTCTAAGGTGCCCTTTGAAGTACGAGAAACAGCAGAGACTATAGAAATCACAACCGAGAAATTGTCTATTGTCATCTCCCGCAATCCTTGTCGTATCCAGTGCTTCGACTCAGCAGGACAGCCCTTTGCTGAGGATGCAGACATGGGAATGGGGTGGCGAACTGGTGCGATCGCTGGGTGGAAACGGATAGAAACCGACGAACATTTCTATGGTTTTGGTGAACCCACTGGCTTGCTAGATCAGCGATCGAAAGTGAGAACTAATTGGACAACTGATGCGATCGATTTTGGGATTTTGACAGATAGTATGTATCAGTCAATTCCCTTTTTTATTGCCTTACGTCCGGGTTTAGGCTACGGGCTTTTTTTTAATACTACTTTTTGGAGCCGATTCGATGTCGGTGCCCAGCAGCCTGGAATCTGGCGCATGGAAACCCAGGGAAGTGAACTAGATTACTACATCATTTATGGGCCCGAACCCGCAAAAATTCTTCAAACCTACACCCAGCTAACCGGACGGATGCCCTTACCACCCCGATGGTCGTTAGGTTACCACCAGTGTCGCTGGAGTTATCAATCACAGGATATAGTACAAAAAGTAGCGCGGGAATTTCGGCAGCGGCAAATTCCGTGTGATGTTATCCATTTAGATATTGATTATATGAACGGCTACCGGGTTTTTACCTGGAGTCCGAAGCGATTTGCTAATCCTAAAGAATTAATCCAAAATCTCAAGGAAAACGGCTTTAAAATAGCGACAATTGTCGAACCTGGGGTTAAGTACGATCCAGAAGCAGACTATAAAGTATTCGATGAGGGATTAAAAAACGATTTTTTTGTCCGTAAAACCAACGGCCAGCTATTTCACGGCTATGTTTGGCCTGACAAAGCTGTGTTTCCTGATTACATGCGTCCAGAAGTTCAAGATTGGTGGGGAGGTTTACTAAACAGCCTAACTGATATTGGTATTGCCGGCATCTGGAATGACATGAATGAACCCACACTAGACGATCGCCCATTTGGTGACCCTGGTCGTAAAATTGACTTTCCCCTTGATGCAGCACAGGGGCCGGCTGAGGAGAAAACTAACCACGCTGAAACCCATAACGTGTATGGGTTAATGATGGCCCAGGCATCTTATGAGGCAGTCGTCAAATCCCGTCCCACGGAACGCACATTTTTCTTAACGCGCTCAGGATTTGCGGGCATTCAGCGTTGGTCAGCAGTATGGACGGGAGACAATCAATCTCTGTGGGAACACTTAGAAATGTCCATACCAATGCTGTGTAACTTGGGGTTGTCGGGTATTGCCTTTGTGGGTACAGATATTGGAGGGTTTGCGGGGAATGCCACACCGGAACTATTTACTCGTTGGATGCAGCTAGGAATGCTTTACCCCTTCATGCGGGGACATTCAGCATTGACTACAGCACAGCATGAACCTTGGGCATTTGGCGATCGCGTTGAAAAAATTTGCCGTGAGTACATTGAACTCCGTTACCGACTACTGCCTTACATCTACACATTTTTCTGGGAAGCTGCAACCACAGGCGCACCAATTCTGCGTCCCCTACTCTATCATTTTCCTAACGATCCGCAGACTTTCAGCCTCGCAGACCAAGTAATGCTTGGTTCATCATTACTCGCAGCACCAATTTATCGTCCCGGTGTTCAATATCGTGCTGTATATTTGCCTGAAGGTCAGTGGTATGACTGGTGGAGTGGTGAAGCTTTCACAGGGCCAACCCACATCTTGGCACACGCACCACTTGAGCAAATGCCATTATACGTCCGTGCTGGTTCAATTATTCCTATGATCCCAGTCATGCAATATGTAGATGAACGCCCCATAGACCAGATGAGACTACGCATTTGGAAAGGCACAGGTGAGTTTACCCTTTATGAAGATGATGGTCACACATTTGAGTACAAAACAGGAGTCTTTTGCACAACAACTTACCGCGTTAATTCCCAAGAGCAACGAACCATTGTTGAGATTGAAGCTAGAAAAGGTGAGTTTTCACCTGCAAACCGCGAAATCATTGTGGAATTAGTCGGCGTTGGCGAACAAAGCTTTATTGATAATGGCACTGCACATCAATTAGAATTTTCTTCTTAGTGGTCTGTCGCATTAATTTTGCAGGTTTAATAAACGAACCGCAAAGGACGCAAAGAGCGCAAAGAAAGAAAAATTAAGAAGAAGTTCACCCCTGATTGAACGATTTTTCGTCATTCCACCCGATGTAGAGACGTAGCAATGCTACGTCTCTACTCTGTGGTTCGATTTTTCAGAACTTGTGCTGAAGTTAGCAGCAAAATCTTTTTAACCCGAACTGAGGTTATCTTAACTTATTTGATGAGTGTTTTTAATACAGATAATATCCCTTTAGTGTACTCATTCTTTTCTATTCGAGAATGTAATTTTTTAGCTTCGCTTGTGGCATTTCCTACTAAATAACCATGTTCAACCGCTTGCAGCATTTCAATATCATTACCACTTTCCCCAAAAGCTATAGAGTTTTTGTAGTTAATATTTGTATGTTTTAAAATAAAATTAACTATATCTTTTTTACCCGTTCCCGCCGGTGTAAAATCCACATCATAGCAGTTTTCGGGATCTCCACATAAAGGATTACATTGGCTAATATTGACTGCAATGCCAGCCTTTTTAGCTATATTTTTGATTTGTAATAGTGCCTGTGAATCAAGTTCCTTGTTTTGTTGATGATAATAGTAATTTTTTAAGAAACGAGAATCTTCTATTTGAGGTTGTGGAGTCAAATGGATATCATCTAATTTTAAAATACTAACTAAATTGTTAATTAATTTTTCTGAAAATCCAGTTTCTTTGAGATTATTTTCCCATTGTTTATCTTTTTCACCGTATTGTTTTTGATTGAAGTAAGTTAGCTCAGTACCTAAACTACTGGCAATAAAATGAGGTAAGACTTTTAAACCATATTTATTTATTTTCGAGAAGACTGAAGTTAAACTGCTGCCAGTAACCCAACCCAAAATAATTTGTTTTTCGTAGCTTTGGTTTAATAAATACTCTTCTAGTTCCTGTCGATCGCTTTTATGATGCTCTTGGTTTTGGTGAGCGAGATAAGTTTCATCAAAATCTGTAAAAACAACATATTTTGGTTGTGGAACATAAGGTAATGCCTTGATATGATGTTCGTGAAATTTCATATTATTTTTAATCTGATATTTAGGAAGTGGGGAATGGGTGAGACAAGGAGACAAAAAGACAAATTGTAACAATTCTTTCCCCTTGTCCTCTTCCCATGCCCCATGCCCAATGCCCAATGCCCAATGCCCAATGCCCAATGCCCAATTTTTAAGCTATCGTCACATCTGGCGATAAGTAAACATCTTGAATGGCGTGAAATAGTTTAACGCCTTCTTCAAAGGGACGCTGGAATGTCTTGCGTCCAGAAATTAATCCCGAACCACCGGCGCGTTTGTTAATGACGGCGGTACGAACTGCTTCGGCGAAGTCATTTTTGCCCGTTGCGCCACCAGAATTAATCAGCCCCGCGCGTCCGGAGTAGCAATTGAGTACTTGATAACGAGTCAAATCAATTGGGTGGTCGGTTGTTAATTCTGTGTAAACTCGTTCGTCGGTTTTGCCGTAACTCTTACCAGTAGCTTTGGCAACTGCTCCATAGCCGTTGTTGCATTCGGGTAACTTTTGTTTAATGATGTCGGCTTCAATGGTGACACCCAAATGATTTGCTTGTCCGGTGAGGTCGGCTGCAAGGTGATAATCTTTATCTTGTTTAAAAGCGTTGTTCCGCAAATAGCACCAGAGAATAGTCGCCATCCCTAATTCATGGGCGCGTTTAAAAGCTTTGCTGATTTCTTGAATTTGCCTGGTAGACTGGTCTGAACCAAAGTAAATTGTTGCACCAACGGCCGCCGCGCCTAAATTCCAAGCTTGTTCGACATCAGCAAACAATACCTGGTCAAATTGATTGGGGAAGGTCAGCAATTCGTTGTGATTCAACTTGACAATAAAGGGGATTTTATGGGCATATTTTCGTGATATGATACCCAATACTCCCAAAGTGGTCGCAACGGCGTTGCATTCTGCGGCGATCGCCAACTTCACAATATTTTCTGGATCGAAGTAAATTGGATTCGGCGCAAAGGACGCAGCGGCGGAATGTTCAATCCCTTGGTCTACCGGCAGAATAGACAGATAGCCTGTGTTTGCCAAACGACCAGTAGAATAAAGTAACTGAAGATTACGCAATACTTGAGGATTGCGATCGCTATTAATCCAAACTCGATCTACAAAATCCGGCCCTGGCAAATGCAATAAATCCTTAGAAACCTTTGCTTTGTAAGTAAGCAGGTCTTCTGCCTCTTTACCTAGCAATGACTCGATAGAATTAGCCTCTATGAGCGTTGTAGTCATAGCGTTTTCCTCAAAACTTGAGCAAATGACCTTGCCTTTAAGATAGCATTTTAGTCAGAATTAAGAATTCAGAACTCAGAATTCAGAAATAATTAAAGAATCAGAGTAATATTTGATAAATAAATCTAGCGAGTATACCATAGCAATTTTCTTTAAATTGTGAAAAATATTAGTAATGCCTGTTAACTGGCATCAGTCAACAGTTATCAGTCAAAAGCTAATTATGGTAATAATCATAAATAAAATCAATCAGCCATGAGTAAATTTCAAATCAATATCGACTTCAGCAATATAGATTTAGCTGCCTTGGAGACAGAAGACGATTTTCAAAGAGAGGCAAAAATATTATTACCAAAGGCACTGATAAAACTAGGAGAAAGCGTCGGCGAAAAGACATGGGAAGAATTACAGCAAGGACTCAAAGGTTCTGGAGGTAAACTCAAATCTTCTCAAAGCGAAAAACGTCGATTTATTCAAGAAACCGGAAGAACTTATCAACGAAATGCCAGCAACAGAGAAAAGCAAGAGTTACAAGTATATATAGTAGAGAAATTACGCCAGCACAAGCAGCAAACTCATCTTTGATTCCTCAAAAGAATGGGGTATTAGGAGTATTGATTATTGACCAAATAATTATTAATTCATAATTCATAATTCATAATTAAAAATGGGTACAAGCCCGCACTGAATTTTAAATTCAGTGGTCTTTAATCAATGGAGAGTTCAATCGGCAGGTAGGGACGCAAGGCCTTGCGCCCCTACGACAGATGTGGTTCAAATACATGAAAAAGGCTCCCTAATCCTTAAGATGTCATAAGTTTTTACCTTCAGTAGATGCGGCGATCGCATTTTCCATCAGTTAATAGCATTAGTAGGCGCATTATTAATGTCATTCCATAAAATCTATGCATTTTAATACCAAGTTTTAATACTACATTGTAGTAAAAATAATGCCCAACAAGTCGATATCTCTAAAGCAACTACGCTTACTCGTTGTCGATGACGACTCTGACACGAGAAAGATACTTACTACTTTGTTTAAATTAGAGGGAGCAGAAGTTATTGCAGCTGCTTGTGCGTCGGAAGCTTTGGAAGCAATGTTAGATTTTCAACCAGATATTTTGATTTGTGATATCTGTATGCCAGGTGAAGATGGCTACTCATTGCTGGAGAAAATTAGAACACTGAACAAACAACAAACCCAACGAGAAATTCCCGCGATCGCTTTGACAGCATTCGTTCATGAAGAAGACCGTATCTATGGCTTATTAACAGGTTTTCACAGCTATCTATACAAACCAATTGACTTGAAGGAGTTAGTTTTTTTAGTTAGTAATTTAATTGAGCAAAGCAATAATTAATAAGTAATATAATTTTAGATTTTAAAAGGCAACAGCGAACAGTTTCATATTATTATGTCCTGTTAAAGACTTACAGCAGATTGCAAGTTGGTGAGGTACAGATTCTAGTAGAGGCGCACAGCTGTAAAGCCCCTACCCGTGTACTTCATTTACACGTGTTCCCTAATTCCTTCTAATTCGTCCAGTCAAACAAGCAATTAGAATTAATAATTGAGTTTGGTCAACGGGTTTAGCCAGATGTGCTTGAAAACCTCTACTCAAAGCCTCTGTAAGCTCTTCATCTTTGGCATGGGCGGTTATCGCTAGAGCTGGAATTTGTCCTCCTTGCTCAACACTCAGTGCCCTCACTTGGTGAATCAGTGTATAACCGTCTTCCTCTGGCATATTGATATCAGACAATAGTAGGTCATAGCCACCAGGATTTCTCATCAGTATTGATAATGCTTCCCTTGCAGATGCAACCGCCGTTACCTCAACACCAGAGATCTCAAGCACTGTTGTAAATAACTCGCGTACATGTAGTTCGTCATCTACTAAAAGTACGCGCAGACCATCCAGGGAGGGCATATCATCACCTGACAGTGCTAACTGCTGTGTTGAAATAACTCGCTCTGGAGCATTCGACACAGAACTTTCTTCGAGGTTACTTTGCAGTGGTAATTTGACGATAAATGTTGCCCCTTGTCCCTCACCTGGGCTATGGGCTTCAACCACACCGCCGTGGAGTTCTACCACATGACGTACAATGGAAAGCCCTAGCCCCAGCCCAGGATTTGAGCGAGTTTTGCTGCTATCTGCTTGGCGGAAGCGATCGAATACATAGGGAAGAAAGTCAGCTTTGATACCCTTACCTGTGTCGTTGACTTGGATTTGAGCTTCTTCGCCAATGTATTCTAGTAAAACTTCAATTCTGCCGCCACTGGGGGTAAATTTAATAGCGTTAGAAAGTAAATTCAAAATCACTTGTTGTAAGCGAACGGCATCACCTAAAATTTTTCTCGTGGAAGGTTCGAGGCGAGATTCAATTTGGATATTTTTCGATTCTGCTGATAAACTTACTAGATTTAGAGCTGACTCAACCACAATGCTAAGTTCAATGAGTTCGAGGTCGAGACGTAGCTGACCTGAGGTAATACGTGAGATGTCCAAAAGATCCTCAATTAGCTGGGCTTGAACCTTGGCACTGTGTTCAATTGCTTGTAGCCCCTGAGTAATGGTCTCTTCATCGAGCTTGTGTGACCGTAGCAGTTGTGCCCATCCTAACAGCGCATTCAGTGGGTTTCGCAGTTCGTGGGAAAGCATGGATAAAAACTCATCTTTGCTGCGATTGGCTGTTTCGGCAGCAGTTCGGGCTAACTGTTCTTCGGTTAATAAATGAGCGCGTTCTGCCTCCCACTGCTTAAACTGGGTAATATCTTCAATAGCTAAGAGAATCAACTGTGTGCCATCTATTTCAGGCATTTTTCGTCCATTGAGACGCATAGTTTTCTGCCCAATTAACTCAAAATTATGCTCGACTTCAAAATCTTGAATTTGGGATTTGTTTGTGAGAATCTCTTCTAAGAGCGATCGCAATTGGGGAATATTCCACTGCCCATTGCCAATCTCAAAGATGAGGCGGTTTTCTGTTTGGGCTGGTATAACTTGGAAGGTGTCGTAAAAAGACAAATTGGCGCTAACTACCCGTAACTCTGCATTCAACACCACTAACGATTCTCGCACTGTTTCCACAATCGCTTGGGCGTAATCTCTAGATGCCTTAAGTTGATTCGCAGTGCGTTTAAGGACATCAATATCAACCAACACCAACACTGCGCCATCAATTTTATTATCGATTGTCCGATAAGGTCGAATTCGCAAGTCATACCAATGGCCTTGTTGGTCTTGAACTTCCTGAGCTTTCAGCGTGAGGGTATTAATTACCTGGAAGATTTGTTCTTCTAAGTCCGGGACATTGAGATTGTGGTTAATATCACTTAACGGTCGCCCTACATCTGTGGGAATAAGGTTAAAGATTGTCCCCGCTATTGGTGTAAAGCGGCGAATGCGTAAATCGCCACCTAACATTAAAATCGGAATATTGATACTGCTGAGGAGATTTTGTAGATCGTTGCTGACCTGATTTGATTCTAAATTCCGCCGTTGCAGTTCGTCGTTAATTGTGTTTAGTTCTTCATTAGTTGCTTGAATTTCTTCTTTGGCGGTTTCTAGTTCCTCGTTGGTACTTTGCAACTCTTCGTTACTTGAGAGGATCTCTTCGTTGGCAGCTCTCAAATCTTGATTAGTAGCTTGTTGTTCTTCAATAATTGATTGTAGATATTCTTTGGTGGTTGCCAACTCTTGTGTGAGTTGGTTAATTTCTTGCTCATCATGTGTTTGCTGCTCCGTAGATTTGAAGAAATTATCCCTATTTGCCTGGGAGATAGTAGTTATTGATGAGAGAATCTCATGAAATAAAACTAAAAAGTAGTCTTCTGTTGCTGGCAGAGGTTTGAAGGGAATGATATCAACCTTAACTTGTCTAACTCGATCCTCATGTCTAAAATGTAAATTTTCTTTTGTGACCGGGCTTTGCTGTTTTTTTGCCTGGTGAATTGCGGTGCGTAATTCTAGTCGCAAATCTTCTTTTGCCATCTTCAGCAAATTAAAGCTTGGTCTGCCGGGTGCGGGTTCTAGATAGAGGCTGGTTTGTCCCCTAAATTGCAGAATTTCTAAATCGTTGTTGATAACTACACCAACCGGAGCATATTGATTTAACACAATCCGGTCAGCTTCTTTTTGCATTTCCAAGTCATTCCAAGCGTTTTCATTCACCGTCGGTTGAGGGTTGGCAGTTTCTGTTGGATGTGCATTAGTGATTAAATCGATTGTCAATCGACCAGGTGCTATTTTTTGGGAATAAATCTTATACTTTCTGTCTATTAAAGTAAACAAGTCAGTAAATTCGCCCACTGTCTCGGAAGTGCCTAACATTAAATATCCTGTTGGCTTGAGACCATAATGAAAAATCGGTAAGAGCTTCTTCTGAACTGAGCTTCCCAAATAAATCAAGACATTACGACAAGTAATTAAATCTAGCCGAGAAAAAGGTGGGTCGCTGATGAGGTTTTGTCTGGCAAAGACACACAACTCGCGCACTACCTTGCTAATTTGGTAACCACCCTCTACCTCTATAAAAAAGCGCTGTAGACGTTCTGGAGAGACATCTGCTAATTGACTCGGTTTGTAAATGCCGTTACGTGCTTTGTCGATCGCTACTTCATTAATGTCTGTAGCAAAAATCTGCACGGGGTGATTAATTCCCTGACTTGTTAAATACTCTAGCAGGCAAATGGTAATAGAGTATGCTTCTTCCCCTGTTGAACATCCTGCTACCCAAATCCGGATGGCCAAATTCGGAGTTAGATTTTTGACAATGTTAGGAAATATCTTGGTTTTTAAAGTCTCAAAGGCTTCTCCATCCCGAAAAAAACTAGTGACGGTAATCAGCACATCTTGATACAAGGCATTCACTTCTTCAGGATTTTCCTGAAGATAGCGGACGTAATCTTCCAGTCTTTCGAGCTTGTATAAAACCATTCGGCGTAAGATGCGCCGTTTTAAGGTGGTTTGTTTGTACTTGGAAAAGTCAACTCCTCTAGCAGTTCGCAGCAGATCGAAGATGATAGAAAGGGCATCCTCATTGTCAGGTAATGCTTCAGTTGCTTTTACTGGGGTTTTGCTGGCGATGTAGGGATGACGGCTAATGTTTGTTAGTTCTTGGGCGATGGCTTCTGGGGGTAAGATAAAGTCTACATAACCAGAAGCGATGGCACTGCTTGGCATACCAGTGACTTTTGCTGTGTCTTCGCACTGGGCAAAGGTGATGCCGCCAATTCCTTTAATTGCTTCGAGTCCCCGTGCGCCATCTGCGTCTCCCCCCGATAGTACCACTGCGATCGCTTTGCTTCCCCGTTCCTCTGCCAAGGAAAGAAAGAAAGCATCCACTGTCATAAAAAGACCACGGGTTTTTTCACGCGGCGATAGTTTCAGCACCCCCTCAGAAATAGTCATCTTGGCATTGGGCGGAATCACGTACACATGATTTGGCTCCACCACCATCCCATCCTGCACTTCACATACAGGCATCTGAGTTGTTCTAGAGAGAATTTCACTCAACAAACTTTTTTGATTAGGGCTTAAGTGTTGAATCAGCACAAACGCCATGCCTGTGTCCATTGGCAAGTGGCTCAGCAATTGTCTAAATGCCTCCAATCCACCCGCAGAAGCTCCCATTGCTACAATTGGAAATAATTCTTTCTGCTTTTCTTGTTTTTGTTCGCTATTGGTAGCTTTCCCTCTAGTGGAATCAGATTCAGATTTCTTAGAAGACCGCCGAGGTGCCATATTGTCCACTAATATATACTCTGGGATACTTTATTTTTAATTAAAATAAATTCCATATTTCTATTTTGACTCTTTTCACGTAGCTTTAACTTAATAGGGCTAACATTACACCTATACTACTAGAAATCTTCTATTCCAAAAATTAGGATTTGCGTACAAATTCTAGTAATCCGCTTTGGTTTTTGAAATCATACCGATGCCAACAATCTCTGCAACACATCGAGCTTTTGTAGGGGGGAGTTGATGCCATTGGTGTCAATTGAACGTGAAACCTGCTTTGTGACAAGGTTTTGCCCTCACTACCAGCCCCTCTCCCTTGGAAGCTACGGTGTACGCACAAGTGGGAAGTAGTTGATAAATCCTGGTTTTACCCCACCCTAACCCTCCCCTTGTAAAGGGGAGGGAACTAGATTTCTTTTTCCCCCCTTTCCAAGGGGGGATTAAGGGGGGTAATTCGACTTGTGTGTACACCGTAGCCCTTGGGAGAGGGGAGCCAGAGATTTAATTCCCCTTCTCCCACAGGAGAAGCGGTTAGGAGATGAGGGCGCTGCTAACACACCCTACTGAGATTTTTTCACCAAATCAAATATGATTCCTATAGAAAGTACAGACGTGGTTAATCGTGTCTGTACGGGTAAGGAATTTTTGCAAAAATCAAATGTAGGAGTCGAAGCATAGTTTAGGACATAAAAGGACTTTCAATTTTGTTGCCTGTTGCCTGGTATACATACTCATTAATAGAGTTCAGAGGCGGATTCATCCAGTTCAAATACTCGTTAACGAATCGCAAAGACTTATTAACGAATTTGAACTTATACCAAATTATGTTTATAAATCATGCTCTCCAGTGCTTAGTACCTCTGCGAGTCCACCGACAGAAAATATTTGCTCATTATCCATAACAGAGATTGAATAGCTATGATTAGCTAAGTGGTATGGCAGATACATAAACGCCAGTACCATTTAGTTAGCGGTCTTTATCAACTGCTGACACCCGCACCCATAACAATTAGTTCGATCCACTTTCTATTCCCTAATCTCTATTTTGATAAGCGTTACCTAAAAGTATTGTCATTAGTAGTTCGCCAAGAAAACTTGGCGGGGTAAAGGATGGGGAGAAAAGGGTAAAGATTTTTAATAGCTTTCTCTTTCACCTTTTCCCTTTCGCCAGCCCTCACAAGCACATTTTTGACTTGGCACACTAGGTACGGGTGCAAAAAATACAACAAATTCTGCAAGAATCACGTTTAAGGATAAGGCTATGGCGACCGAACAGTTGACTAGAGACAGCGACAATCTCGATTTAAATCAGCTACTTAGAACGCTGACAGCTGTCAAGCACGGCGACTTCTCGACTCGGATGCCCATAGACCATACTGGTGTAGCTGGGAAAATAGCTGATACGCTCAATGATATAATCGATCAAAATCAGCGGATGGCGACGGAGCTTCAGCGAATTGGTAATGTCGTCGGCAAAGAAGGCAAGATTAGCGATCGCGCCTCTTTAGGAGATGTTCGCGGTTCTTGGTCAGATTGTGTAGATTCTGTCAACACTTTAATTACAGATTTAGTCCAACCCACAGCAGAAACAACTCGTGTAATTCGGGCTGTGGCTAATGGTGACTTATCGCAAACCATCGCTACAGAAATTGAAGGCAGACCTCTCCAAGGTGAGTTTCTCCAAACTGCCAATATTGTCAACACGATGGTAGACCGGCTCGGCTCCTTTGCCTCGGAAGTTACCAGGGTTGCTAGGGAGGTGGGAACCGAAGGTAAACTCGGCGTGCAAGCCCAAGTGCGCGGCGTGGCTGGCACTTGGAAGGATCTCACCGACAATGTGAACTTGATGGCGGGAAATCTTACCGGACAAGTCCGCAATATTGCGGAAGTTGCCACAGCGATCGCCAACGGTGACCTCTCCAAAAAAATCACTGTGGATGTCAAAGGCGAAATTCTGGAACTCAAAAACACCGTTAACACAATGGTGGATCAACTGAATTCCTTTGCATCAGAAGTAACAAGAGTTGCCCGCGAGGTGGGAACAGAAGGAAAGTTGGGCGTACAAGCCGAAGTTAAAGGAGTAGCCGGGACTTGGAAGGATCTCACAGACAACGTTAACTTAATGGCGGGTAATTTAACCGCCCAAGTCCGCAACATTGCCGAAGTGACAACAGCAGTGGCAAATGGCGACTTGTCGAAGAAAATTACAGTCAACGTCAAAGGCGAAATTTTGGAGTTGAAAAACACCGTTAACATCATGGTGGATCAACTCAATTCCTTTGCATCGGAAGTAACGCGGGTTGCTAGAGAAGTGGGTGCAGAAGGCAAACTCGGCGGTCAAGCAGAAGTCCGAGGGGTAGCGGGTACCTGGAAGGATCTCACCGATAGCGTGAATTTCATGGCGGGAAGCTTGACGGCACAGGTGCGGAATATTGCCGAAGTGACGACGGCGGTGGCAAATGGCGACCTTTCCAAGAAAATCACTGTGGATGTCAAAGGCGAAATTCTGGAGTTGAAAAACACCATTAATACGATGGTGGATCAATTGAATTCCTTTGCCTCGGAAGTAACGCGGGTTGCTAGGGAGGTGGGAACCGAAGGAAAACTCGGCGTACAAGCAGAAGTGCGGGGAGTGGCTGGCACTTGGAAAGACTTAACGGACAACGTTAACTTAATGGCGGGTAACCTCACCGGACAGGTGCGAAATATTGCCGAAGTTGCCACAGCGATCGCCAGCGGTGACCTGTCGAAGAAAATCACCGTTGATGTCAGAGGGGAAATTCTGGAGTTGAAAAACACCATCAATATCATGGTGGATCAACTGAGTTCCTTTGCATCAGAAGTCACACGAGTTGCCCGTGAGGTCGGCAGTGAAGGAAAACTCGGCGTGCAAGCAGATGTGCGGGGTGTGGCTGGCACTTGGAAAGATTTAACTGACAGCGTGAACTTCATGGCAGGCAGTTTAACGGCACAGGTGCGGAACATTGCCGACGTGACCACGGCTGTAGCCAATGGCGACCTTTCCAAGAAAATCACCGTTGATGTGAAGGGTGAAATTTTGGAGTTGAAAAACACTATTAATACAATGGTGGATCAACTGAGTTCCTTTGCATCGGAAGTAACGCGGGTGGCGCGGGAAGTGGGAACCGAAGGTAAATTGGGCGTGCAAGCCGAAGTGCGGGGAGTGGCTGGCACTTGGAAAGACTTAACCGACAATGTAAACTTAATGGCGGGGAACTTGACCGACCAAGTGCGAAACATTGCGGAAGTTGCCACTGCGATCGCTAACGGCGACCTTTCTAAGAAAATTACTGTAGCTGTCAAAGGTGAAATTTTGGAGTTGAAAAACACCATCAATATAATGGTGGATCAACTCAACTCCTTTGCAAGTGAAGTTACAAGGGTTGCACGGGAGGTAGGTAGTGAAGGAAAGCTGGGCGTACAAGCAGACGTGCGCGGCGTGGCTGGCACCTGGAAAGACTTAACCGACAGCGTGAACTTCATGGCGGGAAGCTTAACGGCACAGGTGCGAAACATCGCCGCCGTCACCACCGCCGTAGCAAATGGCGACCTCTCCAAGAAAATTTCCGTTGATGTCAAAGGTGAAATTTTGGAGTTGAAAAACACCGTCAACACAATGGTAGATCAACTCAATTCCTTTGCCAGTGAAGTAACGCGGGTGGCGCGGGAAGTGGGAACCGAAGGAAAACTCGGCGTACAAGCCGAAGTTAAAGGAGTTGCCGGGACTTGGAAGGACTTAACCGACAGTGTAAACTTCATGGCGGGAAGCTTGACGGCCCAGGTGCGGAACATTGCCGAAGTGACAACGGCGGTAGCTAACGGCGACCTTTCCAAGAAAATCACCGTTGATGTCAAAGGCGAAATTCTGGAATTGAAGATTACCATCAACACAATGGTGGATCAACTTAATTCCTTTGCCAGTGAGGTAACGCGGGTAGCGCGGGAGGTGGGAACCGAAGGAAAACTCGGCGTGCAAGCCTACGTCAGAGGAGTTGCCGGCACCTGGAAAGATTTAACGGACAACGTAAACTCAATGGCGGGGAACCTCACCGGACAAGTCCGCAACATTGCCGAAGTTACCAAGGCGGTGGCGAATGGTGACCTCTCCAAGAAAATTACCGTTGATGCCAAAGGCGAAATTTTGGACTTGAAGAACACCACTAATACAATGGTGGATCAACTCAGTTCCTTTGCATCGGAAGTAACGCGGGTGGCGCGGGAAGTGGGCACCGAAGGAAAGTTGGGCGGACAAGCCCAAGTGCAGGGTGTTGCAGGTACCTGGAAAGATTTAACCGACAACGTAAACTCGATGGCGGGGAACTTAACGGCACAGGTGCGGGGTATTGCTAGAGTTGTGACGGCAGTTGCGAACGGCGACTTGAAACGCAAACTCATGCTAGATGCCAAGGGCGAAATTGAAACTTTGGCAGAAACCATCAACGAAATGATTGATACCCTAGCCACCTTTGCCAACCAGGTGACTACCGTGGCGCGGGAAGTGGGAATCGAAGGAAAATTAGGCGGACAAGCAAGAGTACCTGGGGCGGCTGGAACTTGGAAAGACTTGACCGATAACGTCAACGAACTCGCTGCTACACTGACAACCCAGTTGCGAGCGATCGCGGAAGTTGCTACAGCTGTAACTAAAGGCGATCTCACTCGTTCCATCGCCGTGGAAGCATTAGGGGAAGTTGCCATCCTCAAAGACAACATCAACCAGATGATTGCCAACCTGCGGGAAACAACCCAGAAAAACACCGAACAAGACTGGTTGAAAACTAACCTCGCTAAATTTACCCGAATGCTCCAAGGTCAGCGAGACTTAGAAACCGTATCCAAATTAATTCTCTCAGAACTCGCACCGTTAGTAGGAGCGCAACACGGCGTATTCTATCTGATGGACGCCGTAGACAATAATACCTCGTATTTGAAACTAATTAGTAGCTACGCCTACCGCGAACGCAAACATCTAGCCAACCGCTTCCACATGGGTGAAGGTTTGGTGGGACAATGTGCCCTCGAAAAAGAGCGAATTCTGCTGACAGAAGTGCCGACTGACTACATCAAAATTGGCTCCGGTTTAGGAGAAGCGACGCCACTAAATGCCGTAGTCTTACCCGTACTGTTTGAAGGACAAGTCACAGCAGTTATAGAATTAGCATCCTTCCGCCGCTTTAGCGAAATTCACTTGACATTCTTCGACCAGCTTACAGAAAGTATAGCGATCGTTCTCAACACCATCGCCGCTTCCATGCGAACTGAAGAATTACTCAAACAGTCGCAATCATTGGCTGAAGAACTACAAACCCAGCAAAATGAACTGAGGGAAACCAACAAACGCTTAGAACAGCAAGCCCAATCACTCAAAGCCTCGGAGGATTTACTCAAAGGACAGCAAGAGGAACTGCAACAAACCAACGCCGAATTAGAAGAAAAGGCAGAATTACTGGCTCAACAAAAGAAAGAAGTCGAGCGCAAAAATCGAGAAATCGAACAAGCAAGAACATCTTTGGAAGAAAAAGCCGAACAACTCGCCCTCTCTTCAAAATACAAATCAGAGTTTCTTGCCAACATGTCCCATGAATTGCGGACACCGTTGAATAGCTTATTAATTTTGGCCAAGCTATTAGCAGATAACATTGATGGCAACCTCACCAACAAACAAATCGAATACAGCCAGACAATTTACTCAGCAGGTACAGATTTGTTGACGCTAATTAATGACATTCTCGACCTCGCCAAAATTGAATCTGGAACCATGTCAATTGAAATGACCCAAATGCTTTTGGTAGAATTGGGCGAGCAAATTGAGCGCACCTTCCGGCAAATAGCCAACAGCAAAGGACTTGGTTTTACAATTGAATTTCTTCCCGAATTGCCCCTGAGCATTTATACAGATGTCAAACGCTTACAACAGGTATTGAAAAATCTCCTTTCCAACGCTTTTAAATTTACAGAACAAGGAGAAGTCCGCTTGCAGGTTGCAGTAGCGCAGCAAGGATGGAGTCCCGACCACGAAAGCTTAAATCGCGCCCAGTTAGTCATTGCCTTCTCAGTCACCGATACAGGTATTGGCATTGCCCTCGAAAAACAAAAAGTCATCTTCGAGGCATTTCAGCAAGCCGATGGCTCTACCAGTCGCAAATACGGCGGCACCGGCTTAGGCTTATCAATTAGCCGCGAAATTGCCCGTTTGTTTGGCGGTGAAATCAAATTAGTCAGTAAACCCGGTGAAGGTAGCACCTTTACATTCTATTTACCACAAGGTGGAGGATACGGGGAAATAGGACACGGGGACACGGGGACGCGGGGACGCGGGGAAATAGGACACGGGGACACGGGGACGCGGCGACGTGGGGAAATAGAGAGAATATTTGAGCGATTCTCTACGTCTTCTTTCTCCGCGTCAGAGCGTCTCCCCCTCCCCGCGTCTTCTTCACCTCCCCAGTCCCCACTAATAAATGACGATCGCACTACAATTAACGCTGGCGATCGCGTATTATTAATCGTTGAAGATGACATTAATTTTGCCCGTATCCTTCTAGATATGGCGCAACAGCACGGATTTAAGGTAATAACTGCCCAGACTGGCACCACAGGCTTAATGCTAGCCCAGCAATTTCTACCTTCAGCCGTTTTACTAGATATCAGATTGCCAGAAATGGATGGGTGGACAGTATTAGATCGTCTCAAACACGACCCGAATACTCGTCACATTCCCGTACACATCATGACCGTTGAGGAAGGCAGACAGCGCGGTTTACAACTAGGAGCGATCGCATATCTGCAAAAACCATTAACTAGTGAGACAATATCGGAAGCGTTAGCCAAAATTAAAGGCTTCGTCGAACGCCAAGTGAAAAATCTACTAGTAGTGGAAGACGACGACACCCAACGCCATAGCATTGTGGAGTTAATTGGCAACAGCGACGTTGCTACCACCGCCGTTAGCACCGGTGCAGCAGCCTTAGAGGCCATCCGCACCCAGCATTTTGATTGTCTCGTCCTCGATTTAGGACTACCAGACATGACCGGGTTTGAACTTATCGAGCAAATCAAGCTGTTACCTAGCGGTAAATCTCTACCAATTATTGTCTACACAGGTAGAGAAATTAGCAAAGCTCAAGAAACCGAACTCAGACGCATTGCAGAGACAATCATTATAAAAGATGTGCGATCGCCCGAACGTCTTTTAGATGAAACAGCCTTATTCTTGCACCGAGTCCAAGCAAATTTGCCAGAACCCAAGCGACAAATCCTCGAACAACTCCATTCCAGAGACCACTTACTCGTCGGCAAAAAAGCACTAATTGTAGACGACGATATGCGGAATATCTTCGCCCTCACAAGCATGTTAGAACGCTATCAAATCCAGGTGTTATATGCTGAGAACGGCAGAGAAGGTATTACCTTGTTAGAAACTACACCAGATATTGATGTGGTTTTAATGGACGTAATGATGCCAGAAATGGACGGTTACGAAACAACACGTCAAATCCGCCAAAACACTCGCTTTCAATCCTTGCCGATTATTGCACTCACCGCCAAAGCCATGCAAGGCGATCGCGAAAAGTGCATTGAAGCAGGAGCATCGGATTATATCACAAAACCTGTAGATACAGAACAATTGCTCTCACTCTTGCGTGTTTGGCTGTATCGGTAGGGATTGGGGATGAAGGAGATGGGGAGGCTCTTAAGGCAGGGGAAAAGGTTAAAGGTTAAAGGGAAAAGGAATAAATTTAATCTTTCCCCTTTTCCCTTTTCCCCTTTCCCTTTCCCCATGCCCAATGCCCAGACAATGCACTAAACTAGTTATTTATAATGTAGTTTTGTAAAATCCTGTCCCCTACTTTTGTTATGGTTACGACACTTTCAGCGAATGTTTACGGGATGGCCACAGCACCAACTGTAGCTCCTGAACGGTCTAATCAAGTTGTCCGTAAAACTTATCCAAATTACAAAGTGATTGTATTAAACGACGATTTTAATACATTCCAACATGTAGCCGAATGTTTGATGAAATATATTCCAGGAATGAGCGGCGATCGCGCTTGGGATTTAACTAATCAGGTACACTATGAAGGTCAAGCGATCGTCTGGGTTGGACCCCAAGAACCTGCGGAACTTTATCATCAGCAGCTGCGCCGTGCAGGTTTGACAATGGCACCCCTAGAAGCAGCTTAATCATTATGGGCAAACCCACCGCAGATACTGACCGGACAGCTTCCCAAAAAACTGCCAGACTAGTCTGGAATCACTCGACACACATTTCTGGTTTGATCCCGATTTTAGAACGTCTGTGTCAGCAGGATGGCATTCAAACTGTGACGCCGGGAGTAATTGGGCGGGTAAAAGGTCATTGCCCAAAAATGCAACTTCGTGTCTCAGTACCCATTCGCGGAGGCTATAAAGTCATCGCACGGCAGGGTAAAACGGTGCAAGAGGTGTTTATTTTAACTATTTTGACCCAAGAACAATTGGAAGCGGCATTAGCGATCGCTATGAAATGATAATTTTGTCATTAGTCATTAGTCATTAGTTATTGGTCATGTCTTCTTCATCTCCATGCCCAATGCCCAATGCCCAATGCCCAATGCCCCATACCCAATGCCCCATACCTTAATATTTATTCCTCGACACGGTGTACTGCAAATTTGTGTAGCGGCAGACTCACGATGCAAGAAAAAGTTAAGAAATATGACAGAGCGGTAGTTATTCTTAAACTCATCAGCACAGATTCCCATTCCGGTAAAACTATTTTTTCTATGCCAAAAGCTATACAATAAACCAACCAATAAGAAAAGCTCATTCTAAACAGAATCTGTTCTGTTTCTTGGATATCACTTTTGTGCTGCTTACTGTCCCACAGTAAAGCTAGTCCAAGGATACAAGCCACAAAGGAAACAGCAACTACAAATTCGTGACAGAAGAGATTTAAGGAATGCATTTGTATTTATCCCCAGCTTTTTCATATTGAAATTCAGTCTAAAGGAATATTCCTTTGAGAAATACAAAATATTCACAAACCTCAATAAAACCGTGCGGTTGATGTAAACAAATGCAACAAAATATAAATAATCATTTGTCATTTGTTTCTAGTGGTTCATCGCATTAGTTATGAGGGCTTATAGATCCCCGATTTCTTGAAGAAGTCGGGGATCTGACCATTAGTGATTACAAGTGATAAATGACTATTGACGATCTTGATTTTCACAAGTAATAATACTGAGCCAGTTGCTAGAACTATCTTCCTGAGGTTGTTTTTAGGCAAAACAGGAGGGTTATCTGCGATCGAATTAATATCTGCTAAATGAAAAAACTGAATAAGATAATGCTGTTAATGAATTTTGTTCAGGCTGGCGATCGCCCCAAAAAGCGAATTTTCCCTTATGCTGCTATTATTGCTAGCATTACCGCAGCATTTGTTGATTGTGTATCTGTGGCGCAACCAACAACAGGAAGTGTTCCAGAGCCACCCTTACCGCAAGCCTATATGGATGCGGTGGAGGATGCAAAAATCGCAGAACCTCGTGAAATCTATCGAAACCTAACTCCCATTGTCTGGTATAATTCTGACCTCAAATGGGACAAGAGTCGTGTTTTAGTAGTAGCCTGGACAAGTTTTCGTGGATATGCAGAAAATGTGGGTAACTCGATGCTTTTACCCCGCGATTTGTGGGTTACTGCTGTCCCAGACCTACAAAAATTCTGCAAAGTCTATAGTCCCACAAGTCAAACATCTCTAGACTATCGACTCAACCAAGTTTTGGGTCTACCCCCAGATAAAACTGCAAACAGATATATTGTTGAACTTTGGGTAGAACCGCGATCGCTATTTCGTCCTAGTAAAGATCCTAACATTACCGACCATGAGGCAGAACTGGAATTTCCTTTAACTAATGCCTTTGAGTCAATCTCAAACAGCTATCAAGATTGGTTTACCCAGCAATTTAAGAGTCGCTACGCATCAAGTAATGCATCAGCCGCCGTTATTAATTACCCGTGGACACAACTAGGATATACTTACGATTGGGGAAGTCAAAGTGATTGGCAAAAACTTGACCCCAAGCGATCGCCCCACGTAGGTTTAAGCGAATTTGTCATTAGAGAATGGTCGCAAGTAACCGTCCATTCCACTCAAAGTGCTAAAGACTACTGTAAATGACACAAGGGACTGGGGACTGGGGAGATGGGGGAGTGTGGGGAGTGTGGGGGAAAGATTTCTTCCCCATCCTCCCACACCTCCCACACCTCCCAATGCCCAATGCCCAATGCCCCATCCCCCATACCCAATTCCTAAGAACAATTTTCTCCTAACTGTTCGCAAGCACCGATACTCACCCAGCAACTAGAACCATCTTGCCAATGTTCTTTCTTCCATATAGGTGCATTATGTTTGAGGGTATCGATAGCATAGCGGCAAGCCTCAAACGCTTCACTGCGATGAGGACAACCCACTGCTACTAAAACGCTGATTTCCCCAACTCGCAAACGTCCGATGCGATGATGAATTGCCACTCGATTCACATCAGACGTAGATGAACGAATATCACTAGCAATTTGATAGAATACTTGCAATGCCATAGGTTCATAAGCTTGATACTCTAGGGCAACCACAGGTTTACCATCAGTTTGATTCCGAACCATTCCACTCATCACAACTACGGCACCGTTAGCTGGATCGTCAGACTTGGTATAAATCTCTTCAAGAGACAATGGTGCAAAGCTAATGGCAAAACTATCTTCTGCTCTTGGTTTAACACGAGAGGTAAGTGTAGTTGTCATAACTGCGTCAATATTATGTGGGCTTTTTCTATTCTCGCTGAACAAAGCGTTAGTGGTGTATGTTTAGTTGCCCATTTGATTCCCTATTATCAAACATTCTCTAAGGATTATAATCCCTTCCTATAAGTGAGTGAGCAAGATAAGTGGGCAAGAATAATTTAATCTATGTAAATAGATGTATAGCAGCTGCCAGCTAGGTTAGGACATAAACCTCGATACCAAGAGCCTATTGCCCATTGCCTATTGCCTATTGCCCATTAATAATCATTACCATCTATCCGATCGCACTCATATCTGCCTTTAATTTCTTGATTGAAAAAGCTGCCAATTGAGTCTGAGGCGTGTAAATCTTCCCAAGTATCCTCGTCTACGCCTAAGTACTGATAAATAGCGCCATTTTGAAACTCAACTTGTAAAATCTGTTCGTCAGGATCGTAGCCTACAGCCGCAGCCATTGATGAGCTAACTGGTAACATGCCAATTGGTTCTTCTTCAAAGGGTAGTGCAGTAGTTTCGGCAATCGCTTCGTTAAGTTCTTGCAATCCTTCGTAAGCTTGTATCGGCGCCGGAATTTCTAAAAACTCTAGTTCCTTACCCCGGTCGAGTAACAACTGCAAATATCCGTCAGAGTGAGCGATCGCTACTAAACTGCTCAAGTCTACCTTAGATAGCCTCATTAATTTTGCTCTCCTGTTGGCGTAGTCGCAAGTGTTAAAGTTTTATACAACACTGAAATATCTTATAGTACAAATATACTATAAAATTACTTAGCCGTCAACTTTTTTCACCAAAGTTCTCTTGGTATCATCTACTAGTTTCTGTCCAACGTAAGCAGCATCAATTTAAAAGTTTTTTCTGTGCTGCGAGGAATTTTTCATCATCTAAACACCTGAGTCATCAAGGAGTCAAAGCCAAGTGAATCCCAGTGAAAAACCATCTTTAGAAATCGACGCTTCTCGTCAGTTCACCGCTTGGCTGCATGAGCAAAACCTTAGTTTATCCTTCACTACCTATCAAGCAGGAAAGTTATTCTTCATTGGCTTGCAGCCAAACGGCAGATTATCTGTATTTGAACGCACCTTTGAACGGTGCATGGGATTGTATGCCGATGGTAACAGCCTCTACATGAGTTCTTTGTACCAGCTGTGGCGATTTGAAAACATCATCCAACCCGGACAAAACCACCAAGGCTACGACGCTGTGTATTTGCCGCAGATGAGTTATGTGACGGGAGATTTGGATATTCACGATGTCGCTTTGAGCCAAACAGAAGAAAAAGATTCAGATACACAAAAATTATTATTTGTCAATACATTATTTAGTTGTTTGGCAACAGTTAGTGGAACCCATAGTTTCGTTCCCCTATGGCAACCCAGTTTTATCAGCAAGCTAGCAGCCGAAGACAGATGTCACCTGAATGGGTTGGCAATGCAGGTAGGAAAACCCAAATACGTCACTGTTGTCAGCCAGTCCGATGTGGCAGAAGGCTGGCGGGAGCATCGGCAAAATGGGGGTTGTGTAATTGATGTCGAGAGTAATGAAATCGTGTTGCGGGGGCTATCCATGCCCCACTCACCGCGCTGGTATCAGAACAAACTCTGGCTGCTCAACTCAGGTACGGGGGAGTTTGGCTTTGCAGACATAGAACGGGGAGTGTTTGAACCAGTCGCCTTTTGCCCAGGATATCTGCGCGGTTGTGCTTTTTATGGCGACTTTGCAGTGGTGGGAATTTCCCAACCCAGACATAACAAAACTTTCAGTGGCTTGCTTTTAGACGAGAAATTGCAACAGAAAAACGTCGAACCTCGCTGTGGTTTACTGGTAATTGACCTCAGAAGCGGCGATCTCGTTCATTCTCTGCGATTACAAGGGGTGGTATCGGAATTATACGACGTGGTAGCCTTACCAAGGGTGCGTCGTCCAATGGCGATCGGGTTTCGCAGCGACGAGATTCGCCGAATGGTGACAGTGGGATGAGAAAAATTCAAAATTAACAGGAACTAACAACAATGACCTATGCAGTTTTGAATCTATCTGACCTTAACGGCAACAATCGTCACTGTTACTGATGAAATTTTGGCAAGTCTGACTGGGATTAATACCATAACACTAACGGCTGCTAATTTCACCATCATCTAGCGATCGAACTCTTATAGGACTTATGCAAGGGTCATATTTTTGTTCATAGATAGTAAAACCCCAAGAATAGGAATCCATTCCTGGGGCTGTTATACCTGACCACCTTTACCTTTTTAATGTAAAAATCTTGTGGTTATTGAAGTTTGAAAAGACATATCTATCTGAATTTTGTCCAAAAAACCTCGCCTGAAAATAGGGTTTTTGTGTTATTATTATCGGTCGCTAATACAAATAAAAAAATATATTCTGAGATAATTACAAAACAAAAATATGGTGTATTACAAATCAAGATATAATTCCAGTAATTATGTCTATTATTTTCAGCTTAAGTACTTGCATTTTTGGAGATAATCATTAAAAATAAAAATATCATGATTCATACATGATTGTAGCCGAAAAAAGTGACAGAAGCCCTTACCAAAGTCCGCAATAGCGGGCTTTTTTTTGTATTCATATAATTTTTTAAGTCTTTTATCGCAAGGATATATCAATATTTTTTTGTTTGTTAATAAGCCATGTTATCAATTTAGGATTTTATATCTAAATTTTAATGGCTACTGTGAAAAATCAGTCTCTTATGGAAATGTTTCCCAGTTCAAAAACTCCTAAAGCTATAAATAAAAAACATAATTAGAAGAATTACGTCCAAATATCTCACATTAGATAGTTTTATGAAAATGCAATTTGATTTTCTCAAATAAAATTGAAGGCGATCGCCAAAAAGTCGTGCTAAGTAAGAGGTTGTTTAGAAAGTCGTTTCAAATACTTGAATATTTGCTTTAAAAAAGTAATGTAAAACGAAAAATACAGCAGATTGCAACTTCATTAGGTACAGATGTAAGTAACATATTCCCTAGCCGTGTACTTTTTCCAGCAAACCCCACTTGTGTTTATACGACTTACGCAGGAATACAAAAAATGAAGGGTTTGGACAGAGGGTGAATTCCACAAGCTGCATAAGCTAATCGTCATTCAAATTGCGTCTCCGTGTCCCCGCGTCTTTTTGGCGAGTAGAGTTATGCAATTTAAAAGCGCATCAGCTTACTTGCTCGGTTTTGCGGCTGAGAAAATATATTAGATAAGCCTGTTTTTTCTCTCTCCTGTTTCCCGTTCCCTTGCTTCCACTGAGAAACTTTCTTACCTGAAGCGTATTAATGCATATTTTAAGAAATATAAAGTTATGTTAAACTTAATGTCGAGTCAGGAGCTGATGGAAACACACATCTGACAAAAGACTGATTTGTTCAACATTCCCACAGAACTTACAAAATGATTCTATCGATTCGTCCCGATCTAACTTCTGCCGATCAGATGCTGTCATCTTTAGTGACTGAAGAACAGCAGACTGTTACAGAAGCCGAAATGATGCAGGCTGTACGCACTTTGTTGATTGGATTAGGAGAAGATCCAGACCGCGAAGGATTAAAAGATACTCCAAAAAGACTGGTGAAAGCGTTGCAGTTTCTCACAAAAGGATATCATGAGTCTTTGGATGAGCTGCTAAATGGAGCAGTCTTTACAGAAGATGCCCATGAAATGGTTTTAGTTCGGGACATCGATATTTTTAGTTCCTGCGAACATCACATCCTGCCGATTATTGGCCGTGCTCATGTTGCTTACATTCCCAATGGTAAAGTTATAGGACTGTCAAAGATTGCCCGTATTTGCGAGATGTATGCACGACGTTTACAGGTACAAGAACGTCTGACGGTGCAAATTGCTGATGCATTGCAACGGTTACTCAAACCCCAAGGAGTTGCAGTTGTCATAGAAGCAACCCATATGTGTATGGTAATGCGTGGTGTGCAAAAACCAGGTTCTTGGACTGTTACTAGTGCAATGCGTGGTGTTTTTGCCGAAGATGCGCGGACTCGTCAGGAATTTATGAATCTGATACGGCACAATTCTAATTTTCGTTAGATATGGTAGGCAATAGGCAATAGGCAATAGGCAATAGGCAACAGGGAATGGAGAATAGGCAATAGGCAATGAGTATACTGTTTGTCCTAAGCGCCTTAGTGGTTGCTATAAAATTAGTTGCTCTGGATCTCAAAATTGCGAATTGTTCTGCCAAGCTTATTGCCGATTGCCTGTTATGGTAATCATTCGGGTCTCAAATCGTTGGATAATTCCACAATACCCCTAGTTCCATCAATCCGTACCCGTTGACCATCTTGCAATAACCATGTTGCACCGCGAACATCCATAACTGCGGGAATCCCGTATTCGCGTGCAACGATCGCACCATGAGAAAGCCTTCCTCCAGCTTCGGCAATCAATCCTCCAGCCCTTAATAACAATGGTGCCCAGCCAGAATCTGTGTAAGGTACTACTAATATTGTGTCGCGATCGATATCTGGTACATCTTGTAAATTTCGCAACACCTTCACTCTGCCTTCGGCTTGTCCGTGGCTAGCTCCAATGCCTTGTAAAATTTGGTCAGAGTAGAGAGCAGAAGGCGCTAAGGGGTGAGGCGGGGTATTGCCGTAGACTACAAAGGGTACTTGAGTAATTTCGCTATCTTGGACAAATTGCGATCGCCTAAATTCCACTAACTCAACCAAGCTTTCAGCTAATGTAAAATCTTCACCCGCGACTAAACGCCGCACTTCATCAAAGTCGAGAAAAAAGATATCGTCTGTTTTACTAAGTAAACCCGACTTTAACCAAATCTTTTCTAAAGCAACGAAACACCAACGCAATTCAGCCAAAAGCCGTGAATAAACTTCGGTGACTCGTCCTTTGATATCTACACGTCGCTGGACAAACCCACGTTTAGGGGGACTGAAAAAGATATTATTGTTTGTATTTTTAGCGTTTGCTTGTAGTTCGTTCCCCTGGATTAACTGCACAAACATCTGCTTGATGAGTTGCGGATTCTCCCGCCAAGTGGGAACGGAAATATCAGTTCCCACTTCGCTTAAATAGCCATAATCCTGAAGCAATTCGTCAAATTCTTGCAGGATCTTCTTTCCTTCGGGGGTTTGCTTTAACTCCTCAAACACTTGCTGTGGCTCAAACTTAGATAGAACCTGTTTGGCATCTGCGGCTATTGCAGTTAGCGATCGCAATGCTGCTACCTCTGGGGTGACGCTATGATCGATTTGCTTATCCTTCACCCGAAAAATCGCCTGTCTTAAGGCAGCACTCAAGGGAGCTAAAATGCTGTAATACGTCGCTTGACGCAGCAATTCTAAAATCAAGTCAATTCTTGCCAACAGCTGCGACGCTTCCAAGTTATTGATATCTTCCTGCGCCAACTGCGACAACCCAGGAATGAACTGTTTGTAATAATCCTGCTTGAAGTCCTTTTCTAAGCTTAACTCTCGCTTGAGCAACCTCCCTAGTCCGGGTAAATTCTCCCAAGTGGACTTCCAAGACGGCTTACTGAGTTTCGTTCCCCTGGTTAAAAACTCCAGACTTTCCGGCGGCAATCCCATGCGGATAAAAATATCTCCTAAGAGGGATGCGTTAAAGTAAGCTCTCGAATAATGCAGAGTTGCCGTCTCGGCGAAATCTAACCCTGAAGCACGTTCGCCCAAAACTAAAGTAAAAATTTCCCCCCAAACTCCACAAGTTAAGGGACGATTAATCGACCATGTTAAGGGGTGAATGACTCCCGGAATTACTTCGGCGGCGATTTTCCGCGTCCAGATGGGTAGCAAAGTGGTGATTGGTCGAGATTGTAATACCCAAAGCGTTTGACCGTCGTAACTCCACTCAATATCTTGAGGAACGCCGTTGTAACGTTTTTCCAGTCGATAAGCTAAATAGGCAACTTGCTTGATTAATGCTTGTGGGACTCGTCCTTCGCCCTCCAATTGTACGGAGGAAGAATTTTCTGCCTCAAAAACAAAAGCCCGATATTGTTCTGGTGTGACTTTTCCAGAAACGACTTGTGTCGGGCTGCCTGGGAGGGCTTCAATAATAATGGCATCACCTTGCTGGGTGATGGGATCGCGGCTGAAAGCAACGCCAGAAAAGACACTCTGGACTTGTTGTTGAATCAGCACTGCCATTGCTGTTTCATTTAAACCGCGATCGCGCCGATATTGTACAGCAGAAGGATGATTGTAGGAAGCTTGCACTTGGGCGATCGCTTCTTGTAACGCCTGGGGGCTAGTAACATCTAAAACTGTTTTATACTGCCCAGCCGCAGAAGCGTGTTCTGAGTCTTCGCCAATAGCAGAAGAACGCACCACCAACGGAGATAATTCTGATGGTTGGAGAAATTCCGTTAACAATTGCGGATCTTCATCAATGGGGGCAAGTACCCATCCCTTTGGTACTGGGTAACCCCAGCGCTTAATTTGAGATAATGTAGCTGCCTTTTCGCCAACTATGGCAGCATCTAACTCTTCATCTAAAGAAACCATTGCTCGATCGCCACGTAAAAATTCCAACATCGCTTGCGATTCTGTCTGTGCTTCTTCGGCTGGCAAATTCATATCGTCAGGGATTTTTGTGTAAATCCAAGCCATTAGACCAGCTAAAGCAACAGCCGCAAGCATTCTGGGGATATCACTCAGGTGCAAAAGCGTTACAAACAAAGGAAACAGTAGCAAAACCCCAAATTTCACTACCTGTCTGGAGTGCATCACTGAAAAGCTAATGCCTGAAAAGAAAAATACAAATATTGCCACCAGCGGGTCGTGTACGACAAATCCCCAGACAACATTTGTCGTACCTGCCCCTCTGCCTATCCAGTATCTACCGATTACCAGAGCAATGAGGGCGACTATTTCCCAAAATGAGCTTTCTGGGAAGAAAGCGCGGCACAATAAGACCGCCGCAATACCTTTAAAAGCTTCTGACAAAACTGCCAGAATCCCAACAAATGTACCCCCGTGATAGAAAGCTGCTGATACGCTGATGTTTCCTGTACCAACTTGTGATAGTTGCTTACGTTTGAGGGCGTAAGTAATCCATCCAATCAGCGGTAATCCGCCCAAGAGAGGGCAGGCAATTAAAATAACTAAGATAGCCCAAAGTTCAAACATTCTGGATTTTGGATTTTAGATTAAATTTGCCATCTAAAATCTCAAATCTCAACTCTAAAATTTTTATGAAATTTTTGATGGTTATTAGGGGGCTTTTAGTAAAGAGAACTGAGAAATCAGAATTCAGAATTCAGGAGTCAGGAGAATATTTGATGGATGAATATACTAATCATATTAGTACAGCATGGCATAAATAAACCAACCATTTGAAATGTCTCAAACCCTTATGAAAAGGTAATTGCGAATTACGCTTTGCGGTACTAGACTCCTTATACAGACAGGATATCTTAAGTTGCTCAACTACACAAACTAGCTTTTCAAGCCAGCCATCAAGCCTGTTTTACTTCTGAATTCTGACTCCTGAATTCTGAATTCTTCCTTAAGGACACTTGGCGAAGACGGAGACCGTTTTTGCCAGTGTCCTTGTAGGCTAATAATGGTTTTAGTTTAGGGCATAGGCGGCTTGGAGCGCCCAAATGATGAGAGCAGCGATCGACCCCAGAAGCAGCACGGTAGAGATAGTGACTACTTTTGGGGAATCTGCACCCTCAAACTTCATAATTCCTCGATTTAAGTCGGACACAGTTTTGTAATCCTCCTCTGTTACGGCATGAAATATTTGTCCGTTTTGATTGTAGTCGTTATATTGGCGGATAACATTAAATCCCTAATATTATTTTGTTTAAGCTTGGCAGCTTTTCCATCGCCACAATTACTTACTTCTTTAGGAGGATGGGTGTAAATTGGGCATGGGGCATGGGCATAAGGGATTAGTTTTTGACTAATGACTAGGGACTAATGATGAAAATATTGGTGTTTGTAATTTTGGCAGTGGTTGTGGGATTGTTTCTGGTGTTGGAGATAGGATTGCGATCGCTTTTTGGTTTTGGTAATCCCCTGATTTATGTTGCTGATGAGCAAATTGGTTATTTATTGGCTCCTAACCAGCGTACCCGTCGTTTTGGTAATCGGATTGAAATTAATCAGTATTCTATGCGAGGTAGTGCCATCGCAAAGATACCTGCACCTTCGACGTTGCGAGTCTTACTTTTAGGAGATTCTATTGCTAATGGTGGTTGGTGGACGGATCAAGATAATACAATATCTAGTTTGATGATGCGTTCCCTGGCCTCAGCGACTAAGAGTAATTATCAGCAAGTAGAAGTGCTAAATGCTTCAGCTAACTCTTGGGGGCCAAGAAATGAATTAGCTTATTTACAGAAGTTTAGCAATCTTAATGCTCAGGTAATAGTATTACTAATTAATACTGATGATTTGTTTGCTACTGCTCCGACTTCTTTACCAGTGGGACGCGATCGCAACTATCCAGATAGTAAACCATCCTTGGGATTGGTGGAAGTTTGGCAGCGTTATCTCACCAAGCAAAAGCCAATTCCAGAGCTGAAAGCAGTTCATAATGAAGCAGGCGATCGCGTTGGGATTAATCTGGAAGCAATTGGTAAAATTCAAGAGTTAACTCGCCAAACCAAAAGCGAATTTTTGCTTGTCATGACTCCCTTACTACGAGAAATTGGCGAACCTGGTTCCCGCGATTATGAAATTAAAGCACGCGAGCGCTTGAACGATTTTACTAAAGCCCAGCAAATTGAATATATCGATTTTTTACCAATATTTAATTCCAACCCTGACCCGAAAAGTTTGTTTCACGACCACATTCACCTTAACTTGAAAGGCAATCAATTTGTCAGTGAAGTTATAGAGCGATCGCTTTTACAAATCTTAAGCCAGCCCCATCCACAAATTCTTTAGTATTCTTTCTCACAGTCTCCTAAATTCTGAATTCTGAATTCTGAATTCTCAATTCTGTTTTCTCACTTTTCTCGAACCCAAAGTGCTAGTCCTCCGCCACGCCCACGAGCTGCAATGAAATCTTCTGTAACGATAAAAAAGGCAAAGAAGGGTAGTTTAGCTATGGGCTGGCTATAAAAATCTTCGGATTCGACTTTACCAGAGCGAATCTTTTGGTTATACAGAATACGACCGAATAGACTGATGAGCATATTATTAAAATCAAATGCCAACAAATTTTTCTTACCCATGTATTGTATTGGCCCAGTAAGCTTTAACAATAAAGGAAATAATTCAACCTGATTACCAATTTCGCCTTTACCTAAACCCTGTTCTAAATTTGCACTAAAGGAAATATGAATTGCGACAAATTTGGGCACATACAAACCCTTGCCTAATACAATTCCTCCTCGTTTTCTAACTTTTTTTGTACCAGTGGCAAAGCAAAGCCGCCATTTTCCTATAAGAGATTCAAACCCATAGTTCAGCCGTTGTTGCTTGGCAGTTTTTTCTGCTTCTAATAACGCATTTACTAAAATTTCAGCACTAGGACGTGTAGCTTTTTCTCCTCGATATGCAGCCGCAGCCTGAGATAGCACGGTTACAAAATCAGATGTCAAATCAGCCATTGCTATAAATTACCTGACAAAAGCAACTTCATAATATCCTGTTTAATGCCCTGCCCCCACCACTCCAAACAGGGCAGATGTCCCCTGGGAGCCGACAGATCGAATTTTGCATCTTCTAACCAAATCCAGCGTTGATTGCTCAACCTCCAACCAACGCAATCACCAAAACATTCCCATGCTTGTTGTTCGCTGCCATCGCCCAGTTGACCACCACACTCTAAAAAGATTTGTTTGTGTATGCTCAAGCCAAAGTGACCCCGGCTGTAAGTTGTCCATAGGCGATCGATTGTCTGCAAATCTGCCTCAGGAATCTTCATTGCCCAATTCAGGGATAGCCAGTAAGTGTCATCTGGACTGTAGTATTCTCCTCCACTGAGTTCAAAAATCATTCTACGGGTCAAATCGTCTGCAACTCGCCAGTTTTTCTGACGCAGACTAGTTTGTAAGTTATGATACTTGGAATTTTCAATGATGGGTTCATGTGGGGGCAAATCAAGCTCAATTTTGCCCTTTAAGGGAGGCTCTGGTAACTTAAACCCTAATACCTTTGACACAGCTTGCTCTAAAGCTAGGTAAGCAGCTGTGCGATAAGAGTAAGGTCTAGAATCAATAGAATGCTCAGAACCGCCAATGATTCTAACATTTGTGTTTTCATATGGAAAAGGAACGTATTTAATTGAGGCAAACTTGTTTGAATCTGAGGCGATCGCCTCACACAATCCCTGATACACATCTTCTAAAAACCGAGTTGTCAATAAGTAATTCGCATTATCATTTAAAGTGCTGTTTTCGGTGACTGACCACAACATAAAACAGCCGTCTGCATCAAAGTTCGGTTCTAGCTGAACAATGACGTGCCCGTACCCATTGCCATCTATGCGTATAACCTTTCCCTCACCTACAACAGGCGTTTGAATTTGAGGCAGGTTGATGGGATTTTTCGATTTGTGGATCAGTGGATAGCGTTGCATCGCGGGAGGCTATAAAGACAAACGTGGGTAAATATTAATACATTTATCGACCAATTCGCAGTTCGCAATTATGAATTATTTGGACTGTAGTTTTAAGCAGCATCAATAACCATATATAGGAGTCTGATTTGAGTTATGAAAAAATCTAAGTATTTGTAGGGTGTGTTATGGCGTAGCCTAACGCACCTAAATCGTTAACTCGTGCTGTACCCTCAGGCTAACGCACCCTACTGGCGTGGCAAGACTAAAATAGTGCATTAATAAAAAAGTCGAAAACATTGATTTATCTCAATTTCATCCAAAATCTATTGCAACATTTAAGGCTTGCCACGCTACTACGTATATTTCTCCAAATCAAATATGAGTCCTATAAAATTATGGCTGATAGCTTTGATGTAGTTGAAATTAAAAGCCTATCTGTTGTCGATGGTGGTTTCTTTTGACTTCTCAATTGTAACTTCTGACTGGTCTTTTAAGGTGATTTGACGGTTGGTAATACGTTCCAATTGGTTAGGGTCATGACTTGTCCAGAGATATGCACGTTGTGGGTGTTCGTGTTGCCAAGTTGTAACTAAAGCCTCTAAACTTTGGGCAGTTCCAGCATCTAGTGAGGCAGTAGGCTCATCTAGTAGCAGTATCGCAGGTGAGAGTTGCAAAGCTCTCAAAAAAGCGACTATCTGCGCTTCTCCACCAGAAAGAGCGCTAACCGGACGCTGCAAAAAGTCAGGCTTTTTATGCAAAAGATGTAGATAGTTTAAAATCAGCTCGCGGTTGTAAATTAGATGGCGGTGAACAGCTAATCGATAAACTTGCTGGAGATTTTCTTCCACAGTTCCTTCCCAAAGGGCTGGTCGTTGTTGCAAATAGATAATTTGGGAACGATAGGTGGGCATAAAGTGGGAATTGATCTGCTGTCCCTGAAAAATAATTTGTCCTGCTTGTAGGGGATCGAGACCAGCTAATGCTCGTAGGAGTAAGCTTTTACCAGAGCCAGAAGCACCTATTACCGCTATTCGCTCCCCTGGAAATACTTGAAAACTAAGGTGACTCCAAATCCAGCGATCCTCAACTCTTCGCCCTAAATCCTGTACCGAAAGAATAGGGTTGTTGGGAAGCAATTCTGGTTGAGTGGTGTGGTTTTTGGTCAGTCGATCTTTCATCAGTTGAAAATAGGGAGTAGGAAGTGTGGGGAGTGTGGGGAGTGTGGGGAGATGGGGAGATGAGGGAGTGTGGGGAGATGGGGAGATGAGGGAGTGTGGGGAGTGTGGGGGGAAAGATTTCTTCCCCATCCTCCCACACCTCCCACACCTCCCACACCTCCCACACCTCCCACACTTCCTGCAATGCCCCATGCCCAACCGTCTAGAATACTTTTCGTGCTTCCAGATGGGCAAGGATATCGTCGCGATCGCGCCACACAGGACGCAATTTTTTCTTGGCAAACATGTCTAACTGATCGCCGATATGGGGCGATCCCGGCTGAGTTGCATTGCCATAGCTGGTGAGTGCCATTGCTCGTACAGGGTTAGAAAATTCAATTGCCGCAACATAGGAATCACCAAGTTCGGATTTAAACTTCCCATCTGACTCCGGTGAAAAATAGAGGCTTCGGAAGATCCCAAGGGGATCTGCACCACCATTGCCAGGTAAATCGATATTGCCATAACGTAGTCGAAAAACATCTCCCCACGGGACATCTATAGTTCCATAGGTTTTTTTGATTTCTGCTGCCACTGTTTCGAGTGTTGCAACTGCACTTTCTGGATTAGCTAAACCGTCGGGTGTGGTGCGTGGGGAGCTTTCACTCCAAGGTTGACTAAATGTCTTATCTAAGTCGAGCTTTTGAACCCAAAAGGCAAATAGTACCGCCCCTCGACTATCTGCATTGGCTTGGCGATCCCAGGTTTCTAGAACATTAGCTGCTTTTTGTCCTAAGTCCCTACCGTACTTGCGGGCAGCAGGAATTAAATCATCCAAAAGGCGATCGGCCATTTCCATGCGGGTCGAGTGCTTGTATGCAATCATTTCATCAAAAGAGATTTTGTCATCTTCAGCCAACATCTTTACAGAACGTTGTGAGCGGAAATCCATGAAACGAGGTGCCATGTAAGCCGGGTAATCATCTGCTTTAATCGCAGTTGGGAATGTAGTTGTCCAAGGTGGATCGTTAGTATTTTGCAACCAACCACTTTTAGGATCGACTATGCGAGGTAAATCTTGGTATGGATGGATTTTTGTCCATAAAGTTTTAGATGTATTCCCAGGAATCACGCCTCGCCAATATGCAAAATCTCCTTGTTGACGTACCGGCACTTGACCGTTGAATAGGTGCATAATATGTCCTTCTTTATCGGCATACATTACTGTAAACATCGATAGTTGCAGGCGTTTGAGTGCGGTTTCAAATTGGTTGAGGTTTTTTGCTCGTGCCATATCCCACCACTGTTGGAGTACACCTGGTCGGTCAAGACCGGCAACTCTCAGTGCTATGGCTTTACCATCTTTCTCAACTACCACAGGCCCGTGGATGGAACTCTTGACTACTAATGGTTGTTCTTGCAAAGAACCATCTTTCTGCTTCACCTTCAAAGACAAGGTTTTGGAAACGAATTTGCGAACTGTGCCATCAAAGAGGTAACCATTATTTGCCAGTTTAAGTTCATACAAATCCCAACCGTCATAGGTGTTAACGGTGTGAGTCCAACCTAAATTGTTGTTGAAAGCGATCGCTAATACGGGAATACCCACAAGTGTCGCTCCATAAGCATCAATTCCCGGTGTGGTGATTTGGGCTTCGTACCACAAAAATAAATCCGACCAAGGTAGATGGGGATTGGCTAGTAGCATTGCTTTCCCACTGGCAGAATGTGAAGGTGCGATCGCCCAACCATTAGATCCTGCTTGCAATTTTTCTTTGCTCAAATCAAATACTGGCCCTGGATCGACCACAAAGGTGAAATTGAGTACCCGATGTAAGTGAGCCATGACATCTTCTGCCTTGACTGGTAGCACTACTTCAACGCGATCGTCAATCAAGTTTGCATTTTGGGCAGCATAAGCATTGATCCCAGCCGCAAAAGCATCTAGATACTTGCGAAAACTTGGATTTTGTGCTTTGTACCAAGCACCAGCGCGTTCTGGTACTCCCATACTCAGCACCCAACGATCTGAGTCTAGATATTCTTCACCCCAGTATTCGGCCGCACGTCCCCGTGATTGACCATAAAGACGCAAAAGCAAATCTCCATGACTTTGCATTTGCGCCCAACCAAAGGCATAAAAGGCACTTCGATCGTCTTTACCGTAGATATGCGGTACTCCATAGGTATCCCATAATATCTCTGTTGATTTTGTTGGTGTAGCTATAGTCTGGCTACCCATAAACAAAACCATTATTAGGCTGAGTATTAAGGGTAAAATGCGTATTGCTTTTCTTCTGTATGTTTTTGGTAAAATATCAAACTTCATATTAGTCATTGGTTATGAATTGTTGTCTCCCTTGTCTCCCTTGTCTCCCCAGTCCCCAGTCCCCAGTCCCTACTCCCCACTCCCTTTTTCAAGTTAGATTTAGGTTGATCTAAACAATATCAGTTTGTTGAGAAAGTATATCAAAACTTTTTGACTATCTTTTTCGTTTTAAAAATGGGGAAATCTTTGCAGGATAGTGTAATCTATATATTTATCAAGAAAGATTATCAATTTAATGACTAAAAAACTGCTAAATATTGAAAGCGGGAATTTACAGATATTTTCATCTAGTGCAGTTCGCTGTGGGGGCACATCTGTCCCTACAGAGGGTTTAATTAGCTGAAAATAGCTGTAAAAACACATAACCATCAGAGTGTAATATTTTCAACTGACAGCAGGATAATGATAAAAGCCACCATAGTGTCACTGAAAGGATTGAAAAAGCGGCAAATGTCGGGCTTTTTTGGTCTGATTTTGGGACTTTGTATGCTACTAATTTGCTTGGTGTGCAGTGTGACGCTGGGTGTAGCAGAAATACCTCTAGATCGGATTTTGTCATCTTTTATAGTCTTTGATGGTTCCTACGATCGCTTAATTATTCAGACTGTGAGATTACCGCGATCGCTCATTGCTATTCTTGTAGGATCGGCCTTGGCAGTGTCCGGAGCGTTAATGCAAGGTTTAACACGCAACCCTCTAGCAGATCCAGGGATTTTGGGTATTGAGTCGGGTGCAGCAGTAGCGGTAGTTGTGGCGACTTTTATATTTGGCAGCGCATCCCTAGATATTTACACGGTTGTGGCATTTCTAGGGGCAGGAACCACGGCAATATTAGTTTATTTCCTGGGTTCTTTAGGACGGGGAGGAGCCACTCCATTAAATTTGACGGTAGCAGGTGCGGCTTTAACTGCTCTGATTTCTTCTGTCACCACCGCTACTCTAATTGTCAGCCAACGCACCCTAGAAGAAATTAGATTTTGGTTAGCTGGTTCGCTAGCTGGCCGGGATATGGATATGTTTTTTCAAGCATTGCCCTTCGTCCTCATTGGATTAGTTATTGCTTTTGCCCTTGGCAAACAAATTACTACCATGAGTTTGGGTGAAGACGTAGCTAAAGGCTTAGGTCAACAAACAGCTATGGTTAAAATTGCGACTGCAATTAGCGTAATTTTACTAGCTGGAAGTTCCGTTGCCCTTGCCGGGCCAATCGGCTTTATTGGCTTAGTCGTGCCGCATATAGTGAAATTTTACATAAAAGCTGATTACCGTTGGATATTGCCTTATTGTGCGGTTTTGGGGGCTATTTTACTTTTGATTGCAGATATTGGCGCTCGTGTGTTGCTCAAACCACAGGAGTTACCTGTAGGTGTGATGACAGCACTTGTTGGCGCACCCTTTTTTGTCTACTTGGCTAAGTCAAAGGTGAAAAAATGAATTTTGATTGGCTAGTCATTCGTTCTCAAGGAATGTCCTTTCGTATAGACCGACGCGTACCATTCATGGTGCTATGTTTGGCACTAGCGATTGTAGTGGCAATGGTGATGAATTTGGGGCGGGGTGAATATCCGATTTCGCCTGGGGATATTGTGAAAACTTTACTTGGTTTAGATACAGGAAACCCAGACCATGCATTCGTAATTTACAATTTGCGTCTACCCCGTACCCTTGTAGCTTTGATGGTGGGGGTGGCGCTGGCAATTTCTGGGACTATCTTTCAAGGGCTGACACGCAATCCATTGGCCGATCCCGGTATTATTGGCATTAATGCCGGGGCGAGTTTGGCGGCAGTTACCGTAATTGTTTTATTTCCGGCAGCAGCAATTTACACCTTGCCGCTATCGGCTTTTGCTGGTGCTTTGCTGATGGCGGTTTTGATTTACTCGCTGGCTTGGAATAACGGTAGTTCGCCGATCCTATTAATTTTAATGGGTGTGGGTTTATCTGCGATCGCCAGTGCCATAACCAGCTTAATGATTACCTTTGGGCAAATTTCTGATGTTAGTAATGCTTTAGTTTGGCTAGCTGGAAGTGTCTACGGACGCACGAGCGAGCAAGTATTTTCCCTATTACCTTGGCTAGTTATTTTTGTCCCAATGGCTTTGACATTAGCAAGACATTTGAACGCTCTTAATTTAGGAGATGATGTTGCTAAAAGTCTAGGTAGTCTAGTGGAATGGCAACGTGGTTTATTGATCTTCGTGGGGGTAGCCTTAGCAGGCGCAGGAGTCGCCACCGCCGGTAACATTGGTTTTGTGGGTTTAATTGCACCCCATCTAGGCCGACAGTTAGTAGGTACAACCCACGAAGCCTTGATTCCTACTTCCGCACTCTTAGGAGGAGTAATTGTTGTCATGGCAGACTTCTTAGGTAGAACCTTGTTTGTACCTATCGAACTTCCTTGTGGAGTAGTAACTGCTGCCATTGGCGCTCCTTATTTTTTGTATTTATTAATTCGTAATCGGAAGAAATGAGGGACTGGGGATTGGGGACTGGGGACTAGGAAAAAAGGATATTTTATCAACTAAAAAATCACGTTTTTATAAATCCAAAATTCAAAATCTAAAATCCAAAATCCAAAATTCATTATGAAAGGATTGTCAACCAAAAGTTTGTCTTTAGCTTACGATGGCGCTACGATTATCCGTGACTTAAATTTAGCAATTCCTGGCGGACTAATTAGTGCTTTAGTTGGTGCTAATGGTTGTGGTAAATCAACTTTGTTAAGAGGCTTGGCAAGATTACTCAAACCGCGTGGCGGTATAGTATATCTTGATGGAACTTCTATTTTGAATCTTTCCACCAAAGAAGTAGCACAACAGTTAGGTATTTTGCCCCAAGGCCCAGTAGCGCCGGAAGGATTAACAGTACGAGATTTAGTAGCACAAGGACGTTATCCTTATCAAAATTGGTTACAACAATGGTCGGCAAAAGATGAAAAAATTGTACAACAGGCGCTAGAAATTACAGATTTATTGAAATTGGCAGATAGAGCATTAGATACTTTGTCTGGTGGACAACGACAAAGAGCTTGGATTGCTATGGCACTGGCTCAAGATACAGATATTTTACTCTTAGATGAACCGACTACTTTTTTGGATTTGGCACACCAAATAGAGATTCTAGATTTATTGTATGATTTGAACCAAACTCAAGGACGAACAATTGTAATGGTACTGCATGATTTAAATCAGGCATGTCGTTACGCAGATTATTTAGTTGCTGTGAAAGATGGTCGCATTTTTGCTGCTGGCGAACCAAAGTTAGTGATGACTAAAGAAATGGTTCAGGAGGTTTTTGGATTGGAGTGTCGTATCATTCTCGATCCTGTTGTGGGGACTCCTATGTGTCTACCAATAGGACGCAAGGGAAAAATAAATCATCAGCAAATTGAATGAAATCCCTCATGCAATGTCTAACCAAATCATTTAATTACAAAAAATAAACAGTCGTGACAAGAGTATCTCAAAAGTCTAAAAATTCAGGTTATCCTCTAAAACGCTTGCTCAATTATGGCAGCCAATATCGCTTACAAATTTGGCAGGCGACATTATTTACTATCATCAATACGATTTTAGATTTAGCACCGCCGTGGTTAATTGGTGTTGCGGTGGATATTCTCGTAGAACAGCAAAATTCTTTCATTGCCAAATTAGGTGTAAAAGACATAATTTGGCAGTTTTTCTTGCTTGCAGTTGCCACCATCATTATCTGGATACTAGAATCAGCTTCCGAGTATGCATATACTAGACTTTGGCGGAATTTAGCCCAAAATATCCAGCATGATTTACGGGTAGATACCTACAATCACGTACAAAAATTAGATTCAGCTTACTTTGAAGAAAGTACTATCGGCGGTTTGATGTCAATTTTGAATGATGACATCAACAGATTGGAAGATTTCTTGAATTTTGTAGCTAGTGAAATTATCCAAATTACTACTTCAGTTATTATTTTAACTTGTGGTGCTTTCTGGATTTTACCCCCTTCGATTACTTTGGCAACATTGTTGCCCATGCCTTTTATTCTTTGGGGTTCTTTTACTTATCAAAAGCTATTAGAAGATCGTTACGCCGAAGTGCGAGAAAGAGTAGGTTTTCTCAATTCAAGATTGGAAAATAATTTGAGTGGAATTACTACAATTAAAAGTTTCACTGCTGAAGCTTATGAAAGTGCTAGATTTGCTGGAGAAAGCGAAGCATATAGGAAAAGTAACACCAAAGCAATTAAACTTTCGGCCGCATTTACTCCTTTAATTAGAATGCTAATTTTAATAGGGTTTACATCCTTATTATTTTGGGGAGGTATGGCAACATACAATGGAAAGATATCTATTGGTAATTACAGTGTTTTACTGGTTTTAGTACAAAGATTGTTGTGGCCATTAGTAACATTAGGAGAAATATTTGACAAATATCAAAGGTCAATGGCTTCTACTAATCGCATCATGAATTTATTAGATACTCACATCAATATTATTCCAGGTAAAAAATCTTTACCTGTTGAGCAAGTACGTGGTCAAATTGATTTCAAAGAAGTTACTTTTGCCTATGCTAATAGAGAGCCAGTAATTAAACGCTTGTCTTTACATATACCCGCAGGTAAAACCATCGCCATTGTTGGTTCTACAGGTTCTGGTAAAAGTACTTTAGTAAAATTATTATTGCGATTGTATGAAATTTCTGCTGGAAGAATCACTATTGATGGTATTGATATCCAAGAATTAAATTTAGATGATTTGCGTCGCAGTATTGGCTTGGTGAGTCAAGATGTATTCTTATTTCATGGTACCGTTGCTGAAAATATCGCCTATGGTACTTTTGATGCTAGGGATGAAGAAATCATTGCCGCTGGGAAAATTGCCGAAGCCCATGATTTTATTATGCGGCTACCCCAAGGTTATGAAACAATAGTCGGGGAACGAGGACAAAAATTATCTGGTGGACAACGCCAAAGAATTGCGATCGCTAGGGCTGTTTTGAAAAATCCACCAATTCTCATTTTAGATGAAGCCACATCAGCGGTGGATAATGAAACTGAAGCTGCTATTCAGCGTTCCTTAGAACGGATTACTGCAAATAGGACAACAATAGCGATCGCTCATCGTCTTTCCACTATCCGCAATGCTGATTGCATTTATGTCATGGAATTTGGCAAGCTGGTTGAATCGGGAACCCATGAAGAATTGTTGGAGAAAAATGGAATTTATGCTGGTTTATGGCAAGTGCAATCGGGGGTGAAATGATTTAGTTGAAGAAGAATACAGAATACAGAATTCAGAATTAAGAATTGGTTAATACTCTACCCACAAAAGGATAGAGTTTTAATAAGAAATAATATTTATGCGGCGAGACTCTATTTTCTACAAACTTTTTCAACAATACCCCACTTTGCTATTTGAACTTTTGACAAATCCCCTGACAAATGCGGATGCTTACCGATTTGATTCGGTAGCCGTGAAAGAACCAAAATTTGAAATTGATGGGGTATTTCTTCCACCAGAAAACGAAGGTGTAGGAGTTGTATACTTCTGTGAAGTACAGTTTCAGAAAGATGAACAACTTTACGAAAGAATATTTGCAGAGTCTTCGTTATATTTCTATCGCAATCGTGACAGATTCAGCGATTGGGAAGCAGTGATAATTTATCCATCTCGGAGTGTTGAACAAAGCGATACTAATCCCCATCGTTCATTGCTCAATGGTGGACAAGTACACCGAGTATTTTTGGATGAATTGGGCAATATTCGCCAATTACCTCTATGGGTAGCATTGATGGTGTTAACTACAGTGGAAGAAGAACAAGCACCAGAAGAAGCTAGATATTTACTGGAGCGATCGCGCCAGGAACAACCTCAACCGTCAAGTGGCGTCATAATAGAGTTAGTCACGACGATAATGGTGTACAGGTTTGAAAAATTAAGCCGAACAGAGGTAGAGTCTATGCTAGGAATCACACTCAAGGAAACGAGGGTTTACCGCGAAATTAAGGAAGAAGGAAGGGAAGAAGGAAGGGAAGAAGGACGACAAGAAGGACGACAAGAAGAGGCTGCTAACCTGATTATCCGACTGTTGACTAAGCGGTTTGGAAAACTTCCAAAAGAAATGCCTTCTTCAATTTTTGATTTATCTTTACCTATTTTGGAAGATTTGAGTGAGGCATTGTTAGATTTTACTAGCTTGGCTGATTTAGAAGCTTGGTTACTAGCAAAATAAATGAAATTATTACTAGCGTGCTTTAGGGTATTCCTGCGGAAAAGCAACCTATACGTAGCGTCTACCTCTAGAAACTATCGCCATACTGCAATAATTTACAGCTATCATTTTACAGGTGGAATTTGCGCGAAAATAGCAGACTGTAAAAGTTCAGGAAGTTTTTCCCAAGCTATGGCTCCCTTGCGGCTTTTGATATACAGTTGCATAAATTCTACTAATGCTGCTGCGCTTTTTTCTAAGCCAAGATTCACAAACAGATAGGTGGGTTTTTCTTCACTCGATACAGCTACAACACAACCTTGACTGCAAGCCCACAAACACGCAACTGACTGAATTTCAATTTCGTCAGAGGTAAAGTTTTTATTACATAAAGTGTTTACCTCGTCAAGTAAAAAATCGCCATCAAAAGGAGGATTTTCTGGTCGTTCTTCAGATGAGCGGTGACATGATTTACAGACGAATATAGTGTGTTTAGGCATAGGTTCAGGCTATGTTAATTAGCTATAGAATTGGTAAATATAGTGCCAAGAGTTGGTCTGAAATATTCGGGAATTTGTTAATAATCAATAATTCTAAAAAAACATGGTAGCAGAGTTACATTTTTGAATTTTTCGACTCATTGATAATCAAGTATTTATATAGATCATCGATTACCGCATCAGCCGCAAGTAAATTGTTTCCTCTCCAAGTCAGGTAATTTATCGGGTAAACATGATTTTGTTGAACGGCGCGAAGATGTTTCCAAAGTGGTTTTTGTTTGAGTTGTTCGAGAAAGTTTTGGCTATCATCATTCAAGGTTCCGACAAACATAATATCACCGTCAGCTTTCTCTAATTCTTCTACAGAAAAGTAAAGTAGTTTAGAAGGTACGATAACATTTTGTGCTTTGGTGCGTTGCAACCCCACATCTTTGAGAATAGAATCGGGAAACGAATTTTTCGCTTCAGTAAATATCACGCCAGGAGCCAAGAAGACAAGAGAAATTTCTTTGTTTTTATAGCGATCGCCTAAAGCTGCTTTGAGTTTTTCGATTCTTTGATTATAATGTTCCCATGCTTGCTGTGCAGCTGATTGTTTTCCTAAAACCTGAATCTCAAAATCAAATAGTTCTCGCCAGCTTTGACTCGCCTGGATATTAAATAATACAGTCGGAGCAATTTTTGAAAGTAGAGAATACAACTGTTTTTCTGCGCTCCAACCTATAATCAGGTCAGGCTTAACTAGTAAAATGTTTTCCAAATTAGGCGGAAAAATCCCTAGTGATTTTATACCATCTACTTTCCCCTGTAGATATGTATATTCATCCAGCATATCAATGTAGGTACTTGCCAGGGGTTTAACTCCCAGGACAAGGGCATTACCTAAAGTCGGTAAAGAAAAAGTGACAATACGCTGGGGGTTGATAGGAACGCAGGTTTCTCCCATTGTGTGTTGAACCACACGGCAATTTTTACTTGCCAAATCAGTAGAAGAAACTGTATTTTGAAATTGGCGATCGCTACAACCTGCCATCACTCCAAAAATCAAAAACATTAATAGTAAACAACCTATCAAATAGCGTAATGTCACTGTTTTCATAGCTTGAGTTAGTTTTTCAAGATTCTCACAAAGTTTCCTCCTAGCTAAAACCTAAGTTGCAGTTCTACAGCAGAATTCAGAATTGCGCTGGCTTTGGGACAAATCATTGTCTACTTCACTTTTCTGGAAATCTGCTGTAAGTAGGAGTTAGAACTGCACAGAAACTGAACCAGTAATTGCAAAAGGCGAACCTTGAGTAATATTTGCTGCATTGTTGGAACCGGAAGCATAACGGATATCCAAGAGGTTTTCAACAGCTAACCTAAAAGTCAGGTTATTAATTTTGTAAGCAGCACCTAAATCGACTCGCACGTAGCTAGGAAGCTGAAAACTATTTTCGTTATCTCCTTCTCTTTCACCTACATAAACTAAACCTGTACCTAAACTCAAACCCCTTAGCGAACCTTCTGTAAACTCGTACTTTCCATACAGCCCCAGACTGTGTTCCGGAGTATTAATTGGGCGGTTCCCTTGTTGGCCGGGGACGACACTTGTGGTGATTTCTGAATCTAGGTAGGTGTAAGCTGCAATCAGGCTCAAATTCTCGGTTACTTTTCCTTTGACATCTAATTCAAATCCACGGCTACGAATATCGCCTACAAGGATGTTGAAATCAGGGTTGGTGGGATCTGTTTGTGCAATGTTTGTTTGTTCCAACTGAAACAGTGCAGCCGTGACACTCAATCTATCATCTAACAGATTGACTTTAGCACCAACTTCATATTGAGTAGCCTTTCTGGGATCGGCAAGACCACCGTCTGACAGTAAACCAAATTGTGGCTCTGTCGATTGACTAAAGCTGGCATAAATTGAAGCTGAATCTGTCAGCCTATAAACTAACCCAATGCTTGGAGAAATGAAATTATCTTCTTGTTGAGCTACGCCACCATTTATAAATTCAAATCCGCCGTAACGCAAACCTGCTAGTAAACGAAATTGCCCAAGTTTTACAAAATCCTGAATGTAAACGCCCCAATTGCTGTCACTAAAATTAGCTGAACTTGGTGTCAGTTGAGTGGGAATAGGAACATCAAAGGTAGGGTTAGCAAGGTCAATATTACCAAAAAAAGCCAGGTTACCAGTAAATTGTGAGCGATACTTGTTGTACTCAGCACCTACTAGTAACTTATGTTCTGAGGCTCCAATATTGAAGTTTCCTTTGACTTCACCACGCAGGTTGTATTGATAATAGTCATCAAATAGTGTTCGGTAGAAACGGTTTAGATTATCACCCTCAAAAAAACCTGATGTAAACAGAGGATTGAGATCCCTTTGAGTATTGAAATATTGACCGCTAAGATTAAGCGACCAGTCTTTACTAATTGGCTGATCTAAATAAGCTGCAATCCGATAGTGGTCGTAAATTTGGCTATTGCGCGGGTCTGTATAACTGCGGTCATAGAAAAACTCACCATTCAAGAATTTGGCTCCACTATTGGTGTCTTTATCTTGTCGGTAATACTCCCCTTCAATTGTTAAAGTACCGCCTTCACCCGTTGAGAACGTCAGCGAAGGAGCAACAAAAATGCGATTATCTTCAACGTTGTCTACAAAAGAATCGGAATCTTGAAAGGCTAGAATCAAGCGATAAAGTACATTCTTGTCGTCAGTTAAGGGCCCTGTTAAATCAACCTCACTGCGATAAAAATTAAAGTTACCGATATCGGCCGAAAATTTATAAGCGGGTGTGGCTTGGGGCTTCTTTGTAATATAGTTAACCACCCCACCAGGCGATCCCGTTCCATAAAGTAAGGAAGAGAAACCTTTTAAAATTTCCAAACGTTCGATATTAGCAAAGTCTCTGACCAGAGAGCGGAAATTATCTCGTAACCCATTGACATAAACTTGGCTACCTGTACTAAATCCACGAATTTGAAAGTCAGTGAACAGTCCGCCCTGTCCGCTGTCTCCTGCTGTGACTCCACTAATGTAAGGAGCTAAGTCTTCTACTCGTCGGGGTGCCTTATCCTCAATGAATTCCTCTGTAATTACGCCAATTGATGCAGGTGTTTCTATTAAGGGAATATCTAACCGACTCCCAGTGGTAGCATTTGAGGCTCGATATCCATCTTCTTCCCCTGTCACCACTAACTCGATGGCATCATCTGATGGCGCTGGTGGTTGTTGTTGCGGTGTTTGATCTGTTGGTTGTTGTTCGGCTTGCGGTGTTTCCGACGGTTGTGGTGTTGGCTGTTGTGGTGCTGGTGGCTGCATAGCAGTTGCGGTGGAATTTATACCAAAAACCAGCCCTGCGTTGTCATCAAATAACTCGACTGTCGGTAAAGCGTTCTCACCTACCACCGTCACCCGCACAGTATTAGCATCAGCATTGATAACGGTTATTTCGATAATTCCCGCAGCTGGTTTTTCCGAACGGAAGTTGAAAGTATTGCCATTGGGTAAACGCAACTGAGCGTTAGGGATATCAGCAATAAAAGTATTATCTGCACTGCGATTCGTAACTTGTAGTTGTTCTCCAAGAGGTGTCTCTAAAATGATCTCCACACCCTTCTCGCCGGAAGTTGCCTTAACTGCCGCGATCGGGATGATTTGCTCCTCAGTTGTTTGTTCTGGATTAGGAGGGTTGGTTGGTGTTGGTGACTGTACCAACATTTGGGCGCTAGTAGGATCTGTAACTGCAACCTTCTCATCTAATGTAGATTTGCTTATCGTCTGAGTAGAAGATTCGCCTTGAACATCCTCTGTTACTTCCCCACTTTGTGCAGGAGCGCTTACACAAACAACAACCGCACTTGTCAGCAGCAGGCTTTGAAACAATCTATCTAACTTCATTTATCCGCTTTCACTCGATCGCACTACTTGACCACACCTGAACATACAATGACGAACTTTGAAAAAGATTGTCATTTAAGTTAGTTGAATCATATTATGAAGCGATACAAGACACAAGATAATTCATAATTTTTTTTGTTTACTTTGGGCTTTAATTAATAATTATTTTTAAACATTTATTTGCTTGATATTGAATTAAGTACAGTATTAGTAGTGAAAACTACTTTTTTTAAAAATATCTTGAAAAGGCAAAATAGCTAGCTTAATTAAGGATTTGCGCCAAATTAGGCGCTGTTGAGCATCAGTATACAGTGGATAATAAATCCAGATGTTCATCCCCAAATTACGGGCAAATAGCTTGTAATTGATTGTTATCAGTTGAAAACAAATGTTTATCTGACAAAAAGAAAAATCATAAATAAAACTGATGTTTTAGCTTTTATCAACAATTAATATCTATAGCAGCACTCTTGCTAAAGCAACTTATTCTCGTTAGTGTAATCAAGGATAAATAAAAATTACTTGCATTAACCCTGATATTTATCCAGGTAAATCACAATTATTTAGCGTTGAGACAATCCCAAGTGGTTAGCTGAACTAATGACAGCGAATTGCAAGTTTGTGAAGTTCAGTGTTTTGGCTTACAAGCCAGATAAAAATACTTTTTCGCTCTTGACTTGTGGATTCTGGTGAAGAATTAGACAAGCGATCGCGTCAAATATTCACTTAACTATAAACATTAAATTTTGGTCGAAAAAAACGCTGATTAGACACGTCTTGAATGTACAGGGTGTTGGTTTCACGTAAAAATGAATAAATCTTCTCATAGCTTATTTAATTCTTTGGACGACTTGTATACAGTTGTCGAATTACTGCGCTTTAGAAGCTCTACGCAGCCAGATAAAAATGCTTTTACCTTTTTATTAGATGGGGAAACAGAAAAAGCGACACTAACCTATCAAGAATTAGATAGGCGATCGCGTCAAATCGCGGCTCAATTACAAGCATTGGGTTTGACTGGGGAACGTGCTTTACTGCTTTATCCTCAGGGACTAGATTTTTTAGTTGCTTTTTTCGGTTGTTTGTATGCGGGAGTTGTGGCTGTAACTGCATATCCGCCGCGAAACGAGCGCAACACACCGAGAATCAAGGCGATTTCCCAAGATGCACAAGCAGCGATCGCGCTGACGACAACAGAAATCCTGCGGACAGTGCAATCTTTGATGACACAAAAGGCCGACTTAGAATCTTTGCAGTGGCTGACTACAGATAATCTCCCACAGGGAATAGAAGATACTTGGCAACAACCCTCTATTCATCAAGATACCTTAGCTTTTTTACAATACACCTCTGGTTCTACAGGCACACCCAAAGGTGTAATGATTAGTCATCGGAACCTACTACACAATGCTGCTACGACTTACCAATTCATGGAACATTCTCCAGAATGTAAGTTCGTGACGTGGTTACCGATGTACCACGATATGGGTCTGATTGGAGGAATATTGCAACCTTTATATGGTGGCTTTCCTTGCATCATTATACCTCCGGCTTCTTTTCTCCAGCGTCCATATCGTTGGTTGCAAACTATCTCCGAGTACCGAGGGACAACCAGTGGCGGCCCTAACTTTGCCTATGAATTATGTACTCAAAAAATTACTCCCGAACAAAAACAAACACTTGATTTGAGTAGTTGGAGTGTGGCGTTTAACGGTGCTGAACCGATTCGTCATGATACTTTAGAACGATTTGCTGCGGCTTTCGCCGAGTGTGGTTTCCGTAAAGAAGCATTCTATCCTTGCTATGGAATGGCTGAAACAACTCTCATGGTTTCTGGTGTAGATAAAGCAACGGCACCCACAATCAAAACAGTCCAGAAGTCTGCATTAGAATGCAATCGAGTAGTTAAATCATACCTAAAAGATGAGAATATTTGTCATTTTGTTAGCTGTGGTCGAGTCATACCACAACAAGAGGTAGTAATTGCCAATCCAGAAAGACTCAATAGTTGTCAACCTGATGAAATCGGGGAAATTTGGGTATCTGGGCCAAGTGTAGGTCAAGGTTATTGGAATCGTTTGCAAGAGACAGAAGAAACCTTCCGTGCTTATTTATCAGACACAGGTAAAGGGCCATTCTTACGAACTGGAGATTTAGGTTTTTTAGACAATCAAGAGCTTTTCATCACAGGTAGAGCCAAAGATTTAATTATTGTTCGCGGTCGCAATCTTTACCCGCAAGATATAGAATTAACCGCCCAACGCAGCCATGCATCATTACGTTCTGGTGCTAATGCAGCATTTACAGTAGAAGTTAATAACGAAGAAAGGTTAATAGTTGTACAAGAATTAGAGTTTCGCGCCAAACCAAATTTAGAAGAAGCCATTAGTGCAATTCGGCAAGCGATTACAGAAGAACATGAAGTCCAAGTTTATGGCGTAGTTTTAATTAAACCGGGTAGTATTCCCAAAACTTCTAGCGGTAAAATTCAACGTCGTGCAACTCGCGCTCAGTTTGAAAATAATCAACTAAATATAGTTGCCAGCAATATTCTCAAAATTACTGAGATTACTAGAAAAGAAACTCGATTACAGCGTTCTCAAGTGTTGGCGCTTTCTCCAAGGGAATGTCAACAGATTCTAGAAAATTATTTAATTGAACTGTTAGCAGGAGTACTTTCAATTTCAGCAGATAATATTAATCCACAAGAAGCGTTAAGTACGCTAGGACTTGATTCTTTAAAAGTATTTGAATTAAAAAATCGCATTGAGCTTGACTTAGAAATAGAAGTATCGGTAGCAGATTTCTTTGAAGGGATGAGTACGCGATCGCTTGTCACAAAGCTACTAGCTCAAATGACAACACAAGCAATACCGTCAATATCTTTTACCCAAGAAGAAAAAAATACATCAATTCATCCTCTATCTTTTGCCCAGCAGGGATTGTGGTTTATTAATCAGCTAACTCCCGATACTCCCACATATAATATTCCTATAATTATTAACTTCCAAGGTTGCATAAACTTAAAAGCCTTACAAGATAGTCTTAACGAAATTATTAGACGACACGAAGTCTTACGTACAAGCTTTACATTGGTTGATGGACAACCCGTCCAAGTTATCAATCAAGCCGTACCTGTAACTTTGGACGTTGAAGATTTGCGTTCCCTATCAGACAGCGAACGCATTCAACAAGCACAACGTTTGGCTAGAGAATTCGCACAGCAGCCATTTGATTTATCTGCTCAATTCCTTGTGCGTGCTAAAATTTTACATTTAAATGATAAAAATTATCAATTATTGGTCACTCTGCATCATATAATTGCAGATGGTTGGTCTATCGGTGTTTTGATTAAAGAACTAGCTGCACTATACAAAGCATTCTCTACCGAACTTTTATCAGTTGCTGAATTACCCATTCAGTATAGAGATTTTGTCAATTGGCAGCGAAAATGGCTTGATGGCGATCGCATTCAACACCTATTGACTTATTGGAAACAAAAGTTGAGTGGCGAACTAACTATATTACAACTGCCTACAGATCGTCCGCGTTCCCCAGTTCAAACATTCAACGGTGCCCAAGCCAAACTAGTTTTTTCCCAAACTCTGACAACAAAACTGAAGAATTTCAGCCGTCACCAGGGAGTAACGCTGTTTATCACCTTGCTTGCAGCCTTCAAAACCTTGCTGTATCGTTACACCGGTCAGACTGACATTTTAGTAGGTTCGCCAATTGCCAGTCGTAACAGAGCAGCAATCAAATCATTAATAGGATTTTTTGTCAATGTTTTAGTAATGCGTACAGACCTTTCTGGCGACCTGAGTTTTGAAGATTTGTTAGCACGGGTGAAGTCAACAGCTTTAGAAGCATACATTCATCAAGACTTACCTTTTGAAAAGTTGGTAGAGGAGCTAAAACCAAGTAGAGACCTGAGTTACAACCCATTATTTCAGGTGATGTTCGTTCTCCAGAATGTGCCGAAACCCAACTTAAGCCTGTCGGATGTCTCAATTACTTATGAAGAAGGTTACAACGGGACATCTAAGTTTGATTTGACTGTGTTTATGGAGGATTCCGAGGGAGGGTTAATTGCAACTTGCGAGTACAACACAAATTTATTCAATGCAGATACTATTAACCGGATGTTAGGGCACTTCGAGACTTTGTTAGAAAGTATAATTAGCGACCCCAAACAACACATAGCAGATTTACAATTACTGACTCCATCGGAAATCCGACAATTATTAGTTGAGTGGAATAATACCAACACAGATTATCTGCAAAACAAGTGTATTCATCAATTGTTTGAGGAACAGGCAGAAAAAACACCAAATGCTGTTGCAGTTGTCTTTGGAAATCAGCAATTAACCTATAGAGAGTTAAACAACCGAGCAAATCAGCTAGCGCATTACTTACAAGAACTAGAGGTGAAACCAGAAGTAATTGTAGGTCTTTGCATGGAACGCAGTATAGAAATGCTAATTGCAATGTTAGCGATCCTGAAAGTCGGTGGAGCTTATGTACCACTAGATTTAACCTATCCCCAGGAACGCTTAACTTTGATGCTAGAAGACAGTCAGGCCAAAATACTGGTGACTCACACCCATCTAGTTAAGTTGTTTGCTAAATCTCATGTAGATGTCGTCTGTATCGATGGAGAATCAACATTATTTAGCCGACAGAGTACAAAAAATCTGTGCAGTGAAGTAAAACCCAATCATCTAGCTTATGTCATCTATACTTCTGGTTCTACTGGTGTACCAAAAGGCGTTGCGATCGAACATCAAAGTTGCATTGCTTTATTAACATGGGCGAGAAACATCTTTACAGATAATGACCTGGCTGGAGTTTTAGCGTCAACCTCCGTTTGCTTTGATTTGTCAGTATTTGAATTGTTTGTTCCTCTGAGTTGGGGTGGAAAAGTGATTCTTGTAGAGAATGCTTTACATTTACCCTCGTTAACTGCGGAGGTAACTTTGGTGAATACAGTTCCCAGCATCATTACAGAATTATTGCAAGTAGACGGTTTACCTCCTTCAGTCAGGACAGTTAATCTTGCTGGAGAACCGTTGCAAAATGCCCTAGTGCAGCAGATTTATCAAAAAAATAATAATATTCAAAAGGTTTTTAATCTTTACGGCCCATCTGAAGATACGACTTATTCCACATTTAGCTTGGTCAAAAAAGGTGATAGTAGTGTAACTATAGGTCGCCCGATCGCCAATACACAAATTTATCTGCTCGATGCTCGATTAAAACCAGTACCAATTGGCATACCAGGAGAAATTTATATTGGCGGTGCTGGTTTGGCTAGAGGTTATTTAAACCGACCGGAATTAACAAAAGAACGGTTTATATCTCATTGTTTCAATAATCAACTGAACTCACGACTCTATAAAACTGGAGATTTAGCTCGTTATCTAAGTGATGGAAATTTGGAGTATTTGGGACGAATTGATGGTCAGGTAAAGATTAGAGGGTTTCGTATTGAGTTGGGAGAAATTGAGAACGCGTTGTTAAAACTTTCAGAAGTGAAAGAAGCTGTAGTTTTGGCACGAGAAAACAAACCAGGCAATCGGCAATTGGTGGCTTATATTGTTCCTCAACAAGAGCAAATACTCAAAATCAATGAATTGCAAATTTATTTAAAAGAACTGTTACCTAATTACATGATACCTAGTGTTTTCATGCTGCTAGATAGCTTACCACTTTTGCCTAATGGAAAATTAGACCGTCGTGCTTTAGCTGTACCTGAAAGCTTGCGTCCAGAATTGATGGCAGCTTATCAAGCACCGCGATCGGATATGGAACAGCAGATAGGAAAGATTTGGCAAGAGGTGTTGCATTTAGAGAAAGTGGGTATTCATGATAACTTTTTTGATTTAGGTGGGCATTCGCTACTGATGCTTCAGATAAATCATAAACTGCGTGCAATTTTGCAGCGAGATATATCAGTTGTCACCATGTTTCAGAACCCAACTATTCACTCTTTAGCCGAATATTTAAGCCAAACAATAAACCATAAATTATCTTTTGAAAAAATTGGCGATCGCGTACAAAAGCAAAAAGAAGCACTTCATAAACAAAAACAATTATTTATGAAGCAGTCTAGAAATAATTCTCGTTAATTGAGGCAAGGAAAATAGGTTAAATATTATATGCGTATAACAATTGCTACAATCGGTTCGCATGGTGACGTTAGACCTTATGTCGCTTTAGCTTTAGGGTTAGAAAAAGCTGGACATGAAGTGCGAATTGCCACGATTGAGGATCATGGAGAATTTATCAAAAGTTTTGGAATTGAATTTGTTGCTATGGGTTGGGAGCCTCCAAACTTTGAGAAATATCTATATAAAAAGCGTATTTTTAACATTCGTACTTTCAATGAAATAGCTTATTCATCAGACGATCTGAAAATTGAAAATAGTATGCTAGCTCAGTTATGGCAGACGTGCCAGGGAGCAGAGGCGATTATATTTAATGGAGTTGCATATCCTTGTTACTATATTGCAGAAAAACTAGGTGTGCCGTGTTATTTCGCTCCTATGCAACCTCATCACGAAACACAAGATTTCCATTACGTGGGAATGCCTCCTTTCAAGATATTGGGAACTACTTATAATAGACTGAGTTATCTGGTTTATGACATGATTTTTTGGTTGCATATTCGCACAACTATTAATAAATGGCGGCAGGCAACTTTAAATTTACCACCTCTTCCTATTTTTGCTGGTTTGTTGACTAATTTACAGCAACAAAAATTACCAACAATCTATAGTTTTAGCCCTCTGATATCTAAACCATCTGAATGGGAGGAACATGTACATCTAACAGGTTATTGGTTTTTAGATACTTTCAAAGATTGGCAACCTTCTACAAAACTAATAGATTTTTTATCTGAAGGCTTGCCACCAATTTATATTAGTAAGATTTGGGATAATAATCAATTTACAAAAGAAGTGTTGCTAGAAGTTTCAGCACTAACCGGACGGCGAATAATTGTGCAGAGTTCAGAGGATGAGGAAAACGATACTGAACCTACAGAGCGATTATTTTTGATTAAAGGTTTGATACCTCATGAATGGCTATTTCCAAAAGTGGCAGTAGTTGTACATCATGGTGGTTTGGGAACAATTATGAGTAGTTTACGCGCTGGAATTCCTTCAATTGCTATTCCAGATCCTTTCTTGACAGATCGAGAATTTTGGGCAAACCAGCTGGCAAAATCAGGTTTAGGTATTGATTTTGAACTACAGGATAAAGAGCAATTGTCTGCTAAAAAGTTAGCAGCAGCAATTCAAACTGCTATTAGCGATCGCGCAATGCAAACTCGCCTACTTGAAATTAGTAAGAAAATTGCGAGAGAGGATGGTATTCAACAAGCGATCGCAGCATTTGATAAACATTTGCCAGCTAATAAGAGGCTAAGTTTAGTATAAAGTTTGTTGAAAAGTATCTAAGGTATTCTAAATTTCAGCCGTTTGAAGTTTGATTTTAAAGGTTTCTTAATTATGTTTAATTTGCTCCAAAAAATAAAATTTCAACCCATTGCAGAATACGTCAGGAAACAAATATGCAAATTACAATCGTAGCTTGGGGTGGGCATGGTGATATACGACCTTACATAGCCTAAGTAGCTGTGGAAATATTAAATCGATATTTGCTTGCTTCAGAAATGAATTTTAAAGTTTTGAATTAGTATTTTTTATTGATTTGCTGTATTACTATTTCTAGAAAAATCAGATACTTGAACAAATTTGAATATGAAAAATATCAATTTCGACACAAGCACAAATGCTCAAATAATTTACAACAACCAAGGTAATAGTATTCTAGATTTGCCTCGACAAGAAAATTTGAAAATGTTTAAGTCATTTGGTATTCTTCTTTTTCGAGGATTTGGTGTTACTTATAAAGAGATGAAAGCCTTTGCAGAAAAATTCAGTTCTAGGTTTGTCTTAGATAAAGATAGACCCATTGTTGACCCAAACAATCGGTATATCACTTTAGTAGATCCTGGAATGCATTATGTTAGTCCTCACTGTGAGAATGCTAATTCTCCCTTTCGTCCAGATGTAGTTTGGTTTTGCTGCGGTGTACCAGCAGCACAGGGTGGTGAAACTTTATTCTGGGATGGTGTTCGAGTTTGGGAGGAAATGAGTGGGGAACTGAAGAATTTATTTATTTCTAGAAAGATTAGATTTTTGCAAAAATTTCCTGCTGTGGATTGGAAACGTTTTTTAGGTACAGGCGCTAGCATTGCTGACGTTAAAAAAACTTTGGACGGTATTGAAGGTTTAAGTTACCGAATCAATGAAGACCAATCTGTTTATATAGAATATATTTGTTCTGCTGTAGTCAAAACAAAATATGGTAATCAATATGCCTTTGCAAACAGTTTAATTTCTGAGTATAAAAACCCCAAAGCAGTCGTTACTTTTGAAGATGGCTCACCCATTCCTCTAGGAGTTATCAACCAAATTCAGGAACTCATGAACAGATTAGCTGAGGTAATTGATTGGGAATCAGGTGACTTAGTAATGATTGATAATTCAAGATTTTTACACGGACGTAGATCATTTACTGATACCAGAAGAAGAATATTTTCTCTACTAAGTTATCTGAATGATTAAATTATTGTAGCCAACAAGCTATCAACCTAAAACAATAATCTCTAAAACTGTGAAAAATATCAGCTTATGAAGTGTCTAAATCTTGGTTGCGGCGATCGCCTTCATATCCACTGGACTAATATTAGACCTCTTGCAAAAGTGCTTTTTGCAAGAGGTGGGAAAAGGGAAAAGGTTAAAGGGGAAAGGGAAAATACCAAACCTTTCCCCCTTCCCCCTTCCCCTTTTCCCGACTTCTGCAAGAAGTCTATTGATTTTAATTTGGATACGGAACCAGATGGAAGTACTTATAAATCTGATTTTATTTTCATGAAAACTGTTAAACCATTTTGATGATTTGAATATTATACAAAGTCTTGAGTTAATTATTAGCATAACTGTGTACTCGATATGAAAATTCTCGATAATGTAGTCGAAGGAATAGCTATTATAGGAATGGCAGGACGTTTTCCGGGAGCCAAAAATATCAATGATTTTTGGGAAAATTTGCAATATGGCGTAGAGTCAATATCTTTATTTACAGATGAAGAATTAATAGCTAGTGGTGTTAATTTAACTTACTTAAATGATGGGGATTATGTTAAAGCTAGCGGGATATTAGAAAACATAGATTTATTTGATGCAGCATTTTTTGACATTAATCCCAAAGATGCCGAATTTACAGACCCTCAACAGCGTCTATTTTTAGAATGTGCTTGGGAGGCATTAGAAAATGCTGGATATGACTCCACTAAATGTGAAAGTCGGATTGGAGTTTATGCTGGTACTGGCTTAAATAACTACTTATCTATTGATTTACAAGATGAGCAATTAGGGTCAGCGCAGTTATATCAAAAGTTAATTGGTAATGATAAAGATTTTATCTCTACCCGTGTTTCTTATAAATTAAATCTGAAAGGGCCGAGTATTACAGTTCAAACAGCTTGTTCCACATCATTAGTTGCTACGACTTTGGCTTATCAAAGTTTGCAGAGTTATCAATGTGATATAGCTTTGGCAGGGGGAGTTTCTATTCGAGTCCCACAAAAAACGGGTTATTTGTATCAACAGGGAGGGACGCTTTCTCCTGATGGCCATTGCCGAGCCTTTGATGCTAAAGCACAGGGAACAACTATTGGTAATGGCGTGGGGGTTGTTGTCCTCAAGCGGTTGGAAGATGCGATCGCAGATCGCGATCGCATCTATGCAGTCATCAAAGGTGCAGCAATCAATAATGATGGTGCTGTGAAAGTTGGTTTTACAGCGCCGAGTGTAGATGGCCAAGCACAAGCGATCGCCGAAGCAATCATGCTCGCAGAAGTAGAGCCTGAGACAATCAGCTATATTGAAGCTCACGGTACTGGCACAGCTTTGGGCGATCCCATTGAAATTGCAGCATTGACAAAAGCTTTCCGTGGTAGTACTCAAAAGAAAGGTTTTTGTGCCATCGGTTCAGTCAAAACAAATATTGGTCATTTAGATGCCGCCGCTGGAGTTGCAGGGTTAATCAAAACTGCCCTAGCCCTGAAACATCAGTTAATTCCACCCAGCCTTAACTTTGAACAACCAAATCCAGAAATTGATTTTGCTAATAGTCCCTTTTTCGTCAATACAAAACTGACGCAATGGCAAACAGATTCTACCCCACGTCGTGCTGGTGTGAGTTCTTTAGGAATGGGGGGAACCAATGCCCATGTAGTTTTGGAAGAAGCTCCAATACTTCCGGCTTCTAGTGGTTCTCGTTCTTGGCAACTATTATTGCTCTCTGCTAAAACCGAGTCTGCGCTACAAACTGCTACCCAAAATCTTGCCCAACATCTGATGTTGCATCCCGATGAAAACCTGGCAGATGTGGCTTATACCTTGCAAGTGGGGCGCAGAGACTTCAATTATCGGCGAATGCTGGTTTGCTGTGATATCCAAGATGCCATTAACGAACTCAACCAACAGGCTTCAAAACGAGTTTTTACACAATTTCAAGAGCCAAACGAGAACCGCTTTATCGCTTTCATGTTTCCTGGACAGGGTTCTCAATATGCAGACATGGGTAAAGAACTCTACGAAACTGAGCCAGTATTTCGCGAGCAAGTAGACTGGTGTTGTCAGATATTAACACCTCATTTAGGGTTAGATTTGCGTTCGCTCATTTATCCCAACAAGACTGAAAAAGCAGCCGCAGCAGAGAAACTCAAACAAACCTGTTTTACTCAAAGCGCGTTATTCGTCGTTGAGTATGCCCTCAGCCAGTTGTGGATATCGTGGGGTATTTCTCCTCAAGCAGCGATCGGACATAGCGTAGGAGAATATGTCGCTGCTTGCCTTGCGGGAGTTATGTCTGTTGAAGAGGCTTTAGCTTTAGTTGCCATACGTGGAAAACTAATGCAGCAATTACCCTCTGGGAAAATGCTTTCTGTACCTTTAAAAGAAGCAGAAATTGAATCTCTTCTTAATGAAAATTTATCTCTAGCTGCTTGCAATACACGGAATTCATGTGTAGTTTCAGGAAGCGATAAAGCTATACATGCACTAAAAGAACAGCTAGCAAATCAAGGTGTAGAATGTCAGCTTTTACATACTTCCCATGCCTTCCATTCGCAAATGATGGAACCTATTTTAGAACCATTCATTACAGCAGTTAAGACAGTTAAACTTAGTCCTCCCCAGATGCCTTTTATCTCCAATTTGACCGGAACTTGGATAACAACAGAACAAGCAACAAATCCAACTTATTGGACAAGGCATTTACGGGAAACAGTGAGGTTTACAGCAGGTATATCTACATTATTAGAACAGCCAAATTTAATTTTATTAGAAGTTGGGCCAGGGCGTACTTTGTGTACCTTCGCCAAACAGCATATACGAGAACAAAAGCAGCAAATTATACTTTCTTCTTTACGCCATCCTAAAGAAGAACAAGCTGATATTGCATTTTTACTGAACACTCTGGGTCGTTTATGGCTAGCTGGAATTAGTATTAATTGGGCAAAGTTTTATACAATGGAAAGGCGCGATCGCTTGGCTTTACCGACCTATCCATTTGAGCGAGAAAGATATTGGATTGAATCACAGAAAACATCCAAAAATTATTTAGTAACAAACCACAAAAAGCTAGATATTGTAGACTGGTTTTATATTCCAGTTTGGAAGCAATCTATTGCACCTCAAGGTATTAAATCTAGAAAAAAAGTACTAATTTTTACAGATAATTGTGGTATTGGAGAAGAAATAGCGAACAATTTGGCAAGTAGTGGATGTGATGTAATTTCTGTAGCCATAGCAGAACAGTTTAGGCAAAATAACCATCACATATACACCATAAATACTCAATCACCGGAAGATTATGATGCCTTAATTGCCAATTTACAAGCACTGGATCGAGTTCCAGATGTAATATTACATTTATGGAGTGTTATACCAAGCGAACATATAGAATCAGGAATTGATTTATTTGAAAATTCTCAATATCTGGGTTTTTACAGTCTATTATTCTTAACTAAATCTTTGGATAAAAATGGTATTACTCAACCTATAGATATTTTGGTTACCACCAATGATTTATACGATGTCATAGGTACTGAAAGTTTAAACCCTGAAAAAGCTTTTGTTGTAGGGATGTGTAAAGTTATTCCTCAAGAGTTTGCAAATATTATCTGTCGCAATATCGATATTGTAAATCCCGCTTCTCACACTTTTTTAAAAAACCAACTCATACAGCAGCTGCTAATCGAATTAAATACAAAATCTACTGATGTTACTGTTGCATATCGCGGGCATCATCGCTGGGTACAAAGCTATGAAGCATTGCACTATGAAACGACTACATCTCCATTGCGGGAAGAAGGAGTGTATTTAATTACTGGTGGTTTAGGAGGTATTGGACTTGAACTTGCGGAATATTTAGCTAAGACAATACGAGCAAAATTAGTACTGACAACCCACTCAAATTTTCCCGCAGCAGAAACATGGGATGAGTGGTTAGCTACCCATGAAGAAGGAGATAAATACAGCCGTAAAATCCTAAAGCTGCGTTCTCTTGAACAACTTGGTGCAGAAGTTTTGATATTGAAGGCTGATGTTGCAAACGAATCACAAATGCAAGCTGTTATTGATGAAACTTTGCAGCGATTTTTTCAGATTAACGGAGTCATCCATGCAGCGGGAATTAAATTATTCAAAACAATTGCTGAAATAACTCCGAGTGAATGCGAACAACAACTAAAAGCAAATGGGTATGGACTTTTTGTATTAGAAAAAGTATTGCAGGGAATACAAATTGATTTTTGTGTATTGATATCTTCCGTATCATCTGTTGTTGGTGCTTTGGGAATGGCGGCTTATCCAGCAGCACATCATTTTACAGATGCCTTTATTTACCAACATAATCAGAGGAATACTATTCGCTGGGTAAGTGTCAATTGGGATAACTGGTTGACTAGTGAATTAGCTGTGGAATTAGCAAGCAAGCCAGAGATTTCCACCGATTCATTCATAACTAACAAAGAAGGTATAAAGGTCTTTGAACGTATTTTATCTATACCAAAAGTTAATCAAATAATAATTTCGACGACAGATTTACAAGCTAGAATTGAACGATGGAACAAACCAAAAGAATTTTCTCAAGAACAGAATTTTCAAGCCATTCATTTACGACCAAACTTGAGTAATAATTATGTTGCTCCTCGAAATAAAATTGAACAAAAAATAGCTGAGATTTGGCAAGAAATTCTTGGAATTCAAAAGATAGGAATCTACGATAATTTTTTGGAAATAGGGGGTGATTCCCTCCTGAGCGTGCAGATTACTGCTAGATCGAACAAAGAAGGGTTGCGATTTACTAATCAACATTTATTTGAATACCCAACGATCGCGCAATTAGCAGAGATTGTAACTATAACAAAAACTGTAACTGCTGAACAGGGATTAGTTGAAGGTGAACTAGCTTTAACACCGATTCAAAAATGGTTTTTTGAGCAAAATAATTTTGACTCTCATCATTGGAATCAAGCTATTTTGTTAGAATTACAACAACCTGTAGATATTGGGATTTTACAGCAGGTAATTCAACATTTACTAGCACACCACGATGCTCTGCGTCTGAGTTTTAAACTCTTAGAATCTAATTGGATACAGATTAATACAGGTATCAAAGCAACTATACCGATTTCACGGTTAGATTTATCTAAGCTTTCACCAGAGTTGCAGGAAAATGCATTTGAAATATCTACTAACGAGTTACAGGCAAGCTTAAATTTATCAGATGGAACGATTGTCAAAATTGGTTATTTTGACATGGGAGAACATCAAGCAAATCGTTTGTTGTTTGTTATCCACCATTTAGCTGTAGATATTGGTTCTTGGCGGATTTTATTAGATGATTTGCAAACAGCATATCAGCAACTAAGCCAAGGAAAAACTATTAAGTTACCTTTAAAAACGACATCCTTTAAGCAATGGTCACAACGATTAATTGAATACGCAGAATCTATTGAATTGCAACGAGAGCAAGTTTATTGGTTAGCAGCATCTCGTGAATGGGTACTACCCTTACCAACTGATTATCCACAGGGTATAAATAATGTTAAATCATCTCAAACTATATCAATTACGCTCAGTGTTGAAGAGACCAAGATATTGCAGGACGAAGTAACAGCAGCTTATCGATTAACAATGGATAATATATTGCTGGCAGCCTTGACTCAAACTATTACTAAATGGGCTGGAACTTCATCATTATTAGTTAATTTAGAAGGTAATAGTAGAGAAGTAATTTTTGATGATATAGATTTATCAAGAACAGTAGGCTGGTTTACTAATATTGCGCCTATTTTATTAGAAATAGGGAGTTTATGCGAACCTGTGGAAGTGCTGAAAGTTGTTAAAGAGCAAGTTCGGAACTTTCCCAACCAAGGACTTGGTTATGGCGTTCTCAAATATTTAAGTCATGATACGCTAATTACAGAAAAATTGCGATCGCTACAGCCAGCAGAAGTAATTTTCCTCTACCTTGGTAACCTAGAAGAAACCTTACCCAAATCTACTTTGTGGAAGCTGTCTGAAAAATCTTCCGGAAATGTTGTTAGTTTGCAAGGAAATCGTAGCCATCTGTTAGAAATTAATGGTTTAATTATTAACAATCAGTTAAAAGTTGATTGGATTTATAGCACAAACATATATCGAGCAGAGACAGTTAAAAAATTAACTGAAGGTTTTGTAGAAAATTTGCGATCGCTAATTAGAGATTTTCAATCTTCTTCGTTAATAAATTACACACCTTCTGACTTTGCAGAATTTAAGTCTACCCAATGGAGTCAGGCTGAAATTGATAGTATTTTGGCGAAAATTGATAACTCTTAACTTTATTGATAAAATGAAAAACCTTGAAGATTTTTATCCACTTTCACCGACACAACAGGGCATATTATTTCACAGCCTTTATGCCCCACATTCAGCAGTTTATTGCGAAATATTCAGTTGCCAGATGCAAGGAAAATTGAATATTCCAGCATTCAAGCAAGCTTGGGAACAATTGCTAGAGCGTCACCCAATATTACGAACATCTTTTATTTGGGAAGGTTTAAAAGAACCTGCTCAAATTGTACATAAACAAGTTAAATTGCTTTGGAACCAAGAAGATTGGCAGTCAATTGAAAGTATTACGCAGCAAAAGCGTATGGAAACTTTTTTAGCCGCAGAACAACAGCGAGGTTTTAATATTTATCAAGCACCGTTGATGCGGTTAACTCTGATTCAATTAGCCGAAAATAACTATCAGTTTGTTTGGAGCCATCATCACTTGCTACTAGATGGATGGTCTTCATCTTTGCTAATGGATGAAGTTTTTACATTTTACAGAGCATTTAGTCAAAATCAGAATTTAGATTTAAAAAAACCTCGTGCTTACCGAGATTATATAGCTTGGCTGCAACAGCAGGATATTTGCGAAAGTGAGGCTTTTTGGCGACGGTATTTGCAACAGTTTAATGCAACTACTCCTTTGAGTGTAGACGAAACCTCTAGTAATTTGTCTGATAAACAGAAAGAATATCAACAGCAATATATTAAATTATCCACAGCCGAAACATTAACATTGCAATCTTTTGCACGACAGCAGCAGCTAACATTAAATACTTTAATACAGGGTACATGGGCTATTCTTTTAAGCCGTTATAGCAAAGAGAATGATGTTGTTTTTGGAAGTGTTGTTTCTGGTCGAGGTGGTTTAGCTGGAACTGAATCTATGGTAGGAGTGTTAATCAATACTCTGCCAGTGCGAGTGCGTGTAAATTCAGAAGAATCTCTTGTCTCTTGGTTAAAGCAACTACAAATACAGCAAAATGAAACAAGAAAGTATGAACAATGCCCATTAATCAAAGTTCAAAAATGCAGTGATATACCATCTGGGCAACCTTTATTTGAAAGTATAGTTAATTTTCATAATTACCCAACAGATTTTTGTAAATTATACCAAGTTAGTAATTTAAAAATATCTAATGTTCGTAGTTTTATACATCCTCATTATCCCCTCACTCTATCAGTGAAGGTGGATTCAGAATTATTATTAGAAATTTTCTATGAAAGCCATCGGTTTGAGTCAAATACAATTGCTCGAATGTTGGGGCACTTTCGTACATTATTATTGGGTATGACAGCCAAGGAGCAACAGCGTGTTAAAGACTTGCCATTGCTGACTGCACAGGAACATTACCAATTGTTGTTAGATTGGAATAATACCCAAGTTGATTATCCTCAAAAGTGTATTTATGAGTTATTTGAAGCGCAAGTAGAGAAAACACCTGATGCCGTAGCAGCAGTATTTGAAAATGAGGAATTAACCTATGGCGAACTCAACGCCAGAGCTAATCAATTAGCACATTATTTACAAAAACTGGGAGTAAAATCGGAAGTTTTGGTAGGGATTTGTGTAGAACGTTCCCTAAATATGCTGATTGGATTATTAGCCATACTCAAAGCAGGTGGAGCATACATTCCGCTAGATCCGAGTTATCCAAAAGAGCGATTAGCATTTATTTTAGAAGATGCTCAAGCCCCAGTATTACTAACTCAAACATCACTTTTAGAAGTAATACCGCAAAATAAAAGCCAAGTCGTTTGTTTAGATGCACATTGGCAGAAAATTGCACAACAAAGTCAGGAGAATTTATTTTCTGAACTAACTACTGATAACCTAGCTTATGTCATCTATACATCTGGTTCTACAGGTAAACCAAAAGGCGTACAAATTCCTCACAGCGCTTTGAGCAACTTTTTGTACTCCATGCAGCAAAGACCAGGATTAACCCAAAATGATACTTTACTGGCAGTTACAACATATTCTTTTGATATTGCTGCTTTAGAACTTTTTCTACCAATTATAGTTGGTGGTTCTTTGGTAATTGCTAGTCGGGAAATAGCCTCGGATGGAATGCAATTGTCAGCAAAACTAGCAGACTCCAAAGCAACAGTTATCCAAGCGACACCAGCGACTTGGCAACTACTTTTAACAGCAGGCTGGAGTGGGAATCATCAATTAAAAATTCTCTGTGGTGGAGAAGCTTTACCTGGGTATTTAGCTAATAAATTATTGCATCGCTGTGCTTCTTTATGGAATATGTACGGCCCTACAGAAACTACGATTTGGTCAGCAGCATCTGAGGTAAAAACTGATAGTAGAATTATATCGATTAGTAATGCGATCGCTAATACACAATTTTACATTTTAGATCGATACAACCAGTTAGTTCCTGTGGGTGTAGCAGGGGAATTGCATATCGGTGGCGACGGACTTGCACGAGGTTATTTCAACCGTCCCGACTTGACAGCAGAGAAATTTATACCAAATCCATTTAGTGAAAAAGCTGGGCGTTTGTATAAAACAGGAGATTTAGCCCGCTATTTACCAAATGGAGAAATCGAATATATTGGTCGCATTGACAACCAAGTAAAAGTCCGTGGTTTTCGTATTGAACTAGGAGAAATTGAAGCACTCCTTACCCAACATTCCGCAGTGCGAGAAGCTGTAGTTGTAGTACGTAAAGATTCATTAGATTCTCAAAGAATAGTCGCTTATTTAGTTCCTCAAAACCAACAAACATTAACAATTTCTGAACTCCGTAGCTTTTTGGAGTCAAAATTACCAAGCTACATGATGCCAACAAATTTTGTAATATTAGAGGCACTTCCACTAACACCTAACGGTAAAGTTGACCGTAAGGCGCTACCTGCTCTTGATACAGTACTTCCAGAATTTGAGGAAAAGTTTGTTGCACCTCAAACCGCTATGGAAAAACAATTAGCAGCGATTTGGATGGAAGTACTTGCATTAGAAAAATTAGGAATTAACGATAACTTTTTTGAATTCGGGGGACACTCACTTTTAGCAACCCAAGTGATATCCCGGATTAATAAAAATCTTGATGTCGAGTTACCAATACGGCGAATTTTTGAACTACCAACAATAGCAAAATTAGCCAAAAGTATTGAGGAAAAGCAGCTAGGTATTAAGCCACTGCCACCAATTGAAAGAGTTTCACGAGACAAAGAAATACCCTTATCTTTTGCTCAAAAAAGATTGTGGTTTCTAGAACAATTGGAAAGAGGAAGTTCTACATATAATATGCCAGCTGCCGTTTACCTGAACGGATATTTAGATATACATGCTTTAGAACAAACTTTTAAAGAACTTTTACGCCGTCAAGAAGTATTACGCACTAGCTTTAAAAAAGTAAATGGAAATCCTATACAAATAATCGCTTCATCTGTTTTTATTGCTGTGCCAATCATAGATTTAAGTGAAATTTCAGCAGAAAAGCAATTTGTTACGGTGCAGCAGTCAATTCTGGAGGAAGCTCAACGGCCTTTTGATTTAAATAAAAGTCCATTGCTGCGAGTTAATTTATTGCGTTTAGGCGAAGAGTCTTATGTATTGGTGTTAGTAATGCACCACATTATTTCTGATGGTTGGTCAATTGGTGTACTTATTCGTGAATTATCTGCGCTTTATGCAGCTTTCAGGAAAAAACAACCATCACCTGTAGCAGAATTACCAATTCAATATGCAGACTTCGCCTATTGGCAAAATCAGTGGCTGCAAGGTGAAGTGATGGAAAAACATTTATCTTATTGGAAACAACAACTTGCAAACTTACCTGTACTGGAATTGCCTACCGAGTATCCCCGTCCTGAAATCCAAACTTTTCGCGGTAGTAGACAACATATAGAATTCTCAAAAGAACTTTGTGAAGAAATTAAAGTATTAAGCCGTAGAGAAGAAGTCACTCTATTTATGACTCTATTGGCAGCATTTAAAACCTTAATGCATTACTACGCAAAGCAAGATGATATTGTTGTCGGTACAGATGTCGCTAACCGGAATTTTCCTGAAACAGAGAATATTATTGGTTTTTTTGTTAATCAGCTAGTATTACGTACTAACTTGGGAGGAAATCCAACTTTTCAGGAATTATTGAAACGCGTTCGTGAGGTGACCTTGGCTGCTTACGAACATCAAGATATGCCATTTGACCAGTTAGTCTTAGCCTTGAAACCAGAACGAGATTTGAGTCGTACACCTCTGTTTCAATCTAAATTTGTTCTCCAAAATGCCCCAACGCTTCCACTAGAACTCGAAGGCTTGAAGTTGAAAATTGTCGAACAGATTGACAATGGCACAGCTAAGTTTGATTTATTACTTACTATGTGGGAAAATGAACAAGGGTTGAGTGGTAGTTTGGAATATAGCACAGAGTTATTTAATGCTACTGCGATCGCTAAATTTATTAAAGATTATGAAATAATTTTGCGTGCCGTTGTTGCTCAACCTAATATTAAATTTACAAGCATCAAAGAAATACTGGTAACAGCAGACAAACAAAGGCAAGATGCAAAACAAGAAGAATTTAAACAAGCCCGTAGCCAAAAATTTAAAGCATTTAAATCGCAACCCAAACCTAAAGTAATTAACTTATCGCCAGAAGAATTAATTACAGAATCTTTTTTACAATCTGGAGATAAACTACCTTTAGTTATTTCGCCTAAATTCAGCGATTTAAATTTGCCAATCTGGGCTGAAAAGAATCAAGAATTCATTATCAATAACTTATTTAAATATGGAGGAATTTTATTTAGAGATTTTACTATTAATCAAAAAGAGGATTTTGAGCAATTTGTTAGCGGCGTATGTCCTCAATTAATGCCTTACATAGAATCTTCCACACCTCGTACTAAATTAAGCGAAAAAGTTTACACATCTACCGAATTTCCTGCTGAGCAAACCATTGCCTTACATAATGAATCATCCTATGCCAATACCTACCCGATGAAGATATGGTTTTGTTGCATAGAACCTGCAAGCCAAGGAGGAGAAACTCCAATTGCTGATGTGAGAAAAGTATTTCAACGTATTCATCCTCGCATTAGAGAACGCTTTCAAGAAAAAGGTTGGATGTTAGTTCGCAACTATGGAAATGGATTTGGTTTACCTTGGCAGAAAGTCTATCACACAACAGACAAAGCTGTAATGGAAGAATATTGTCGTAATGCTTGTATTGAAGTTGAGTGGAAAGATGACAAGGGTTTAAGAACTCGTCAAGTTCGTCCAGCCATAACAAAACATCCAAAAACGGGTGAAATGGTTTGGTTTAACCATGTTGTTTTTTGGCATGTATCGAGTTTGCAAACACAATTTCGAGAAAAATTCTTCAGCGAGTTTACAGAAGAAGATTTACCATATAACACTTTTTATGGCGATGGTTCTTCCATTGAAGACTCAGTTATTGCAGAAATTCGTGAAGCTTATCAACAAGAAATGATTGTTTATCCTTGGCAGAAAGGCGATATATTAATGCTCGATAATATGTTGACAGCCCACGCACGTAATCCCTACTCTGGTTCGAGAAAAATTTTAACTGCAATGGGTGAACCTTTTCAGCATTATTTTTAAATAATTATTCACTCATAAAATCCATAGACTAAACAATTTCTCTCCCCTCTCTGTGCCCTCAGCGTCTCTGCGGTTCGTTATATGAATAATCAAGTAATTCACGGTTTCCAACTTTCACCACAGCAAAAACATTTATGGCTACTACAACAAGATAACAATAGCATTGCCTATTATTCATTTACTGCGGTGGAAATTACAGGTAATTTAAATATAGAGACCTTTAAGACTGCCTTAAAAAGTATTGTCAATAGACATCAAATCCTTTGCACTAGTTTTCGCTGCTTGCCAGGAATGAATATTCCACTACAAGTAATTGAAAACAACAGCAATTTATTAATAAAAGAACATGATTTTAGTTCGATTACACCTGAAAAACAAAATAATACTCTTGAATTATTAATTGAATCTATTAAACAGCAAAAATTCGATTTAGAGAAATCATCATTACAGATATCTCTAGTTATCCTTCCAGAATCTAAATATTTATTACTGTTAAACTTACCTGGTTTATACACAGATAGAACTTCACTGAATAATTTATTAACAGAAATAACTCATGCTTACACTGGTAATTTATATGATGATGAACCAGTGCAATATATCGTTTTTTCAGACTGGCAGAATGAATTATTAGAGTCAGAAGAAGCAGAAAATGGTAGAGAATATTGGCGAGAAAAAGATATTAACCATATTTTCAACTTGAAACTGCCAAATGAAAATCTATTACCTGCTACAACTGAATTTAAACCACAAATTTTTACTCAGATAATTCCGCCTCAACTGATAGCTAAAATAAATGCGATCGCCGAAAAATTCAATACTACTGAATCGTCATTATTACTAACATGCTGGCAAATACTATTATGGCGTTTGACTAATGTACCAAATATGGTTGTTGGTACTCATTGCGATGGTAGATCGGAAGAAGAACTCCAAGCAATGCTGGGACTACTTGCCAAATATGTACCAGTGGATTGCTATCTGCAAGGTAATTTAAAGTTTAGCGAAGCTTTAGAGCAAATTACTTTGAATCAAAATCAAGCTTATGAATGGCAAGATTGTTTTAATTGGGAGTTAATTTCAGGATTAGTCTTACCCTTTTGCTTTGAGTTTATAGAGCAAAATCAACAAATATTGACTACAAGTACAGTTAAATTTTCTCTACTACAGCAATATGTTTGTTTTGACATATTCAAAGTAAAATTATCGTTTATACGTACTGAAAGCTCTCTTCACGCTGAATGGCACTATGATTCAGAATTATTCTTGCCAGAAGATATCGAACGGTTATCAGGACAATTTTCTACTCTATTGGAAAATGTAACTAACTATCCAGATGCACTGCTAAGTGAATTAGAAATACTTAGCGATATTGAACGACAAAAACTGTTGATTGAGTTTAATAATACACAAACTGCTTTTGTAGCAGATAAATGTTTCCATCAACTTTTTGCAGAACAAGTAGAACGCACATCAGACAAAATTGCTATTGTTTATAAAAATCAGCAATTTACCTATCAAGAATTAAATAATCGTGCTAACCAGCTAGCTCATTACCTACAAAAATTAGGCGTGAAACCTGATGTAATGGTGGGGATTTGTGTAGAGCGATCGCCTTTAATGTTAATTGCACTTTTAGGCATCTTAAAAGCGGGTGGTGCTTATGTACCGATTGACCCTAACTATCCCTTAGAAAGAAAAGCTTTTATCCTAAAAGATTCTCAAATGCCAGTGCTATTGACTCAACAGCATTTAATGGCAGATTTAGCTACAAATGAAATTAAAGTAATTTGTATTGATAGCGATTGGCAAACGATAAAAGAACAAAAAATTGATAACCCAATTACTATAACATCTGCATTAAATTTAGCTTATGTTATTTACACTTCTGGTTCCACTGGTAAACCTAAAGGAACTTTAATTTCCCATCAAGGATTAGTTAATTACCTCTGTTGGGCTACTCAAAGATATACAGTAGAACAAGGAGTAGGAACTCTAGTCCACTCACCTCTGGGTTTTGACTTAACCATCACCAGCCTATTATCACCTTTATTAGTCGGCCGCACAGCAGAGTTATTATCAGAAGAACAAGGAATTGAAACACTTTCTCAAGCTTTAAAGAAAAGCTCGAATTTAAGCTTGGTCAAAATCACTCCCGCGCACTTAGATTTATTAAAACAACAGTTATCTAAAGAAGAGATAGCAAATAAAACGAGAGCTTTTATTATTGGTGGGGAAAATTTATTAGCCGAAAGCATTACTTTCTGGCAAGATGTAGCCCCAGATACGATATTAGTAAACGAATACGGCCCTACAGAAACAGTAGTAGGTTGCTGTATTTACCAAATTCCAATAGGAAAACATACTTCAGGTTCCATACCCATTGGTAAACCGATCGCTAATACTCAACTGTACATTTTAGACCAATATTTGCAACCAGTACCAACAGGTGTAGCGGGTGAATTACACATTAGCGGAATTGGATTAGCTAGGGGTTATTTAAATCAACCTGAATTAACAGCTTTGAAATTTATTCCCAATCCTTTTAGTAAACAAGCAGGCGATCGCCTTTACAAAACTGGGGATCTAGTTCGCTTTTTACCGAGTGGAGATATTGAGTATATCGGTAGAATTGATAACCAAATAAAAATCCGGGGTTTCCGTGTTGAATTAGGAGAAATTGAAGCCGTTATCAATCAACATCCATCAGTATCTGCAAGTGTGGCGATCGTTCGGGAGGATAAACCAGGAAATCAAAATTTAACAGCATATATAACTCTTCATCCAGACAAAACGCTAACAATTTCTGAACTGCGGCGCTTCTTACAAAATAAATTACTTGACCATATGGTACCAACAGCCTTTATGATATTAAAAGCATTTCCACTAACATCTAATGGCAAAGTAGACCGTCGAGCATTGCCAATGCCAGATGCTCTACGCCCAGAATTAGAAGTTGCTTATGTGGTACCACAAACTGAAGTAGAAAAAACAATAGCTTCAGTTTGGCAGAAAGCTTTAAATCTTGAAAAAATAGGTATTCATGATAATTTCTTTGAAATTGGCGGTCATTCATTACTTTTAGTTGCAGTTCACAGCCAATTGCAGACAATATTAAATAATGCAGAACTCTCAACCCTTGATTTGTTTAGATATCCCACCATCAATTCTTTAGCAGAGTATTTAAGCTCATCTGCAAATCAAACAGTATCTTTACAGGAAACTGAGATCCAAACAGAAAAAATTTCAGCTGGTAAAGCGCAACAAAGAAAACGGTTGCAAAAACTTAAATCAGTTGAAAATAATTAAGGAATTTATAAATTATGAATATTCCAAGCGAAACATATTCTAATAACGGTTCAGAAATCGCAATTATCGGATTAGCAGGAAGATTTCCTGGGGCGAAAAATCTTGAGGAATTTTGGCATAATCTCCAAAATGGTGTAGAGTCAATTTCTTTTTTTAGTGACGAAGAACTATTAGCAGCAGGAGTAGATCCAGCACTTATTACTAATCCCAATTATGTAAAAGCTAATGCTGTCTTAGAAGATGCAGAACTTTTTGACGCTGCCTTCTTTGGTTTTAATCCCAGAGATGCAGAAATGACCGATCCTCAACACCGGATTTTTTTAGAGTGTGCTTGGGAAGCATTGGAAAACGCAGGATATAATTCGGAAACCTATAATGGTTCCATAGGTGTTTTTGCTGGATCTAACTTAAGCGGTTATTTACTAAACATTTATTTTAATCAAAATATTAGAAACTCAATAGACGAACATCAGCTAACAATTGCTGCTGATAAAGATTATCTAGCTACACGTACTTCTTATAAACTTAATTTAACTGGGCCTAGCTATGCAGTTCAAACAGCTTGTTCGAGTTCATTAGTCGCTGTACATTTAGCCTGCCAAAGTTTACTCAACGGTGAATGTGATATTGCTTTGGTTGGTGGCGTTTCTGTCAATGCATCAAGAAAAGCTGGCTATCTATATAAAGAGGGAGGTATTAAATCTCCTGACGGACATTGCCGCGCTTTTGATGCCAAAGCACAAGGAACTGTAAGTGGTGAAGGTGTGGGAATCGTTGTTTTAAAAAGATTAGAAGATACATTAAGTGATGGAGATTTTATTCATGCTGTAATTAAAGGTTCTGCCATTAATAACGACGGTTCAAACAAAGTTAGCTACACAGCACCCCGGATAGAAGGCCAAGCCAAAGTTATTAAAACCGCTCAAGTTGTTGCAGAAGTAGAACCAGAAACAATCACTTATATTGAAGCTCACGGAACGGGAACTTGCTTAGGAGATCCGATTGAAATTGCTGCACTAACGCAAGCATTTCAAAGTAGTACAAAAAATCAAAATTTCTGTGCGATTGGTTCTTTAAAAACAAATATTGGACACTTAGATGCAGCCGCTGGCGTTGCAGGTTTAATTAAAACAGTTTTAGCTCTCAAACACAAACACATTCCTCCTAGCTTGCATTTTGAGGAACCAAATCCTCAAATCGATTTCGCCAACAGTCCTTTTTATGTCAACAATAAACTTTCTGAATGGAAAGCAGACAAACATCCTAGACGTGCAGGAGTTAGTTCTTTTGGTATTGGCGGTACTAATGCCCATGTAATATTAGAAGAAGCTCCATTTTTTGCAACCAAAGAAAGTATTTCTCGTCCCTGGCATTTATTGGCTATCTCTGCCAAAACTCCAACAGCATTGGAATCTACTACAACTAATCTTGCTAATTATTTGGCACAGCATCCTCAAATTAATCTTGCCGATGTAGCCTATACTTTGCAAGTTGGCCGCCGAAATTTTAACCATCGTCGAGTGTTGTTATGTCAGAATATTCCAGATGCAATAAAAACACTAACAGCGCCAGATAAACAAGGAATTTTTAGCAATTGTTCAGAAGCCCGTAACCATCCAATTGTGTTTATGTTTCCCGGACAGGGAGCGCAGTATGTAAACATGGGACGGGAATTATATGAAACAGAATCTATTTTTCGCCAACAAGTTGATGATTGCTGTGAATTTTTGGAAGCGCGTTTAAAGTTAAATCTCAAAGATATAATTTATCCCCCAACATTAGGAACTACAACAGAACAACTCCAACAAACTTCATTAACCCAACCTGCATTATTTGTAATTGAATATGCTCTGGCTAAACTTTGGATGTCGTGGGGTGTGCATCCACAAGCGATGATTGGTCACAGCATTGGTGAGTATGTAGCCGCTTGCATTTCCGGTGTTTTTTATTTAGAAGAGGCACTGACTTTAGTCGCAATTCGCGGACAATTAATGCAAAATCTCGAACCTGGGTCGATGCTTTCTGTTTCTATTTCTGCTCAAGAAATACAACCAATGTTGGATTCAGAACTTTCTTTAGCAGCGAGTAATGCACCATCTCTTTGTGTAGTTTCTGGCGCTACAAATGCTATAGAAATATTACAAAATAAATTGACTGAGCAAGGTATAGATTGTCGCCGTCTGCATACATCTCATGCTTTCCATTCCCAAATGATGGAGCCGATTTTAGAGTTATTTGTACAACACGTTAGAAAAGTCAATCTGAAACCACCTCAAATTCCTTTTGTTTCTAATGTTACTGGAACTTGGATTACGGCAGAGCAAGCAACCGATCCTGACTACTGGACTAAACATTTACGACAAGCGGTATTGTTTAACGAGGGAATTGCTGAACTGCTGCAACAACCAGAGCGAATATTTTTAGAAGTCGGCCCAGGACGCACATTAACTACCCTAGCTAAACGACAGTTAGCTTCACAAACTATGGTGCTAACTTCGCTGCGACATCCCCAAGAACAAGTTTCTGATGTGGCATTTTTGCTTAATACTCTCTCTCGGCTTTGGTTAGCAGGATTGCCGATAAATTGGGCGGGCTTTTATGCTCGCGAACAACGCAGACACATTCCTTTACCTACTTATCCTTTTGAGCGTCAACGTTATTGGATTGAGGCTAATTCTGAGACTGGGTTATCAACAATATCGCCAAAATCATTAGGTAAAAAGCCAAATATTACTGATTGGTTTTATATCCCAAGTTGGAAACAATCTACACCAATTGAATTATTCCAAGCAATTGAAAAAAATACCTGCTGGTTAATTTTTATCGATGACTATGGAGTTGGTGATGCAGTTGCCAAACAACTCCAACAGCAAAGTCAAAATGTAATTAAAGTTAGCATCGGTGAGAAATTTACTCAGATCGAAAAATATACATATACTATTAACCCACAGCAGAAAAATGATTACGATGCTTTATTTGAAGAACTGCAAAAGCAGAGTTTGATTCCAAATGCGATCGCGAAGCGTGCCGGATGGCATATCGCTCATTTTTGGAGCATTACGCCAAATGATACTTTACCTACTTTTGAAAATTGTCAGAAGCTCGGCTTTTGGAGTTTATTGTATTTGACGCAGGCATTAGGAAAGCAAAATATCAGTGATTCTCTGAAGTTAAAAATTGTAACTAATAATCTATATAATGTCATCGGCGATGAAAAGCTATGCCCAGAGAAAGCAACGATATTGGGTGCTTGTAAGGTAATTCCCAAGGAATATCCAAATATTCATTGCTCTCTTATTGATGTAATAATCCCTACTGCTCAAATTTCCGATAAATTTGCCAAGTATCTGATTAGAGAAGTAACAACGCAGCAAACCGAAAATATAGTTGCTTATCGGGGACATTATCGCTGGATTCCAACCTTTGAAAATGTGCGTTTAGATGAAAATATCCCAGGTAAAGCTAAGTTAAAAAAAGCAGGAGTTTACTTAATTACTGGTGGACTTGGCGGTATAGGTTTGGTGCTGGCGGAACATTTAGCGAAGACAGTACAAGCTAAATTAATCTTAATTGGTAGAAAGGGATTACCAGAGCGATCGCAATGGCAACAATGGCTAGAAACTCACGATCGCCAAGATTCTGTTAGCCGCAAGATCCAAAAAATGTTGGCACTTGAAAAATTAGGATCGGAAATTGAGATTAAAAGTGCCGATGTCGCCAACTACGAAGAAATGCAGGTAGCTATTAGTGAAACTTTAGAAAAATTTGGCCAAATTAATGGCGTCATTCATGCAGCGGGTATCGCTGGCGGTGGAATAATTCAACTCAAAACAGAGGATGTAGCAAACAGTGTTTTGGCATCAAAAGTCAAAGGCACATTAGTATTAGAGCAGATTTTAAAGTTCAAACATATTACTTTAGATTTCTTGGTGCTTTGTTCATCCCAAAGTTCTATCTTGAGTGAATTTGGACAGGTAGATTATTGTGCTGCCAATGCATTTCTAGATGTTTATGCAAATTATCGTGCTTCTCAATGTGATGAATTCACGGTGTCAATCAACTGGGATACTTGGCAAGAAGTAGGGATGGCAGTAGAAACAACACTACCAGAACAATTAAAGCTGCAACGTGAAGAAGAAATTAAAAAAGGAATACTACCTCAAGAAGGTGCTGAAGCTTTTAATCGTATTTTGTTAAGTGGTTTGCCTCGTGTTGTTGTCTCAACCCAAGACTTTCAACAAGTAATTGAACAGAATAATTCTTTCAATTATATAGACCAAGATTTAAGTCTTTTGTCAGAGACATCAGAAACAAATTCCGCCCAATTCAGGCATCCACGTCCAAACTTAGCAAATGCTTACGTTGCGCCTCGTAACGAAGTCGAGCAGACTCTAGCGGATATTTGGCAACAATTTTTGGGAATTGACAAGGTGGGTATTCATGATAACTTCTTTGAGTTGGCAGGAGACTCAATTATTACAATTCAAATTGTTGCCAAAGCTAACCAATTAGGTCTCAAGTTAACTTCTCAACAAATGTTTCTGCACCAAACTATTGCTGAATTAGTAATAGCAGCAAATTTAAATGAGACTAAGCAAAACGATTCCAAAGATGGAGAGGTTTATCTTACACCCACTCAGGATCGAGCAGAAAAATATACACCGTCTGATTTTCCCAGAGCTAACTTGAACCAACAAGACTTAGACAAATTGTTCGCAAAAATCAACCGATTAAGTGAGAAAAAAGCATAATGAAACCAGAAAATGTAGAAGATATATATGAACTTACACCAGTTCAAAAGGGGATGCTATTCCATTGTTTGTATGCGAGAGAATCAGCGTTATATTTCTTTCACCATACCTTAACTTTGCACGGGCATCCAAATATAGAGGCTTTTGAAAAAGCATGGCAGCAAGTAGTAGATAGACATACTATTTTGCGTACAGGATTTTATTGGGAAGATATTGATAATCCATTACAAGTTGTCTATAAACAAGTAAAAATTAGTCTAAATCAATATGATTGGCGTGGTGTTGAGCAAGCAGAACAACAAAATAAATTGAAGTTATTTTTAGAGAGCGATCGCCAATTAGGTTTTGACTTTTCCCAACCATGTTTAATGCGTCTATCTTTAATTCGTCTTGCAGATAATTGCTATGAATTTATTTGGAGCAATCACCATATAATTATAGACGGCTGGACAACTCCGATAATATTAGAAGAATGCCTACAAATTTACGCAGCACTTTGTGAATCTAAACAAGCTAACTTACCGCCAGTGCTTGCTTTTAGGAATTATATCGACTGGTTACAGCAACAGAATATAGCTAAGACCGAAAGTTATTGGCGGCAAGCACTACAAGGAATAAAAGCGCCAACTCCCTTAACTTATATAGAAAATAATCAACTACCTGACCAAAAAGAAAGGTACGACGAAGAAAAAATTCAATTATCAGAAGCAACTACAAAAACGCTGCTATCTTTTGCTACAAAAAATCGTCTAACTCTTGCCACATTAGTTCATGGAATCTGGTCTATTCTTCTGAGCCGTTACACTTGTCGTGACAACATCATGTATGGATGTACTGTTACAGGAAGACCAGTAGACTTAGCCGACGTACATTCAATGGTTGGTATGTTTATAAATACCTTACCAATTAATGTCAAGTTAAATCCTAACCAACAAGTATTGTCATGGCTACAAGATTTTCAGACCCAATTAGTAGAAGCGCGTCATCATGAATATACTCCCCTAACGCAAATTCAAGGCTGGAGTGAAGTACCCCGCAATTTACCATTGTTTGAAACAATTGTTGTAGTTGAGAACCTTCCAGTTAGTCAATTTGTCAGAAATTGGAAAGGAAATATAGAATTTGAACCGACTGGAACCTATTACAGAAACAACTATCCTTTAAATTTAGTTATCTACCCAGAATCAGAAATCATAGTAGCGATTTCATACAATGCTTCTAGATTTGATCTTGCTACAATTACTGGAATAATTAGAGATTTTCAAGTACTTCTCCAAGAAATCATCAATAATCCTGATGTTCCAATCAAAAAACTATCACTTTTAACGCCACAACAACAGCAAATATTAACTGCTTTAGAAAAAGAAGCATCATTTGATTGGGAATTAGCTGCAACATTTTAAGGTATTCAAGCATGATTATTTCCTCTGCAATAGAAAGAAGATATAAACCATCAACTGATGAATTCAAAAAAAGTTATGTTGAACTAGGTAAACCAGTTATAATTTCTGGAGTAATTTCTAATTGGAGTGGGTTTGATAAATGGTCTTTAAAATACTTAAAAAAAATCTCACCCTCTCTAAATATTTATGCCAAAAGATTTAGCAACAAGGAAATCGAAATATGCCGTTTGACAATGAAAAAATATATAGAGTTAATAGAAAGCTATGAAAAATATCCTGAAAATCATCCTTTGCCACCATATTGCCATGACTTACCTTTATTTAGCTTAATTCCTTCACTAATAGAGGACGTTAAACCATTTCCTTTTGAATATTTGCCAGAATGGTATTGGTACAAATGGTGGCGTTACTGCCAGTTTTTCTTAGGTTCTTCTAACAGTATTACACCGCTACATTTTGATTGTCTTCTCACTAACAATATTTTTTTCCAAATTGCCGGACGCAAACAATTTACCATCTTATTACCTGAAGACGCCAAATATTGTTATCGCCAAGGCTGGAGATGGTTTGGTGTTAATCCAGAAAATCCAGATTTTAATAAATATCCTGATTACAAAAACGCCAGACCGATTACATTTATTGTCAATCCTGGGGAGATTTTATATATGCCTCCTGGAACGCTGCATCATGTTAGAAGTTTAGATATGTCAATTTCTTTTAATATCGATTGGCATACTCAAAAAAGTTCACTCACTGCTCTAGCAGCTATTAAAAAAGGAATGCCAGTTCAAAATGTATATTATAACTGGTTATTAACGATGGGCTTAGTATTTAAAGTACCCCCTCAAATAATTTTCAAATTCTATAAATCTTATCTCAATTATGTTTCTTAAAAAGTTATAGTGTTTCCTAGTCTGCTGAGGTACTTAGTACATTGCTTATCTTATTGGCTAAACCTCTGCGTACCTCTGCGCTTGACTCTGCGCTTCTCTGCGTTTAAAAACATTAATTCTGTACCTCACTTAACTGGAAATCGCTATATGCTCGGTTTGTAATTCAAATCAAAAAATCTCATGAACATATTTGAAAAGCGTGAATCTAACGTCAGAATTTATTGCCATAATTTTCCGGATATCTTTCATAGGGCTAAAGGTTCTATAATTTATTCGGAATCAGGGAAAGAATATATTGATTTTTTCGCTGGAGCAGGGGCTTTAAATTATGGACATAACCATGATTATATAAAACAAAGGGTTATTTCATATTTAGATGCTGATGGAATTGCACACGGGTTAGATATGTATACTTCGGCTAAAGAAAAGTTTTTAGCGAAGTTTGATGAAGTCGTACTCAGTTCAAAAAAACTAGATTATCGCATTCAATTTTGCGGGCCAACAGGAACAAATGCAGTTGAAGCTGCTTTAAAGTTAGCCAGAAAAGTTAAAAAAAGACCGGGTATTTTCTCCTTCATGGGAGGATATCATGGAATGACTTTAGGTAGTTTAGCAATTAGTGGTAATGTCGGAATTCGAGCAGGCACAATTGGTACATCAAGTAATGTAACATTTATGCCTTATCCTTATGGATTTATGGAGAGTTTTGACACAATAGAATATATACAATCGGTTTTAAATGACGTTAATTCTGGAATTGAAAAACCGGCAGCAATAATCTTTGAAACAGTGCAAGCCGAAGGTGGAGTTATTGTAGCTCCCATTGACTGGATGCAAAGATTAAGAAAGTTGTGTGATGAGAATGATATTTTATTAATCTGCGATGATATTCAAGTCGGCTGCGGTCGAACTGGATCTTTCTTTTCTTTTGAAAGAGCAGATATTGTTCCCGATATGGTAGTACTCTCTAAATCAATTAGCGGGTATGGGTTCCCCATGTCGCTATTATTAATTAAGCCAGAGTTGGATATCTGGGAACCTGGCGAACATAATGGTACTTTTAGAGGAAATCAATTAGCATTTATTGGAGCAACAGCGGCTCTAGAGTATCGAGAAAGTTATGATTTTGAACAAGACGTGAAAGCTAAAGAGCTTTTTTTGAAAAATTTTCTCAATCAGGAAATAGCACCAATTAGTGAAAAGATTTCAATCCGCGGGATTGGAATGATTTGGGGAATTGATGTAAAAGATTTTAGCGATCGCGCTTTATCTCAACATATCACATCGCGTTGTTTTGAACTAGGATTAATCATTGAAAAAGCAGGCAGAAATGATAGCGTAATTAAAATTCTGCCACCTTTAATAATTGATATGTCCAGCTTGCAAAAGGGTTGTTCAATTATCAAAGCAGCCTTTGATGATTGTATCTCAAATTAAATTTACGTATTAGTTAATTCGCCAAGTAGTTGATTATCAGGAAAAGATTATGGGTTTACATCTACACTCGCATGACACATTCTCAGAAAAAATTTATTGGCTAAATAAACTATCGGTAGAATTGCCAGAAACAAATTTAATGCTGGACTATGCAAGACCTTTATTCCCTACTGGGAGCAAAAAATCTCTAAGCTTTGATTTATCAAATGATTTATCTCAAGCAATCGTTAAACTTGGGAAAGGTTCTTATTTTTCAATTTATTTAATACTTGTATCTGCGCTGAAAATATTGCTGCCAAAATATACGCGAAATAATGATGTTATTGTTGGCATACCAGTATATGAAAAAATTGGAACAGATGACGTAAATAGCAAAGTGATTCCTTTGCGTACTCAAGTTAAGTCTCAGTTTTCATTCCAAGATTTTGTTTTACAAGTAAAAGATGCTGCCATAGCTGCTTATAGCCATCAAAACTATAATTTCAATGAATTAATTAAATTATTAGAAATACCGACAATTACTAATCGTTGTCCAATTTTTGACATAGTAATTTTATTAGAAAATATTCACCAAAGAACCGAGTTAAACCAACTCAATAATGACATTACAATTTCTTTTACAGTTAATGGGGAAAGTATTAATGCTGATATAGAATATAGCGAACATCTGTTTCAAGATGAAAATATTAAGTTGATGAGCAGATGTTATGTCAATGTTCTAGAAAGCTGTCTGAATCAAGTTAAGATCAAAATTTCAGATATTACTTTCTTAAAAGACTTTGATAGATATAAACTATTACATAACTACAACAACAATACTAAAGAGTATCCAGTTGATCGGACAATAAATCAATTATTTGAAAAGCAAGTATCTCAGACTCCAAACAACATAGCTGTAATTAATAAACAAACTAAATTAACTTATCAAGAGCTAAATTATCAAGCTAATCAACTAGCTGATTTATTGCGTAAATTAGGAATTAATCAAGGAGAGTTTGTAGGGATTTTCAAAGACCGCGATATTAATTTCCTCATTGCTATCCTTGCTATCTACAAGGCAGGTGGAGCTTATGTACCGATTGATAGTACTTACCCGGCGAATCGCATTAAATATATGTTATTTAATAGCGAATTGAGGTTCTTGTTCACAGATTCTTCGTTATTGAATGCTTTATCAGACTTAGCAGAAGATTGTTCGCAGCTATCATCTATTATTTGTTTGGATAGTATTGTTCCTGGTCATAACTTGGTTGGCGATCGCCCACAATTAAAGATATATAATAAGTTAGATTTTGAACATCTGCCTAATGATAATATAGAAGCTATTAATGATGCTGCTGACCCAGCTTATATGCTCTATACTTCTGGGTCTACAGGATTACCAAAAGGAGCAATTGTCAGACATGATGGTGCAATTAATCATATTTATGCCCAATTTGATGAGTTGCAGTTAACAGAAGAATTTTCTTTTCTTCAAAGCGCTCCTTCATCGACAGATATTTCCGTCTGGCAATTTTTAGCACCACTTTTAATTGGTGGCAAAACAGTAATAGTTGATGTAGAAACTGTTGGAATTCCTGATAAACTATTTAAGGCACTCAAATCAGAAAAAATTACAGTTGTTGAATTAGTACCAGCATTATTTGGCGGCTTACTGGAATATACTTCCCAGCTAGGAATTCATGAAAGAGAATTACCCGATTTGAAATGGATGATGGTTGTAGGAGAACCAGTATCAGTAAGTTGGGTAAATAAGTGGCTCCAGATATATCCTCAAATCAAAATTGTTAACGCTTACGGCCCTACCGAGGCTGCTGACGATATTACTCAATTTATTGTTAACCAGCCTTTCGGTGAAAATCAGCGAACAGTTCCAATTGGTAAACCATTAGCCAACTTGAATCTCTACATTCTAGATGAGCAAATGCAACTATTACCTATCGGCGCTCCGGGAGAAATTTGTGTATCGGGAATTGGTGTCGGCGCGGGGTATTGGAAGAATGCAGAAAAAACTAATTTAAGTTTTGTTCCTAACCCATTTCCAGATAATAGGAAGAAGTTACCACCAAATCGCCAGGATTTAATCTATAAAACTGGAGATTTAGGCAGATGGCTGGCTGATGGAAATATGGAATTTCTTGGACGCATTGACCATCAAGTAAAAATTCGTGGTTTCCGGGTTGAACTTGGGGAAATTGAAACATTTTTAAATCAGCACCCGAATGTACGTGAAAATGTAGTCATAGTTCAAGAAGACCAACCAGGTAACTTATTAATTGTTGCCTATATAGTTGCCAAAAGATCGCCAGTTCCTAGTATTAGTGAATTGCGTACTTTCTTAAAAGAAAAGTTACCTGACCACATGTTACCTTCTGCCTTTGTGATGCTAGAAAATCTGCCTCTAGCACCTAGCGGAAAGGTGGACAGGAAAGCTCTACCAAAACCAGATAATCTTCGCCCAGTACTAGAAACAGCTTATGTATTGCCGCGAAATGAGATGGAACACACAATTGCCGATATTTGGCAAAAAATTCTCAAGGTGGAGAAAGTTGGCATTCAAGATAACTTTTTTGACCTTGGCGGACATTCGCTAAATGTGCTTCAAGTTTACAGCAAACTCCGAGAGCTTTTTAAACCAGACTTAGCAATAACTGACTTGTTTAAATATCCAACAATCAGTTCTATATCTCGATACTTAAGCCAAGAAGAAGATGATAGTTTTGAAAATCAAAGCAATAAATTAAACGAACAGATAGAAGCTGGTAAAGCTAGATTAAAGCAACGCTTTTTACAAAAGAAACAACATAATGTGTAACGGCAGACAGCCAAATTAATTATGGAAGATTCAGGATATTTCAATAATAAAACTGGTTTGGAAATAGCTATTATTGGCATGAGTGGCTGTTTTCCAGAAGCTCAAAATATAGAGCAATTTTGGCAAAATCTCCGAGACGGAGTGGAGTCGATTCATAAATTTACCGACCAAGAATTAAAAGACTTAGGTGTAGATGCCACCTTACTAAATGACCCGAATTATGTGAAAGCAGAAGGTCGAGTCGAAGGTATAGATTTGTTTGATGCTGCATTCTTTGACTTTAGCCCTAGAGAAGCTGAAGTTATGGAGCCTTCATTGCGCTTTTTCTTAGAGTATTCATGGAAAGCTCTTGAAGATGCTGGTTATAGTTCGCAGATATATAAAAAACCTATTGGAGTTTACGCTGGTACGAGTTTTGGCAGCTATCTACTTAATATTTATTCTAATTACGATTTGATAGCTTCTGTGGGCGATAAGCAAATAGAAAAAGGAAATTCTCCAGATTACGTTACTACACTTGTGTCTTATAAATTAAATTTGCAAGGGCCAAGTTATGCGGTTCAAACTACTTGTTCGAGTTCATTGGTTGCCGTACATTTAGCTTGTCAAAGTTTACTCAGTGGTGAATGCGATATTGCTTTAGCAGGAGGAGTTTCAATCTCAACAGCAGACGGTTATTTATATCAAGAAGGAGGAATTGAATCTCCTGATGGACATTGCCGTGCTTTTGATGCTAAGGCTGCGGGAACCGTGAAAGGAAGAGGTTTAGGTCTTGTAGTTTTAAAACGATTAGAAGAAGCGATCGCAGATGGAGATTGCATCCATGCTATTATCAAAGGCTCTGCTATTAATAATGACGGCTCCGATAAAGTTAGCTACACCGCACCCAGTGTCAATGGTCAAGCGAAAGTAATTCGAGCCGCTCAGGTGATGGCTGAAGTCGAACCTGAAACTATTAGCTATATTGAAGCGCATGGAACCGGAACTTCTTTAGGTGACCCCCTTGAAATCGCTGCATTAACACAAGCTTTTCGTACTAAAACTCAGAAAAAAGGATTTTGTGCCATTGGTTCTGTAAAAACCAATATTGGACATTTAGATTCAACTGCCGGTGTAGCAGGTTTAATTAAAACTGTTTTAGCCCTAAAACATAAACAAATTCCTCCTAGTTTAAATTTTGAAGAACCATCGCCTCAAATTGATTTTGCTAACAGTCCCTTTTATGTAAATAATCAATTATCAGAGTGGAAAACAAACGGTACTCCTCGCCGTGCGGGTGTTAGTTCCTTTGGTTTTGGCGGTACAAATGCCCATGTAATTTTAGAAGAAGCTCCAACGCAGCAGGGGAGCATGGGAGCAGGGGAGCAGGGGAGAAGGTATCAATTACTGGTACTTTCAGCTAAGACTAATACAGCACTAAAAACTGCTACAGAAAATCTGGTTAATCATCTGCAAAAGCATCCAGATTTAAATCTCGCTGACGTTGCTCATACTTTGCAAGTGGGTCGCTGGGCTTTCAACCATCGCCGCATGGTAGTTTGTCAAAATCAAGAAGATGCAATTAACGCATTGCAAGACCCGCAAAGAACTTTTACTTATTACCAAGAACCTTGTAATCGTTCGGTTGTGTTTATGTTTTCCGGACAAGGTTCGCAATATGTAAATATGGGTCGAGAATTATATGAAAATGAAAGCGTATTTAGAGAACAAGTTGATTACTGCTGCGAACTACTAAAACCTCACTTGGAAATAGACTTACGTAAAGTTCTTTATCCCAGGGAAGAAAACATTCCAGAAGCAACACAAAAATTACAACAAACAGCAATTACTCAACCAGCATTGTTTGTAATTGAATATGCTATGTCCAAGTTGTGGATGTCTTGGGGTATGCGCCCAGAGGCAATGATTGGTCATAGTATTGGAGAATATGTAGCTGCAACTATAGCTGGAGTTTTCACTTTAGAAGATGCCTTAGCGATAGTAGCAACGCGAGGAAAACTCATGCAAGAGTTACCCGGCGGTGCTATGCTTTCAGTTCAGCTTCCAGAACAAAAAATACAACAATTTCTAGAAAAAGGAATCTCTCTAGCTGCCATTAATGGACCTTCTTCTTGCGTAGTGTCTGGTTCAGACACAGCAATAGAAGGATTGCAAGAAAAACTACAACAAATAGGCGTAAATTGTAGGCGTTTGCATACATCTCACGCCTTTCACTCTGAAATGATGTCGCCCATCATTGAGACTTTCATTCAGTCATTACAAGAAGTAAAACTTAATCCTCCGAAAATTCCTTTTATTTCTAATGTTAGTGGAACTTGGATTACTGCAACTGAAGCAACAAATCCTAAATATTGGGCTAGGCATTTAAGAGAAGCGGTACGCTTTAGCTTAGGAATTTCTGAGTTATTGAAACAACCAGAACAAATATTATTGGAAGTCGGGCCGGGACGGACGTTAAGTAGTTTAGCGAAACAACATCAAACAGATGTAATCACACTAACCTCTATACCGCATCCTCAAGAGCAACAATCAGATATAGAATTTTTACTTAATACCTTGGGTAGGCTTTGGTTAGTAGGAATTCAAATTGATTGGTCTGGTTTTTATGTAAATGAAAAGCGTCATCGCCTACCTTTACCTACTTATCCATTTGAGCGCCAGCGTTATTGGATTGAGGTAAATCGAAATGCCACTTTGGCAATGATGTCGCCAAAAAAATCAGATAAAAAGCCAGATATTGCTGACTGGTTTTATGTTCCTCGGTGGAAAGAATCTACACCAGTTGAGCTTATTCAACAGGAGAAATTGCTAGAAGAAAAGTCATCTTGGTTAATTTTTGTTGATAACTATGGAGTGGGAGTAGAAATTGCAGATCGACTCAAGCAACAAAATCAAGATATAATTTTTGTGAGGCTTGGTGATAAATTTGCTAAATTTGATGACTGTAATTATGTAATTAATCCCCAACGAAGAGATGACTATAATACTTTATTTAAAGTACTGCAAGAACAAAATTGGATTAACGAAGGTAGGCAAATCGCGCATTTTTGGAGCGTAACTCCTAACGATATTTTACCTAATCATAAGCTAGACCCAGAGACACAATATCAGTTTTTTGAGCATTGCCAAAATCTCGGTTTTGATAGTCTGCTGTTTCTAGCACAAGCCTTAGCAAAACAGAATATCATTGACCCAATAAAGTTGATGATTGTTACCAGCAATCTACATGATGTTACTGGTAGCGAGAGTTTATGTCCTGAGAAAACAACTATATTGGGCCCATGCAATGTAATTCCACAAGAATATCTCAACATAACTTGCTGCTGCTTTGATATCATACTTACAGACTCTAGAACTAAGCCATCACCAACACTAATAGACTCGTTACTGACAGAATTTACAGCACCAATAACTGATAACTTAATTGCTTATCGTGGCAATCATCGCTGGATTAAAACTTATGAAGCTATACGTTTAGATGAGAGTATTACCAGCAAAACCAAGTTAAAAAAAGGGGGTGTTTATCTAATCACCGGCGGGCTTGGTCGCATTGGTTTAGCAATGTCAGAATACTTAGCAAAAACAGTACAAGCTAAACTAATTTTAATCGGTAGAAAAGGCTTACCAGAAAGACATCAATGGTCTGAATGGCTACTAAATCATGATGAATCCAATGAAGTTAGCCAAAAGCTGAAAAAAGTGATGATGCTTGAGGAATTAGGTGCTGAGGTTGAAGCGATTAGTGCTGATGTAGCTAACGAACAACAAATGCAAAAAGCTATACAATTAGCTAAAGAACGCTTTGGGAAAATTCATGGTGTCATCCACACCGCCGGAATTAATGACGATGCGTATTACACTATTGAAGAAAGTTCTAAAGCTCAAAGCCAAGCACAATTTAGTCCTAAAGTATATGGGCTATTTGTCTTAGAAAAAGTTTTGCAAGGTCAAAGGCTAGATTTTTGTTTATTCACATCTTCCTCATCATCTGTCTTAGGAGGTTTAGGGTTAACTTCCTATTCTGCTGCTAACATTTTTATGGATGCTTATGCTCACAAGCATAACCAAAAAAATTTGTTTCCTTGTATTAGCGTGAACTGGGATACTTGGCAATCTGAAGAAGGCGATATCCAAGACTTGACTGTGGGAGTAGCCTTAGAAAAATTACGCATGACATGGAAGGAAGGTATAGATGTCTTTAGGCGTGTATTATGTTTAACTAAAACTCCTCAGATTGTTGTTTCTGCGGGAGAATTACAACCAAGAATTGAGCAATGGATAAAACGACATTTTTTACAAAATAATACAGATACTTTATCGCTTCATTCCAGACGAAACTTACAAAACGAGTACGTTCCACCTAGTAATCAGGTAGAGCAAATAGTTACAAAAGCTTGGCAAAAAGTTTTAGGAATTGAAAAGATTGGTATTTATGATAACTTCTTTGATTTGGGAGGAAGTTCTTTAATCGGTGTTGAGGTTATCTCTCAGTTACAGAAAGAATTAAATACCCATATTCCGATAATTAGCATTTATGAAAGACCAACTATCAGTTCTCTTGCCGAGTTTTTAACTAGCGATGAAGAAGCTGTTTCGCAAAAAGATTCTTACCGTCCTCAAGTTAGGTCTGCTTCAATTAAGCGTCGCAAAGAAGCCAGACAAAACCATCGCCGAGCCAGTCAAAAGTAAGAAGTCAAAAACATAAATCCTTTGTGGGGTAGAAAATGGCATTAAGTCAGCAAAGACAAGAAAAAACTCAGCAAAATCTCTTTTTGGAGAATGAGCTAACGCCACACTATGCAGTTGCCAATGAAGTGATGGAATTATTTGCACCATCTAATAGCTTAGTCGCTACAGAAGCTAAGATGGCTGTTGAAACTGATGTGTTGATTGATAATTTCTTAAATGCAGTTAACACTAATTCAAGTATTGAATTTAGTTCATTAATAGAAACCTTTGCTGATAGCCAAGTTCCCACTAATCCTGCTGATTTTGATAGCTACCTGGAATATTTAGCAAGTAATGTTATTAATCATTCAATACATACATCTTCACCCCGATTTATAGGTCACATGACCTCTGCGCTGCCTTGTTTTGTACGACCTTTGGCAAAACTGATGACAGCAATGAATCAGAATGTTGTCAAAATAGAAACAGCCAAAGCTTTTAGTCCTTATGAACGTCAGGCTTTGGCAATGATTCATAGATTAATCTATAACTTTTCTGACGAATTTTATAGCGAGCATGTACAAAATAGCCAAAGTACTTTAGGTATATTAGTTTCTGGAGGTACCGCAGCGAACATCATCGCGTTATGGTGCGCTCGTAATAAATCTTTGGGTGCAAAAAATAGCTTTCCAGGTGTAGAAAAGGCAGGTTTAACAGCAGCGTTAGATTACTACGGTTATCAAGGAGCAGTAATAATTGGCTCTGAGTTGATGCATTTTTCTTTTGAAAAGGCAGCAGATTTATTAGGCATAGGTACTCATAGTTTGATTAAAATTCCTACTAATAGGAACAACCAAGTGGACTTAGTAGCTTTACGTCAGGCTGTTGCAGATTGTCAATCAAAAAATTTGCATATAATTGCGATCGCTGGCGTTGCCGGTACTACAGATTCTGGTAATATAGACTCACTTTCAGATATTGCAGATATCGCCGAAGCTGCAAATGTTCATTTTCATGTAGATGCAGCTTGGGGTGGGCCATTAATTTTTTCCGAACAACATCGACAAAAACTTGCTGGTATTGAACGCGCTGATTCAGTCACAATTGATGGACATAAACAGCTGTACTTACCTATGGGTATTGGCATGGTATTTATGCGCGAACCACACCTAGCTTCAGCTATTGAAAAAAATGCTAGCTATACCATGCGTAAAGGTTCATTCGATTTAGGAAAACGCGCTTTAGAAGGTTCTCGTCCCGGTATGGCATTATTTTTACATGCTGGGCTACATCTGATAGGTTTAAAAGGTTATGAATTTCTGATTGATGCCGGAATCGAGAAGACACAATATATGGCTGATTGTATCAATGCCATGCCGGAATTTGAGTTACTATCAGAACCGGATATCAATTTACTTCTTTATCGTTATATTCCGCAGTCTTTAAGAGAAGTTGCAGTTAAAAAGCAATTAGCAGAAAGCGAGAATAAACAAATTAATATATTTAATGAGCGCCTGCAAAAAAGTCAGCGTCAAGCTGGTCGTACTTTTATTTCACGGACAACAAAAAGAATTAATTGTTTAGATCGAGAAATTTCTCTAACTGCGTTGCGTGCGGTAATTGCTAACCCGCTGACGACTAAAGATGATATTGATGCAGTTTTACATGACCAAATTAAAATTGCTTTAGATTTGGAGATATCAGATTGTTGAGAAGCTTGTCAGAGTAATATTTTTTATCTCACGCAGAGGCGCAGAGAGGAACGCAAGAGGATGTGTAGTTAGGTAGTTTTTCTATGAATAATTCTCAAGAAGTTGAAAATTTTGATGATAGTGATGAAATAGCTATTATTGGTATAACTGGTAGGTTTCCAGGTGCAAATAATGTTGATAATTTTTGGGAAAACTTGCGAGATGGAGTAGAATCAATTTCGCGTTTTACAGATGAAGAACTCTTAGCTGCTGGTGTAGAGCCAACTGTACTCAATGACCCAAATTATGTGAAAGTAGGCAGCATAATAGATGGTATTGAGTTATTTGATGCTGCATTTTTTGGATATACTCCTAGAGAAGCTGAAATCACAGATCCCCAGCATCGGATATTTTTAGAGTCCGCCTGGCAAGCGTTAGAATCTGCGGGGTATGATTCCGAATCTTACAAAGGTAAGATTGGGGTTTATGCTGGGGGAACTAACAGTAATTATTTATTTACAAATTTAGTTTCAAATAAAGAATTAATCGAGTCGATAGATGCTTTAAATATTTTTATTGGTAATGAAAAAGATAACTTAAGTACGCAAATTTCTTATAAATTAAATCTTACTGGCCCAAGTATTAATGTTCAGAATAACTGTTCTACATCATTAATAGCCGTACACTTAGCCTGCCAAAGTTTGCTCAACGGAGAAAGTGATATAGCTTTGGCTGGTGGTGTTTCTATAGCCAAGCTGCCTCAAAAATCTGGCTATCACTATCAAGAGGGAGTTCTTCATTCTCCTGACGGACATTGCCGGACTTTTGATGCTAACGCTAAAGGAACAGTGTTTGGCGATGGTTTAGGAATTGTTGTATTAAAAAGATTGGAGGATGCTATTGCTGATGGAGATTTTATTCATGCTGTAATTAAAGGTTCGGCTATCAATAATGACGGCTCTTTAAAAGTTGGTTTTACAGCACCTAGCGTTCACGGTCAAAGAGAAGTAATTTCAGAAGCACTTGCTTTAGCTGGTGTTGAAGCCGATACTATTTCTTATGTTGAAGCTCATGGAACTGCGACCCCCTTGGGAGATCCGATTGAAATTAAGGCTCTCACACAAGCTTTTCGTGCTAGCACAAATCAAAAAGGTTTCTGCGCTATTGGTTCAGTAAAAACTAATATTGGACATCTAGATACAGCAGCAGGGGTGACAGGTTTAATTAAAACAGTTCTGGCATTAAAACATCAACAAATACCCCCTAGTTTACACTTTGAAAAAGGAAATCCAGAAATAGATTTTGCTAACAGTCCTTTCTATGTTAATACCAAATTATCAGAGTGGAAAACTAACGGTTTACCTCGTAGAGCAGGTGTAAGCTCTTTTGGTGTTGGCGGAACTAACGCCCATGTAATATTAGAAGAAGCTCCAAGAATTGAAGAATCTAGTGCTTCTCGCTCTTGGCAATTAATATTATTATCAGCCAAAACTAGCACAGCCTTAGAAACTGCCACAGCAAATTTAGCTACTTACCTCCAGCAAAATCCTGATATTAACTTAGCTGACGTAGCTTACACTCTAAAAGTAGGTCGCCGAGCTTTTGACCATCGGCGTATGATAGTTTGCCAAGACTTGAATGACGCTGTGAAATTCCTTCAAAATCATGACCAAGAAGGAGTTTTTGACTATCATTTCCAGCCATCTCGTTGTCCTGTAATTTTCATGTTTTCCGGAGAACGATCGCCAAATTGCAACATCACCAAAGAATTATACGAAGTTGAAACAATATATCGCAAATATGTAGATAAGTGTGCCGAAATTTTGCAATCTCACATCGGTTTTGATATTCGCAATTTCCTGTTTTCAAGCTTAGATAAAATTGCCGCAGCTAACCTCATCGATGTAGCATTATTTGTAATTGAGTATGCCCTGGCTGAGTTATGGATGTCATGGGGTGTGCTACCAGAAGCAATGATTGGTGAAGGTATTGGTGAATATGTTGCAGCTGCGATCGCAGGTGTATTTTCTTTAGAAGATTCCTTAGTAATTGTAACAAACAAGGGAAAAAAAGTTAAATTCAACCCGCCACGGATTCGTTTTATTTCCAATGTAACTGGTAGTTGGATTACAGACGTACAAGCCACAAATCCCAACTATTGGAGCCAAAGTTTACAACAAAGTGTGAAATTTTCTGATAGTATATCTCAACTGTTAGAGCAGTTTGAAGGTGTTTTTCTAGAGATAGGGCCGGGACGAAATTTAAGCAGATTAACTCAAGAACATTTAAATATCGATGCCAAACAACACCTACTGACTTCGTTACCTCACAATGAACAATCAGATGTTAGCTTTTTGTTGCAGACATTAGGGCAGTTGTGGCTTTTTGGTGTAAATATAGATTGGTCAGAATTTTATAGCGAAGAAAAGCGCCATCGTTTACCTTTACCTACCTATCCTTTTGAACGACAAAGGTATTGGATTGATGCGAAAAAGCCAGAGCAAGATAATAATCATAATTCAGCCTCACTCGTTAAAAAACCTGATATAGCCGACTGGTTTTACCTTCCTTTTTGGAAGCCTTCTTTACCTCCAGCTAAACTAGATACTGAAGAATTAGTAACTGAAAAATATTGTACTTTGGTGTTTCTCGATGAGTGCGGCTTAGGTATCAATTTAGTAAAAGAACTAGAGAAACAAAGCCAAGATGTCGTTACGGTGAAAGTAGGCGAAAACTTTACCATACTAGGCAAGTCTGAATATACTATTAATCCTGAAAGTCATGATAATTATGATGTTTTATTTGAAGAATTAATTAGGCAAAATAAGTTGCCAAGAAAGATACTTCATTTATGGAGTGTTACACCTATTATTGACCAAGAATTAGAAACAGCCCAAATAAAGGGATTTTATAGTTTATTGTTTATTGCCCAAGTTTTAGGGAGACGGGAAACAACTAACAATTTTGAAATCACAGTTATTTCTAACAACCTACAGTCAGTAACAGGAACTGAAGTACTTTCTCCAGAGAAGGCAACTTTGCTCGGCCCAGTTAAAGTTATTTCTCAAGAATATGCAAATATCAATTGCCGTAGCATTGATGTTATCCTTCCTCCCGATGGCAGTTGGCAAGAACAAAAACTAATAGAAAATTTACTGGCAGAATTGACGGTTGATAAATCAGAGAAGTTAATTGCTTATCGAGGTTTGAATCGTTGGGTGCAGAGTTTTGAGCCAGTACGTTTTGAGAAGACTAAAACTGAAAAGCCTCGATTACGAGAAAAAGGAGTCTATTTAATTACAGGTGGACTCGGAGGTATTGGACTTGTTTTAGCAGAATATTTAGCTCGAACTGTACAAGCAAAGTTACTGTTAGTAGGACGTTCTGCTTTACCCAACAAAAATGAGTGGTCTCAATGGCTATCTACTCATGATGAAACTGATAGTACTAGCTGTAAGATTCGCAAAGTTCAAGAACTTGAAGATTTGGGTGCAGAAGTTTTGGCGATCGCTGCTGATGTTAGTAATATAGAACAAATGCAAAGTGCGATCGCTCAAGCTCAACAACAATTTGGCGAACTCAATGGCGTTATCCACGCCGCCGGAATTTCTGGAGGCGGTGCAATTCAACGAAAAACTCCAGAAGACGCACAAAGAATTCTGGCTCCTAAGGTAAAGGGAACAATAGTTATTGATACAATTCTCAAAAATATTGAATTAGATTTTTTTGTTTTAGTCTCATCAAATAGCTCAATCATAGCGGAATTTGGACAGGTAGATTATTGTGCCGCAAATGCTTTTTTGGATGCTTATGCTCACTGCTATGCTGGAAAACAAAACCGATTTATTACAAGCATTAATTGGGATACTTGGCAAGAAGTTGGGATGGCGGTAAACACAGAATTACCACAACGACTCCAAGAATTGCGATTAGAAAATCTTAAGCAAGGCATATTACCCCATGAAGGTGTAGATGTATTTCACCGGATTTTAGAAAATACAATGCCTCAAGTTGTAATATCTACCTCTGACTTATTAGATGTACTCAAATATTATAATTCTGACAACAACGCGCCAGGACTAGATTTTTTAGAAACTGTCAATTCATCCAAATTAAAATATCCCAGACCGGAACTCAGTAATGATTACGTTGCACCGCGCAATCAAAATGAGCAAAAACTAGTTGATATTTGGCAAGAAGTTATTGGAATTGAAAAGATAGGAATTTATGATAACTTCTTTGAGCTTGGTGGTGATTCACTCATAGGTATTCAACTCATCGCTATTTTAAATAAGCAATTTGACTCCAATCTATCTGTTGCCAAACTGTATGAATGTCCAAATATCAGCTCTATGACAAATATTTTTGCTCCTGAGGAATCTGAGAAAAACGCTTTTGAACAAAGGCTAAGTAGAGGACAAAGAAGAAGACAGGTAAAAATGCAAACTCACTAAAACACAAAATTAATTTATCTGGTTAATAAAGTCATGGAAGAATCAACAGTAAATCTAGATATAGCAATCGTGGGAATGTCCGGTCGTTTCCCTGGTGCCAACAATATCGAGGAATTTTGGCAAAATATCCAAAATAAAGTTGAGTCTATTTCATTTTTATCCGATGGTGACCTAGCAGATTTAAATTTGGCAGTGGAAGTCTTAAACGACCCAAATTATATTAAAGCAGCGCCTATACTACCAGATATCGAACATTTTGATGCCAGATTCTTTGGCTACAGTCCAAAAGAAGCCGAATTAATTGACCCCCAACATCGCCTATTTATAGAATGTGCTTGGGAAGCTCTTGAAAACGCTGGATACGACCCAGAAACATACAATGGTTTGATTGGAGTTTATGGTGGTGTCAGCACAAATACTTACTTTTTTAATAATATATATAATAATGTTAATTCCAGAGTTATTTCTAACAACTATACTTTTAATAAAGATTTTTTAACCACAAATGTTTCATATAAATTAAACTTAAAAGGGCCAAGTATAGGAGTCCAAACTTACTGCTCTACTTCATTAGTTGCGTTACACTTAGCCTGTAAAAGTCTGCTCGATCGAGAGTGTGATATTGCATTAGCTGGTGGAGTTACAATTATCGTTCCCCAAAAGTCCGGTTATTACTATGAACAGGATGGAATTTTATCTCCTGATGGTCATTGTAGAGCCTTTGATGCTAAAGCACAGGGTACTGTTTTTGGCAGTGGACTGGGAATAGTTGTATTAAAAAGATTACAAGATGCCATAGCGGATAGAGATTATATTCATGCGGTAGTTAAAGGTTCAGCAATTAATAATGATGGCTCTTTAAAAGTTAGTTATACTGCACCTAGTGTAAACGGTCAGGCTGAAGTTATTGTGGAAGCTTTAGCAAGTGCTGGAATAGATGCTGATGCTATTTCTTATATAGAAACTCATGGAACTGGAACGGCTGCTGGAGATCCCGTAGAAATTGCAGCGTTGACTAAGGCTTTTCGTGCTTTTACACCAAGAAGTGGCTTCTGTGCTATCGGTTCAGTCAAACCAAATATCGGACATTTAGATATAGCTGCTGGTATAGCAAGCTTAATCAAAACTGTACAAGCATTAAAATATAAAAAAATTCCTCCTAGCATCAATTTTGAAGTTCCAAATCCAGAGATTGATTTTGAGAATAGCCCTTTTTACGTTAATACTAAACTGACTGATTGGAAAACTAACAATACTCCTCGCAGAGCAGGAATTAGTTCCTTAGGTTTTGGTGGAACTAATGCCCACGTAATTCTAGAAGAAGCACCGGAAGTTACGTATTCTGATAAATCTAGGCCTTGGCAATTAATATTATTATCAGCTAAAACTAGCACAGCCTTAGAAACTGCAACTGAAAATTTATTAGCATATTTTAAACAAAATTCAGAAGTAAACTTAGCTAATGTCGCTCATACTTTACAAGTTGGTCGTAGAGCTTTCAACCATCGCCGAATTTTGGTGTGCCAAAATGTTGAAGATGCTGTCACTGTATTAAAAACACAGCAGCAAGAACGGACTTTTACTGTATATCAAGAGCATAGAGAACAACCTGTCATTTTCATGTTTTCTGGACAGGGGTCGCAATATGCAAACATGGGTCGGGAACTCTACGAAGTCGAACCAACATTTCGCAGACATGTAGATATTTGCGCCGAGATTTTGCAACCCCACCTCGGTCTTGATATTCGTAATTTGCTGTTTCCAAAATTAGAAGAAATTAGCGTCGCTAACCAAAAACTGCAACAAACAGCCTTCACCCAGCCAGCATTATTTGTAATTGAGTATGCTTTGGCTAAGTTATTGATGTCATGGGGTGTGCAACCTGCGGCGATGATTGGTCACAGCATTGGCGAATATGTTGCAGCTGCCATCGCAGGTGTATTTTCTCTTGAAGATGTGCTATTCATCGTGGCAAAAAGGGGACAACTGATGCAACAGTTACCCCCAGGGAGTATGCTAGCAATTAGGCTTGGTGAAAAAGAAGTGCGAACGCTAATTTCCAACTCTGTAGAAATCGCAGCCATTAACAGCCACACTTCATGCGTAGTCTCTGGAACAAAAGAAGCGATCGCCACGCTGGAAAATCAATTATCATCTCAAGAAATTGAATGTCGTTTATTGCATACATCCCATGCATTCCATTCTCAAATGATGTCGCCAATCTTAGAGGAATTTGGGCGATCGTTCCAAAGAATTAAACTGAATCCACCACGTATACCCTTTATTTCCAATGTAACTGGTAATTGGATTACAGATACACAAGCTAGAAATCCTAACTATTGGAGCCAACATTTACACCAAACTGTGAAATTTTCTCATGGTATAACTCAACTCTTAAAGCAGTTTGAAGGTGTTTTTTTAGAAGTCGGTTCGGGAAGAACTTTAAGCACATTAACCAAACAACATTTAGATATTAATGCTAAACAAAATGTCTTGACTTCTTTACCTCATGTGCAAGAGCAAAAATCTGATGTGAACTTTTTATTACAAACATTAGGTAAATTGTGGCTTTTTGGCGTAGATATAAATTGGCCAGGATTTTATGCCCACGAAGAGCGTCATCGTTTACCTTTGCCAACCTATCCCTTTGAACGACAAAGATACTGGATTGATGCTAAATCTTCACAGACTTCTTTAAATACTAAATTAGCAACATTAGATTTCACCCAAGAGCCAAAATCCTTAGAACAAGTAGGCAAAATAGAATTAGGCGTTACTCCAACAGAAGCTATAGAAGTATTTCAAAAAATATTATCTCTAGAACAACCAACTCAAATTGTTGTTTCTACAGTAGACAATCAAGGTAGGCAAAACTATGTATTTCACCTTGATTATTTAGCAAATTCAAACTCTGATAACCAATTAGATTCATCCCCACGCTATTCTAGACCACAACTGAGTAATTCTTATTTTGCTCCTACAAATGAATTAGAGAAACAAATTACAGAAATCTGGCAAGAGGTACTTGGAATTACAGAAGTTGGTATTTATGACAACTTTTATGAATTAGGAGGAGACTCCCTCATTGCAACTCAATTGGTTTCTCGATTGCGGGCAAAATTTCCTATAGATTTACCACTGCGCGACCTTTTATCACAAGCCACGATCCCAGTCAAACAAGCAGAAATGATAGAAGAACTTTTGTTAGAAAAAATAGAAGAATTATCTCAAGAAGAAGTAGAAGCTCTTTTAGGTAACAAATAAATCTTTATCTTTTTTCTCCGTGTCCTCTGGATCTCTGCGGTTAGTTTTTTGATTATAAACCTTCATTCACCAACAGAAAAAATAGTCTATGTCTTTACTAAACACTCTTCCTAACTATGAACCCATCGCTCGCTTGCAGAACGAATTCAAGAACACACCCGAAGATTTAGCAAAAGGTATAATCCCTGCTTTAGACCAAATATTATTATCACAACTTCCTGCGGGAACCCACATTCTTGAACTTGGCTGCGGTTCTGGATATTTAGCACAACAACTCAACATTAGAGGCTATAAAGTTACTGGGATAGATGCTTCTCAAGGGCTGCTAAACTACGCTAGAAAAAATGCGCCTGAAAGCGAATTTATCCTTAGTGATATACGTCAGTTTGATTTACCACCCACCTTTGATGCAGCTTTGGCAAACGATGTTCTGCATTTTATCCAAAATAATGAAGACTTAAAAACAGTATTTAAAAACATATATGCTGCACTTAAAGATGGTGGAGTGTTTGTGTTCAACATACCAATAACAGACTGGTTACATGAAGCTGCTCAGAAAAACAATTTTAATATTATCAACATCAATGATAAATGCTCATTAATAGAATTATTTTATTACAAACCAGAAGAAAGGATGTGGGAAATCAAAGTAACAGGATTTGAATTAATAGATAAAAATTGGCAGCGTTCAGACACCGTTTGGTTAAGAAAAGATCACTTTCTAGAAGAAGTTCAGTTCGCCTTAAAAGATGCTGGCTTTACAGAATTTAATTACTATAACACCAGAGACTTTGGAGAAAGCGAAGATATAGCTTGCTTTGTTTGTCAAAAAGCCTCTCTTAATACAGGGAGTCGGAAGTAGGGAGTAGGGAGTGGGGAAAAAAATTTCTCCTCTCCCCCTCTCTGCGCCTCCGCGTCTCTGCGTGCAATTAAATATCTTTTAGCTTTCATTAAATATTACCAATGGATAAACATAGTTCTAATTTATCACCAGCTAAAAAAGCCCTCTTAGAAAAATGGAAAGGAGGTAAATTTAAAGCTGATACTATTCCCAAACGCCAAATATCTAACAATATTCCCTTATCTTTCTCCCAACAAAGACTATGGTTTATTGACCAACTTTACCACGGGAGTTCCTTCTACAATATTCCTATTGCATTTCATATCAAAGGACAGCTAAATATTACCGCCCTTGGGCAAAGTCTAAATGCAATCCTCAAGCGTCACGAAATTTGGCGTACAACATTTAAACTTATAAATGGAGAGCCAGTACAGGAAATTGCACCTGATTTAACTTGGGATTTACCCATCATTCATCTTGAGCATTTATCCAATGAAAATTGGGAATCTGAAGTTAAACAGCTTGTAGCTAAAGAAGCAACAAAACCCTTTAATTTAGCTAAAGGACTTTTAGTCAGAGCAACTTTACTACGTTTAAATCAAGAAGAACACGTTTTGCTTGTGACCATGCATCACATTATCACCGATGGATGGTCTTGTGGTGTGTTTTTGCGCGAGTTGTCAACCTTGTATGCAGCTTTCTCGACAAATCAACCTTCTCCCTTACCCGAACTCCCAATTCAGTATGCAGATTTCGCAATTTGGCAACGCGATCGCATTCAAGGAGAATTCCTCGCAACCAAGTTAAAATACTGGAAGCAACAGCTAAGCGGCGAACTTCCTGTACTCCAACTACCCGCAGACCGTCCGCGACCTAGCGTCACAACTTTTGCAGGTGCCAAGCAATATTTTACATTCTCCACAACATTAACTAATGCACTCAAACAATTAAGCAAGCAAGAAGATGCCACTTTATTTATGAGCTTGCTGGCAGCTTTTAACATATTACTATATCGTTACACCCACCAAGAAGATATCTTAATTGGCTCTCCAATTGCCAACCGCAACCGAGCCGAATTAGAAGGGATGTTGGGTTTATTTGTTAATACTTTAGTTTTGCGTAATAACCTCACTGGTAACCCCACCTTTCGCGAACTTTTACACCGAGTTCGTCAGGTGACTCTTGATGCTTATGCACATCAAGATTTACCTTTTGAGATGATTGTAGAAGAATTGCAACCCGAACGCGACTTAAGTCGAAATCCACTTTATGAAGTCATGTTCGTTCTACAAAATACTCCAACAAACGTGCAAGAAGTATCCGGATTAACCTTGCGTACTTTAGACTTTGATAGCGGTACATCTCAACTAGATATTTTTCTTTCTATGTTTGAGTCCCAAGAGGGGTTAACAGGGTGCTTGGAGTACAATACAGATATTTTTGATGCAACAACTATTAGCCAATTTATCAATAACTACCAAACTTTATTAGAAAATATCCTTGCTAATCCAGAGCAACGTATCTGTGAATTATCGCTACTAACTGCTGCTGAACAAGAGCAACTATTATTTAATTTTAATCAAACTAGTGGAGAATATAAAAAATTATCCCTCAACCAACTATTTGAACAGCAAGTTGAACTAACCCCTGATTCTCTAGCATTAATTCATGAGTCTGAAAAACTAACTTATAGTCAACTTAATCATCAAGCTAATCAACTTGCAAATTATTTACAAAAACATGGTGTAACAAAAGAAACTTTAGTTGCTATATGTCTCGAACGTTCAATAAACATGGTAGTGGGAATTTTAGCCATCCTCAAAACTGGTGGTACATATATTCCTCTAGATCCAAGTTATCCAGTTGAGCGTTTAAATTTTATGCTCTTAGATTCTCAAGCATCGATATTAATTACTCAACAAAAAATATTAGAAAAACTATCATTATCATCGTCTAAAATCGTTTGTCTGGATATCCAAAAAGATGAAATTGCTCAACAAAATCTAGAAACCCCCATTAACATTTCAAAACCCGAACATGTCGCATATATCATCTATACTTCTGGTTCAACCGGAACACCAAAAGGCGTTCTTGGCACTCATCGCGGTACAGTGAATGGCTTACACTGGCTATGGAAAACTTATCCCTTTAGCCCAGAAGAAGTTTGTTGTCAAAAAACAGCTATTAGTTTCGTAGATTCTGTTTGGGAAATTTTTTCTCCTTTACTTCAAGGAATTCCTACAGTCATTATTAGCAATGCAACTTTACTAGACCCGCAGTTATTTATAGAAGCTTTAGCGCATCACAAAGTTACTCGTCTTATACTTGTACCCTCATTACTACGTTTACTTCTAGATAATTATCATCATCTGACCCAGAAATTATCGCAACTAAAACTCTGGATAACTAGCGGCGAAGCACTATCCATTAACTTGGCTAAAACTTTCCGAGAATTAATGCCATTCGCAAAATTAATCAACCTTTACGGTTCGTCCGAAGTTTCCGCTAACGCCACTTACTACGACACCAGTTTATTACAAGACCAAGCAAACACCGTCCCTATCGGTCGTCCTATCAATAATACTCAAGCTTATGTATTAAATCGCAATTTACAACCAACACCTCTAGGAGTTCTAGGCGAACTTTATATTGGTGGTGAAGGCTTAGCGAAGGGATATTTACATCGCCCAGAATTAACTCAAGAACGATTTATCGATAACCCCTTTATTCACGGAACAAAGCTTTACAAAACAGGCGATTTAGTGCGTTATTTATCTGATGGTAATCTTGAATACTTGGGTCGTGATGATGAACAAATAAAAATCAGAGGCTTTCGAGTAGAATTGGGTGAAATTGCCACTGTGATTACACAACATCCAGATGTGCAAGATTCTGTTGTAATTGCCGTTAATGATGCTAAAGAAAATCAACGTTTGATTGCTTATGTGGTCACAGATAAACAGCATATAGATACACAACTGTTGCCATATCTACAACAAAAATTACCTAATTATATGCTACCGTCTGCTTTTGTGGTATTAGATGCACTACCACTTACGCCTAATGGCAAAGTAGATAAGCGTTCTCTTCCTACTGATGAAATTATTCGACTAAATACTGCTAAAACTTTAATTGCTCCTCGCAATTTTACAGAATTATCATTAGTAAAACTCTGGGAAAATCTCCTGAAGACTAGCTCTATCGGGGTAACAGATAACTTCTTTAACTTGGGTGGTCATTCATTTTTAGCTGTACGCTTAATGGCTCAAATTCAAGATAGATTTGGTCATAATCTTAGCTTATCTACTCTTTTTGAAAATCCGACAATTGAGAAACTAGCTGCAATTGTTAGTCAGCCATTCCGCGAGAGTTCTAATTCTCCTGTGGTAGCTATTAATTCTTCTGATTCCAAGCTACCTTTCTTTTGTATACATGGCGCTGGTGGAGGTATTAATCATTATATTAATTTATCCCGAAGGCTCGGTGAAGATTATCCATTTTATGCTTTGGAACACAACCCTGATGCAGAGGAACCTGAAATTATTTCAGTAGAAAAAGCAGCAAGTTACTACCTACAAGAAATTCGTAAAATACAGCCAAATGGCCCTTATCTTATAGGTGGTCATTGTTACGGTGGGGTACTTGCTTTTGAGGTGGCACAGCAATTACAAAGACAGGGTGAAAGAGTAGATTTATTAGTTGTAATCGATGCCATACTTTCAGAAACACGCATTGAATCTACAAAAGATGATGATGCCAAATTTTTGCTCCGCATGGCTGAATCAATCAAAACTGATAATAATATAGATTTTTCAGTTTCTTTTGAAGAATTGCGAGATTTATCACTCAACGAGCAACTTGATTTGATTAATCAAAAAGCAAACTTCATCTTTACTGATACAGAGATTAAAGATTTTATTCGTTATTACAAACTCTTCAAAGTTCATGTCCAAGCAATGCGAGATTATGTACCACTCGTTTATCCTCACCCCATGACTCTATTTAGAGCTAAGGAAGAGATTATTCATGATTTTGAAAGCCCGGAATTTCATACTGATGATCCCTTACTAGGTTGGGGTAAATGTTCTAGCCAACCTATTAAAGTTATAGAAGTTCCTGGGGATCATTTTTCAATTTTTGTTGAACCTCATATTCAAGAATTAGCTAAAACTCTGAGAGTTTGTATTGATAATGCTGTGCCAAACTTAAATAATGGGAGTAAAACCAACTGATGAAACTACCCCCAGGGCCGAAAACACCATTTTGGCTGTTAGGTTTACAATTTGAGTCTAATCCTTTTGACTATTTGGATGCTATTTCCCAACGTTATGGTGATATAGTCACTATCATGTCTGGTTCTACACCAATTGTTTACATCAGCAATCCTTTAGGTATAAAAGAAGTTTTTACAAATACTAAAGAAATTATAGCTAAGGGTGCATTAAATGAAGATTTTGCTTTTATCACAGGAAATCAAGGAGTTCTACAACTTGATGGTTTAATTCACAAAAATCGCCGTAAACTTTTAATGCAAGCTTTTCATGGAGCGCGGATGCAAGCCTGCGGGCGAGGTATTTGCGAACTCACAGAAAAGATGATGAATAAACAAGTAATTGGAAAACCTTTTGTTGCATACCCGGTCATTGAAGATATTACTTTTAAAGTGGGTATAGAGCGGGTAATTAGTTTAAATGAAGGAGAACGTTACAACAAAATAAAAGATTTATTTGCATCTTTGCTTAAACTCGATCGCCAGTCTCTTATAGTTAAAATTATTAGCAAGCTTTTTGGAGAAAAAGATTTAGGTCGATGGAGTCCACATGGATACCTTCTTCACCTGCGGCGAGAACTTTTTCAATTACTATCGACTGAGGTTGAAGAACGTCGGCAGCAAGCAGATTTTTCACGTACTGATATACTTAGCGATTTAATATTAGCTCGTGATGAAACAGGTGAAGCATTAAGCAATGAAGAAGTACGTGACCTTTTAATATCACCTATATTTGCATCCGGTGATGCTTCTGGAACTGGTATTAGTTGGGCTTTATATTGGATTCATCGTTTAAAAAGTGTTAGAGAAAAATTATTAGCAGAACTTGACAATCTTGGCCCAAATCCAGACCCAATGAGCATTGTTGCACTACCATATTTAAGTGCTGTGTGTAATGAAGTTTTGCGGATTTACCCGACTCAATTGTTTACATTTCCCAGGTTAGTAGAATCGACCGTTGAAATAATGGGTTACGAACTGCATCCAGGTACGATACTTATTGGTAATATTTATTCGACCCATCAACGTAAAGATTTATATCCAAATCCAAAAGAATTTCAGCCAGAACGCTTTTTAGAAAAACAATTTTCTCCTTATGAATTTCTGCCATTTGGCGGTGGCTCTCGTGTCTGTATTGGTGCAAATTTTGCCCTATTTGAAATGAAACTTATATTAGCAACGATTCTCTCAGGCTATGAATTAGAGTTAGTCAGTAAGCGCCCAGAACGTCCAAAATTTGCAGGTTTGATTTGCTCTCCTGCAAGTGGTGTGAAAATGGTTATACGTAGTCGCCGTCAAAAAGCAGCAGAGGATATGGAGAGCGCAGGAGAAACAAGAACGCCTACTTTCTTGCAAGGTATGAATTGATTTTAATATATTTCTGAATTTGTTTTTATAGTATCAATCAAAGTCAAAATTAGTTGGTTTTAGTTGTTCATTCAGTTGATATATCTTGCATTTCTCAACTAACCATTTTGTGGCAGAAAAATACATTCCATTTGGGGGAAAATTGGTATGAATCAGAATCATAAGGGCGCAGTCGTTATCACAGGGACATCCACAGGTTTAGGTCGAGCAACTGCACTTTTATTAGCCAAACAAGGGTATCGTGTTTTTGCTGGAGTCCGCACTGAGAAAGATGCACAGTCGCTCAAGGAAGCTGCATCTGGTAATTTAACACCAATTATTATGGATTTGACAAAAGCTGAAGAAATTAAATCTGCTACGGATTTTGTCTCGCTAGCAGTTGGAGAGGAAGGATTATTCGCATTAATTAATAATGCAGTTATAGCGGTAGATGGGCCTTTAGAATGTATTCCAATAGATGATGTTAGATTTAATTTTGAAGTCAATGTTGTTGGTCAAATTGCTGTCACACAAGCATTTTTACCGTTGATTAGACAAGCTAAGGGGCGGATTATTAATATCAGTGCAATTTGTGGCAGATTGGCTCTACCTTATAGAAGTCTTTTATCTGCTTCCAAATTTGCGATCGAAGCAATTACAGATTCTTTACGAATGGAATTATTTTCTAGTGGAGTTGATGTTATTTCCATATTACCAGCAGGAATAGTAACTCCAGAACAGGCTGACAAAGTAGAAGCTAGTTATCAGAAAACGTTGGCGAATATGTCATCGGAAATTAAAGCGATATATGGCAAGAATTACAAAATATATATGCAAGGATCGGTACAAGATAATCGTAGTGGAGGTTTAGCATCTGAAAAAGTGGCAAATAAGATTTTTCAGGCATTGGAAGCTCGCAAACCTAAAAGACAATATTTTGTAGTGCAATCATACTGGCGTCTTACTTTGTATGCTTTGTATAAAAGGTTAGTCCCGCACCAATATTTTTATGACAATTTTTATCAGGATATGCGAAAAGGAATGGGACTTGATTAGTAATTTCTCGCTATCGGAATTTGTTTTGATTTTTAAACTGATTTGTGTAATCAAGGAAACAAGCTTTTAAAGTTGTGCTAAGTTTTTTCAAAAATCCAAAATGGCTCTTATGTCAAATTATTTTTAAATAAAAAATAATAACAAAGATAGTAAATATGCCAACTGAAAATGTTAAAGAACTACTGGCAAGAGACTGTCGTTTTTGTTCTTTGGTTTCTAAAGCTAATGGAGAAGATTTAATTGGGACAGCAGGTACTTGTGAACATTGGTTGATTATGGAAGTTCCGCAACCTTGGCCGCAAGAAATATTTCAGAAAAATCCAATTATTAAATCAGTAATAGGTTTATTCCAAGAGTTAATTTTTCAGCATGGGGTTAATTTAAAACCAATACTAATTGCCCCTGACCGCGAATATTCTCATCCTGGTTTTACCCGCATTTTCTACTATTATCGCCCTGCAACACTGTTTTCTCAGTTTGAGAAACAAGAGTTTGTCGTTCCAGAAAGTAAAGCCGCTGATTTGTTGACAGCAATATTTCAGCAATTGATACAACAACCCAACAATTTATCCCAATTTCAGCAATATCAACAACAAACAAATGACATTCGCGAACTGATGGTTTGCACTCATGCTCAAGTTGACCTGGCTTGTGGAAGATTTGGGACTCCCATATATCGACAATTACGTAAAGAATACGCTCCTGTTTCTAATGAAAAATTACGCGTTTGGCAAACAACTCACTTTGGTGGGCATCAGTTTGCTCCTACATTAATTGATTTACCTCAAGGCTCTTTGTGGGGACATTTAGAGCCAGATGTATTGGATTTATTAGTGCAACAAAATGGTTCAGTTTTTGGTTTGCGTCAATATTACCGAGGATGGACTGGTTTAAGTAAATTTGAGCAAATTGCTGAGTGCGAAATTTGGATGCAGTCTGGTTGGAATTGGCTAAATTACTTGAAAGCAGGCAAAGTATTAGCGATGGAAAAAGATGGCAACTGGGCAGAAGTTAGGATTGATTTTGCCCTTCCAGATGGTAGTACTTCAGGTGCTTATGAAGCCACAATAGAAGTTTGTGGTGAGGTCATGAGTGCATTTAACTCAGCAAAAGAGATGGAGTTAGAAGCAGTGAAGCAATATCGTGTTAGTCGTTTGATTAAGGTTGAGTAAACAGGGAATCCGAAAACTAAAAAATGACTTCACAAAAACAATCTCAAATCACCAATGAAATCCTTGATGGTAATCTTGCTCAACTAATGTTGAAGTTATCAATTCCTAGTACTTTAGGGATATTGATGCTGAGTTTAAATACTTTTATTGATGCTTTATTTGCAGGAAGATTTATTGGTGAAAGTGCTTTGGCTGGCATTTCGCTGGCACTGCCAATTATAGCTATAATAAATGGATTTGCTTTTTGTATCGGGGTGGGTTCTGCTTCTGTTCTGAGTCGAGCTATTGGTTCAGGAGATGTTAAAACTCAGTCCAAAATCTTTGGTAATTTAATAGTTATTACTGCTGTAATTTCACTCTTAATTACTATTATTGGTTATAGTTATGGCGGGAAATTAATTTTATTAATGGGAGGAACTGGTGTAGTTGCTTTAGAAGGCACAAAATATTTTAATACTTATATAATAGGTTCAGTATTTTTGATTTTAGCGGAAGGTTGTAGCAAGCTGATAAAATCAGAAGGAAACCTTAAATTAACTTTAATATTTGATTGGCTTTTTGTTATTGTTAATATTGCATTAAATTATATATTTATTAGTGCGTTTAATTGGGGAACTCAAGGTATTGCTCTCGCTACAGTTATGGCGATGGTTGTTTATAGCATTGCTAATTTAGGTTATTTTATTGTTGGGAAAAGTTCTATCCCAGCTAGTTTAAAAAAAATAGCGATCGCCATAGACTTAATCCCCCAAATTTTATCAGTTGGAATCTCCGAACTATTTTATCCATTTACCATATTGCTACAAGATTTTGTAATTTTTAATTCAATTTCTCACTATGGAACAAATACTGATATTGCTTTCTATGCAGCAGCAGGAAAAGTAATTTCAATTGTATTTATTCCTATTATTGGGTTCTCACAAGCATTACAACCTATAATTGGGATCAATTATGGCGCACAAAATTACGGAAGGATCAAAAAAGCATATTTAACTTTTGCAATCATAGCAACTTTTTTATTAATATTAATTTGGCTGCCTTTACAATTATTTCCAAAGATGTTTTTAGAAATACTTCTACCAGATGTTAAATTTATGAATGGCGATTTGTTAAATTTTAGAATTATGAGTGTATTAATGCCGATATGGCCTTTAGCATACTTTAGTAACACTCTTTTTCTATCTATAGGCAAAGGTAAAACTGTGTTAGTAGTAGTTTTGATAAAAAGTATAATTTTAACTGTACCAACAGTTATATTGTTTTCAAAAATTGCAGGTGTAAGGGGTATATATTCTGGTATACTTTTTGCAGATATTTTATTTATGCTACTTGTTTTAATATTAACAGTTTTAGAATTTAAATCTTTAAGTTTTCTCAAAGTTAAAACAACAAAATACAAACAGTTCTAGGTTTGAAAATGACAATTTTAAGAAAAAAGCTGAATAAAATTTTCTACTCTTAATTTTCTCTTATTCTGTAGTTCCTTGATTAAATTCCACTATTTAATTAACATCAACAGGTCAATTATGTATCAAGATGAAAAAGAAGACACAACAATTTACAAAGTTGTAGTTAATCACGAAGAACAATATTCCATTTGGCCATCTGACCGCGAAAATCCTATTGGTTGGAAGGATGTTGGTAAAAATGGTTTGAAGCAAGAGTGTCTGAATTACATTAAAGAAGTTTGGACTGACATGAGGCCGCTTAGTCTGCGGAAAAAGATGCAGGAAACATCTGGCAACATTTAGTAAGCAGATCGGGATCTAAAGAAAAATTGAGAATTCAGTAGTCATCAGAAAATTCAGACCTGCAATTAATTGTTTTGGTATGGTGGTTCACCATTTACATTGCATACCCGCGTCTTTTTGAGGCTAAGGTTATGCAACTTAAAAGCACATCAGCTTACCCTAGTCAGACAACATTAAATTTTGGATTCTGTCTGACTTACCCTTGAATTCTTTTACTAAAAATGGAGAGTTTTATGGTCATATCCTCAAGTATTGAAAGACGAGTATGGTTTATTACTGGTAGCTCAAAAGGCTTGGGTCGGGCATTAGCAAAAACGGTGTTAGAGCAGGGTGACACTGTAGTGTTAACTGCAAGGAATCCAGAATTAATACAAGATTTAGCAGCAAGTTTTCCAGAACATACATTGGCGGTGCAACTTGATGTCACTAAACCTGAAGAAATACAACAAGCAGTCAAACAAGCAATTACCAAATTTGGACGCATTGATGTACTTGTTAATAATGCCGGATATGGAATTTTAGGAGCAATAGAAGAAGTCAGCAATGAAGGAGTTCGCCGTCAGTTTGAAACCAACTTTTTTGGTGTTTTAGAAGTGCTCCGCAATGTACTACCTTATATGCGAGAGCAACGCAGTGGACACATAGTTAATATCTCATCGGTGGGTGGCTTTGTTGGTTATGCTGGTACGGGAATTTATAATGGTACAAAATTTGCCATAGAAGGAATTTCTGAAGCATTGGCTCAGGAAGTTACACCTCTGGGTATCAAAATCACAATTGTCGAACCTGGTGCTTTTCGTACAGAATTTGTCACGGGTTCTTTGGTTATCGCTGATAATGAAATTCAGGACTATGAAACAGTGATTGGTGAAATGCGTCAAGGGGCGCAAGATATATTAGATAATAAATTGGAATTTCAGGAACCAGGCGATCCGAAAAAAGCAGCTTTGGCAATTATTAAAGCTGTTAATAGTAATAATCCGCCACTGAGATTGGTGTTAGGAGAAGATGCTATTTCTGCTATTAATGCCAAACTGGAGTCGGTGAAAACAGAACTAGATGCTTGGAAAGAAGTGTCTGTAAATACTGCTTTTGATGAACTTGTGGGTAGTTCAACTTAATTTTTTATCATCAAGCCTTCTGCCTTCTGCCTCCTGCCCTCTGCCTTTCTTCTGTAAAGTGACAATTTGAACATCTTTATCACCTCTTGGGGAACAGTTGATGATAACGTAAGGCCTATTATTTAATTGAGGATAGAGAGTTTCTAAGAGGATGTCTGAGGAGTATCAAATGTTTGCCGATCCCCCTTAAAAAAGAGGGGAATAAGAGGCTCAAAGTCTCCCTTTTAAAGGGGAACCACTGCGTTGGGCGGCTCTGCCGACAGCCAAGCAAGTGGCGTGGATTTAGGGGGATCTCTAAGCCTTTGCTGTATACAAAAAACTTTTCAGACATCCTTTAAATAAGCGATCGCATTAGCTGTAGATTACTAATAGGGGCTTTTCTCCGGATATAGCAGCTTAACACGCTTTTGCCGTAATGCTAATTCTTCTTGGTGTAGTTGCTCTAACTGCTCTACTATCTCTTCTTTGACTCCTATAATAGAAGCCATTTGCAGAATTTTTTTCTTTTCCTGTTCATGAATTTCTCCATCAGCAGCCGAAGCCCTAATTGCTGTGAGAAGTAAATCTCTTTGTGCTATGGAAACTTGAGGAGAGCGAGCAATGACATCCTTTATATCTTCATCTGCGTCGTATGCTTTTAGCTCTTCAATTACCCAGTCTGCTACTCCCCAGGATGCACAGAATCCAATAGCCCAATCTTTTTCTTGCTGTGAGAGAACTCCATCTCCCTTAGCGCAACATAAAACTGATTTCATGTAAATGCAACAATCTTCATCTGTAGGGATCTGGCTAAAGCCAAAGAACCAATTAAATATCCAAGATTGACCAAGTTTTTTGATGTCAGACATGATTCCTTCTGTTTACTAATTTGCTCTATGTCTATTCCAGCTGGAATTATACTGAAATATTCTCAGTATTAAAGCAAAAACACAAGGACAGTTAAGACAGTTAAGAAATAATTTTTGGACAGTTAAGACAGTTAAGAAAAAAATTTCTTAGTTTGGAAATATTTCATAGCATCAACAGTCAACACTCGCTGTTTGGCCCATCTGCGTTCACGCAACTTGAAAGGTAAAGCTTAGACTTGCCCAATTATTTACATCCAAAATATATGAGTCGGTTGCTGTGCCGTTCATTTCGGTTTTGATGAAGTTGGCGTTATGTAAATCTTGGAGTAAGGCTTGGGCAACATCTAACGGTTTCGACAATGGAACAATTGGATGCTGGTCGGGTGTGGGATAGTTTGCAGTGTTTAAGGCGGCGAGAGTTGCACTCAAGGGAGCAATACTAAAAATTAGTTGTTGTTCCGAAAAGAAGGCTGGCGCTGGAATTACCCACTCAGAACCAGCATTATTTTTGGGCAAGGTAAGGGTTTCACCTGGGGCGATGACAACTTCTTGGAAAAGAGGTTTATTTTCCGTAGTGTTTGGTTCTTGTGGAGTTTCCCAAGAGTAAAAGACAGTTGGCGTCTGATTATTTTTTAAACCTAGCAAAATTAAGTATACTGGTCGATCGCTCTCATTTTGCAGCCGATATTGCATTCGACTACCGATAGGGACAATGGGAGTGCGGAATGTTGACTGCTGAGTGTTGAGTGATGAGTGTTGAGTTCGCTGTGTTTGGCGCTGCGTTAAGGCTTGGGGTGATTTATCACTAATTATCTCTAGGGTTGCTTTGATGGCTAGGCGGGAAGAACCTTCATTTTCTGTGAGTCGCCATAATTTGGCTGCTAGTAAAGTCGATAGCTTCGGTGCTAACCGCAGTACTGCAACTTTTACGGCTTCGCCAACAACGCCTGCGGTGTCGGGAATTAACTCGCCATCGAGAGTAAATAGTCCATAGCGACTAGGTGTTTGCTGGAGCTTACCAAATATATAATCAGCTGGTTGTTCTCCTGCTACTACGGTGGACACATGAGCAGTAGCGGCAAAGCCACTTGTGGCGTCTACTCGTTCAATTCTTTCGAGCTGAGTATCCAGACCAATTATTAAATTAATATTTTTTGGTAAAACGCGGACTGCTTCTTGGACAAGTTGCCCGACTTGCGCCGGAGTTGCACCTTCAATTTTGAAAAATTGCGCTTTTGCTGTTAACCCACTACGCGATCGCAATACCAATTGCTCTGTTGTTGGTAGAGTCAATCGAGAATTCACTCCGTAGTATAGCAGCACTTGGGGAGGTAATCCTGCCAACCACAGCTGCACTGTTTTGCCGTCTTCTTCAACGGCTCTCACCACGCCCTCTCCGCCAATGTTACTATCTGGCAGTAGAGACGTTAGATGTAACGTCTCTACATTTTGATTTTTCTGTGTATTTAATAAATCTGGTTGCTGTTTGCTACCCAATTTGTACAAAGAATTTTCCACATGAGAAAGAGCGACTTGAATTTTAGTAGCTGGTGTAATTTCCCATAAATACTGAGTCAAGGCGTAAGTAAATAACCCGGCGCTAAAACCAGAAAAGACTGCTTCCCTCGCTGACTGTTTGTAACTTGAAGTAGCAGTTAACACAACAGGAGTGCTGCGTGATTTTTGAGTTTTCAGTTCTTTGAGAAAATCCAGTTCCTCTGCTACCAGCTTGGCTTCTGGTGACTCCTGGAGGGCGCGAATTTTTAATCCGATGACTGAGTTAGGAACCGAATAACTAGTATCTAATACTCCTGTGACTCGGTTTGTGGGGAGCGATCGCAATAATAATAGTAAACTTTCTTCTAATAAATAATTGACTATTTTTTCATTTTGTGTATTTTGACTTTCATTAGCTGGCACCAGAGCATTTTGCATTGCATCTGAAGATGTTTCCAATTTGACACGACTGCCATAGCCGCTAAAATGGAACACCACCACATCATCAGCTTGAGCTTGCTTGCCCAGGTGGTCTACAAAAGCCGCCTCAATGAATTCCCTGCTAGCTTGTTCCTCTGTTAAGGTGAGAATATCTGACCTTTGGAAGCCAAAGCGATGAATCAAAAGTTCTCTTTGCAGTTCTACATCAGTGAGACAACCACTGAGGTAGGGAAGTTTTGGGTATTGGTTAATACCGATTAATAATGCCAACTTGCGCGGACTGGGTTGTGCCAAAGCATAGTAGTAGCGGTTTCCCAAAGTCAACCACTCAGCTTCAGTTAGCCCCAATACAGCGAGTATTGAGCCAATTCTGTTTAAAAACGTGCGCCGTTTCATAATTAGCCATCAGTTCTCAGCCTACCAGCTAGCAGCTTAAAGGTTTGAGGGCTGTAGTGTAAAGGGGGACTGGGGAGGTAGGGACTGGGGACTGGGGACTGGGGAATGGGGACTGGGAAGATGGGGGAGTGTGGGGAGTGTGGGGGGATAGGGGGGTGTGGGGAGAGAGGGGGGATGGGGGAGTGTGGGGAGAGAGGGGGGAAAGATTTACTTCCCACACCTCCCACACCTCCCACACCTCCCACACCTCCCACACCTCCCACACCTGCCACACCTCCCACACCTGCCACACCTCCCACACCTCCCACACCTCCCACACCTCCCACACCTGCCACACCTCCCACACCTCCCACACCTCCCACACCTCCCCATACCCAATGCCCAATGCCCAATGCCCTAAACCGACACCTCTATCCGCATTGCCCGCGCCAACTCTGCGGCGACTTCAGGGCGGGAAAATTCTGGTGGAGGTAATTCACCGCGTCGCAGCATTTCCCTAACTTTGGTTCCTGAAAGGTGAACGCGTTCTTCTGGTTTGCTGGGACTGGTTTTAGTTGTCGCCATCTGTTTGGTACGGGTGCAGTAGAAGGCGTGTTCAAATTTCATGGGCACGATGCCTAATTCGGCTGGCTCAAATTCATCAAAGATGTATTGAGCATCATAGGTGCCATAATAATTACCAACACCAGCATGGTCGCGGCCAACGATAAAGTGAGTGCAGCCGTAGTTTTTGCGGACTAGGGCATGGAATATGGCTTCGCGAGGGCCAGCATAACGCATGGCGGCGGGATTTATTGCCAAAATTACCCTGTCGTGGGGATAGTAGTGTTCCAGCAAAATTTCATAACAGCGCATCCGCACGTCGGCGGGAATATCATCATCTTTGGTTGCGCCGACTAATGGATGTAAAAATAGCGCATCCACTGTTTCTAAGGCGCACTTTTGGATGTATTCATGGGCGCGGTGGATGGGGTTGCGAGTTTGGAAACCGACAATAGTTTTCCAGCCATTTTCGCGGAACATTTGCCGTGAGGCTGCGGGATCGATTTGGTAAGCGGGAAACTGGGGATGGGGTTCCCGTTGCAATAGCCAGATGTCACCAGCCAGATGTACTGAGCCTTGGTTATAGATTACCTGTACGCCGGGATGATTGGCATCATCAGTGCGGTAGACATTAATTGCCTCGCGGGTTTTGTCGTAGTGGTATTTTTGGGTGAGTTGCAAAACTCCAATAAACTTACCTGCGGGGTTATCGAGGCGAATCAAGCTACCTTCTTGGAGAGGGGAAGCTACTTCTTCGGCTACCGATAGTGTAATTGGTATTGACCACACAACACCGTTAGCTAGTCGCATTTCTGTGACAGTGCGATCGTAGTCCTCTTGGTTCATAAAACCCGTGAGTGGACTAAAAGCACCGATCGCTATCATTTCTAAATCAGAAACGGCGCGATCGTCAAGCTGCACTCGTGGCAAAAAGTCAGCTTTTGAGAGAAATTCCTCTCTTTGTTCTGGTGTGGCGATACGGTTAACTAACTGTCCACCGTGGGGGGCAATGGCATCTGGATGGTGACTCAACGTAATCCCCTCTTGCGATAACTGCTATTGTTTCAGACTATGTACTAACTTACCAAATGGTGGGACAAAAGGGATGGGGGATTGGGCATGGGGAGGTGTGGGAGGTGTGGGAGGATGGTGGGAGATGCAGAGTGTTTATTAAGAAATTTGCGGAAATTTGACAGTTTATACTTTAGTCAGCCGTATAAACAGTTATAAACATGAATTAGCGATCGCGGAATTCTATAGATATGGGTGACCTCATTACCTTAGCAGCAGCACAGGCCATCGCCAAAGTTGCTTTTAACAAGTTTTTTGAGTCTGGTGTGGGCAAGTTAGGCGAGAAGTTTACTGAGGCGGGACTGAAGAAGATTGACGAACTGTATCAGAAGATTCGGCAAAAACTCGGTGGTAATGCTGGGGCTAAGGATGCTTTGGCTGATGTGGAACGAGGCAACGAGGAAGCGTTACAGCGAGTGGCGGTTTATCTTTTGGATGCCATGAAAGCAGATAATAATTTTGCTACTGATGTCCAAAAAATTGCTGAGGAAATCAATTTTCATCGGGTGGAAGATAACAGCAGTCAAAATCAGTACAACTATGGCGGACAGAATTATCAAACCAAAGTGACGGGCGATCGCAATACTAATAACTTTGGTAATGTAACTAATAACAACTACTATGGCAATCCGCCACAGCCTTGACTGGAGTCGTCCGTAGGGCAACGGATAAAGTCAAATGCTTCTAGTCAGGTTATTAACTCACTGCGTCCTGATACTAGTCATTGGCAAGGACGAAGTGAAGAACTTGGGCAATTGCAGCAATGGCTACATACAAACGACGTGCGTTTGATTGGTGTCACGGCTACAGGTGGTTATGGAAAATCGGCGTTGGTTGCGAAATTATGTGATGTAGCGGCTGATTTTCCCCAACAACTTTGGGTAAGTTTTAGTGATGCTTATCCTTTTGCTGTTTGGGGACGCTGGCTGTTGGATGAGTTAAACAAACCAGCACCGGAAAAACCAGAAGATTTATTAATTGCTGTTTGTCATTGTTTGCAAACAGAAAAATATTTGCTGGTTTTGGATAACCTAGAAACTTTGCTGCAAGATGATGGACAATGGCACGATGAAGTTTATGCCCAATTTTGGGCGCGTTGGTTCGGTTCTAGTAGTGAAAGTAAAATTTTGCTAACTAGCCGCGAACAACCAACGCTACCAAACAATACCCTCAACCAAAGTCGTTGGTTACCGCTGGGTGGACTTGATACAGATGCAGGTGTGGCGTTATTGCAAGCTTTGGAAATTCAAGGTTTAAATACAAATTTAGTAGAATTTGTTCATCGTGTAGATGGACATCCTCTGTTGCTGAAGCTGGTGGCGGGTTTGTTGAAAGCTGAAGAGGGAGAAGCAGCCGATATTAATGTTTTGAAGCAGGATATTTTTCAGATATTAGGTTTGCACCGAGATAACCCAGAGGCGAGTATTGCTAAAATCTTAGATGCCAGTCTTAGGCGTCTAGAACCAAAATTAAAAACTTGGTTGCAGAATTTAAGCGTGTATCGTCTACCCTTTGACTGTTGTGCAGCAAAGGATATGTCTAGCGATAACCAAAGCAACGACACAGAACTAGAATTACAACTGCGACAATTAGCAAAACGTTCTCTGTTACAAGAGAAGAAACAGCAAGGGGTGTGGAAGTTTTCTTTTCAACCCTTAATTCAAAGCTATTTACAAAAGTTTTGTTCACCGGCAGCGCATCAATGCGCCATCGCCTACTACGAACAACACCGCAAGCCAGAATTAACCACAGATAAACTCGATGAAGTCGCAGAATATCTCGAAATTTTTCATCATCTGTGCGAACTTGGGCAATATCACCAAGCTTTTGCTAGCGTTTATTATCGTGAAAATAATCACGATGACTGCGACGAGTTTTTGAAGAGAAATTACTATTTCTCAGTGCGTCTAACATTATACGAACGTTTATATCAACAGTGGCAACAGCCAGAAAATTCAGATGAATTACGATTTTACAGTGATTTCCTCAAGGTGTATGGCGATGTTTTGCAGTTTCTCGACCGACGTGATGAAGCTTTACAACGCTACGAAAGCGCATTGCAATTCTACCGCGACATTGGCGATCGCTTGGGGGAAGCTAATACATTAATTGCCATTGGCGATGTTTTGCAGTTTCTCGGCCGCAGTGAACAAGCATTACAACGCTACGAAAGCGCATTGCAATTCTACCGCGACATTGGCGCACGCTTGGGGGAAGCTAATACATTAAAAGCCATTGGCGATGTTTTGCAGTTTCTCGACCGACGTGATGAAGCTTTACAACGCTACGAAAGGGCATTGCAATTATACCGCGACATTGGCGATCGCTTGGGGGAAGCTAATACATTAAAAGCCATTGGCGATGTTTTGCAGTTTCTCAAACGCAGTGAACAAGCTTTACAACGCTACGAAAGCGCATTGCAATTCTACCGCGACATTGGCGCACGCTTGGGGGAAGCTAATACATTAATTGCCATTGGCGATGTTTTGCAGTTTCTCAAACGCAGTGAACAAGCTTTACAACGCTACGAAAGGGCATTGCAATTATACCGCGACATTGGCGATCGCTTGGGGGAAGCTAATACATTACAAGCCATTGGCGATGTTTTGCAGTTTCTCGGCCGCAGTGAACAAGCATTACAACGCTACGAAAGCGCATTGCAATTATACCGCGACATTGGCGATCGCTTGGGGGAAGCTAATACATTAAGAGCCATTGGCGATGTTTTGCAGTTTCTCAAACGCAGTGAACAAGCTTTACAACGCTACGAAAGCGCATTGCAATTATACCGCGACATTGGCGATCGCTTGGGGGAAGCTAATACATTAAGAGCCATTGGCGATGTTTTGCAGTTTCTCAAACGCAGTGAAGAAGCTTTACAACGCTACGAAAGCGCATTGCAATTCTACCGCGACATTGGCGCACGCTTGGGGGAAGCTAATACATTAAAAGCCATTGGCGATGTTTTGCAGTTTCTCAAACGCAGCGAACAAGCTTTACAACGCTACGAAAGCGCATTGCAATTCTACCGCGACATTGGCGCACGCTTGGGGGAAGCTAATACATTAATTGCCATTGGCGATGTTTTGCAGTTTCTCGACCGACGTGATGAAGCATTACAACGCTACGAAAGCGCATTGCAATTCTACCGCGACATTGGCGATCGCTTGGGGGAAGCTAACGTTCTGCAAGAATTCGGTAAGTTACAAGAAAACCCGACAACAGCACTTGACTATCTCCAGCAAGCACAAAACCTCTACATCCAAATTGGTAGTATCTACAATCAAAGCCGTAATCTATTATTTATCGCCGATGTCCAGTTAAAGATGGGAGGCTCAAACGCCGCAATTAATTCCTTAAATCATGCGGCTCAACTCGCCACTACCATTAACTATGCACCAATCCAAGAATACGCCCAAACTCGCATCGCCGAAATCAACTCATCACCTGCACCAACAAACAGAATAAAAGAGAAACTCATCCAATTTATCCAACACCCTTGGGTAAAGTTCGCGCTTTGTTTTTTAGTTGGCTTAATTGCTTTTATACTGCTGCGGCGCTAAGTCTCAAACTACTAACTAATATCTTTGGAAAACTGGATATACCTGCCGACACCTTTTCCATTATTTATATAATACCTTGTCAACTGTTAAGAAGTCAACAGTTTTTTTGCTTGTATTCAAAATTAATCAACAAACGTTATTGCAAAAATTATTAATTTATTGACAAATTATGCTTTTGTCAATGAAACGCATGTGTTTGTCAATGAAACACATGTGTTTATCAATAAAACACATGCTTTTGTTGATGAAACACATGCTTTTGTCAATGAAACACATGCTTTTATTGATGAAACACATGCTTTTGTTGATGAAACGCATAATTTTGTTGATAATACGGTATCATCGCTCCTTGAAAATGCCGCACCCTCAGCAGTAATACCGTTTCTTTGTGAAGCTGCATATATTTACCCCCTGGCTGTCGCCGTCCCCCCTTGCCAAGGGCTACGGTGTACACACAAGTCGAATTACCCCCCTTAATCCCCCCTTGGTAAGGGGGGAAATTAGAGAGTTTTGTTCCCTCCCCTTTACAAGGGGAGGGTTAGGGAGGGGTAAAACCAGGATTTATCAACTACTTCATACTACTCGTTCTGGCGAATCAACAGTATTTGAATCAAATGCAGGTACTAACCCACCACAATTTGCTAAAGGTCAGCAGGTAAAAATTCTATACATTCCTGACAAGCCAAATTCTGCAACGATTGACTCCTGGGTAAGTTTATGGCTTTCAACTCTAATCTTGACGGGCTTAGGATCGATTTTTGCTTTGGTTGGAGGAAGTATATTACTCAAGTCGTTTCCAGCTTTGCGGCAGAAGACGTGATGAATCGGGTTTGTAATGATTATTTTAAAGACGCGATGAATCGGGTTTTTAATGATTATTCTAAAGACGCGATTCATCGCGTCTCTACAAATGACAATTAAACTTGAATTGCTATTCCTTTATCTTCATTCTTGGGCTGCGAACTCAATTGATCTAAAATTTCTAAAACTTCTTGTTCAAAAGCGACTTGGGCGCGATTAGTTTTACCACCAACATACAAGAAATCCCCTTTTTTTAATGCCCAAATTTGCGAGTGAGAAAAGTAACTCATCACCACACCCAACATTAATAAAGCAAATCCTGAATAAACAATCGGTATGCCTGGATCGGCTTTAATTTGTAAACCAGTACTACCTATCACCTCTATTATTTTCAATTTCACGCCATTGACTGGGGCAGACATGCCAGCGCGTATAGTATTAACTAGCTTACCAGTGGCATCATAAATTAATACCATTCCTTGCAAATCTTTGGCTAGCACCGAGACACCCTCACTCAAATCTGGTTTAATAGGAATCCAGGTTCCCCAAATTGCACCTTGACCGTTGGTGTTCAGCTTGACCATTGGTAGCTGGAAAATTGGGCTGTTATTAAACTGGACGCGAACAGCTGCAATTCCCCAATCAGTTTGGTAGAAAGTTACGCCATGATAGCGCAGAGGTTGGTTGACGAAAATCTTTTTGTGGTCAACTTCTTGTCCCTGATTATTTAAAACAGACAAATCTGAATAAAATTGATCGATACCTCCAGTTGGCGTGTAATCAATCCAAAAGCGATTAACGCGCACAGACCAATCTTTTGGCACTTGCTTCGCTGCCAAAGGGCCAGCATCTATAACATTTTTCACCTGAAATGTATCGCCACTAGCAACCATTTCCTGGGCAAGAAATCCAGTCATTGCCCCCCAAATTCCCCCTAACAAAATAGTGACGATGCCAATATGAACAATAATTGGCCCGATACGCCCGACTATTCCCTTACGAGCATATAAAACATTTTCTTTTTCTGGTTCTGAAAAAATTTTATAGCGGCGTTTCTGCAATATTTCGTTTAGAGAATTCAAAGAACCAGTATCTAATTCTGCACTTAAAGCTAGTTTTTTAAATTGCCGTGGTTCCTCGTAATATTTCCAGCGTTGGGCTGCTTTTAGGGCTGGTAACTGACGAGTAAAAGAACAAGCAGTTAAGCTAGTGCCAAATAAAATGAGTAATGCTAAAAACCACCAAGTACGATATACATGGTCTAAGCCAACTACTTGAATTACTTTCCAACTTAAGAAACCAAACAATGCTGGATGTTCTGGATAGTTAGCTTGGTAAAATGCTGGAGACTGGCCTTGCTCGATTACGGTACCTGTAGCGCTAAAGATGGCAATCAATAGTAATAGTGCGATCGCCAGTCGTAAATCTGTCAGTACAGGCAAAAACTCTTGGCGTAAATACTGCCCAGATACAGCCCACCAACTAATTTTTTTGGAAGTCGAATCTTCTAATGTCATTACTCACATGTGTTAATGGGTGTACAATCTTGAGAATTCAGAATTCAGAATTCTGACTCCTGACTTAAAAACTGCCAAGGGGAATTCGAGAAATTAAAGAAAATACACCGAATCCTACTAATAGTGCCCCACTCACTGGGTTAATCCAACCAGACCAACGGCGTAGTTCTAGCAACTTTTTAATTGAAGCAGTAAAAGTCCCTGCTAAAATCAATGGTGCTACATAGCCGGCTGTATAAGAAAGTAATAAAACAGCGCCTAAAATTAAGTCTTCTGTATTGGCAATCCAACCAAGCAAGCTAGCTAAAACAGGCGTGCTGCAAGGAGATGCAACTAACCCGAAAGTCAGTCCCAGCGAATAGGAACGCAACCCTGCTGGCAAATCTTGGGAAATCCAATTAGTTTCGCCCAAGGATGGAAATTGCAGAGGTAGTGCTTCCAATAAGTTCAGCCCCATGAGAATGGCGATGATGCTGACAATGATTGGTAAACCGACTCCTACTTGACCGTAGACTTTTCCCACCAAACCTGCTACGATACCTAATCCTGCAAGAGTAGTTGCTAATCCCAGAGCAAACCAAGTTGATTGGGCAACGCCTTGGAGACGGCTTTTGGCTTCATAACCGCCGATATAGCCAATGGTAATTGGCAGCATAGAAAGCGTACAAGGCGTTAGGCTGGTGAGCAAGCCAGCTGCAAAGATGACACCAACACTCACCACGCTAATGTGCGTCAATTGATGAGAAACAAGGGCGTTGGCAAATTGTTCTAGTTCGTAAAGTCGCGTTTCCAAAGTCTCAAGCATGGAGTATTCCTAAGCGTGAAATGCTTACTCTGCTTGAATTTTAGCTTAACTTTAGCTATTGCGTCGCCAATGAAGGGCTACGGTACTACATATTGAGATAGGATATTGTTCAAAAAGCGATCGCCCCATCCACTATTAAGACACAGTTACCAAATCAAAGATTATATCCCCCACCCCAAGATTTTTTGCTATTCAAACAGATGTAGAGACGTTGCAATGCAACGTCTCTAATTGTCCCTTATTTTCCGTAGCAGGTTGTACCTGGAGTATCTTCGGGTCTGAACTCGTTACATTCTCTGTTATTTGGACGCTCTAACGACCAACCGTATGGTTTGTCGGAGGTAACGACGCCATCATTCAAAATTGTTAGTCTGTAATTTGCCGCCCGAAAATTAGTAAACAGCAATTTGGCATCCTTTAAGTTTGCTGCTTCTAAATTAGCGCTCATGAAACCTGCATAGGACAAATCCGCTTTTTCTAGGGATGCTGATTTCAAGTTTGCACCGGTTAAAGAAGCACCAGTGAGATTCGCCGAATTGAGAATTGCACCCTCTAAATTCGCACCTGTGAGATCGGCATTGGTGAGATTAACTTGAGATAACGTTGCACCACTCAAGTTAGCCCCCCGCAAATTGGCTCTACTTAGATTCAGTTGAGTTAGGTCAGCACCACTCAAATCACACCTGGGACAAGTATTTGTCGCCTTCAACTGCTCTAAGTCTTGCACGTTTGATGCAAATGTCTGCCCTGCAAAGCCGAAACTAGCTAACAAGCAGACGGTGGCGACAATCTTAAGTTTCATATTTGTTACAGATATTTACAAGGATGACAACTAATGTACACTCGGTACTGTCATAATTACATATAGAATCTGCCAAGTGAATAACAGGCATGAAGCATTGATTAAGAAGCGATGAATATACGATAAATTGTTGCGTTAGGACTACTCAAAGTGGAATCTAGGCTATACAATCGAGTCGTAAGGAACTATACCGAACCATTTATAGACTACCACATATGTGATCCCCCTAGCTCGATGAAAAAAAACGACTAGGGGGATCTTGTTTTTGGCAGGGGGGCAGGAGGCAGGAGGCAGAGGGGCAGAGGAGTAGAGGTGTGAATAATTAATCAGTTATCAGTCAACACCCCAATACCCAATACCCAATGCCCAATGCCCAATGCCCAATGCCCAATGCCCAATGCCATTTACCTCCAGCCCAAAAAACGCAACCCAGGGACAATTAGGTAAAAGCTCACTCCTAACCAAAAGCTGAGAAATAAGCCTACAGAACCAAACAAAATCAGAGGCTTGTATAACTCTGCCCAGCCTGGTTGAGTGGAAAATTCCAACATCGGAGGTGCTAAGTTCAAAAGAATCAAAGTTGCATAGCCGATCGCACTGCCAAAGGCAGCGAACACTGCATACACTATATGATGGCTGCGAAGTCCTAAACTTAAGGTGAGTAGGCAAACTCCCAGCAAAATCATTGCCACTAAGCCCTCGCCGCTGTTTCTTGGCGTGATGAATTGCAAAATCAACCACCCGAAGCCATAACTAACGATCCCCATCAATGAGGCTACTAAAAATCGCCGTCTTTGACCAAAACACCCGGATACTGTTAGCCCCCATGCGGTTCCCCAACCGGCAGCAAGAAAGACTAAAATATCTGCCCCGAAGCTGGGTTGGGTGTTGGGAACTAATTGGTTAACCTGAAGCAAAAGAAATTCGACAATGCGAGGCCCCAAGCTGGTGCGATAGGCCAAAATAAAACCAGCGATCGCACCAAAACAAGCACCAAAACTAGTCAGCATCATCGCCCAAATCGTTGCCAAACAAGCTCGTACAATTTTCAGAATTGTCTGAATAATAAAAATAATGGTTTGATTTACACCTTGGCCAAATTGACCTAAAGCTTGTTCGACAGCTTGTGTTAGCTGTGTCAAGTTCTGGGAGGCTTGGGTTGAGGTTTGCTTGAGGCGATCGCGCAGTTGGGAAAATAACCCTGGCGACGGTAATGGTTGAGAAATCTTGGCTAGGCGTTTCTCAATCATCACTGCATTTACCGGACGCGATCGCACATCTTCCTGTACCATCTCATCCAGCAAGTCTGCTAACTCCGGGTTGACATTAACTTGGGTTCGCCAGCGCAACTCGCCAGTTTGCTGGTCTTCTAAATCTGGCGGATACTTGCCCGTTAGTAGTTCAATCATTGTTCGACCAAGGGCATAAAAATCGGCACCAGGCCCTACAATGCCTCCAGTCACCTGTTCTGGTGGACTGTAGCCAGAAGAAAATAATCGGGTGGAACTAGACCGGGAACCCACTTTTGAAGGGCTAACTTGTTTTGCTCCGCCAAAATCAATTAATACCAGGCGATCGCTTTTTGGTTCCCCTGCAAAGGTATCCAGCATCAAATTAGAAGGTTTAATATCTCGGTGAATAATTTGACGTTTGTGTAATTCTTTTAAAATCTCTACAGCTTGGGCGAACCAGTTTAAAACCAAATTCTCTGGACACCCTTGTGGATATTTTTGTAATATCTCCTCTAAAGTCTGCCCATTGATTTTTTCCATTACCAAACAAGGCAGCTGGTGAGGTTTGGGGTTGAACAAATTTACCTGAAAATACCCGTCAGCTTCAACTCTGGGCACCCCAGGATGGTGTAATCTCGATAAAACCTCCGCCTCTTGGGTAAATAATTCCAGTGCTTTTGGTGAATCTTCTACCAACACTTTCAGCACTTTCTCGGTTTGAGTTTTTTCATCCCAAACCGTATATATTTGAGCAAATCCCCCGGAACCCAAACGCTGAATTGGAACATAGCGGTCTAACAACTGTAGCGGTGCGCCACAACTGTTGCAAAATTTGTTTCCCCAAGGTTGAGGATAAGGACGTTGACAATCAGGATTTATGCAGTGAACCTTAGAAAAACTGTACATCAACGCTTTTGGGCATAATAAATGCAAAGATTCTCGTTTAATGCTCAAATACCCTACTTTTAGCATTGTAAGTATAAATTATTGATATATTTTTATACTCAATAACCACACTCAACCAATGCTCACCCTCTGAGGGAAGGCAGAATAAAAGCTTATATCTATCTTAAATGCTAGAAGTTGTCCATGCTCATCAATAGCTACCATGACTCAACCTCTCCTGAGATTTAGCGGGTAGTGCGTTACACTATCTACCGTCATATCATTGAGCTAGAGCAATACGGATTAGTAATGAATTTGACTTATTAGTAAACATCGCTACAACAATTCTGTGATGGAAAATAGCCGTTGTCTGTCTATTTTTTGAAGTTTGAGTTTTTCGGCATAAAAAGCCTGATAATAGGATTGATACTTTTCTGGTTCGGTTTCGGGATCGGTTTGCTGCCAGAGTTCGAGAAAGTGGCGATAGCGTTTTTCCAGCATTACCAAATCCATGCAAGCGATCGCCGCTTGAACCACCTGCGGAGTCCGAAGTATTTCTTTCTTCGTTTTCTCGTTCAAATGAAATAGATGCGATACTAATCCCAGGTCTTCTGATAATTCTAAATATTTGTTTTGCAGAGTTGAAATTAACCCTTCGACTTCTCTACGAGACGCTACGCGAACGCTCAGGGTAAAATCTTCCTGTTCCACCGTTGTTTCTAAAATCTGCCGCCACAATAATCGATGGTGGGAAAGGCTAAATTGCAAATCCCGTTCTTCTAGTTCGTCAATAATTACTTGACGCTGTTCGGGACAATGCAAGTAAATTCGCAGTAATAATGCTTCTGCATGTTCTAAAAGGCTGCGTTCTGTAGGGAGTGGGGATTTTTCACTACCTCCCCATGCTTTTTTCGCTGATACTGGTTTGGAATATGTAGGCGCAGGGGGAGAAATTTGAGTTAGTAAATTTTCGACTCGTAGTGGTATAAGTCTGGTATCGCCTAAACTGAGGATTTCTGCACAATAAGAAACATAATAATTCCGCGTATCGCTGTTCGCGATATTTTTGAGTAATTTAACTATTTGCTGAGTTACTTGTTGAAAGTCGGTAGCTTGTTTTAAGTCACGGTTTTGAATAATTTGTTGAATTTGCCAGTCTAGCCAAAGGGGCGCATTTGCTAACAGTTGTGCATAATTTTCTGGTGTTTGCTCGCGCAAGTATTCATCAGCATCTTTGCCATTAGGTAAATTGAGAATTTTTAGCTGAACTTCTCCTTTATATGCTAGTTCGGCAATTTCGCCGATCGCTCTTTCAGCTGCATTGGTTCCGGCTTTATCAGCGTCAAAGTTGAGTACTAGTTGTTTCGATTCGCTGTAACGTAATACTAGCCGCACTTGCTCTAAGCTTAAGGCTGTACCCAGGGAGGCGACGGCGTTATTAATTCCAGCAGCGTGGAGGGCGATCGCATCAAAATAACCCTCCACTACCACCGCTTGATCGAGTTGGGAAATTCCGGTTTTGGCGCGATCGAGGGCAAATAATGTTTTACCTTTACTAAAAAGTTCGGTTTCTGGTGAATTTAAATATTTTGGTTGTTCGTCAGTCAGGGTTCTACCACCGAAAGCGATGACGCGTCCTTGGACATCGCGGATGGGAATCATTAAGCGATCGCGGAACACATCATAATAACCGCCGCCTTCTTTGCGTGGTTTAATCAATCCGGCTTTTTCCACCAGTTGTGCTGGATAACGTTTGTCTTCCACTAAATAGCGATACAGAGTTTCCCAACCTGCCGGCGCATAACCTAAACCAAACTCCTGTATGGTTTCTTCTTGAAGTCTGCGGTTAGATTGCAAATATTCAATTGCCTTTTGCCCTTGGGATTGTCTGAGGGCATGTTGATAAAACTGTGCACAAGAAGCCAGAACTTCATATAATTGTTCGCGCAAAGACAGCTGACGCTGTAATTCTTGGCGTTGTTCGGGTTCTAAGGTTTGTACGGGTATTTGGTAACGCCGTGCTAAATCCAGTACTACCTCAGCAAAAGAACGCTTTCCCAAGTCCATGACAAACTTAATGGCATTTCCCCCAGCTTGACAGCCGAAGCAATAATACATTTGCTTAGTTTGGCTGACGGTGAAGCTGGGAGATTTTTCATCATGAAACGGGCACAACCCGACAAAATCTTTCCCTCGTTTACGTAAAACTACGTACTCCGAGACGACATCGACAATATCAGCTCGTAGTTTAACTTCTTCAATTGTGTCTGGGTGTAAGCGGGGGATTTGCATGGTACTGGGGATTGGGGACTGGGGATTGGGGATTGGGGATTGGGTATTGGGGACTGGGGATTGGGTATTGGGTATTGGGGATTGGATATTGGTTATTCGGCTTGTCTCTCCATCCCCTATCCCCCTAGTCCCCAGTCCCCAGTCCCCAGTCCCCAATCCCTCGCCATCAACTTTGGAGAAATAACAAAGGACAAATGACTTTCGACTTCTGATAGCTATTATATTGTTGTTGCAAAGCCACCAATTATGTCTAAAATTGCTGACGCTTAATTTTAACAGAGGAAATACTGAAAGATGGGACGTATTTTTATCTCGGCGGCTCACGGAGGCAAAGAAGCGGGAGGAATCGATCCGGGTGCGATCGCTGGTGGTACAACTGAAGCTAAAGAAATGATTCTGCTGCGGGATTTGATTGTTACGGAACTGCGGGCGCGGAATTTTGAAATTTTAGCAGTTCCTGATGATTTGAGTGCTGCTCAAACTATCAGCTGGATCAATTCCCGTGGACGCCGGGGTGATGTGGCGCTAGAAATTCAATCTGATGCAGCTGGCAGTCCTGCTGTGCGTGGGGCTAGTGTGTTCTACATTGCCAACAATACTGAGCGTAAAGCCAATGCTGAACAGTTGCTAGTGGCCTTGTTGCGCCGCGTACCCCAATTACCAAATCGCGGAGTCAAGCCAGATACAAATAGTGGATTGGGTAGTTTGGCATTTTGTCGCCAGACAAGGCTTCCAGCTTTGTTAATGCAAGTGGGATTTCTCAGCAGTCCAGAGGATCGGGCTTTGCTGCAAACTCGTCGCCGCGATTTTGCTTTGGGAATTGCTGACGGATTGGCATCTTGGAGTCGTCTAATCGATCCTACCGGAACTCCTACAGAACCGACTTACCCACCAATTAATATTAATATTAACGGGCAAAATTATTCAGAACAAGGAATTTTAGTTAATGGTAATGCTTACATTCCCATTGATTTAGTAGACCGTCTGCGAATAGATTTATCAAAAGCACCGAATGTCAATCGAATTACTTATCGGAAAATAGTTTATGTCAAAGCGATCGAACTGCGGGATTTTAATGTTGCAGTCGGCTGGGATGCTGGAACTCGTACTGTCAGCTTGCGCTCGAATTTCATAGTTTGTCCTGGTCAATTAGAGCGGGTAATGTCAAACGGTAATACTTCAGAAGTCCAGTTACAATTATTCCTCAGAAATAATAATGAAAATGCTTTGGTAAAGTTTCCTGATATCTCAAAACTTTATCGAGAAGAAGCAGGTATAGAAGGGGTAAATTATGATATTGCCTTTTGTCAAATGTGTGTAGAAACGGGATTTTTAAGGTTTGGTGGTGATATTAAACCCGAACAAAATAACTTTGCTGGTTTAGGTACTATCGGCGGCGGTTCCGAGGCTGCATCTTTTCCCAGTGCCAGAATTGGAGTCAGGGCACACGTCCAACATCTAAAAGCTTACGCTAGTTTAGAGCCTTTGGTACAGGAAGTAGTAGATCCCAGGTTTCGCTTTGTGACGCGAGGAATTGCACCATTAATTGACCAACTATCAGGGCGCTGGTCAGCAGATTTAGATTATGGAACAAGAATTACAGCAATGCTCAAAAGATTGTATGAGTCAGCAGGACTTCTTTAAGTTTTGAGTAAATAGTAGGCAAAAGGCAACAGGCAATAGGTTTGTGAAAATCTGTTTGTGTCTTGGTTTTACAGTCGCCTTATGTCCTAAACTATGCTTCAATGGCTATATAGCAATCCTAAATCATTCGTGAAAAAATCTGTTGCCTATTGTCTATTGACTGCCTCCACGACTAATTTCACAACTCAAATAGGATTATTCAACTCTTGTTGTCAGTTTTTTTAGGCAAGAATAGATGCTAAAATGACTGCGATATTAATAGATATTTAAAATATAAATTAAGGAGAATATATGCCTTCGCTTAAGCGTTTAAAGGCAAGATATCAAGACCTAGAAGAGGAATGGGAAGAAGTTAGCAAAAAGTTAAGATTTTTCAAGAAAGAAATAATCATCAAAACCGATGCGGAAGCGAAATATGAGTTAGAACAGCGAATTGAGGAATATGAAGCAAAACAAAAAGAAATCGAAGAAGAACTAGATGAATTAGAAGAACAGATTAATCAACCCGAACAATCGCAAAAGGCTGACTTAGAAAAAAGCCAAAGTTTGGATTTATATAAACCACTATTGAAGCTAGGCTACTGGGAACAGCATAACCTCTTTGAAGAGATTGCTGGAAAATACTCTTATGGGATGTTTTTAATTCAGGGCTGTTGTAAGAACTACGGTCAAAAATGGTTGCTGAAGCGACTGGCTTTGATTTTTCCAAAAATTTTGGAAGATAAAAAAATTATTATTGACTTAAATCGAACTTCAGCCAGAACCGATATCTTAGCCATTTGGAACGAATTTGCAGGTCGGGTTCATTTACCTGAGAATAGCTTGTATTCTCAAATTGCAGAAAAAATTTGTGAACTATGGAAATCACAGAATGTTTTAATTGTCTTTGATAATGTAGATCAAACGATTAAAGAAAATTTATGCGATTTACTTAGGGATTTTTGGGAATCACTTGCTCAACAAATATCAGAAAACGACATTCAGCAAAATAGTTACAAACTAATCGTATTTCTCATAGATCGCCAAGGTGTAGTATCTGGATGGAATGTCGGTTTTGTCGAGCAATATGATTCAGCTTGGCAACCAAAATATCCTTTTGGTTTACCTGCAATCAATCCATTTTTAGAGAAGGATATGAGGGATTGGTTAAATTATCAAAGTGAGTTTTTACCTAAAACTATCTCTACTAATAAGACAGAAACCATTAAGGCTATTTTAGAAAAACAAGGAATTCCAATACCAACTTTACAAAAAATTTGCGATCTTTGTGGTTGTAATTGGTATGACCAGGAGGAGAAATGGTTACGCCTCTAGATTCTCATCGCCTGGAATATACTGGCACTAAGCAACCGCAGCCAGGGGATACTTACAAAGGTAAGGTCATCTATCCTTACCTACCCAGTCCAAAATTAGTGGATGCGATAAATCTGGCAATTTATTTAGGTCGTCCATTATTACTCAAAGGAGAACCTGGCTGTGGCAAAACTCAATTGGCTCTTGCAGTTGCTTATGAGTTAGGGCTAGATTTTGAAGCTTGGTATATAAAATCGACTAGCCGAGCCAAAGATGGTTTGTATATCTATGATACGGTTGGACGGCTACGCGATGCTCAATTAGCAGCGTCTGGTTCTTTGACTAGAGAAGAAAAGCAACGTTTTGACGATCCAACGTCTTATATTCGTTTGGGAGCATTAGGTCGAGCTTTTGTCAATCCCAAGCAGACGGTAGTTTTAATTGATGAGATTGACAAAGCCGATATCGATTTTCCCAATGATTTATTGCTAGAACTCGACGAGCAACTAATTCAGATTGAAGAGGTGCGAGAAAATGGCAAAGAAAAGGAAATTAAGGCAATCAATTCACCGATTGTTTTTATCACTAGTAACGATGAGAAAGATTTACCTGACGCCTTTTTGCGTCGGTGTTTATTCTATTATGTCGATTTTCCCAGCTATGAACAAATTGTGCAAATTGTCAAATATCGTTTTCCGGGAATTGCAAATGAATTGACAGACAAAGCCGTTTCCCGCTTTCTAAAATTACGGGAAATTATGGAGGGTGAAACAGGGAAATTCAGTAAGAATGTGAGTACGAGCGAATTGCTTGATTGGATTAAAGCACTGAAGCGAGATCCATTACAAAATGTATTAGAGAAGTTGTCCCAGGAAGGTCAATTGCCTTATTTAGAAGTGTTACTTAAAACTTGGGATGCACATCTGAATTATTTGAGGTTAACTAGGGAACGTGAATGACCCAGCATTATTAGAATTATTCACCTGTTTACAAAAAGCAGGTTTTCCTTTAGGGTTAGCAGAATATCATCTGCTCCTTGAAGCTATTAATGCAGGTTTTGGTACTCGCGATCGCACTTCCCTAGCCCAACTATGTTCTGCTCTTTGGGTCAAATCCCAGCGAGAAGAACAAATTTTTCAAGATTATTTCAATCAAATTATTCCAGAGCGATTGGAAGAAGAATTTTTTCCCAAAGAAACCAACTCAACATACATTGAATTAAGAGCTAATCAAAACAAACAACCAACTCGCAAAAAATATAATATTATAGATGGAATCATACTGTTTTTAAAATTAGGATTTGTGGGCTGTGTTGTGGCGATCGCCAGCATATTCTTCCTCAAAAAACCTACTTCTCCAAATGAAAATCATTCAATTTATGGCACTTTAGTCTTTGATAAAGCTTCTTTTTTTGTTGCTCAATTCACTGCTAACGAAGCTGACAAAACAGCGAAGATCAAAATTATTCGTACTAAGGGTAATTATGGAGCAGTTAGCGCAATCCTGAATGTATCAGAGAATATATCAGAAGCCAGCCGTGTCGATACTACTCCCCAAGTCATTCAATTTGCACATGGTGAAAAAGTAAAAACAATTCAAATTCCCATTAATAATAATAATAAGGCTGAATTAGACTTCCCTATTACTTTAAGCTTGAGCGACCCCCAAGGTGGAGTCAAACTTGATGAAAATAGCGTGGCAAGCTTAACTATCCAAGATGACGATGGAGGGATATTCGCGGGACTGAAGCCCTTTTTTGATAATTTGGAACTGCTATGGTTTACAGCTACTTGCATAATATTTATGCTTCTTTTTTGGAAGCTGTGGAAAATTCGGCAGACATTTACTATAGATGAGGCGCTGATTCCGGAAACTTACACTAATTTATCTAAAACCATGCTGTCTGCGGAAGTCATTCGCACAATGGCTGACGAGATTCAAGTGGCTAAAGCAATCAGGCAATCAGACAACCAACTTAGGGAATTTCCCCTCATCGTTAATGATTTGCCCGTCACCCATCGTCAAATGAAGCAAGGATGGCGTTATCTGCGACGATTTAGCCGTGAAGGCCCACCCAGCGAATTAGATTTGGCAGCAACTATTCAACAAGTTGCCCAGTACGGAATTCTACTTAATCCTGTGTTAGTTCCGCGACGTACTAACCGGATAGAACTTCTGCTATTAATTGACACAGATGGTTCGATGGTTCCGTTTCATCACCTTTGTGAAGAGTTGGTAGATACAGCGTTGCGTGGCGGGCGTTTCAGCCAAGTTCGGGTTTACTATTTTCACAACTGTCCGGATGAATATCTCTACCGCGATCGCTATCATTTAGAGGCAGAACCAATTGATGATTGTTTATCGAACTTGCCCAAAGCCAGAACAGTCTGCTTAATTTTCAGCGATGCTGGAGCAGCGCGGGGTGGATTGAATTCTCGGCGACGGCGGTTGACAAAATTCTTTTTAAAAGAGTTAGGGCAGTATGTACGTTATACTACCTGGCTCAATCCAGTGCCTCGCGCTCGCTGGGAAACCACAACCGCCCATGATATCGCGGCTTTGGTTGCTATGTTTGAACTAAATCGTCAGGAATTTTACAGGGCGATCGATATCTTACGAGGACGGACGCTAAGATGACGAACTCTAGTAATTTGCTGCCTGAAACACGCTCTGAGGAAATTGAACAGGCGATCGCATCATTCCAAAGACGATTTACCGAAGCCCATGTATATTTAGCCTATCATGCCGCCTTGCCCATCGCTCTCACGCCCCATTTGACCTACTGTCTGTGGGCAAATTTTCAGATGGATATCGCCAACCAAGACTTAAATGTGCCTTGGATTGCAGTAGCTGACTTACTTTTATCTCCGCTTTGCCAAGAGGTAGGGTATGAGCTTTACGAGATGAACGCAGATTTACGCAATTATCTTTTAGAGCAAATGATTAATCATCCGAGCTTTGGTCACAAGCGTGTTGAGGAATTAGCCCACTTTTTATTGTCTTACGTAGAGCGCGAATTGAATGATTCTAAATTATCTACCCAAACTCTCGCCCAGGCTCAACGTTGGACAGCACTTGCCTATGTTTACCCGGAAGCTGTCGCCCATGATTTAGCTAACAAACTTGCCGAATTAACCCTCAGGGAAAAAACAGAATGGCTGCGAATGACATCGTTAACAGAAGCGATCGCCACTCCTTTGCGTCAAGCTCATTTTGAATCTCTGCTAGCATATCTTCAGGGGATGCGCGAACTTGCTCGTGGCAATCATGCTCAAGCAGAATCAACCCTCAAATCTTTGCCAACCCACAATAATCAAATCGTCGTTGCAGGAGTCACTTTACCCATTCCTGAGTTACAAGATTCTGATTGGCAAATCAACCCCATCGCCTCCAGAACCACTTCACTGAGATCGTTTCAATTTGAAACAGCAAAACTGATTCCTCAACCCCGATTTATGCGGTTGGGTTCAAGGTGGGTAATTGAGCGACACCAACAACAAGGAATCCTGTTTGATGAGCGACTAGAGCGACAAATTAATCTAGAAATGGTGCGGATACCAGATGGTAGCTACTGGATGGGAACTGCAAATGATGAGGGAGACTATCGCCAACGCCCTCAACATCGAGTCACTATTGCATCTTTCTTTTTAAGCCGTTTTCCTGTAACACAAGCCCAGTGGCGGGCAATTAGCAAGACTACCAAAGTTCGGATTGAATTGAATTCTGACCCCTCGTATTTTCAAGGTGATAATTTACCTGTGGAGCATATTACCTGGTTTGAGGCGATCGAGTTTTGTGAACGTTTGCAATTACAAACTGGAAAACCCTATCGTTTACCCAGCGAAGCCGAGTGGGAATATGCTTGTCGAGCAGGGACAGAAACCCCATTTTATTTTGGCGAAACCATTTCTCCTCAACTTGCTAGTTATGACGCCAGCAAACGATATGGTTCTGGCCCCAAAGGGCGAGAGAGCAAACAAACTACTGAAGTAGGTTCGCATAACGCAGCAAATAATTTCGGGCTAGATGAAATGCATGGTAACGTGTGGGAATGGTGTGCCGATCACTGGTACGAAGACTACATCAATGCACCAGAAGATGGAAGTGTCCGAATTACTAATAACCGGGCTGCACCTAGAGTTATCCGGGGTGGTTCTTGGATTAATGAACCGAATATATGTCGTTGTGCTTATCGTAACGGTGTTCCTCCTAGCAACAAAGTACTGACAATTGGCTTCCGAGTGGCAGTATCTTTGCACAAATCCAATCTCAAATAAGCTTTTGACTTCAAATATATTGATTCATTTTCGTTACAAAAAGCTTCATAAGACTTATCAAATAGCACCCTGATGGGTACTATTAATGCTGAATAGAATGTGGTATTTAGTAGATTTATATCTTAGGGAAGAGGTAATAAAATTGAATCTATGAGTACCCTTTCTGAACTTCAAAGCAGAAAACTCGGATTACTTGAATTAATATCAATAGGCTTTGACTTATATCTCAAGAATTTTACGCTCTTTTTAGGTATTTATTGTATTGCGCTGCCTTTTTCAGCCATCATCCTTGTCGGTAGCACTGGAGCATTTTCGTCTAATCCTATTTTACTAATTTTGTATGTTTTATTTTATCTGTTTTATTTAATTGTTGTAATACCAGGTTATGGTGCTGCTTATTCTATCATTACAGAAGGCTTAATTCTTGGTCAAAGACCTCAAATTGAAGTTATATTTAGACGGATATTGGCTGCTATTTTACCTTTGGTTGGGTTAAATCTAAGATTTGGTATCAATTATTTTTTTAGATTTTTATTACTAGCAATACCAGGAATTATTTATCTGGTAAACAACGGTTTTTATACTACAGCTTTTATTCTCCGAGATCAAAGAGGTAAGGCAGCACTTGAGTATAGCAAAACCTTAGTTAAGGGTAATTGGTGGAGGGTATTTTTCTTTTATTTAATAACTGGTCTAATCAACTTTGGCTTACTGAGAATTCTAGACAAGATTCTGAGTATTGCTATTGTAAACAATCCAATATTAGTGGCTGTTTTATCTAATGCGTTAACAGGCTTAGTTGGTCTGGGAGTTGGGGTGAGTTTGATTTTACTTTTTCTTAATTTGGAGTTTCAAACACGGTAATATAAGAATTCAGAATCCAGAATTCAGAATCCAGAATTATAAATTCAGTCTCTATATGAAGATGGTGCGTTACGCTGGGGGATAACGCACCCTACTATTAAAGAATTTTTGGCGTTGCTGATTTCATGTATGAAAACGATTGTGCATGATATCAAAATCCTGTAGAGACTAGCAATTGCTAGTCTCTACATCTGGATTCATACCGCAATTCAGCAAAGCCGAATTTTTGGTGTTAAGTTTAGGCTGATTTAAAAAATCGAATGATCTCGCGCACATGGTCGAGAAATTGTCCATCAGTTGAAAGCTGCGCGATCGCATTTCTGGCTTCTCTCCCTAACCGTTCGTGTTCTGTGTGATTTATTGCACGTAATTCTTCTAAATTAGCCGCAATCCGCGCTAAATCTCTGCGAGTTTCTTCAGCAAAACGTTGTTGCATTGCTGGCAATGAAGAGGGTTGTTCTGGGTTAAGTTGCTCCTCTAAAGATTGCACTTTTTGTTCTAAATTAGAAAAGCGATCGCGCAGTTCAACAATATCTTCACGGGGATACTTCCATTCTTGGCGAATCATCGTTAACCGTGCATATAAATACTCGTAAGCCCGAATCGCTGGACGCAGAATTGTTAATAACAAAGCTGCACTAGAACTCACATATCCGACTGTACTAATACCAGTGACAGCGAGAGTATAAAGACCAACGGCTGAGAGTAAGTGTAAAGCAATGGCAACCCAGAGCGATCGCTTTGCCAAAACTGTGACATACTTTACTTGTTTTTCATCGACTGGAATTCCTTTCTCTGTAGATTGTGCTGCTTCCGCTAAAACTTCTTTAGCTTGAAAATGCACATTCCACGGTACCGTAACAATTACCAACAGCCACCAAAAACTTGCACCACCAATCACCCAGTCAAGAAAGCTACCAGCAGGTATGTGCAACCATTGGAGTAAACCAAAAGCAGCCAATACCACAACTACAATACTGGCAATGGAACTGATAAAAAAGTTAATATACATTTTCTATTGTCTCCGATGAAACCATCATTTCGATCGTGACTATGCCCCAGCAGTTTTACTGAAATAATTGTGATGCTTTTTTTTGTTGCACACACTATCTTTTGGATGAGATAGCTACATTAAATAAGTTAAGTATCTTTCTCACCTTTTTGTAAAAATTAGTAACACAAATGCTTGTGATAGTTTTGCTAGCTGCACATATAGCAGAATTGGCTAATTAACAATTTTGAACTATTGAATGAGATAACTACGCCAAATTGGTTGCATATCTTTACTACCTTTATCTGGAAGCAGTAATCGCCAAGTTTTACCTTCTTGCTGAATTTGCAAGTAAAGGTTAAACGGTTTTTTTGCTTGCGTTAAGCTTCGTTTTGGCAACTTAACAATTAAGTCGTATGTTCCTTGGACGCGAAAAGCTGGTAAATTTTCAATAGTTAGGGGTTGTTCTTGGCTAATGGATAGCCGCTTGATTTCAAATCCTTGAAAATCTAGATCCAACTGCTGGCTAAGCTTTTGTTGAGTTTGTTCTAGCTCAAGTGCGATCGCTTTTTGCACTAATTCGCTAGTCGGTAGCAATCCAATACTGCCACAAGCCGTCAATAGCAACAACAATATTACTGTCAAAAGCCGCACCATATTAATCCTCAGAAACCCCTAATCAGCGATAGTATAACTGTAGATTCCCTAAATTTTCTCATCTATCATGCCAAAACAGTCTATAGGTCTTGATAACCAACTATACAATTATCTTTTATCCGTTTCCCTGCGAGAACCAGAAATTCTTTGGAAGCTGCGTCAAGAAACCGCGAACCACCCCAGTGGCACAATGCAGATTTCGCCAGAACAAGGGCAGTTTATGAGGCTTTTGGTGCAGCTGATTGGAGCGAAGAAAACCTTGGAAGTTGGCGTGTTTACAGGTTATAGCTCACTTTCTGTAGCTTTAGCGCTACCAGATGATGGTAAAATTATTGCAGCTGATGTGAGTGAAGAATTTACTGCGATCGCCAGGCGGTATTGGCAAGAAGCTGGGGTTGCCCATAAAATCGATTTGCATTTGGCACCAGGCTTGGAAACTTTAGATAGATTGTTAGCAACTGGCCAAGCCGAGACATTTGATTTTGCTTTTATCGATGCTGATAAAGAAAATTATGAGGGATATTACGAGCGATCGCTACAATTAGTACGTCCAGGCGGATTAATTGCTATTGATAATGTTTTGTGGTCAGGGCACGTTGCTGACCCACAATTTCAAGATGAAAGTACCCAAGCAATTAGGGCACTAAACGAAAAGTTACACCATGACGAACGCGTAATTCTTTCTCTTGTCCCCATTGCAGATGGACTTACTTTAGCAGTTAAACGACGTTAGTATTTGAATACATAGCAGGCAACAAGCAATAGGCAACAGGCTTGAAAATCGGTTTATGTCCTAAATTATGCTTTAACTGCTATATTTGCTTTATCTGATTGCCATTAGTCATTTGTGATTGGTCATTGTTTTTTAATCACTAATGACTAATGATTAATAAATTATTTTAACTTAAATTCATCAAACTTTAGTACCTCTGAATCAGGCTTACGAGTATCAAAATGATAACTAGCGATCGTACCCGTTGCTGTGTCAAATATACTAAAAACTGTAAGCTCATTACTAGCAATATAAGGCATCGGTTTAGCATCTTCACCTAACAAAGGAGCAATTGTCGGTACTATCGGTTCTAAACCATTGGGGTCGCCAAGTTGAACATACTCTTCTTGATAGCCAATTGGCACTTCTCGCTTTCTGTTACCCCAAGCCGCACCATAAGTATTACCAACATTAGATGTTTCTAAAAAGTGTATTCCACTGGGGCTAATAAAGCGATTCCACAAATGGGAATGTCCATAAAATACTAATTGCACATTCGCTTTTTCTAGCAAAGGCACAACATCTCGGATGATATAATCTGTGTCTTTGGGATACTCGTAACGCACTGCCTTAATATTGTTACCATCTCGCTCAATTATTTGTACTGGTTCTGTATAGGCAGGAACTATATTATCACCCAGAGTATGAGGCGGATGATGAAACATTACAACTTTGTATTTTGCTTGTTTAAACTCACGGCTGTTGAGTTCTGCTTCTAGCCAATTATACTGCTTGGAACCTTTAGCAATTGGCTCATAAATTACCTGTCCATAACCCCAATTTTCTGAATTATTGAAATCCTTTTCTGCTTCTTGATATCTACCTTTACGCTTTCCATCTAAACTGGGGCTGCGCCACATATTCGTAATGTATAGTACTACGAGACGTACATCTCCAAAGGTAACTGCGTAATATTTTTTTCCACCTTCTTGACTTGTCGGTAGAGTGAAAATTTCTTCGTAGGTAACAGTATTAAAAGAATTATCGATGAGAGATTTGTCAGGATACAATTTTTGAGCGATCGCATGAGGAATGGTATCATCAAACTCATCATTTAAACTGCCAGTTCTAGCAAATCGCCCCATCACTTCATGATTACCAATGCAAGTAAACATGGGTGCATGTTGAATTATTTGCCCACCAGTGTAGGTTGTCTTAACACCGTCGTGAGTCATTTCGTACTTAGCACGACCTTGTAAACCGGGAAACAGCGCACCACCGCTATTATCATCAAACCATTCGGAGGCGCGATCGGGAATATTGACCAAATCACCAGCAAACCATACCCCATCAACTCGTCCAACCGTTTCTACTACCTTTTGCAGATTTGCAGATGTCATCGGCTTTAATTGATGGTCTGAGGTAAGCAGAATTTTTAGTGGTGTACCTGGTTTTGGAGTAGCTGCAAGAGTAAAAACATCACTGCTAACAGTTTCGCCATCTTCCCGCACACTTGTAACGCGATAGTTTACCCGCACACCAGGAGTTAACCCAGTTACCTCAGCTTCATGTCGCCAAATGTCACGCCTAACAGGTTTTTGATAAACTTGCTTGTCTTGGGTTTGGTTTCCAACCCTTGATTTTTGGTCTTCACGCGTGCGACTGAGTTTGATAGTATTTGCCTTAGCAGTTTGTTTGAGATTTTCACCGTAGGACACTGTATGTTGAGTACCAGCAAACTCGGTAAACCAAACTACTCGCACTGAATTTTCAGTTGGCAACTGCAAAAATGGATCGGTCAGCAGATAAGGTGCTGATATCATATCTGTTTGCCTACATGAATGCACGCTTACTAGAGTAAAGCATATAACAAGCGAAAGCATAGCCACCGAGGAGATTTTACGGCTATCTAAGCGTCTGAGCATGAGTAACATACCAAATTTTATAGGGTATTCACTGACTGAATGCAATTTTATTATTAGCTTTTTTTGGGGATAAAGTTTACAATTTATCCTCGATAACCCCTTATGCAAACTTCTCCCTTTAGCCAAAGGTAACGATCTAGAATTAAACTCAATAGGGTTAACCCTAACAATGGTAAAGATAATGTTCTAACTATATAAGGTTGAAAAAATCATGCAAGCAGCTATACGTATTACAACTAAAGTTTTACCAGGAAACAAAATAGAAATAGAACTTCCACAAGCCGAGATTGGCGACAACGTTGATGTATTTGTTATTTTGCCAGAAAAACCGGCATCAAAACGCGCTTCTGTCTTAGAGTTAATAGAACAAGCCCGTAGTAAACACGCTTTCAGAACCACCGAGGATATAGATAGACAACTGCAACAGGAACGCGATTCATGGGACAGCTAATACTCCCTTCTTCTGGCGCTATCTATATAGACACATCAGTGGTGATTTATACCATAGAATGGAACCCTGATTATTATTCAAAATTCTGTGATTTTCCAATACTCTTGATTATTTAATATTTTGAAATTTAAAAGTTTTTAATATATTTTTAGCAATTATTTTCTGACAACAAATCTATTCATATTTAGTAATGTAAACCCCTAATCAACTGGTCGTTCACGAATAACACCACCAATTCTTATATACTGTCCAGTTTTTAATCCTTGTTGTATCCAATCAAAAATTTCTAATATAGTTTGAATGTCAATCATAATTTAAATTGATGGTGCTACAAGTAAAGCTTACTATTTTAGTTATAAATAAACTTCTTCTAACCATCTATAGTATTTCAACTAAATTTATAATAAATTTATCTGAGGAAAACCTAAGCTTATATTGTTATCTTCCGTAATTACTCTTAAGGATAATTATCAACTACTTTTTCATAATGAATCCGTTCACCTTCAGGAGCGCAAACTCGCAATTAATTTGAAGTATTAAATTTAATCAAAAAAATACTTATGTTTTAGTTCCTGATATTTGTCTAAGAAATTTTCTATCTCTAATTTAGACCAGTCATCTATTTCAATACCATAGTTGCGTTTAATGTCATCCAATCTATCATACAGATTACTATCAATAACGCTACTAGTCATTACACAAAATCCTTTCGCCCCATATTGAGCTATAGTATCCATCATATTGATTTTGCTTGCAGTAAGTGAACTGCCATCTCTAATTAACTTACATTGTACAATCCATTTTATTGAATCAGTTCCAAGACGCGCTGGTGTGTAAAACTCTATATCTCTACCGCCATCGCGGGAGCGCGATTTACCCATTTTTCTTATTTTAATAGGCTTATAATGCTTACAAATTATATGGTAACAAAGTTCTTCAAACTGCTCGTCATTAAGTTTTTGCCAAGAATAGACCATTTCATTTTGTTTTCCAACTAAGCCTTTAAATATATTTAAATATTCTTCTAACTTGTCATATCTTACTTTTTCTAAACAATCTCTAAAAAACACATATTTATAAAATTCATCACATACTATTAAAATGTCTCCTTCTTTAGCTAAAAATATTTTTTTCATCTGTTGGTTAAAATCTTGAATATCAAAATATTTATCTTTATACTTCTGAAGCAAAATATCTCTAGCGCAAGTTTGTGTTTGAAATAGTCTTTCTTGAGGGAAAGATACAACACTAGTTTTATTAAATACAATAGGTTCATGATTTAGTATTGATAAATAATTGGCTTCTTCAAGTAGAAGTAACTCATCCTCAACGCCACCGTATTTTTGTAACAATTCTGTAATATCACCCTCCAGTGGGACTATCCAAGAGTAGCGAGATACATAGAATTCATAGCCAATATCAAGGCTTGCAAATGATTTCCAAAACTGATGACGACGTTCGGGATATTTTCGATGTGATTCTTCAACCTCTTCATCGTCTAAATCATACTCTCCACCTATATAGTTTGCTAGAAAAGAATCAGCTATATCCGGAAAGTAAATTTTAGTTCTTTCTTCTAAATTAAAATCAGAATAAAACTCGCTATATTCATCTTCAGTTAATTGAGAGTACCAAGCTAGTTTTTCAGCTAATATTGTAACATCTCTAACTTGCAGTAAAAACTGAATTGAACTATTGCCTATATGATATGAAATTTCTTCACAATATTCTGCTATGCTTTCTCCTAAAATTAATGCTCCATAATAGTCATCAGCTATATCTAAATGTGAATTACAGCTGCCCCATGATGGACACGGGACTTCCAAGAGGATCATTTTATTAGCATTAACCAGAATTTTATACCAGTCATCAAATGTATAACCATTAATTTCATATGTACTGATTTTTCTGTAATTTTGATAACTCATGATGATACTTTATTTCATTTTTGCAAGCCTTTGCAGTTTAATTATTTTCTAACTCACACTACCATTGCCTACAAGTCCATTCTGTACTTTGTTTCGGGCGTTCATAAGCCTAACCAATTTGCTAAGAAATTGGTTAGAAATTAAATTCAAGCATTAAATTTAAGCTTAGAGACTAAAAAACCCTCCAATCTCCTGAAAGAGTGGTGGGTTAAGAATTTTATCAATCGGAGCGGCGGGATTTGAACCCACGACCTCCACTACCCCAAAGTGGCGCGCTACCAAGCTGCGCTACGCCCCGTGAATCAGTTTTGGATTTTAGATTTAAAACCTTGAATCCGTTTATTCACTTTCGCTATTTTAGCATGTAGAGAAATAAAAGTCTAGATATTAGCTTTAAAAAACTTTGAGCATCCCGCTAGCTTGCAGTAAATCTCCAACAGCACAAGCATCCCATTTACCTTCTACACATCGCCCTGTATTCAAGATGAAACGCAGGCTGTAGGCGTGGGGATAGCCTTCTACCTCCATCCATAATAAATCGCTTTCAGCTTCACAGGCGATTTTCTCTTCTTCCATTAATTCTGTTGCGAGTTGCTTCATGGTGTCTGCTAACTGTGCCAGTAGACGACAAAAATCATTCAACTCGGCTTCGGTTAACTCAATTGCCCAGTCATCAGTACCTATTAAACCTTTAAATTCAGGTGCATCGGGGTTCCAGCCAATACGCCAACCAGAACCGCTTTTGACAACGCGTTCCATAATTTAGTTAGGAGTCAGGAGTGAGGAGTGAGGAGTTAGGAGTTAGGAGTTAGGAGTTAGGAGTGAGGAGTTAGGAGTTAGGAGTGAGGAGTTAGGAGTGAGGAGTGAGGAGTTAGGAGTCAGGAGTTATTAATTTACAACTCATTACTCTGGCATTATTTAAGTAATTGTGCGCCTCCACCTTGGGGTGGCTGTGGAGTTGTTGATGTGCTGGGGTTGGCTGTGGAGTTGGGGCGAGGGGCTGATGTGTTTTGGGAATTAGGATTAAATATACTAACTAAAACTTCTACTAAAGCATTTCGCTGACTGCGAGTGAGACGAGCGATTGCAGCTTTATCGCCTTCTATGGGATTTTCCCGCAGTGTATCATTTCCTGGATAGCTACTATCAAACATAACTTCATTAGCACCCAGGTAATCAGCCAAAGTTAATTTCCAATCCAAGCGATAAATTGCGGGACGCCCTTTGGTGTAGACGTGATACCTAATCAACCGAGTTGCTAAGGTATTATTTTCGGCAACTTTGCCATTTTCTTTGTTGATATACTTATTTTCCCGTGGGAAATCTGGCAATTTTTGGTACACTATCTGCCAAACATCACTGGCAGTGATTGTCTGTGTTATCCCAGGTTGGATGGTAAATAAAGTGGAACCCAAAATAATTAAACCCACCATTAACGCAAATAGTATTGGTGAGTACTGAGTTTTAAGTTTTGAAAAAACTGATTTCAAAAAAAATTTTCTTTTTTTCATAGAAAAATACTTTGGTCGTTGCTGAGTGCAAGTATGAATTTGGCTGAATCAGAATTTTTGTACAGACGCGATTAATCGCGTCTCTACCTCACTCAGCAATATTTTTATAGTTCGCCAATAATTTCTGGCTGAGTCAATTCATCAGACATTTCGATAATTGCCCTTAGCACTGGCTTCATCATTGCATCTTCATTACTTTCAAAGTCTTCATAACGCCGACGCTTGGCACGATTCGCCACCTGAACCGTAATGCGGTAACGATTTGAGGCTGCACTGATCAAATCCTCAGCACGGTGCATAATTTGAGACTGTGTTGTCTCGAACTTAGAACGCTTTAGCATAATTAGTGGTTCTTGGGGACATTCTCCAGTGTAACAGTACTAAATCAGTCTGCTACTGTCTGTTTAACCGCCAGCAACCTTTCTGTTGATAGAGGCTAAGAGTATTTTAGTCACTTTATAAGTAACTTGTAGTATTAACTGACGCACCCTCATGGCTGATCTTGTGGAAACTGCGATCGCAGCAGGAAATTTCAATACACTGATAAAGGCTGTTAAAGCTGTAGATTTGATAGAAAGTCTCAAAAGTCCTGGTTCTTTGACAATCTTTGCACCCACTGATGAAGCTTTTGCCAATTTGCCAGAGGGAACTTTAGATTCCTTACTACAAGACATTCCCAAGCTCAAGAAAATTGTGGCGTATCATGTCGCTAGCGGGGATGTCAGGTCTGATGACTTGGCACAAATTAATGAAGCAGAAACCCTTGAAGGGTCAATTGTAGCTATTGAATCTGTCAACGGTAAAATTCAGGTGAATGGCGCCAATGTCATTAAAACAGACATTTTGGCAGACAATGGCGTCATCCATATTATTGATGCAGTGTTGATGCCTGCAATGGTGGCGGGGAAGTAAGGGCATGGGGCAAGCAGGAAGTGTGGGAGGTGTGGGAGGTGTGGGAGGTGTGGGAGGTGTGGGAGGTGTGGGAGGTGTGGGAGGATGGTGAAAAAATCTTTCTCCCCTCTCTCCCCTCTCTCCCCTCTCTCCCCACACTTCCCCATCTCCCCAGTCCCCAGTCCCTAACCCAGCCCCAAAATGCAGCCAGTACGTGCAGGAACAGTTAATGACAACTGCTGAGTTTCACCTTCACTATTCCACTCAAATTCAGCACTACCGTATAAGAGTTTGTTGGGTTGAGTGTGCAAACTGGCGATATCTACACTTGCTGTTACCGAACTTGTCCCAGCGTTGACGGCAATTATCAGTTCTTCTTTCTCTAAAGTTCGCGCAAAGATGTAAAGTTGCCCTTGAGCGTAGAGAACTTGGTAATCACCTGTACGCAATGCTGGGTAAGCGTGGCGGAGGGCAATTAATTGGCGGTGAGTATTGAAAATTTCTCGGTTCCAGTTAGCCTCTAAGGGAAAACCACGGCGTGAGTCTGGGTCTATGGCGCCAGGTAAGCCAACTTCATCGCCATAGTAGATACTGGAGGCACCAGGAAAGGTGAGTAGCAGTAGAGTTGATAATTCTATGCTGGGTATATCGCCACCGGCAATGCTCATCAATCGGGCTGTATCGTGACTTGCTAGCAAATTCAGTTGAGTCAGCTGAATTTCCCAAGGATAAAGTTCGAGTAATTCTTGGATTTTGCTGGCGTACTCGGCAGCAAATAAGGGTGGATAAGGTTTATAGTCGCGGCTTTGCACTTGATCTAAGACTACGCGATCGCCAGCCGTAAAGGCAATTGTCGGCCCGGCAAACAAATAATTCATCACTCCATCAAATTGCGTCCCATCCAGCCACTCACGGGAATCTCCCCAGACTTCGCCGACGATGTAAGCTTCAGGATTGATGGCTTTGACGCGATCGCGGAACTCTTGCCAAAAACCAGGGGTTTTAATTTCAAATGGTACATCTAATCGCCAACCATCGATGCCGAATTTAATCCAATATTCGGCAATTTCCATAATGTATTCCCGCACTTCTGGATTGTCGTGGTTAAATTCTGGCAAGGCGCGATTTCCAGCCCAACCTACGTAGTTAGCAGGAAACTCGCCATTGTAGGGGGAAACGGGCCAACCTTCGATTTTGAACCAATTTACCCACGGTGAATGAGGCCCATTCTCTAAAACGTCGTGGAAAAAGAAAAATCCCCGGCTGGAATGGTTAAAAACTCCATCCAGAACAACTTTGATATCTCGTTGGTGGGCGGCCTCTAGTAATTCTTTAAAAGCTTCGTTGCCCCCCAGCATGGGATCGACTTGATAATAATCATGGGTATGATAGCGGTGATTGCTGGCAGATTGAAAAATCGGTGTAAAGTAAATGGCGTTAATGCCCAGATCCTTGATATAGTCTAAACCTTCCATGATGCCCCATAAATCCCCGCCTTTATAACCTTGGAGTGTTGGCATTGCGTCCCAATCTTCCCAACGGGCTTCATGCAACAGGCGTTTACGTGGCTTTTTGCTTCTAGCAAAGCGGTCTGGAAAGATTTGGTAGAAAACAGCGTGCTTCACCCAGTCTGGTGTTTGAATTTGCATGAATTACTCACAGTGGCTTCAGAAGCGATCGTTGCAGATATTAGCTTCTTTGTGGCTCCTACTTATGATAGAAAATTGGGCATTGGGCATTGGGCATTGGGCATGGGGCACTTGTACTGAGCGCAGCCTCTCGTAGAGAAGTATTGGGCATGGGAAGACTCTTTCCCATTTTTTATTTTTTATTCAGAATCTATTTTGTAGCCGAATAATACTATCAGAATTTGAAAAAAAATCCTAGCAAAATTATTAATTTTACTTAATTAATAATTGTTAATATTTATTGAATTAACTTTATCCGTAATGAATTAAGCAAGTACTGGATTATTTTTATAGATTATGAATTATGTCAAGGTGTATTCAGTCCTAGTAGTAGAAAAGGAAGTTAGGATTCAAAATATGAATTGTTATGGTTCCTAACCCCAATAAATTGAATTTGAGGCAAAAATGAGACACGACAAACTTTCTCCCGGATTACTTTTGGCCTTTCAGGATTATCAAAACGAAGGAGAACAAGCCTTAGTTACACATAAGCGATCGCTCGGTATTATTGCCCATAAGACCACTGTCAAGCCAACTAAAAGCGTCGTTTTTCTCTACTGCGACTCTGATGCAGACTTGAGTTATTTATCGCAATATAATATTGAAGTCAATCAAAATTCTGGCAGCGTCCGCACAGCTTTCTTACCAATAAATGCTTTAGATGTCTTATCTGAAGAAGATACAATCCAACGTATCAAACCATCACGCAAACTTCAGCTACGGATGGACGTTGCACCCGGAAAAGTTAAACTGCCGGAGTTTAAAAACCAAACTGGGCTGACTGGCAAAGGCGTAATTGTCGGCATTATAGATAGTGGCATTGACCCGAAACACCCAGCTTTTGCCGGCAGAATTTTACACATTTGGGATCAAACACTCCCAGGCCCAGGAGTAGCAGAAGGAGGCTACGGGGCTGAATTTTCAGGGGCGCAGCTGACAATTTCTCAGGATACCGAGGGACATGGCACCCACGTTGCCGGAATCGCTGCTGGTGCAGATGCTACCTATAGCGGCGTAGCGCCAGAGGCGGAATTAGTTGTGGTCAGGTCAGATTTACAAGATGCCCACATTGCCGATGGCATTCGCTACATTTTTCGAGTCGCCAGACAATTGGGACGCCCAGCCGTTGTTAATCTCAGCTTGGGTGGACACGCCGATGCCCATGATGGTAGCGATTCTCTATCAAAGGTAATTGACGCCGAAACTGGCCCTGGCAGAATTGTTTGCTGTGCTGCGGGTAACGAAGGAAGCATCAATATTCACGGCCAAGCAACCATACCCAGCGATCGCACCCGTGGTATGCGCTTTAATGTTCCTTTGAATCAAGTAGGCATAGTTTGGCTAAATGGTTGGTATTCCAAAGACAGTGAGTTGGAAGTTTCGGTGCGGAGTCCCAACGATTTTGTTACTCCGTTCCAAAAAATCATTACTGACGGTAATCCTACGCAGGAATATCAGTTACCTGATGCACGGGTGGAAATTGTGACACCAGGCCCAGACCAAGCTAACGGCGATCGCAACTTCTTTGTCCAAATACGTGGTATCGGCCCTTCCCAAGTCATGGGAGGTATTTGGCAACTACGCCTACGCAATACTTCTGCAACTGACACACGTGTAGATGTGTGGACGTTAGATGATATGTCATCAGTATTTTTTACAGGTAAAAGTATCAAGGATGCAGTAAAAATTGGTTCCCCAGGAGCCGCTAGTAGTGCTGTTACAGTTGCAGCTTATACTACCAAAGCTAAGTACACAGATATTGATAACCAAGTGCGGGAAATGGGCTTAGATTTGGATACGATTTCCGAATTCAGTAGTGAAGGCCCTTTACGCAATGATGCCCAAAAGCCCGATATAGCAGCACCGGGAGCAATGATTGTTTCTACACTTTCTGCTGATGCTAATTCTGCCCGTTCTTCAATGATTAATTCTAAGTTTGTGGCAATGGCTGGGACGAGTATGGCTACACCTTTCGTCACTGGCTTAGTTGCATTACTCTTACAACGCGATCCCCAACTCGATCCCGCTACTTTGAAAGATTTGCTACGTAAAAATAGTGCAATTCCCGGAAAACCCGCAGGTACATTCGATGAGAAATGGGGTTATGGAGTGATTAATGCTTTAAATCTGTAATTAGATTGAGAAAGGTGGATATTATTTCTGTACAAGGGTAGGCAATAAAAAACTATAAATTTGATAAGTTAAGGTAGGTAAAAATTGCCTACCCTTTTTAACAAGGAATTGTTTATGAATTATCAAAAGCTAGATGCCGCCCTTGCTACAGCGTTGAATGATGTTCAAGATTCAGAAAAACCGAGTTTGGGGGTTTTTATCCATACCGAACCAATTTTAGACTCTAATGCAACTGCTGTTTTAGAAAATTTCGGCGTTAGCGGTGTTACCAGCGGTAAAGATATTTTTACGGCAACACTGTCACCCAATGCCATCTCTCAATTATCAGAGCAACCTTGGGTGAAGTATTTGAAGCGATCGCAGCAATTACATTTGGTTAATAGGAGAATAGGTATTGGCAAGTTGGGTGTTCAATAGGCATTGCCTAACCCTACACCCCGCGGATAATTTTTTACTGTTACTGTGAATCAGGTTTTTGTTTTTCTGGAAACTTACACTTCACCTCGATTTCCAGATTACTTTCAGCTGAACCTTCGGTAATGTAAGGTATGCCTGCTTTGCCACCCAGCTTAATGCCAAATTTAAGTCTTACCTCTTCAATCTCAGCAGTATTAAAGTCTCTAAAAGCACTAAGAGCATAGATAGTATAAGAGCGAATCATTTGGCGAGCTTGTTGCATTCGAGCGATCGCATCTGTTCGGATATCCTTGTATTCTATGCCATCATCCTCCTCCTCAATTTCCTGAGTTATTTCGGTGGCTGTGACGTTAATTTGAATCTGCTTAATTTCACCGTCTGCTTGGAAAAATAGTTGCTGTACTTCTGACATGGGCTACCTCAATTAAATTTTTGTATCGTGTCTGAAATATTCCAGGCTGTTTGCGAAAAAATAACATATCGTGTTGTTTCTAGTAACACAGCCATCAATTGTGTCTGTCAAGATTATCCTGTATTTACTAACCCAAGGTGTGTTAAATGGCACGATACGCCCTTGTTATTGGCATCGCCGATTATCTCAGCCCATCATTACCGCGTTTGTCGAAAGCTACAAATGATGCCGAGGCTATAGCGCAAATTCTAGAGCAATATGGTGATTTCCAGTCTGTGCAAAGACTACCCCAGCGTTGGAATAAGGATAAGTAGGTCGGTGTTGAAAATTGTCGTTATGACAAGGCAGGAGGCAGAAGGCAGAAGGCAGAAGGCAAGAGTTTTTTGGGCAACTTTACTTTTAGTTACATATTTTGGTTTTTTTACGCTGTTCTACTTAAAAACGGCTTTGAAATAGGAGCGCAAAAAGTTACTGGCGCTCAACTTGGCGAAGATTTGAAAACTTTTTTACTAGAGAAAGCTGCTAATAATGAAGCGTTGATTTATTTTAGCGGACACGGTTTTATAACTTGCGATCGCTTGGGACAAAAAAAGGGATATTTGGCAACTTCTGATTCTCAGATTGAAGTTGCGGAAAACCAAATTGTAGAACAAAAATCTAGTATTTCCCTTGACAGTCTCAATCAATTAATTCGAGATTCGCAATTAAGTAGTTTGGTAGTGCTACTCGATTGTTGTCATGCTGGCTATTTTTTGGAAAGACAGTTGATAGAACAAACTCTTACCGCTTTCAGTTCCCAAAGAGATTATTACTTAATTACAGCTTGTCGTGGCTTTGAACGTGCGGGAGTAATTAAGAGTGAAGAATATAGCATTTTCACAGGTGCAGTTATCAAGGGACTAGCGCCTGAGAATGCAGGTAAGAGTAGAAGAATTAGCAGCGATCGCTTATTTGATTTTATCAGCGATGAACTTAGAGGTTCTGTACAAGAACCTATTCGCATGGGTTGGGGACGTTCTATTACTTTAGTTAGCTATCCTACAGGCAGTCAGGCTCCAGTTTCTACACCCCAATCAGACCAACCAGTAATTAATAAATCTTTTAACATGTCTGGTAATTCTATTGGAAACTTTGCTGCTAGTGGCTCGATTAACTATAATGAAGCTCCTAACCAAATTCGCAGCATAACCGTTAATTCCTCTAGTTTGCCATCTCCATCGCTTAACCAATTAACTAACCAGCAGCGGTGTCAAACCCTTCGGAATCATCTTAGTGAATCATTAGAATTACTAGAAGAATATGAACAACAAGAAAGACTGACAAGTGACCCAAAAATACGTAGAAGTGCCAAAAATGAACAGGAAAAATTGCGACAAAAAATCGCCAGTTATGAACAAGAAATTAATAATTTGGGATGTTGAATTGCGAACTGATTTAATATTAGTCCAAACAGCAAGTTCCCAATTTTACGCGAGATTCAACTCATATAATCATTTTGAATTCTGACTCTTGAGTTTTGAATTCTTATTTAAGAAGCTGCTGCTTGATATGTAGGATTGCTTTCAGCTTTTTTTTCTACTGTATCAACAAAGTTTGTGATAAAAGTCTGAATTTTTTGCGATTGAGGATTTGATTTTTGTTCTGGCCCTAAATCTGCCTCTGCATTATATTGTTCCATTTTTGCTTTTAAATCCTTGACAATTTCACAAGTTCTCACACCTTCTTCTGCTGTTATTTCAAACATTGTATTAGTGTCATTTTCTGCTACTGCTGCATGATGTAAGGCTACTAATTGCCATTGCTGATTAAAAACTGGACTACCCGATGAACTAAAATCAGCATCAGCTTGATACTGAATAAATTGCTTATAAATTTCAGTAACTCGATTACTGGAAAGAATAACTTGTTTACGCTTTCCTTTTGGATGCTGAATAATATTTACAGGTTCTCCTTCCATAGATTTCCCTTGGGGAATTCTGATCTCAAAACCGTCGGATTGAAGATTTTGGATTTTTGTCTCATCTACAGGCGGTGCAATCCTTGTTGGGTTTTCGTCTAAGGTAATCCAGCCGAAGCGATCGCCTGCTCGGCCTAAAATAGAGAAGTCTGGATCTACAGGTTTATCTTGCAACTTAACCAAGGTGTAATCTAAATTTTCATTAGTTTCAAAAAAACCCGTTTCTGGATTGGTATCAAGTTTATATGCTATCGGCGGAATTTTTCTTCCAAGACCATCTTGATCGTATCCAAATTCGGCTATAATCTCATGACATATTTTCCGCTCTGGAAGTACATGATGATTGGTAAGTAAATAACTATTTCCAACTAAAAACCCTGTCCCAATCGGAATTGGTAACAGTTTACTAAAACGTTCTGGATCTTGAAGCACATTTGAAGGAGATGCTTCAGCAAGATTAGGAAAAAAATCGTCGGCAAAACCTTGTTCTTTTTCTGACATTGAAAAGATTTCTTCTATTTCTTGCCTAGTTAGAATATCTTGATTATTATTTTTAAGTTCCTGTTCAAACTCACTAACTACATTGACTATTTCTTGCCTAAATGGTTCAGAGAAATTCCGAACTATTCGGCATACCGCAGCGCCTCGCCTTACTCCTAGTTCTAAAAAAGAAAATGGTAAAAAATCTGGATTTCCAAAAACTGCATTAATCCGCGATGTTGGGTTAACATCAAAACGCGAGTTGATAATTTCTACTAAATCTCCGGGGTCAATAGACTCAAGTAATTGTTCTTGCTGCCTATTAATTGGTATAGAACTTACATTGAGTCTTTCCCTAAGAAGTCTAGTAGGCAGAAACCAATTATATAATATTTTGCTCCGAGACGGAGTTATATTAATGCTCATAAACGTTTTGTAAAATCCGAAAATTACTTGGTGGAATTGGAATGCAGTCTCATCACTTATCCCGCCCTATCCAACCCGGACAAAATATCCAAGGTTGGCGTTTCTCTCAAGAATCTTTGCAATCGGAATTACGTGGTATGATTGCTGGTCAACCACTAATAGTAAAAGCTTTGCTGCTTTTATTTATAAATGTTCTTTATTTAACATCAGGTATTGTATCTGGATTTTTTGGTGCGAATGTATTTTTTAACATAAGTATACAAGCTGATGGTTGGATAGAACTACTTTGGATGATTGTGGTAGTGACCCTTTGGATAATTACTACTATACGCAGAGGTATTGCTGAAGGTTTAAAAATAGCTTTTATAAGTTTTCTGATAGCTTTGTTTATAACAGCATTGTTAGTAAATTTCAATTTATTTACAACTATAAAACAAGGTATTCCACCAGTTATCGATCGCAGTATTCAAAATTTAGCTGCCACTACATTTGGAATGTTGTTTGCAACGATTAGTCTGTTAGCAGGTAGCTTGGCTTTTGCTTTAAGTTCAACTTTGTCTTCTCAAAATAAATATTTACTTCGAGTGTGGGGAATTCTCGCTATACTATTCTCAGCAATAATTATTGCTGTGGCAGCATATCACTTTCACTGGTTAGAAAATAAACCAGAAGAAGATAGTTTTTTAATTAGAAGTATTTCTATAAGTGGTGGTATAGCTTTAGGCTTTGGTACGATAATTGTTAGCCTAATCGCAACAAATTTTCATAATAAACATCGCGGGCATTTAGACTTTTTGCGAGATTGGGCGATCGCAGTTGCTTCTTGGGGCGGAACATCGTTTTATAATTTAGATTTAAGTCATGTTGATTTTACTGGTTCTCAGTTAGCAAATAGTGACTTAAGAGCGCGTAAATTTTACCGGACTTGTTTTAAGGGAGTTACTGGTTTGGATAGAGCCAGACTCGATAATAGATATTTAGATTTAATCAATTACAAAGTGCAAAAGCTTCTCACTAAAGAAGTTTGCGAACATAAAAATTTTAGCAGAATCAATTTGCAAGGTGCATATTTACGAGATGTAGATATGAGAGATATTATTCTAATAGAAACTAATTTAAATGGCGCAGATTTACAAGGTGCTGATTTGCGTCGAAGTATTTTGGTACGCGCTCAAGTTACAGGAGCGAATTTTACTCGTGCTAAATTGACAGGAATTTGTATTGAAGATTGGAGTATTAATTCCCAGACTTGTTTTGCTGGGGTTGAATGTGAATATATCTACCGCAAATTAGATGATAAAGGAGAGTCTACAGATAAATATCCTGTTGGGCGCAACTTTGAGAAAGGAGAGTTTGAAGCTCTGTTTCAAAAAGTAGAAGAAGTAGTGGAATTAGTTTTTAAAGAAGGTATTAACTGGCAAGCTCTAAGCTTTGCTTTCCGTAAATTACAATTAGATGATGAAGGTTTAGGATTAGAACTGAAAGGAGTCGAACAACGCGGCGACCTTTGGGTTGTGAAAGTAGCATATAGAGAAGGGATTCCTCGGCGAGAAGTTGAACAAAAAGTCAATCTAATTTATGAAGATCTTAAAACTTTGATGGCTGTCAAAGAACAGCAAATTAATAGGCTTCTCGGTATTGCAGAAAATCAAGCACAAGCTTTAAATAAAAGGCCTTTTGGTAATAGTTTTTTTATTGTTGGTAGCACAATTACAAACCTTGCAGGCTCTGGTGAAATTAATTATGACGAAGCTGCTAGTAAGATTCGCAGTTTTGTAGCTAATGGTAGCAATTTAGCTGAAGCGACAACTTTAGCTCAAAGCTTGTTAGAGCAATTTCAAAGTCAAAGCGTTGCTATTTCTACCAGTCAACAATCTGAACTAATTCAGCAGGTGATTCTCAATGAAGCTAAAAACGACCCATTTTTTAAACAGTTTCTTCTACAACAAGGACAGGAAATCGCTAATCTAATACCAGAGAGTGCGATCGCCACAGCTATCCAACAAGCATACTCCCAACTGAGAACAGAAAAAACAGAAGCTTCACCAGGAGAAATTTAGGAACCACGCTAACAAGCATCAATAACCACTTAGTTATCTAATAACTTCTAACTCTGATAATAACACTATGTCTAAAAAAATACTTATTAATGATTTGCTAGGAAACCTAAAAATTAACTATTTATGATATTAGAGTAGCTAAAAAATAGTTTATTTAGTATTAATTAATACTTATATTTTAATAAAAAGTAGTCAATAATATCATTAAACACCAGCAGCATTTTATAAAATTCATCCCTGAGATTCTTTGATTCCCCCTTACCAGCTGCCACATACAGTCCTAAACTGAAGATGAGAGTTGAAAGGCAGCTGGGAGAAATTTTGTGAAAAAAGTTTTATCAATCATCCTTGGTGGTGGCGCGGGGACTCGGCTTTATCCGCTAACCAAACTCCGCGCCAAACCAGCAGTACCAGTGGCGGGGAAATACCGCTTAATCGATATCCCTGTCAGTAACTGTATAAATTCCGAAATATTCAAAATTTATGTTCTGACACAATTTAACTCAGCTTCCCTGAATCGTCACATTGCCCGTACCTACAATTTTACTGGGTTCAATGAAGGGTTTGTCGAAGTGCTAGCTGCACAACAAACACCAGAAAACCCGAACTGGTTCCAAGGTACAGCCGATGCGGTGCGTCAGTACCTGTGGTTAATGGAAGAATGGGATGTAGATGAATATCTAATTCTCTCAGGCGATCACCTTTACCGCATGGATTATCGTCAGTTTATCCAGCGCCATAGAGAAACAGGGGCTGATATTACTCTCTCAGTCATCCCCATTGATGAGCGCCGCGCCTCAGATTTTGGTTTGATGAAAATTGACGATTCTGGTAGAGTCATCGATTTTAGCGAAAAACCGAAAGGCGAAGCGTTAACCCAAATGCAAGTTGATACAAGCGTACTGGGATTAACAAAAGAACAAGCCCAACAACAGCCTTACATCGCCTCGATGGGGATTTATGTCTTCAAAAAAGACGTTTTGTTCAAGTTGTTAAGAGAGGGTACAGAAAGGACTGATTTCGGCAAAGAAATTATTCCTGATGCCTCTAAGGATTACAACGTTCAAGCTTATCTATTTGATGATTACTGGGAAGATATTGGAACAATCGAGGCATTTTATCACGCAAACTTAACCCTGACTCGCCAACCGCAGCCACCTTTTAGTTTCTACGACGAACAAGCACCAATTTATACCCGCGCCCGATATTTACCTCCAAGCAAACTATTAGATTGCCAAATCACAGAATCAATTATTGGCGAAGGTTGCATTTTGAAAAATTGCCGCATTCAACATTCAGTTTTGGGAGTGCGATCGCGTATTGAATCTGGCTGCGTCATCGAAGAATCTTTGCTTATGGGTGCAGACTTTTACCAGGCTTCTGTGGAACGCCAATGTAGCTTAGTCAAAGGTGACATTCCCGTAGGCATCGGTACTGACACAATCATTAGGGGTGCCATCATCGATAAAAATGCCCGCATAGGCCATGATGTAAAAATTATCAACAAAGATAACGTCCAAGAAGCCAATCGGGAAAATCAAGGTTTCTACATCCGCAGTGGCATCGTAGTTGTACTAAAAAATGCTGTAATTCCTGATGGAACCATCATTTAATAGTTAATAGTTAGGAGTTAGGAGTTAAGAGTTATGGACTGTGAGTTAGGAGTTATAAATAAAAATTCTGAACACTCCTCACTTCTAACTCTCAACTCCTCGCTCCTCACTACTCATTCCTCACTTTTGTTGCTGATTGGTCTTCCAGGTAGTGGTAAGTCAACTCTGGCAAAACAATTAGTGGCACAATGCCCCCAGATGCTGCTGATTTCTACCGATGCCATCCGGGGGCAACTATTTGGTTCGGAAACTATTCAGGGATCGTGGCTATTAATTTGGCGGGAAGTGGAACGGCAATTTCAACAAGCTATTTCCACTGGTAGGACGGCAATTTTCGACGCCACCAACGCCCAACGAGGCAATCGCCGTGAGGTGATTAGTTTAGCCCGTGACTTTGGGTTTACCCAGATTACGGGAATTTGGGTAAACATGCCAGTTTGGCTGTGTTTGGCACGCAATAAAAAGCGATCGCGCCAAGTTCCAGAAGAAATTATCTTGCGAATGCACCGTCAACTCCGGGATGCTCCGCCAAGTCTAGAAGAAGGATTAGACAACCTGATTCGTTTTCTTTGAATTTAGGGCATGGGGCATGGGGCATTGGGCATTGGGCATAGGAAGAGGACAAGGCGACAAGGGGAAAGACTTGTTGTAAGTTCTCCCCATCTCCCCAGTCCCCAGTCCCCAGTCCCCAGTCCCCAATCCCCAGTCCCCAGTCCCCAATCCCCCATTTCTTCAAAGTACGGAAATTGCGATCGCCCGGTCAGCAAGAACCACACTTGATTTTGTATATTCTTTGTTAATTTAAAGTCAGATTCTTTTTGCTTGGCATTATACCTGGCAAAGTAAATATCTCTTATCTTAAAAAAACATAACGTAAATTTATATAGGAGGCTGGTAGAATGGCTGCAACCGACTTCAAAGACTATTACGCAATTTTGGGAGTTAGTAAGACTGCCAGTCAAGAGGAAATTAAACAAGCCTTTCGGAAACTAGCCCGCAAATATCATCCTGATGTGAATCCAGGCAACAAACAGGCTGAGGCACGCTTTAAAGAAATTAACGAAGCCTACGAAGTCGTCTCAGACCCAGATAAACGCAAAAAATACGACCAATTCGGTCAATATTGGAAACAAGCTGGTCAAGGTTTCCCGTCTGGTGGCGCTGGTGTTGATATGGGCGGTTTTGACTTCAGTCAATACGGCAATTTTGATGAGTTTATTAATGAGTTGCTAGGACGCTTTGGTGGTGCTAGCCCTCGCGGTGGGCGACAAACGTATTCTTACCGCACTTCCACAGGTGCTCCTAGTGGTTTTGGTGGCTTTAGCGATTATGGGTTTCAAGATGCAGGCGCTGGTACTGCCCAAGATAGTGAAGCTGCGATCGCGTTAACTTTTGGTGAAGCATTTTATGGCGTGCAAAAGCGCTTTAGTTTAGGCAATGAAACAATTGATGTTCGCATCCCACCTGGGGCTAAAACTGGTACTCGCCTACGCGTGCGGGGTAAAGGTCAAATTAACCCCATGACTCAACAACGGGGAGATTTATACTTAAAAGTCGAACTTCAGCCGCACTCGTTCTTCCAAATGGAAGGCGATAATTTGGTTTGCGAAGTGGCAATTACCCCAGATGAAGCAACCCTGGGAGCATCTATTGATGTACCTACACCTGATGGTATGGTTAATGTCAAGCTACCAGCAGGTGTGCGTTCCGGCCAATCACTGCGGTTGCGTGGCAAAGGTTGGCCTCTCGCCAAGGGTGGACGCGGCGATCAGTTGGTGAAGGTGGCGATCGCCCCACCAAAAGACCTCAGCCAACAGGAGCGGGAGTATTATGAAAAAATCCGGGCTATACGTACCTACAATCCCCGCAGTCATTTGTCTCAAGTCAAGCTGTAAGAAAAATTATTATCAAGCACCCATGCAAACAAAGCTTGCCTATGGCGCGGCGCGTACAGGCAGGCTTTTGAAAGTTTGCAATCTTTGTCAGAAGCTTACTCTTAAAGCTGATGGCTTTTAGCCTGAATTCTGTTGTGACATTCTTGCCACTACGATCGGTCTGAACGCCGCTATGTCCTCCGCAGTAGCCTCAGTAGCTTGCCATGTGGGACGTGCAATCAAGCGATCGCACCAAGCGTTTAATTTTGGATATTCACTTAAAGATATGCCTACAATTGGCATCAAAGGTACTACAGTTCCAGCCACAGCTTCAGCTAGAGTTAAGTTTTCACTGCCAAAGTAAGGGCGATCGTCAAGTAAACTTTCAAAAAACTTCAGCACTGTAGCAATTTTTTGCTTTGCCTTCTCAATTTTTTCTGGATCTCCTCCAGGCAAGCCTAGAAACTGAGGTAGAAAGATGGTAGTTGCAGGCAAAAGCTCATTCACAGTCACCAGTTGTACCATACGTGCGATCGCCAAATCCTTTGCATCTTTAGGCAGCATCGCAGGCGTAGGGTATTTTGCCTCTAAATAGTCGAGAATTGCCAAAGATTCTATTATCTTGAAGCCGTCATCTACCAAAGCTGGAATATGATGAAAAGGATTAATTGCCAAAAACTCTGGTTTCAACTGCTCCCCATCCAGCTCGATCTCTACCAATTCAAACTCAAGTCCTTTTTCTAGCAGAGTAATCCAGACACGGCGCGAGTTAGGAGAAATTGGCGAGTGATAAAGAGTCAGCATCAGAAAACCTCATACTTTATACCATCTTACTTGCAAGGCTATCTGAATACCTACTACCAAAAAGCAGATTTATTGAGCAAGTATGGTTGCAGATATAACTTTGTGTAGTACTAACTAACTAGAGGAAACACCGCTAATAAATTGAGCAATAAATCTGGAAATTCAGGAATATTTACAATTGCATTTGGTAAATATATTTGCTTAGTTGCATAATTAAAATTACCTTGCAAATCTTGAAACGGCTGGGTGTAAACTTCTAAACAATTCGCTATTAAATTAAATATCCAATAATTAGCAATTTTTGATTCAGCGTAAAGGGTTAATTTTTCTTGTGTATCGTATTTAAGGGGACTATCAGATACTTCAGCTACTAATATAATATCTTCAACAGAAGGATGCTTTGACGAATAACGATCTGCACGATAACGCGCAATGACTACATCAGGCTCAGGTTCGCTATTTGGAGGTAATGAAATTGGTTCTTGCCCTCTAACTATAGCCTTATTGTAGAGTAAAACTACTAATTCATTGACTAGAGAAGAAGTACAGCTACTGTGTGGTGTTCCTTTGGCAGCCATTTGCATTAATTCTCCACGAATTAATTCAATTCTGTCGTTTTCTGTAAGGAAACTTAATTCAATCAAGCGGTGATATTCTTGAATATTGAATAGTTTTCGGGTGACGTTTGTTGAAGTAATCATTGGTTGGCAGAATCAGTATCAGGTTTTGTTTTTAATTTTAAAAATAAACTATTCAGGAGTCAGCGATCGCATTGATTCTGATTCCTGAATTCACCAATTCTGAATTCTTCTTTTTAAAAGATCCTTTCAAAAAATCAAACTGGCAAATCAGCAGCAGTATTGATGTTTTTTAGGATTAAGTCAGGGCTAATACGTTTAATTAAGCCAGTTAGAACTTTGCCAGGGCCAATTTCTATTACTTGCTCGATGCCGTTGGCTGGTAATTGCAGAGAAATTTCTCGCCAGCGTACCGAACCCGTCATTTGTTGATTGAGGCGCTGCTTCAAAATTTCGGCATCAATAGACGGAATTGGTTCTATATTCGATAAAACTGGAACAACAGCTGGCTGAAATTCCACAGATTGCAAAATGTCTTGAAATTCAGCCGCCGCCGCCGCAACTAAATGTGAATGAAATGCCCCAGAAACTTTTAAAGGAATAGCACGTTTGGCTTTTACTTGAGACATGACTGTTTGTACAGCCTCGGTAGTACCTGAAATTACCACTTGAGCCGGACTGTTGTCATTTGCCACGACTACATCAGGCGTTTCGCCAATGACTTTTTCCAACTGTTCGCGGTCAAAGTTCACCAGGGCTGCCATCATACCACCAGAGGCACTATCCATGAGTTCTGCACGACGCTTCACTAGATATAAACCAGCCGACCACTCAAAGACACCAGCGACATAAAGGGCAACATATTCTCCCAAACTGTGTCCAGCAACTAAATCTGGTTGATGCCCTCGCTCTCGAAGAAGGTCAGCAAGAATGCTTTCTACTACGTAAAGGCTCGGCTGAGTATATAGCGTCTGTGATAATTTTTCTTCTTGTGTTTGACAAATTTCCGTCACAGACCAGCCTAAAATTGCCTCAGCCTGGTCAAATTTGTCTTTAGCGGCAGGTATATCTAATAAATCCATTCCCATTCCCAGCGCTTGGGAACCTTGTCCGGGAAACACCCATGCAGTTTTAGTCATTGGTCAATAGTCAGTGGTCAGTGGATATTGGGCATTGGGCATTGGGCATTGGGCATTGGGCATTGGGCATTGGGTATGGGGAGGTGTGGGAGGTGTGGGAGGTGTGGGAGGTGTGGGAGGATGGGGAAGTATTAATTCTCTTTCCCCCCACACTCCCCACACTCCCCACACTCCCCCATCTCCCTAGTCCCCAGTCACCAGTCTCCAATCCCTATCTTCCCCATTCAAAAATTGCTGCACCCCATGTAAGACCGGCACCAAAGCCGGATGTAGCAACGATGTGATTGGGTTTAATTTTGCCTTGGCGCACTGCTTCATCTAAAGCTAGAGGGATGGAAGCAGCGGAGGTATTGCCATAGTGGGCGAGATTACTAATAACTTTTTGTTCTGGGATATTGAGGCGTTGGGCAACGGCATCAATAATCCGCTGATTGGCTTGATGTAGGATTAGCCAATCTATGTGGTCAACAGTGAGGTTAGCTTGAAACAAGGCTTTATCAATGATTTCTGGCACTTTTTGGACGGCGAAGCGGTAGACTTCTTTGCCGTTCATACTAATGGGTTGGTAAGCGCCTTTAGTGACATTTATACCAGGAAGTAGTTCTTCGGATGAGCCTGTATAGCTAAGGTTGAGGTAATGGTTTTGAGTACCATCACTTTTGAGGGCAAAACCTAGTAAGCGATCGCTTTTGGATGCCTGCAATACCACTGCCCCTGCACCATCACCGAATAGTACACAAGTGCGTCGGTCTTGCCAATCTACCCAACGAGAGAGGATATCTGCTCCTATCAACAGTACATTTTGATAGACACCGGTTCTGATGTATTGAGCTGCTGTAATCAGTCCAAATACAAAGCCTGAGCAGGCTGCCGTCAAGTCAAAGGCTACTGCTTTGGTTGCTCCCAATTTAGCCTGTACTTGACAAGCACTACCAAACAAATCGTCAGGGGTAGAAGTCGCCAGCAAAATCAGATCTAGGTCTTCTGGTTTAATTCCCGCAGCTGCGATCGCCTGATTGCTGGCCGCTGTAGCGAGTACACTCAATGACTCCGATGGTAGCGCTATTCGCCGTTGACAAATTCCAGTTCTTGTGGTAATCCATTCGTCGGATGTTTCAACCAGTTCAGTCAATCTCTGGTTGTGTAGGGAAGTTGCTGGTACTGCTGAGCCACTTCCTGTAATTGCTATACCTAAGTTATGCACACCTAATCTCCCAAGCTATCAGCTTTTTGTCACTTGTCCTTGGTTATTTGTCCTTCGTCATTCGTCCTTTGTTATTTGTCTAATTTGACTTTGCCTTTTGTCATTTGCCATTTGTTGCTTTTAACTAATGACTCATGACTAATACTTCGACTCCGCTCAGTACAAGTGACTAATGACTAATAACTAATGACTAACCGCTCTCCCGCTCTAGGGTGTATTGGGACTGGATTCTTTGCAGTACCTGGTTGTCAACTGCTTCTTTTGCCATGCGAATTGCATTAAAAATTGATGGTGCCTGTGAGCTACCGTGACCGATCAAGCAAACTCCTGCCACGCCTAAGAGTAAAGCGCCGCCGTGTTCTGCGTGATCCATGCGCTGCTTGATGCGCTTGAGGTTTGGTTTTAACAGTGCTGAGCCGATTTGACCGTGTAATCCTTGGGGTAATTCTTCCCTTAAGATTTGCAAAATTACTTCTCCGACAGCTTCGGCAAATTTTAACAAGACATTGCCAACAAAGCCATCACAGACAATCACATCAAAACGCCCGGAAAGCACATCACGCCCTTCGGCATTGCCAATAAAATTAATTTGGGAATTTTCCCGTAGTAGTTGGTGGGCGCGGACAGCTGCATCATTGCCCTTGGAGTCTTCTTCACCGATATTCAACAAACCCACCTTAGGTTCATTTGTACCTAAGACATACCGACTGTAAGCCGACCCCATGACAGCAAACTGCTCTAAAAACTTCGGACGGCAGTCTACATTTGCGCCGACATCAAGCACTAACACTGGCTTCCCAGCGACAATGGTCGGGAAAACAGTCCCAATGGCCGGGCGGTCAACTCCTGGTAATCGTCCTAAGCGGAGCAAAGCTGATGCCATAGCTGCGCCAGAGTGACCTGCTGAAAATACCGCATCTGCCTGTTGCTGCTTGACCAAATCCATCGCCACATTGATAGAAGCGTTGCGTTTGCGTCTAACTGCGTTTAAAGGCTCTTCATCCATCGCGATCGCTTCCTGTGCGGTCACGATCTCCATCTGCCCTAAATTTGTTTTTGGAGGTAAGGCAGCTTCAATTTGTTGGGGATCGCCGACCAACAATATATCTACACCCAATTCTTCCCTTGCTCGCAATGCGCCAGCAACAATTTCACCGGGTGCGTGATCCCCTCCCATTGCGTCAATTGCGATCCGTACACGAGTCGATCCCATTGCTTAGAGCTTCTAGAAACCTTACAAATTTTACCAGATGGCTTTGCCCAAAAAGCTTAACTTTCGAGATAGCCAAATACTTTTGTTAATATTGCAACATTTTTTGTGGCTAGCCCACCCAAGATAGCACGAAATTGGGCATTGGGGATTGGGAATTGGGCAAGCAGGAAGTGTGGGAGGGGTGGGAGGTGTGGGAGGATAGGGAAGAATCTTTCCCCCCACACTCCCTCATCTCCCCAGTCACCAGTCCCCAGTCCCTACTCCCCAGCGTTCAATACCCAGTTAACCAGCGTCCGAACACCGTAACCAGTTGCCCCGGAGCTGTTGTAGCCGTTTTCTTTATCTGTCCACACTGGGCCGGCTATGTCTAAGTGTGCCCAAGGGGTTTCTTTAACGAATTCTTTGAGGAAAAGGGCGGCGGTAATTGCACCACCTGGACGGGGGCCGGTGTTTTTCATGTCGGCAATGCCAGATTTTAGCCCTTCAAAATATTTTTCTTCCATTGGCATCCGCCAAATCTTTTCTCCTGATGTTTGGGCGGCTTTTTCCAATTGGGAAGCTACTGCATCATCGGGAGTATATAAGCCAGCAATATCGTCGCCCAGGGCGATGACGTTGGCACCTGTGAGGGTGGCTAAATCTACGATCGCATCTAATCCTAATTTGTCGGTATACACTAGGGCATCTGCTAGGGTCAAACGTCCTTCTGCGTCGGTGTTGTTCACTTCGATTGTTTTGCCGTTTGATGCTGTGAGGATATCACCTGGATGCATGGCGTGACCACTAATCATGTTTTCGGTCGCCGCTGAGATAAAGTGTACTTCGGAATCTGGCTTGAGTTGAGCGATCGCTTTTGCTGCACCTAAGGTTGCAGCTGCACCACCCATATCAATTTTCATGGTTTCAATACCACTGCCAGCACCTTTTATGTTAAGTCCACCGGAGTCGAAGGTTAAACCTTTGCCAATAATGGCTAGTTTCTTTTTAGGTGTACCTTCTGGTTTGTAAGTGAGGTGAATAAATTTTGGTGGCAAATCAGATGCTTGGGCTACTCCCAAAAAAGCACCCATACCCAACTTTTCACAGTCTTCTCGTTCGAGAATTTGCAGTTGTAAACCGTGTTCGTTGGCGATCGCCTGGGCTGTTTCTGCTAAGGTAATCGGTGTTACTGCATTGGCTGGGGCTGCTACTAACTGCCGTGCCAAAATTACCCCGGAAACTATTTGATGAGCGCGGTTGATGGCTGCTTCTTGTCCACCAAAACCTAGTAATTCTACGGTTTCTATTTGTGGCCCTTTATCTTCGGGTTCTGATTTAAAGCGAACATCTTGGTAGAGTGCTAATTCTACGCCTTCTGCGATGGCTTGGGCACTTGCGTCAGGATCGTTATTCCATAGTGGAAAACTCAAACCGAGAATTTTGCTTTTTTGCTTTTTGGCTACCCTAGCTACCCCAGCCGCAGCGCGTCGCAGTGTATCTAGTTTGAGTGCTTCTGGTTTTCCTAAACCCACCACAATCAATTTACGCACTGGGCTATTACCACTCACACGGGTAAAAATGGTGCTATTGGCTTTCCCTTTAAATTCCTCTTCAGCAATCAGTTCTTTCAAGACTCCGGAAAACTTTTGATCTAAATTTGCCAGATCTCCGGTTAACTCTACTCCATCTTCAAATAATCCAATTGCCAGACTATCGCCTGTCCACTCTAGCAAAGGCGTATCACTAGGTTGAATTTTCATTGCGGGATTTTATCTAAAATATTCGTTCTTGTACCAGTATTGCTCAAAATTTGGGGACTGGGGATGGGGCATTGGGCATGGGGCATTGGGCATTGGGCATTGGGCATGGGGCATGGGGCATTGGGCATTGGGTATGGGGCATTGGGCATTGGGCATTGGGGTGTATAAAGTAGAGTTCAAAGACTCATTCACGAGTATTAAACACTCGTCGGCGAGTATTAAAGACTCATTCACGAGTATCAAAGACTCATTCACGAGTATTAAACACTCATTCACGAGTATTAAACACTCATTCACGAGTATTAAACACTCGTCGGCGAGTATCAAAGACTCATTCGCTATGCCCAATGCCCAATGCCCTATGCCCCATTCCCCATGCCCAGATCGAATTTGTTGGCGATCGCGTCTATTATTTCCTGTTCAAGTTGTGTAGTCTGGTTATCAAGCTGGGTAATTTTGCGACACTGAGCTAACAACGGTATGGCAAAATCACGGCTTAGCTGATTGAGGAGTGTATCTAAAGGCTTGGGTGATTTGATATTTTCGGCAATGGCTTTTAGGGACGTAGGGCTTAAATTTGCAACTTGCAATTCTGGCAAAATTTCTTGCCAAGTTTTTTCGGGATGGCTGGCGAGGATCATGTGAACTAAAATTTGATCCATGACGGCTTGTTGAGCGATCGCACTTTGCAGATACTCTTCACTCTGTTGTTTTAATGTTGCCAATGTCTCTGGCGAATTGAGGGAAGTTGATTCATCTAGTTTGGCTTCATAAAATCGACAAGCAGCATACCCCAATGAATAGATCATTGTTGCATTTGAACTAGCGGCGATCGCTGCACCCGCAAAGGGCACATTTCTTAACAAGCCTAATCCCGCAGCTTTCAACAAACGGCCTCCACCCAAAGCCAAACCAAAAATTGCTAAAACTTCACCTCTGCGGCCAGGATCTTTTAAATCTAGCCCATAGTCAGATGCAATTTCATAAACCATTTCTGACTGCAATTTTGTTGTGGCTGCTAAATCAATTGCCAAAAATGTCAGTGCAAATCCTGGTAAAATACTCGTTGCCAAACCAATCCCACCGGCTCTTGCTGCTTTGTCCATCATGATGCGGTGAGCAATTTGGCTGGGTGATTCGTTGGGATACTTTTCCTTGAGCTTTTTAACTGCCACTTCTGCTTTTTCTAAATCAACATTATCAGTGGCACCAAATAGCCAATTGAGATTTAATACTCCAGATAGTTTTCTAATCAGCCAATTATCGCTCAGGCGATTTACAACTGTACCGCTGGTTTGAGTTGTTTGTTCAATTAATTTGTGTGTTTGTTTAGTGGCTGCTTGTCCTAGACCTATTGCTGTGTCTAAAACTGCTTTACCAGTCTCAGCAACAGTTTTAGCAAAAGACTCTAATATAGACGGTTGATTTTCAACTGATGATTGAGGTTGAATTTTTACTTTGTTTGTTTCTGTAGGTGAATTAACTAATTTTTTTGCTTCTATTTCTTGGGATCGATCTGTCATTGCTAGACACCATTCTCTAAAGCCTCTCTATGTTATTTTGTAGCGAATTGCCATCGGCTTGACATCCCTCGACAAGTACAAGTTATGGATTAAAAATTCCTGCGATGCTTTTACCGAAAGTTACCTCATTCCCATAAAATAATCCCGTTGAGTATGGCGTTTAAATGGTCAATCTAGACACAGGCACTGTGTTTGCTAAACTTACAGCCGACTAGAAGTTTGGGCGCTAATGATATCATCATTTTAGGAACAGGGGATCGGTTAGGCATTGTGACGATGACAGCAGATGCTAAAGCGGTTAGAGCAGCACTTTCTCAGGGTGTAAAGTTCAATGTGTATATCCATCAGCCTTGCCTTTTAACAGGAAACTAACCATGCAAATTACTATTGCACCTTATCTTTTAAGTACTTATAAACTGATTCAGTGTGCTTTTCCCAATGGAATAGAAACACAAGACTATTTACCATTGTTGGCATTACTTTATGATGAAATGTCAGATCGAAACTTAGCAGAAATCGTATCTCACTGCACAGGAAGGCATTATAACCTTGTTCTCAATGATGTGTATCGTGTAGTAACAACTGATGTGCCAAAGGCTGAAGCTATTGACAAGGTGAAACAGCGTTTGCTTGTTTGCGGTTATGAAAAGTGGCTTAAAGAAACTGAATAGCGCGATCGTAAACCTGCCTATTTAGGCAAAAGAGCGATCGCCTTGCTAATACAAACTTTTAAGTTAGATAACTCTGTGTAACTAACATACTAAAGTTTATGGGCGTTTTGCATTTGTAGAAATGCGATCGCCCCTCACCCTATCCTCTCACTTCTTGCTGTGTAACAGTATCAGCTTGACTTTCTAAAAAGTCGTTAGTCTTGAGAATTTCATAGAGATTAATATCTTGCTCTAACAAGCAAGCATGTCCGCAGTGAGGCAGCACCACAATCTCGGTATTTGGTATGATATTCCCTAAACGCTTGGCTTCAGTTACAGAAGGTAAAAGGCGATCGCTACCACCAGCAATCAACAAAACTGGTTGCTTTAAGCGGCCCAATTTCTCTTTATCAATCTCAAACTCCCGCAGTAAAGACAATCGCCAATGAACGGTTTCTGGCGGTACAGAACGCATAGTTCTTAATAATTCATGGCGATCGCTGCGAGAAATACGTGGCAAAGATGCTAAAAATGGCAGTAACCCCAGTGCGCCGACATCATATAATCCTGATGGGACTAAGTAAGTAATTTGCGATGCCCAATTCAACAAAGGACGAAGGTGAAAGGCTGAAGCTGGGTTAATTAAAATAATTCGTTTAAATAGCTGCGGTGCCTTGATTGCAACTTTCATCGCCAAGCAACCGCCAAAGGATTCACCACACAAGTAAACTGGCCTCCTGTGGGAACTCTTTTCTAATTCGGCGTGGATTAAGTCTAATACACTGTTCGTTAGCACATCCCAACTGTTAAGGTCTTTTCGAGGGATTGCAAAACAGCGGACATCAAAGCCAACTTCTAATCCAGCGGTTTGCGATCGCAATAATTGACCTGTTCCATCCATTCCTGGTAAATACACAAACAGCGGATACTGTGGTTTTAGTCGTTTCGGTGTAAGGAAACAAGGCTTGAGTTCAACTTCTGGGGTAGTCATTGGTCACTTGTACTGAGCAAAGTCGAAGTATTAGTCATTGGTCACTAGTTAATGGTATAAAACTTTTGGATTGTTGATTGTTGGCTGCTTGTGACCAGACGCAAAAATTCCCTCTCAGCAAGCAACTCAAAGCCTTGAATTCAGAGACTTCCCAATCAAAAAACATCAGGATTTTCTTGTGGGGTGGGCATTTTGTCTGCCCAGTTCAGAGGG
>NZ_JACJTU010000069.1 GCF_014698835.1 Nostoc paludosum FACHB-159 | reverse complement strand
GAATGATTTTTACTTGGGGTCATGCTTTAAGCTGCTGGAATTCTTTTGCAACATACATTTTGGCAGTTTTTGACCCCTCTTCTTTCAATCTTGGTGAGAAATCCGGGGTAAGTTCTGTACCAGTTGTCCATTCAAAAAACTTGAGTATGGTAAAGGAAATAAACCACTACCTCGTGTTGACAGTTAACAGTTAATCCTCAGCCGTCAACAGGATGATTGGCTGTGCAATTTCAAAGCGTAATACCTTATACCATTTTGGATTTTAGATTTTAGGTTAGGAATTGGTTTGGGTGTAAGGGTTGTGGGAATACATCTATCACATTGTTTTTTCAAATTGGTATTATCAGCGAATACGGTTGCATTAGAGGCAAAAAACTTAACCTAAAATTAACCTAAACATAAATATATTACTTTCAATTTCTACCTATATATAGATTGACAAATTGGCTCTAACCATAGATGGACTGACGAATTTAAGTTAGGAAATATTGATTTAGTGATATCACTGAATATATACCGCATCAGACAGATGATATATCTGTATTTATCCGGTAATTATAAATAATGTTAAAAATTATTTGCTACCGTTTTTTCTCTAGTGTCAAATATTTTTGTGTGTAACTAATATAGAACAATCGAAAACTACGAATATTTATCGCTGTTTTTGCAGTTTGGTATCCTATATCACAAATTAGTAATTAAATCAAGATGACCGGATCAAAGGCGTTAGAGGATGTTATAATTACGAAGTATCTAAAAGATACGTTTTTCTAATTAATCTTTAAGCAGCGAAAAAATGTAACCTATATTGCTGCTGGTAAAGACTATGCTTATGCAATTAATTAGACAACATAGATAAAGAATTGAAAATATCGATCGCCAAATTCAAGATGATATATTTTTGTGTAACTTTGTATTAAAAATGAAATGTAAAAAATTGGTAGTATGACAGTTATAAAAGTGGTTTAGCTACTTTAAGGCTCCACATCTTACAGTTTAAAACTAGCTAAAATAGCATCAAAACTCTCTTTTGAGAGTAAACCTACACAACGATCCGAATAACTTCAATATTGTATGAATTCAAATAGTCCGTCTGCCAGTTCTGCCGACACATACTCACACAGGTTGGCAGACATTGTGGGAACCGCGATCGCTCTGTTGACTCTTACCTTACCCGTATTTGTCATCGGGCACTACTCTTCAAATGATGTTCAAAATAACCAGCAACCCGCAATCCAAAACCTGCAAGAAACTAAAGATTAATGATACTCAGTTTGTCCTAGTGTTGTATGGCAGGGAATAGGCAATAGGAAATAGGCAATAGGCAACAGGTAATAGGCTTGAAAGTCTTTTTGTATGAGGCTTTTATCATCAATTGATGCCTTGAACTATGCTTGAACTGCTATGGAGCGCAGATTCATAACTACCCTCTTGGAAAAAGCGTTGCGAGCAAATTTCGCAACGCTTTTTCCATTCTTTGCTTTGGGTAAATCACAGGAGTGGGGAGCAGAGGAGAGATGGGGAAGTGTGGGGAGAAATGAGGGGATGGGGGAGTGTGGGGAGAGAGGGGGGAGAGAGGGGAGAGAGGGGAGAGAGGGGGGAGAGGGGGGAAAGATTTTTTCCCACACCTCCCACACCTCCCACACCTCCCACACCTCCCACCCTTCCTGCTTGCCCCATGCCCAACACCCAATCTCTTGGGAAGAGATCCATATTGCCCTAAAATTCTACACGGGGAGCGAAGCTGAGTGCCCCCATAATCTACCGTTATCAGAGGAGTTTTTTGTGGACTTATCTCGTATTCCTGCCCAACCAAAGCCAGGCCTGATCAACGTTCTGATTGAAATTACAGGTGGCAGTAAAAATAAATACGAATATGACAAGGAACTAGAAGCTTTTGCTCTAGACCGAGTACTTTATTCGTCGGTCAAATATCCCTATGACTACGGCTTTGTACCGAATACCTTGGCTGATGATGGCGATCCCTTAGATGGAATGGTGATTGTTGATGAGCCAACCTTTCCAGGCTGTATTATTGCCGCCCGGCCAATTGGTTTTTTGGAGATGATTGACGGAGGCGATCGCGATGAAAAAATTCTTTGTGTTCCAGACAAAGATCCACGCTACGCTCAAGTAAAATCCCTGAAAGACATAGCACCGCACCGTTTAGATGAAATTGCTGAATTTTTCCGCAGTTACAAAAATTTGGAAAAAAAGGTAACTGAAATTCTCGGTTGGCAAGATGTAGATAAGGTTGCAGCTTTAGTCGAAAAATCCGTCAAAGCTTATAAAGCATAATAGAAGAGTTAAGAGTTAGGAGTTAAGAGTTATGAATTTTTATTCCTCACTCCTGACTCCTAACTTTTAATAACTTTCGCCTGTTACAGCTCCCAAAACTGCCACTAACCCTAAATCAAAATGCAGCGTACTCTCCTTTTGGCAAAAATTCATAACTGCACCCTCACTGGCGCGAATATCAACTATGTAGGTAGTATCAGTATCGATCGCATCCTACTAGAAAAAGCTGGCATTTTACCCTATGAGCAAGTGCAAGTAGTGAATAATGCCAATGGCGAGCGCTTTATTACTTATGCAATTCCGGCTCCAGCCCATTCAGGAATCATTGAGTTAAATGGGGCTGCGGCACGTCTAGGCATTATTGGCGATCGCTTGATTATAATGACTTACGGGCAGTTCACTCCAGAGGAGTTAAAAAGCTACTCACCTACAGTAGTCATTGTGGACGAAAACAACAGACTCTTAGAAGTGCGGCGCTATGATGACCTGCTCAGTAAGGTCTAATTTCAAAAAAAATGTCTAATTTTGAGTTGTCGGGTTCCCAGAGTTATATACCTAAAAAGTCAACTAGCCTGCTCAGTAGTCCAGCAGGTCAGTTTCTAGTGAAATTCTGGGGTGTGAGGGGTTTGATTCCCACTCCCAGCGAAAACACCAGTCGTTATGGTGGTAATACCGCTTGTGTAGAAATGCATGTAGCCGGAAAACGGTTGATTTTTGATGGCGGTACCGGGTTACGCATACTAGGTAAAACTTGGCAAGAAGTACAAGAACCACTAGAAGCCCATTTATTTTTCACTAATTCCCAATCAAACCGTATTCAAGGCTTTCCCTTTTTTGCTCCCGCATTTATTCCCGAAAATTGCTTCCATATTTACGGCACAGCTGCCTCAAATAGTGCCTCAATTAAACAATGTCTGTGCGACCAGATGCTCCAGCCGCACTTTCCATACCCTTTACAGCTAATGCAGTCGGAACTACAGTTTTACAATCTCACTCCAGACAGCGACCTCAAGCTAGATGATGTGATTATTACAACTGCATTAATCAATCAAACTCAGCGGTCAATTGGCTACCGAATTAGTTGGCAGGAATATAGTGTTGCCTACGTCACAGATTTGCACCAAAATGCAGAGCAAGCGGAACTAGAGCGGATTTTACAGTTCGTTCAAGGTGTTGACTTGTTGATTGCCAATGCCACCTACACTCCTCCAACATCTCACGACCATGACTCTGCTGATTTACTTTGGCAAGTTGCAGTCAATGTAGCTGTTAATGCTGGGGTTAGACGATTAGCCATTTCTCATCATCACCCAGATGACCATGATGATTTTCTGGATAAAGTTCAAGCTGATGTCAAATCTGCCTTTTCTGGAGCATTACTAGCTCATGAAGGTTTGGTGTTGACTGTTGGTCATTAGTGATTGGGCATGGAGTATGGGGCATCGGGCATTGGTTTTGAACTCATGACTACTTAATACATCTGATGATTCCATAAAGTCCGCGAGCTTCTACTTGCACACAGTCTGAATTGAAGCCTGCTGTCAGTAAAATATGCCGTAGTTCGTCTACAGAAAAGAAGCGAAAAACAATGCTAGGAAATGGCTTGAGAAAAGTAGTCGCAAACAATTTGCCACCGCTACGCAACACTCGGTAAATGTTGCGAATTCCTTCTTCGGCGTTAGGCCAGCAATGCATTGCGGCTCCAGCATAAATCGCATCTATAGAATCTGATACTAAGGGTAGTGCTTCAACATCGCCACGAATAATTACGATTTTAGACGGTGATATACCATCTAGTTTCATTTGTTGTTGTAACTGTGACAGCATTGTCTCCGAGTAATCTACAGCAATAACCTGCTTACACTTGCCCAGCAGTGCTAACCGTCGGGACATAATGCCTGTGCCACAGCTAATATCTGCTACGATTCCAGGGTTTTCACCAAAAAATTCAGTACATTGGGCGAACTCTACATCAATACCGCCAAGGTTACGTAGCCCTGTTGCCCAGATTGGTGGTAGGACACGTTCATAGAAAAAAGAAATGATAGGAGAACGAAATAGTTCAGTGCGTAAAGGTTTTGTTTGAATGGCATTGCCTTGTATCTGTTTATGTAGCGCCTCAGGAGTTAAATCTATTAACGATGAAGGTGTTTTTTGGAGTTCGTTTCGGAAGTAATTGTGGCACGTATCACACTGCTGTGGGGTTTTGGCTAAAGGTTGATGACAAAGAGGACAAGCGATCGCCTCTTTTAAAATGAACATAATTTGTTTGACTTAAATTTGATAGGATAAACACCCTGTAGGGGCGCACAGCTGTGCGCCCCTACTTTAATTAAAATCGGCTATCTTGCCCTTAAGAAGCGTTTTGTAATTCACCTGTGCGTACTGAAATTTGCTGTGTCTGATTACCCCGTTGCACTTTGACTTGTAAGACTTGACCAAGGCGACTGTCTTCCACAAGATTCTGCAATTGTTCAGCAGTCGTAATTGCTTTACCGTCAACTTGAACAATTATATCCCCGCGCCGGATACCAGCAGATGCGGCTGGAGAATTGGGAACAACTTGCATGACAAAAACACCATTAATTTCTGGTATCTGAATAGGAGAATTGGGATCGGTATTATTTTGCTTGGCAAGTTCGGGTGTCAAAGTTAACATTTGCACACCTAAATAGGGGTGAGCAACTTTGCCATCTCGTTGCAGTGCAGATGCGATCGCTTTGGCTTTATCGATGGGAATGGCAAACCCAATACCCATTGCATCAGGGCGAATGGCTGTGTTGATACCAATTACTTCACCTCGTCCATTTAACAGTGGCCCGCCAGAGTTACCAGGGTTAATGGCGGCGTCTGTTTGAATAAAGTCCAAACGTTTGTCACTAATACCGACTTGGGCGCTGGAACGTTTGAGGGTACTGACAATTCCCAAAGTAACAGTGTTATCAAATCCCAAAGGATTACCAACTGCGATCGCCCAGTCTCCCACTTGTACATTACTGGAAGAACCCAACGGCGCCACTGGTAAATCGTTACCAGCGTTAATCTTGACTACTGCCAAATCTGTGACTTCATCAATCCCTTGAACTTTGCCTTCAAAGGTGCGGCCGTCTTTGAGCCGGACTGTTACCTTATCTGCTTTATCCACGACGTGAGCATTAGTCAAAATTAAGCCACTCTTGTCAATAATGAAACCTGAACCCAAACCCCGTAGCTGTTCAGAAGGCATCTGTTGGGGGAAACCATCACCAAAAAAGCGGCGGAAAAAGGGGTCTTGCAAAAAAGGATCGATGCGGCGAGTAATTGTACGTTCAGTATCAATACGGACGACTGCTGTGCCCACACGATTGACTGCTGCTGTGACAAAGCTACTGCTGCCGATGGCGGAAGTTGCTGGTGATTGTCGTTGGGCAATGATTTCTGAACTATCCACAGCAGGAGCAATGGGCGCAGGTTCGGCTTGGGAGGGCAACACCTGTAATGTGCTGATTGTGAGTACAACTCCTAGCGCGATCGCTAATACATGAGTGCCGAACTGACGCATAGACCTGGGAAATTTGGTAAATCGCATAATCACAACCTAAATTTAGAAGTTTAATTGTTACTTAGTCGTGACAAATCTATTTACGATTATTTTTACAAATTTGACTTGGCTTTTGGTTTTGCTTGCTTACACCGCAATCAAGATTAGAGTATTTTGCAAGCTACTTTAATCAAATTAATAGAAAATTTACCCCAAAAGCTATTATGGGGATTTACACTTTACAAGTTCGGTTTTTACCCAGTCAGGAGGAACTTGTAAATAAAATATCCCATAGCTTTTAGGGCAGGGGAGCAAAAAGTAGTTTTGAAGGAGTGTTAGATAATTTATTTTTTGGAGTTTTCCAAAAATTCAGGAGGCAGAATTTAAGAATCTGCTGTCAATAACAAATAAACTAACTTGGGAATAAAATTTCGTTACGACTGACTGCGCCTAGTTGGGGTAAAGAATTGATGGCTGAGTGGGGAGTCAGAGCGGTAGGAACAGTTGGAGGTACTTGTAATTGTTGAACAACACGTTGCAAGAGTTGGTCTTGTCCAGTACGTAAACCCCAGACATTTGTACCACGGTTGATGATCGCAAACCAAACCAAACCGCGATCGCGGGTGGGCATGACTCCAGCTAAAGCGCTAACATCGCGGAGAGTGCCTGTTTTAATTACAGTAGCAGAGGGTATGTGTCTGGAGTGCAATGTTCCTCGGCGATCGAATCCAGACATGGGGAACAAGTCAGCTAGATTCAACTGATGGGTGCTTGCTTCCCCTTGAATGGCCATAAGCATAGAACAAACAGCTCTAGGGGAAATACGATTTTCTGGCCCCAGTCCAGAACCATTGATTAACTGAATTTCCGATTGCGGCACCCTAGCAAGATAAGCAGCAGTTGATTGTACTACAGCAGCTCCTCCCACTGAGTCTGCCAGCATCTCTGCCATTTCATTGTTGCTATAAACGTTCATTTCCTTAATCAGCTGCTTCAGCGGTAATGAACGATGACGGACTAACAAAGTTTGTTGGGGGTTTGGTTGTGCCTGAAATTTCACAGCGCCCGTAATTAGGACTTTCGGCTTTGGTGTTCCCTTGGGCATGATCGAGTAAATGTAATTAGCAGGGCGACCCCAAGTGGCAGAATTTAGTGTTTGCTTGAGAATTAGACCCGCCAGCATTGGCTGACGTTGGAAATTCATGGCGAAATTGCCAGTAATTACTAAATTTCCCTTTACTTGCTTGATACCCATTTTATTGAGAGTATTACCAAGGGCGATCGCTTCCTCCCAAACAAACATCGGATCGCCGCCACCAGTAATTACCAAATCACCTTGCACAACCCCATTTACCATTGGCCCGGTGACACTAACCAAAGTATCAAATTGGTGGTCTGGCCCCCAAGTTTTCAACGCAACTAATGAAGTCGCAATTTTAGTTAAAGAGGCAGCTGGTAGAGGTGTTGTGCCTTGGTGATTTGCCATCAGCATCGGCCCTGACTGCATCCAAATTCCCTGACTCTCAGCCAGATTTTGCCCTACTACCTTGGTTGTGATTAATTCCTTAAGATATGTCTGTACCGTAGTTGCCCCAGCTGGATTTGGATCGGGGGCAAGAACTAAGCCAGGGCTACTTTGCCAAGCCAATGCATCTAAAGCATCTAGAGGCTTGATGTGTACCCCAGCCATTTCTAGCCAAAGAGACACCAAACCTGAACCCAGTATTTCTAGCATATTTTATTCCTCTATGTCTGTTTAGGATGTTATGTATTATTTACTGTGCTAATATACACGCTTTTTTACGCCGATCGGGATTGAGCCATAATAAACGGTATTGTTCTCATTTGGAAGTAGGTTAAATTACCGTATTTTTGTCACGCCTTTTACCAAAAAAAACGGACTACAAGAGTCACGTCTCTTGAAAGCCAGTATAAAGGAGACAGAGTGAATTGGATTGCCATATTGCATAATTTTTTAGGTTAATTTTGACAATAATTTATTTATAGTTTTTTCTAAGTGCGATCGCCATTAATGAGAACAAGCTGCACTAATTAAAAAGCTGTGGGCATGGTTGGGAATTTCTGGCGATCGTCTGCTCTGCAATTTAACTTTTAACTAAATGTGGAAAAATGCGGATGACTTCACTACACAGTCACCAATTCCATCCTTAACTAACCGATTTAGTAAGCAAATTAAACCCATTTATTCAGCTAACTCTGTACATAATTGAATCGTAAAACTCTGAATTATTACTACTGAACTCTCTTTCGATAAAATTGCTATATTAAAATTAAAATTAATTAAATATCAGAATATTACTTGTAATTTTTTTAATAAATTAAAAGAGATATGGATGTAAGATTATGACCCAAGCCTTGCCTAAATCAGTCACCTTCGATGAATTTGTCGAATGGTACCCCAATGATGGCAAACGTTATGAATTGCACAATGGAGTAATTGTTGAAGTTCCACCACCAACTGGACAACATGAAAAAGTTGTAGGATTTATAGCCCGAAAGCTAACTGTCGAGTTCGATCGCCTGAACCTTCCCTACACTATACCCAAAACAGCATTAGTTAAAACTCCTTCCGCGGAATCAGCTTATTCTCCTGATGTGTTGCTTTTAAATCTTGATAATCTCGACAATGAACCCCTTTTTCAAAAATATTCAACAGTAAGACTTCCAGCATCGGTTCCTTTGGTAGTTGAGGTTGTTTCAACTAACTGGCGAGATGATTATCACGATAAATTTGGGGATTATGAAGAGATGGGAATTCCTGAATATTGGATTGCTGATTATGCTGCACTAGGCGGAAGAAAGTTTATCGGCAATCCCAAACAACCCACTATTTTTGTATGCGAATTAGTTGATGGTGAATATCAAATGAATCCCTTTCAAGGCAACACCGCAATTTCATCACGTACTTTTCCCCAATTAAATTTAACTGCACAGCAGATTTTTGATGCGGCTAACTAATTTATGTTTTAGGCAACTAAGGCAATAGGCAATAGGCAATAGGGGAATCCGCAGAATTAAAATTAGGAGATTTTAAAAAGGGCGCCTTAAAACATATAGGCAAGCAAGCTTGTTTCAAATGTTTAATTTTATCCAAAATTAAAATTTAGTTACTCTTTATCAATTATTAGGGACTTTCTATTGCCTATTACCTACCCTAAAAGCTTGGTCAAAATATTCGGGGTGGAGTGGATTTATCCACTCATAAACCCTACTTCCTTTCTGGATGTGCTACATCTTCTAATGAAGGTGTACCCATCTGATTAATTGCGGCAATCATCTGGTACAAGCGTCCTAAATCGCGTTGATTAAAGTACAAAATCAGTCGGGGTAGTTCAACAGTTTCATCTTGGGCTTCTTGGGGTAAAGCTTGACTTTTTTCAATTCTTCCTTGAATAATAATGTCGTGAAACTCAGCATTGAGTTGCTCGACTTTGGCATCTGATAAATCTGTCTTGAGACGAATGACTAATCGATCGCCTACGTAGCGGCAAGAATGGTAAACCTGGTAAAAACCGGTGATAGCATCGCAAGCCACATCCAGATTGTCTGTTACCGTGTAAAGGCTGGGGTCATCAGGACTGACAAGACCTTTTTGAACTAATTGCTTATCAATATATTCGCTCCAAGAGCGCCAGTAATCACCACCAGGGTGGTCAATTAAAACTAAAGGCACCGGGCCAAATTTACCAGTTTGGCTTAATGTCATACATTCAAAAGCTTCATCTTGGGTGCCAAAGCCCCCTGGAAACAAAGCTACAGCATCACTTTCTTTAAGAAGAAACAGCTTGCGGGTAAAAAAATATTTAAAGTGAATTAGCTTGGGATCGCCATCTATAAAGGGGTTGGCTTCCTGTTCAAAAGGTAACTGAATGTTCAAACCAAAAGAATTTTCTCGCCCAGCACCTTCGTGACCCGCCTGCATAATTCCACCGCCGCCGCCAGTCATCACCATAAATCCCAATTTAGTCACACAGCGAGCAAACTCCAGCGCCATTTGGTATTCTGGTGTGTCTGGTGCCAGACGAGCAGAACCAAAAATCGTGACTTTGCGGACGTGTCGGTAATCATAAAACAGCTGGAAACCGCGCTCCATATCTGCTAGCGCAGCCGACAATATTTTCCAATCAAGACGCTCAATTTCGGTATCAGCAAGGCGAACAATGGTAGCAAGTGCTTGCTGAATAAATTGCCGATTTTTTAATGTCGGTAGACGAACGATTAATTCAGCGATATCCGCCTGTAAAGACTCTAACGTGTCAAATGACGCAGATGAAGTCATGAGAACTTCCGGAACAATGGCACTATATTTTACGTGAACGACTCATACTCTAGCAAGCGGGATATAACCCTGTGATGTGCAGTTAGGGTTCTCAGAACTAGCTTTGAGGTAGTATTTGTCATTACTCAAGCTAAGATACCCATCTTTTGGCGTTGGAAGTAGAAAAATCGAGTTTGGAACTCAAAAGTTGATATTCTAAACCAAAGCACTTGCGTTGTGAACCAAAGCACTTGTGTTGTGAACCAAGGCACTTGTGTTGTGAACCAAAGCACTTGCGTTGTGAACCAAGGCACTTGTGTTGTGAACCAAAGCACTTGCGTTGTGAACCAAAGCACTTGTGTTGTGAACCAAGGCACTTGTGTTGTGAACCAAGGCACTTGTGTTGTGAACCAAGGCACTTGTGTTGTGAATTAAAAAATTCTTTTACGAGAATAACCAATTACAAAAGACGCAAAAACTAAAAATGTCCCCGCGTCTCCCCATCCCCGCGTCCCCGCGTCTTCCTCATCTCCTCACTTCAACCCCAATTCCTCCTTCAACGCTTCTGGCACATTAACTGCTGTCTCTAATCCCCGCACACTTTCCCACTGCTGTTTTTGACCCCAGGTCATTTGTTCCATATTGGCGTCGCTGAGGTCAGCACCTCCGAGAATGGCGCTGCTGAGATTACTATGGCTGAGATTTGCACCATTGAGAAGCGCACCGCTGAGGTTACTACCGCTGAGGTTAGCACTATTGAGGTTGGCATAGCTGAGGTCTGTGCCGAAAAGTATGGCGTCGGTAAGGTCTGCCCCACTGAGGTCGGCGTCGTTGAGAATTACGCCACTGAGGTCGGCTTCGTTGAGAGTCACTCGACTCAGGTCTACGCCGCTGAGGTCAGCGCCTAAGAACATCGCACCGTCGAGTCTGGCGTTGTTGAGCTTGGCGCCATTGAGTTTGGCGTAACTGAGGTCGGCGGCGATGAGGATAGCGCCCTTGAGATTGGTACTGAAAAGAATTGTGTCGCTAAGGTTCGTACCGTTGAGGATGGCGTGACTCAAGTCAGCACCGCTGAGGTCGCCACGACAAAGGTCGGCATGGCTGAGGTTGGTGTTGCTGAGGTTGGCGTCACTCAAATTGGCACCGAAAAGAATGGCGTTGGTGAGGTCGGCATAGTTGAGGTTGGTACTGCTGAGGTCAGCGCGGCTGAGGTCGGCACGGCTGAGGTCGGCACGGCTGAGGTTAGCACTACTAAGGTCAGCGCGGCTAAGGTTAGCTTGGTTGAGATTTGCATCGCTGAGGTTGGCACCACTGAGGTTGGCGCTACTGAGGTCGGCACCGCTGAGGTTGGCACCGCTGAGGTTGGCACCGCTGAGGTTGGCATCACCAAAGTTAGCAGTGGTAAGGTTAGCACCGCTGAAGTTGACTCCTGTTAAGTTGGCATCGCCAAGGTAAGCACGGCTGAGGTTGGCGTTGCTAAAATCTACCCCTGTCAAGTTAGCATCACCGAGGTAAGCACCGATAAAGTTGCCGCTTTTGAGAAATTGCCCGATTATGCTGCTAAAGTTGCCAATTTCCAGGGCATCGCTATAGTTAATGATTCGCAGTAGTTGGGATGTAAAAAAATTGTCTGTGTCTGGTTGAGCAGATGGATAGAAAATAATTTTTAGTTTGAGTTGTTCTCGTTGTTGGGCGTAGTGGTGTAACTCTAGCAGTAAAATCAGTACGTTTAGCCCTGTATATATATCTACCTGTCTTAGCCCGATCGCAATATTTTTTGCTGCCAACTGTAACATTTTTTTCTGAGGTAGGTTATCCTCTGGTGTGGCATCAATAAACTCTCCCTGACACCAACGATGATAAAAATCTTCTAACCGCCAAAAAAGTACTTCTATGTTAATTTTTTTATCTGTAACCACGAATTCCATCAGTTCGTTGACTATTTCGGGTTTCAGCGCACCGTTACCTAGTAAATCGTAAATCTCTTCGTGCAGTTGGCGATCGCCCACTGCAAAACATAACCCAGTAGGTTGCCTACTCAATATCTTTTCGTCTATCTTAGAATTCCAAGTGTTCCCTGTGAATGTCCATTTTTCTAAACTTTTTTGCAGTTTTTCACACAATAAATATTCCGGCAAATTATCTTGAGCAAATTTAATGCTTTCATCTGGTTCTTTAATACTTTTTCTTAGAGGCAAAACTGCTTCGGTTTCCGCAGATGTGTTTTTTGACATCTCTTGCAACCTTGTACCTCTCACATAATTTGTCAGCAGCTTCCAGACTTGAGATAAATATGTTGACATTTCTGTGCCCGTTGATACATTTGATGTAATTGTTTTGATAATCCCGAACTAATTGCTAGTTTGGTTTACATGACTCCAACACTAGTATAAATATTTACTATATATGCTCGTAAATTGGTAATGGCATTGGTCAGAGACATTGGTAGAAGGCGCTTTGAGTTGGGAACTGATGCAGGTCATGTAAATAAATTGCCAGGTGAAAAATTATTTCCAAAATGCCATAGTTTTAGAGCGTTGGCGAATTCGTTATATTTTTTTCCCACGATATTTACTAGTCTGATGTAAAAATAATACTTACTCTTTGTGAGAGACGCAATTATTAGGAAAAATCCTACTGTAAAACAGCACAAAAAACCGGAAAAATGCGAATTAAAATTGAAGTCAAAGTTTCCTGCTTGATATAAAGCAGGTACTGAATCAACACAACATCGGCTGCGTAGCTTTGCAAAAGTTAAAACTTAACGAAAGATTGTTATTGGGGATGAATGCGATGACCAGATTAAGCTTTTATATGATTTTGTTACAAAGTTTGTTTTTAGGAATAGCAGCGACTAGCACCAAGTCATTGGCTGTTAATGGAGTTAATTCAGAGTTGTCTGCCAACCATCAGACAGTGTTAGTCACAGACAAAACTAAACAAAACTCTAATAACCCCTCCACCACAAAAACTTCTTCCACAAAAACCTCAACCTTATCACCAAAAGATATCAATACCCGTCCCCAACAGAGGCTAGCAGCAGGGCAAGTTTGGGTAGTGAATCAAAATAAACAGCTACAACCTCAATCATTTATGTGGGTAGTAAAAGACCCCAAAAAAGCAGCACAGCAACCATTTTTGCAAGTTGCCAAACCGCCAGAAAAACCGAATTCTAAACCGAATTCTAGTACTAAACCAGATCCAAAGGATGATTTAGAGGCGTTTGATGAAGTAGTGAAAGATACTGTCAAGCAGGGAGGATTATTCACGCTTTATCGGAATAAAGAAAAGAATAAAATTTATTTAGAAATTAAACCAGAACAACTCAATAAAAATTTTCTCGCTGCGGCGACATTGGAATCAGGCATTGGCGAACGAGGTATTTACAGCGGGATGCCTTTGCAAGATTTTTTGTTTTATTTCCGGCGAGTGGATAATAATTTACAATTTGTGATTCGCAATGTCAATTTCCGGACTCGTGAGGGAGATCCGCAAGTGCGATCGCTTGCCCGTTCTTTTAGTGACTCTGTTCTCTACAATATTTCTATTAAAAGTATTCATCCCCAACGCAAAACCATCCTCATCGACTTAGGTGATTTGTTACTCACAGACTTAGCGGGATTATCTTTAAGTTTAGGAGTCCCAGGAGCCACAGACCAATCATATTTTGGTAATTCTAAAGCTTTTCCCCAGAACATAGAAATTGAGTCAGTTTTAAATTTCTCCGGTGGTAGCGGTAAAGACAGTGAAGTGCCAAGCTTTGCGTCACTAGCTGATAACCGTGGTTTTACGTTACGCGTCCACTATAGCCTCTCTCAACTTCCTGAGAAGAATTATCGCCCCCGTATTGCTGACGATCGCATCGGCTATTTTATCACCGCCTACCAAGATTTATCCAAAGACGATCGCGGCGATTCTTTTGTCCGTTACATCAACCGCTGGGACTTGGAAAAACAAGACCCAAAAGCAGCAATTTCTCGTCCCAAAAAACCGATTGTCTTTTGGATTGATAACGCTGTGCCCTTAGAATACCGCGATGCGATCCAAGAAGGCATTCTAATGTGGAACAAAGCCTTTCTCAAAGCCGGATTCAAGGATGCCATTGAAGCCCGCCAAATGCCAGATGATGCTACTTGGGACCCAGCAGATATTCGTTACAACACGATTCGCTGGATTAACACTGTAGATGGATACTTCGCAATGGGGCCATCCCGCGTTAACCCCTTGACCGGAGAAATTTTAGATGCAGACATTCTTGTCGATGCTAGCTTTGTGCGGGCACTCAAGAATGAATATCGCAAAATTGTCCAACCCAACCAAGCACAAAATACACAAAAAAATACGACTACTTTATCGGCATTGATGCAAAATCGTTTACTTTGCGCCAATGGTTTAAATGCCAAAGAAAAGAATCCACCGGAAGCATCCCAAAGGTTTTTGAGTCATTTATCTAAAATGGCAGGCGAGTACGATTTGTGTTACGGGATGGAAGCAGCCAATCAGTTTGCCTTTGGTTCCCTGGCAATGTCATTGCTGCCAGATACCACACCCAATCAGACCCAGGTAAAAGAGTACATCAATCAATATTTGCGTTTAATCATCGCCCACGAAGTCGGACATACCCTTGGTTTACGCCATAATTTCCGTGGTAGTACCTTGCTACCACCAGAAGAGATGAATAATACGGAAATTACTAAAACTAAAGGTTTGACAACTTCCGTGATGGACTATATTCCCCCAAACATTGCCCCCCAAGGTACAAAACAGGGAGACTATTTTCCCAGTATGGTGGGGGTTTATGATGAATGGGCGATTAAGTACGGTTACATACCAATTGAAACATCAACTCCTGTAGCGGAAAAGTCAATTTTAGAGGAGATAGCTGCACAATCTTACAAACCTGAGTTGAGTTATTCCACCGATGAAGATGTGTATGACCTTGACCCGACTGCTGATGCGTGGGATAACAGCGGTAATGTGCTGCTTTATTCTCAATGGCAATTGAATAATTCCCGTGTGATGTGGGAACGTCTCGATAAACGTTTCCCAATGGATGGAGATAGTTACAGCGATGTCAGCGAACGTTTTAGTACAGTATTGGGTAACTATTTTCAGCAAATATACTACACCACAAAATATATCGGTGGGCAGTCCTTTTATCGCGTCCACCCCAACGAAATACCCTTGGGAGTTAGCCAACGGCGATTACCATTTGAACCGGTACCAGTTGACCAACAACGTCAGGCCTTAGAAACACTGCAAAAATATCTATTTGCCGAAGATGCCCTCAGCTTTTCACCACAACTACTGAATAAATTAGCACCTTCCCGTTGGCGGCATTGGGGTAGTTATCCCCAAGTTGGTCGTTTGGATTATCCAATTCACGATTTGGTGTTACTGTTGCAAGGTTCTGTGTTGCGGGATTTACTCTCAGGCGATCGCCTTTCTCGTCTCAAGGATATCGAACTCAAAACCAAGACAGAAAATGCACTGACACTTCCAGAGCTATTTGACACATTACAGTCAGGTATTTGGACGGAAGTCATCAAACCAAAAGGTAAACCAATGAAGATTGCCAGCTTGCGGCGAGGCTTGCAGCGTGAGTACTTAGACATATTAAGCAACATGGTGTTGCGAAAAGAATATGTTCCAGAAGATGCTCGGACTTTGGCGTGGTATAAACTCAAACAATTGGATGATAAACTCAAAGATGTTAATTCCGATGATGAATATACCAAAGCGCACATCCTAGAAACACGCGATCGCATTGAGAAAATCTTGAATGCGCCGTTGCAAGCAAATTAGAAAAGTAGAGACGCGATTCATCGCGTCTGTACAAGAGTTAGGAGTCAATAGTAAAATTCCTAACTCTTTTTGTTCGCTGAGTATTTTGGCAAAATATATATAGAATCTCCATACAAGCTGAAAAAAAAGTTTATGTCAGCTAGAGATAAATTTCACGATGTTGTGAAATCAGCATTACAAAAAGATGGGTGGCGAATTACTCACGATCCTTTGCTAATTCGCATAGAAAATATTGCTGATATGTATATTGATTTGGGGGCAGAGAAAATTATTGCAGCAGAAAGAGAAGGACAAAAAATAGCGGTTGAAGTTAAGAGTTTTATCGGTACTTCAACCATTTCTGAGTTTCATACAGCGGTGGGGCAATTTATTAATTATCGATATGCGTTAGAAGAAATAGGTTCTGAGCTAATTTTGTATTTAGCAGTGCCCTTAAACACTTATAACGATTTTTTAACTAAACCGTTTATTAAAACTATTATTCAGCGAAGTCAAATTAATCTGATAGTTTATGACGTGGAAAAGGAGGAAATTATCCGATGGCAGATTTAGAAAAATATCGGGAGTGTATTCGTAAATTAATTACAGAATATGCTCAACTTGACTCTTCTAATAATGAAATTGAAGTTCAAACAATTTTTGACGTGGAACAAGACCATTACCAACTGATATACATTGGTTGGCAAAATAAACGTCGGGTTTTTGGCCCAGTGATGCATTTTGATATTAAAAATGGCAAGATTTGGATTCAGTGGAATGGCACAGAAGAGGATGTAGGTGAGCAATTAGTGGCAATGGGAGTGCCAAAACACGATATTGTAGTTGGATTTCACCCGCCCTATGTGCGGCAGTATACAGATTATGCTGTGAGTTAAAAGCTGGCCAATCGTTCGCGCCAGTCAGCAAGGGCTGTTGCACACAAAACGCGTTCGGCAAGTCTGTTATCAGTCTCGATTGAGAGACCCAGACGTTCAGCGAGAGGAGCGATTGACTGATATGCTCTAGTAAATGGACTGGAGATTACTCGCTCGATGCCATTAAGAACGCTTGGTGCTGCTCACTTTACCGATTTAAATTTACAATTGAGGAGGGATAGATACACCCAGAAAAAAGCTAATGACATTCCAAAACTTGCAAAAACAAGCGCTACAATTATCGACTAGCGAACGTTGGCAATTAGTCCAAACTTTGCTGGAATCCTTGCAGCAAGAAACTCGTCAATCAAAAAATAAAGGTAACTTGTCCCGATTGCGGGGGATTGCAAAAGGTTCTGATGCATCAGGTAATGAAGATATTGCAGCAGAATATATTACCTATCTTACTGAAAAGTACCAGTAATGCGAGTTTTGATTGATACTAATATCGTTCTTGATTTTTTGCAGGAACGGGAGCCTTTTGTCGAGGATGCAGCAAGGCTATTCGAGAGGATTGATGCTGGTGAAGTTGAAGGATTTATTGCAGCAACAACAATAACTAATATATACTATATTGTTCGTAGAGCCGCAGGGATGAAAGTGGCTCAAGACGCAATCATTCAAGTTTTAACAGACTTACACATTTGTCCAGTTGAACGCACAATCTTAGAGCAGGCGATCGCATTAAATTTCCAAGATTTTGAGGATGCGGTGCAGTGTGCTTGCGGAATGGCGTATGGGGTTGATGCAATTATAACTCGTGATGCCTCTGGTTTTGTCAATGCTCCAATTCCAGTGATGTCACCTCAAGAATTAGAGAAGATATTAGCTAATGAATAAATGAATAAAACTTTTACTTTTCCCTTGTTCGGTGAGACAGCAGGGAAAGAATTAACTATCCCTGCATATCTTTTTTCTCCTAACTACTCAACGCCTTTAAAAACCGTTGTAAACTCTTAAACACATTCGGCTTTCTTCCTGGTACAGCGTTGGTTGTTGTTTGGGATTGTCCCTTCATCAGGATGAGATCCAACTCATCACCTGATGGTTTTGTGGGTAATTCGGCAATTAATTGATATTCACCACCATTTTCTACCCAAATTTCCCACTGTCCTGGGTAGCGGCGATATAAGGCAGTTTGATCGTCTATCGGCCGCAGGTAATAGGCGGATTCAATGGTATTGATGAAGCGATCGCGGATTTTTCTAGCTGCGTAACCAATGCCCACAGTTCCCGAATCTTCAAGGCGGGGATTTAAAAATAGTAAAGGGCGATCGCCAATTGCTTCACATAATTTTTCTAACTGCGGTACTTCCACGGAAGTGGGGGAGATGAATAAGAAAATTTCATCCTCTGGCTGGATTTTGGTTTGCAACGAAGCAGCCCTCCCCGTCCCGATATCCGAAATTTGAAATGGTGCATCAGCCCAATCGCGGCGGGCTAAGGCCGCAGCCCCAGCATCTGCAAAGAAAATTTTCAAGCGAGAATCGTATTCAGCAAACAACGGCACAAATTGTTCCGCCACAGGCATGAGTTTAAGTTCTGGGAACAGGAACTCAACTTGTAGGCGATTACAGCCATCGGCAAGGGCGGCTTGGACAGCGGTTTGAGATTGGGCGATCGCATCTTCAAGACTATTGGGAAGTTCACTCATGGTTTATTATGTTGGCTTAGCATTACTTCTATTGTTCCAGCATTGGCTGTGATTTTCCTGAACACCACTACAAAACCAATAGGCAAGGCTGAAACCCTAGCAGTTTTAACAAGGAATCCGATCCTGAGGAAATGATGAACGAATCACAAGCTACTAAACCCAGTTTTCTAATAACAACGTAGGAATACGAGAGAACTCTCTAATATTATTGGTGACAAGAGTAACTCCTAAACTTAACGCATGAGCAGCAATGAGCATATCCATTGCGCCAATAATCAGCCCTCTGGTTTCTAAATCGCTTCTGATACTGCCGTAAATTGTTGCAGATGCTTGATTAAATTCAACGATTTCTAGAGGTAGGAGAAATTGCAGTAGTGCAGTGCGGTTTTTTTGTTGTTGTTGGCTTTTAGCAACTCCATATTCAAGTTCGGCAACGGTGATCGAAGAGATACATACATCAGAAATGCTAAGAGTTTGAAATTTTTCTAGTACTTTTTGGGGTTTTTGCTTGATGAGGTAAATGCAGATGTTGGTATCAAGCAGGTATCGCATTTAGAAGTCCTCTCTGGTGTCGAGGAGTGGCTGATCTCTGGTAGCCATGAAGTCATCAGAGAAATTGTCTAGACTATCGATGAGGGATTGCCAGGGGTTATCTTTGGCAATGAGGACAATGGCGTTACCAATTTTTTTAATATAGACTTCAGTGCCAGTGAGTTGAAAGTCTTCGGGCAAAATAACGATTTGGTGAGTGCCATCAGTGGTGAGTTTAGCAGTGTTCATGGTGTAGTTGTTTTAAATAAACGGGAAAGTTCATAGTAGTAAATACAAAAGTGCTTCATATCCCGATTGAAGAAGTGCGATCAACGTTTAACCAAAGATAAATCCGGTGTCAGCCTCTCTAAAACTTGCTTCACTACCATCGCTGTCCAATCTATATCGGCTTCGGTGGTATCGCGCCCCAATGTGATGCGAATTCCGCCCAAAGCTGCTTTTTCGGAATATCCCATTGCTAGCAATATCGGACTTGGGCTGAGTTTACCACTGTGACAAGCAGCACCGGCACTGATACCGATACCTGCAAGATTTAGCTGTTTTACTAAGGTTTTACCTGTGAGTTTTTCACCATCGGCATTTTCTAAGCACATACTCACATGGTGAGGCAAGCGATGATATGGGTGGCCTGTAGGAATTAAACCAGGAATTTCAGCTAATTGTGCAAAGGCGCGATCGCGTAACTGAATCAACCGTGGTGTTTCTATAGCCAATTCCTGTGCTGCTAATTCAGCCGCTACACCAAACCCAGCAATTATCGGTACTGCTTGCGTACCAGAACGCAGCCCCATTTCTTGCCCGCCACCACCTAGTAAAGGCATCAATTCCACACCAGGACGCACATACAGCGCCCCTACACCTTGGGGGCCATAAATTTTATGGCTGGCGAGGCTAAGTAAGTCTACGGGGAGTTGTTGTACATCTATGGCTAAGCGTCCCGCAGCTTGTACTGCATCTGTATGAAACAAAGCACCATGCGATCGCGCAATTTTTCCTAATTCTGCAATTGGTTGTACAGTCCCAACTTCACTTTGACCGTAAATTATGGAAACCAACGCTGTATTATGTCGCAACGCCGCCTTTAAATCCAAAGGATTAACTCTGCCTTTGCTATCTACATCTAAGCGCGTAACTTCCCAACCCCATATTTCTAACAACCGCGCTGTCTCGGAAATTGCGGAATGTTCGACGCTGGAGATAATTATATGTCGAGGAACAGTATACAACCGAGCTACGCCCATAATTGCTAGATTATTGGCCTCAGTACCCCCAGATGTAAAAACAATCGATTCCGGGGTAGCGGCGTTTATTAAGAGAGCAACTTGGACTCTGGCTTCTTCCACAACCGTTGCAGCCCGTTTTCCCCATTCATGTAAGCTGGAAGGATTGCCCCACTGTTGAGTGAGGACTGTTTGCATAAGTGCGATCGCTTCTTTGCGAGTGGGAGTAGTCGCGCTGTAATCTAGATAAATTTGCATATAACCGATAATGGAGAGAACACACGCTGGTAATAGACTGCTGATTTTTTTAGCACGTATAATTTAAGTGCACAAATTTGACAAAATTTCTGTAATTTTGCATGTATGAGTGGGTTTTTCTTGCCTGGGAAAGGTATTTTTTTACTTCATCCGATCACTCTAAATTTTGGGAATGATAAATATGTCCCCTCTCAATCCACTTTTAACAGATTACAGTGCAATTTTTATCTAGACAAAGGTTTTTTTTATATATCTTTTTACTGATCTTTCCCCTTGCTGCTTGTCAACGAGTCCAGTCATCCAATAAACTTCTAGCAGCTTTACCACAAGATCCGTTAGTTCAAGTTTACTTTAATCATTCTCAATCTTCGGAATACAAAGAACCTTACCGCCAGCAAACTCGTTTGGGAGATGACTTAGAAAAACAGATTGTTGATACTATTTCTCAAGCTAAATCAACAATAGATGTGGCAGTGCAAGAATTACGTTTACCTAAAGTTGCCCAAGCACTCGTTGATAGGCAAAAAGCTGGAGTAAAAGTCAGGTTAATTTTAGAAAATACCTATAGCCGACCTTGGAGTAGTTTTACACCTCAAGAAGTAGGTAAATTAGATAAAAGAGAGCGAGAACGCTATCAAGAATTTCGCCAATTTATCGATATTAACCACGATAATCAACTAACTCCCGCAGAAATAAATCAAAGAGATGCTTTGATAATTTTGCAAAATGCGAAAACTTCCTGGCTAGACGACCGAGCAGATGGTTCAGCAGGTAGTAGTTTGATGCACCATAAGTTTGTAATTATAGATAATCGCATTGTAATTATTACTTCGGCTAATTTCACATTAAGTGATACCTTTGGTGATTATCCAAATCCTAGTACTTTAGGTAATGCCAATAATTTATTGCAAATTGACAGCCCAGAATTAGCATCTTTATTTACAGAAGAGTTTAATATTATGTGGGGCGATGGTCCAGGGGGTAAGCTAGATAGCCGATTTGGTCTACAAAAACCATCGCGTTTACCTCAACAAATCACCTTAAATAAAACCAAAATTACTGTACAGTTTTCGCCTACTTCTCCTACTCAACCTTGGGCTAATAGTAGTAATGGTTTAATTGGCAAAACTTTAGATTCAGCAACAGGATCTGTTGATTTGGCTTTATTCGTCTTTTCCGAACAGCGTCTTGCTAATATTTTAGAAAATCGACATCAACAAAATGTCCAAATTCGCGCTTTAATTGAACCACAATTTGCCTATCGTCCTTATAGTGAAGCATTAGATATGATGGGAATTGCTCTGAGTAATAAATGTAAATATGAAGTTGACAATCACCCTTGGCAAAACCCAATTACCACTGTAGGCGTACCTACATTACCTAAAGGCGATTTACTACATCATAAATTTGCTGTTATTGATAACCAAACAGTAATTACAGGTTCTCATAATTGGTCTGATGCAGCCAATAATGGTAACGACGAGACACTTGTTGTCATTGAAAGCCCGATAGTGGCTGCTCATTATGTACGAGAGTTTGCTCGTCTTTATGCCAAAGTTAAACCTGGCTTACCACCAGCAATTCAACAGAAAATTAAAGTCGAGCAAACAAAATGTCCTCAGATAAAAACGTCTTCCTAAAATCAAGCCATTGTGAAAATAGCAACCTTGAAAACCCTGACTTATTAAAGAAGCCAGGGTTCTGTTTCTTCAGAAAATTCAGTTTATATGAAAAATTTTCAGGGAATTCTCACATGAAATTAATTTAACTTAGATGAATTACATATAAATTATAATTAGGGAGGCTCTAAAGATTGAGAAAAAATAAAAATTACAACTTTTTGGCAATACTTACTTTTGATATAGGACTCATATTTGATTTATGAAAAAACTCGGTACACCTTAATTTCCGAAAATCTTATTGCCTGTTGCCTTTTGCCTCTTGCTTACCCACATATATAATTTCAGAAATCAAACCTGATTCCTATAATTTAGCCATATAGCAGAAATAATTTAAAATCAGCTATTCACTATAAAATCTCACAACTAATAATTAAAACTTAATATACCCTACTCCCAACTCACTTTTTCAAAATATTAAAGCAGTGAAGCAAATAAAAAAAAATTGGCAAAATCTAGACCTATTTTCATTACAGCTACGCTTAACAATTGGTATTGGTGGCTTTTCGGCTTTAGTATTAGGCAGTCTTGCTACATGGACGAGTTGGAAAACCCAGGAAATTTTAATTGATAATCATAAACATAATATAGAACAAATAGCTAAACGTTTGCCGCGAGATGTACAAATTTATAGTGAAATGATGCAGCCTGAAACGGGTTTACAAAAAGCTATTAATAATTTGGGAAATAACAATACATTATTATGGGTAAAAAATTCGGAAAATAAAATTTTGGTACAATCTAAGGCTTTAACTTTGTTATCTAATTCTCTGGTATCTGAGTTAATGTCTTTAACTAAAATGCCGATTAAACCAGAAATTTATCAAATTAATCAAAACTATTTTATTTTATGCGGTAGTTCTATAGAAGTCCAGGGTAAGTTTCTTGGTAACTTATTTGTAGTTAAAGATATTACCCGCGAACAGAGAATATTGCTCGGAATGATACAGAGTTTAGTGATGATTAGTGTGTTAGCAATTATTATTTTAACAGTTGCGATCGCCATTTATATCAAGCATTCCCTAGAACCTCTACGTCAGCTAAATCAAATGGCTGCTGTGATTTCCGCAGAAGATTTAGGACAACCACAGTTATATCTTGATAATGCACCTAGCGAAGTCAAAGAATTAGCCCAAACTTTAACCATGTTGTTATCGCGTCTTTCGCAATCGTGGGAGCAAGAAAAAGAATTTGTCAGTAATGTTTCTCACGAATTACGTACACCTTTGACCATCGTACATGGTTACTTACAAAGCGTTTTACGGCGGCAAAATAACTTGACTCAAACCCAACAAGAAGCTTTAGAAACTGCGGCATCGGAAGCCGAACGTACTATTCGCCTGCTACAAGATTTACTAGATTTAGCACGAGCAGATAGCGGTTACTTGCATTTTCAAATGAAATCTTATATTTTAAATGACTTAGTTGAAGAAATTGTAGTGATGGCAGAAAAATATAGCGATCGCCAAATTCATATTGAGTCCACAATTTATCCAATTGAAGCGAAAGTAGACTACAGCCGTCTTAAGCAAGTACTACTTAATTTAATTGATAATGCTGTGAAATATTCTGAAGCTGGTACACCTGTAATTTTTAAATTAGACCAACTTACAGACAAAGTAATTATTCAAGTTTGCGATAATGGTTATGGAATTCCTTTACAACATCAAGCACGTATTTTTGAAAGGTTTTACCGCGTAGATGAATCTCGCTCTCATACAACTGGAGGTTCTGGTTTAGGCTTATCAATTGTCAAGACACTTGTAGAAGGTATGGGTGGCAATGTGAGCGTACAATCGAAATTAGGAGAAGGAAGTATTTTTACAATTACTTTACCAATATAATTAAATATAATTCAGAATTCAGAATTTTGAATACATATATTTAAAGTGCAGATTTTGTTAGCAAAATCCGCACTTTTATATATAGAACAGCGTGGAAGTTAATAATGAACATCTTTTCAAATCAAGGGCCAGATATAAACTAAATTTTACCTCTGGCTCCTAACTCCTGAATTCTGACTCCTGAATTCTAACCTTTATCTGGAATATCAATTCTGGCTGTTCCAATAGGAATATCTCCATTTAAACCAACTCTTTTTGCAGTTACTCCATAGAGTAAGATTTTTTCAATTGGAACTCTTCTTTGTACCCCAATAAATTGTACTTCCACAGAACCACCAGAATTTACAGGTTGGTCAAAGGTGATTGACACACGTTCTTTACTAGTCTCTGTTTTAGCTGCAATTTCTTGACCAGATTGGTCTACAATCCTAACTTTATTAAAGCTTTCCATCTGACTTGGTAAGGAAATCATCAAGTCTTGTATAGACATCCCGACTACTGCTACTCTAATAAAATGAGTATCATTTCTGACACCAGAGTTAGTAATATGTGGAACATTTACACTCAAAGCTATTTGAGATACTGTATGTGTATCAGAATTTGACTGCTGATACTTTACAGGTGTAGCTACAGCCGCAGCAGATGTAGTGAGTATTAAAGCAGATAAACTACCAAAAATTAAACCTTTCACCATCGAATCCTCGCTTTTGCAGGAACTAAACTTGTAATGAATAGATTGCGGCATCACTATGAGTTCTAGCTGATGCATAAATTAAAGTATTCTGAGATTTAAAGGTTAATTTTCTGAGAAAAGGATTTTCCTTTAGATGGCATAAAAAAGCTTGTAAGATAAAGCTTTACAGTTTTTTAAGCAAAAATTATAACTTTATTCAGCAAAAACTCATTTTTCTTACTCCCATATATACTAGAGTGCGAACTACATATCAATAATTCATTATCTATTTCTGCAATTAAAACAAAAAGTTAATTTATATCAATTAATCAATGGATAATTAATTATGCACTATACTCTTACCAACTAAATTTTCATCAAACAGCCAGCAAATTTAAAGTATTAATCTTAACCTTAACTTGGAAAGAGTTATTAACGCAGTTAAAACGAATAAAACAGGAGCAGTTTTGCAAAACTGAGCTAGTAAATTCCTTATAATTCTGAGTATGCTTTATACATATCTGCAAACAAGGTGGCAATGTAATTATTACTTAGCAAATTCTTGACAATAATTTCTGGAAATAGTAAAACATTATCCGAATTTGATACTAAATCACAGATAGGTTAGCCCAGCACATTTATTTTGAAATTAACTATTTTAGGAGTAAAAAATGGTAGCACATATCCTTTTAGTTGAAGATGAAATCAAACTAGCGCGATTTGTGGAATTAGAACTTAGTAGTGAAGGATACAAAGTTAGCATAGCTCATGATGGCATTACTGGATTGACTTTGGCGCGGGAGTCAGCACCAGATTTAGCCGTTCTGGATTGGATGTTACCAGGACTCTCAGGTTTAGAAATTTGCCGTCGTTTGCGAACCACAGGTAACTCAGTACCAGTGATTTTGTTGACAGCAAAAGATGAAGTTAGCGATCGCGTCGCCGGATTAGATGCAGGAGCCGATGATTATGTAGTCAAACCCTTCAGCATAGAAGAACTATTAGCAAGAATCCGCGCTCATTTACGCCGCACTCAAGAAACAGACGAAGACTTATTACAATTTGAAGACTTAAGCTTAAATCGCCGCACTCGTCAAGTATTTCGCGCTAAAAGAAGCATTGAGTTAACAGCAAAAGAGTTTGATTTATTAGAATATTTGCTTTCACATCCCCGCCAAGTATTTACCAGAGACCAAATTCTGGAAAAAGTTTGGGGTTACGACTTCATGGGTGATTCCAATATTATCGAAGTCTATATTCGTTATCTACGCCTGAAATTAGAAGAAAATAAAGAAAAACGCCTAATTCACACAGTGCGCGGTGTAGGTTACGCACTGCGCGAGTAAGTAGGAGGCAGGAGGCAGGAGGCAGGGGGTAGCAATGTCGCCGTGTCTCCCACATTACTGATGAATCTCACCATCAGGCATGATTGCTCCAGCTAGGTTAGCACCAATTAGTTTAACCAGAAGCCTTTCACCAGAGCGAATCCGCGCTCCGGTTAAATCGGCTCCACGTAAATCGGCTCCACTAAGATCCGCACCAATTAAATTAGCAGCACGTAAATTTGCCTCCCTGAGATCCGCTAAAAGTAGATTTGCTCGAAATAAATTAGCTTCAGATAAATTCGCTCCTCTGAGGTTAACTTTGTGCATAAAAGTATCGCTGAGATTAGCACCACTCAAGTTAGCATAACTGAGATTTCTGCCAGATAAGTCTTTATTGCTCAAATTTGCTCGACTATAGTCTTTACCACTCAAATCTGGATTCTGCTTCGGTGGTGGCTGGCTTGTTTGAGATGGTGTTTCATAGTGAAACGGCGATGACGATGGCTTATGTGTGGTTTGATGTTTGGTTTTGACAGAACGCAATTTTTCACGAGCTTCATTTATCGCTTTGAGCTTGTCCTGTGCTTTTTGCTGTAAGCGGAGATTTTCCTTCGGAATGCGATCGGGATGCCAAACAAAGACCAAATCTTTATAAGCCTGGTTCACTTCCTCAAGCGTTGCCCCAGGCTCTAATTCCAAAATTCTATAGTACCGCTCCAGATCGCTCATACGCCATTTTGGTGGACAATCAACTTAATTATGAGTGATACAGCGGTCTATCGGCTGCATCTTTTATTATTTGGGCATCGGGAAGTGAGGAGTGAGGAGTTAGGAGTGAGGAGTTAAGAGTTTTTTCTTCCCATCTCCCCTGCCCCCCTGCTCCTCTGCTCCTCCGTTCCCTACCTCCCCATCTCCCCATTTCTCCATCGAGCGATCGCTCTTAAATATGCTGCAACTGGAATTTGATAAACTTCAATAAAAATCCAAACAATAATTGATAAGTGTGACAAAAAAGTTAATATTGTCCAAATATATGGCATCCAGGTAATCGGCTCATTGATATTAGGAGGAAAATAATAAGCTACTATGCCAATGAGAGTAGTAGGAAGGACTACAAAAGCAATCGCAGCTAGCCCATAACCCCAACCTAACTCCACGCCTTCTAACTGGGCTTCTGTCCAACTAAACCCATTCCAACGCCAAATCAAGGGTGGTTGCCTAGAAGGCATCTTGATTTGCTCTAGTTCTAGGTTCACCGTAAAAATCTCTTGGCAAAAGTCACAAGCCATAGCTTCCATCAATGGCATATGAGAAATCTTACCTATCCGACAGACTGGGCAGGGGTAAACTCCATGATAGTCAAAAGATTTGGCTAAGATTTTAGGGCTGGGCATAATGAAACTGTTGATTCTAAAAAGTTGATCTGCTGAATAAGGACTTGGGTAAGAATGATATATGGCATTTCTCAATTGTCTGTAATCAGCTTTCGCAAGGTAAAAACAGAAGTCAGGAAAATTAGATGTTTTGATTTTGGAATTCTAGCTTTTGGAATTTTTGAATGACTATCCCGTGGCTGTAACTTGTCTTTGATTTCTAGAATTTGGCTGTATTTCTTCATCTGAACTTTTAAATTTTTTCCCATTGGTTTTTGATTATTTATACTATTTATTGAGTTATGACATACCAATATTTGTAAAGTGATAACTGTAACAACGTCTAATCACAAGCCGCTTTCTTCTAGGCAAACAAGCAAGGAGAACTTCATGACACAAATTCTGAGAAATTGAGGGTAAGAAAGCTTAGAATTTAAGCATTTGAATTCAAAGACAAATCTGAAACTTGTTTAAGGTAGGATGCGCCACCTTCAAGCCTAAACGCGCAAAGGACGACTTGCCGTAGGCTTCAGAACAGAGCGTGATGAATGAATTTTGGGGACTCCTCTACAAAAAGCAAGCTACGCCCAGCATCTCGTGGAGAAATGCTATAGTCTTGATTCCCCCAGTTGTACTGAGTCTATCGCTTTTTTAGCTGTTGTGGGGGTCTTGACACCACTAATCCTTCCTGTTAATGTTACTATACATAGGTTTATCTAGTTTCGTTAAATTTTTCAGCTAAAGCGCCTCGCAAATGTTTAACACAAATTCCTACTTTTATTTTTGGTTTAGGGTGGTTCACCGGGAGTGAATATAGTTTCCACATGGAAACCACCCGGTGAACCGCAGAGCGAACTCTGCGGTTTTTGTCTTTTAAGGAGAATTTCATTGTGACGACTTATTTCAGTAGTTGGTTTTACGGCTTTTACTTTTGGCCCAGAGTCAGTTCCGGGTAAATAGCGTTATGCCGATAAACCACAACGCGCCCGGAACTGCTCAAAGGTTCCGGGTTTTTTTTGAATGGGGACTGGGGACTAGGAACTGGGGACTGGGGAATGAATAATCAGTAGACTTCTTGCATAAATAATTTTTTGTCTCACGCAAAGACGCAAAGACGCAAAGAAGAAGTCGAAAATAAGGACTTTTGCAAGAGGTCTAGTAAACTTTCAATCCCCAATCCCCAATCCCCAATCCCCAATCCCCAATCCCCAATCCCCAGTACCCAATCCCGAATAATTTTTTAGGAGAATTAAACCATGATTAACGCTAAACTTGCTGCACAATCTCACCCCAACCATCAGACAATCGTTAAACTTTCAGAAAAGGTCGCTTTCGGCGGTGAAGAATTGGTAATTATCGGCGGCCCCTGTACCGTCGAAAGCTGGGAACAAATGGAGACAGTAGCGCAAAAACTAGCTACTGCATCGGTACAAGCCTTGCGTGGTGGTGTCTACAAACCTCGGACATCTCCCTACGCTTTCCAAGGTATGGGCGAGTCAGGATTGGAAATTTTGGCGAGGGTGCGATCGCAGTACAATATGCCAGTTGTCACCGAGGTGATGTCAATTTCCCAAATTGAAGCAGTGGCCACCCACGCTGATATGCTTCAAGTTGGTAGCCGCAATATGCAAAACTTCGATTTGCTCAAAGCTTTAGGACAAGCTGGTAAGCCAATACTACTCAAACGTGGTTTAGCAGCGACAATTGAAGAATTCGTCATGGCAGCTGAATATATTCTCAGCCACGGAAATCCTGATGTGGTGTTGTGCGAAAGGGGTATCCGCAGCTTCGATGATTACACCCGCAACGTCCTAGATTTAGGCGCAGTTGCAGCACTCAAACAAATTACTCACCTGCCTGTGATTGTAGATCCTTCCCATGCCGTAGGTAAACGGGAATTGGTAGCACCTGTAGCTAGAGCTGCGATCGCTTGTGGCGCAGATGGGTTAATAATTGAGTGTCACCCAGAACCAGAAAAATCAGTTTCTGATGCCCGTCAAGCACTTTCTTTAGAAGATATGGTGGATTTAGTTAATAGTTTAAAGCTGGTAGCAACAGCCGTTGGGCGCAGCATATCACAAACAAAAGGGGTGGGTTCTAAACCTGCCCCTTTTGTTTGCGCTGCTTGAATAAAATCATAGTGGGGAATAGGGAACAGGCAATAGGCAACAGCTTTAAAAGTCTCTTTTTGTCAGGGTTTTAAGAAAAAAACCTTTGCCTTTAACCTTTTTCCTTTCCCCCAAGAGTGCAAAACTATTTTTGCAAGAGGCTATTTAAAGAAGCCCAGTAATTCCGTAGTAGATACAAGCACCAGCACCAATAATCCAGTGCTGAAATGGTTGCGAAGTTAAAGTATTGAGTTTATAACGATTCCCAGTTAAGTGAGGTACAGAATTAATGTTTTTAAACGCAGAGGAGCGCAGAGTCAAGCGCAGAGGTACGCAGAGGTTTAGCTAATAAGATAAGCAATGTACTAAGTACCTCAGCAGATTCGGAAACGCTATAGCCCTCTTCTGTCACTTTCCGAGTATTCTTAATAAAAGGATTAAAAGAAAAAACTCTGGAAGGTAAGCAGGGCATGGATGTAGAATTACAAATCCTGAAACATTTGGCTAGAGACGCCCACCCAACAGTTGCGATCGTAGATGAATATTGTGCAGAGTATAAAGAGTTATTTAAAGAAGTAAGGAATTATGAG
>NZ_JACJTU010000068.1 GCF_014698835.1 Nostoc paludosum FACHB-159 | reverse complement strand
TTTGTGTGGAAACTTGAGCATCCCATGTCGTCCCCCATTCTGTCACTCTTGTCTCACTGTGATATCCCCCATATATCAACTCTTCAGGACTTTTCTGCACCACTAAGCTCAGTCATGATGAAAATGTAAAATGCAACTGTGTAGATTAATAATTTCTCAAATATTGATTTGGTATGCATACTATTACTCAAAAGTCAACAAAAAGAGCTTGGGCAGGTGCGATCGCCAAACCAGCAACAGAATTTCCCCCTACCCAATTGCCAATTCTCTCTGGAAAAGTCCCAAATGGTTTGCGTGGTAGTCTTTACCGCAATGGCCCGGCGCGGCTAGAACGCGGTGGTATGCGCGTAGGGCACTGGTTTGATGGAGATGGCGCGATTCTTGGCGTGCATTTCACCGATGCAGGAGTGACGGGAGTTTATCGCTATGTGCAAACAGCAGAATATCAAGCTGAAACTAAAGCAGATAAATTCCTTTATGGTGTTTATGGTATGCACACGCCGGGGCCGATTTGGAAGCGGTGGAATCAGCAAATTAAGAATGCAGCTAATACTTCAGTGTTGGCTTTACCCGATAAACTGTTGGCTTTGTGGGAAGCAACTCAACCTTATGCCCTTGATTTGCAAACTGTAGAAACAAAGGGATTAGATGATTTAGGTGGTTTGGATAATGGGTTACCTTATTCTGCTCATTACAAACGCGATCCACATACAGGCGAAATTTATAATTTTGGCATCAGTCTAGGAAGTTTTGTACAACTGAATCTCTATAAAAGCGATGCCTCTGGCAAAATTATTCAAAAATCTACTTTCAAATTAGATCGCTATTCAATAATACATGATTTTGTTTTAACCCAAAGATATTTGGTATTTTTCATGCCACCAATGCGGATGAAAATGCTGTCATTTCTAGTAGGTTTAACTACTTTTAGTGATTCTTTATTATGGGAACCAAAATTAGGAACTCAGGTATTAATTTTTGACAGAGAAAACTTATCTTTAGTCAGTCGTGGCGAAACCGAACCTTGGTTTAATTGGCATTTTGGTAATGGCTATGAAAATCAAGACGGTTCGGTGATTTTAGATGTGGTGCGATATTCAGATTTTCAACAAAGTAATGAATATCTTAGAGAGTTTGCAACTGGTGAGACGCACACAAATTCTCATGGAACATTATGGCAAGTGCATCTTAATCTTCAAACTGCCAAAGTGACAGCAAGCGACGAAGTTATCAACCGCGTTTGTGAATTTCCTGTGGTGCCACGAGCGCAAGTTGCACAACCTTGGCGTTATACTTATGTGGCATTGCTTCCACAAAGAATGAATCCAGGTAAAGAATGGTTCAGTGCGATCGCTCGTTTTGATTACAAAACTGAAACCCTTACTGAGGTAGACTTAGGAGAAAATATCTATACCTCAGAACCCATCTACGCCCAAGATAGTCAAAATCCCGAACAAGGTTGGGTATTAGTCGTAGTTTATGATGGTAATTCTGATAAGAGTGAAGTTTGGATATTTGATAGCGACCTAGATGCAGAACCAGTTTGTAAACTAGGATTACCTAGCGTAATTCCTCACAGTTTCCACGGTACTTGGAACCCAGCATAAATTTTCCACTAATCCAAAATCCAAAATCTCAAATCCAAAATTGTTTCGTCTTATGCAATTACAAGAACAACGTCAATATTCTCCCGCAGAATATCTAGAATTAGAGGTCATTTCAGACTATCGTAATGAATATATAGATGGTCAAATTATACCTATGACAGGTGGAACACCAAATCACAATCAAATAGCTCTGAATCTGAGTGCATCTTTGAATTTTGCTTTGAAGCGGCAGCCTTATCGAGTTTTCGTAGCTGAACAACGTTTATGGATTCCTAAAAAGCGAATTCATACATATCCAGATGTCATGGTTGTTGCAGGTTCATTAGAATTTGCTGAAGGACGTACAGATACAATTACCAATCCTTTGATAATTGCTGAAGTGCTATCTAAATCTACTAGAAGTTATGATGTAGATGAAAAATTTGCCGCTTATCGTAGCATACCAAGTTTTCAAGAATATGTCTTAATAGACCAGTACACACATCATGTAGAGCAGTATTATAAAACTGACAACAAAAAATGGATTTTTTCAGAATACGAAGATGAGAATAGTATTTTAACCCTATCCTCTATTCAATTTGAAATCTCATTATTAGATATTTACGATAAAGTTGACTTTGAGATTAAAGAATAATCTCACTGTAGTTTATATAAAATAATAAATAGACCTCTTGCAAAAAACACTTTTGCAAGAGGTGGGAAAAGGGATACATGTTAAAAGGGAAAGGAAAATACCAAACCTTTTCCCCTTTCCCCGACTTCTGCAAGAAGTCTAATAACAACACAATAATTAAACTCGCGTCCAAGAATTTGAAAAGAAAATGGAAAAATTGCATTTCTTGAATTCTTCTTTGCGTCTACCCTTCTCCTTCGGAGACGCTACGCGAACGGGAACGGCTTTGCCGAATGCGTCTCTGCGTGAGACTAATCCACATTTGCACTCAGCAACGCGAAAATATAATATTCTATTAAAATTTAGATCGGGGAATTTGGAGGGAGTCGCACAGTGGTTGATGATGAACGCATAGTCAATGCAGAACAGATTCATCCAAGGGACTTTTCCTGGCGATTATGGCCTCTTGTGCCACTCTACCCTTATGGTAGGCGGCGGACAATCCGCAAAGAAGTCCTTAAGGATACAATCTGGAATTTTGACCAGATTCAAGGCATCTTTTACGTTGTCGTACCAATTCGCATGACTGTGGTTAAGCTTCAAACAGGCGGTCTTTTAGTTTATGCCCCTGTTGCGCCTACCCCAGAGTGCATCCGGCTTGTGAATGAGTTGGTAGCCGAACATGGTAATGTCAAATATATCATTCTGCCAACTGTCTCCGGTCTAGAACACAAGGTTTTCGTTGGCCCCTTCGCCAGATATTTCCCCACTGCACAGGTGTTTGTAGCTCCAAATCAATGGAGTTTCCCGCTAAATCTCCCCCTTAGTTGGCTTGGCTTACCCGCAAAACGCACTCAGCTACTTCCAGAAGATAGTAGCAAAACACCCTTTGCTGATGAGTTTGATTATGCCATGCTCGGCCCCATCTACCTTGGAACTGGTCGGTTTGCGGAAGTTGCTTTTTTTCACAAGCGATCGCATTCTCTCCTTGTAACAGATTCAGTACTTTCGATTCCAGAAGATCCGCCTGCGATCGTCCAATTAGATCCATATCCGTTGCTATTCCATGCCAAGGATAATGCTTGTGATATTGTTGCAGACATTCAAGCAAATCGCCGCAAGGGATGGCAGCGTATCTGCTTGTTTGCTTTATACTTTAAACCAAACGGTTTAGAAATACGTCCTTGGGGTAAGGTGTTCCAAGATGCCTTCAAAGCATCAGAACGCTCGAAAAAAGCTTATTTTGGATTGTATCCCTTTAAATGGCAGGACTGGCAGCGATCGTTTGATGCCCTACGGGGCAACGGTCGGTTGTTTGTAGCACCAATTTTACAGACGCTAATTCTCAATCGCGCACCCAAAGAAACCATCAACTGGGCTGATAAAGTTGCAAGTTGGGACTTTGAGTGGATTATTCCTTGCCACTTTGATGCACCGATTAAAGCCCAGCCTTATGAGTTTCGTCAAGCTTTCTCATTCTTAGAAAAACAGCCTAGTTTTGGTGCCGATGTGTTTAACAGTAACACCTATCCGTTACCAGAAGAGGATTTTAAAACACTTAAGGAAATCGACGTAAGTTTAAATAAATTTAGCATCGTCCCGCCAGCAAAGGAGAAGGTGTAGGAAAAAACGCAAAATAGTTCCAAGTTAGAAGTAAAGAATTCCCCACTCGCCACTCACCACTTCCCATTGAATATCAGTGGTAAACTAAAACAACTTTCATAAAAAGTCAATAAGTCTTTATTTTCGTTAGAGTTGGGATAATAAGCAAAGTGTGAGGATTGATACTAAATGCGAGTATTGCTGGTGTATCCAATATTTCCCAAAACCTTTTGGTCATATGAAAAAATTTTGGAATTAGTCGATCGCAAGGTTTTATTACCACCTCTAGGTTTAGTAACAGTAGCAGCAATTCTGCCCCAAGAATGGGAATTTAAGCTAGTAGATCGCAACATTCGTCCAGTAACAGAAGAGGAATGGGCGTGGGCAGATCTAGTCATCTTGTCGGCGATGATTGTCCAAAAACAAGATTTACTCGACCAAATCCAAGAAGCAAAGCGGCGTGGTAAGTTGGTTGCAGTCGGCGGTCCTTACCCGACTTCTGTACCTCACGAAGTCCAAAATGTGGGTGCAGATTTCCTAATTTTGGATGAAGGCGAAATTACTTTGCCGATGTTTATCGAGGCAATTCAAAGGGGAGAAACATCTGGCATTTTTCGTGCCACAGAAAAACCAGATGTCACAAGCACACCAATACCCCGCTTTGATTTATTAGAATTGGATGCCTATGATATGATGTCCGTGCAGTTTTCGCGGGGGTGTCCCTTCCAGTGCGAATTTTGTGACATCATTGTTCTCTACGGCCGCAAACCACGTACCAAAACCCCAGCCCAACTATTAGCAGAGTTAGATTACCTCTATGAACTAGGTTGGCGGCGGGGTGTGTTCATGGTAGATGATAACTTCATTGGCAACAAACGCAATGTGAAATTGTTGCTTAAAGAGTTAAAAGTCTGGATGGCAGAACATAAATATCCCTTCCGATTTGACACTGAAGCCTCAGTGGACTTGGCACAAGACGCAGAAATGTTGGAATTAATGGTTGAGTGCGGTTTCTCCGCGGTGTTTTTGGGAATCGAAACGCCGGATGAAGATAGTTTGCAACTGACCAAGAAGTTTCAAAACACTCGCAATTCTTTAACTGAGGCAGTGCAAACCATCACCAAAGCTGGATTGCGCCCGATGGCTGGGTTTATTATTGGATTTGATGGCGAAAAAGCCGGTGCAGGCGATCGCATTGTCCGCTTTGCAGAAGAAGCAGCAATTCCTTCAACTACTTTTGCCATGTTACAAGCGTTACCCAATACCGCGCTGTGGCATCGCCTGAAAAAAGAAGGACGACTCCGGGAAAATCAAGATGGCAACATCAACCAAACAACTTTGATGAACTTTCTTCCCACCCGTCCTTTAGAAGAACTTGCCAGAGAATATATTGAGGCATTTTGTACTTTATACGACCCAGTTAAATACTTGGATCGCACCTACCGCTGCTTCTTGATGATGGGTTTACCAAGTTGGAAAGCACCAGCTAAAATGCCAGAGTGGGTAGTTATAAAAGCCTTGTTAATTGTGATTTGGCGACAAGGAATCAAACGCGAAACCCGTTGGAAATTCTGGCATCATTTATTTAGCATTCTCAAACGTAACCCCGGAGTTATTGAGCATTACATCGCTGCTTGTGCCCACAACGAGCATTTTCTAGAATATCGCCAAATTGTCCGCGATCAAATTGAAAGTCAGCTAGCAGAATATCTGGCGCAGGGTGCAGAAAAACCCTACGTGCCAGTCAAAGAAAAAGCTGAAGCGGTAGTTAGTTAAACATAGTAACGGTTAATAGGTAAAAGTGAAAAAATTACTTATTAGCCGTTACCATTTTATTTTAAATTTACCTGAATTTTTTTGTGACATAACACTATTTTATCTAGGTAAATTAAAATGAATTTGTCGTTTAAAGACATAAAGTTTATCATTGAAGCTATCGATGGTCTGATTGAGAAATACCAAGAACGACGCAATCAAATCGAAGATATCCATGAGGACGAAGCTTCCGATCTTGGTAATGATACTATGTTTTTAGAGTCACTTCGTAGAAAACTAGCGAATAGTTTGAATAACAGTACTAATACCAATGCCTTGGTAGATAATGAAGTTGCCCAACCATCACTGAATGCTATAAGACAAGCTGCAAGAGGAGCAAAGGCAGTAGACCCAGGTAATGAAGTTGTCCAACCATCATTTAATGCTATGCCAGAAAAGCCGCGATCGCAGTAAAGACGAATATCAATAATTCCTAATTCAGTCAAGCGGTGCGTTACGCCTTTGGGGTAACACACCATACAAAAACTATTTTGCTTTTGCAATCCCAGTTATTTCAAAAATAAGCTCTGCTGCTTTACTCATTAACGAAGTGTTAATTTCAAGTTGATAATTACCTTGTTTTAAAACCTCTGTTACAACTTTCGCCAAATCTGCATTACCTTTCCTCGCGCCCAAACCATTAATTGCACATTCAATTTGCCTCACACCACAACTTAAAGCGATGAGTGAATTATCTACCGCCATGCTCAAGTCATCGTGACAGTGTACTGAAACTACAACTTCATTAATATTGGGCACTCGATTAAAAATCATTTGTAGAAGTTGCGAAAACTCTTTTGGCGATGCTAGACCTAAACTATCAGGAATGCTAATAGTCGTGGCACCACTTTTTATTGCAGTTTCAATAGATTTACACAAAAAATCAGGCTCACTTCTAGGAGCATCAAAAGCACTCCATTCTACATCGTCACAGTAATTGCGTGCTAAAGATACACAATCAAAGATTGTTGCTAATACTTCTTCTTGACTTAATTTAGATTGATTTTTCAGATTTACCGGAGTATAAGTGTGAATTCTACCTTTGATAGCTGGTTTAATTGCTTCAGCAACAGCCGTTATTTCATTTGGGTTTGAACTCGCTAGCCCACAAATAGTAGAATTTTTAATTATTTGAGAAATCTGAAAGACTTCATCAAAATCTTTTTGATAACTTCCTGGATAACCAACTTCAATAATATCTACTCCCATTTCTTCGAGCAATTGGGAGATTGTAATTTTTTGTTGCAAATTCATTTTGACACCAGGCGTCAATTCTCCATCACGCATAGTGGTATCAAAAATAATTACTTTGTTATTATTTATTGACATATTGACTAGAGAAAGCGATCGCTAACATCAAATACAATTTTAAGAAATATCCGCTAAAGATGCTAATAAAAATAAAGCTTCAGAAGTATTATCTCAAGCTATCAAAGATATTCAAAGCGTTGAGACGATGGAAGGGAAAGCCCAAGCTTTGGCTTTAGCGATCGCTAATTATCCTATGAGCGGCGAGCCAGAGAAAATCGATACTGTTTTATCAGAAGCATTATGCAAAAATTAGGATCTAAACTATAGCAAGTTTAACGTTGAAAAAAGTTGTGATTAATCTACGCCCCGCTACCTCTGCTGATTTGGATTTGTTGCGATACTGGGATGAGAAACCTCATGTGATTTCCTCAGATCCTAACGACGACTGGGGATGGGAAGTGGAACTTGAACGCACTCCCGATTGGAGAGAGCAATTAATTGCTGAAATTGATGGTCGTCCTATCGGATTTATCCAGATCATCGATCCAGCACATGAGGAGAGCAAGTATTGGGGTGATGTCACGGAAAATATTCGCGCCATTGATATCTGGATTGGAGAAGAGACCGATTTGGGCAAAGGGTATGGAACGAAAATGATGCAGTTAGCAATTACCCGATGTTTTGCAGACTCATCTGTGACGGCTATATTCATCGATCCTCTGGCTAGTAATACTCGCGCCCACCGCTTTTATGAACGTCTTGGCTTCCAATTTCTCGAACATCGGAGATTTGGCGACGATGAGTGCTTTGTTTATCGTCTGAGCCGAGCAAATTGGCATCATCAAAGTGAGATGGCCAAATGATAATTTGGGATTTTTCATTATATTTCAGGACTTACGCACAGGTCACGGATTTACGCCCCTACTCAGGACTCAGCAATGTTTTGGTGAGGGATTTGCTCAAGACAATTGGCAAAATCCACACCATAAAGTATTCGGTTTGAGTCAGCAGCGAAAATAACTGCTTGTTAGCTTAGAGGAGTGTTAATTGCAAGCTCAATCCTTACTCATAGTGAGAAATATCAACAAGAGGTTCTAAGGCTGGCAGTAAAAACTGTAGGTCTTAAGCTTTACAGAAAAGTTTGATGCGAAGAAAAAACTGGCTTTTAATAACAGGGCTTGCCCTTTTAATTTTGACTATGGTTGTGCAAAGAGAATTTATGGATAAAACTCATACTGTCACGGGAATGTATATATTCGGCGACAGTCTTTCAGATACAGGAATGGTATTCCAAGCCACAGGAAGAATGTATCCACCTAATGCAACTTATTTTCAGGGGCGTTACTCCAATGGTCGAGTGTGGATTGAGTATCTAAGCGATCGCTTGCATTTTTCTCCTAAACAAACTAACAATTTTGCTTACGGAGGAGCAACCACTGGCAGTACTAGCAACAGTTATGTACCTAGTTTACTCAACCAAGTGCAGTCGTTTACCCAAACATATAAAAAGGCCAATTCGGATGGTTTATATGTTTTATGGGCAGGGGCAAATGATTATTTGCAAGGGGTAAGCAATGCAACTGTTCCTGTAAACAATCTGATTAGTGCAATTAACTTGCTAACTGATATAGGTGTCCGAAAGATTTTGTTAGCCAATTTACCAGATTTGGGACAGCTACCTGCGACGAGAAACACTACTAATTCTGTGAATTTGAGTGCATTAACACAAGCACATAATCAAAGCTTAAGACGCTCACTCAAGGTATTGATTCAACAAAATCCCCAGCTTCAGATTGCGACTTTAGATGCTAACAGCTTATACCGAGATGCAATAACAAATCCAGCAGCATTTGGTTTTACAAATGTCATCGGTTCCTGTGTATCTGGCTCTAGTATCTGTAATAATCCAGAGCATTTTTTGTTCTGGGATGGTATTCATCCCACAACTGCGGCTCATCGCATTATAGGAGAAAATGCTTTTACAACCATTCAAGAAGCAGGGATAATTCGTTCTGAATTGGTTCCTTGAACAAGAATTCAGGAGTGGAGCTAAAGACGTTCCGCTCTTGAATTCTGTTTTGATAAATCTGCACTTGCAGGGAAAGTTAACCTTAGCTAGCCAGTGTCAGCAGATGCAGTCATCGCGCGATCGCTTTACCGCCGACTGCGAAAACCTTGTTTTCCATTAACTTGGTCGAAGAGTACATCGTATTTATCAAAAAATGCAATTCCAGGATTGACAAATATACTCGTTTGTAATTGTGGTGAGATACTCAAATTCCAGCGATTAAATCCGTCGCGGTTTCCTGGTTTGAGGCTGTAATCAAAAATGCCATTCATTGCTACTTTCACAGTATTTGCTGAACCCAGCACTCCTGGTTTGAGTTTTCCTGCTGTAGAAGCTGACTTGAATTCAGTTAAACCATTAATAGTTCCAGTATCAGCGATCGCTATGGCATTACAAGAATTTTTGGCAGAACTCCCAGCTAGAGTTAAACAAACTTTGCCCAGCCGAGAGTCCCATCTGCTACCAGGTACACCATTAATTTCGGGTTGTTGAGTCCAAGAGGCCATTTTGAAACCTGCTTGATTCTGGGGAGTTAAACCAAGAATTAGGCTGCCATTTTTGTTAGTAGCACCATTTCCCACGACAATAAATCCGTTACTTAAATTGCCTGGTAATTTTCTCAACGGGTTATAGGGAAGTGACTTTTCAAAATAGTTGACGCCAATAACACCGGAAAATGGCGCACCACTTTTTGCTGAACAATTGGGTTTTTGGGGGATACATTGGCGACTAGTAACAACCTGTACGGGAACGGGTTCTGCGGTGGGAATCAAACCAAACCGGACATTAGTATAAACTAATTCGCCTTCTAAGACAGTACCATCACTTAATTCCTCCTTGATAGTTTGGCCTGTTCTTTGGATGGGAGAATTGCCTAAAAACTCTTGGGGAACTCTTAACCCTGCTGAGCCTGTATCTAATAAAACACGTTTTGGTTGACCATTGGCGATCGCCACCTCCAGAAAATAGCCGCGAACGCGCTGGCCAAGGGAAGGCTTTGGATATAAAGGTAGGGATACGGTGTTAAAAGTTGGCTCGCGGGGTGTATTTTGGGAGATGTCGCGCAATGCTGAATTAGGAAAAAGAGCCGCAAATGCCGACTGGCGTTGGGGTGCTGGTTCAGGTGCGATATCCCAAAGGCTTTCATAGTAGAAAAAGCCGATACCTAAGCCGCGCTGTTGGGCTGCTACTACCTGAGATTGGATTTGTGCTATGGAAACTGGGCGATTTCGTAACCCCGCCATAATCCCGATACCAGTTGGGATGACTTGTTGAGTTTCTAAAATTTCTGGGCGGGTAATTTGACCGATAAAACTTTCTAAATCATTACGGTATACCTGCATAACCAACTCATCAACAATACCCAACCTTACCCAGTTGAGCCAGTCTTGCAGTTGCAGTTTGTAAGCAAAATCATAGTAATTGGGAGCAACCGAGAAGATAGCATTCGGTTTTTGAGCTTTCACACTTTGATAGAGGTCTACCATGAAGGCAGTAATTTTATCTGCCCGCCATTTTATCCATGCTTGGGCTTGGGGATTGGATGGAGGAGGATTCCCCGTTTCTTGAGTATATAGACTAATCGTGTACTTATCGTAACCAAAATCTACAGGTAAACTCGTATGGTCGTCAAATTGAACGCCATCAGCATTGTATTTCGTAATTACTTCCATCACGAGTTCGCGGATAAAGTTTTGCACTTGGGGGTGAAAGGGATTCAACCACGCTACTTCACCGGCAGCACTAATTGAAGTTTGAGTCCCATCCTGCTTTTGTGTTAGCCAATCTGGATGCTGTGATGCCAGTTCTGAAGTTAGAGGAACCATGAAACCAAATTCAAACCAGGGTATTGCTAGTAACCCTTGGCTGCGGGCTTGACTAATAATGTCTGCAATGACATCTTGTCCCTCTGTTCCCTTGAAGAAAAAAGGAATACCCTTTTTCTGCATGATGGCGCTGGGGTATTGTGTATAACCGTCATTCCAGACTACCGGATAAACAGTATTAAAGTTTAACTTTCGCAGTTGGCTCATGGCATCTTGGACTTGTGAGCGATTTCTAAAAACGCTAAAATCGTTACCACTGAGCCACACGCCCCGAATTTCTTGGCGAGGTAGTTGGGCAACAGCAGGGGCAAAGCTGTTGAGTTGCAATACTGCAAAGAATGATATTAGGCACAATAATGGCAGCAGACGCTTTTTTAAAAGCCACCAAGCTCGTTTCATCAAAGACGACGCTACACCAAGCTTACTTAGACTTAGCAGTACCCGTCTGTTAACAGGTTTAAATAGTAAATTATTTAGAGTCGCATTAATTTCTCTGCTTTTTTCCCAAAACTGAGTTGTCATTACTTCTATTTACTCAACGTCGGTTAATTGGTTACATTCCATTCCATATAAATGTTAAATTGCTACACCAGGAAAACTGATACAGCAATTTAGCAGCAACATAGTTGACGCAGTTATAAGGTTAGTAGTGCCAGAAAAAAATGTTTCAAATGTAGGGGAACTGTAACAAATAAAAACGATGACTGTTGAGTGATGACTGTTTTGAATTTTGAATTGTTAATGTTGTGGTATCCTTAAACCCATGAATTTCAAACCTCACCAAAGTACTTTTGACGAGAAACTAAGCGCAGGTATTGGGCTGTTCCTTGGACTGCTGTTTATTGGGGGCGGTTTTTGGGTACGTAACATAATCGCGCACGAAATTGCAACGCTAAAGGAAACACGGGGTACCGTGGTAGACAGCATTAGTCGTCGCGATCGCAGCAGTCAGAACAATCAAGAAAAAGAAACCTATGCACCAGTTATCGAGTTTCTAGCCAACGGCGAACGCACTCGCTTGACAGGCAGTTATGAGTCTTATCGCTCCAGCAACGGCAAGATGGTGGTAGTACGTTACGATCCTAAACAACCGATAAAGACTGCGCGTGTAGTGAATTCCCTTGAAGGCTTAGTACCTTGGGGTATGTTTGGTATGGGTGGATTAGCTGTTGTTTGTAGCCTGGGCGCATTTTTGCCTGTACGCTGGTCTTCAGGTGAGTAACCGAAAATTTAGTAATTTGATAAGTCTTTAAACGGCGTTGCTGAATCAGAATATGAAATGCCAAAATTACCTTTCCTTTTCTTTGTACCTTTGCGCCTTTGCGACTTTGCGTGAGACAAATTCATATTTTCAATCAGCAACGCCCTTTAAACGTACATAATATTACTAAGAATTAGGCTTTTTTGATTTTCGTGGTGATTTTGGCGGCGTTCGGTGTGCGCCAAAGTATTTCTCACTGCGGTAACGCAACCACACCCGCAACACTTGGGGAATTTGTTCTTTTTGTTCTTTGCTGAGGGTGTTGTAAAGGGCTAAGGCGCGATCGCGTTCGCCCCGACAAGCAGCATTGTTGTGAGCATCCCAATAACTGCGAGCTACTCTAATCCGCCGACAGACTTCTTTAATCAGCTCATCTCCGGTAAGTGGAGTATCTTGCTTGGTCATACTCAAATACCATACATTTCTAATGCCATCCTAGCGAGTCAGGCGGCTCTGTGTGAGACAAATTCATATTTTCAATCAGCAACGCCTAATTTTTAATTTCTGTTGGAGTTTTTTCTACCTCCAGACTTCGCCAGAGATACCAACAAGCAATCGTGCGGTAAGGTTTCCACATTTGTCCTAAATCCTCTACAGTTTTTTTGTTGGGTAATTCTGCTAAACTATAAACTCTGCGAATCCCTGCACGAATACCTAAATCATCTACAGGTAGAACATCCAGTCGATGTAAACGAAACATCAGTAACATTTGAACTGTCCAACGCCCAATACCTTTGATTGGTGTTAAAGTCTGAATAATAACTTCATCATCCATTACCTGCAATTCATCCAAGGTAGGCAATCCATCTATAACTTTTTGAGCTAAATCTTTTAAATACAAAACTTTGGGTTTTGAAATACCTACACTTCGCAAAACATCATCTGGGGTATTGAGAATATCTAAAGCTGTTGGCAAAGGGTTATGAGGATAAAGCTGTAAAAATCTACTGTGGATGGCAGCAGCAGCCTTGCCAGATATTTGCTGATAAAGGATTGACCGAGAAAGTGAAAATAGCAAGTCTCCAGTTTGTTGCACTTGATAAAGTTTGCAATCTCCTACTATTTCTATGACTTTTGCCAATATTGGATCTGAGTGTTTGAGTGTCTGAATTGCAATTGAGTAATCCATTCTTCCGTGAAATAACAATCGAGCAATACCAAAATGCAGAGTGCGCCTACAGACTTTTAGCAATTACTAATTAAGTTTTCTTAAGGTCTTTTGTCCTATGACACAATAGTGCAACATTTACCCCAGCTATCATTATAAACTCAGCAAATCTTCGTAAAAAGCTCCAAATAGATTTTTAGGATGAACTAAGTGTGTTTCAAGTATCCAATGTCGGTGATTACCAAAATTATCAGGAGCGCTCATCGGTCTAATGTTTTCTGGACAGATATAGTCAAATTTAGTATCTCCAAGTATTTTTTCATGGGGGAAAAGCCCAATTAAATGACCTGAATGCGGTTGTGAACTCAACTTCCAACCGTTTTGCTCGGCCTGATATTGCATATATTCGTACAGTTCCTTGCCAGTCATATCCCGATTTTGTAAATAATAAGCTTTGCCTTCGAGAAACAGACGCTCACAATCATTGCATATCCTCAATTTATCAGGGTCAATATTTGTTCCTGGCACAATTATGGTACGTCCAAGATCCACTTCTACATGAACAGAGGAATCCACATCCATACAAAGAGCAATACCCAGGTCAAAAAAAGCTATATCCCCTGATTTAATTACATTATTTGTAATCTTCACACTATAAGGATTAATGGTATCTTCACCTACACGCAATATCTGTTTATGCCAGAATCGCGGTTTCTTGCCTGGTGGACACAGCACTTGTGCAATTAATTCGTGAATCGCCTTTTGAATTGTTCTAGTTTGAGATCCAGGTTTTACTAGTTCAGATTTGATAATCTGCTCAATAAGCAACAGACCGCGATTCCGAGCGCAAATTAGCTGCTCTACCAAGATGGACTCAGCATACAAAGAATTATAATTATCTTGGTGAATCACTAATGATACCTCATTAAGCTTTTCAGACCTAGTTGGAAAAAGGTATAGGGAATGGGTAGAGATGCGATTAATCGCATCTCTAGAATATTGACCAAGCCCCGCTGCGTTGAGGCGGGGTGTGGGGTGTGGGGGAAGAAACAGCCCGAACACTCTTCGTGGGAAACATACACCCCATCTTTTCAAGACGATTGTATTGGTGGGGGTTCCAAGCCCCGACCAATACCGTCTTCCCTACACCCACTCAGCCACCCCCAACACCCTATTCGTGACATACTCCCCTGCTACCCCTACTCTCCAAAACGATAGATTATTTTTTTATTTGAAAGTCCCTTATTTTGCTCGACTACTTATTACTGAGTTCTGGCGTACCTTATTGCCCATGAAGCCCAAAAGCATCAGACCGAGTACAAACACCAAGCCCCAGCTAAAGGTGCCCATAATTGCAACGACGAGAATCAAGGTAAAGCCACCAACTAGTTTCTGCCACCACTTTCGAGTCAGCTTGAGGTAGGCAATAACGCTTAGGGCATTCACGGCAAAAAACCCTTGCCCTGCTAACCCAAACAGAAGGCTCAAGGGCAGTATACCAAGGAAATTTATTATAGTAGCGATCGCAAAAGCGAACATTGTCCAAGCAACTGCTACACGTGGTATTTGAGAATGCGGTTCAATTTGACTCAGCCATTCCGGTAGTAATCCTTCACGCGCAGAGGCAAACACCAGACGAGACGATGCCCAACTTCCCCCAATCAGATTTGTGGTAACGATGACCACTCCAATCAAAGCGACTATCTGACCGCTTGTCTTTCCAAATATGGAGGTGAGCATCGCCACAATTGGTGCAGTTGCTAAACTTGTGTCGTTAGGTGGCAGGGTGAACTGAACAGCTAGAGCAATTGTGATGTAAAGTGCCACAACAATAATAAAGCTCACACCAACAGCAACAGGAAAATCGCGTTTGGGATTGCGATATTCTTCAGATGTGAACGACAGCATCTCAAAGCCAGTGAAAGCAAAAAAAAGAGTTGCTAAAACAGGAAACGTGGTACTTAACTGTGATAAAGGAACGATACCTGTCCCCACATTCATATTGCCAAATACTAAAGTGGCTATTGCCACACTGGCTAGCAGTCCGACAAGGAAGAAAGCTAAAAACTGCTGAACGCGGCCCGACATCTTAACGCCTTGGTAATTCACATAACCTGCAAAACTAATGATTGCCAGGGAGGCAAACAGCGTACTCAATCGTCCTCCCCCTACTGCTGCTGCAAAGTAGTTTCCGCCTGTAACTGCGATCGCCGGGCCACCCATCAAAAATGTACCCAACAGTAAGGCTTCGGTAGCTGCGGCGATCGGTCGTGAGAATGCTGCCTGCACAAATCCAGCAACACCCCCAGCACTAGGAAAATTTGCACCCAAGTAGGCAAAGATTATAAGTAATGGCACAACCAATAAAGCGTTCAATAGCCAAGCGTAAACAGCAGCGCCACCAACTTGTTGATAAGCAATTCCAGGCAGCACAAGCAAACCACTACCGACGACAGTAGTAATAGCTAAACCAATAGCCTGACCAACTGTCAATGTTTTTGCCAGCCCAGTCATTTTATTTTCCCCCTTTTCAATCTCTTAATGTTGGTATCCCAATACGCTTGGGTTAAGCTTTTTCTCTCCCCTTCCCTAATACCCGTGCCTTTATTTTTGTGCCAAAAAATTATTTACAGCATCTCCAAAGTCTATGGGTAACTGATGATGAAAACCATGAGCGGAGTCTGGGTAAATCATTAATTGCGCCTGAGGAATTTCACGTTCCAATACATAAGAATTTTGTATTGGTAGTGCAATATCATACCTTCCTGTAGCAATCAGAATAGGTTGTTGTATTAGTTTTAGTTTGTTGAAATAGTTTTCTTTGTTCTCAAACCAGCCAATGGCGGCAGAAAACTGTGTTTTCCAACTATCCGTATTTACGAGTGGCTCAATATCTGTTGTCCTCTTTTTGATTCTTTGCAGAGATTCTAAACCTAGTTTCCTACTACTGTTAGAGTTAGCAAAGAACATCTTTAAATGATCCTCATCCGTATAATTTTCTTTGACAGCAATATCTTTAAATGCTTGAGATACAGGTACAAATTCCGGATTTCCAGGTGGTGTAGATGCTACTAAAACCACGCGACGTATGAGTTTTGGATATTTAATAGCCATCGTCTGAGCCACCATTCCACCAAGCGACCAACCGAGAATATCTACTTGTTCGTATCCCAGCGCTTTTACGAAATGTTCTGCATCAACAGCCATGTCTGTGATTGTAGAAGCAACTTTTCCATTAGAGGAACTAATGCCCGTATTGTTGAAGAGAATCACTTGATGGTTTTGTGCTAGACGTTCCAAAAATAAAGGATCCCAGTCATCCATCGTACCTCTGAGTCTTTGAATGAGCAGTAGTGGACTACCGGTGCCGAGTATTCGATACGCAAAATTATGTCCATCACTCTTTACATAAAGTGTGGGAATATCTGTTGCAGATAATTGATTTTTGGCGACATTCTTTACAAAAGGTCTGGGAATATCTGTTGCAGACACCTGATTTGTAGGAGCATTAACAATTATAAAACTTGCCAATATTCCCACTAAAAAAAAGGCTAACAAAGATTTTCGCAAATTAAATATTTGCATAATACTCCTGCAAAAGTTTGGCATACATTTAGTTTTTTTGCTGCTAGAAATCGTAATATCGCGCATTTAATTTGCTGGAATTGGGCGGGCTTTTTGGCCCACCCTTGCAAGACTTTCAGTTAGTTAAAAGAGGTCACTACACCCACTCAGCCGCCCCCTACAGTATGAACAGGGTGTTTGAACACAATCGGCGTTGACTCTGCTTTAGGTATAACGGCTATTGCAACATCGTTACGCCAGACCAAGGGCATAGCATGTTGCTGTAGGCGTTGAACGGAGACAGCCGAGTTATGCCAAGGGCAAACGATCGCACTTTTTTGACAATTAAAGTACCCTAAATGTAGCGGCCCACCTCGATGAGGACAATTATCTGTCACTAAGAATGCGCTATTGTCCAAGGAGATGAGGAAGAAACGGCGATCACCGTGAATCAAAAAATTTGATTGATGCGGATCAAATTTTATGATAGGCATTTTTGATAGTCTCCGATTGAATAGATGTTGTACACGCATTCTTCGGATTCAATGATGGCTCCGTGGAGTCGATTATGCTGAATCACCGTACCTTCGCCAGCATTGAGTATTGTATAGCGATCGTCACCAGTAACGAACTTCATCACACCAGACTGAATGTAACAAAGCTCATCACCATCATGAACGTGAGTAACCGACAACTCACCGCGAGGCTCAATAAACTGCTGCATCTTCGGATTGATGCTACCATCTTGAATTTTCTGATAGACCGGTAATGCTAAGGCTTTGTACTTAAGTCCGTCGTCAGCCCAATGCACCTGGTCGATAAAATCTCGATCGGCAATTTCGGATATGAGTTTGGCTTCCTCAAAACCCCGCACAATATCAGGAATTATTCCTTCGCCATAAGTGGCGATCGCTGGTTTAATCATTTTGTCCAGCACCATTCGACTGTGATGGCGATCGATATGGACATGTTCCAGAAAATAGCGGTTATTAATGGTCGAACCAAAGATTTTCTTCATTGTTTTAGCAGTCAATTCGCAGAATTTGATGAAAGTAGTTTCTGCGTAAAAAATAGCTCCTAAATAGCGGAAGAATTTCGAGTGGTCAGTGCAGATGTAATTGAAGTAATTATTTAACATCAGCGAAGATGTTAAATAGAACTGCCAATAACTATGTGGTGTCGATTCCAACCCAACGCTAAGAAGTGTTTCTTCAAATAACTTGCTATGCTTTGTCTGATGAACACCATAGCCGTATTCATCAATCACAACCTTAAATAGCTCTGATTGTAGAGAGCCATAGTAACCCAAAATATTCCTAGACATGGCTGAAGATTCTACTAGGAAATCACCAGCTAATTGGATCAAAAAAGTTTTGGCAGCGTGGACTGGATCTGTGGAACCTTCGATGGTTTCCATTACCTGATTAGTTTGTGTTTTCTTGACAGTTTCAATATATTCTTGGAAATACTCCTCAACAGCAGCAGTACCCCAATTACCAGTCACAGATATTTCACTATCAAGAAATGAGAAAATGTAGCGTTCTAACCAAGGTCGGATAATATGACCCAGAGTCAGAATTTTTTGGTCATAAAATTTTTCAAAATCTTGGCGTTTCTGAACAAAATCATGTTTTGGCAGGAATACAAAATTGCTTTCATACACAGTTAGTAATGTTCGATTAGCAGTCAAACTATTGTAAGTCAGCAAATTATTGAGATTTAGAGGTTTTGAAAAGTCCAAGTGATGGAAAATATGCGGTCGCAAGGTTCGACGATAAGGATTGTCTTCCAGCAACCATTCCTCTGTATCCTTAAAGAGATTGCATTTGCCATACTCAATTAAACATGACTTGAAAAAATCATAGTCGTTAATGTTTAGAGCAGCAGAAGTATCTTGTGAAAATCTAGTTTTTGTTTGCATGATGTACCTTACCTATTTAACAATCATTAACAGTTTCATTGAGTTAAGAAACAAGCAAATCAGAGGATATTTTAAAAATTGAAGTGATTACAGATGCGATCCGAATAATCACTATCTACACAAGGAGGCTGGAATATTACAGCAGATTTAACCAAGCACGCTATCTGGCTTTCAAAGCTAGATATAGAGCTGATTCTAATTCTAAATTCTGCTGTAATTTTAAGTTTTAGCCTGGTAGCTTTGTTTTACAACAGTATTCCTCTTTTAAAACTTCCTCTTATTTCCTAATGCTTTGGTCATTTGAAAGTCGATATTGGTATCAGTTTGTCGAACTGTTAATTTCAACAGTTCGCCCTGTTCAACAATCATCGGTTTTTCAAAACATTGGACGGCTTGCATCCAGTGTGATTTTTCGTTATCTACTGCATTGCTCAAAATAACTCCATTACCTAAATCCAACTCAAACCAAAAAACAACACCATGAACAGTCCCCTTGTGTTCAACTTCTACAGATATTTGTTTCTGACGCGATTTCAGCGGATCGACTCGGAAATCGAATTCAAATGCTGTGGTCGGTTTACTTAACAACCGATGCGGCCAAATCCACAGCCTTACTGGAAAATACCCGGCTGTAGAGAAGATATTGAATGGCGAAACATCAAAGTTAGCTGCGTCGGATACAACATTCAGATTATGTACTAAACTGCTTTCTAACAAGCTAAATTTAACCACTGCCTTAGCTGGAATAATCGTCGCATCTGGAGTCAACAATGCTTGCCGAGCGTGACGAATGGTTGGCAATATACCTTCACCGACAAGCCCACAATCAACAGTTTCAGTAATTAAAACATCCGCTCGTTGAGCTAAATCTAGACCAAGGACAAGATTATCTGACTTTTTCGGGACAATTTTAATCTGGTCTTCAAATCCATTGAGAGCAATAATTTGATTAGCTATATGTGCGATTGGTTGCATCATTTCACAGGATGTCACACAACTAGCTCCATGACGAGCAGCCATCATCGCCAATAATCCCGAACCGGCTCCTATGTCTAGCACTGTGCAATTTGGACGTATGACATGTTTGATGGCTGTTTCAAATGCTTTATTGCGTTCCACATCATTGAGCATAGCAAAGTGCCAGCGTGGAATCAGTTTTCGATAAACCTGACTGAACCCAACATTTATCTTCGATTTATCAAAGACAAAAATCTTTTCCATATCCTCTGACATTTGCTGTAAGAGGGCAAGAGGTATCAGGCTCTGTTGTTGTAACTGTAACGTGTCAACTGTTTCGATTTCTAAATCGACTTTTTGGTGTTTTTTGACAACAGATAAAGTCATATTTTTTGACCTACTAATTAAATTTTTTATCGGTAATGAAACAGAATTCAGGAATCAGCCACCAGAATTTTCTTGCTTGTATTCTGTCTCAGGTACTTATACCTTTAGGAAGCAAGCTACAAATGGCAGATCGCTTTTTGTCTGATGCGATCGCAAGTATCTAGTATTATTGCTATTACTTCCTGAACTGCCTAAATTTGGCACAGATGGTGCAATACCAAGTCTGGTTAATTTCTGAAAATTCTTCAAAGCTATCTACACTTAGCCGCCAGCCTGTACTATTACAGCACTTGAGTAGTGGAGTAGTCGAAGGAAAGGGTATAGTTGGTGGGGTCGCCATTAACCTGATAAGCTTGCAAAAAGTAGTTACCAGGAGTATTCACTCGAATACTATCAGTCTGAGTACCAGGATTTGTAGACCCTAAAATGACATCGTTGTTATCTACAATGCGATTTCCATTTTGGTCTACAATCAATCGAATATCAACATTACCGTCTACTGGATTTAGAACAATATCGGTAGCTTCAAAACTGTCAACAGAGAAAGCAAAAATATCAGAGGTGTCATTGTTGCTGATGTTAGCGTTGATGGTTAGGCTGCTTGACAGGTTTCCTAAAGGAATTTCATTCAATAGCAGATTACTGGGATTAGCAGTAGACAACGATAAACGGTAAGAAACATCACCTAAACTATCTTGAGCAGAACGACTAACTTCTGCAAAATATGTACCTGCAACTAAATCACTAACATTAATTGAGTCATCAACATTGGTTCTGCGAGCAGCTATTGAAACGAATACATCATCGGTGTCTGGTTCAAATGCCTTGTCGCCATCGTCTCGAAAAAGTCGGATATTAGCATTATCTCCTGCACTGATATTAGTCAAAGCGAGGTTGATATTACCAAGACTTTCAGTATCGAACACAAAAATGTCTTGAGGATCTGTTGAAGTCAAAGTACCATCGCTGATAACCGGGGTTTTTCCCAAGTTACCGAGAGTTATGAGATTCTTTATTTCTCCCTGAGTCGGTACAGCACCCGGTGTGGTGAAGTAATCGAAAGCAAGATTATATTTGGTGGAGTCAGCACCACCTTGATAAACTTGGAGTAAGTAGTTACCAGCAGCGTCCACTCGAATACTATCAGTCTGAGTACCAAGATTTGTCGAACTTAGGAGTACATCCCCTGGGTCAACGATGCGATTTCCATTCACATCTTGAATCAGTCGGATATCAGCATTACCACCTTGTGGAGTCAAATTGATGTTGGTTCCTTCAAACTTGTCCAGAGAGAATGCATAAACATCAGCAGTGTCACTATTGCCTATATTACCAACGAAAGTTTGACTAGCTGATAAGTTGCCGACGCGGAATTCAATGGGTAGAAGGTTGCTAACGCGGGTATTAGACAAGGATAAACGGTAAGAGGCATCACCGAAACTGCCTAGATCGAAACGACTGACTTCTACAAAATAAGTGCCTGCTGGTTGACTGGCTACAGTAATTGACTCATCCTGATTACCTGGTCGAGGCCCTGCTGAAATGTATGCATCACCTGATGTTGGTTCAAAAATACCATCACCGTCGTCTCGAAAAAGTTGAATATCGATATCATCGCCAGCACCGATATTGGTCAAGGCTAGGTTGATATTACCAAGACTTGTGGTATTGAAGACAAAAACGTCACTAGAGTCTGTTGCGGTGAGAGTAGCATTGCGGATAATAGGGGTACTACCCAAATTACTCAGAGCAATGGGAGCTTTGACAAAACTGAATTGGTCTGGATTAGTCAAGCTGACATCAGAAGATGATATACCCTCTAAAATAGCAATTAGTTCTTGTGTGGAAGAATCGTTAAAAAATATTGCTGTACCAGATGGCAATCCCGTGGGAGATGAACCTAAAGAATAATTTTTAGATGAACCTGATAATTGGATTTTGTCTACACCACGATTGAGGTTGTTGTTAACTAATCCAAAGTCTGTAATTAGAGCGTAGTCTTTAGTTCCTAAAGATTTAGGATTACCATTATCGTAAAAAACGATATTTTTGTTATTTAATACCTGGCCCAGGATAAATATATCGTCATTTTGATTCCCAGTCAGGCGATCGATCTCACCTTTACCAAAATTTAAATTTGGCAAAAAAGGATCGACGCCAATCAAACGGTCACTACCTAAGCCACCAGACAAAGAGTCATTGTTACCCCCACCAATCACAACGTCATTACCAACATCACCTCTAACAACGTCATTACCAGTCCCACCAAAAACAGTATCGCCACCACTTCCACCATCGAGAGTATCATTCCCGATATCTCCGTTTAGTTGGTCATTGCCGTTGTCACCAAACAGTTGGTCGTTACCATTACCGCCAAACAATTTATCATCTCCTAGACCTCCTCTTAGAGTGTCGTTTCCCGATCCTTCCTCACTGGTGAAGTCGCCAATGATAGTATCATTTCCATCATCACCGAAGAGGTTATCATTACCCTCTTCACCGATAATAATGTCGCTATCTGCACCACCAGCAAGCGTGTCTTTTCCTGTACCACCGATTAAAAGGTCATTTCCTGCATCTCCATTCACTAAATCGTCACCAGTTCCTGCAAGAACGAGGTCATCACCATTACCTCCATTGGCTGTATCATTGCCACCGAGAACCACAATGGTGTCATTGCCACCTAATCCAGAAATTTCGTCTCGATTATTAGTTCCTAGAAGGGAATCATTGTCAGATGTACCAACTACGGTGTTTGTTGAATTGGTGATTTCTGTGACAGTCTTTACTTGCCCTTTTATCGAACTAGGTTTTGATGCTTGAAGTGCTTGTTGCTCTAATTCCAGAGCCGCTTCTAATCGAGATTTTACCTTTGCCATATTTTTCCTTTGACATTTGATGAATGTTATTTGTATGAATCGAAGTCATTCGTTCATCAGCACTGGGTAGTACTTGATTAACCAAAATTTGTCGGGTAAGGCAAGTTGGAGAATTTAAAGCCACAGCAGAAGTTGGAGAATGAAGAATTACTGAACAGTAATTTTTTTTCTTCCCCTGCTTCTGCCAGCCATTAATATCTGCATGGCAGACCGCTAATTTAGTTATTAGAAAGACTAGAGCGTTAGTAATCAAAGAGCGCAAAAATTTTTGCGACAAACTTTAACAACTGTCCTACACTCAGCTCTTTGCTAAATCTTCAATTCTGGTCAGTCTACGGGATCGGAACACAAAATCTGATGTTATTCACCAGGATGATGCCAAGAGTAGCGTAATAGTTCTTTACACTATTTCTTGTTCCTTAACTTCCGTATATACAACACAATAACTCTTTATTTTTCTGAAAGCAAGTATTAATACTCGGAAAATATTTCCGAAAACCTCCGAAAAATACTTAAAGCTGCCAGTACACTAGAATATGAACAGCAAATTTTTTTGAGTAATGTTCCCACGTAATTTTTTAAGTCAGATGGCTTACGAGCATGAACTGTCTCCAGAGCAAGAGCAAGTTTTTTTAATGCGGATGGGAGACAATGAGAAATACGAACGTATAGCTGAGTATCTGCACACGTCTCCAGATGCATGTTTGAAGCGGATGGGTCAGATTTATAAAAAGTTTAATATTATTGGTAATAGTCGAGGCAAGGAAAATCGACTGAGAATTTTTCTGATTAACAAGTTAGAAAAATGGCAGCAATTAGAAGAACAGGCAAGGCAACTTTCAGTAAATACTCAGCTAGCTAATATTCTGCATTCGGAAGTGGAGGATAATTCTACCTCAGCTAAGCACAAACCCTCTGTTTTACAAAATTTACCAGCACGAGAATGTAGAGCTTTCGTTGGTCGCAGCCAAGAAATTGCTCGGCTGATGGAACTTTTAGATTCTCAGCATTCTGCCCATTTGATTAGTGTGGATGGCATTGGTGGTGTAGGTAAAACAACTTTAGTAGTGGAGGTAGCTTATCGTTGTTTGGAGGCCAGCAAGCATGGAAATCTTCTAATTGTGAGTATTCCTACCTTTGAAGCTATTATCTTTACTTCTGCCAAACAGAATCATCTCACTCCCAATGGTTTGCTGCCACGATTAACTTTTCAGCGCACCTTGCGGGATATCTGTCGAGAAATCGCTTACACTCTGGATTTTTTGGAAATCACCAATTTACCCTATCAAGAACAAATCGAGCTAATTCGGCAGAAATTATCTCAAACCAAAACCTTACTAATTGTCGATAATCTAGAAACTATTGAGAATAAACAGGAAGTTCTTTCCTTCCTTTATGATTTACCGCCTACTGTCAAAGTGATTGTTACTACTCGCGAACAAGCTTTGTTTGTGCCCATTCGCTTAGATTGTCTTCCTAAAGAACATGGTTTGCGCCTGATTCAACACGAAGCCAAAGAGAAGAATTTAAACTTAAGTGCTGAGCAATCTCAGCTACTTTTTGAGGGAGTGAGCGGAGTTCCTGCTGCGATTATTTACGCTATTGGTCAGATGGCAGCAGGTTATTTGCTTCAAGATGTACTATTACAAATTAAGCAACCTGATGGGGATGTTGCTGGTTTTTGTTTTGCAGGCTGTGTCACTCCCTTGAGAGGTACACCTGCCCACTATTTACTGATGACGCTGGCTGTCTTTGTGCAGCCTGTCACTAGAGATACTGTTGCTCAAGTAGCTTTTGAGCAAGCCAACCCGATCGCCATATCTCAGGGATTGGCTAAATTGCAGCAACTTTCTCTGGTCTATCAGCAGCAAGAACGCTACGGTTTACTTGAGCTAACCCGTGAATATGTCTTAGCAGAATTAGCTGTTCATAATGAGTTTGCCCAAAAGTTAAGGGAGCGATGGGTAAATTGGTATCTACGATTTTCAGAGGCATACGGAGGCACTAATTGGAAGGAATGGCATCTTGGGTATGGATATTTGGAAGTAGAGTGGGAAAATCTCAGAACTGTTCTTGAATGGTGTATTAGTCAAGCTATGTACTCTGAGGTGCGAGCAATGTGGCGACACCTCAAAGGCTATATTCACATCCGAGGCTACTGGGATGAGCGTTTAGACTGGACAGGTTGGTTAATTGAAACCGCCAAACAAGTTGGTGATTGGTCTTTTGCGTTAGAGGTAATGAGCGATCGCGCTAGTACATTGCTGAATATGCGTCAGGTGAGTCAACTGCAACAAGCAGAAGCACTTTTAAAAGAAGCTTGGAATTTACGCCACCATCAAACCATAACATTTCAGTTAGAGTTAGCAAGAAATATGGTTATCCTGCATATTCATCAGCAACAATTAGCGATCGCTCAAAAGTGGCTCACAAAAGAACAAAAACTTTTAGAGCAAGCTTCGTTATCAGATTTAGAATCCCAGGTACAACAAGTTCATATTCTTTATTATCAAGGACAAATATATTTCAAAAATGATAATTATCAACAGGCTCAGGCCGTCTTCCATAAAGCATTAGAACAAGCTCAGGCGTTAGGATGGCAAAGAGCGATCGCAGCTATCCAAAACTGGTTAGCAGATATTTACCTTAAACTAGGAAATATAGACCAAGCAAGACAAATATTGGCCTTAAGCTTTCCAATGGCAGAAAGACATAAAGATCGACGTTCTATTGCTTTTCATAAAGCGACATTTGCCAGATTAGAAAAATTATCAGGGAATTTGGCTCAAGCTCAACGTTGGGCAAAAGAAGCAGCAGAGGGTTTTGATAGCTTAATGATGATACCAGAAGCTCAAGAAATGCGCTTTTTTTATAGCCAACTTTTCACAGGATGATGTTTGCAAACCACTCTCTTCATAACGTCCTGTCAAAAGTCAGCTTTTTTTAGTTAATAGTCAATAGCTGCTTTTTGGGTAAGATAAGACACGCACTCTTTTCTATTGAAGGGTTGGAACACATAGGCAAACTCTCATAGGGTGCAATCTGAGAATTTATATTTTTCCAAATACCTGATTCAAAAAGTTTATCGAACAAAGCTTGAGTTAGAAGAAAACCTATGTCTTGATGGCATTCAGACTCGTTGCTATTACCCAGAGAAGAGCGATGATGCAAAATATAGCCATATAAATCATGACAATCCTGAATGTATTGATAGGTATCTAGTAAAATATGGGTGTGCCAAACTGCGTCAACTTCTTTAGTAGGAATCAGTTCCATACTCGGAAAAAGGAAGTGAAGGCACAAGAACATTTTATAATGTGCGATCGCCACTTCTGTTTGTAGGGCTGTCCAGCCACCATTTTCAGATAACATGAGTTTGTCTGCAATTGATTTCCAATCAAGTTTATTCACTTTATTTAAAAAATTGACCAGATCCATAGTTTTTGTTCCTCTGAGGAATTAATCAATTTGCAAGAAATTTTGATTGTTAAACCTCAACAATCAAACTTGTATTTATATCATGTCCGGGTAATTAGTTATGATTTCCATAGTCATTGCAACCCACCCCTTAATTCCCTCTCAGCACGCGGGGAGGGTAAACAAAGGGTCGCTTTGGCGGGGCGGGGTTTTTAGGGTTTAGTAAGTAATCAAGCGGACATCATATTATTTATCAATCCCCAACAGCATTTTTATGTAATATCGGAATCCAATTTGGTTCATTGCCATCAATAATCAAGCATATACCTTACCTCTGTATCCACAAGAATAGTCATCCATTCCAGAAACGAAAGCGCAGGTGGCACAGAGATTCTTTCCCAAAGGAAATGTGCATTTGAAAATACCTTATGAACTCGGATTAAGCCACAAAGACAATGACTTTGTAACGGTGTTTCGAGTAGATTGTGGTCATCAAAGACGACAAGAATTGTTAACAGACAGACAACCAGCAGATACAGTTAGGAGGTAAAGCAGCGCGTTGGGGGTTTCCCCATGAGCGACTGGCGTCAAGTCTCCCGACTTGCACTTTTTTCTCCCCCTGCCTTCCTTAACAGATAATTTCCTTAATACCAACATACAGAATTGGTATAATTTTTACGTAGTAATTAAAACTATCTATTTTCTTGTCTAAATAATTCCACTAAACCAACCGTACCTACAAAAAAAGTATAAATCCCATATTGAAATGGCAGTTTATTTTTTGCGCCGGCATAAATAGCTGCTACTATTCCTTCAAATAGATGAGCTATTAATGCAAACCTGGCTATGGCAAAAATGGGAGTGAGATTATTAGGAATTTCATTAGTATTTAATAAACCACAAATTTTGCCTAATTCTAACCCTATTGCACCAGTGATTAAAACGATAGATACAATTTTTATAAACCCAGCTATCTTTTGTCCGATATCACTTAGATTCATGCTCAAATTCGGATAATTTTTGGTTGACTCGACTTTGATTGTAACTGAAGATAATCCATAACCTAACAGGAAAGAAAGACAAGGGGACAAGGAGAATAAAGGATTTCCAAATAAATATCCCATCCCTGCGGGACGCTACGCGAACGCTTTTAAGGCAGGGGGGCAGGGGAACAGGGGAGCAGAGGAGATAGAGGTAGAAATACTATGTATGATTGCAACTTAGTATCAGCAGCGATCGCAGTTGTGATGAGAATGCAACACGTAGTTGGTAGTACATGTGCTATCGTACTGAACGCAATTAAAAATTAAAATAGCTAAAATGTGTACCATTATACAATAAACCAGAAAAAACTGTTATAGGCTTGTAAAGCCCTTTACTTTTATACTTTTGGCGAAACTTCACCGCCAAAAAAGCACCAGAGCGATAGGGAATTATCTGCGATCAAGGGCGATTGATATCCATCAAACGTAAACCTTGTCAAGTTGAACAAATTCCTGTCAGCAGCATAGGTGGCTTCCTACGCCCTGGTTACTTAATAATTTTTAAGATTTCAGCCAAACTCTATTGCACTTAAGATATCCCCAAACTCAGCTGTTAGCCGGGATATAGTAGCGAATACTATCCAGAACCTTAATGTTACTTTTTCCCTCAAATTGGGATTAATAGGGTGATAATTTTCTTGTATTACCCAAAACTATGCAGTACCCTCTGGAACTCACCTTCAAATTCTGGGCATTAGCACCACAAATATCTGTTGTTGATACTCAAGGAAATTTGGCTTTCTATGTCAAACAGAAACTTTTCAAGCTCAAGGAAGCAATTACAATCTTTGCTGATACTGAGCAAACTCGTCCTTTATACTACATCAAAGCAGATCGCATTATTGACTTCTCGGCACGCTATGACTTTACCGATAGCAACGGTAATTACATTGGTTCAGTAAAACGACGCGGATTAAAATCTCTCTGGCGTGCGCGTTATGACATTTTTGATGGCGACACGACTACTTTGAACATTCAGGAGAAAAATCCGTGGGTGAAAATTGCTGATGCCCTCTTTGCAGAAATCCCAATTGTAGGTATGTTCACTGGTTATGTTTTTAATCCAGTTTATTTGGTCAGCCGAGATGATGGTACGGTTGTGATGCGTTTGGAGAAAATCCCCACTTTCCTGTCTAGAAAATTTATCATCAAAGCTGTAGATCGACTTAGCGATCGCCAAGAGCAACAAATTTTGTTAAGTTTAATGATGATGCTACTGCTAGAACGAAACCGTGGCTAATCCGACTCAAAGCTGAAGCATGAAGTATGAAGTATGAACTACAAAACATCAAGTCTTATTTGTTTTTCATTTTCATTGATAGCCTTCTGTCTGCTGTCTTCATTCTTCATACTTTACACTTCAAACAGCTTTAGTCTAACCAATCAATTTCTGCCAACTAGCAGGCCCAACAATGCCATCGGCATCTAAACCATTTTGCCTTTGAAAGTTCTTGATTGCAGCTTCGGTTTGTGGCCCGTAAACGCCATCAATTTCAATACCCATACGGTATTGCAAGTATCTGACAACTTCACCACCAGCATGGTTTAGTCGGATAATTCGTTTTGCCAAAATTACATTGATGGCATTCCATGTAGTTTTGTCAGGAATTCCAGTTGGCTGCACTCCGATAATATTCTGGAATTTTTGTGTGGCAGATTTTGTATTCGCCCCGGTTATACCATCTTCTACTAATGTTTTACCATTTGCATCAGTTATTTTTAGGCGATTTAGGGCTTGTTGCAGCCTCTTAATAGTATCATCTACATTTTCTTCTTCATCTGGCACCGGGGGAACTGGGTTACTTGGCACTTTACCAGTTAAGCCTTTGACGATCGCATTTGCCATTGCTTCGGGATTAAAAAGATTCATATCTTTTGCCGAATCGAGAAAGCAACACTCTACCAGAATCGCCGGCATATCCGTATTTTTCAGAACAAACAAGTGAGAACCACTCTTAACACCACGATTAAAAAATCCCAATTTTATAATTTCATCTAATACAGGTTTCGCGATTTTTCTACCTGTATCGCTAGTGGCAAATACTTCTGTTCCATTAGCTTGCCCGTTGAAAGAATTAAAATGAATCGAGACATAAACATCTACTCTACTGGCGTTAGCTGTTGCACATCTTTTTGATAGAGATTCCCGTACTGTACTTGCACTACTTGGTTTACATACTACAACTTCATGCCCTAAAGCTCTTAACTTGGTTATCACTCTATTACCGACATCCAGAGTTAAATTATCCTCAATTTTGATTCCTCTTGCTCCCGTGTCTGGTGGACAATTGTGCCCGCTATCAATTCCAAATTTCATGATTCCATCCTCAAGTGACTTCTTTTTACACTAGTCAAAACTCTTAAAATTATAAAGAAAAAACTTTATTCATACTTGTTTTTAAAGTATTTTTTGGCAACGATCGCATTATTTTAATAATTAATATACTGCCATAAAAATAAATTTTTAAGGCAAGCATCATCAAAGATTTTTTGCGGTAAGAGCCAGTAATTGCAGAAAGAAAAATTGCTACAAAACAACACAACCCTCATAATTTATCAAAATCGAGAATAACCCACTAATTCTTGCAATAAAATTAAATGCAGCAATTACCCCCATTATTCAGATAATAACGCTTGGTAAAAGTAGAAAGCTATGACAAATGTACCTAGTTGAATCATGCTGTCAACAGGCAACACGAAAAGATGTGCTGCCTTAGATGCAAATGCGCCTTACTTCGCTCTACCCTTGCCTTTGTGTTAACCACTGAGCAGCTTAACACATAATTCTTGATAGTCTTCAGCAAGACGTGATAAATTTTATACTTTTGTAATAGTTATAGACTAAGATTTAGGCACAAAGGTTATCTGTTGAGACTTGCCAGAATTCTATTAGACTTGTCCGAAAACTCCAAAGCCAGACTGTTCAAAGCTTTTAGACAAAACTTTGATATCTTCGTAAAAACGGAGTCATAAGGGTTTGATATAGTTAGTGATAGT
>NZ_JACJTU010000067.1 GCF_014698835.1 Nostoc paludosum FACHB-159 | reverse complement strand
CCTCCCACACCTCCCACACCTCCCACACCTCCCACACCTCCCACACCTCCCACACCTCCCACACCTCCCACACCTCCCACACCTCCCACACCTCCCACACCTCCGTCACCTCCCACACCTCCCCATGCCCCATGCCCTATGCCCTATTCCCCTTAACGATTTGATAGAGTTTGTCTTCAAACTTTTCCATACATGCTGACCAATCGAAATCGATTATGGAGGGGCGAGCGTTTCTAGTCATATCTGCCTTCAAGTCGGGATTTTCTAGAATCGCAATCACCTTTTGGGCAAAGTCTGTTGGGTTGTTAGGTTGAGCCAGAAAGCCGTTGCGACCTGGATATACCTGTTCTGAGGTTGAAGGTGCAACAACAGCAACCAGAGGGGTTCCAGAGGCTAGAGCTTCGTTGTTTGTGGTGCAGAAGTTTTCGGTGATAGAGGGGTTAACAAAAACATCTGCTCTGGCAAACCAACCTAAAAGTTCTGTACCGTGGGACTCACCCCAGATGGTAATACCCGATGCAAACTTTTGGGCACGCTCACGAATTTCTCGATCCTGGGGGCCACTACCAACAATTACCAGATGGACATCAGGGATTTTGGCAGCAATGAGTGGATATATATCAATCAGTTGGTTGACATTCTTTTCGGCCGTGATGCGTCCGACAAACAACAAAGTTGGTCGTTGGTCGTTAGGAATTGGGTCGTAACAAATATTTCGTGGGTGGAATTTTTCGCAATCTATACCTTGATAAGCAAGATATTCAGCACGTTGGCATTTGAAATCTTTGTATTTATTGAGTTGTTCTTGGGAAGAAAAGAAATTCAAGTCATAAGAGTTGCTAAACTGTTTCACCAAAATGGGAATGATGGGACGAACTAAACTGAAGAATTTATTTCCAAAGTAATATTTGATGTACTCAACAATATCAGTATGGAAAAGCGATATTATTGGCGTACCTGTTCGTCTTGCGTATTGTGTTCCTACAGGGCGACCGTAACCTTGCAAGAAAAATGAGTATAAACCTCTCATTTGTGGTGCTTCTTCAACCACTATAATGTCAGGTTTAAACTTCTCTAACAGCTTGGTATCACTCCAATGCCGATAGTGCAATGGTTGAGGAAGAGACTTGTAGAAGATTAATGGTTTTGTGGGGAATGCGTAAGTAGTTAAGTTAGGAAAAGATTGAATTTCGCTTAATCCAGGCATAGGGCGATCGCCAACATTTTTTGGGTAGCGATCGTTAATTTGTGGATGAATCAAAAAAACCTCATGTCCCTGTTGCAACAACCAACGAACTCGTTGATGTACTGCTACAGATACTCCAGTTAAGAAAGGAGCGTACAAGCCTGTAAATAGGGCAATGCGGAGTCTTTGCTTAGTCATATCAAAAAGGAATTATTTCACGAAAATGCTGGTTTTGGACTTAGGACTTACGCAGCAATGTTTCATGAAAAGTAAGAATTCAGAATTCAGAAGTCAGAATTCAAAAATCAGAATACTTTTATACCGAAACTTAATAGTCTGATGAAAATTATTAAGCTTTAGCAAGTCTGATTTTTTACTATTTCTGAACTTCGATGACTGATGTCTTTGTTCTTACAATTAATATCCTGACTATTTGGCTCTGCAATTCCCGTCAATATAGTTAGCTTTAGGATTTACGCATTTAGAACCAGTGTCGATGGGAGATGGTGAAAATTATTTTTCGATCCTTAATCAGAAATTATCAAAACACTGAAAACTCTCAGTCAAAATTCCCCTTAATATATTTTCTAAACCCTTGACAAGAATGTAAAGCTATGTGGTTTACAAGGGTTATAGTTAATATAGTTTAATAAAAATAAGTTAATATAAATTTAGCACTAGGGAATGTTTAGTCTGATAATTTTCATGCCCTAGTTGAGATTTAAAGCAGAGAGCAAGGTTGGGGCAATAGGCAACAGGCTTGGAATTCCCTTGGTGTCCAAGTTTTACCATCGGTTAATGTTAGTTACATAGAGAGCCTATCCAGAATTCTCACTCCTGAATTCTGTTAGCGTAGCGGATTCTGACTCCTGTTCAAAGAGAAACCTTGCTATTAATAGGCTGATCCAACCATTGATAAGGGCGATATTCCACTAGGCGAATATTCCAAGCTCCTCGAACCCGATAGCTGACACTGCGCCAGGTGACTGTTGAAATCCACAGAGACGATAGCATTGCTAACCCATAAACCCATTGTGTTAGCGGGATGCCAATCAACATTTTAACGATGGTAGGGGCTGATAATTTGGTTATTGGCTGGTCATTTAAACGAACCACTTGCTGTATGCCTAGCTCCAAAACGAGCATCAGCAAAAGTAATCCTACAATATAGACGCTATAGCAGACAAATAATAGAGATGCAGCTTCCCATTTTGCCTCTAACAATGACTCTAAAATTAACATTATTACTGTAGTCGGAAACAGAATACTAGAAACAGCTTCACTAACTATAGCTAACCAACGCGGGTGATAAAGTCGAGAACAAAGTATTAAACGTTTGAGAGAGTCTAGTAAGCCTACTAATTCAATTTCTTCACGATTAACTGTTAGTAAAGTCGCTACAAACTTAACCTTTAGTCCATGTATTTTGAGGACATCGTGAATCATGAAATCTTCGCTTAAAGCTTGTGCCCACTTATCTAAAAGTTCTGTTTGGTGAAGCACTTCTGTTTTTATAGCCAAAGTTCCACCCCAAGGAATTTGGAAGAGAAACATTTGCACAACCGTCGATACATTCCCTATATATCGTACTAAAGACCCCCAATTCCTGCCTGTTGGCACATACCAACGGTTACCAGTTGTGGCACCAACATTAGCATCCCCTAGAGGACTGACTAATTCTCGCAACCAATTTCGATGAACTATAGTATCAGCATCTACTAAAGCAACCACCTTATAGGAATCGTCCAACTCACGGACAGCTTGCACTAGAGAACTACATTTAAGACTACAATTATTGCGTACTATTCTCAAAGGACTGATTTGAACATTAGTAGCTTCTTGTTCTATGATAGTTTCGCTGGCAATTTTCCAAGCTGGATCTTCCTGACTATCAATAACTAACTTTAAATCATAATTTGGATAGTTTTGATTTAGGAGCGATCGCAAACAGCTATGTAAAAACGGATCTGCTCCCCGTAAGCAAAGAATTACTGCTGTTTTAGGCAACTGCTCATCTGGTAATAAAGTTTTTCGAGATGAGCGCAAATACCAAACAAAGATTAGCGTTAAACACACCTGAATAACTAGCCAACCCATCAAAGACTTAGACAGAAATATTGCCAAATCTTCCATTAAATTCTCCGAGAATAGGGCATGAGGCATTGAAAGTGTGGGAGTTAGGAGTTAGGAGTTAGGAGTTAGGAGTTAGGAGTTAGGAGTTAGGAGTTAGGAGTTAGGAGTTAGGAGTTAGGAGTTATTCTCTTTACCTCCCTTGTTTCCCCGATCTCCCTTATTGCCTACTCCCTACTCCCCAGTCCCTTTTATGAATCCAACGAGTATTTCATAACAATATTGACTGTGGTATTTTTGTTCATTACAAAACTGGCATCACGAAACTTTGGTGTGCCTGTTTGTATGGACACAGTTGGATTTTTGGAAAGGCCAAAACCTTCTGTAGGAATACCAAAAAAGTCTTTATTGAGTTTGCGATCGCCATTTTGATCGTCAACTACAGCAACAGCATAAGTCCCAGGTTTTAAACCAGAGAATTCTTTTGTCACAGAAGTGCCTGTAATCTTAGCGCAGCCACTTTGAACTTCACTAGTACTACTCATAGGAAATCCTTTTTCACCTCCAAAAACTCGGAAGCAAATCTCGCCTTTTTGGTGACGGATTCCATTGACGACAATACTAAGTTTTGCTGTTGATTCAGCATTCGCTGTTTTTACAAAGCTGATGCCCATTAAAGTAGCAATCAAAAAGTAAGGTATTTGAGATAGTTTCAGCATAATTTTGTCGTGAAAATTGGTTACTTTGGAAAGCTAGAAAAAAATCACAAAGTCAAAATTTGCAAGTTAAAAGTAAAAAGAGATGAAAGATTCAAAAACACTTTCAGACTTCTCTTTTTACTTTTCGATTTTACTGTTATAAGTTAATTCAAAGTGTTACATTTTTTTCTAAAAATGAAGTATTTTTCCAAGTTAGTAGAAGTTTTTGCAACACTTTTAACAAATCTTTCAGTAACAAATATTCTGTGCCTTTCAACTTCTGTTGTAGACTTTTATGGCAACATAACCGCTCATACAAACTTATGGGACTACGCCAGATGGATAGAAAATACTCCCATAAAATTCTCCAATGTGGGAATAAAATTTTTCCTTCATTTGCAGAGTCAAACCACACTGTATAGGCATAAAAATCAGGTAATTCACTCAATGAAGAGGCTTGATTGTTCTTTCCCACTAACAAATAATTGGGAAAAAACATACTCATTGATTGTTGCGGATGGTTTCTAGCAAAGAACAAGTATTCTGGGATTTCATAAAATCTACCCAGAAGACCAAGCCTTGACAATAAAATTCCATCTCCATAAGCGTAACCACCCATAGGCGGTATCTTTTTCAAAGCACTAGCGCGAATTACGCCATAACATTGATAACATAGATGTTTAGTCAGTAATTCGTGAAAGCGATCGTGTGGTTTGAAAGAATCTGTTTTAAGTTTGATATCGTAGTTTTGAAGAAACTTTCCTTGTTCGTCAATAAAGTATGCTTGGGTGTGGCACAAAATAATGCTAGGGTCGCGATCGAGTACTTCAACACATTTACTAATAAAATCAGGAGCGTGTAGATCGTCATAAGCTGCCCATTTAAAATATTCACCCGAAGCTAGCTCAAAGACACGATTGAAGTTACGAGCGCAACCAATATTATGCTGATTACGGTAGTAACGAATCCGTTTGTCTTGCTTGACGTATGCTCTACAAATTTCCTCAGTTTTATCTGTAGATGCATTATCTGAAATAATTAGTTCAAAATCTTCAAAGGTTTGATCTAAGAGTGAATCTAAAGCTTCTTGAAGAAATTTCTCGCCATTGTATACAGGTAATCCAATACTCAATCGTGGCTGATTGCTACTCATATAGCGTTCCTAAATGAGTTGTGAAATTATTTGTGGAAGCAGGCAATAGGCAATAGGCAATAGGCAATAGGCAACAGATTTTTTACCAATGATTTAGTAGGATTGCTTTATAACACAAGTATTCAGACAATCTGTTGATTATTTTAGGCGCAATTAAAGCTAATTGTTAGTCAAATGCAACGTCAGAAATTAGACTTCAGAAGCCAGAATAATTTGATACCCAAGACTTTTAATAAAATAAAGGATGAATCGCATCTCTTGTAAAGGCGCGATTCACCCCGTCTCCTATTTCGTCAAATTTTCAATCTCCGTTTTTTGCAGCCATTCATGTGTACGCTGCATACCTTCTTCTAGATCAATTGTTGGTTTATAATTTAACAAACTTTGGGCTTTAGCAATGGAACACGCATAGGGACGAGTCATAAAATCTACAGATTCCGGTAAAATATCGGCTTTTTTCCGAAATAATTTTTGTCCTTGAGCGCGTAGCTTTAAAAACAATTTCATTTCATCTTTTGGCAATGAAAGAGGTGCTGGTAAACCTTCCATTGCTGCTAAGCGCATGAAATACTCTTTCCAAGAAGTTTGTTGTCCGTCGGTAATATTAAATATTTCTCCGTAAGTCTGTTTTTCTATCGCCAGAAAGATGCCATCAATCAGGTTGTCTATATATACATGATTGATGACTCCTTTACCATCGTTGGCATAGGCGAATAATTTTTGACGCATCATCAGAATTGGTTTGACTATCCAAGGAATACTTCCAGGACCGTAAATATCACCTGCGCGAATGATAATAACACCAAAATCCGGCGGATTATTTAATTCTAAAAGTGCTGTTTCTGCTTCTATTTTTGTTTGACAATAGGGATTATTTTCGCCAGAAAGTAATCCGGTTTCTGTAATACCATCAGCATAGTTGAAACCATAAACCATTACACTAGACAGATGCACGAAAGTTTTAACTCCTGCTTGCTTTGCAGCTTTAGCAATGTTAACAGCACCCTTCACGTTGACATCACGAAAATCATTAATTGACCCAGCTTCTTGGGTAATTTGCTCTGTATGTAAAACGATGTCTATTCCCTGACAAGCTTTTTGGGCAATAGTAGGATCTGTGAGACTACCAGTAATTACTTCAATGCCTAAATTTTGTACTGTTTTGTTCTGTTCTTTAGAACTTTGTAATCCACGGACTTTTATTCCCTGGGCTATGGCTAATTCGGCTGCACGCAAGCCGACAAATTCATTAATTCCGGTAATCAGGAGAGTTTGGTTTTTGAGGTTCATAGAGTAAAAGATATACCAATTTTGGATTTGAGATTTTGACCTTATCTCAATACGGTTCAGTTCAAGCCAAAACTTTTATTTTCTGAACAAACCGCAGAGGCGCAGAGAGAAGTCGGAGCGGCGGCTTCCGCCGATCTGAACTTCGGTGGGCACAGAGAAAATGAAAAAATGCTTAACTCACATAGAGATGCCCAGGTGCAGGGAGAGTAAGGGAGTGATTGTTTAGAAAATATCTCCTGGATCTGCGGAACGGAGTTTATTGATGGCGAGTCCTCCGGAAGTTATGCATATTAAAACTGTTGATGTTAAGACCAATATTGCATTGTTAGCGCTCATAATTATTGGCAATTTAGTTGCTTCCATTGCAAAATCGTATAACAATACTGAAGTAAGAAAGCCTGGAATATAACCTAAAATCGCCAGAATTAAAGCTTGTTGGAATACCACATTCAACAGATATCTATTGGCGTAACCTATGGCTTTTAATGTGGCATAAGCAACGAACTGTGTAGCAATATTGCTATAAAGAATTTGATAGACAATCACTACACCAACCACAGAAGCCATTGTCAACATTAGGTTGAGTATGAAACCAATAGGCGTTCTAACAGACCAATATTTCTTCTCAAAATCAATAAAGCCTTGGCGTGTAAAAACCTGCACATCATTTGGCAAGCTTACCTGCAAATCTTTTAGCACTGTTTGTGCATCAGTACCAGGTTTGAGGGTTATCAAACCGACATCTATCATATCTGCTGGACGAGTATTGGGATTTATCCTTAGGAAAGTTGAGTCACTGACAACTAAGTTACCATCTACCCCAAAGGAAGGCCCTAAACTGAATAGACCACCAATCCTGACTTTATAGCCAATTAAGGAATTAAAGGGAAATATTTCAATCGTCTGTTCTGTATCTCCCGCATCAAATTTTTCTGCTATTGGGCCAAACTCTGTGCGAGAACTTCTGTCAAAAAGCATGACATCGGGAATTTTGAGTTTATCTAAGTTGTTCTCAATTTCTGCGATGTTCATCACGGGTTTGCCTGGGTCGAAACCAATAACATATATTGAATATTTCTCACCAGTTACCGGATTTTTCAGTTTGGCAAATTGCAAATACATTGGGCTAACTGACTCTACGCCATTAAACCCCAAAGCTTGATACAAACGAGTCCGCGAAAAGCTTTGATTTGAGGTCAAAGATTTATATTGCGAACTCACTAAAAATAAATCTCCTTTGAGATTTTGATGCACTGCGGTTGCGCTAGAATAAAGAGCATCTTGGAAACCAAGTTGCACAAACATCAGCAGCACAATAAAAGCAATCCCGGCTACAGCTATTATTAAACGAACTTTTTGCTGGGCTAGCTGTAGCCATGCTAAAGGAATTTTAAAATTCATGGATTTATTTGTTATTAGTTATTAGCCATTAGTCATTAGTCATTAGTCATTGGTCATTAGTTATTGGACATTAGTCATTAATGAATGCCAATTCCCAATGCCCCATACTTCGACTTACTTCGACTACGCTCACTACAAGTCGCTCAGTACAAGTGCCCAATACTTCGGCTGCGCTCAGTACAAGTGCCCAATGCCCTAAACTAAATTTGTATGGCAACATCTACTTGTAAGTTGGTTAACCGCGAGACTCTTTCGCTGTCTGCGGGGTTATCGATGGAGATTTTTACCTCAACTATTCTGCGGTCTGTGTCTGAACCTGGGTTGAGGCTGAAGATGCTTTGTTTGTCAACTTGCCAACCAATTTCTTTGACGGTTCCCTTTAATGTTCCCGGAAATGCAGTGCTGGTGATGTTGGCTTTTTGTCCGACACGCACTTTTTGAACGTCGGTTTGATACACCTCTGCAATCACATTCATTTGTGATGTTTTACCTATCTCAGCAAATCCTGTGCTGGTGCTGATTACTTCTCCGGTTTTGGCATGAATTTTCAAGATTTTGCCATTGATGGGAGATTTAATGTAACTCAAATCCAAGTCTGCTTTTGCTTGTTGAACGGAGGTTGTAGCACTGTTGACTTCAGTTTGTGCAACTTGAACATCTACGCTACGTACTTCGCTAATACTCTTGAGTTGGGCTTGTGCTTGCTTGAGTTGTTCTTGGTATGTACCTTCAGTACGTGTTTTGCTGGCTTGGGCTTCTGTGAGTTGCTGTTGTGTAGTTTTGAGTTGCAAAGCTTTGCTGTCTGCTACGGAAGCTGCGATCGCACCTTGTTTATATAATTGCTGATAGCGATCGTTTTCAGCTTGAGCATTATCTACCTCAGCCTGGACGCGGGCAATTGTCGCGTCTTGGGTAGCAATGTCTCCTTTATATTGTGACTCTAAACGCGCGATCGCTGCTTTTTGAGCATCGATGTCTCCGGTTTTCGCTCCAGATTTCACCTGCGCTAGTTTAGCTTTGCTAACTTGCAGTTGGTCTACAGCTTGTTGCAATGCTGTTTTTGCACGACCATAAGTTTCTAGATAGGCCAATATTTGCCCAGCCTTAATTACTTCTCCTTCTTTGATTAACAGTTTTTCGACTCGCACACCATTATTAGCATTGGGAGCATTCAAGGAAGTAACGTCACCGTCTGGCTGCAAACGTCCTAAGGCTGTGACAGCAACTTTTGTTGGGGTGGTCGGTTTTACAGGATTCGCTGCTGGCGTCTCAACTTTAGTTTTCGGCGAAAATGTTGCCAAACTATATAAAGTAATTAATCCGGCCGCTAAGGTGATAGAAGCTGCTAAAATTACTCGCGATCGCACAACGGATTTTGTAAATAATCGGCTTTCTTTATTTACTGCCATATTTTCATTCCAATTCTTACTAGGGGATAGCTGAAATGGCTCTATTTAATCGATAAGGGCTAAGAATTCAGAATTCAGAAGTCAGAATTCAGGAGTCAGAATTCAAAATTTAGAAGGAGTTTAGTATGGTTGGTATATTGATAAATCAAATGTTTTCCTGATTCTTTAACTTTTTTGATTCTCGAACTTCTGATGCTTGCGGTGAACTGCATCAATGATGGAAACTGCGGCTCAGAGTTCTTTTTGAATTCTGAATTCTGAATTCTTATGGTAGTGTTACTTGAAAGCTTCTTTAGTTATATCGTTACTTGTCTTTGAATCCAGTAGCGTAAAATACAATAGCGCTAGCCAGAAAACTTAACTATCAAGAATAATGAAGCGCCGAAAAATCAACTCAAAAAATTGAATAACCTTGTTTTTGAGTATGACTAAAAAAATTTCATTTGTCAACTGTTTGACTTGGCATAAATCCTGATTTCCTCATCAAAATATTTTTCATATTTCGCTGCAATTATCGTAGTTATCCACTACAAAAACTTCTTTATCCAAGTTTTTCAGCATTATTAAATACTAGTTAACCCATAAAAATATTAACAAATTTTTGTTGGTAATGTTGTGTAACCTAAGACATTATCATCTTTTTGAGCAACAGTCTTCTAATTAGGGATGTCTACTACAGGCTACGCCAACGGCAGCAAATTGAATTATGTTTACTATGCAACATATTCAAAATTAACAATTGCTTTATAGATAACCATTTTGTTTTTTGTTTATATTTATATTAGTAAATCATCAAAAACATTAGTTGAATTATGTTATTTTCATGAAAAAAATACTTATAGCTCTGCCATTTATTAATGTGTCCAAGTAATTATTACTTAATAACCGAGAAATTAATACTGTTATTTTTTAAACCAATTTCCATCTAAACCTGAGATAATTCAGCTTTTTATACACTTTTTCGGTTGAAAATTATACTAAAGCTATGAAAATTACGCAAAATAGATATCAACAATAATCTAGTTTTTTATAAAAAAAGTTTAAAGTAATCATTTAGTTTATATAAAGCGTGTTATTGTTTTTATTAATTCAACGCTTAAAAGTTGTGAGGTCAATTAGTTATTTAATTAAGATTTTGAAAGTAGAAATAACTAAATCAAACTGCTTGGTCATCACCTTATGAAGGTTTAATTAGTTTTTCACATTGCATAAATTCAGATAAAAGGTGATGTTTTTTGTAACGAACTTGTCAACTTTTCTAGGTCGAATCTCATAAAATGTATTATCCTGAACGTTGAAACTGGCTATGACATTTATTAAGACACAGAACGCTGTCATTAATACCAGCTACGTTGTTGCGGTTAGGGTTGAAAATCAAACTATTGCAGACGAAAAAAGCGTTTCTGTTCTTTTAGCTACTCTTCAGTTTCTACTGTTCAGTGGGATACCATTGCTCATAACTAGAATTTTAGATTTTGGATACTTCGACAGGCTCAGTACAAGTTTTGGATTTTGGATTATTTTTTGGATTTATGAGCAAGTTTTGTCTGTTTGTGGGTGGAACCAATCTAAAAGGCGATCGCGGACTCGCTAACGCTGCGCTATCGCAAATCTAAAATCCAAAATTGTTCGATCGCTACATTTTCAAGAATCAAGAGTTGCATAACATTTTTACACGATCCTGTGTGCCAAAATTGCCTGTAAACCTAAGGCTTTATTAGGGCAGTATGTGTCGTGTGGTGTTGATTAGGAGAAAAGCAATTAGCGCAGATTAACATCGCTAATTGCTTACACGACAAGAGATTTTGATTAATTAGTAGGCAACAGAAATTACTGTATCTACACAATCCACAGTACTCACCATGCCCTATGTCTGCTCATTCAATTGATACTGCCTTAGCAGAGTTAGAGAGCCTGATTAACAATTGTGAAAAGGCTGTAATTAGGTCTATAGAGGAAAAAAAGATGAGTTCAGGAAAACCAGTGTCAATCAACAAACTTAACAGACAATTACAACACAATCCTATTGCCATTGTTGGCATGGCTTCTCTATTACCTCAAGCCAGAAATTTACGGGAATATTGGCAAAATATAGTAAATAAAATTGACTGCATTACTGATGTTCCATCTACCCATTGGAGCGTCGAAGATTATTACGATCCAAATCCCAGAACCCCCGAAGATAAAACTTATTGTAAAAGAGGCGGCTTTATTCCAGAGGTGGATTTTAACCCGATGGAATTTGGCATTCCACCCAGCATTTTAGAGGTTACAGATGTATCGCAACTATTAAGTTTAGTGGTTGCAAAAGAAGCGATGGAAGATGCTGGCTATGGCGACCAACGCGAATTTGACCGCGAAATGGTTGGGGTAATTTTAGGCGTAGCCATGGCCAAGCAGTTAGGAATGCCACTTTCTGCCAGATTGGAATATCCGATTTGGGAAAAAGCGCTTAAAAGTAGCGGTTTATCTGACGAAGATACACAAAAAATCGTTGAGAAAATCAAAAGCGCCTATGTGAAATGGGACGAAAACGCTTTCCCTGGAATGCTGGCTAACGTAGTCGCGGGGAGAATTGCCAACCGTCTCAACTTTGGCGGGATGAACTGTGTAGTTGATGCCGCTTGTGCTAGTTCCTTCGGTGCTTTAAAACTAGCAATTAGCGAACTAGTCGAATATCGTTCTGACATGATGTTGACTGGTGGCGTTGACACCGATAACACCATCATGGCTTATATCTCCTTCAGCAAAACACCAGCCGTTTCTCCTGGCGAGAATGTCAAACCTTTCGATGCTAAATCTGATGGGATGATGCTGGGTGAAGGTATCTGCATGATTGTCCTCAAACGCCTGGAAGATGCAGAACGGGACGGCGATAAAATCTATGCAGTTATCAAAGGCATTGGTACCTCCAGCGATGGACGCTACAAGAGTATTTATGCTCCCCGCAAGGAAGGCCAAGTCAAAGCCTTAGAACGCGCTTATGAAGATGCAGGCTTTTCTCCCGCTACCGTTGGCTTGATGGAAGCACATGGTACCGGCACAATGGCTGGAGATCCGACAGAATTCGGTTCTTTACAGGATTTCTTTGCTCTGCATGACTCGAAAAAGCAGCATATCGCTTTGGGTAGCGTGAAATCTCAAATCGGACACACCAAAGCAGCGGCAGGTGCGGCAAGTTTGATTAAAACGGCTTTGGCGCTACATCACAAAGTATTACCGCCGACAATTAATATTACCGAGCCGAACCCCAAACTTAATATTAAAAATTCCGCCTTTTATTTGAATACCGAAACCAGACCTTGGATTCGTGCTGAAGGCGAAGCGCCAAGACGCGCAGGTGTGAGTTCCTTCGGTTTTGGCGGCACTAACTACCATGTTGTTCTAGAAGAATATCAAGCTGACCAAAACCACGCCTACCGCCTACACGGTGGCGCTAATGAAGTGCTGGTGTTTGCTGCTAACCCGTCCCAATTGCTGGCTAAATCGGAAGACCTTTTAGCGAAATTGCGCTCACCAGAAGCCAAAACACACTATGCAAAATTAGTCAATGAGTGCAAAACTCTAGAGATTCCCGTCTCTGCTGCCAGATTTGGATTTGTGGCGCAGAACCTTGAAGAAACTTGCAAGTTACTGCAAGTTAGCATTGACTGGCTGAAAAACAAAGGATCAGCAACATCTTGGGAACATCCCCAAGGAATTTATTACCGGGCTTCTGGTATGGAATTGGGTGGTAAAGTTGTCGCCTTATTTTCCGGCCAAGGTTCCCAATACTTGGAAATGGGACGGGAATTAGCGATGAATTTCCCGGTGATGCAGCGTCTACATGGCTATATGGATAGCTTGTTGCTCAAAGATAACTTGCAACCGCTATCCGAAATCGTTTTTCCCCATCCTGTGTTTGAAGAGGCAGAGAAAAATGCCCAAATTGCCGCCTTACAACGCACAGAATACGCTCAACCAGCCATCGGGGTGTTGAGTGCAGGGATGTACACCATACTGCAACAAGCTGGATTCAGATCCGATTTTGTTGCCGGTCACAGCTTTGGAGAAATCACAGCATTGTGGGCTGCGGGAGTTTTGACTACCGAAGATTACCTATTCTTGGTGAAAGCTAGGGGTCAAGCAATGGCGGCACCTGAAGACCCAGACCACGATGCAGGTAGTATGCTGGCTGTCAAAGAAGACATCAGCAAAGTTGAAGCAGTGCTGAAACAGTTTCCGCAAGTTGCGATCGCCAATCAAAATTCGCCAAATCAATATGTCTTAGCCGGGCCGACCGCAGAAATCGCTAAAGTGCGTCAGGCTTTACAAGACAAAGGATATACGGCTGTATTATTGCCCGTATCGGCAGCATTCCACACACCACTGATTGCCTTTGCTCAGAAATCCTTTGCGATCGCTACCAAGTCTGTCAAATTCCAAAGTCCCAAAATCCCGGTTTACAGCAACGTTACTAGCAAACAGTATCCCAAAGAACCGCAAGCGATTCAAAAAATCCTCGAAACGCACCTTTCCAACTCAGTGCTGTTTAAGCAGGAAATTGAAAACATCTATGCAGCCGGCGGTACTTGCTTTGTGGAATTTGGGCCGCGGAGAATTTTGACCAACTTGGTAAAAGAAATTCTTGGCGATCGCCCGCATCTTACCGTAACTTTGAACCCTAGTACTCAGAAGAATAGCGATCGCTCCTTGCGGGAAGCAGTTGTGCAGTTGCGGGTAATCGGTATGGCTTTGAGCAACCTCGACCCTTACCAAGTTCCCCAAACCATACCTGCAATTGAACAGAAAAAGGCTTTAAATGTACGTTTAAACGGCATCAACTACAGATCCGAAAAAACCAAAAACGCCTTCGCCCAAGCTTTGCAAAACGGTCACAAAGTTACATTACCTGCGGTTTCATCTGAGAATTCAGTCAAACCAAATCAGCCCATCCCCTCTGAAACTGCGGCTCCTTTATATACCAGCCTAGATGTGGCTCGACCTCTGCCAGTCATAGAGACTAACGGACATAAAAAAACACCCCCGATTAACACTCCATCAATGAACGGTGTGACTTCTCATATCGCTACCCAACCAGAGCAGCAAATGAGTCCTGTGACCCTTTTAAGTCAACCAGCCCAGGAATCTAAGATGCAACCAACACCCGAAAAACTTACAAATTACCAACAACTTTTAGAAAGTTTAGAATATCTCCTGACACAGTTCCAGCAAAATCAATCTGAGAATCTACAAGCTCACGGAGCTTACCTCAACCATCAAATGGAATACGCCAAAGCGTTCTTCCAACTGATGCAGCAACAAAATGCGCTCTTGAGTGAAAGTAAATCTACAGCCGAAACCACCAAGCTGAAGCAAGTTGTCATGGAAAGCTTGGAGCGCAGCATGATGCAGTTTCATTCCCAACAAGGTGAAACCCTACGCATCCACGAGCAATATCTCCAAGAGCAACTGGAATATACGAAAAACTTTTTCCAACTCATACAGCAAGAGTATTCTCAAATCATCTCAGAAGATGGAGCAACTCAACTCACAGAGAAACTCAGCAACGGTGCAGCACATAATTTCATCCCCTTCACCACACAAACAACCGTCACCGAAGAGGCACCAGTACCCCCTACTATCAAGATAGTAGAAGCTTTACCCTCACCTGTAACTGAGCCAGTAGTGAAAAATGGCAACGGCTTAACACATATCCCTGCTCCCAAGGTAGTAGAGCCTGTAGCCGAAACTCCAGTACTCCCCCAACTAGTGCAGCCTGTAGTTGAAACTCCAGTACTCCCTCAAATAGTACAGCCTGTAGTTGAAACCCCAGTAATCCCCAGTCCCCAGTCCCCAGTCCCCAGTCCCCAGTCCCCAATCCCCAGCCCCCAACCCCCAGTCCCCAATGCAACCATTGATATTGTTGACTTGGATAAAAACCTCCTAGCCATCACCAGCGACAAAACTGGCTATCCGGTAGAAATGCTGGAAATGGATATGGACATGGAAGCAGACTTAGGGATTGACTCCATCAAACGGGTGGAAATCTTGGGGGCGCTACAAGAAATGTATCCCAACCTACCCAAGCCCAACTTAGAAGAACTGGCAGAAAAACGCACCATCGGTCAAGTTGTAGAATATCTGCAATCCTTTGCTGCTAAAAGCGTTTCTGTAGAAGTTGCAATTCACGAAGTACAACAAGTAGTAGAGACTCCAGCACCGGAAGTACAACAAGTAGTAGAGACTCCAGCAGAAGTTACACCGGAAGTCAGCGTAGTTGTTGCATTCACTCCACAACCAGAAGCGGAACCCGCAGCAGCAACAACTAATGAATTTCCTGACTTAGCTCAAACCCTACTAGCCATCACCAGCGATAAAACCGGCTACCCGGTAGAGATGCTGGAACTAGAAATGGACATGGAAGCCGACTTAGGGATTGACTCCATCAAAAGGGTAGAAATCTTAGGGGCGATGCAGGAAATGTACCCCAACTTACCCAAACCGAATATAGAGGAACTGGGAGAACTCCGCACCATCGGTCAAATAGTTGATTACCTACAGCAGCTAGCTGGAGGTGAAAAAAAAAAGTATGAGTCTGAGTTTGTCCAGCAGCCACCGGAATTAGAGCATAGTATCGCGCGCTATCCCGCCAAACTCAGAACCCTACCAAAACCCGATCGCTTGGATTTCACGTTACCAGAGGGACACATCACTTTAATAACCGATGATGGTTTCCTCACTACTTCCAAATTAACTGAATCCCTAATTGCCGAAGGCTCGAAAGTAGTAGTTATCAGTTTCCCCCAATCCTTGATTCCCCAACAATCGCCCTTACCCGCAGGAGTAACCCGCGTCACCTTGGCAAACTTGAGCGAAGAACATCTGCAACAACAACTACAAGCGATCGCTACTCACTGCGGTAAGGTTGGGGCTTTCATCCATCTACATCCTATTTTCGTAGCGAATAACACCGGAAAAATTCCCTACATCGAACAGGAAAAGGCGATCGTCAAGCACGTATTTTTGATGGCGAAACACCTCAAACCTGCTCTCACCGAAGCCGCACAACATGGACGTAGTTGTTTCTGCACAGTCGCTCATCTCGATGGTGCATTCGGTTTAGATTACAAAGTCAACTTCGGAGCGATCGCGGCTGGTTTATTTGGATTAACCAAAACCCTGAGATGGGAATGGCCAAAAGTCTTTACACGAGCGATCGACTTAAGTCCGAGAATTGATGCCCAACAGTCAGTAAACCACATTATCGCCGAACTTCACGACCCCAATCTTTATATCGGTGAAGTTGGGTATGGTTCACAAGGACGAGTCACTTTAATTGCCAATCCAAAGGTAGGTTAATTAAGTCATAGCAGTCCTATTTGAGTTGTGAAAATTACTGTTTTTAACGAACCGCAAAGGACGCAAAGAGCGCAAAGAAAAGAAACAGAGAATATTGCAAATCTTTTAGGACTGCTTATGTTTTTTCTAGAATCTTGACTATTTCTCTTACTTTGCGTCCTTTGCGTTCTTTGTGGTTCCTATCACAAAAAAAACAAATTTATACATTTTTTTACGAGGATTTATGACCCAAACAGCCCAGCTTAGTCCATCATCTGTTTTTGTCGTTAGCGGCGGTGCAAAAGGGATTACGGCTGAGTGTACTATCAAACTAGCCAAGCAGCAACCTTGCAAATTCATTCTTCTCGGTCGCTCCGAACTATTAGAAACCGAGCCAGATTTTGCTCAAGGTTGCGAAGAATCAGCATTGAAAAAACGCATCATGGAAACTCTTCTTGCCCAAGGAGAGAAACCCACACCCATGAATGTGCAAAAAATATATAACAAAATTGCCTCCAGCCGCGAAATTAAAAAGACCCTCGCAGCGATTGAAAAAGCAGGAGCTAAAGCCGAATATATTAGCGTTGATGTTACAGATACACAGGCTTTACAAGCAAAGCTAGCTAATGCTGTACAACGTATGGGGTCAATTACAGGCATTATACATGGCGCTGGAAATTTAGCCGATAAATTAATTGAAAAGAAAACAGAAGAGGATTTTGAAAAAGTTTATACCGCCAAAGTTAAAGGATTAGAAAACCTACTGGATTGTATCAATCCTCATCAACTTCAGCATTTAGTTTTGTTTTCTTCAGTAACAGGATTCTATGGAAACATTGGTCAATCCGATTATGCGATCGCCAATGAAATTCTCAATAAATCGGCCCATATTTTCAAACAACAATATCCCTCATGCCACGTAGTAGCAATTAACTGGGGAGCTTGGGACAGTGGGATGGTATCGCCAGAACTCAAAAAAGCTTTTGCTGAACGAGGAGTTGAAGTAATTCCTGTAGAAGCTGGGACACAAATGTTAGTCAACGAATTGCATCCCACCTATCAAGACAATACACAAGTTGTCATTGGTAGCCCCCTAGTACCCTTAGCTAGAGAGTTAGATTCCGAACTCCGCAGCTATCGTTTGCGCCGCCGCATGACAGTAGAAGAAAACCCATTTTTATTGGATCATGTAATAGCTGGCTCTCCAGTATTACCTGCTACATGCGCTCTATCATGGATGATTGATTATTGCGAACAACTTTATCCAGGATATAGATTTTTTGCTGCTCAAGATTTCAAAATTTTGAAAGGAATTACTTTTAATGAAAGCCTAGCAAGTGAATATATTGTAGACGTTGAAGAAGTTTCTAAAACTAATGGACAACAGATTACATTCAACACCAAAATATCGAGTAAAAATCCGGCTGGCAAAACATTTTATCATTTCAGCGCCCAAATCCAACTATTACTAGAAATACCCACTACCCCAATTTACGATGCAGTGAATCTAGAAGAGGATAATATCATTACTCTCACTGGTAAATCTTTTTATCAAAATGGAGAAGCTACATTATTTCATGGCAAAGCTTTTCAAGAAATCCAAAAAGTTTTAAATATCACCACAGAAAAAATTACTACACAATGCTTGTGGCAAGGAATCTCACAGAAAGAACAAGGACAATTTCCAGTCCAATGGGTCAACCCATATACAACTGACCTAAGTATGCACGCACTTTGGGTTTGGACACAGCACTTTCATCAAGAAGGTTGCCTACCCGGACAAGTCGCAAAATACGAACAATTTGCAGCCACACCACACAACGAACCCTTCTACGTTTCCTGCGAAGTTAAATCCAAAACCCCCAGTAGCGCAACCGCCGACATCATCATCCACAACCAACAAGGCCAAATCTACTCACGCCTCCTGGGAGCCAGAGCAATCATTTGGTCAATGAAACTACTCAGAAGCTAACTCTCCTCTTCTTTCCTTCTTTCCTTCTTTGCGCCTTTGCGCCTTTGCGTGAGCCTTTCAAGTTTGGGGAACAGCGTAAATCCTCCCGTCTGCTCAGCCTAATACCCAAACCTTGAGGATAAAAATAATGGAAAAAATCGCCATTATCGCATTGTCATGTCTATTCCCCGACGCCAAAAACCCCGAAGAATTCTGGCAAAATATCATCACTGAAAAAGACTCCACCTCATCAGCAACCATCCAAGAATTTGGAGTAGATCCAGAAATCTTTCATCATCCACTCAAAGGTACACCAGATAAAACTTATTCCCTCAAAGGTGGATACATCCGCAACTTTGAATTTGACCCATCCGGCTACAATTTACCACCAGAATTACTTGCCAATTTAGATAAGACCTTCAAATGGTCATTGTACGCCGCTAAACAAGCAATTCTCCAAAGCGGTTATTGGGACAATCAAACCGTTCTCTCCAAATGCGGTGTAATTTTAGGAAACCTTTCATTCCCTACAAAACTTTCCAACCAACTATTTTCTCCCATCTACCAAAAAACCATCGCCCCTGCTCTCAAAGAGCTTTTACAAGTTCCAGATTTAGATTTACCTACTCTCCCAACCGCCAATCAAGCATCATTATATAATGCGATGATTTCCGGCTTACCAGCAGCAATAATCGCTCAAGCCTTATCTTTATCTCGCATTAACTTATGTCTCGATGCTGCTTGCTCCTCATCATTTTATGCCATTAAACTGGCGTCTCATTATTTGCGATCGCACAAAGCCGACGTAATGTTAGCCGGAGCCATCAGTAGTGCAGATTCCTTGTTTGTGCGGATGTTATTTTCTGGCGTTCAAGGATACCCAGAAAATGGTATTAGCCGTCCCTTAGATAAATCATCCAGAGGGCTAATTCCCGCCGATGGTGTTGGTATTGTAATGCTCAAGAGATATTCTGATGCTGTCAGAGACGGCGATAAAATTCTCGCTACCATCTGTGGTAATGGACTATCAAATGATGGTAAAGGAAAGCATTTACTCAGCCCCAATCCTAAAGGACAAATTCTCGCTTTTGAGAGGGCTTATAACGAGGCAAAAATTAGTCCTCAAAGCGTAGATTATTTAGAATGCCATGCTACCGGCACATTATTAGGAGATACAACAGAATTCAATTCTATCGAAACATTCTTTGGTGAACATCAAGCCGCACCATTGATAGGTTCTGCTAAAGCAAATACCGGCCATTTATTAACTGCGGCTGGTATGGTTGGCTTGACTAAAGTAATCTTGAGTATGTCTCACGGGGTCATTCCACCGACACTGAATGTTACCGAACCGATAGCGAGTGAAAATAGTACAATTTCCGCCGACAAAATTGTTAAAACTGCCACTGCATGGCCTAATAATAACGCTGCAATAAAACGGGCTGCTATCAGTGCTTTTGGTTTTGGCGGTACTAATTCTCACCTGATTTTAGAACAAGGAACTACAACAGAATTAGACAATTCAAGCGAACCTGTTTCACCTGTAAAACTTGCCATTGTCGGTATGGATGCCTTTTTCGGCAACTGTAACGGCTTAGATGCTTTTGAACGTTCGATTTACGATGGCACTCAGCATTTTGTTTCGTTACCGCCACAAAGATGGCATGGCATAGAAAACCAAGAGAATTTACTCAAAGAATACGGTTTGCCAGAAGGTAAAGCACCAGTAGGGGCATACATTCAAGATTTTGAAATCGATACTTTTTCGTGCAAAATTCCACCCAATGAAGTAGACAAATTAAATCCACAGCAATTGCTACTTCTGAAAGTGAGCGATCGCGCCCTCAAAGATGCGAAAATCCCAGAAGGCAGCAACGTTGCAGTTATCATTGCCGCCGAAACAGAATTATCCGTACATCAGCTACAGCAAAGATGGAATTTGCCTTGGCAAATTAAAGAAGGTTTACTCGCTCAAGAAATCTCTTTGCCTAACGAACAGCTAACTCAACTTGAAACTATCGTCAAAGATAGCCTTCATCATCCAGTAGAAATTGGCGAATATGTCAGCCACATCGCCAACATCATGGCGAGTCGCATTTCCGCTTTGTGGAACTTCACCGGGCCAGCATTTACGATGACGGCTGGCGAAAATTCTGCCCTCAAAGCTTTAGAAGTAGCACAAATGCTACTGGCTGCTGGAGAAGTCGAAGCCGTAGTTGTTGGTGCCGTTGACTTGGCTGGCGGTGTAGAAAACGTCTTACTGCGAAGCCAAATGGCTAAGGTGAATACGGGTATCAATACCTTAAGTTACGACCAAAACGCAGACGGCTGGACAGTTGGCGAAGGTGCGGGTGCAGTTGTTCTCAAACGTCATGACACCGCCCTAGAAAATGCGGAACGCATCTATGCAGTTATTGATGCCGTTAGCATCGGACAAGCCCGTTCCACCATTGTAGACGGCGAAACCATCAGCCAAGTCTGCAAACAAGCTTTCCAAATTGCAGGTATCGAACCCACAGAGGTAAACTACCTGGAAGTTTGCGGTAGTGGTATTCCCCAGGAAGATGCAGCAGAAATCACAGGTTTGCTGCAAGCTTATCCGCCAGTCGGAGATGGGTTGCACTGTGCAATTGGCAGCGTCAAAGCCAATATCGGTCACACCTACGTGGCTTCGGGAATTGCCAGCCTGATTAAAAATGCTCTTTGTCTGTATCACAGATACATACCCGGTACTCCCAATTGGTCTGGCGTGAAAACGCCGCAAGTATGGGAAGGCAGCCCTTTCTACGTGGCTACAGAATCAAGACCTTGGTTTTTAGGGAAAAACGCTAAATCGAGAGTCTCCGCACTTAACAGTATTGGGTTTGATGGCAGTTTTGCTCATGTCATCTTATCGGAAGAAGGTAGCCAAGAAGAACGCAGCAGCCGATATTTAGAGGAAAAACCTTTTTGTCTTTTCCCCATCCCGGCTGATGACAGTTCAAGTTTATTTGCGGCTTTAGATAATTTCCAAAAAACCATCGAAAATTCTGCTTCTCTCAAAGTAACTGCTAGCCAATATTTTGAAAACTTTCAAAACCAATCGGCTGCAAAATATGTCCTATCAATTACAGGACGTAACCAAAAAGAATTACTCAAAGAAATTGAATCTGCGCGTAAAGGTGTAAATAATGCTTTTGAACGCGGAACAGATTGGCAAACACCTGTAGGTAGTTATTTCACATCTAAACCACTGGGTAAAAAAGGTGAAATTGCTTACATTTATCCGGCAGCAGTAAATTCTTATCTTGGCATAGGTCGCACGCTATTTCGCTTATTCCCAAGAGTCTACAACGACTTAATGGTTAAAAGTATTTACAAACGTGCTGCTGATGTTGAACCGCTAGTTTTTCCCAGAAGTTTGAAAAAATTCACTACTAGGGAACTAGAAACACTAGAAAAGAAATTGCTAGATGATTCTCTAGCAATGTTTGAAGCCGAAATGTTTTGTACCCGATTACTCACCACGATTATTCGTGATGATTTTCAAGTTAAACCTAAATATGTTTTTGGGTATAGCTTGGGTGAAACAAGCATGATGGTTGCCCAAGGAGTTTGGAGCAATTTTTATGAAGGTAGTAGTAGCTTCAACTCATCGGCTTTATTTGGCGATAGGTTATCCGGGCCGAAAAATGCTGTGCGTGAGTATTGGGGACTACCAAAAATTTCCTCCGCTTCCGACAATAATCTTTGGGGTAACTATGTTTTAATGGCTAGCCCAGAGCAAGTGAGGGAATGTCTAAAAAATGAACAGCGCGTTTACTTAACTCAGATTAATACACCGGAAGAAGTATTAATTGCTGGCGAACCAGAAGCCTGTCAGCGAGTCATAAAAGCCTTGGGCTGCAATGCTTTCCCGGCTCCCTTCGACCATGTGATTCATAGCGAAACAATGCGTTCTGAATATGGTGAATTGGTGAAATTAAACACATTACCATCACAAAATATTCCTGGCGTTGTATTTTATTCTGCTGCTGAATACCAACCAATAAAACTTGAGAGTGGCGAAATTGCTCGTAGTATTGCTACAGGTCTTTCTCAACAATTAGACTTTCCCAGGTTAGTTAATCGCCTCTATGATGATGGTGCCAAAATATTCATTGAAGCTGGTGCTGGTAATGTCTGTTCTCGCTGGATTGATAAAATTCTCCAAGGTAAAGAACACATTACAGTATCTCTAAATCGTAGAGGTATGGATGACCATACTGCTTTTGTCAAAGCACTGGCAAAACTAGTTAGTCATCGGGCAGATGTGGATTTATCGCCATTATATAGTGTTGCACAAACTACCAATAAAAGTAAGGCAACTCTGAGAACTGTAACCTTGGGCGGACAATCAATTACTGATAGTATTTTGACTGAAGATAACCGCAAAATATTTGGAGATTTAGTTGAGAAATGTAAAGGCGATCGCCCCCAAATCCAACCTCAAATTTTACCCGACTCCTCATTAGAAATTCGCGGTGCAATCTTCTCAGAAACAAGTAATCTCAATAACATCCCAGCCTCTCATTCCCAGCCTGAAAAAGTCACAGCAAAAAATATCATTAATAACGGTTTTGAATTTAAAGAAGAAGTAAAATCTTCTGAGTCAACCGCAATTGAACAAACAACCACTCAACCTACTTTTTCCCCTCCAACCACCACTCGGAAACTTCGTAGAATCATCCAAATGTCAGATTTAAATAAGTCTCAGTATCAAAAACTCAACGCTAATAATTCCAAGATAACTAAAGCACACACAGCCTTCCTACAAGCCAGACAAGAATTTAGCAAGCAAATGAGTGAAATCATCCAACTGCAATTAGCTTGCGCCCAAAACTTACTCGACGAAGAATCAAATTAAACAAGGCAGAAGGCAGAAGGCAGAAGGCAGAAGGCAATTAGTGAGGCACAGCACCACACTAATTGCATCCAACTCAAAAATCTCATCTCTCAAACTCTCTGCGCCTCTGTGTCTCTGCGTGAGACAAATTCAAACATTTACAAAAACCAAACTCTAACGCTCATCATTCGAGGGACAACTGCTGTGACAACCGTAGATACGGTACTAAGTAAACACGATAACGGCCTGAACTTCTCCCCTTGGTTTCCTACTCAAAACCAAATTTGGAAAGGTTCATTAGAATCTATATCTTTCGACCAACAAACCATCAAAAATAAATTGATGGTATTAGATAAACCTTGCTACATCGTGAAAGTTGCCGGAAAAATCGGTGTCACTAACGAGGGGTATTTATCTCCTATTGAAAATGGCACAGCAGCACAAGTAGAACTGTTGACATTTGCGACACCAGTCAGAATTCAACAATTAGGAGATCCCAACTTCCTCTCCTTTCATGGCGTCAAATATGCCTACGCTACCGGTGCAATGGCTGGCGGAATTGCTTCAGAAGAAATGGTAATTGCACTAGGAAAAGCGCAAATCTTAAGTTCCTTTGGCGCAGGTGGTTTAAGTCCAGACCGTTTAGAAGCAGCCATTAAGAAAATTCAACAAGCCTTACCCCAAGGGCCTTACGCATTTAATTTAATTCACAGTCCCAGCGAACCCGCAATTGAACGCCGTGCTGTAGATTTATATCTCAAATATCAGGTAAAAACAGTAGAAGCATCCGCATTTCTTGATTTAACTCCAAACATTGTTTACTATCGCGTAGCTGGTTTGGGATTAAATGACGCCAATCAAATTGAAATCAGAAATAAAGTCATTGCCAAAATTTCCCGCCGAGAAGTTGCTACAAAATTTATGCAACCGGCGCCACCCAGAATTCTCAAAGAACTTCTGGAACAAGGATTAATTACAGACTTGCAAGCAACTCTCGCCGCTAAAGTTCCGATGGCTGATGATATTACCGTGGAAGCTGATTCTGGCGGTCATACAGATAACCGTCCCTTGGTTTGTTTGCTACCTTCTATTGTTGCTTTGCGCGATGAAATTCAAGCCCAATATCATTATCAAATACCCATTCGAGTCGGAGTAGCAGGTGGAATTGGGACACCAGAATCAGCATTAGCTGGTTTCATGATGGGTGCTGCTTATGTAGTAACTGGTTCTATAAATCAATCATGCATTGAATCTGGAGCTTGCGAACATACCAAAAAGTTACTCGCTCAAGCAGAAATGGCTGATATGATGATGGCACCAGCCGCAGATATGTTTGAGATGGGAGTCAAATTGCAAGTCCTCAAACGGGGTACAATGTTCCCCATGCGAGCGCAAAAATTATTTGAACTCTATCGCGCTTATGACTCAATTGAAGACATTCCTCTCGCAGAAAGAGAGAAATTAGAAAAACAAGTTTTCCGCAAAACTATTGCTGAAGTTTGGGAAGGAACAGCAGCTTATTTATCCCAAAGAAATCCTGAAAAATTGGGCAAAGCTGTGAATAATCCTAAGCTGAAAATGGCGTTGATTTTCCGTTGGTATTTAGGATTATCTTCTCGCTGGTCGAATTCTGGTGAAAAAGGTCGAGAAGTCGATTATCAAATTTGGTGCGGGCCGGCAATGGGTAGCTTCAATGACTGGGTAAAAGGTTCTTACCTGTCTGACCCAAATAATCGCCGAGTAGTTGATGTTGCAGACCAAATTATGACTGGCGCAGCCTTTTTATATCGCATCCAAACTTTGAAAATGCAAGGGCTGCAACTCTCTAATTATTACAGTCAATATCAACCAGTTCCTTCTACATTAGTGGAGATTTAAAAATGACTTTAAAACAGTCTTTTACCGCAGCAGATATTCAGAATTTTTTGGTATCTAACTTAGCTGAGTTGCTAGGTGTTGAAACTGCTGAAATCGACATCGAAGAACATTTAGAAAACTATGGTTTGGATTCCGCCCAAGCAATGATTCTAGTAGGTAAACTAGAAAAACTGCTAGGATTCCAACCATCTCCGCTGCTGCTATGGCATTACCCAAATATTGCATCGCTTTCACAGCGTTTAGCTGAAGAAGTACAAGAAGATTCAGCGATTCAAGATACAAAATCAGCATCTTCTACCGTCAATACTGCGCCCTTAGTTTTAGATTTAGGTGCCGAGGCTGTTCTTGACCCTACAATTAATCCTGGCGCTGCTGCTAATTTACCTATAACCGAACCCAAGAACATCTTTTTAACCGGAGGAACTGGCTTTTTAGGAGCCTTTATAATCCGGGAATTACTACAGGAAACCAACGCGGATATCTATTGTTTAGTCCGTGCTGATAATCCTGAAGCTGGCAAGACCAAACTGCAAAATAATCTCCAACAATATGCAATTTGGCAGGAAGAATATAATTCTCGAATTATTCCTGTTGTCGGTGATTTATCTTTGCCATTATTAGGTCTTGGCTTAGAACAATTCCAAATCTTAGCCGCCAAAATTGATAGTATTTATCATAGCGGTGCTTTGCTGAATTATGTTTATCCCTACTCGGCATTGAAGGCTGCTAATGTTCTTGGAACTCAAGAAGTATTAAGATTAGCTTGTCAAGTTAAAGTCAAGCCCGTACATTACGTTTCCAGCGTTGCTGTTTTTGAATCGCCTGTTTATGCTGGTAAAGTTGTCAAAGAACAGGATGAATTCAATCATTGGGAAGGTATTTATCTTGGCTACTCTCAAACAAAATGGGTAGCTGAAAAGTTAGTTAAAATCGCCCGTGACAGAGGACTTCCTGTAACTATCTATCGTCCACCTCTGATTTCTGGAGATAGTAAAACAGGCATTTGTAACACCCATGACTTTATCAATTTGATGGCTAAGGGCTGTTTACAAATGGGAAGTTTCCCCGATGTAGAATATATGTTGGATATGTCTCCTGTAGACTATGTGAGTAAAGCCGTTGTCTATCTATCACGCCAAAAAGAATCCATAGGTAAGGCTTTCCATTTACAACATCCCCAACCTGCGCCTTTGAAAGTGTTAGTTGACTGGATACGTTCTTTTGGTTATTCAGTTGAGATGATTCCCTACGACAAATGGCAATCAGAGTTAATTAATAATGTGTCTTCTGTAGACAATCCTTTATACACTCTGCGACCATTTTTACTGGAACGTTGGTCTGACGAACAGCTGACTATTCCTGATTTATACCTGCAAGCTAGAAGGCCACATATTAGCTGCCAAGATACGCTTCATGCACTAGCAGGAAGTTCTATTGCTTGCCCGACAATTGACTCTCAATTGTTTATGACTTATACCGCCTATTTGATTCAAAGCGGTTTCTTGAATCTCGCTTAGGAATACAGGTAATTTTAGATTTTGGATTTTGGATTAAATATTCAAAATCCAAAGTTTTAAGTTTTCTAATACAAAGCAAATTTATACTCGCTTTGATAAAACCAAGCTATTAATACCGTTTATTTGTGAAGCTACGCCAAATCATAACTTTTTTCAACGCAAAGGTACGCGGAGGTAAGCGCAGAGTTACACAGAGATTTTCTTGCATATAATTCGCTATTTTTGAGTTGTTTAATAGATAAAATTTTTATTGGGGCTTTCCACAGTTTTGTAACCTATTTTCAAAACGGATTTCTTTTAATCTTTGCTTGCCGTTTTTGTCTAAATAACGAGCTTTAAAATTAATGACTACGATATCGCCAGAAGAAAATCCAAATATACGATCTAAAAATGAGGGTATTGCAATGTCATAAGTTCCACCAGGATTAATCACACAGCAGTCTGGATTTTCTTGGATATATTTATCAAAACTTTCATACTTAATATGCTTTTGTATTTTTGATTCTCCAACTTGTACAACTAATGTTTCTGGATCGTTTTGATAATTATTTTGAAAATCGAAAACTGATCGGATCTTGTCTTCATCACTTAGATAACGCATCTTGGCAAAGCAGAACCCTGAATAATTCAACCCAAAGTATGCGAATAAAACGGTTAATGGTATTCCGATGAAAACGAAAACAGGTAAAAGAGAGTTACGGTCTATCATTTATTCTTTATTAAAAAATATTAATCAAAACTTACTACTTTTCCACAGTTTTGCAAAGGAATATCTGCACGAATTTTTTGATATTTTGTAACTGCTTCATCTAAGTAGCGTACTTTAAAATTAATTTGCACAAACTTGCCAGAATGATAGCCAAATATACGCTCTAAATATTCAGGCGGAGGTAAATCGGAACCACCAGGAGGATTAATCGCACAACAATCAGGATTCTCTTTAATATATTCATCAAAACTTTTATATTTAATAAATTCGCTATATTGCATTTTACCTGCAAGGTTGATACGTAGTTTTTCTGCATTATTTAGAGCATCAAAACCTAATTTAATATTCTCTTCATCACTTAGATAACGCATCTTGGCGAAACAGAACCCTGAATAATTCAAACCAAAGTAAGCTAATAGAACAGTTAATGGTATTCCGATGAAAACGAAAACAGGTAAAGTAGAGCTACGGTCTATCATTATGATTGCTTGCAGAAATGAATTTACATAGGTCTAAATTAAAACTATTCTTAGACTGAATATAACTGTTATCTCAATGATTTACATGAGTTAATACTTGCGTATATCAAGTAAACTCACTTGTTACTTTATACCTATTTTATTATGTAACAACTACGCTAAATATTTAGTTTTCATGAATTGCTTTATCTACTTTGGCAATGAAATTTTTAAGTAAAAGGTTCACTGTAAACAATTGCAAAACAAAAAAACGATTAAATAAACACGTATTGCTAAGACTCACAGAGGATCTGAAGGCTATCAATGTTAAGATAATTCCTCTATTTATTTGTGTTTACAAATGTAAATTTTAAAATTCTCCTCTTGACAAAAAAACAGTCTACAATGGTTATTGTAAATCATCAAATTTTGAATTTAGCCACTTTTGTAAGTAAGCAAAATATATCTCCATAGAGGGATGCATCTTGATTTTTCCTGATATATCAACGCTTCATTCGTAATTAAAAATTAAATAACAGATTTTTTTGGCTCAAGACGTTTTTAGTAGTTGAGATATTACGCATACTTAATTGTAGAACAAGAACCACTGTCAATGAAAAGCAGTTTAATTCAGTTCAATTCACCAATATTCTTACATGAACACAACACACCAAAAACAGAGCAAGAAAACTGCTCTTATTACTGGGGCAGCAAGTGGAATTGGCTACGAATTAGCGTATCTTTTCGCAGCTGATGATTATAATCTTGTCTTAGTAGATAAAAACGAACTAAAGCTAGGAGAAGTTGCCGATAAATTCGAGTCAAAATTTGGAAATTTTGCCAAAGCTATTGTCAAAGATTTATCTATATCAACCTCTCCAGCAGAAATTTTCACTGAGTTGCAACAAGCCGATATTAAGGTTGATGTATTGGTAAATAATGCTGGATTTGGTACTTATGGTTTATTTCACGAAACCAGCCTAACTGCTGAATTGGAAATGCTACAGGTAAATTTGGTGTGTCTCACCCATTTAACTAAACTTTTTCTCAAGGATATGGTCAAGCAAGGCGAAGGAAAAATATTAAATGTCTCTTCGGCTGCTGCTTTTCAACCAGGCCCTTTGATGGCGGTTTATTTTGCGACTAAGGCTTATATCTTATCCTTTTCAGAAGCGATCGCCAATGAATTAGAAGGCACAGGCGTCACTGTCACAGTTCTTTGCCCAGGTTCCACAGAATCAGCCTTTCATCAAAGAACCGGAATGGCAGACTCTAAAATGCTTAAGGGTAAAAGAATGATGGATGCCCAAACAGTAGCCGAAATCGGTTATCGTGGCTTAATGAAGGGTAAAACCATTGTCATTCCTGGTTTCATCAATAAACTACTAGCAAAAATCGTCAGATTTGTACCTAGAAAACTGGTAACGAAAATTGTCAGAAGTATGCAGGAAGATAAGTAGGGGGGATGAGGGGGATGGGGAGACGCGGGGACGCGGGGACGCGGAGATTAATGACAAATGCCCCATGCCCATTAATATTGCCAACATTTTAATTTCCAGCCAGAATTCGCTACAGCAACAGCAGCAACATAATTGTTAGCAGGTGCTAATTCAAAAAGGCTCCAGTCTTGTGATATCCGTAACTTGGCTGGTTCTGTGGGAGTGAGGAAAATTTCAACTTGCTCTAACTGAGATAGTCCGTCTCCAGTTGCTTTTAAATAAGCTTCCTTGCAAGTCCAGTAACGGAAAAATGCCTGTTGCTTTTGGTCTGAAGGGAGCGATCGCAACATTTCATATTCTCTCGCTAAAAAGAACCTTTTGGCAAGAGCTTCCAAATCTGAAACCGGACGAATATATTCTAAATCTACGCCAATTTCGCGCTGACAATTCACCGCACACAAACCTAATTCTTGGGAATGAGACAAGTTAAACTCTAGTCCACTTTTTGCGAATGTCTCTGCTAATACTGGTTTGCCGCGCTGTTGATAATTAAACTGAACTTCTGATGCCTTAATACTCAAGTAACGACCTAATATACTTCGCAGAATACCACGACCAGCAATGAAACGCTGCTGATGTTGCGGAAAATGGAATCGTTCAGCACGAGCAATTTCGTCACTAGAAAGGGTGTTTTTCAAATTTTGTAACTGTGGTTCTGGTTGGTCAAGGTTTATACGCCAGACATTTATTTCATCCGGTAACAAAGTTAAATCTGTCGGTGCAGGTAGCCAGAGATGATTAGGAGCAGTCAAGGAAGTTGTACTCTAGTAGTTAGTTCACGACAATTATTATCAGTGGATCTGGTTTGACGTTTTAGTGCTACTATCGCACCAAACCAACCCGATCGCGCCTTTGCTATATTAAATCTTTCTTACACCAAACTTGCCTAATAAAACAAATAATTTTATTTTAATATGCCAACGCCAGAGCAAATGCGAACTTGTTTTATTCTTGGTTATTGGGCAACTAATCGGATAGACGAACGCACAAAAAATATAGTTATTCTAGCTGGAGAAGAAACAGAAATCTTAATTTATCCAAATGGAAAATGGAGATATTTATGAGTAAACCAGATTTTCTGTCAATGAGCCGTACCCAACTGCGTAAATATATCCTTGAACACAGCGAAGACGAGCAAGCTTTTCAAATTTATTTAGATAGATTTCAATCAGACAGTAATGAAATATTTCCTGCACCACAAACTATAGACGATTTAAAAAACTTTCCCGAATTACAACGTCAGCACCAACAAAAACCCAATCAAACTTAATCCTATACTCATTTGAATTTGGTAAGTATAGAAAGCCAGGGCTGCATTCACTTGAGCTTCAGCCGTTTGCAGCCTTGTAACTAACGGCGATCGAAACATCACACCCTTGCTATCTTAAATCTTTCCATCAAGCTTTAGTAAATTTGCAATCTGCTGTAAGAACAAAAATTTCAGGCGTTGCATAATTGCGGGATGATTTGAGAATTTGCATCAAGACATAATCCCCGTGTCTCCCGAAGTTCTGAGCGCAGGCTTGCACCCGGATTTCTCACAAAGATATAAAAAAAAGGGGTCAAAAACTGCGAAAATGTATATAGGATAAGCATTTCAGCAGTTATTAAGCATGACCCCAGCATTTACAGATC
>NZ_JACJTU010000066.1 GCF_014698835.1 Nostoc paludosum FACHB-159 | reverse complement strand
CAATTTATACCGTGACCAGATGTTTGAAAACATGGCACAAGCTCAACGGCTCTGTTCTTTTGGGTTATACACACTTAAGCAACTTTTTAGAATGAAATAGCCCTGGCTTTTAGATGCAGCCTCAGTCTTCATCCCAAGATTCGTGTTCTAGTAAGTCAATAATTCTATCTCTGAGTAGAAATTCGTTTTTTTCTAGCTCAAGTTCAAAATGAACCCAATCACGATGAGGAATATATTTACAGAGGGTATAAATTTGCTGCTGACGGTTAACAAGTCTCTTTTTAACAAGTTCAAGTGCTTCTTCCTTGATAAGCTCGATGTCATATTTAACCGTAGTTTTCATGGGTTGTTCCTTTGTTTTCAATCAAGGAATTACAGCAGAATTTAGAATGGGCTACGCCCCGCTACGCTAACAAAATACAGAATTTAGCAGGGAAGTTCTATTGCCTACTTGGGGCGATCGCGCAGCTAGTCCGTGTTTGCGAACGTCTGGCTTTGCCAATGCCAAGGGCGAAGGAAACTTCAGAAAGCAAAACAGAGTTAATGCCTGATTTTGGAATTTAGCTTGTGTACTTCACGCTTCTTGAAATCTACTGTAAGAATCAAAACAATACTTGCTTTGACTCTATCTTAAACTTATCAAAAAAATTCGTGAAAATTGTGAAGAATCAAGACATTAATGCTTGCTGAAAACTAAAAATATCAGTAATATACTCTTTGGTCTTCTAAGTATACCCCCTTCAGATAGAGGTTTTTCCAAGGTAGGAAGGCTGGCATGACAAAGTGTAAACAAAAAACAATGCACATGTTCTCTGGGCGAGTTGCCAAAAGATAGGCTAGTGTAAAGAACGTTCTCTAGAGAATTTTTACCATGCTCCTGAATGTTGATAAAGTTCGTCAATATTTTCCTGCCCTTGCTGGTGAATGGACTTTTTTTGATAATGCTGGCGGGTCACAAACTCTGAAAAAAGTAGTAGATAGAATTAGCGAATTTCTCTTGACTTCTGATGTTCAGTTGGGAGCTTCTTATGGAGTTTCGCAACTTGCAGGAGAAAGATTAGCTTTAGCAACTAGGGCAATTGCTACTTTGATTAATGCTAATTCTCCTCAAGAAGTGGTAATGGGGCCATCTACTACCATGATGTTAAGAGTTCTCTCAATTTGTTTAGGTCAAACCTTCACACCTGGTGATGAAATTATTGTTACTAATTGCGACCATGAGGCGAATATTGGTGCTTGGGTTGCTCTGGAAAAACAAGGAATAAAAATTAAAGTATGGCAAATTCGCCCAGATACCTTGGAACTCGATCTAGCAGATTTAGAACCATTGATGAATGAGCGCACAAAATTAGTAGCTTTAACTCATGCTTCTAATGTTTTAGGAACTATTAACCCTATTAAAAAAATTGCTGCATTTGTACACGATCGCCATGCTATGATTTGCATCGATGGTGTTGCTTATGCACCACACAGATTGATTGATGTCCAAGATTTAGATGTTGATTTTTATGCTCTGAGTTTTTATAAAGTCTATGGCCCGCATCATGCTTTACTTTATGGAAAAAAAGAACATTTATTAAGATTGCCTGGGCTGAATCATTATTTTATTGCCCAAACAGATATACCCTATAAATTTCAACTGGGAAATGTCAATTTTGAATTAAGTTATGGAATGTTGGGTTTATGTGATTATCTGAGCGAACTAGCACAACTTCACTACGATAATCAAACTGCACCGGATTTGAGAAATCAGATGGTACAGGCATTTGATTTAATTAGCATACACGAAGAACAGATTAGCGATCGCCTGCTAAATTACCTCAACACTAAGTCTAATGTTCGAGTCATCGGTCAACCAAAAGCTGACCGCAATTCCCGCGTGCCAACTATATCTTTTGTCGTAGATGGAATACACAGTTCCACAATTCCGTTAAAAGTTGACAAACATTATATTGGAATTCGCTACGGAGACTTTTATGCTAAACGGCTAATTGAATATTTAGGTTTAGCATCCCAAGGTGGAATCGTTAGGGTGAGTATGGTACATTACAACACCATTGAGGAAGTTGACAGGCTGATTGAGGCTTTTGAGCAGGTATTTTAATATTGGGCATGGGGCATGGGGCATTGGGCATTGGGCATGGGTGATTTCAAATTAGCAGGAAAATTGAAAATGGTCAGCAGTCTTAAAGAACTAATTGATGAGCCAGAATTGTGGCATAGTGACGACCCGGAAGAAAGGTTTATCAGCAGTGGCGTAAGTTGGGAGAATTATGAATCTTTACTAGCCAAATTAGAAGACAATTCTCATTACCGTGTTACTTATTTAGATGGAATATTAGAGATAGTATCACCATCAATTAGGCATGAAAAAATCAAAAAGAATTTAGCGATGCTGTTAGAGCGTTTCTTTTACAGCAAGCGGATTCGTTTTACACCTATGGGAAATTCTACTTTTAGAAACAAAGCAAAAAAAGCAGGGGCGGAACCAGACGAATGTTATTGTATAGGTGAAGAAAAAAAGATACCGGACTTAGCTATAGAAGTGGTTGTCACCAGTGGCAACATTAATAAACTGGAAATTTACCGGAGATTAGGAGTTGCAGAAGTTTGGTTTTGGCAGAGAAACCAGTTGAAGTTATACCATCTGCGAGACAATCAAGAAAAGGAGCAAGCTACAGTTTATCCGGATACCTATGGATATGAGCAAATAGCAAAAAGTGAGATTTTGCCAGAATTAAATATTTCGTTGTTAGAGCAATGCATTTCAATTTCAGATTCAATTCAAGCTATTGATGAATTTGAACAAGGATTAAAAGGCAATAGGCAATAGCGAAAATAAGCTATCCGAATAATTGGACTGATACCAATTCTCCGTGAAGATGCACTTTATTTTTAAAACGTAGACGCGCAGCGGCTTGCCGCAGGCTACCGCGAAGTACGCCAAGTACGCCAAGTAAAGAGTAAGAAGAGAGATTAAATTATTTAGTGCAAGTTTATAGAGAATTGGTATGAGGTAGAAAACCAATGTTTTTAAACGCAGAGGAGCGCAGAGGAAAGCGCAGAGTTACGCAGAGGTTTGCCTATTGCCTGCCCCAAGGGCTTGGTCAAGTTTCCTCAAATAAGCGATCGCCCCGATGTAATCTATAAGCAATCTCATAAGTTTGCCCTTGCGATCGCATTGTGGGAGAATGGGCTGCTAAATACCGAGAGGCTGCAACTAATACATGAATACCAGCTGGAGTATTACCTAACAGGGAGTACTGACGAAAAGCTGCTTCGATTTCTTGAATTACATGAAAATCGCGGTTTTCTCGTAACATCATTTTCCCCAGCATCGCCATGAGTCTTTCCGCAGAACCACCACTATATAAATAACTAGCCACTAATTTACCTGTCTGGTTTACTTGCTGCTGACGATTTAATAAATCCGGTAGCTGCTGGAGTAGTTCTTCAGGATTTTCAATGGCATCTTTAGGTTCTGGAAGCCTTGCTGGTGGTACGTTCAAAAAACGATTTAAGTACACACTCATCGCCGCATCAAACACACCTCTGAGTAATTCTACTGTTGGTACTCGTCGTAACCCTTGATGTACGGCGTTAGCAAAAGTAAATGGATGATGTGCGGAATTCCAATCTCCAAAGTCATTATTGGTATTGAAACGAGCTACACGCAATGCTGCCGTATAAGTAACTACGCTTGCTAATTGTTCTTCAGTACAACCGGCTTGGAGTGCATTCAGCAGTGAGTCAGCGATCGCTTGGGGGTCTTCACCTAATAAAATTGGTACTAATTCATCTCGGTTAGACCAAGTTCCTTGTTGAGATTTCCCTGCACTTAAAATGTTGGGTAATTGCTCAAAAGCCGACTCTAAAATGGCTACCAAATCTACAGGGTAGCGCCAGGAATTAGATTCTTCCATGCGAGATGCATCGGCTAAACCCGAAACCAAGCTAGCGAGAATAGATTCTGCTCCTTGCCAATTCACAGCATCAAGGGCTTCTAGTGCTTTGTTGATAAAATCAACCGTGTGTCCAATATCAAGATAGCGAGAGTCTGTAGCAGCACAGAACAACATATCAGCAACTTGGTTGGAATTAGCCTCTGAGCGAATAGCAGATATTAAACATCTTTGAGCGGCTTCACCATCCCGTACTTTAATAAACTGGCGAAACCAGCTTTTAAGAGTCAGAAAATCAACTGTAGAGTTAGGTAATGGGTGAACCGGAAACAAAGGCGGCGCACCTGCACTGTCATTAGCTACAGCGGAAAGTCCTTGAAATAAAGCACGGGGTTTATCTTCTTTATCTAGATAAGGTAGTAGATTCATCATGCAGGTGTGGATAGTTAAACCCGTACTCCAACCTGCTTTGTTGTAATGAGTGCCAAATTCTAGCCCCATTTGAAATGGTTGGGCTGGATTTACTGCTAAATCTAAAAGTGCGATCGTTGATTTAGCAATCACTAAGGGAATATTCTGCTTTAAACCGTCTTGGAGGCGTTCATTTTGGTGAGCATGAGGGTTAACTGGCGGTGCTAAATTTACCCAAACCTCGCCATCGCGGATTTCTACGGGAAAAGCAGGCACATCATCTGCCCAAGAGTCAAAGGTTCCACCACTAGCAACATCGAAGCGGGCATAATGCCAAGGGCAAGTAACAATACCATCTTTGCAAGTACTTCCGTGGAGGGGAAAGCCCATGTGTGGACAACGGTTATCTATTGCATAAACTCTATTGTCTGAATAAAACAAAACAATAGTATGTTTTTCCTTGTGGACTAGCAAACTGCCTGCTGCCTGAACATCTGTAAGTTTAGCAACAGGCGTATAATGGTCTTTATCGGTTGGAAGTTCAAATATTTGAGTCATTTAATTTGCACCCAAGTGAAATAAAAAGCTTTACTTCTACTGTGGCAAAATTTTACTTTCTTTGAGCGTTGGCTAATTCTAATTTTTTTTAAAAATACCTCTGTCTCTTGTAGATAAAGTTACAAGGCAGTCCCAATGAAAATTTTTTTATCGTCATGCATGTAAATATATAGTTCTTCCCTGTTGCCTACTTACAAGTCAGAGGTATGAATTATTAATTCTTAATTATTAATTCTTCATTTTAAACCAATACGCTTGGGTTAAAGGCTAATTGTACAAAATTGTGGGTTTATGAGACGCGATAAATCGCCGTCTCTACAAGTGTTATGGTCTTATCTGAACTGTATTGCTTTTTAAGGCGTCACCAACTGCAAAACTTCCACCTCTTCTTGTGGAGAAATTAATGTTTTGCCCACAGGGAGAACAGCTAAAGCATTGGTTTGAGCTAAATTAATTAAATTACCAGAACTGTGACTACCACCAGCTTTGTGAAATTCATAAACTCCATCAATTAAATGTAATTTTCCCCAAAGATAAGTTTCACGCTTACCATCCGATCGCAATTCATCATGCGATCGCACTTTTAAAAATACTGGCTCCCAACCTTCTTTAATTCCTGAAAGTTTTTTGATGGCTGGTAGCACAAACCGCCAAAAAGTTACTAATACGGATGCAGGATTTCCTGGTAAACCAAAGTAAAGCCGGGATTTCGTTGTAGAGACGCGATTCATCGCGTCTAGATTCATCGCGTCTAAATTCATCGCGTCTGTAGGAAGGGTAGCGACGGTGAGGGGTTTACCTGGCTTGATATTTACAGCCTGAATGTGGATTTTGGCTTCTAGTGATTCGAGAATTTTATCAATATAGTCATAATCTCCCACTGAAACACCACCGGAAGATAGAACTATATCAGCGATCGCAGCTGCATCGATAATAACTTTCTTCAGGGCAACTGGTTCATCTTTGACAATGCCTAATAATAATGGTTCCGCCCCACATTCTTTGACTAAAGCTGCCAGCGCATATTGATTAGAATCCACAATTTGCCCTGGTTGCAACGATTCATTAACTGTTACCAACTCGTCACCAGTAGAAAAAATTGCCACACGCGGACGGCGGTAAACATTTAATTGCGGACACTGTGCTGCTGCTAAGACGGCGATTTCTGGGGCATTTAACTTAATACCTGCTGGTAGTAGTTGTGTACCAGCTTGATAAAAAGATGCTTTGTATCTGACAAATTCTTGGGGTTGTGGTGCAGCTAGGATGAAAACGCGGTTTTCTTCCCGCCGCGTCTTTTCTTGCATCACAACAGTATCAGCCCCTGCTGGCATCACGGCACCGGTGAAAATCCGCGCTGCTTGCCCTGCCCCAATGGTAGACTTGGGCTGATATCCAGCCGGAATCTCTTCAATAATTTCTAAAACAGTTGGTTGTTCGGCGCTAGAGTGCTGCACATCTTCGTATCGGACAGCATACCCATCCATCGCAGAGTTATCCCAATGGGGAAAATCTAGGGAACTTGTGACAGGTGCTGCCAAAATCCGACTAAAGGCTGCCAATAAATCTACAACTTCTGTATCCCGCTGGTTATCCAACGGCTGCGCCAAATTTAAGATAATTGCTTGTGCATTGTTGACTGATAGCATAGCCAATGGCTCCAGTTTCGTACTCTTAAGTTAATCAATATGGCGATCGCACACAAGATGACAAACTTATATAAAGTTGATATCAAGCTAATTTGATATATGGGAGTGAAGAAAAAACCTTTTAACTCAAAAAATTCCAAAATTGACTTTGGCGAGCGTCTTAGATGTGTCAACGATATGTTTATATTGAACTACCTTAGGAACATACGCTAACTACAGATTTATATCTCGTAGTCAATTTATCCAGTGCGTAAGTTCTAACTTCTAAAGGCAAATCGGCTCAAAAATCTTTGTAAACTTTTGTAACAGTAGGCATAAGATTTAATATTTCAGTTGATGTTTTATTACGAGTTCACAGACTGCTGTGCAGTAACAGAACAAAACTTTTACTTTTACACAAATAGCACACTTTAGTAAACAAGGTGTCTAAACTGTGCAAATTGCAGTTCTTAACTATCCTACATGGAGAGATTATTTGTCATGCCTAAAGTTCAAGAAAAATTAGTCACAAAGCAAGTAGGCACACACAGCCACATCACCACAGTATTTGAACAGATGTTTGACAGTACTTGTCAAGCTATTGAAGCTATAGATGGCAAGAGATTTGAGCAACAAAGTTGGACTCGTAACGAACAAGGTGTATGGGTTAGTGGTGAAAGTAGTGATGGCGCAGTATATATAGACCGAGTATTAAATAATGGCAACGTCTTTGAAAAAATTGGAGTCAACTACGTAGCTATCAAAGGCGAACTTCCCTTTGGTATGACCTTTCAGAAATCAGGAGCGCTAGCTACACCAGAAGTAGATCGGATTGCCGGTGACAAAGGTACTCCCTATTTTGCTACAGGTACTAGTTTGGTGATTCATCCTCGTAACCCGATGGTTCCTATAGCTCATGTCAACTATCGCTATTTCCAAATTGGTCATAGTACTCAACCACAACATTGGTGGTTTGGTGGTGGCGCAGATTTGACTCCTGCTTACCTGTTTGAAGAAGATGCGGCTCATTTCCATAAAGTGCATAAAGCAGTTTGTGACAAGTATGATTCTAGTTATTACCCACATTTCAAAAAATCATGTGATGAGTACTTTTATGTGTCCCATCGGGGTGAAAGCCGAGGCGTTGGGGGTATCTTCTTCGACCATCTAAATCAGCGTCCCCAAGAAGAACTGCTCGGCTTCGTCAAAGACTGTACAGAAGCATTTATCCCCGCATATATGCCAATTGTCGAACAACGCAAAGACCTAGAATTTACAGAAGAAAACAAGCATTGGCAACATATTGTACGCGGACGATATGTAGAGTTCATTCTGACATCAGACCGTGGCGCTCGCTTTGGTTTAGCAAGTGGCATGGTTAACCCCCAGAGCGTGTTTAACTGTATGCCTCCTTTAGCTTCTTGGAAATACGATGACCAACCTATTTTGGGTAGCCAAGAAGCAACCCTCAGAGAAGTATTGAAACAACCTAGAGAGTGGGCATAACTATCAAATCAATCAAACGAAATCAAATCTACAAGTAAACTTATGAAGACAATACAACTTCCTTACACTAAGCCATTAACAAGAAAAACTCAGTTTGATTATCAAGCTAACACCCAAAATCAGCTATTCAAACTATTAAATTTAGAAGTTTTTGTAAAATTCCAAAAACTCACAAATCAAACAGAAGTAGACCTTGTATTAGCTTGTTCTGCCGCTTGCAGATATTTATTAATAGCCCTGGTAGTACTTTTAGCATTACAGTAATGCAGAACTAAGAATAGCAAGGGCAGGATTTATAATTAGCTGAAAACCTCAGGCTTTTCACTTTACTAGATTACTAAAGGTCTCGTCAATTTTTTTGATAAAAATTACTCATAGGAACTACAAAAAATGACAGAAAAAATGGGCGCTGGCGACTTACGTTTGGAAGATGTCCTAAATATGGATAAATCCAAAGCTATCAACTTATTTAGAAATAGGTTCATCCGCTACAACAAGCTAGTAGAAGAGTTAGGGGAAGAAGCAGCTTATGAAAAAATGCTGGAAAAATATCCCGAACAACAAAAAGCATTGATGGGAGCATTTATTGATAATAATACCATCGCTCAAGGTTTCAAGAAATCCATTCCCCTACTGCGTCCTATGGGGTTTATTACGGAAATTGTAGATGTTTCTCAAAATGGTGTAGATGCTGCACTAGAAATTCAAAGAGTTTGCCCAGCTTTATCTCTAGCTAAAGAGTATGGTTTTGAAACACCTTGTCGCGTGCTTTGTGAAATGGAACAAGAAGCAGCTAGAAGGGCTTTTCCAGGGATGAAAGCTACACTGTTAAGCAAACAAGCAGAAGGTGACTGTGTTTGTGTATTTAAATATGAAAGACCGTCTCACACAGTGACAGAGTTAAAACAAAATACACCCAGCGTTTTTACCCAAATTATCGATATTGTGAAACTAGCTCCTACATTAATACGAGCAGGGATCAGAATGTTGAAAATGAAGATGGGTTTTTGAAGAATCCAAAATTATAAACTCAGAAATCAGAATTAATTAGAACTATAGGTTAGGTTTCATTCCTCAACCTAACCTACGCAACTATTATTCTGCTGAAATCTATCACTAAAAATTGCTTTTATGAACGGAATTATCTCTGATTTAAACCAAATTATTACAGGCGAAGTTAGCACTATAGCAGAAGATTTAGTAGCAGTTTCGCAAGATTTTGGCGGAATTATTCAAAAACAACCCCAAGTGGTTATTCGTCCTCAAAATTCTTTTGATGTTGCCAAAGCAGTTAAGTATGCTGCTGAACATGAATTAACAATTTCTTCTAGGGCTGCGGGACATTCATTAAGCGGCCAGTCTTTAAATCAAGACGGAATTCTCCTAGATATGAGAAATCTGAATCAAATTCATGAATTCTGTCCTGAGCAGTTGTGGTTTAAAGCTGATGCTGGTACTACTTGGAAGCAAATTGTTGATACTTCTTTACCTCACGGTGTTATTCCTCCTGTGCTGACAAACTATTTTGATGTCACCATTGGTGGAACCCATTGTGCAGGTGGGTTGGGGCAGAATTCTTTTCGCTATGGTTCCCAAGCTGATAATTGTCTCGGTTTGGAAGTTGTTACCACCACAGGAGATGTGTTGTGGTGTACTCCAGAAGAAAATAGTGAGTTATTTCATCATGCTCTTTGTGGTTACGGTCAGTTTGGTATCATCACTAAAATACAGCATCGTCTGAGAAAGTATCGCCCTTTTACTCGTACTTATTTTCTCTGTTATGACGACATCAATACTTTTTTAAATGACCAGCGTCGTCTCATTTTAGAGAATCGTGTTGATGGATTATTAGCCATGTTCTCTCCTTGTATATTAGGAGTTTCTAGGCTAGGGGAAACAGGTATTAAGCCTTTAATTGAGTGGTTCTATAGAATGCAGGTCACTTTAGAGGTGGATTCTCTTGATGATATCAACGAACAAGAACTACTCTCTGATTTAAATTTCTATCGTCATATCCACACCGAAGATTTTAACTTTAGTAAGTTTATTCAACCAGCTATTCAAGTACCTCACCTCCCCGGAACTGCTAACCCTTGGATAGATGTTCTTTTGCCTGGTTCAATTGCTAAAGAATTCATTCAAACTGCTCTTGAGCGTATACCCTCTTTTATTGACTTCAGAGCTACACCGATAGGCTCGTTTAGTCTGATGGCTCGGAATACGAAAGTACCGATGTTTGCTTTGCCTGACGAAGAATTGATTTTAGGCTTTGGTATGTATCCCACTGTTCCTAAATCTCAAGTACAACCAGTTTTAAAACAATTAAATCAATTGACTGAGTTGGCTTTGCAAATGGGTGGCAAAAGATATATAGCGAGTTGGACGGAATTCGACCTTCCCAAATGGCGGCTCCAGTATGGTGATTACTGGTTGAAAATTAATGAGTTAAAGCGTAAATACGATCCTCAATGTATACTCAATCCTGGCTTTTTCCAGTATGAAAATGAACCGTTTGCTTATTCACAGCAAGGTGCTGTTACAGCACTGACTAATACATTGCAGCCTGTTGTTTAATAAGTTATTCCACATTTAAATTGCATGAATTGGGCGGACAAGATGCCTACTCCACAAGAGTTTAATCCAGTTTAGATACGCAAAATAGATGTGGAATAAATTAAAAATTTTGAACGAAAATTTAGCTAATTAGGGCTGAATAAAGGGACTAAAAACGAATTACATACTGGGGGATAGGAATAAGATGTCTGTTAACAATAGCAATTTTGTTTGGAAACCAAAAAATCAAATATGCAAAGATAAAAAGAAAAAAACTATCTTTGGGACAGCAGAGGGTGACGATATCAAAGGTTCTCAAAAAGGCGATTATATAAATGGTAAAGATGGTAATGATATCCTTTTTGGTGGCGATCGCTCTGATATCGTAATTGGTGGTAATGGTATCGATGGTCTGTATGGTGATGATGGCAATGACTTCTTGTTTGGTGGTAATGGCATTGACTTCCTCTATGGTGCAGCAGGAAATGATTATCTCAGCGGTGGTGCAGGCGATGATTTAGTCGCAGATGATGGGGGGAATGATACCCTAGATGGCGGTTATGGTAACGACTTCCTCGACCCTGGCCCTGGCTATGATTTAGTTATAGGCGGCGCAGGTGATGATATAGTCACCGGTGGCGTAGGGCCGAATAGCGATACATTAATTGGTGGGCCGGGCAAAGACTTATTTATTTTCGTTGAGCCTGGACAAGGTATTGACAAGATAGTAGATTTTAATCCCACAGACGATGCCATCATAGTTAATGGTTTCGGCTTTGGTGGTGGGCTGACTCCAGGTTCACTTTCGCCGTCTCAATTTGTTGTTGGCGATGCTGCGACTACAGCGGATCATCGTTTTATCTACAACAATGTGACAGGCGGTTTATTTTTCGATCCTGATGGTACGGGTACAACCTCTCAAGTGCAGTTTGCCCAACTTTCTCAGGGTCTTACTTTTACTCCCTTTAACATCATCGTTAATCCGGCTAAGGGTAGCGGTTCTAGTTCTGGCACTAACGAAGCTGATAATGATTACATCATAGGTTCCAAGAAAAGCGATCGCATCAATGCAGGCAATGGAAATGACATCGTTTTTGGTCGTGATTCTAACGATACTCTCAAGGGTGGCGCCGGTATTGATGGACTGTATGGTGATGATGGCAATGACTTCCTCTATGGTGAGGAAGGTATCGATTATTTATATGGTGCCACTGGTAATGATTATCTTAAGGGGGGTACAGGTGATGACTTTTTAGCTGATGATGCCGGCAATGATACTCTAGATGGTGGTGATGGTGATGACTTCCTCGACCCTGGCCCTGGTAATGACTTACTCTTAGGTGGTGCAGGGAACGACATCATTACTGGTGGTGCTGGAAAGTATGCTGACACATTGTTTGGTGGTGCTGGGAAAGATGCATTTAGCTTTGTTGAACCCGGCCAAGGTATTGATACTATCGGCGATTTTAATGTCACAGAGGATGCCATCGTTGTTACTGCTTCTGGGTTTGGTGGTGGGCTGACTTCAGGCGTGGTTTTACCATTCCAGTTTGTCCTTGGTAATACTACCAACACCACAGAACAACGGTTTATCTACAACGACATCACAGGTGGACTCTTCTTTGATGCGGACGGTACGGGTGCAAGCGCACAAGTACAATTTGCTCAGCTTGCTAGTAATCTCGCTTTTACGTCTTTCAACATTGTTGTAAGATGATGCAGACTTGTCAGAGTAATTCGTAATTATTTGGTCAATGGGATTAATTGCACAGATGGGATCGTATTTGTGTAAATTTATGTGAATTTGAATCGGCTGAATATCAGCCAAGTACTGCAATGATTTAAGAGCGATCGCTTCAAGAAATTAAATAATTAGTAAATCATTTGCATAAAACAACATAAAACTTCTGACTAATTATTAAAGCAAAAGCGATCGTTCACGTCATTAAACACTAAAGATTAATTAACCAAGAGAGAACGAACTTCAAGGCAAGAACATGAATATCGTAGTTGTAGGTCTCAGTCATAAGACTGCACCAGTTGAAATTCGAGAAAAACTGAGCATTGCAGAAAGTCAAATTGAACAGGTAATTACTCATTTACATAGCTATCCTCACATTGCAGAGGTCGCAATTATTAATACCTGCAACCGTCTAGAAATTTATGCAGTTGCTATTCACATTGAACAGGCAATTCAAGAGATTATCCAGTTTTTGAGCGAACATAGTCAATTATCTATTCAGGATTTATCTCAACATTTGTTTACTCTTGAACATCACCACGCTATTAGACATTTAATGCAGGTTGCTGCGGGACTAGATAGTCTAGTGATTGGAGAGGGACAAATTTTGGCGCAAGTCAAACACACCCATAATTTAATTCAGCAATATAATCACTCCGATAAACGCATTCTCAATCAATTATTCAAGCAAGCTATTACTGCTGCAAAGCGCGTGAGAACAGAAACATCCATTGGAACGGGTGCGGTTTCTGTTAGTTCTGCCGCAGTAGAACTGGCTCAAACTAAGGTAGATAATTTATCAAATTACCGAGTCACAATTGTGGGTGCTGGCAATATGGCCAGACGCTTGATACAACATTTATTGGCAAAAAAGGTAACTAAAATTTCTGTTGTCAATCGTTCTGTGGAACGAGCGCAAGAATTAGTCAGTGAGTTCAAAGATATTCAAATTGAATGTTATCCCCTTACTGATATGATGTCATTAGTTGCCGCATCAGATTTAGTTTTTACTAGCACTTCTGCTACAGAGCCACTGCTAGATAAAGCTCAATTAGAAGCGGTTTTGAAACCAAATCAGGCTTTACTATTGTTTGATATATCCGTGCCTCGTAACGTAAATGCTGATGTGAATGAATTAACTCACGTTCAAACATTTAATGTTGATGATTTGAAGGCTGTTGTTGCCCAAAATCAAGAAAGTCGCCGTCAAATGATTGTAGAAGCACAGGCACTTTTAGAACAGGAATTACAGACATTCCGCAGTTGGTGTTGTTCCAGAGAAACTGTTCCTGTGATTAACTGTTTACGCGCAAAAGTAGAAACGATTCGCGAACAAGAAGTAGAAAAAGTGTTTGCTCGTTTGGGTGCAGAGTTGCCCAAAAAACATCAAGAAGCTGTCGAAGCTCTAACTCGTGGTATTATCAATAAGATTCTTCATGAGCCAATGGTACATTTGCGATCGCAGCAAGATTTAGAAACACAACGCCGTGCTATCCAAACTGTACAAATGTTATTTAACTTAGAAAATCTCGCTACTGTACAACATCCATTAGATAACAAAGAACAGCAATATAGTTTGACAGCAAAAACATCTTCTCAAACATAATTTGATAGTAAATCAGATTATTTATTATTTCTGTGAAACTATTTTCTAATTTACTATCACTTAATTTTAGATTTTCAATTTTGGATTACAGATTTAAAACTCACAATCTCTGAGATCAAGCGAATTTATATTACCTCTGCAAAAAGCAAGCTGAGTAAAAAATCTAAAATCCAAAATTATTTATTTAACCCTCTGCTTTCAATAGGGTTATCTAAAATCTAAATTCCTAAATCCAATAATTATTTGCAGCTAAAAATCAAATTATCTAAATAAAGGAAACAAAAATGTTGAAGAACTTTTGGTATGCTTGCGAATTTAGCGCAGCTGTTACTAATCAACCTAAACAAATTCGGATTTTAAATCAGCAATTTGTTCTCTATCGTAATTCTCAAGGACAAGTGGTAGCACTCCAAGACAAATGTCCCCATCGCGGTGCTGCACTTTCTTTAGGTTGGGTAGATGATGGTTGTATTCGCTGTCCCTATCATGGCTGGAAATTCCAAGCAGATGGCCAATGTGTTGAAATACCTGCTAATTCACCTGAGACACCTATTCCTAAAAGAGCGCACATCGAAGGTTACCCAATACAAGAAAAATACGGTTTTATTTGGCTATTTTACGGCGATTTGCCAGAAGCAGAACGTCCACCAATTCCGACAATTCCGGAATTTGAAGACCCAACAATGCATCCTATTTTCTTAGAAGTTGAAGTTAAATCTAATTACACGCGTGTAATTGAAAATGCTCTTTGCCCTGCACATATCGCAACAGTTCACGCTAATTCTTTTGGTTGGGGTTTTAAACAAGATCCTAAGATTGAACCGTATGAAGTTGAAGAGGAACCTTGGGGCATAAGTGCAAGAATTACATACAAAAATTTCACTAAACCAAAAGGTATTTTTAGACTTTTCTTCCGTCCATCAAAGACAGTATTGAAAGCCAAAACCAATTTCTTTCTCCCCAACGTTACCAGAATTGAAAGCGACTTTAGCCGTGGAAAAGTAGTGAATTATGCTATACACTTACCAGTTGACGATCGCACTACTCTTACTAAGCGTATTCAATTTCGTAGTGTGTTAACTAACCCTTGGGCAGATAAATATTTTTTGAAATTCCATTATCAAGTTTGTAACGAAGATAGAATAGTCACCGAATCTCAATATCCCCAAGAAATACCAGATAATTTAGCAGATGAAATTCATACACCTTCTGATGCTTTGTCTATTGCTTATCGCAAACTACGCCAAAAATATTTAGCACTAGGTTGGGGTTTGAAACCTGCTAAGAAAAACAAATTAGAAATTTCCAATGGACATGTAGCAGAATCGGCTGCTGCTTTGAAAAATTAAAAAGAAGAATTCAGAATTCAGTAGAGTAGGGTGCGTTATGGCTTCAGCCTAACGCACCACCAGATAAGACTTAAAAAAAGTAGGAACTAATAGTCATGTCAAAGAATTTGAAAAACTTTTGGTATGTTTGTGAATTTAGTGCCAATATCACCGATAAACCTCTACAAACAGTGATATTCAATGAGAAGTTTGTTCTTTACCGCAATCGTCAAGGACAAGTAGTAATTCTCAAAGACCAATGTCCTCATCGTGGTGCTGCACTTTCTTTAGGTTGGGTAGAAGATGGCTGTATCCGTTGTCCTTATCACGGATGGAAATTCCAAGACGATGGTAAATGTATTGATATTCCTGCTAATTCACCTGAGACACCGATTCCTCAAAGAGCTAAAGTACAAACATACGCAGTACAAGAAAAATATGGTTTCGTGTGGCTATTTTATGGAGATTTACCCGAAGCAGAACGTCCTCCTTTACCAACAAATATTCCTGAATATTTATTTGCTTCATCTATGCGTGCGGCTCCCCATGTGGATTTAGACAAGGCTAATTATGTCCGCCTCATGGAAACTAATTTAGATTTTGCTCATGTAATTGCTATTCACAGAAAATCATTTGGTCAAAGAATTCCACTAAATTCTACTGTTAAATATGACGTAGATGAACAAGATTATAGTGCAGTTGCTAAATTCACTTATGATTCTTTAAGTAGTTCTAAAAGTGTTCTCAACTTTTTATTAGGTGGTCGTCCACGTGTCACATTAAGATTGAGCTTTTATTTACCTAATTTCACTTTAGCAGAAATCAATGTAGGTGGAGATAGTCGTTGGGCGATTAAGTTTGCTGTTTTAGCAGGGTACTGTCCAATTGATGAAAAAACTACTTCTGTAAAACGTATTTTATTCCGCAATGTTTTACCCTTTCCTTGGTTAGATAAATTTTTCATCAAGCTTGATAGTATACTTGCCCATGAAGATACGATTGTGATTGAAAGTTTAGATCCTCAACCATTACCAGACGTTTCGGAGGAAATTCACGTTGCTGCTGATGGTTTGGGCATTGCTTTGCGTAAATTGCAGCAAAAATATTTAGCGAAGGGTTGGAGTTTAGAAGCTTCTGAAAAGAAATTACCTGTTAGTGCATTGCATAAATAAACTTGATTGTCCTGTTAATTCCTTAAGAGATGATTATTTATTGTGAACCTCCAAAACTATGAAATTAGATAATCCGCCTCATAAACTATCCTTTTCGGAGTTATTTCAATGGGGTAGACGACCTACAGATTTATTGGATGCTTATACTCAGCGTTACGGAGATATTTTCACAATTCAACTTCCCGGTGAAAAACCAATTACAATTATCAGTCATCCTCAAGCCCTTGAAGATATTTTGACTGCTCCATTGGGAACATTTGCAGCTGGGGTAGGGAATGAAATGTTTCGCCCTGTGATGGGGGATAATTCTTTAATGCTGCTCGATGGTAAAGCGCATCAACGCCAGCGAAAATTACTTGTACCTCCCTATCATGGAGAACGAATGCGACTATATGGTAGTCTCATTTGTGAGTTAGCTGAACAGATGATGATGTCTTGGAAAGTTGGCACATCTGTTGAATTATCTAGCTGTATGCGAGAAGTTTCTCTGAATGCTTTGTTAAATGTTGTTTTTGGTTTAACTAAAAGCGATCGCTCTGAAAAACTCAGAGAAAAATTGCTGTTATTAGTAGGTGTGGGAACTTCTGCATATTTTACTTTTCCTCTATTTTTTCCAGCTTTACAAAAAGATTGGGGCGCTTGGAGTCCTTGGGGACGTTTTTTGCGGCTACAAAAAGAAGTAGACGAATTACTATATGCTGAAATTGCCGAACGTCGTCAAAATTTCCAATCAGAACGCACAGATATTCTTTCTTTACTTTTAGCAGCTCGTGATGAAGAAGGCCAATCAATGAGCGATCGCGAGTTGCGCGATGAATTGATTACGTTGCTGCTAGTAGGTTATGATACAGCATCGACGGCTTTAATGTGGGCTTTGTACTGGATTCACAAAGTACCAGAAATTCAGCAAAAGTTGCTTGCAGAGATAGATACAGTCAGCGATCTTTCAAATGTTAAGGCGATCGCCCAATTGCCTTACTTAACAGCAACCTGTCAAGAAACACTCCGCATTACCCCTGCAATTATACTGGCATTTATGCGGGTTGCTCAAGCTCCATTTGAAACGATGGGTTATGAATTCCCTGTAGGTTCGAGGATTTATCCTAATATTTATTCGACTCATCGTAACCAGGAAGTTTACTCAAATCCTCAACAGTTCCAACCAGAACGTTTTCTGAATCGGCAGTATTCTAGTTATGAATATTTGCCCTTTGGTGGTGGCAATCGCATGTGTGTAGGTAATGCTTTTGCTATGTATCTCATGAAGTTGGTAATATTCACAATTTTATCGCGTTATCAATTAACTTTAACTGATACTCGTCCGGTGAATTTTATCCGTCGCGGCCCAGGAATAGAACCTTCTCGTTCTATAAATTTGCTGGTGACTGAACGTCGTTATCGTCAATCAAATGTGTTTGTTAATGCAGTTAGCTGAGTGAAAATATTAATTCACGCAAAGACGCAAAGAATAAGAATTGAGAATTGTCTAATTAATTAACCCTAATTTTTACGGAGAAATAAATACATGAATAACTATAGATTACTGCAAGCTGCGCGTGGTGAAGTACTCGATCGCCCTCCAGTTTGGATGATGCGCCAAGCTGGGCGCTATATGAAGGCTTACCGCGATTTGCGGGAAAAATATCCCTCGTTTCGGGAACGTTCTGAGAATGCAGATATCGCTGTGGAGATTTCATTACAACCTTTTTATGCTTTCAAACCCGATGGTGTGATTTTGTTCTCAGATATTCTCACGCCGTTACCTGGAATTGGTATTCCCTTCGACATTATTGAAAGTAGAGGGCCAATTTTTGAGCAGCCTATCCGCACTCAACAGCAAATAAATGCGCTAACTTCCCTTGACCCAGAAGCCTCGTTACCATTTGTGCGGGAGACTCTGACAACTTTACGCAAAGAAGTTAATGGTGAAGCGACTCTGTTAGGTTTTGTTGGTGCGCCTTGGACTTTAGCAGCTTACGCCATTGAAGGCAAAAGTTCAAAGGATTATGCGATTATCAAAAGTATGGGTTTCCGCCAGCCAGACATACTGCATCAATTTTTAGGAAAACTGGCAGATGCGATCGCGATTTATGCTAAATATCAAATTGATGCCGGCGCCCAAGTAATCCAAATCTTCGACTCTTGGGCTGGTCAACTCACCCCGGCAGATTTTCAGGAATTTTCTTTACCATATCTGCAACAAATTGTCAAACAAATCAAAGCTACCCATCCAGAAACACCTTTGATTTTATATATCAATAATAGTGCCGGGATATTAGAATTAATGGCATTATCGGGGGTAGATGTAATTAGCGTTGACTGGACAGTTGATTTAGCAGTAGCTAGAGAACGCATCGGCAAACATATTGGCGTGCAAGGAAATATAGACCCCTGTGCATTATTTGGTTCTCAAGAATATATTAGCGATCGCATTCAAGAAACTATACGTAAAGCTGGCGATCGAGGACATATTTTAAATCTTGGTCATGGGGTTTTGCAAAACACTCCGGAAGAAAATGTCGCTTTCTTTTTTGAAACTGCTAAAAATTCTAAATATGTGGGAGAAGGGAGAGGTCAGAAGGAAAGTTTACTCGTTTCTAGGGTTTAGTTAATTTTTTAAACGCAAAGGAGCGCTGAGGTAAGCGCAAAGTTACGCAGAGAGTTTGTTAGTAATTCATTAAATTTAAAAAATATGGCTCAATCTCAATTGGTTTCACTTTCTATTGATTCTGGTTCTCGTACTATTCGTATTGGTTCTCGTAAAAGCCAACTTGCTTTAGTTCAAACTTATTGGGTAAAAGAACAACTGCAACAGCATTTTCCTAATATTAATTTTGAAGTTCATACTATGTCTACTCAAGGTGATAATATCTTAGATGTAGCATTAGCCAAGATTGGTGACAAAGGACTATTCACTAAAGAATTAGAATTAGGAATGCTGAATGGCGAAATTGATTTTGCTGTTCATTCTCTCAAGGATTTGCCGACTAATTTACCCACAGGGTTAGTATTAGGAGCAGTAACAGAACGGGAAAACCCAGCTGATGCTGTAGTTTTCCATGAAAAATACAAAGATAGACAACTAGATACTTTACCAGCAGGTGCAGTTATTGGTACATCTTCACTGCGACGACTAGCGCAGTTACGGAACAAATTTCCTGAGTTTACATTTAAAGATGTGCGCGGCAATTTGAATACTCGCCTAGCAAAACTAGATAATGGCGAATACGATGCCCTGATTTTAGCAGCTGCCGGATTGCAAAGATTAGGAATGAGCGATCGCATCGATCAAGTCCTCACCACAGAAATCTCTCTCTACGCTGTTGGACAAGGCGCTTTAGGTATCGAATGCCGTGCTGACGATGCAGATGTACTATCACTACTGAAAGCTATTGAACATATTCCTACACGCGATCGTACCTTAGCTGAACGTGCTTTCTTGCGAGAACTAGAAGGCGGTTGTCAAGTACCAATTGGTGTAAATACCAAATTGTATGAAAATACTCTCACCTTAACAGGTTTAGTAGCTAGTATCGATGGTCAACGACTGATAAAAGACACTGTAACTGGCGCAGCAGAATCAGCAGAAAATCTAGGCATTGAACTAGCCCAGAAGCTACGCCAACAAGGTGCCAAGGAAATTTTAGACGAAATTTTTCAAACAGTGCGGGGTTAGGGACTGGGGACTAGGGCAATAGGCTTGAAAGTGTCTTGGTCTCTGGGTTTTATGCTCAGCCTATATCCTAAACTATGCTTTGGCTGCCATAACTCTTAATTCCTAATTATTCATATACCAAAATCTCAAACTCCTCTTCTCTTTGCGCCTTTGCCTGAAAAAATTATCCAACACACTTAAATATAAAAATTATGACAAGTACTACCACTTTCCAAGCAAATCCGACTCTATCTTTACCCCCAGCTGATGCCAAGGTTAGAGTCAGCACATTTATGCAAAAATTGCAAGCTGATATTTCCCAGACTTTGGAACAAATAGATGGCGCAGGGAAATTTCAAGAGGATGTGTGGCAAAGACCCGAAGGAGGAGGCGGACGTTCTCGTGTCATCCGAGATGGTGGGATATTTGAACAAGGTGGAGTCAACTTTTCAGAAGTTTGGGGTACAGATTTGCCACCTTCGATTTTGACTCAATACCCTCAAGCTGCTGGACATGGCTTTTATGCCACAGGCACCTCTATGGTATTGCATCCGCGCAATCCTTATATCCCAACTGTGCATCTGAATTATCGCTACTTTGAAGCCGGGCCAGTTTGGTGGTTTGGCGGTGGTTGCGACCTAACTCCTTACTACCCCTTTGTAGAAGATGTAATTCATTTTCATTCCGTACTCAAACAAGCTTGCGATGTTCATCATCCAGACTATTACAGAGTATTTAAACCTTGGTGCGATGAATACTTTTACCTGAAACATCGTCAGGAAACGCGTGGTGTTGGTGGGATTTTCTTTGATTATCAAAATGGTTTAGGGCAATTGTATCGCGGCCCATACTCTGATTCTGCTGCTGCTGTTGAAAGTCAGCAAATTGGCTCGCTAAAACCTCGGACTTGGGAAGATATATTTGCATTTGCTGGTAGTTGTGCCAATGCTTTTATCCCATCTTATATTCCCATTGTTGAAAGACGGCAGTCAATGGAATATAGCGATCGCCAGCGTCAATTCCAGCTATATCGCCGAGGCCGCTATGTAGAATTCAACTTAGTTTATGACCGAGGCACAATTTTTGGTCTGCAAACCAACGGACGCATCGAATCAATTCTCATGTCTCTACCTCCCCTAGTCCGTTGGGAATACGACTATAAACCAGAACCCAACACCCCAGAAGCCGAATTATACACAACTTTCTTAAAGCCTCAAAATTGGCTGAAATGAGTTGACTGGGGAGACGCGGGAACGCGGAGAATAGCTAATGCCCCATGCCCCATGCCCAATGCCCAATGCCCCATCCCCAATGCCCCATTCGCAATACCTATGAATCTCCAAGCATTATCAAAACCCTCCGGTAAATGGACACTTGCTTTCATCGTTACAGCAGTAGGTATCAGCAGCGCCATCTTTTTCTATGGTATTTCTCAATCTAAAGAACCTACTCCATCAACTCAAGTTGTCAAAACTCCTTTGGTTGTTCGCAAAATCAGCGCATTAGGACGACTCGAACCAGCGACGGAATCAATTAAAGTATCTGTACCTGCGACTCTCAGTAATGACCGCGTAACTCAACTTTTGGTACAACGGGGCGATAGCGTTAAGGCTGGCCAAGTAATTGCAATAATGGATGCCCAAAGCCGCCTACAAAGCGCTTTCTTGGAAGCACAAGCACAGGTGAAAGTCTCCCAAGCAGAACTAGCTAAGGTGAAAGCAGGTGCAAAATCTGGGGAAATTAGCGCTCAGCAAGCGGAAATTGTGCGTTTGCAAGAACAGTTAAAGGGTGAAGTGGCTACGCAGCAAGCCTCAATTGCGCGTTGGCAGGCTGAGGTGAACAATGCCAATGCTGAATATAGTCGCTATTTGTCACTTTATCAACAAGGAGCGATCGCATCTGCCGAACTAGACAGAAAACGGCTGACTCTAGAAACAGCACAAGCACAACTTAACGAAGCTAAAGCCCAGCAAAATCAGAGTAACGACACAATTAGAGAGCAAATTAATCAAGCTACAGCCAATTTAGACAGAATTGCCGAAGTGCGACCAGTAGATGTGCAAGCGGCGCAAGCTGAAGTTTTAAAAGCTAGTGCAGCCGCAAACAAAGCAAAAGCAGAACTAGCACAAGCTTATATCCGCGCACCAATAGCAGGCCGTATCCTCGATATTTACGCTAAACCGGGAGAAGTCGTCAGCAACGAAGGTATTGTCGAGTTGGGACAAACTAACCAAATGCAAGTAGTAGCAGAAGTTTATGAGACTGACATTAGCAAAATTCGTCCGGGTCAGCCAGCCACAATCATCAGTGAATCATTCTATAGTAAATTGCGTGGTACTGTTAAATCAATTGGTCTACAGGTGAAAAAACAACAAGTAACTAGTGGGGAACCTGGAGAAAATCTCGATCGCAAAATAGTTGAAGTCAGAATTTGGCTAACTCCACAAGATAGCAGACAGGTTGCAAATTTAACGAATTCACAAGTACTAGTTGCTATTGAGCCTCAGAATTCAGAATTCTGAATTCTTAATCATTACAAATTTTTATAAAATCAAATTTAGATAATGCTGAAAAAAATATTTCGTAAAACTTTTTTGTCTTGGCGGCAAATGAGTTACAAAAAAGGCCGCCTTGCAGTAGCTATAGCTGGAATTGCGTTTGCTGATTTACTCATGTTTTTGCAACTAGGCATGAAAGATGCACTATTTGATTCCCAGGTGCGCCCTTATGCCATCCTCCAAGGTGATTTATTTATAGTTAATAAACTGTCTGATAATCTCAACGCCATCAAAAGTTTTTCTAGAGATAACCTTTATCAAGCAGTAGGTGTGGATGGTGTAGATTCTGTGAGCTTTCTTTATATTGGTCAAGCTAATTGGCGCAATCCAGAAAATCAAGGCAGTCGCCAAATATTCGTCTATGGAATTAATCCCAATAAACCTGCATTTGATTTGCCAGAAGTAAATCGGCAATTAGACCAACTATTGTTAATGAACAATGCACTATTTGACAGGGCTGGATTACTACCCCAAATCGGTGATGTTCCTAAATTATTAGCAACGGAAAATCCCCTTGACGTACAAGTTAATAATTATAAAATTAAAATTACTGGTTTATTTACTCTTGGTTCTTCCTTTTCTGCTGAAGGTAATTTAATCACTAGTGATTCGACATTTTTACGGCTGTTTAAAAGACGACAAGCTAATGATATTGATGTAGGAATTATTCGATTAAAACCCAATGCTAATATTCAGCTTTTACAAGCAGAGTTAAAATCAATTTTACCAGATAATTTACTAGTATTAACCAGAGATGAATTTGCCGATCGCGAACGTACATATTGGGCTAATGGCTCTCCCATCGCCTATATTTTTGGCTTTGGTGTCGTTATCGGGTTTTTAGTCGGAACAGTAATTGTTTATCAAATTCTCTACACAGATGTCTCAGATCATTTGCCAGAATACGCCACATTAAAGGCCATGGGTTATAGCGATCTGTATTTTGTCCGAATTGTTCTGCAAGAAGCTTTTATATTAGCGACTTTGGGCTTTATACCAGGAATTTTCATCTCCAATGGACTATACATAATGACTCAATCTGCAACATTTTTACCCATTGCGATGAAACTTAGTCGTGCCATTACGGTGCTGACATTAACCATTGTCATGTGTATTTTATCAGGAGCGATCGCCATTCAAAAACTGCGCGCTGCCGACCCTGCTGATATCTTTTAGCATCAAAGTTTGAGGGGAAGGTTAATTTGAAAAGTTGAGCCTTGACCAACTGTACTTTTAACAGTTATTTGGCCATTGTATCCTTGCACAATTTGTTGAGCGATCGCCAGTCCCAGCCCAAAGCCGCCTGTTTCACGAGAACGAACAGCATCTACACGATAAAAGCGATCGAAAATATGTGGTAAATCAGCAGCGGGAATACCAATGCCATCGTCTTTAACCTGAATTACCGCCCAGTGAGACTGGGTAAAAAGTAGTAATTCCACCTTACCTCCCGTTGGCGTATATTTGAAAGCATTAGTCAGTAGATTAATCACCGCTTGTTTGAGCAAATTGGCATCAGCTTCTAACATTACGGCTTGTTCTGGAAATCGCGCATTAAAATTAAGGTTTTGGGCAGGAGCCTGAGCCGCAAAATCTTGGGCAAGGGATTTTAAGATTTCACACAAATCAACAGGTTTTAATATCGTGTCCGTCAGCGAACCATTATGACGCGACAGGAAAAGCAGATTATTAATTAGCGTAGTCATGGACTTAGCAGTTTCGGCAATATTTTGCAACCGCAATCTTTGTTCAGATAAATCTTCCGGTGGCATCAGAGCAACCTGGGCATTACTCAATACCGTAGCCACAGGTGCCCGTAACTCATGAGAAGCGTCAGCTGTAAATCGCTGCAATTGCTGATAAGCCCGCAAACTTGGCCGCATCGCCAACCCACCCAAAAACCAACCCGTAATTCCAATTACACCAAAGGTAACAGGAACCCCCAAAGTAAGAAACAAGCGGCCTTGGTTCAAGCTACTGTGTAGAGAGTTCATTGGAACTGCCGTTTGGAAATAGCCGACTAACTCCTTATCTGACAAAACAGGAACTGTAACTTGGCGAACCCAGGTTGTTTTGCTGGGTAAATCTGAGTTGAGTGGTATTTCCAACGTTTGAAATCCTGGTTCAGCCGTCAGTTGTTTGTTACCAGACGAACCAATAAATTGCACCAGTTGTTTCTGAGAGTTATACCATCGGGCGTACACCAGTCCACCATTCAACGATGCACCGTTTTCCACAGGAGTTTGTTGCCTGCGCTGATTTTGCCATTGACTTTGATAAAGCGAGTATTCAGTTTTAGCAGCAAAAGCCTTACTTTGTGAAAATAGTTCGTCATCAAAAACCCGCAACTGTTCTTCCACACTCAGACAGTAACCCACCCCAGCAAACGCAAACAAAATTCCACCCATCGACAGGGCAAACCAGTGAGCAAGATTACGGCGGCTATGTTCAAACATGGGGTGTGGGGGGTGTGGGGGGTGTGGGAGGTGTGAGGGGTGTGGGAGGTGTGGGGGGTGTGGGGGGTGTGGGAAGATGGAGAGGAGAGTGGTCGAAATTGAATGAAGATGGAAGAAAAAGAAGGGAAAATTTATTTTAGAACTCATGAGGATTTAGCTATTTATCAATTGGCATTTGAGACAGCAATGCAAATTTTTGAGCATTCTAAAAAATTTCCTGTTGAAGAAAAATATTCATTAACCGACCAAATTCGTCGCTCCTCTCGCTCAGTCTGTGCTAATCTGGCAGAAGCTCGGAGAAAACGAAGATATAAAGCCGCTTTTGTTGCTAAATTGAATGATTGTGAGGCAGAGGCAGCAGAAACTCAAGTTTGGTTAAAGTTTGCTGTGAAATGTCAGTATCTCACAGTCGAACAAGGAAGAGAACTCTACATTCCTTACAATCAAATCCTTAGTGGGTTAGTCAAGATGATTAGCCACCCAGATGATTGGTTACTCAGCTAACTTCCCACACCCCCCACACCTCCCACACCCCCCACACCTCCCACACCTCCCACACCCCCCACACCCCACTCTAATTTGGCGGATTTAACCGATATCCCATGCGATGTACGGTTTCTATCCAATCTTTGATACCAATAGTTTGTAGGCGTTGGCGTAAACGGCGAACTAAGGTGGTAACTGCGTTACTTTCGGGTTCTTCTCCCCAATTCCAAAGGGCTTGCTCAATTTGGCCGTGAGATAAAACTTGGCGGGGGTGACGCATCATATATTCCATGAGTTGAAACTCGCGGCTAGAAAGTTGAGTTGTTAAGGAACCGCGTTCGAGTATTAAATTGGATAAATGAAGTTGTAAATCACCCAAGGTAAGTATATCTCCTTGCCACATTGGCGATCGCCGCCCCAATGCCCGCACCCGTGCCAATAATTCCACCACATCCACGGGCTTGACTAAGTAATCATCGGCTCCAGCATCTAAACCTCTGACTTTATCTGAAACGGTGTCTTTTGCTGTCAGCATGAGTATGGGAGCTACTTTACCCGCCTGTCGATACACTTGACACAATTCTACGCCACTGACTTTAGGCAACATCCAATCTAAAATCAGCAAATCATACTCTTTGCGAAAAACAAACCACTGCGCCGTTTCGCCATCAGTCAGCGCATCTACTATATGCCCTGCTTTCAACAATGCTGCTCGTAGTGGCTCTAACTGCGATGGGTCGTCTTCTACTAGTAAGATCAACATTCCATTTGCTTAATGCTTAACTTGCTGTCTTTGCTTACTTAATAGTCTTAAGATTTAAGGTGAAATAATAACACATAAGCAACAGTAAGTATTCTATCTCATACCTTCCATGCAGCAACTTCAACGTTTTCAAGTGTTGCGATCGCTGGGCTTTGTGTTTTGGTTATCCTTACCCTTGATTGGATTAGTTTTTTGGCTGGGAAGTGGCTTTGTTGGAGATCGGATTTTGAGTCACTCCCGCACCACCAAAAAATATCTCCTAGCGGATACCCAATCGGCACGGCAGATGATGAAAAAAGTAGTAGCCATTGAGGTGGAAATTCTTCGACAACAAGGAATTTCACGGGTAAACGTGAAAACTAATAATTCAGTCCTCAAAACCATAGTATTTGAATTTCCAACCACCGATATGAGCCAACTTCAAACCACTCTCAGTCAGGAGTTAGGCTTACCACGCGATCGAGTTAAGGAACTGATTGTGGAAGTGGGGGAGTAGGGAGTGGGGGAGTGTGGGGAGTGTGGGGGGTGTGGGGAGTGTGGGGAGTGTGGGGAGTGTGGGGAGTATGGGGAGTGTGGGGAGTGTGGGGAGTGTGGGGAGTGTGGGGAGTGTGGGGAGAGAGGGGGGAAAGATTTTTTCACCATCCTCCCATACCTCCCACCCCTCCCACACCTCCCACCCCTCCCACCCCTCCCACACCTCCCACACTTCTTGGAATGCCCAATGCCCTATTGCGTTTGACATTTGCTTGTCATATTTATTCCATAGACTCTAAAAAAGGTAATGTTATTTTACATTTCTCCAAAATAATTGACCTTTAAATAGGTGACATTGAACAAGACTAGGGGGGAGTTTTCCTAATCCTCAATCCCTATTTCCTTTTACTCCATCTTTAACCCTTAATAGCTCACTGTGAATATGGATACTTCTGAAGCTCAAGTTTCAAAGGTTGAAACAGAATCAGATAGTTCTGCACCTTCTGAGTTAGCACCTACTCGTTCGGGTAAACCTTGGTTCTGGAGATTGCTGATTTTATTTCTGGCGACTGGTGGTATTATCCTGTGGCGGATGCTGGCTCCTGGTGGGGCACCACGTTCTTCTGTTGCACAACAGCAGCAAGCACCAGCCCCAAAGGCAATTGAAACGATCGCTTTGGCAAACGGACGGGCTACCAGAAGTGTTCAGCTTTTAGGACAAGTGGAAGCCAGTCAGCAATCAATACTCCGCGCTCAAACCAGTGGAATTGTCAAGAGAATTTTCGTGCAACCAGGCGATCGCGTGCAAACAGGTATGGCGATCGCGTTTTTGGACGATACCGATCAGCAATTGGCAATTAGCCAAGCACGGGCACAATTGGCACAACAACGCAGCAATCTGGCACGCTTGGAAGTCGGTACTCGCAAAGAAATCATTGCTCAACGTCAAGCAGCAGTCACATCTGCTAAGGCGCGAGAACTAGAAGCACAAGATAATCTCAAACGCACCAGTAATCTTGTTAAAGAGGGTGCTTTGTCTCAAAGATTATTAGTTGAAGCCCAAGCACAATTAAATAACATCCAAGGAGAACGCTTAGAAGCTGAGGCTGAACTGGCTGAAGCCAAAGCCGGGCCGATTCAAGAAGAAATCGCTGCCCAACGAGCAAACGTAGAAGCAGCTAGAGCCGCCCTAGCCCAAGCCGAATTAGCACAGCAACGCACTCGAATTCTGGCATCGGAATCGGGGATAGTGCAGACTCGCCATGTTAGCGGCGGCGATTTAGTGCAAAATAACAGCCAAATTGTCACTCTAGTAGCTGGCGATCGCTTCGACATTTTCCTAGAGTTACCAGAAGAACTCAGCGGAACAGTTACCCCAGGCATGACAATCGATCTTACTGCCCGTGCCTTACCCCAATGGAAACAACGCGCCGGCATCACCGCTGTAGTTCCTGCCGCCGATCCTGCGTCCCGTCGCCAGCGCGTGCGCGTCCAAATTAACAAACCACCAACAGGATTAATACCTGGAATGGCGATCGCAGGTAATCTCAACCTCCCCTCAAACCGTACTAGTTTTGTAGTATCAAGAGATGCCTTAACCAGACGCCAAAATCAGTGGTTAGTTTTCACCGTTGCCGATGGCAAAGCCAAACAAATTACAGTAGAAATGCTTGCCGACATGGGTAAAAATGTCGCAATTTATCATCCCACCTTACGTACTGGTCAACGCATTGTCCTACGTGGCGGTGACGGTTTGCAAGATGGTGCGCCTGTAAAGATAGTCGATCCAACTTAAAACAATATACTTCTTGCAGAAGTCGGTTAAAGAGGAAGAATTAGAGGTATAAATTTTACTGTTCTCTTTCTCCTTTAACCCTTTCTTCTTCAAAAGCCTGCAAACCCAGTTGAAATATAACTTTCTCAACTACGAATTACAAATTACGAATTACTATGAATTTTATCGAAACCGCCGTTCGCTGGCGACATGGTACTTTCGTTCTATTTTGCTTGCTGGCAATGTTTGGGGTATTCTCGCTGTTCAAGTTACCCCTTGAATTGCAACCAGGAGGCGATCGCCCGGAAATTACAATCACAACTACCTATCCTGGAGCCGGGCCGACGGAGGTAGAAGACCTAATTACCCGTCCCATTGAAGAACAGATGGAGGAGGTGCTGGGCGTTCAAGAAATCAGTAGTACTTCTCGTGCTGGACGTAGCAGCATTACGCTGGAATTTGCTCAGGATGCCAATGTGCAAGAGCGCCTGGTGGATGTTCTCAACCGCTTGCAACAGGTGGAAAGTTTGCCCCCAGAAGCTCAAGAATCGAATGTGGAATTGGTGGGTGGTAACACTTCACCGATGATGTGGATTCCGTTTGATACCAAAGAAGGATTTCAACCGGACGCCAACCGCTATCGAGATTTAGCCGAAGAAGTGGTGATTCCCCGTTTGCGGCGAGTCGAAGGAACTGGACAATTCCTAATAGTGGGCGGACAAGAACGAGAAGTTGAGGTGAAAATCGATCCCAAAGCATTAAGCGATCGCAATCTCACAATCGGTGATGTAGTCAGAGTTTTACAGGAAAACAACCGCGATATCCGGGGCGGCCCGTTAATTTTAGGACGCAGAGAATATCGGGTACGTACAGTCAGCCGTTCCCAGGATTTATCAGAAATTGAAGGCTTTGTGCTGCGACGCGACCAATCCGGTACAGTTTATTTGCGGGATGTGGCGATCGCACAAATGGGACGCAAACCCCAAGATAGTGCTTTGGTATTCAATGGTAAACCAGGGGTAGCCATTGGTGTAATTCGGCAGATCGGGGCGAATGTGCCAGAAGTGGCTAAAGGCATTCGAGCCGAAATAGCCGCGCTGCAAACTGAGTTCGATCGGCAAAATCAAGGCATTCGCTTTGTCTACAACTACGACGAAAGCGAGTATATCAATCAATCGGTAAGCTTCGTTCGAGAGAACTTGATTAGTGGAGCATTACTAGCAACCATTGTTTTATTGCTATTCCTTGGTTCAATGCGAACTGTTGCTGTAATTGCAATTACGATTCCTATCGGTACAATTGCTGTGTTTATTGTCATGTCTGCACTTGGACGCACATTAAACATCATCAGCTTAGCAGGACTAGCATTTTCCGTGGGTATGGTTGTAGATAACTCGATTGTCGTGATTGAGAATGTCTTCACCCACATGCAGCAAGGTAAAAGTGCCTTGCGAGCAGCTATTGAAGGTACGCAGGAAGTTTGGGGCGCAATGCTTGGTTCCACCTTAACCAACGTAGTGGTATTTGTACCGCTAATTATGGTGACGGGTGAAGCAGGGCAACTTTACACCGATATGGCGATCGCTCTTTCTGCCTCTTCCCTATTTTCGTTGTTTGCGGCGTTAACTTTAGTACCAATGCTATCAGGATTATTCCTGAAACAATCAGAAGCTATCCAAATGATGCAGGGCGGTGAATACCGTGGAGGTAATTGGTTTGAGCGGATGGTGGCGAAAACCTCTGCCGTTTTTCGTCATTTTCAGGGTAAACTAGAGAACTTTCTCGCCTCTACTGTCAGTTGGTCGCTGGGACGTAAACGTATTGGTCGCAGGTTGTTTGTACTGTCGATTCCGGTTGTTTTACTCGTCACTAGTATTTTTCTTTTACCACCAGCTGATTATTTGCCCGAAGGAAATCGTAATTTAGTAGTGTTGCGGGCGGAACCTTTGCCGGGAACTAGTATCCCCGAAGCGATTCGGCAATCTCAACCCGTGCAAAAATTTCTGCGATCGCAACCAGAAGTTGACCGCATCATGTACGTTGACCGTCCTGGGGCATTGCGCGGGATTTCAACTATTTTAAAACCAGAGTTTGCCACAACCACCGGACTCGCCGACATGGTGGATCGATTACGCGCCCAAAGCAGCAACTTTGCTGGCTACCGCTTTGTCATCCCCACACGAATTTCTATTTTCCGCGATCCTGGTAAAGAATTTGAAATCGATATTGTCGGCGATGACCTCAATCAAATTGGCGATTTAGAAAAGCAAATTACCGCTAAATTGCGATCGCTCCAAGGGGTACAAAATGTGCGATCGAATTTTGTCTTGGGTGCAGCTGAATTACAAGTAATTCCCAACCGCGAACGCCTTGCAGAAGTGGGACTTTCGGAAGCCGAAATTGGTTCAATGGTAGAAGCAGCATTGGGTGGTCGCATTGCTTCCGATTTCATTGATGGCAAAGAAGAACTAGATGTCTCAGTGGAATTGCAAAATACTGCTGTGGAAACCCCAGAACAACTGCGTCAATTACCTTTGTATGCACAAGGACGACAAGTGCAACTAGGAGATGTTGCCGAAGTCGTCGAAACAACTGGAGCCGACGCCATTAACCACGTCGATTTAGACCGTTCAATTACTCTCACAGTCACCCTTGCACCCGACGCTCCCCTGGCGACGCTGGTAGAACGTACCGAAGAAGAAATTCTCGCTCCTTTGCGTGCCAATCTGCCAACAGGCTATCGCTTAGAACTGGCGGGTTCAGCGGATCAGTTAGCAACAACTGTCGGTCAATTAGCCGCTGCATTTGTCTTTTCGATTTTGATTACTTACTTGTTACTGGTAGCTTTGTATCGCTCATTCCTCTATCCAGTGGTAATTATGGCAACAGTGCCAATGGGAATGAGTGGGGCACTATTGAGTTTAGTAATTGCTAACCAAATTCCGGGCATGAATGTGGCGTTGGATATGATTACCGCTTTGGGATTTGTCATCCTTACAGGTGTGGTTGTAAACAACGCCATTTTGCTAGTCGATCGCGCCTTGCAGCTCCAAGAAGCAGGTGAAGATTATGACGCGTCGCTGTACAATGCCACAAACGATCGCCTGCGGGCAATTTTCATGTCCGCCGGCACCAGTGTCCTGGGAATGTTACCCCTGGCGGTGCTACCGGGTCAAGGTTCAGAGTTGTATCAAGGCTTAGGCATCGTCTTGACTGGTGGTCTAGCTTTTTCCACCATTTTGACTCCCACCGTCGTACCCGCACTCATGGGTTTACTACACGATATCTCTGGACGTAAATCACCGCGATCGGCGGTTCCCAAAAATCCAGACAAAGTAGTTACTTAATGCAACTACCGCGTACATACAAGTCTTTTAGAGTTGTTGTGTAAGATACAGAAAGTTAATTTTTACTCTTCGATGCAACAAAGGTGCAAGGCAATGCAACAAAGGTGCAAGGCAATGCAATAAAGGTGCAAGGCAATGCAACAAAGGTGCAAGGCAATGCAACAAAGGTGCAAGGCGATGCAACAAAGGTGCAAGGCGATGCAACAAAGGTGCAAGGCGATGCAACAAAGGTGCAAGGCGATGCAACAAAGGTGCAAGGCGAT
>NZ_JACJTU010000065.1 GCF_014698835.1 Nostoc paludosum FACHB-159 | reverse complement strand
CTGATTCATCCACATACTTTAAATCGATTTCGCCAGCTGCCGCAGATAATTCCAGCATTTCTAAGTCAGCCTGTTTGATTTGCTGTACTACCGGATCTTGTTTCCTCTTATGGCTTTTTCTGGTTCGTTTCCAAATGACCCCCTTTTTTTAAGTACCTGTCTTAACCAGTCAGGACTTAATTTTACGGAGCGTTCTTGTTCTAATTTTTGAGCTAACTGAACACTGTTATATGTACGTGGCTCAAGCTCCAAACATTCTTCTAAGAAAACCATGTCAGCTTCCACCCACCTTGATTTTCCTCCCCGCCCTGGTTTCTCCCAAAGACCTTCTAAGCCTAACTTTTCCCATCTATGCAACACTTCTCTCACTGTTTGGGCAGTCCAGTTAAAATGTGCTGCTATCTTCTCTACATACCAACCATGTCCGCTCAATCTAATCACTTCGGCTCTGTCTTTCACCTTCTGAGGTACATCTGCCGTTCTCAGGTTTAAAAGAGTTCTATCCTGCTCTCTAGTCAGAAATACCCTTAAACGACTGCCCATATCGCTTTTACCTTTGTAGACACATTGTACGTATTTACTTATCTTTACATAGTTTGGTTTTTTCACCTCGTTCTACTTATGCTTAAATTCAACTCTACAATTACGTTAGGGAATTTCTGAGTCATAGGGTAGAATCTTGAGGTAGACTCATGGGTATTAAATTTCAACAGTAGCTACCTGTCAAAAGTTTTCTGCCAGATTGCTTAGGCGTTCATAGACAACGATGAGACGGTCTCCTTCTAATTCCACAGAATTACTAGGATAATTTTGAATAGCTCCCAGTAGTGTAACTTCACCATTTTGCTTAATAGATTCACCTAAAGCAGTTCGTAGTGCTTGTTGGTTTAATTCTCCTGCGGGGGGATGAACTACCTCACCAATTTGGTTAACTAAAACTGGCCCAGCCCAACTAGAGAGTAAGTTATTTAAAAAAGTGCGATCGGCTTTGATGCCAGATTTGAGTGCTTTACGTGCTAATGCGGGTTCTTGTTGAGCCGCCTGCAAATAAGCCCTTAATGTTGGGGTAGTCTTGCCAGTTTCTGCAAATTGATTTAATTCTTGAACAGATATTGGGCCTTGAAAATCGCCATATTTTAATATAACTTGCTCGGCAGCATCAGCATTGTTACTTGAAAATAGAACGATAGCGCCTACGCCTAAAGCTACTGTTTGACTGAGTAGCTTAGCAAGCTTTTTGGTGTTTAATTGATTCCAAAGTTGAAAAATTTGCATTATTTTGTCGAAGTTTTTAATTATGTGGAGTCTATATGGATGGGCAAAAAACACCCAATGCGCTATTTTACAAAATTCCTACTACAGATACATGATTATGGGCGTATATATATACGCCCCTACAACCAATTAATTTGTTGCAAAAATTTCGGAAAACAGTATTATTTTTGAGCCTTTTCATTAGGCGAAGCTGCATGAGGTAGTATTGATTTTTCTTCGTCTAAAGTTGGTGCAGGTATACCTAAATGCTTCCTTGCAGCTTCTTCAGCTAGCTGTCGGTCTTGTTCAGTCTCGAACTGACTTTCATCTAACAAATGAGGGTTTTTTGCTGCTTCATCTCGGCTTGGGCGATAGCCGTTTTTCCACCTATACTTCCAGTCCATAGTTTCGATAAGCAGATATACTGCAATTTGATTTCCTAGTTCTACATCGTAGGCGGTTAATGTAAGATGACACTCTTGCTATAGGTTGAAGAGGCTCATTCAAAGGGTATAAATTTAACATTTTTTGTGTTAAGAATACGCGGTAGGGCTGGGGGTATGATGACTATGGTTATTATTGGCTATTGGCGATCGCCCCTGCAAAGATAAAATTTATTTTTAATTTTATTTTAAAAGTGTCTTCGTTCTAAGAATAAAACTATTATTTTATACTAATCGTATAGTCTGGGCTGATTTGATCGGCAGCAGCAGCAACTTTTTGAATCACATTTTGGGGTAAAGGAACATATCCCAATTCAGGGGCAATTTTCTGACCTTCAGTCAAAGCGTAGTCTATGGTTGCTTCGATTGCTTTGGCTTTTGCGGCATCAGAATACTTCTTATAAGCTAAAAGCCAAGTGTAAGTAACAATGGGATAAGAATCAGCTCCTTCTGGATCGGAAATGAAGACGCGGAGGTTTGTTGGTAGGCTTACTGATTCCAAGGTTTTAGAGGCTGATTTGAAGCTAGGATAAATAAACTTACCACTTTTGTTTTCTAATGCAAAAAATTTCAGATTATTTTGTTTGGCATAGCCGTAGTCGACATAACCAATAGAACCTTGTGTTTGTTGGATTTGGGCGGTAACACCTTCATTACCCTTTCCACCAATTCCCGTCGGCCAGTTCACAGTTTTGCCTTCGCCAACTTTACTCTTCCACTCCGGGCTGATAGCACTAAGATGTTTTGTGAACACACCCGTGGTTCCGCTACCATCGGAACGATGAACAACTATGATTGGTTGGTTAGGAAGTTGAGCACTAGGGTTAGCCGCAGCAATTTTCGGATCGTTCCAAGTTTTGATTTTGCCTAATAAAATATCAGCGTAAACAGCCCGTGTTAGCTTCAGTTCGGCAACATCTGGCAAGTTATAAGCTAGCACGATACAACCAGCAGTTACGGGCAGTAAAATAACGCCCTTATCCTGTGGCACTTTCTGGATTTCTTCATCTTTCATAGCTACGTCGCTAGCACCAAAGTCTACTGTGCCTTTGATAAATTGCTCAACTCCAGCACCACTACCAACTGACTGATACTTAACTTGCAAATTTGGATATTTTTTGTTCAAATCTGTAAACCAGGTATCATATAGTCGTGCTGGAAAAGACGCACCAGCCCCAGTTAAGCTGACATTTCCATCGAGCTCCAGTTTGGTTGGCATGGAGGAGATATTATTGCTGGAATCTTGTGATTGAGAAGACGGGTTTTGTTGCTGGGTTGAGAAGAACTGGATTAAAATTCCAGTAGTAATTACTGCCCCAGCTAAACTCGATGCAACTTTCCAAGGTATTTGCGGTAAAATTTTCGGCTTAGTTGTAGAAGCGTCTAGTGATTTTGGAAGTTGTTCAGTTACAGCTATAGATTTTAAATTTGGAATAGTCTGACCTTTTTGTTCCTGAACTGGCTGCTGATTTTGTTGAACTTCGCGGCTTTGAAATACTTGTTCCTCGATCAAACTAACTTCTGAACTAGTAATGTTTAAAGTTTGCTGCAACCGTTGTAAATCTTTACGATTTTCAGCACTAATGGGATATTCGTATTGAATTAATTGACGTAGTACTTGCTCATATTGCCTTAAATTCTGTTGCAAGGCTTCAACTTCAGCATTAATTCTCGCTTCAATTTGCACAATATCTTTAGGGTTGAGTCCTAAAATTCGCTGTTGATGTCGCAGTTCATTGTGTTTCTCTTCACTAAGAGGACACTGCTGCTTTGCCGCTCTAGTAAATGCTTGTTCGTATTGCTGTAATTTATCTCGATAGAGTTCTATTTCAGCAGTAACGCGGCTTTCAAGAAATGCTAAATCTTCATCAGTAATTTGCCATTGACGCTGCATTTGCTCCAATTGTTCGCGAGTAGTTTGACTAAGAGGATACTCTTGTCGCATTGCTTCAGATAATGATTGCTCGTACTCTCGTAGATGCCGCTTATATTCTTCAATTCTTGCCTTAACCCGCACCTCAATTGGCATTGTATCTTCATTCCTCAGCCCCAAAATTTGCTGAAGATTCAGTCGTAACATATTGAGATCATCTTCACTCAGGGCTAATTGCTGCTGGAGTGCCTCACTAAAGTCCCGTTCATATCGCTGTAACTTTTCTCGAAATTCCTGGCGAGTAACCGCTAACATTTCATCTTCAATTGCAGTTGCTTCTATTTCAGATAGTCCTAAGCGGCTTCTCATGGCATCCAAAATCTTGCGACCGACAAAAGTAACTTCTCCACGATTACTGTATCGCGCTACTTCTTTGCGATACTTCTGTTTGGGATCGCCTGGCGGAACTTTTGCCAGTCGAATCTTAAAGCCCTCTCTACTGGTATAGATTTCTGGCCTCATCGTCGGCTGCATTTCTCTAACTTTATTACTGGCATAATCATGCAACTCGTCAATTGAGACAAACTCATCTTCATCTAAGTCCGCCGCCCCAGTTGTAATTCCTTCAATCAAATAACGGGTATAAATTGAAAGGTCTGACCCTTGCTGCTCAAAGGAATATTGAGTCGAACTAGATGAAGTGAGAACAGCCCGCCCCTCTCCTCCTAATTGCTCGCGAATATTTACTGTACCGTCATCTTTGGCTGATAAACCCTCAGCAAAAGCACCGCTAAAGCAACTGTCCAGAATCACCACTTGCCGCTTAGAACGGCTGCGGCTCATACTTTCATGTACAACACTGGCTGCTACTGCCGATGAGCGAATTAAATCACCTCTGGGAGTTTTGCGTGTGGTGCGCGTTGCTAAGAAAAGTCTGCCTGTGTCATCTTTAATGCCATGACCAGAGAAAAAAAGCAGCAACAAATCATCTTTCTGACGATGAGCAAATAGATTTTCGATCGCTTCTTCCATCTCTTGGCGCTGGGGATTTTTTAGCACCATAATGTCTGTTTCACTAAAGCCACCCATTTCTGGATGTACCAGTACTTGCTGCATCGCTTCAACATCTTTGACAGCACCTGGTAGCGGATTCAAACCAGGCTCATACTCACTCACCCCAATCAGCAACGCTACCTTAACCATTTGAAATTCTTTATCCTGCTACAAATTTCTGTGCTGCTTCAATTGCTGCTTCTAGTTCTTGCCGACTGCTGGCTTTTACTTTCAGTTTCTTGCCATTGGCCTCAATTTCTAGTTCAATAGTCTTGTTACCAAGGCGATAAGCCGCTCCGCGTCTACGCCTAAAAATCCCATCAGTGCTTTAATATTCTTGGCATTCACCTGCGCTGTTAGCCAACCCACAGCCAACCCTGTAAGTGACTTGCTGCCTGCTGGCGCTTCTGCTTCACGGAAAAGACTAGCATCTTCCACTTCATCCAGTTCCAGCATCTGTTGCAACAGTCTCTGCGTTTCGTCTTGCAGCTCATCGTCATCTAAATCAGGCTCTTGCAAGGCGATGGTAATCTGGACGTTGGATGTACTCGCCATTTTTAACCTCTAATTGTGGTTAATGCTTAAATTATCACAACTATCTTATACAAGCTAGTTAGTCACAATTCCAGTCTGGATTGTTGTGAATAAATAATTTACCAAGATGCATAGCGTACTATAAATAGGAAGAGTACTCCAAAGTTAAAATAAATACTATTACTGAACACAGCAAGCCCTAATTAATTTAGCAATACGAGAGCGATCGCTGTTGTAATGTCATACAAAATTTCATAGTCACACCCACTGTTTCACATGTAGGATATGTGTATTAGCCACTATCTTGTGAAGCTTATGGTTAACATAATAGGTCAACTTACTTTAGAAGAATTTCTCAGCCTTCCAGAAGGAGATGTATACTATGAGTTTGTTGATGGTCAAGCAGTCCCCAAAGTGTCTCCAAAATTTTTTCATTCAAGTTTACAGATAGCTTTAGGATTACTAATTCGTGCATGGTGCAAAGGCAAAGGTAGAGTTCTTCCTGAGTGGGCAATTCTCTTAAAACGTCAAGGTAAAGATTGGGCACCTCTACCAGACTTAACCTACATATCTTACGAACGTTTACCCAAAAGTTGGAAGCGTAATGAAGCTTGTCCTGCAATTCCAGAATTGGTAATTGAAATTATCTCTCCAGACCAGACGATAAAGGAATTTGAAGAGAAAGCGAAGGATTATTTAGCTGCGGGTGTGTCCAGAGTTTGGGTGATAGATCCAGAAGTTATGAGTATTAAAGTTTTTCTGCCTGATGGATCAAATCAAGTTTATACGGATAACACACCCATTGTAGATACGCTACTTCCAGGTTTAGAATTAACCACAAGGCAGGTATTTGAAGAGGCAGAATTAGTTTGAATTTTAGAGTGGAATGACTAGGTTAGGCTACGCCTATGCAATTTTGAAGAATTAAGAATTCAGAATCACTTTTGGCGATCAATTCAATTCAACCACTGATAACCTAGCGTTAGTCAATCGTAAATTAATTCTGAATACTGACTCCTGACTCCTGAATTCTTTTTTGATAATTTATCTTTTAAAAAACATCAACTTTATCTAATTTTTCCCAAGGTAGTTCTATATCTATCCTTCCTACATGGCCATAAGCAGCAAGTTTCCTATAGAAACTACCTTTATTTAATGCAGGTAAATGTCTTAAATTAAATTGTTTGATAATTCCTGCAAGCCTAAAATCAAAATGCTTTTCTAAAAGAATTGTGATTTCTTCATCTGCAATTTTGCCTGTGCCAAAAGTTTCGACTTGGACACTCACAGGTCTAGAAAGTCCTATAGAATAACTAAGCTGTACTTCACATTCATCTGCTAGTTTTGCAGCTACGATATTTTTCGCTGCATAACGAGCGATATATGCTCCTATTCTATCGATTCTAATTGGATCTTTACCGCTTAAAGCTGAACCACTATGTTTGGAATATTCGCCGTATGTATCTATGGCATTTTTTCTACCGGTTAACCCAGAATGAACCGCAGGGCCTCCGCGAATAAATGGCCCGTCTGGATTAATAAATATTCTTGTCTGTGCATCTGGTTTAATTTCTTCATTTTCAAATATAGGAGAAATTACTGTCTCTCGAATATCATCCTGTAATTGCTTTAATTCTGGTTTTGATGCTTTGTTTTGACTGGCAATAACTGTAATACTATGAATTCTATACGGGCGGCGATTTTTATATTCAACTCCTACTTGAGTTTTGCCGTCGGGAGTCAGGTATGGAAGCATTTGTTGGCGTCTGACTTCACTAATTTGTTTAGCAAGTTTGTGGGCTAGCCATATTGGTAAGGGCATGAAACTCGATGTTTGATTGCAGGCAAATCCAAATACTGTTACTTGATTATTAACGGTGATTTTTTCAATTTCTGTGTCAGTTAAACTGTTTTCATCAAATAAATGGTGTTTATCTAAGGGTAATTCTCTAAGACTAGTTAAAATGCTGCAAGTTTTACCATTAAATTCTTTATGCTCGTAGCCTACTTGTTCGATTACTTGTCTGGCTATATTAGTAAAATCGACGTTGGTGTTGGGTTCAAATCTGGCGGCGAGAAAAACGATGCCTGTAGAGACTGCACATTCTGTAATTACTCTCGAATATGGGTCTTGTTGTAAGAAGCGATCGACGATCGCATCGCTAATCTGGTCGCAAAGTTTATCTGGATGCCCTTCGGTGACTGACTCTGATGTAAACATGAAGTCTTTTTTCATAAATATTTACCTTTGATATGAGACTTCTATTAAAGGCTGATGCAATTTTAGATTTGGGATTTTGAAAAAACGAACCGCAGAGGACGCAGAGAACGCAGAGTAAGAAGAGTTTTAGAGAGTTATTGTGTTTGGGATGGGAGAGATAATTGGAGGGTATTTATCTGTGGGTGGATTGCTGGAAGATCATTTTTTTGGAGGGTAGTATTTTTGGTTGATTCGTTGACTAATAATGGTAGTAAAGCACTGCTGCCAATCACAGCACTATCCACAAGATTGAGTGGGGTAATTTTTAAAAGATTCCTCAAGGGAGGAACAGCGATCGCTAAAATTTGGATGGCAAATGAGCCGATAATGGCGGTATTTAAGTAGGGGTTATTCGGCAGTTTTTCTTGATTAAAGATGCTATGTTTTTCTGAACGACAGCTAATTGTATGCAGCAGTTGTCCGCTAGTTAGACTCATGAAGGCAATGGTGCTTGCTTGGGGACTAATACCATATCTAGAAATGGCATAACCATAAGCTGCTAAGGTACTGACGGATAGTGTTGCTGATTCAAAGGCAATTCTGGCAAAATCGGTGTTTTTAATAATTGGTTCGTCGGGATTGCGGGGTGACTGACTCAATACTTCTGGTTCTGGTGCTTCTAAAGCTAAGGATAGTCCGGGGAAAATGTCTGTTACCAAATTCAACCACAGGAGTTGGATGGCATTCAAGGGTTCGCCTATACCCAATGCGGTGGCGCTGGTCATGACCATGATTTCGCTGAGGTTTGTGGCTAACAAGAAATGCACGGATTTTCTAATGTTGTTGTAAATTGTCCGTCCGCGACTAACGGCAATAATCATGGTTTCTAGTCTGTCGTCTTCCAGAACGATATCTGCAACTTCACGTGCAACATCGGTTCCGCCTTTGCCCATCGCTACGCCAACTTGGGCGGCTTTCAATGCTGGTGCATCGTTAATACCGTCGCCGGTCATGGCAACGACTTTTCCGGCTGCTTGCAATGCTTGGACGATTTGCAGTTTGTTGCTGGGACTGATGCGGGCAAAAACATCTACTTTGTCGCTAAGTGCTGTCAATGCCTCTGGTTTCAGGTTATTCAGGTTTGTAGAATCGAGAATTTCGAGTTGCGGATCTCGATTCAATTCTAATTCTTTGGCGATCGCATAAGCTGTTGGGCTTTGATCCCCAGTAATCATCACTGTATCAATACCCGCTTGGTGAAAGTCAGCAATCAATTCTTTGGCACCTTTTCTAATGGGGTCAGCCATGCCTACAAGACCCAGCCAAATTAAGTCATCCTCAATGACGCAAGGACGCAAAGATGGAGAGACACCGATCTGAGAAAACTCATCGACATCATTGCCTTTTACAATTTCTATATCTTTATTATTCCTGCGTCCCCGCGTCCCTGCATTCCTGCGTCCCCGCCCCTTGGTGCCCCTGCGTCCCCGCGTCCCCGCATTAGGGCGTCCTTCATCGATATGCCTATAAGCTACACCCAGCACCCGCAGCGCTTTTCCTGCCATGCGATCGTTTTCGATTTCCATCGCCTGTCTGTCTTCTTCGCTTAAAGGTACTATTTGCCCATTTTTGACCCACTTTTGGCATATCTGCACAACTTCGGTGGGGCTGCCTTTAACAGCAATTAATTGATTGCTATCAGGGGTTTGATGAATTGTACTCATAATGTTACGATTTTCTGACCGCAAGTTTGTTTGCAATACGCTGTATTTTTCTCTAAGTGCGATCGCATCTACCCCTGCGCTAATTGCCATGTAAATCAGGGCGTTTTCTGTTGCCGAACCTGTAACTATATACTCGCCATCGTCCTGTAGGCTGATTTGGGTTTCATTGCAGAGAACTGAGACATGAATCAGCTTTAAGAGTTGATCGCAGATATAGGGATTAATTTTCTCTTGGCCAGAAATAAATTCTCCATCGGACACGGTAATGTGTCTGCTGTCTGCATATATCTCCACCACAGACATTTTATTTTCTGTCAGTGTCCCAGTTTTATCCATGCAAATTGTCTGTACGGAACCTAATGCTTCCACCGCACTCAAACTGCGAACGAGGACGTTATTTTTCCTCATATCTCGGATGCCTAAGGCTAAGGTTGTAGTAGCGATGGTGGGTAAACCTTCGGGAACCGCAGCGACGGCTAGGGATATGGATGATTTGAGCATTTGTACTAAACCATATCCCCGTAATACTCCCATACCAAAGACTAAACCGCAGATTCCCATGCTAATTAAAACTAGCTGGCTACCAACTTCATCTAGTTGTTTTGCTAGGGGAGTCTGGATTGCTGTTGCTTCACCAACCATTTGTTGGATTTTACCCATTTCGGTAAATTTGCCTGTGGAGACAACCGCAGCCAGTCCTTGACCACCGGTCACAAAAGTTCCTTTGTAGATCATATTGTGGCGATCGCCTAAGGGAATATCCTCACCACTCAAAGATGCAGTAATTTTGGTAACGGGAATACTTTCTCCTGTCAAGGCAGACTCATCAATACTCAGATTATCAGCTTCAATGAGTCGGGCATCTGCCGCTACATAACCGCCAGGTTTGAGAAATAAAATATCTCCTAAAACAACATTTTCTGTGGGAATTTCTATTTGTTTACCTTCTCTAATTACCAGAGTTGATGTTTGTTCCTGATTTTTCAAAGAATGAATAATTCTTTCTGATTGGCTTTCTGTGACATAACCAATGGCTGCGTTTAAACCAACAACACCCATAATCACCACAGCATCTATGACTCCACCTGTGAGAATAGAAACTCCGGCGGCAACACCCAGCAAAGCTACTGGTAGAGATTGAAACTGCTCAATTACGATCTTCCAATCAGAACGAACTGCTGCTTGGTCTAAAATATTCGCGCCATATTTCTGAAGATTTGCAGCAGCCGATTCACTAGATAATCCTGATGTTTTTGAGGTATTTAATGTATCTACGACATTATTTTCTGCCATTGAATGCCAGTTTTCTGACTTTTGTTCTTGGATGGCAGTTGTTTGAGTAATTGATTTTTTCTTTCTCTGAGATTTTTTAATTGGCTTGGGAGAATTTAATAATACTTTTTCAATTAAAGTACAAATTTGAGTATGACTGATGTCTCGGTTAAAATTGACTAAAATATTGCTGGTTATCGGGTTAGCACGAACATCATTTATCCCTGGCTCTTTAGAAAGCGATCGCTCCAAATATTCCTTTAATTCTACCGAACCATAAAGTTCTTTTATTTTAAATCTAGCTCTCCCTTTAATAGTCGTGTGTATTGCTTTAATCACAGCAATTCTTACTCCTATATTGCCCTAAAATAATTATCTTACTTTATATAAACTTTATATAAATGGTGTTTTAATAAAACTTACGTATTGATATTAAAACTTTTTCTTCCCTTCTGCCTTCTGCCCTGGAGCCTTCTGCCTTGCCCGAAGGGCAGATAATGATTAGTAAAAGCCTAAGCCTATCTATTTTGGTGAATCCATACCATGATTAGTTTGTACAGTGCGTTAGTCCTATCTAAGATAGATCTCCGAATCTAAGCCTAGTTAAATTAATAGCTGCATTCATCAGTCTAAAGTTACATAAAAAACTTGAATTGAGGTCAAGACTCTAAAATTTATATCTAAAGAAATAAGCTTACAAATCCAATCTTTGTTATGAAATTCGCCCAAAGATAGAGCTACACGAGCGGCAGTTTGTGGTTGAACCTCATTCTCAATTAATATTTCTAAAGATATAAGGCAAAAATATTATTAATAATATAGTTCAACCTGTAGACTCACGCAATTACAACTAAAATCATTAATAATGAAAGATGATTTTTACCTATGTAAAGTCAACCTGGCTGAAATCAAAAATTAAATTCCAGAAAATTAAACAAAAAAAGTACCGCCAATGACAACTTATACAGACCGCGAACAGCAGATTCAAAAGTTGGATGAACTAATCAAAAATATTGATTATGGGATGTTCACCACAGTCGATGATGATGGAAGCTTGCATAGTTATCCTATGTCAAGAAGTGGTGAGATTAATGCTGATGCTATACTTTGGTTCTTTACCTACACGGATTCTCATAAGGTGACTGAGGTTGAACATTATCCGCAGGTTAATGTCACTTTTGTGTCATCAGAACAGCAACGGTTCGTTTCTATTTCAGGTAGCTCGCAACTTGTAAAAGACCGCAACAAGATGCGAGAATTATGGAAACCAGAACTTCAAACTTGGTTTCCTAAAGGACTAGATGAACCTAATATTGCTTTACTCAAGGTCAATATTAGCGAAGTCAATTATTGGGATAGTATATCGAGTTTTAAACCTCAAAAACTTAGCTTTTTGACACCATCACGTCTTTAAGGGAACTGATTAATTTGTATCTCTTGTAAGACATGATTTTTTACTTATTACTTAGTGGTGTGATAAGACTAAAATAATGCATTATAAGTTTCTCAATTATTGAAATTTCAGCAATATCAAGAAATTTTGTATTGTATTAATTTAGGCTTGCCGCGCCACTATAATTTAACATTTACACACTTTACAGCTATTTTCAGGTAAATAGACTAGGCGGTAAAGGCGGAAGGTCTTGCGCCCCTACGACAGATGTGATTCAAATACATGAAAAAGGATGTAATTCCAATTTAGTCATTTATTCATATGCCTTATCAGCAAATTGAAGATTTACCAGATTCAGTTAAAGATAACTTACCCAAGCACGCCCAAGAAATTTTTCGGGCTGCTTTTAACAACGCTCTAGAAGAGTATGGTGAAGAAGAAAGTGCTTTTCGTGTAGCTTGGAGTGCTGTGAAGCGCGATTACCAAAAAGGCGATGATGGACATTGGCATAAAAAGCCCGAATAAGTCAACTCCCTTGGGGAGAGGAACATTCAGAAGGCAGGAGGAACCCGCGCTTTAAAACATAGGATTGAAGAAAAATAATGTAGAGACGTAGCATTGCTACGTCTCTACAAGGGTTGTGGATAACGCATATTTAATTTCTGGAGATGGCTAATCTACATCAGGTTCAATGCCAAGCGATCGCAACTGCGCGATCAACCTTTCAGCCCGTTGTTTTTCTTGTTCAGCCCGTTGTTTTTCTTGTTCAGCCCGTTGACTTTCTTGTTCGGCGCGTTGGCTTTGTTGTTCTGTAGGAGTCAATATCCAGCAGCCTGTCCAATCGTACCAGCGTAACCAAGGCTGTTCCACATCTTGATAGCGTCCTTGCCATACGCCCAAGCCTAATTGTAATTCTGGTATCCAGAAGCGTGACTCTGAAAGTGTGACCTCAGCATAACGCGCCCCATTTAACTTAAACACTCTGAACTGATATTTATAGCGATCGAACACTACATAATAAGGAACACGAAGAATCTGTTCATAAACTTCCCATTTTCCTGGTGGTTGCTCAATATCCCGTAATGTCTGCCCTAAATCTTCTTTTTCAGTGCTTGGAGACAGCAACTCAACCACAATAAAAGGATCGACTCCCTCTTGCCAAACGACATAGCTTAAGCGTAAATCCCGCTGTTCGTAGAGACGGGAAACGCCTAAAACAGCAAACCAATCTGGGCGTTTATGCCACAGTGGATGGCGTGGATCATAATAAAGATTCAAATCGCTAGCAACAAATATTTCATCGCTGGGGTAATTTTGCGGACGAAAGGTTTCGTCCAACAGACGAGGTTGCAAGAGATGAAACTGATCGGGCAAACCAGGCTCCTTAGGATCTTCACTGGGAAGATCGTACATGGTTGGCAACACATCTTTTGGCGATCGCGGCGGGTCAGTTTGATACATCCTAAAGCATTCCCGATCCTGAAACTCTCAAACTCTATTATGCTTCAATAGCAATAACTAGGTCGCTCAAAAGTATACAGAAATACTATAGCAATCCTATCTTATTTGTGAGAATTTGTGGTATTCAGATCCAGATTTCATTGAGAAATCAGGGATCTTGTTTTTCACAAATGATTTAGGATTGCTATATATTCATAAACTAGTCATTACCTGGGCTAATTCATTAGATAAATCTATTTCACAATCTTCGCACTTTGTAAATAAAACTCCAGCTAAAAAATAATAATTCCCAGAATAAAATGCCATTTTGTGTTTGCGTAATTCTTCTATGTGTTTTTTCACCTTAGGTTCAGAACTATAGTAGCCGAAATGCAAAGGTAAAATCAGAAAGTTTTCCACGCAATAACCATTTTCTTTGGCTACATCTAGCGTACTTATTGGATTAGAAAAACTAGAAACTAAAACCAACACATTTTCATAATTTAACATCAAAAGATCGTTAGTAATCGTAGCTCCATCTATGCCTCCAAATAAAAGTGGCATACATATATCATTATCTGGTGCAGGGAGATATGGGGGATTAGCGATCAGATAACCTGCATTATGTTGAGAAGATTCAAATAAAGATGAATTATGGATGATATATTTATCATTGAGATTGTATTCATCAATGGTTAAATTTGCCGCTTTCCATGCAGAAGTATTTAATTCAAATCCCTGAATTATGCCATCAAATTTGTTTCTCAACAAAGAATTAATTACAGGGCTGCCATCTCCTGAACCAAACTCAACGATGAATTCGGAATCTTGACAATTTCTAATTACAAGATTTTCTAGGCAGTTAGAGTAGAAATTAGATTCTTCAGGGCAAAAAAAGATGTCTTTCATTTGAACTTCACTCAATAATAAGGTATGATTGATGCAACCAAAATTGATTTACTACCTGATAGAAAGGCAATAAAAAACTGTTCCTTGAGTAACAAAGTGTCTGCCAAGGAAATTAATGAGCAGGCAAATTAGGAATAAAATGGCTAATAATGCCAAATTAAAATCCTAAAAAGACTCTGCTATTTTTAACAAAACAGAATTTTGGAATTAAATTTTGTGTGATATCAAGTTCGGATAATTACTTACTATTCCCAACTCTCCGCGTCCCCGCGTCTTTGTGTCTTTGCGTCAGTCCTAATAATAAGTCTTCAACCGAACCTGATATGACTAGGGGATATAGCTTGCTTATCCGTAGGAGTACAAACAGGTTGAAGTTACTCGGTAATTAATTCTGAATTCTGTATTGTTCGTGAATTTCTAATTTTTGGAAATTCTTATATAACGAAAGCAGCTTGTTCTGCTTGGCGTATAGATCGTACAACAGCATCTGCGGCGCGATCGCTCATGAGCTTTTGCTGGTCGTAACCAAGCACTAATTCCCATGCATCATTAGGATATTGCTCTGCCAAAGGCAAAGCTACATCATCTAACATCCAACGACCGTGGCGTTCGTCTTCTCTGATGTGTAATTCCCAATAACCCACTGCTACTTCTGAAAGTCCCAGGCGTTGTGCTGTCACAAGATAATTTTTGTAAACCGCAGGGCCAGCCACTTCAAAAAAGGTCAACCCACCGCTGTAACGCAAGAAATAGCGTTTGCGCTCGGTCATTAGAAAATTATGGTTAGTAGAAGCCAACACTTCCCAAGGCACTAAATTGAAATATGCCTCTGGTTCAGTTTTCATCCCAAACTCAGCTAACATTTGGGCAAAAAATGTCGAGTGTTTGCGAGATAAGCGACCATTCCCGTATTCTTCTAGTAGAACCCGCACCAGCGTACACTGTACTTCATTGGCAGCACCACCCAAAACACGGGAAAGATTACTAGCTTCAACCAAACCATCAAAAGAGCCGATCGCCAGCAAATGACGATAGCCACTTTCGGTCAATTCCTCACGGATATAGCGACTATTTGGCGATAATGGTGGATTTAAATCAGCGGATACACGCTCAATTAAAGCCTGTTTGGCATCCAATTGTTGCAGTGCAGCCAGATCGAATTGTGCAAGTTCCCACTTTTGCCAACCAGTTTCAATTTGGTCGCGACATGAATACAAATAAAGCGATCGCTCATTGGTGTAATTATGCAAATCATCGTACCAAAACAGATTTAGCCGATTAATTCGATAAAGTATCCTTTGTAGGAAAAGGTGAGCTTGCTCATCAGAGCGATCGTTTTCATAGGCAGCGCTAATTGCCATAGAAAGCGTCTGTTGAAACTCATTGGCTTTTGCAGGTTTTATATCCAGTCGAGCGTCCAAATTCTCCATTGCCAGCAGTTCTATAAATTGCTGCTCGGCACGGTCGTACTTGCTAACTGTTGTTTCTTGTGCTTGCGTACTCTTTTCCCCAACACCAGGCTTAGGGAACATTACTATATTGCTTTGCATGGAGTCTTCTGTAGCCTTAGAAAAGTGAGAAATCAGTTTCACCTCTAATACTTAAGTTCCCACACCAGTAGTGTTGTGTACCTCTTTCCGTGGTTATAAAGAAAGATTAAGCCTAGAAAGGGATTGGCCAAACGGGGCATAGGGCAAATAGTAAGTGTGGGGGGTGTGGGAGGTGTGGGGGGTGTGGGGGGTGTAGGAGGTGTGGGAGGTGTGGGAGGTGTGGGAAGAGACGGGGGCATAAATTCTCTTTCTCCCCACACTTCCCCATCTCCCCACACTTCCCCATCTCCTCACACTTCCCCATCTCCCCACACTTCCCCATCTCCCCACACTTCCCCATCTCCCTCATCTCTCTGATTCCATCGCCTTACTTGGCGGAATCTCTTCGAGAGGAATCAGCGCTTCAATCACTGACTTCACAATCGGGGCGGCGACGGTAGAACCGTAGGCGTTTTCTCCTTTTGGTTCGTCCACCAATGCGAAAACTACATAGCGAGGAGATTCTACTGGTAAAATAGCTACAAAGCTAGTGATTCTCGCACCCTTAATGTAACCGCCATTGGGGCTAGCTTTTTGGGCAGTACCAGTTTTACCAGCGATCCGATAACCGGGAATTTGCGATACCTTACCAGTGCCTTCAGACACAACAGTTTCCATCATTTCCACTACCTTTTGGGCTGTGGCAGCTGAGAAAATTTGGCGTGGTACAGTGCGAGTTGGTGAATCATGCATCTGTCCTTTGGTATCAATTAGACCCCGAACTACGTGGGGTGTAACTAATTTACCACCATTGGCTAAAGCGCCATGCATTTGTACCAGTTGTATCGGTGTCATGGAAAAGCCTTGGCCAAAGGAAGTAGTAGCTGGTTCAATTGGCGAAGCGATAAATTCTTCTTGACTTTTGAGCCGACCGCCAACTTCAAAAGGTAAATCTGTATCAACTTTTTGTCCTAGTCCCAAACGTTCCAGCCAGTTGTAGTATATTCCAGGTTTTAATCGCTGAATAATTTGCACCATACCAATGTTGCTAGAATTTTGTAGGATTTGAGCGATACTAATGCGCCCATAACCATTGTTCATTGCATTTTTTATGGTGTAATTAGCTACGCGAATAGAACCGGAGTCATTAAATATATCATCTGGTTTAATGACACCATTTTCTAGAGCGATCGCCACATTTAAAGGCTTGAAGGTAGAACCCGGTTCATACAGATCCGCCACAGTCCAGTTTTTAAACAGTGAAATATTAGCTTTGGCGTATTCATTAGGGTTATAAGTAGGCTGAGAAACTAAGGCGAGTAAGGAACCATCCAATGCATCCATCACAATTACCGCCCCACGTTTAGCCTTAAACTCGTCCATCTTTTGTTTAAGAGCAGTGCGGGCAATTCGTTGCAAACGGCTATCAATAGTCAGTTGCAGCCGTAAATCATCAAAATGTAAAAAACCTTCAGGGGCATAATTTGGCATCAGGGCACCAGTACCTGTTCGACTAAGGCGCACTGTCTGGACAGAACGTTCTAGCAACTTTTCTTGAGAGTATTCCACACCCGCCTGGCCGCGACGGTCAATATTCACGTAGCCCACCACATCAGCAGCCAAATCCTCTGAAGGGTAAAATCGCGAGTATTTTTGAATCAGTTCTAAACCATTTAAGCGCAAAGAGGTGATGCGATCGACAATTTCTTCCGGTATGGCTGGGGAAAGTACAATCCCACTTTTTTTGCTTTCAAAAGTCTTTACCAATTCAGGAGCATCTTTCGCCAATATCGGGGAAAGTTGCTCTGCTATCTCTTCATTGGACTTATCAAACAATTTGGGATGAGCGTACAAAGTATACACAGGACGGTCAATCGCCAACAAATTATTATTACGATCTACCACCGGACGACGGGGCATAAAAGGTCGCAAATTAACCATTTGCTGGTTTCGTGCGTACTCTGTTAACTTTGGCCCACGGATAATTTGCAGGTTATACAAATTAACACCCAACCCCAACCCAGCTGCTATCAACACGCCCCACACTATAAACAGTCGGGACTTACTATTTGATGTTTGTTCTTGGATATTAGACGCAAATTTTCCCAAAAAACCTCGTTTAGAACGCCTCTGTCGCCTTGTGAATTCTGAAGTACGAAATTTTGTTTTGCCTGGTGACTTTTGCATTGGGTTTGTCCTTTGTCATTAGCCATTAGTCATTGGGCATTGGGCATTAGGCATTGGGCATTAGTTATCCCCCTTGTCCCCTTGTCCCCTTGTCCCCAGTCCCCAATACCCTTAATATCCCAGCGGCGAGAGTGTTTGTTGTTGGGTTTGGGGATTTGGTTTTGTGTTAGGCGATGCTGGTTCAGAGTTAGAAGATGCTGGAGGTAAGAAAATCATTCCTTCAGGAGTTGGCGATACCAGTCCTGTTCTTGACTGTTCTGCTTCCTGTGCCATTTTGTTTGTCAGTGTCGCGTTAGTTGTCGTCAACAACCGCTCATGACGTTGGAGATTTTGCAGTCTGCGATATGACTGACTCCAAAGCTCTTGAGAATACACTGTCCAGCCATAAACTGCAAGTGTCGCTGCTACTAACAAAAATGCCAAAACTGACGAATAACGATGAAAAGTGTATAAACGCAGCAACCATAATGGTGTTGCTCCAGAACCAGGCATGATGGGAAGACCAAGAAAACCTACCTCTGGACTCTTGCTGGCTTGATTAGATTGGTCATTCAGATTTGGCAGTTGTTGTCTGCCCAACTCTTTGGGCAATTTGGGTATAACTGCCTCATTTGTAGAAGAAAGCGATAATTTTTTTGAGGAACGCTTTCTTCTCGTAGAGGATACTGGTGCAGTTTGGGTAGTAGGTATAGAATCACTGTGCGCTGTTGACTCCAGACGCGCAGAACGTCGTCGCTTACCCAAAGAAAGAATTGAATCTCGCCAAGACCAAGTACCCTTTGTAGAAACAGTTGATTTACGACCAACAACCATAAATTTTTTTAGATGAAAAATATTGTACTTTCAATTGATTGTCTGTTTTTGCTGAGGTTAAAATACCCTTCTATGCAATAAACACACATAACAGACTACACCCTTTTAACTGTTCTAATAGCTAGCTATATCAATGTTTGCATCCTCTAGATATTCCAAAGTTTGCAATCAATGATTATAAACTGGATAACTTGCTGTTTAGATATATTGCACCTAAAGTATGGCAATGAAGGGCGGTAAGCTGCAACACTCTGTGAAAAAAATAAAAAACATCCCAGAATTCACGCAAAACTAGTGAGCAATTCCCACCGCTCACTAGTTCAGAGAACCAGAAGAATCTAAGTATTTTTTGATACTGATATCTAGTCTATAGTTGCCAATTGTAGATTTGGAGAGAATTTTCAATCTCTGTATTCATCGGATTTGAAATATAGTTTAGGACATAAACTGATGGTAAAACCCTGAAAAAAGAGACTTTCAAGTCTGTTGCCTATTGCCTATTGCCTGTTCCCTGGTATGTTTACTAAGTCATAGTGCAATACCTTTGTGATTTTGACGGCTGACTCCTAAATTCTTAAAGATAAAATTTTTTGCTATGATAGCTCAATTGACAAAAAAATTTAATGCTTTGGATCTTGCTCCTGAGTTCAGAACAACTAATCAAATGGCTGTATGATACCTAATTTCAAAAACAATACCCCAAAGGGTTGTTTTTTTTAAGTATGTAATCTTACAGCATTTAAAAAAAAGCAATAAATACGGTATCGTATTCAACAGGCGAAAAATTTTTCTAGCCACAATTGGTGAAAGAGGAGTTATGAAAACAAAAATCTTTGGTTTGGCTCTAATGTTAAGTCTGGCCGCATTGCTTGGAGCTTGTGAAGGTGGCGGTGAAGGTGGTGGTGGTACCACTAGTACTCCAGCTGCTACAGGTGAACCAACAGACGCGCCTGCTACCGGGTCTAGTCCTGCTGCTACTCCCGCAGCTACTCCCGCAGCTACCCCCGCAGCTACCCCAACTGCTAGTCCTAAATAAGGCACTCTGAAATTGAGTTGAAATCAGCTGAGAATAGCTTACTGACAAATCTACTCACCACATAACTTGAATGAATCAAGTTCGCATAAAAACCCGCAACTGTGTGTTGTTGTGTGAAAGCTTTGTAGAGCTTATGTGGGAAAAGCTGGTCTAGCTCGCTCATCTGTAGAGTAGACACAATCACTGAAGTTGAGATTTAAGGAAGCCTTATCTCCGACTTCTCCTAAAATTCCAAATTCGCAAGTTCTGTACCCTTGTCCTGACGGAGATGCTCCGCTTAGCTTGCTTCACCGTAGGAGTATGAGATAGTACGGTTATTTAAGAAGCCTGAGTTTCAGGCTTCTTAAACATTGACTAAAATGTTAAAGCCTATTAACCAAGCTTTTCAGGATTATTGAATACCAGCGCTCAAGCACCAGTTAATTATGGCAGTAAATAAACGACACTGGTGTGGAATAGCTTAGATTACTAAGCTTAGGAAGGACAAAATAATTCATAATGTATCAAAAAATAAAGCCTGGTGATGTCTGTTGATATTGCCAGATTTTTATTAGCATGGGATGTCAGCAAAACAGATTTTCATGCTGCGTTGTGAATGCAATTGGTGGGATGATGAAAGTTAAAGTCAAAAATTTAGTAAAATTACTGTTTATATTTGTAATTACTACAACGGTTATCTTTCTAAGTAGCTATTGGCGATCGCCTGTAATAGCATTACCACCACCAGAGGATATACCAGAAGAGATATTACGGACAAAGATCGTTGTAGAAGGGCGATCGCCTATCGATGGCAGATTCCTAACTGCTGCCGAATATGCCCAGTTAGAAGTACAGCTGCAACAAGTACCACCACCAAAACTAGACCCCAAAATTCGCGACCAGATTTTTTTACTTCGCATACGTAAAACCTTACTCCAGTTTTTCCCATTTTTAAATATTTAGTCATTAGTCATTGGGGAAACAGGGTATGGGGAAAGGGAAAGAGGGGAAAAGGTGAAAGATTAAATTTATTCCTTTTCCCTTTTCCCTTTAACCTTTTCCCCTACCTCCCCTGCCCAATCCCCCATCCCCAAAAACCAGATGATTCATTCTGAGGTAGGATAACGATGGCGACAAATTTGCAAATAAATGTAAAGAATATATATAGATATTAAAAAAGTACGTTTAGTCAATCACGTTATTACACGTAGGTAGCTTCATGTCCATGACCACGATCGCCCCTGAACAGGTTAACCGTATCGTTTGGAATCAACATCACGATCCTTTTGAAATACTAGGTTCCCATCCCATAGAACAAGATGGCAAAACTGCCTGGGCTGTGCGAGCCTACCTACCAAATGCAAGTGCAGCATGGGTAGTTCTTCCCGAACAACGCAAAGAATACCCAATGCAAACAGTCCATCATCCCAACTTTTTTGAATGCACCATTGAAACCGCAGAACTGGCAAACTACCAGCTACGGATTAAAGAAGGAGAACACGAGCGTGTCACCTATGACCCTTACGCTTTCCGATCTCCCAATTTGACAGAGTTTGACTTGCATTTGTTTGGTGAAGGCAACCATCATCGAATTTACGAGAAACTGGGAGCGCACCCTACCCAAATAGATGGCGTCAAAGGCGTTTATTTTGCCGTTTGGGCACCCAACGCCCGCAATGTTTCAGTTTTGGGAGATTTTAACTACTGGGATGGACGCAAACACCAAATGCGTAAAGGCCCCACCGGAGTCTGGGAATTGTTCATTCCGGAAATCGGAGTGGGTGAGCATTACAAATATGAAATCAAAAATTTTGAAGGCCACATTTACGAAAAATCCGATCCCTACGGTTTCCAGCAGGAACCCCGCCCAAAAACCGCGTCCATTGTCACTGATTTAGATGCTTACAGTTGGAACGACGAAGGCTGGATGGAAAAACGGCGTCACAGTGACCCCCTCACTGGGCCAGTTTCTGTTTATGAAGTGCATTTAGGCTCTTGGTTACACGCTTCTAGTGCCGAACCAGCTAAACTGCCCGATGGTGAAACCGAACCTGTAGTTATAGTTTCAGAACTCAAACCAGGCGCACGCTTTTTAACTTACCGAGAACTAGCAGATCGGCTTATTCCCTACGTCAAAGAATTGGGATACACCCACCTAGAATTGCTACCCATTGCCGAGCATCCCTTTGATGGTTCTTGGGGATATCAAGTAACAGGTTACTATGCGCCTACTTCTCGTTTTGGTACGCCTGAAGATTTCATGTATTTTGTTGATAAATGTCACGAAAACGATATCGGTGTAATTGTTGATTGGGTTCCTGGTCATTTCCCTAAAGATGGTCATGGTTTAGCATTCTTTGATGGTAGCCACTTATACGAACACGCCGATCCCCGCAAAGGCGAACATAAAGAATGGGGTACTTTGGTATTCAATTACAGTCGCCACGAAGTCAGAAATTTTTTGATGGCAAATGCCCTATTTTGGTTTGACAAATACCACATTGACGGGATTCGTGTCGATGCTGTGGCTTCAATGCTCTACAATGACTATTGCCGCAAACCAGGAGAATGGCTGCCCAACCAGTACGGCGGCAGAGAAAACCTAGAAGCAGCGGATTTTCTGCGCCAAGTAAATCACACTATCTTCAGCTATTTTCCTGGAATTCTCTCAATTGCCGAAGAATCAACTTCTTGGCCGATGGTTTCTTGGCCTACCTACACAGGCGGACTGGGCTTTAACTTGAAGTGGAATATGGGCTGGATGCACGATATGTTGGACTACTTCAACATGGATCCTTGGTTCCGCCAGTTCCACCAAAACAATATCACCTTTAGTATGTGGTATAACCACAGTGAGAACTTCATGCTGGCCTTGTCCCACGATGAAGTGGTGCATGGCAAGAGTAATATCATCGGCAAAATGCCAGGGGATAGATGGCAGAAGTTCGCGAATGTGCGTTGTTTGTTTACTTACATGTTCGCTCACCCAGGCAAGAAAACCATGTTTATGAGCATGGAGTTTGGACAGTGGAGTGAGTGGAATGTTTGGGCGGATTTAGAGTGGCACTTATTACAGTATGAAGCCCATCAACAGTTAAAAACATTTTTCCAAGATTTGAACCATCTTTACCGTAGCGAACCAGCTTTATATACCCAGGATTTTGCTGAGGCGGGGTTTCAATGGATTGACTGTAGCGATAACCGCCATAGTGTAGTTTCCTTTATTCGTCGCGATAAAGATTCTGAGGATTTTGCGATCGTGGTTTGCAACTTCACGCCACAACCCCATTCTCACTACCGTATCGGTGTACCAGAAAAGGGATTTTATACCGAGTTGTTCAATAGCGATGCCCGTAAGTATGGCGGCAGTAATATGGGCAACTTAGGCGGTAAGTGGACAGATGATTGGTCTTTGCACAGTCGTCCTTATTCCCTAGATTTGTGTTTACCACCTTTGGGTGTGTTGATTCTGAAGTTGGATAAAGAGAAGACTGCTGAGGCATTGAAATAATAATTAAGGGTGGGCAAAATGCTCACCCTTAAGACAATTTATTTACTGGCGTGTTAGTGACCCACTGATAGTTACCGGAGAGCCAGAACGCTCCCATTTATAATCTATAAGATCGTCTCCGATTAACTTGATTGTGGTTGTGCCATTACTAATACAATTACCGGATGTAATATTTTCAAATAATTGCAGAGTTCCTGATTTTACACTTTGCAGAATTAAGTCACCGTAACAAGGATTATATGGACGAGAATATTTAATATTACCAACTTTTGACCCTGCACTACCATTTTTTAATTGAATTTCTACTTGAATATCGTTGGATGAATTATCTTCTAATTTCTTTTCGGTGGGATTTCCTAACCATTTACCAACATATTTGCCTGTGAGTGTACCTCCTGTGGCTATAGGCTTTTCTGCTGGTGAAGATGTAACTGTAGATGTTGATGAAGATGATTCTGGAGTAGTGGCAGAATTCCCATTACTTGCTGTTGAATTAGGTTCTAAGTGAAAGGTTTTAGTTGTATTCGGTGTAGTTAATAAATTGACTGAATAATTAGCTCTTTGATAACCGTCTTTACTTAAAATTATTTTGACAGTTTTTCTTTTGGGAATACCAATTTCTAAATAACCATTGTTATCTGTTTGGTCTGAAGTGGGTGGGCCATCAGAAATAATTTGGACTTGGACTCGTGGGATAGGTTTTGATTCCTGTTTATCTTCAACATAGAAGTTGAAATTTTCATATTCAACAGATGCCGATTCTGTTGAGGTAGATGATAAAGGTATAAGATTACGATTAATTAGAAACTCGATACCTGCGTATCCGCCAGTAACTACAACCAGTGCTAATAAAAGAACTTTTACTAAAAGCGGTACATTTTTTAAATTTTGTAACATGACAGTAATTACAACAGTATAGCTACTGTAATAATTGCATAAATGACCGAGAAAATACATAAGTAGTTGCTAAACTTAAAGCACTAGAGGTGATAAGCATATCCATTGCAGTAATGATTACTTCTCGTAAAATAATTTCACAAGCGATCGCCGTTCTACAAATACTCAATGTCTCAATTAGATGTAGTAGCCTTGTGACGCCACTTTTGTTGATGGGAGAAAAGCGATCGCTTTTGCAGGGATCAGTTTGTGAGTTGAGGGCGATCGGCAGAAAACCAGTCGTCTTGATAATTTTTCATCAAAAAACCTAATTTTTACTGATATAGCCGTTTTTTTGGAATGATTTATTCTTTGGAAGTCCCTTATTTCCTATAGTCGGAATTGCGGCTTCTGCGGGAGGTTAATGCTCATTTAAATTGAAAACTGCAATTAGTGTTTTATTCGATAAATATCTAATGAGGAGAGGCAAAGTGAGCTAGTTCAAGAAAAATTTGCTTGAGATGGGGTCTTCTTTGAGGGATTGAAGGAAATCTCTCAAAGTCATGAGCTTGCCATTTAAGGTGAACTTAGGAGTGCCATTTTGAGAAACAATTCTCACTTCACCGTCTTGGATCTGAATCTTATTCTTAATGCTTTCCCATAGAGTATCGAAGCTTTCATCATCCCGGCAACCATTAATTTCAAGGAAATTTTGACGCACTTCGGTTTTAAGCGAGCGTGCCTCTGCTGCTTGTATGCGCGTCTCAAAATGCCTAACTACATTTTCGTAACTACTCTCTCTCAAGATTTTGTTTTCAAGCTGAACTTGCTCTAACTCAGTTTTTATGGCTTGCAGTTGTGAGATTAAAGCTGCTGATCTCTGGTATTCAAGTTTTAAAGCTTCCTTGGCAGCAGCTAATAAGGCTTGATAATCTAGCTGCTTTTCAGTTTGATTTTTTTCAGATTCCATATTTATCTCCTACTCTTACTTATTCAGATTATTACCTACTTCCCAGAGTTTGTATCCTTCTACTCGCTTTTGCTCTTGATTTTTGATTTTCCAAACCACAAATTCTTACAGGGATAAGGCAATGAATTGGGCATCCTTGCAATACCTAAAGCAACATAAGTTATAACCGAGTATTTCTTTCTAGGATAACTGTCACTACTGTTGATAACTTCTACTAAAAGAAAGGGTTTTATATTTATGACAACATAAGAGTGAAGAAGAAAGCAGCCAAAAAGAGCGCGATCGCACAGTACCAGGGTGGCGTACAAAATGCCCTCGCCTTTCTAAAATATTTATGCTGCTTTTCAACAAAATTCAAATAATATAAAAAACAGCGACCTGTACTCAATGGCACGGCTACCCAGCCAAGAAATTGTTAGAGGACTAATGATTCTAACACCATAGCTTAGGCAACAAATTGAATAGTTCGTAACTAGCAATTAATGTTTCTACTATGGAGATATACGTTGCTAAATTTTTCTTTCTGTTGATTGATGTCCACTAATAATTGAGGGTCACGATAAATACGTCCAGGCTGCATTTATATAATCCGACAGCTTCAAGCCGTGGGAGTGTCAATTCCTTAAGTAAAGTCTCTTCTAATACGAGTTAACGCCTGTTGTAAACCTTCAGAGTGAATCCAACCAACAAACCCGCCGTAAATCATTCTGTCATTGCGATCGCCTAAAAAAACATGGTCAACACCAACAGGGTTTTTCCACGTTCTCACTACTGTTCCATCCCTGAGCCTCATAATTGGATGAGAACTTATAAAATCTCTATGGTGTGCCCTCGTCATGCCAGGGACATTCTCCAAAATAGCGATCGCTTCATTTGCATCATCTGTTGAGCTTGAATTAACCACCGTTGCACAACCGCATCCGTCCGTTACAGTCGTCTTGAGCCTATCTCTCATGTCGCCATCAAAAAATGACAAGGACTCAATCTCTTCTAGAAGCTTGCCATGTGCTTCAGTCTGTCGGCGTTGACAGTAAATCTCTGTCAGAAAATCTTCTAAACCGACTTTCGCCAAAGCATCAGTAATCAAACCTGTCAGTCCCAAAACAGCAATTCCACCCAGCATCCCCGCAGGGCCGCCCAAAGCTGCTAAAGCGGCGGTGATAGCAGCAGCACCTGTAAAACCTGTGGTTGCCATTGTTATTACCAAAATTACTCCAGGCAATCCCAATGCAGCTACTTTTTTAACGACTTCATCCATATCCTGTCACCTCAAGACAAGATTCACTCTCAAGTCCTTTTTAACACTTCCAGCGCATAAACTTGGTTCATGACAAAAGTATTTTATGGCGTGAGTTAACCTGTTCGTAATCCTGCAACGCCAACCAATAAACTTCGCTATTAATTAGTCGCAGATTGTTTTTACTTAGAGGCATGATGAATCTGTAATATTAGTGCATAAACTTGAGAAATAAGCGGATGTATCTAGATTTTTGCCAAAATATTGACCAATAAAAAAAGTAGGACACCTGTCGTACTTTTAAAATAAACATTGCTAATCCAAAAGTTATTCCAACACCACTTATACCAGCAACGCTTCCGAAAGCTGCAACGGCACTAACGACTCCCGCAGTGCCAGCTATCCAAGAAAGCTCACTCTTAAGGCGGGGGTTAGCGTACCCCTACGCTTTAAGCAAACTCCGCGTAGCTTCTCGTAAAGAAACCTCTTGCAGAGAAGCCCCGTAAGGGTTTAGCCTAATGGCGTGATGCTCCGGAACGAGCATCGGACTTTTTACCACTTGTCACCGTTCGCCGAGCTGATTGTTTAGCTGATGTTTGTGGCAACGGTTTAGCAGTACGAGCCGGACGCTTGCTACGTTTGGGTCTATGCTTGCGTTCATCTGAAATTTGTTCGGGCTGGGTGTGGGAATTGCCTCCAAAGCCAGTAACGACTTCAAAAGGTAATTGCTGTTCAATCAGTTTTTCGATATCTGCCAACAAATGGTATTCATCGACACACACAAACGATACAGCTTTACCTGACGCACCAGCGCGACCAGTGCGACCAATGCGATGAACATAATCCTCTGGGACATAGGGCAAATCATAATTGACCACATGGGGCAGTTCGCTGATGTCAAGACCTCGCGCTGCAATGTCGGTTGCCACCAATACCTGTAAACTGTCATTCTTGAATTTTGCTAAAGCGTGGGTACGCGCCGACTGACTCTTATTGCCGTGGATAGCCAGTGCTTGAATACGCTCTTGGGTCAACTGCCTAACCAGACGGTCTGCACCATACTTTGTCCGAGTGAACACTAGCACTTGATACCAATTATTTTGCCGAATCAGATTAACAAGTAATTGGCACTTCCTGTCATGGTCTACTTTGTAGACTTTCTGTGTCACAGTGTCAGCAGTAATGTTGCGGCGTGCCACCTCGATTATCTCCGGGCGATCGAGCAGCCCGGTAGCTAGTGCCTTGATTTTGTCGGAGAAGGTAGCGAAAAATAGCAAGTTTTGTCTGTGTTTGGGTAGGAGCGAGAGAATCCGACGAATATCACGGATAAAACCCATGTCTAACATCCGATCTGCTTCATCTAGCACCAAAAACTCAATCTGTGAGAGGTTTACTGTCCCCTGCTGCACATGATCTAGCAGTCGCCCTGGGGTAGCGACCAGAATATCCACTCGACCCTTCAAAAGCCGTTTTTGCGGATTAATGCTGACCCCGCCGAACATCGCCATCGTGTTTAACTTCAAGTACTTGCCGTACTCGCGCACACTTAACTCCACCTGTGCGGCTAGTTCACGAGTCGGGGTGAGAATCAGCGCCCGGATCGGCGAGTATTCATTAGATGTGCTTTTAACGCTCTTGTCAGACGACAACTTTTGCAGAAGTGGCAGGGTGAAGCTGGCAGTTTTTCCAGTCCCCGTTTGCGCTCCAGCTAACAAATCACGCCCTGACAAGACGGCAGGAATCGCCTGCATCTGGATTGGCGTGGGTTTGGTGTACCCTAGTTCGGTGACGGCGCGGATAATTTCATTGGACAAGCCGAGATGAGAAAAAGACATAGAACTCCGTAAATAACATCGGCCTGTCGCCACTGGCGGCATCAGTCTTAGGCAGACGAACAAAAGTTTGAAGGGCGCTCTGGGCAGTGGGCAAAGACTGAGAGCGAATGCCGCAGTTGTGCATTCTAACAGAGTGCACTCTATATTGTAATGCTTCTGGAAACCTACTAACTCTTCAAAGTCACAAATTTGTGCTTCTGCATTCGCTCACAACTATATTGCTGGGCAATAGTCATCAGGGCATCGGCGATCGCCATTAGTACATCTAACAGATGAGTTTCTGGTCTTGAGTTAAGATGAAGCGATCGCACCCACATCATCACATCACTGGTTCAACATCTATTAACTATCTACTGGATGCGTAGATTTGCCTTCTATGTCATCCTAGATAACGAGAGTTAATTCGGTGACCGTGTTTGTTTTTAGTATTCACAGGCTTATCTCCGAAATTTAAATCTCTACACGCGCTTTTATTTTGGAGAAAATTGATGTCAATTTATGTAGGCAACCTCTCTTACCAAGTTACGGAAGATGATATTAGAGGTGTTTTTGCTGAATATGGTACTGTAAAGCGGGTTCAAGTACCTACAGACCGGGAAACAGGTCGTCCGCGAGGCTTTGCTTTCGTGGAAATGGGAACAGATGCCGAAGAAGCCGCTGCCATTGAAGGACTTGATGGTGCTGAATGGATGGGTCGTGACCTGAAAGTAAATAAGGCTAAACCCAAGGAAGACAGAGGTTCGTTTGGTGGCAACCGGGGAGGATACGGTGGTGGCGGTGGACGTAACCGCTACTAAGATTTGAAACCGTATTGAAAGAGAGAGCGAATTTTTAGACCATTGATGAATTCAATTGAGTAGGAGAGAGAATGACCCAAATAATAGTGGGTGAAAATGAACATCTTGAGTCAGCCTTACGCCGATTTAAGCGAGAAGTATCCAAAGCTGGAATTTTTCAAGACATGAGGAAGCATCGTCACTTTGAAACGCCGATTGAAAAATCCAAGCGCAAAAAACTAGCTTTACAAAAGCAGGGTAAAAGACGTTTCCGCACTTGATAATCGACATAGATATAAATCAATGCCCTCATATTGTTTATGAGGGTTTTCCTTATGGAATTTAGCACCAGTAAGCAAAAAGAGAGCAATGGTAATTCTTACTGCCTTCAAAGCTATATATGCCAACGATTACAGTCGCCAATGCGGGATACCTCTGTTGCTCAGTCGCGGCTGAAATAAGCTTTTTTAAAATATAGGGTATCCGCCGAGGATACCATTTATCACCAGGATTACTAAAAATATAGAGACGTTGCAATGCAACGTCTCTAGAAATTGGAAAATCTCACTACTCAGGATTGCTGAGATGATTTCATTCCACCACTGTTGCGGAAGCTCCCTCTGCGGCTGGAGGTATACTCGGTAACTCAAGACAGTATCCAGCACCATACACTGTCTTGATGTAGCGGGGATGGCGGGGATCTGGTTCTAGCTTGGTTCGCAAGTGACGAATATGGACGCGAATGGTTTCAATGTCGTCATCAGGATCGTAGCCCCAAACTTCTCTGAGGATTTCGCTGGGGGAAACTGTTTGTCCGTGGCGTTGCAACAAGCAGTGAAGTAGCTCAAATTCCAAGTGAGTCAATTTCACTGTCTCGTTGAACCATATCGCCTCAAATCTTTCGGGAACGAGGGTGAGTGAGCCGTAGTTGAGAATTTCGCTGTGTTTGGCTGCTTGGGGAATGCGGTCGGTACGCCGCAAAAGTGCCCGCACCCGCGCTAGCATTTCTTCAACTTCAAAAGGCTTGGTGAGGTAGTCATCTGCGCCGGCATTAAAGCCTTCTACCTTGTCCTGAGTTTGGCTCAACGCTGTCAACATTAACACGGGAATCTCGGCGGTGCGATCGTCCCGGCGCAGGCGTTGGCAAACTGTAAACCCATCTACTCTGGGCAGCATCAGATCGAGCATGATCAAGTCTGGTTGTAGCTGGAGAGCCAGCGCTTGACCTTTGATGCCGTCTTCAGCTTGACTAACATCGTAGCCAGCCATTTCCAAGTTGACGGCAACTAGTTCTGAAATCGCTGGGTCATCGTCTATGACAAGAATCCTCGGCATTCTTAAAAAATTATTACTACTTATTAAGGATAAATAAGAACCTTTGATAGATACAAAGATTTTTGAATCGATTCTAAAAAAGATTTTAAATCTTACATAAATATTAAGATTAAATGACGGTGAAATCAAGACTCAAATATTACGAAATCCTATAGTCTATGATGTGTTATACTCCCTCCTACAATCCGTCTTGGTTTTTACAAAATGGTGTGATGATGACTGTACACACTGCTTTGTGGGGAAGACGTTATTGGGAAACTACTATTCAACATCCAGAACCGTCTTATCACGAACAAATCTTTATTGGCGGCCAAGGTGTGCCAATTTTTGGCTTGGTTGCCATCCCGGAAAATGCTCATAGTACGATTATCGGCACTTATGGGATTACGGGAGAGTTAGAAACACAATGGTATTTGAGGGCGCTAGGACGTAAGGCTTTCGCTCAAGGATATGCTGTGGTCTTATTTGATTGGCGTGCCCACGGCAAAACAGCGGAATTATCCCCGACTCTAACCTCCGATGGTCTTTATGAGGGGGAAGATTATGTTCGCATTGCTGCGGCTGCTAAGGCTATGGGTTGTCCGGGAAAATTTTGGTTTACAGGGTTTTCTTTGGGAGGACAATTAGCGCTGTGGGGGGTAAAAGTTGCTGGGGAAGTGATTAGGGAGTATGACGAGTTAGGGTTAGAAGATAGCGATATTGGCGGTGGTATGGTGATTTGTCCGAGTTTGGATTCAGAGCGATCGCTATCTTATCTAGTTACAAAACGTTTCGGTAGATATATAGAAGCGGGAATTGCACGGGATTTAAAAAAATTGGCGTGGCGACTACACGATTTACATCCCGGAAGCTTTGACCCTGAAGCAATTGAACGGGCGAATAGTATCTGGGGATTTGATAATGAATTGGTAATTAATCGACTAGGTTTTTCTTCTGTTGAAGCTTATTACCAAGCGAGTAGTGCTTTAAAAATATTACCCCAAATCTCAAAACCAACTTTGATTATTTATGCTGCTGACGACCCACTTTTTGACCCAGCAATTACACCGGAATTACAAGCTAGTTGCGATAATAATCCGGCAATAGATTTGTTACTTACTAAATACGGGGGCCATGTTGGTTATATAAGTAGTAAACAGTGCCAGATGGAATTTAATGACCCTGACATTTGGTGGGCATGGAATCGAATTTTAGAATGGTTGGAACAAAAGCGAACAGAGTAGTAAATGAGACGATATTCTACCACATCAAATAATCGACGGATGTAGTCGTATTGCTTGAAATAGAGTGACTACATTCAATTTTTGAACAAGCACCTGCATAAGATTGAGAAGGTGAATAATGAGCGCTACTGTGTTCGCTTTTCAAGTTCCAGACTTACACAAAAATTGCCAAAAAGCTCAATAAATCATTCGTGAAACAAATTTATTGCCCATTGCCTATTTGCCTATTGCTTGATGAAGCTACCACAATATAGTTGGTATACCAGCAATGACAGAAGCAATACCTGTCCAGAGAGTAAAGCGCTCGATATCTAGTTCATCTAGAGCAACGCTCATTTGCTTAATTGCTGATAGTAGCGCTGTTAGTAGCACTACAAAAAATCCAAGATATCCCAAATTAGCGATCATTCATCCTCACTATTTTTCAAAAAAGTAGTTCTAATAGATTTTTAACAAGCTTTGGCAAGGTTTTTTTGTTCCAAATTTAACACTTTATGAGAAAAATTATTTACCAGTGAATATATATCTACTTCAGATAGCCAGATAATGGTTTCATAACCAACCCGACCCATTTCTGGCTCTGGCCCCATAGGCATCTGCACCAAATATTCCCAGTTACCTGAACCAAATCGGTAGTTATTGATGACTCCTTCTCCACCCGTAAAACTTACTATCTGGCCATTGGAAAACTTAGGCTCTAACAAAAAAGTTGCAGACATTATCCGTAGTTCCTTGGAGTAATACTGTAATAGCTAATGTTGTAGCCAAAAGAAAATTTGCTATTCTCTGTCGCGGGTTTTAACGTATTCTCTTTCAAAAGATTTAATATTGGGTGACATATTGTACATCTAGAGTAATAAAAGAAGTACGTAAATGTTAGAGCAATAAATCACGATGTTAGTTAGTAAAAGCTATTGCAGCTACTGTAACTCAGTATTAAGTAGTTGTGTTTACAGCTAAACTTAACATCTAATAACTCCTCTGGCAGATTCTAAGAAAAACAGCCATAGTTATATAAATAGTAAGTGCGATCGCCATTGCTGAGCTTACAAAAGATTGCGTCTAATATTTATTTTTTAAGTAAAAATTTTTTGACTATTATTTATGGCTAGAAGTTGAAAAATGATTTTATTTTATCCAACTTTCTGTAGGGTTAGGTTTATAGGAATATATCCTGAAGTAGATTGAAATTTGGCGTTGCTGAATAATGGAATGATTTAGGCTGACGCGGGGACATGGAGAGAAGTCTGAGCGCTGCAACCCGGATTTCTCACAAGTGAAAAAAAAGTATTCACATAACCTCAATGACTAACAATTTTTTAATACATGAGTAATTTAGATTCAAAGGTAAAAGTCAAGTAAGCATA
>NZ_JACJTU010000064.1 GCF_014698835.1 Nostoc paludosum FACHB-159 | reverse complement strand
CAAAAGAACTGAGGTTTGTTCTAAATGCAGGTAACTATTAAATTGCGAATTGCGAATTGCGAATTGCGAATTGGAATTGCCCACTGTTCCCTTACGCTGCAACTAAGTCTGGTACTGGCTTATAAGCCCGTAATCGTTGCCAGTCTTCGGCGGTTAACTCCTCAAACGGCAGGTCTAGCAATTGTTCGCAGTCAGCTACTTGTGCATCGGTTGACTCTTCTACTTCCAACAGCGACCCCACCGCATCAAACGCCGAGCCAGAATACTGCTGTTCACTTGAGCAACCCCTCTTCACCTCATTCCCTGTGGTGCATGGTTCCTCGAATGGTTCCTGCACTGGCAATGTGCTTTGCTGGTACTGCTGCTTGGCGTAGCTTTGGCATCGAGCAGGCGTAGTGTCTCGGAAAATCTCAACGTCGTTTACTAGCACTCGCCAGTAGAGGTTCTCATGGTTCTCGCTATCGAAGCTAATGCTGGCTACCAATTCGCCATTAACCAAGGCTTCTTGGTCGTAAAACGAGATTTCTGTAATTGTCGGTACTTCTGGTACTTCAGTTAATGCAAATGGGTTGAGTGTGCCGTCCTTATGATGCCAAGAAATGTAGCGATGGCATTTTGCCCAAGTGTTAGCGCGGAACTTCTCTTCACCGTTGACCATAACCAGCCAAGGTTGGGTCATGAATTCGCTATGGTCGTAGGTGATGTAGGCGATGAGTTCTTTGCCACAGTAAATCTCGTGGTGGTAGAAGTTGATTTCTACTGTTGTCAGTGGTTCCGGGGCGATGGCTTCGGCTTGGTCTGCGATGTACTGCTCGAACTCGCCTTGGGCAATCTCTTGTTCGTCTTTTGCAGGACGGGCGATTTTCTGGAGTTGGGCGGCTTGGTGAGAGGCGATGGCTGCGCCAACGTCTTCGACGAACGCACTAATCCACGCAGCCCTGCGCCGTCTGTCTTGTACTTCGAGTGTGCAGCCGATTTCGCTGTAGATCTGCTTGAGGCGGGCTAGGGATTTCAGGTGCAGCTGTTGATGGGTATAGACGTTATGAGTCATAATTGTATTTCCTTGAATGTAAGGACAAAAGGCGATCGCACAAGTTTTCCAGGCTAAGAGCGATTGCCTTTTGTTATTCCTATTTTACCTACTGTTAGTAGGTATTTCAATGGATAGTATCATGATAGTAAGTTATCTAACAGTCTTCTTTCAATAAATACTATTAATAGATAGACTACTAAAAGTAGGTTAATCTATATGTATGAATTCAACTCATGACTGTGGAAGTAAGACTTAAAGAAATTAGAAACGAAAGAGGAATTTCGCAGAACGAACTAGCAAGACGACTTGAGATGTCGCTGGCCAACGTTCAAAAAATTGAATATGGTAAAGCCAAATCAATACCTTTGGAAACACTTGACAAGTTATGCCAGATTTTAGAGTGTGAAGTTGGCGATCTATTAGTTCGCGTACCCGATAGCAATGATGGAAGTTCTAAAAAAGAACAAAAGTTAGTTCAAGTAGTTGATGAAGTCAAAGAAGACAAAATCAATAACTTTAATTCACAATCCATAAATGCAAATGAAATGATTGCAGCATGAGTATAATTGCTCTCAATTTAATCAAGCCTCTAGTATTAGCGTTGATTTTCTTACAGAGGAGTGAAGAATGAGTAATGGTGAGAAACCAGAATCGCGGCACGCTGCAACAGATCCAGAAAAATGCCGCATTATGGAGAAAAAGTATGGTTGGAAACTGTTGCGGGTAGAAGCAACCGGAAACAAAGTATTAAAAGTTGACTGTGTATTTGAAGGCGAAACTAAATTTCCTACTTACGAACAGGAGAATTAATTTTATGAGTAAGTACATTATTTTCAAGGCTGAATCCATGTCAGCACAAGGGTGGGAAGAAAGGCGACTAGCTCATACCGAAGCTTATACCAGCATACTTGCGGAACATTATGATTCTTCCAATTCTCCAATACCAGAACCAGGATACAGACTTAGAGAATATCATCAAGTATCTAAGTTTGCAGATAAACAGTTTCCTGATTCGAGTACCCATAGCAGAATCGGGGATTGGGAAGTAACCAGAGTTGAAGAGTATACCCCAGAAATTCCCAATCATGATTTTGAGGCAGTGATTATCTGCTACTGTCGATACTCCCCAGTAATTACCCCGCTAGAGCCAATGCCAGAAATTCAGGTTTCCCAAGAATTACAAGAAGTTTAGGGGCTAGTCAGCTAGAGGGTAGAGGTGGATTGATGAATACCCGACCCCGTAAGCGCAAAAAAGCCACCTCTGCCGCACCACCCAACCCAGACATCGCCCCTTCAGAAGATCCAACTTCAGTAACCATCGACGTTCCTGCTGTTGAAGTACCTGAATTGACCGAGCAGGAGCAAAGCGATCGCTTGCTTTTGGAACGGAAGGTCGAACGGGCGTTTTTTGAAGCAGGTAAGGCTTTGGCAGAACTACGCGATCGCCGCCTTTACCGTTCGACACACCGCACATTTGAGGAGTATTGCCGCGATCGCTTTGGTCACAGTCGCCGCCAGTCCTATCTTTTAATGGATGCGGCTGTTATTTTTGATAACTTGGAGCAAAAATGTGATCGGAACGATCACATTTTGCCGACTAATGAGTGGCAAGTTAGGCCGTTAGCAAAACTAGAACCAGACCTTCAGCCCGAAGCATGGCAACAAGCTGTAGAATCTGCCAAGGGGAAAGTACCATCTCATCGTATTGTTAAAGATGCAGTGCAAAAGATAATGGAACGCACCCAAGTACCCAATACCTACCAAATCGGTGAAGTGTGCCAAATTCTAACTAAGGACAATCCCGATCTCAGAGGCAAAGGCGGGTGTTGGGCTATTGTCACCGCAGTCAATAACTTCAGTTGTACCGTCAGAACTTGGGATAGAGAACTGACGGTTGGACTGAAGCATTTGAAATCTTTTAATTACCTGCCTGATGAATGTCAGCAGGTGCAGGAGATCTGCGATCGCATTTCACAGGTGTATTCGAGTGGACTGGAGGAGTCGGTGCAGAGGTTTTTGGAGTCGTTGGGGAAGCTGAGGCGGGCTTATTTGACTGGATTGGAAGAAAAAGTGCTGGGCTTGCTGGAGGCTGAAATTATTCCGTAAGATTCTCTTGTTGAAGACTTCAATCATAATGTTTATATTTAAGTTAACGGTATTTACTTAGTAATTTATAAAAAGCAATACAAAAAACCGTAAATTAACCAGGTTACAAGCCAGCTTTAGCGCAAATAGAATGAAGCAAATTGCATATCACTTGCTACATAAAGTAGTGAGTTTTGAGCTAGATGGCTATCAAAAAGGGGTTAATAAAAAATCAACCAGAAGTTGGCAAGCTCATTCGTGAAATTCGTAATCTGACCGGTCTTACACAAGAACAGTTTGCAGCATCTTTGGGTGTTACATATTCAACTGCTAATCGTTGGGAGAATGGACGTTCCAAGCCATCGCCTCTGGCTATGCAGAAGATTCAGCAAATTTTGAATGAAATGGGCGAACAAGGACAGGAATTATTACTGAAGTATTCTTCCAACTAACCTTGGAAGAAAGATAGTTATACTTGTTCGATTTTGTTGTAGGCAATCGCTGTAGTAACACGATTGCTGATTTGATGTGTTGTCTTTAAAGTTATCAGGAAGATGCAAAGCACCTTTACCAGTAAAGCTAATCCTCAACAATTACAGGCTATTCAGGCTACTGAAGGTGCTTTGTTAATCATTGCAGGGCCAGGGTCAGGTAAAACTTTTACTCTGGTTGAGCGGATTGTCTACTTAATTACACAGAAACAGGTAGCTCCTGAAAATTTACTTATCGTCAGTTTTACAGACAAAGCAGCCCAAGAACTGACAACACGGATTTCTAATCGTCTGCTTGAACTTGGTGTACGTTTCAACCTCAATGAAATGTACTTAGGCACTTTTCACTCCATCTGTTTGCGCTGGCTAGAAGAACATAGGGATTTCACCCGCCTCAAGCGCAATTTCATGATGATGGATCAGTTCGACCAGCAGTATTTTATCTACTATCGCCTTTCAAAATTCCTAAACATTCTTAATATTGAGCTTGTTATCGGTAGTCATAAGCAGTCTGCCTGGGATAAATCAGAGAAGTTGATGAAATGGATTAATACAGTCAGTGAGGAGGCATTAAATCCTAAAACACTCATCAATGCTAGTGAAACAGAGGTAGCTGTATTAGGTCATTGCTACGCTCTTTACCAAAAATATCTGGAGGAAGAAAACGCAATCGATTTTTCTACAATCCAATCTGAAGCACTGAAACTTTTACAGCAAAATCCAAAAATTCTGGGTGAACTGCAAGCCAAAATCAAATATTTGATGGTAGATGAGTATCAAGATACCAACACCATTCAAGAATTGATTTTGAATTTACTTGCAGGCGATCGCCCAAATCTTTGTGTAGTTGGTGATGATGACCAGGGCTTATACCGCTTCAGAGGAGCAAGCATCCGCAATATTTTACAGTTTAAAGACCAATTCCCTCAAGGAAATTGTGAACAGGTATATTTAACTACTAACTATCGCTCCCATCCAGATATCATCGACTTCTACAACCGTTGGATGGAAGAACAAGAGTGGGAGGATAGCGGTAAAACATTCCGGTTTCAAAAGTTAATTAAAGCAAGGGAAGACAAGTTATTTCCTGAAGTTCCATGTGTGATGAAAGTTTCAGGCAAAACTCAACAGGCATGGCATCAGGAGGTTTTAGCGTTTTTACACACACTCAGGGATAAAGGCCGTTTAACAGACTGGAACCAAGTGGCTTTTCTGTTTCGCTCTGTCAAGAATGACAAAGCTGTTGCGCTGTCACAGTTCCTAGAGAAAAACGGCATTAATGTTTATTCTCCGCGCTCTAATCAGTTTTTTGAGCGAGAAGAAATTCGTTTAATGATTGGAGCATTAATTTTCCTGTTTCCCCAGTACCCTAATATTCGTAAGTGGAACGATGATGCTCACCTTGAAATTTGGGATTATTACGATAATCAATGCTTCCAGTCGTTTGCTTATGAAATTCGCCAGCCTGAGAATGCAGATCTATGGAAATGGGCAAGAGCGATCGCTAAAACGCATTTGAATCTTAGCCATAATACTGACTATGCTTTTTCGGGGTTGTTTTACCGTCTGCTACAGTTTCCTTTATTTAATCGTTACTTAGATGAAAGCTTACTGCAACAGAAGGGTATTCAAAACAGCCGCTCTATGCGGAACTTAGCAATTTTCTCTCAACTGCTCGATAAATTTGAGTATCTCTATAATATTGATGTACTAACCCCTGCTTACTTAGAGAAGAATCTCAAGGATTTGTTTAACCAGTTTTTCAGGTTCTTGGAAGATGGGGGTATTGATGAGTATGAAGATAAGTCAGAGTATGCCCCTAGTGGCTGTGTGTCATTCTTGACGATTCACCAATCAAAGGGGCTGGAGTTCCCTGTGGTAATAACAGCTTCACTGGACGCTGTACCCCGTAAACAGTACACCCAACTGGATGAGTTATTAGAAAATAACTACCTACTCCGCCCACCCTTTGAACCACTGGAGTTAATCAAGTTTTTTGACTTTCGCCGTTTATTTTACACAGCGTTTTCTCGCGCTCAAAACATACTCATCCTGAGTTGTTTGGAGAAGGACGGTAAGGGGCAAACTCCATCGAAGTATTTTACAGATTTTTACAACAGCTTACCTTCATGGAGAAATACCAACTTTCAACCAGAAGCACTTCTACTGGAGAAAGTTAAGGATGTGAACCTGAAGCGGGAATATTCATTCACTTCTCACTTAACACTGTATGAAAACTGTGCAGAACAGTATCGCTTTTTTAAAGAGTTAGAATTTGCTCCTAGTGAAACTAACTCAATTTTGTTTGGTACGGTAGTACATCAAACTATTGAAGATATTCATAAAACTGTTTTAAGAGGCGAAGAACATAAGCTTTCAGAGGAACAAGTTATTCGTTGGTTTGATACTAATTATGCGTATTTGACCAAGCGCGAAAGAGCGTATTTAGCCCCCAATGTAAAGCGTGCTGCTCTTGAACAGGTGGTACGTTATTACCGGAGAAATCATGGTAATTGGGAGCGAGTAAAGGAGGCTGAAGTAGATGTTTCTCTAGTCAAAGATAATTACATTTTGAAGGGCAGTATTGACCTGATTCAAGGGGAAAATGATACGGTTGAAATCGTAGATTTTAAGTCAGAGAAGAAACTAGATGTAAATAATCCCAAAGACCGGGATAAGTTAGACCGTTATCGCAGACAGCTTGAAGTTTATGCCCATATTGTTGAGCAACGCACTGGTTTAACAGTGAGTAAAACACATCTTTACTATACCAGTGAAGAATCAGGAAATCCGTATATCAGCTTTTCAAAGAATAGTCGTTCAATTGATAAGACTATTGCAACTTTTGATGAGGTTGTGAGCAGGATTGAAGTTAAAGATTTCAGCATTCCAGAGCGACCCAATAAGCTCTGTAAGGGCTGTGATATGAGATTTTATTGCGATGCTAAAAACTGGAGATTTAAAAAGTAATTATGAGTAATGAGCAGTTATTGATTGATGTACCTAATAATAGAGAGATTCAGACTGTTGAAGATTATAAGTTTGAGCCGATTAAAGGCTACCCTATGTTGCATTGGAAGGGCAAGCGTCCTTTTACTTCTACACAATATTACCCTGCTCAATTGAAGGAAGTACATGGTGATGAGGTGAATGGCTGGCGGAACAAGATTTATTGGGGCGATAACCTTCAGGTAATGTCTCATTTGCTGAAGGAGTTTCGAGGTAAAGTGAATTTGGTTTATATTGACCCTCCTTTTGATTCTAAGGCTGAGTATAAGAAGAAAATTAGTTTAAATGGTCAGCAAGCTACAAACAATTTAAACTCGTTTGAAGAAAAGCAATATACAGACATTTGGACTAATGATGAATATTTACAATTCATATATGAACGTTTAATTATTATACGAGAGTTATTATCAGAAGATGGAAGTTTTTATTTACACTGTGATTGGCATAAGTATCATCATTTACGATGTATTATCGATGAAATTTTTGGGTCAAATAATTTTCAGAATGAAATTATTTGGTCATATAGAAAATTTGCACGGGCAGCAGGTCATTTTCCCCAAAGCCACGATAACATCTTATTCTACTCTAAATCTTCAAACAATCTATTTAACCCTCAGTATGTAGGTTTATCTGAAAGTACTCTTAAGAGATGGGGAGGAAAGAAAAGAGGTGGAAAAGATCCAAGTAATCGATATGCAACAGATGAGGATAGTCCTGGTGCTGCAATGCCTGATGTTTGGGATATACCGTTGATTATTGGTGAAAATCCTCAGAAAACCAACTACCCTACCCAAAAGCCCGAAGCGTTACTAGAACGTATAATAAAAGCCTCATCGAATCCTGGTGATATCGTATTTGACTGCTTCATGGGAAGCGGTACAACTCAAGCCGTTGCAATGAAACTTGGTCGCCGCTTCATTGGTGCAGACATTAACTTAGGTGCTGTACAAATTACTACCAAACGCCTATTAGCGATCGCATCCGAACTCAATCAACAAAATCAACAACAAGAGTTAGAAGTTAGCGAAGAAGAACCAACTACTTACTACACAGGTTTTGAGGTTTACAATGTCAATCACTACGATGTATTCCGCAATCCCATTCAAGCTAAGGATTTATTACTAGAAGCATTAGAAGTCAACCCCCTAGAGAAAGGTAACTTGTTTGATGGCGAAAAAGATGGGCGGATGATAAAAATTATGCCCGTCAACCGTATTGCTGCTCGTGCTGATCTCAATGAATTAATTGCTGGGTTTGACTATAAAGCTTTTGAAAAACGTCAAGCAGAATATCCTAACAAACCTGTTGAAAAAATCACCCTTATTTGCATGGGTCATGAACCTGATCTTAAAGGTCAGCTTGAGAAAGAGGCTCGTCCCTTCAAGATTGATGTTGAAGTAGTAGACGTTCTGCGGGACAAATCTAACCTGGAGTTTAAACGAGACTCAGACGCAAAAATTACTATCCAAAAACAATACCTTGTAATTGAGAAGTTCTACCCTATGAACTTGCTACAAAAACTCAGCCTTCAGCAAGAAAATGTAGAAGATTGGCGAGAACTTGTAGAATCCATCATGATTGATTGGAACTATGACGGGGCAGTTTTAGAACCCAAAGATGTAGACATTCCTGATAGGAATGAATTGGTGAAAGGCAGATATAAAATTCCTGATGATGCTGGAACAATCGCTGTGAAGATTACTGATTTGCTTTCCGAATCTTTAATTAAGGAGGTGCAACATGGCTAAAGCTAGAAAAACATCCAAAAATGTTAACCTGGATTTTGCTTTCTTTACCTATTTGCATAATTTTTATAAAGCAAATCGAGGGATTATTCGTAACCACTACCGAAGCTTAACTAAAAGATTTTTAGACTATAACGATCCTGAAAATAATTCTAAAGCTTTTCTGCGTCAACCCCAGTTTGAAGCCTTAGAAATCTACGTATTCTTGAAAGAGTATTTAGACAATGCAGCTGTGCATGAAATCTTTAAGGAGTGGGCGGATAATACAGGTAAGTTTGAGGGACGTACAATTGCAGAGCGTTCTGGACAAATTCAGTTAGATATACTCAAGGAAGCTTCCAAAGAAAAGTACGAAGCGGTATTTGAGAGAATGCGTTCTTATGCCCGTACTTATTCCAACTACATCTTTGCTTTGACGATGGGAACAGGTAAAACTATCCTCATGGCAACTTGCATTTTCTATGAGTTTATTCTCGCTAATAAATGGCCTAAAGACAAAAAATATTGCCACAATGCCCTTGTCTTCGCTCCAGATAAAACTGTTCTCCAGTCATTACGAGAAATTCAAACCTTTGACATGACAAAGGTAGTACCACCAGAATATGTCAATTTCCTTGTTAGTCATCTTCAATTCCACTTTCTTGATGAAGCTGGGGCAACGCTTACTGTTTTAGATAAGTCTCGTTTTAACGTCATTATCTCCAATACGCAAAAAATTATTCTCAAACGTCAGCACAAGGAAAAAACACCCATAGAGAAGCTAATGGGCAGTGGTAAGCCTGACTATCAGGCAGATAGTGTTTATGCCCAAAATGCTGACCTTTACGGTTTTGACCAACCGGATGATGAAGATTCCCTGACAAGTAACCAACGCTTTGAGAAGCTAAGACGCATTGAGCAGCTGGGAATTTACATTGATGAAGCGCACCATGCTTTTGGTAATCAGTTAGCCAATGATATGGGAATTAAGCAAACTGCCACAAGTCTACGGTTAACAGTTGATGAGCTGGCGGCCAGCCTAGAACGAGCAGGAACTCATGTAGTAGCGTGTTACAACTACACGGGTACACCCTACGTTGGTAAAGAAGTATTACCTGAAGTGGTTTATGCTTATGGTTTGAGGGAAGCAATTGATAAGGGCTTTCTCAAAAAAGTCAGAATCAACAGCTATACAAATAGCCGCAGCAATGAATTTGTCGAAATTGCGATCGCAGATTTCCTTAAACACAATTCCAATCAACGGTATGAGGGAATGCTGCCAAAAATGGCTTTCTTCGCTGCCACTATTGAAGAACTCCAAAAAGAACTACGCCCCGCAGTTGAACAAGCTTTAGCAAAACACAATATTCCTAGTAGTTCGATTCTCGTTAATGTTGGGGATGAAAAACTTACAACCAACGATGATATTCGTGAGTTTAATCGCCTGGATACACCTGAATCAGATAAACAATTTATTCTGCTAGTTAACAAAGGTCGTGAAGGTTGGAACTGTCGTTCACTGTTTAGTGTTGCCTTATTCCGTCAGCCCAAATCAAAAATATTTGTACTACAAGCTACTATGCGCTGTCTGCGTGCAATTGGCGAAGGTCAACAAACAGGACAAGTGTATTTAAGCGAAGATAACAAAGTAATCCTAGAAAACGAGTTACAACAAAACTTCCGTATCAGCATTCAAGAAATAGGAGACATTAGTAAAGATAAGGAAACTGTAAAAGTTCATCCAGTCCCACCACCTGTGAAAATCAAGCTGAGAAGAGTTCGTAGGCAGTTTGAAATTAAGGAAAAAAATCTTGTTAGCGGGATTAATCTTAAACTAGATAACATCCCTGAAGACTTACTTAAAGGTTACAAAATAATTCACACTGAACAAGAAGGCATATCTCTAAAAGATGCTTCTAGAAGTAAAGTTAAAACAGCAGATTTAACTGTTGTAAGACAGAAGAGAAAATTCAGCGAATTAACTTTAGTTGCAGAAATTTCTCGTTATCTCAATAAGTCGTGCATATTCATTGAGAATGTTTTGGCTACAACTCAAGAGGGCACAGAAAAAATTCTGAAGTCAGTCAATGAATATAATGAACTTCTCTATGACTGGGTTATTCCTCATTTATTTAAAGAATTTTATGAAATTGACCAGGAAGAATCAACTGAAGAATACGAAGTAGAACTAGTAAAAATTTCAAGTGAAGGATATACATTCAATGCCAACAAAGACTTAATAGTAAAACGAGAAGAAGTTGGTAGTTATGCAACCAAAAGCTTTCACCTTGATACTTATTGCTTTGATTCAAGCCCAGAACGTACACTGTTCTGGAATTTATTAAGAGAAGGTAGAGTTAAAACGATTTACTTTACTGGAATGCTTACACATGGTCAATCTGATTTTTATATCGAGTACATTGATCCAGACTCACATTCTATTAGAAAGTATTATCCTGATTTCCTTTTCCAAAAAGAAGATGATTCTTATGTAATTGTTGAAGTCAAAGGTGATAACAAAATTGAAGACCCTGTAGTACAAGCTAAAAAACAGTTTGCTGAACAAATGGCTACTGCAAGTCAGATGACATACAAAATTATCGCAGGTAGTGAAGCAGGTAGTGGACATTACATCTCGCTATTTTCCTAACAACAGAAAGGCGACTCTTAATCCAATTTAGATTTTCCACTCAAACACTCAAATAGCAAAAGCATTATGAGCATTAGTAGACAACTTACACAAGTCGACCTTTTTAAACGTAGTAAAGATGGAGAGTGGGATACAGGTCTTTTTGTTGGTCGCCCTTTTCGTTTAAGTTACAGCAAAGCAGAAATTCTCGTAGCTGATGCGTGGAAACAAAGAGCTAATGGTATTCCACAGGGATGTTTCTTACTAGCTTATTATGACAATGACTTGGATGATCCTACAAATGCTGAAGCAATTTTACTTCGCGTAATCCAGCCGACAAAACTACCGACGGATCAGGAAGTAATCAGTAGTATGGTTGAATACTACAAAGACAACATACGTACAGGTACTAATCAACGATCTCAGTTAGATACGTTCACCCGCTATGAATTTTCTTTTAGCGGACTCGAATGTAGTGTACTTGGGTCTTTTTATACTGACAACACAGGTAAAACCCGTTTCGGTGCAGATTTAGAGAACTTTTATAGCGCACACAATTATTCAGTTGTTAAGCCATCTATAGATGTCTTGAAATACATCGTTAACTATAGAGAAAATGGCGCTCCTGGTGGAGTGGGCGATATAAAAATTGGCAAAGTTCGCTACAGCTCCAGTCGCCGATTCCAGCAAGATGAAGCGGATGTTCCTGTATACGTTCAAGCTCCTGATTTTGCAGGTAAAAGAACTGCTTTATTTGGGATGACCCGAACGGGTAAATCAAATACAGTTAAAAAAATAATTCAAGCTTGCGTTGAAATGAGTAACAATGCAACTTTTCAACTAGATAAGAATCAAGAAAATCCTGATGAAATTCTAAAACCTTTTACAGAAGATAACAATCCTAAATATCCTATTGGTCAAATAATATTTGATATTAATGGAGAGTACGCTAACCCTAACTTACAAGACCAAGGTACAGCTATTTTTGATTTATATCGGGAGCAAACAGTTAGATATTCTACTGTACCAAAGCCTGATTTCTTGGAAATGAAAGTTAATTTTTATAATGAAATTGAAAATGGATTTGACCTAATAAGAAGTTATCCAACAATTGCTGACGATACTACTCGGTTCGTAACAAATTTTAAAGCAGTAGATCTAACCCGACCAGAAGATTACGATACAAATGGGTCAGCTTCTACTCGCCATGACCGCAGAATCGCTGTTTATCTTTGTTGTTTGCATCGAGCAGGTTTTCAAGCACCGCCTAATTTTCAAGTAAAATTCAGTGCAAATTTGGAAGTTCGTAATGCTGTTAGTCCTAGTGTTGATCCTAGTAAGGGTATTTCACTTGAGGATGCGGCTAATTGGTGGGAATCGCTATGGGAGATTTATGATAGTGATTCTGCTTTTAGTAACTACAGACAAAAAAACCAGCGCGAATGGGCTGATGAAGATTTAAAAGCCCTGTTAGTGATGCTTACTCGTAAAAGTAAATCTGGTGGAGGAGCTAATTGCTCAGGGTTCAGAATTTTTAAACCAGTAATTGAACAACACACCAGCACACTTCAAGAACCTTTTGATCGAGATATATTAAATAACTTGAGACAAGGCAAGATTGTAATTGTTGACTTATCACTTGGAAATCCTGAAATTCAACGAATGTTTAGTGAAAGGATTTGTATTCGCATCTTCGCAGATGCAATTAGTCGTTTTACCAGTACGCGTCCTAATAACTTTATTCAATTTTACTTTGAAGAAGCTCATAATCTTTTTCCTAAAAAAGAGGATAAAGATTTATCTCAAATTTATAACCGTTTAGCAAAGGAAGGAGCGAAACTTAATTTAGGACTTATCTATGCAACTCAAGAAGTTAGCTCTATTAGTAGCAACATCTTGAAAGCAACTCAAAACTGGTTTATTTCACACCTTAACAACGAAGATGAGATTAAAGAGCTACGAAAATATTATGATTTTAGCGATTTTACTGAAAGCTTAATTCGCTTTAGCCAAGATACAGATAAGGGATTTGTGCGGATGAAAACTTACAGTAATCCCTTTGTAATTCCTGTTCAAATCGACCGTTTTCCGCCAGAACAAATTTCAGCTACTTAATAGTAGGAAAAGTGTATGGGCTATTCTAGTAAAAACAACCGCCGTCCTTTTGAGGCTGCAAGTAAAGCATCTCATCACCACCTCATCAATGATTCAGAGGTGCAAGCATTGATGGAGCGTGTCTACATACCACCTCGTGCAGAAGATATTCCTTTAACAGATTTAATTGTCAACTTTATACCACCCGCTAATAATCCCGTTGAAGCAATTATAGCCGTCGATGGAGGCTATACTGAAGCTATTTTAGACAAGGATTTCCCCTCTCGGAGTATCCACTTTTTACAATTTGGTGCATTATTTTTTAAACAGGAAGATTTAATTAAGGTTGATTCTAGCGCTTTTATTGCACCAGAAGACATGGTAAAACTCAAGAATATTAACAGGCTTAAACTAGCATTACCTACTAAAAATATTCGTTTAAAGGATGAAAACACACTCCAAGGAAGTGTTTTAAAAACTATTTTTGAATTTTTTACTAAAAATACATTAGATGAAAGTAAAAGTTTAATTGATACTTTAGCATGGTTTGTTTTTCGTCGTTATAAAGGAGGAAAAAGAACTGAAGAAGATAAAAACTGGTTTTTAGCTACCAATCCTCTCAGCCCAACTGGTAATCCAGTTACTTTATCAGAGCAAAATATGAGTAAGGATTATACATTCCCTTGCCCAGAGACAGGAGGAATAATTTATCTAACTGATATTTTCCGTTTACATGAAATTATCGATGAAGAAATAGGGGCGGGTGGAATCTTAGGTTATTTAGTGAATGTGATTGAACATATCATTATTATTCATTTAATTCGCCAGTTATTTAACACTCAGCCTGATATAGTGAAAAAAATCTTTTTTATCAAAGACGGTTCAACAGGCTTTTTTGGTCAGACAGCTGGTTTACATAGACCAATGCGTGACCTAATAAACTGGCTTTTGAATAAACAGAATATTCTTCTCGCTGGTTTGGAAAAAAGCGGTGCATTTGTAGATCACGCTCATGAAATCCAAAAAACTTTAAACTCTGGCGAAGCTGTAATCTTAACAGACGAATACATATATCGATACATCTTACCTGGAGCAGGAGACCCCAGCCGTCCGTATGCCTCTACTAGCAACTACGGGCATAAGGTTATTTTTAAAACTCGTGGTGGACAGATGCACGTTGTTTCAGTACCAGTCAGAGAACTCAAAAAGACTCCTACTGAAAATGATTTACCCAATTTACAAGTAATATTAGCAAATGTAGAGGCTCTCCACTGTGATATGTATGACTCTGCACTTTTCCCTGTAGCTCTTGTTAATAAATTGGTCAGTCTCTCTGCTCATCCAAGTCAACGGATACTTCAAAAATTTGCTAATCAAGTTATTAGTAAATGAAATTCGATATTTCAACTTAAGTGAAAGTTTTATAAATGATAGATTTAACTACATTTCATACCTGTCTTGCTCAACCTAATGCTCGTGGTTATGACCTGGATAACAAACAAAAAGAAGCCGTTGAGTATAGTCAAGGTTCTTTATGGCTCTTAGCAGGGCCAGGTTCGGGAAAAAGCGAAGTATTGGTTACACGCACTTTAAAACTACTTTGTGTAGATAATGTTAAACCGCGCTCGATCTTACTAACAACTTTTACTCAAAAAGCAGCACGTAATCTGGAAGACCGTCTTGCAAGTTATTTAGCAGGACTTCAAAAGGCAGATTCTAGCCTTCTATCCGTAGATTTAGCTGACATAAGAATAGGAACGCTACATAGTTTATGCAATGATATTCTGCAAGAATACCGTTATGAGGAATACCAAAATGTTCGATTGTTAGATCAGGTAGAGCAGGATTTATTCGTTTATCGTTATGCCTCAATAGCAAATTATCAAGATTTAAACTTCTGGACACAGTTTGCTCACACTGTTCCTGATTGGCGAAGTAAAGATTACTGCCCTGGTAAGTGGAAACGTGCTAAGGCAGCAGTAACTCTTTTCAACCACATTGTAGAAGACAATATTGATGTAGATAAAATGCTTCTAGCTGGAGGTAACTGGGCAACTCTAGCAGATTTTTATCAACAGTATACTCAAGAGTTACGAAATAAGTACCGATGTGACTTTGCTCATCTTCAAGGTTGTTTTCTTAAATTCTTAACCTCTGCTGCTGGAAAAAGATTTTTAGAGGGAGATGGAGAAAATCAACCACCTCTTCTGTATATACTTGTTGACGAATATCAAGATACTAACCCGATTCAAGAAAGAATTTACCTAGCCCTCGCTAATCAAACTTCACATAGCATTACTGTAGTTGGTGATGACGATCAAGCACTATACCGATTCCGTGGTGGAAATGTATCTTGCATGGTCAACTTTGATAAGGCTTGCATAGTAGCTTTGGGTAAATCTCCGAAAAAAATTCAATTGGATCGGAACTATCGTTCGCATACTAATATAGTTAATTTTTTCAATAAATACATAACTTCTTTTCCAGAGATGATAGTCCCCGGAGTACGTGCGCCTGAGAAAAATCCAGTTAAAGCAGCGTCTTCCATTAGCGGTAACTATCCTGCTGTATCTTGGCTTGAACGGAAGAAAGCAGGAGATTTACCAAATGCTGTAGCTGGATTAATCAAAGACCATTTAATAGGTGATGGAATTATATCCGATCTCAGTCAATGCGTTTTACTTTTACGTAGTGCTAAAGATTCGCCAAAAAATGCAGGGCCTTATATTCAGGCATTTCAGCAACACAATATTCCCGTTTATAATCCTCGGTCAAAATCCTTTATGGAATCGGAGGAAGTACAGTGTTTGTTAGCAGCGTTAGTACAAGTTGTTGATATAAAACATACATTTAAAGATTGTAAAGATCCCAAAGGAGAACCACTGTCATGGGTTAAAACTATCCAGGAATGGTTTCAGACTCTTTACAATGTAAAACAAAATCTTAATTACTCTACTAGTGAATTATTTGACTACTTAAACCGTAGTAATTTAGAACTGCCCAAGCTGTGTGCATCTAATAAAGAAAGTGTTTTCCTAAACCTCAATTTACTAGAAATAATCTATCGCATTCTTGCATTAGAACCATTTAAAACATGGAAGAAAGATCCAGTAAAAAATCTACGTCTTTCTAAAGTCAGTCGTCTTTTTGATGGCTATCACAGTTTTAAATTAGATGGCTTGCGTTCAAACACTGATAGAACTGGTATTGAGCCAGATTTTCTAAATCGCTTTTATACAATGTTTGTCAGTTACTTAATTGACGCTAGGATTGATGATGATGAGGATGAAGAAGTCATAGTCCCTCAAGGATATCTTCCTATAATGACTATTCACCAGTCAAAAGGTTTAGAATTTCCGTTTGTTTTTGTGGCACAACTTGGACAAAAGAAAGAAGCTGGAGCCGCACAAATTCTTGAGCGCGATTTAGAGCCGTTTCGACAAGATATTTATTCTAGAAGTACGAGAACTCCAGACCTACTAGCAATCGAAGATGATATTCGCTTGCTTTATGTGGCTTATTCACGCGCGCAGTATGGCCTTATTTTGGTAGGTACTCAAGATCATATTAAAAACCATGTAGCTGCACCATCTCGTAATACTACTGAATTTCGTAGAAATACAATATTAATTTAAATAAATATGCCAAAGCCTTTTAAAGGTATTTCTATACCTGCATCTAAAAAAACAATTATAAAACGCCGATACAGCGTCACTCAAGATGTTGTTTCTTTTCGACGTTGTGGACTTCAGTATGCTGCTTTTAATGTTCACAAGTATGCGCCTGCACAGCAAACACAAACTTATTTTGGTACTGTAATTCATCAAGTTCTAGATCGCTGCCATGCTCATTTTCATGGAATAGTGGAGCCATCAACTAAAGGTTCGATACCTGATAATGGGCTAATACTAAAGGAAGAAGAAATTCATAACTATTTTTATGAAGTTCAAGAAGCGCAGAAAGATAAAAAGACCGTACCGTTACCACCAAGTGAGATCATTAAATATTTTCTTCAGGTTGAGAATGGGCTAAATAGTAAAGGAATTTTAGCTATTAGGTCAAATACTAGAGTTCAAGCTGTAAAGATTTTGCAATACTTCAATGCTTTAGAAGGTGCTGTGTTATATCCAAGGGTTAGAGATACAGAGCATAGGCTACAAGCAGATCAGATAGGGCATATTCTTCATGGAGTTGTAGATTTACTGGTAGACTCAATCGATGAAAATGTAGACCCTGCAAACTGTGAAATGTGGGACTATAAAGGTAGTAGCCGTGTTGGTTTAAATCCAAAAGACTTAGAAACTTATGAGTTTCAGATGCGGGTTTATGCCTACCTTTACCAACGTAAATATGGTGTTTTACCTAAGAAAGCAGTTCTGTATTTTCTTAACGAACTTGATGGTGATACTTGTCCATCTCAGCGTCCAGTTAATGCTTTAATCGAAGTCAGCATTGAGCCTGATGAAATTGAAGTAGCTATAAATGAGTTTACCAAAACGGTAAATCAGATTGAGGAATCGCGTTGTACAAATGAATGGCAAGCTGCTGCTCCAGGTAATATCAGCGAACAAGATTGTAAAAGCTGTGATTTACGCTGGCATTGTAAAACACCTAATGGTGGTAAAGGAGTTAAACCTATATATCCATAACTCTTCTAAAACTGATTAAGCACGAAATATAACTTAACCTTCGCTAGAGATTGAATTCTAATTAATGTTTTCCAATTTACTTATTAATGGAGAGGAACAATGGAAAAAAGAGTACAACAAATTTTAGCTGACATTGAGCGAGTGCAAGAAAATCTGTTAGCACTTTCTGATGATATTTGGCTTAACATTGAGCATAACGATTCACAAGCCCTGCAAAAAGGAGTTGAATTTAAGTTAAATTTTAATCAGAAGCTAGACAGTTTTAACCAGAATGCTTCAGAAATATCACAAATAATAGAACAGTTTACTAACGTTCATATTGAAGTAGCGGATGTTGCCCAAAAGGGAACACCAGAACACGATCGAATTATTCAAGAGCTTGATACAACTCAGCCATATACAGTTGATGAAAATTTTACTTATAAACGTCCTTATGGTTTTATATTGCAAGGGCAAGCTTATAAAGGTATTAATACTTGGCGGAATCTGTATGAACTATTCTGTAAGCAATTAGCAGCTAAGGATATAAAACGTTTTCAAGAATTTGTAGACAGCCCTGATGCTAAAACTGTTCGTGGTGGAGTATTTTTCTCCAGAGATAAAAGCAGCTTCAGAAAAGCTATAGAAATCAATAGTGGTATCTGTGCTGAAGGCAATTTATCAGCTAACACTATCCGAGACAGAATCAAGTTGATGCTCAGTGCATTTGAAATTGAATCGCGTGAATTTTCGCTTTACCTCCGTGAGGATAGGAACGCAGCATAATAATTTGTAAGCGATCGCTAATCTCATCTCCTCAAGCATATCTACCAAACAATGACCTACTGGCTGTTTCAAGGCAACCCCAAGTATACCGTATCAATACTATAGCAATATGAATTGAAAGCTAATGTATGAATTTGAAGTTGATTTGTTATGAGTGGTTTAAATCAGATTAATAAATATTTTTATGAAACAAAGTCAAGTATATGCACAAGAAAGAGAGCGAATTATTAATATAGCTCCTGAGCAATATGTTAAGCGTTCTCTAGCTGAAGAACTGATAAAAAAATCAGCTTATTGGTATAGTCACCCTTCCAAGCATCCAGTACACGCACCAAACCACTTCAAACATATCTACGACCCTATAGGGAAAGCATACGCAATAATAAATGCGTTAAGGGCAGAAGGGGAAGAAATCTCAACTCCTACTAGAAGTGATTGGAAAATAAACTTTGGAGGCAATACCTTTTTAATTAGTAAAGCTGTTTTACGATGCCAGTCAACTTTATTAACGTTTTTAGATAATGCAGAAGTAAGGGAAATTCTAAAACTTGATGAATTAAAACACAAGCTGAAGATGGATGTGAGAAAATCTGTTGCTAACTATAGTGGTTACGAGTATGAAGGGTATTATTCAAGTTTTGATGGGAATCACTTAATTTTTGGCTCTCAATCTATTTCAACTGAAGATTTTGCGAATGTGATCCTCTCAAAGGTTAATGTTCATAGACTTTTTAAGTCCAATCAACCTAGTTCTTCAGTAACTACAATATTAGCTGCTTCATTGTCCTCAAAAACGTCTAATAAAAAAGTTCTTAGTTCTCAGCCTTCAGTGGTATTACCTTCACAAACAATTTGCCCTTATTGCAGTGTGAAAGTTAAAACTACAAATTTTCAATCGCACACAACAGGTAAATGTCCTAAAAAGCCATCGTTATAAATGCGATCCCTTATTTCACCAAAGGCTTAGAAGAAATTTACTAAACAATAAACTAAATTAAACAACTCTTACTATGTCTACATTTGATTCTACAAAAACAAGACTGCAAACTTTGCTAAATAGTATTGTGACGGGTGAAATTCAATTACCTGACTTTCAAAGAGGTTGGGTTTGGGATGATGAACACATCCGTTCGCTTTTAGTCAGTATTGCTCGTGCTTTCCCTGTGGGAGCAATTATGTTACTTGAGGCTGGTGGTGATGCTAAGTTTAAAGCTAGACCTGTTGAGGGGGTAGACCCAACACAAGCAACACTTGACAAATTGAAAAAGCTGCTTCTTGACGGGCAACAACGGCTGACTTCATTAACGCAAGTATTAATATTTAAGCAACCTGTACAAACTCGTGATTCTAAAAAGAAGCTAGTACAGCGTTATTACTATATTGATATAGAAACAGCCTTATCAGGGCCAGAAAATTATGAAAGTGCGATTATTAGCATTGATGCAGATCGCATCCAAAAAGAAAACTTTGGGCGTGATATCAAGCTTGACCTTAGTACGCCAGAGAAAGAATACGAAAACTTTTATTTCCCATGCAATCAAATTCTCAACTCTGATATTTGGGAAGAAGGATTAAATAACTACGACTCAAGTAAATTTGGGCGTTACATGAAGTTTCGCGCCCAAGTCCTCAATGAATTCCGTTCTTACGATCTACCAATCATCGAACTTAACCGCAATAACAAAAAAGAGGCAGTATGTCTTGTCTTTGAAAAAGTAAATACAGGAGGCGAACCGTTAACAGTCTTTGAATTAATTACAGCCAGCTATGCTGCTGATAATCTTAACTTGCGGGATGAGTGGTTTGGTAATAGTCACGAAGGGATTGAAGGTATTCAAGCTCATCTTAGAAAGCAACGCTTGTTACGTGAAGTTCAACCTACTGAGTTTTTACAGGGGCTGACGCTGCTGTACACTTTGGAAAAACGCCAGCAAGACTTAAAAGCAGGTAAAACTGGTAAGCAAGTAACAGGTGTGACTGCCAAGCGCGAAGCTGTTCTATCTTTACCTGTAGATGCTTTTCAAAAATGGAAACAGCCTCTCGTGCAGGGTTATTGGAAAGCTGCAAAATTCTTGCGTCAGGAATCGTTTTTCTCAACTGGCGATTTGCCTTACCGCACTCAACTTATTCCGCTTGCCGCAGTCATGGCATTGCTGAGCGATCGCTGGTTGGAACCGAGAGTTTACGAAAAAATAGCGCGTTGGTTCTGGTGCGGTATCCTTGGTGAATTGTACGGCGGGGCAGTTGAAACTCGTATGGCTTTAGATATTCAACAGCTTATCGACTGGATTGAGGATGGTAAGGAGGAACCTGCAACTGTTCGGGATGCTAATTTTCAACCTGCGCGTTTAGGAAGCTTACGTTCCCGAACCAGTGCTGCATATAAAGGCGTTAATGCCTTAATTCAACGTGAAGGTGCTAAAGACTTTTTCTGGAAGTCCACTATTCAGGATCTAGATGAAAATGACTGGGAAGAATGCAGACTTGATATTCATCATATTTTCCCGAAGAGTTGGTGTGACAAGCAGGGGATTCCCGCATCTCGCTATAACTCTATTCTTAACAAAACCCCTATATCGTATAAAGCAAACCGGATGATTGGCGGTAAAGCTCCGAGTGAGTATTTAATTCAGCTTCAACAGCATAAAAATGTTCAGCTTGATGATGCAGCTATGGATGCACTTCTGACGACACACCAAATTGATCCCGTAACATTGCGAAAAGACGATTTTGAGGGATTTATGGTAACACGCCAACGTATGATACTTGCGAAAATCGAAGCTGCTATGGGCAAGCCTGTATTAATGGTGGATGATTCAGCATTTAATGATGTTGTAGATGAAGAGGAGTGATTAGAGATAGATTTACTTAGCAAGCAATGATTCTGTTTTAAGATTTACATAGTTTAATTTTTTCTACATATCTATTCTTTGAAGCCCATTAGTAATACTTGTATAACAATATGCCATGTACCCGGATTTCTCACAAAGAGACAAAAAAAGGGGGTCAAAAACTGCGAAAATGTATATAGGATAAGCATTTCAGCAGCTATAGAGCATGACCCCAGTACTCACAGATCGTACACCAAAACAGTTCAAATTCTCTGTTGAAAAATCACGCCCGATTGTAGTTAATTTCCAGGGTGGGGCGGTAACATCAGATGCCGGATTGAGCTTAATTGCTGAAATAGACAGAAAACTGCAAATCACATCAAAGTTTGCACAGTGTTTCCAAGATTACCGAAAGCCAAATCGGATTGACCATTCACTCTTAAGTTTAATTAGACAACGAATATACGGGCTGGTCATGGGGTATGAAGACTTGAATGATCATGAAGAATTACGTCACGACCAGATGTTCGCTATAGCATTAGGAAATAGGATTGGAGTAGAGAATGAACCTGCAACATTGGCAGGAAAGAGTACATTAAATAGGCTAGAACATTGCCCTGAAGATTTAGAACAGGGAGCAGACAGTCGTTATCATAAAATTAGGCATTCTTCAGAAGCAATTGAAAGTCTATTTGTCAAAATATTTCTAGAATCTTACGCCAAAGAACCACGACAAATTATTCTAGATTTAGATGTAACTGATGACTTAGTACACGGTAATCAGGAGCAAGTTTTCTTCAATACTTATTATGGGGGATACTGCTATGCTCCACTTTATATTTTCTGTGGAAAACACTTATTAGCAGCCAAACTTCGTCCTTCTAATGTAGACCCAGCATTTGGGGCGTTATCAGAATTGCAGAGAGTGATTAAACAAATACGTCAACAATGGAATAATGTTGAGATTTTAGTACCCATCAAAACTGTACACACAAAAATACTGTAAGCGTGGGGAGATGGAAAATCGGTTTAAGGAGCAACAACTTGAACTTTTTAGTGATAGAACTAGTACTCATACATTTGCAGGAAATCAATTACGTTTATAGTTTTCTTCTTTAGCTTACGTTTTGATGAATGCTTTGCGTCAAAAATGTTTAACTAAAACCGAATTACAAAATGCTACTGTTGGGACTATTCGTACCAAGTTATTAAAGTTAGGAGCTTTGATTACTGTAAGTATACGTCGTATTTTAATTGCAATTACTAGTTCTTGCCCATACAAACATATCTTTGCTACTGCTCATAGACACTTAAAAATGCTACCTAATACTGCTTAAATTGAAGTTAAATTGCCTTTTTCTTATTTCTAATCAATGATAAGGCTTGGGTTGATTCAAGTCTTGTTTTGGAATGCGGGCATTTTATGAACAGAGCATTTTAATTTTACTACTAATAAAAAATAGTAATTATTTTTACTTAATAGCTATGGTTTTATACTTAATTTATCTCTGCCCCTAAATTTTGATTGATGATGTATTAGAAAAAAGCATCACATCAGGTCATGTAAATTGATTTTTTACTGCTTGTGAGAAATCCGAGTGTAATGCTTGGAATCATCCTTCAGATTGTAATTGTGGTTTTGGAGGAGATGTTAGTATTTATATTCCTAGAAATACGTCTAAATTAACTAATACTAATGAGAAACAATTTAAAGAATCAAAGGATAATGTAGAAGCGAAGACTTATCCAACTAAATGTAAGAAATGTGGTGAAAATGTTTATTACCATACAAACGGTAACGGAGATTCAGTTTTCTTTAACAGCTTAGGATATCCTTGGCAGATACACGGTTGTTGGTATGATTACTGGAAAGAAGAAAAGACGAAACGCAAAGAACTAAGTTCTTTATCCCAATTAGTAAAATACTTCCTCAATCCTAAGAACACAGCAGAATGTAAATATGGAATTCTTGCAGGCACTGTCCGAAGTTTAGCAGGGGTGTCTTCTGGAACTATTTTTCAAGATATAACTGAAGAGAAGGTAGCAAAATATATGGGTTTATCACTGAAGAAATTTAGAAAAGCCTATAGAGGATTTTATGCATTAACTCAATCAAGAGGAATACAATTATTTCGTCCACAAATAAAAGTTAAAAAAAAGCTGAATGTGAATAAAAATGAAAATTTCTTGAATGTAGTGTCTATTAAACATAGAGATGCTTAAAACTTTACAAGATTTAGAAGTAACTGCAAAGCAACCCCAAGTATTACCGCATTATCGATGGCATCCGCGACTCTCTTGCAGATGCCAAGGCTTGCCACACGCTATGCCAAAGACATGGCTGCTGGCGACGGAGTGCTGAGAAAGGAAATCTCAGGAGCAATCACGGATATATTTGAGTTTCCAAAGGAAAGAGCTTTGCTAACCCAGAGATTAGTTAAACACTTTTATTTATTAGCCTGTAACATTAGTAAATATACAAGATTGAACAAGTAAATTCTCTATATAATTTTCGCAATTTTTGTCTAAAAAGCTAATAATTTTATCTTGAATATTTTTATGACCAAATCTTTCAAGGATAATTGTATTTCCTTCTTTACGAAAATATAACCGATAACTTTTACCAATTCGATACTCAAAATGAGTTATGGCTGTATTAACTATACGTGTAATTCTGTAAGCAGAAGGATTTTCTTTAATACGTTTTAAATAAGATTGAAGTATAAAAAAGTGCAATCTTTCAGAAGTAAATATTTTTTTGATATCAGATAAAAATGTAGGCGTGAACAAAAACCCATTGAGAAAGGGAATAATAGAATCAAAACTACCAGGAGTTGAATTAAGAGTATCGCTAGCTTTTTTATAGGCTTGAGCAATTTCGCTATCTTTATTACTTGCTTTTTCTAAATCATTAATTAACTGCTCATAAATTGCTTTTAAAGCTTCATATTGTTCTAAAAGCATAGCTGAATCAGTATTTAATTTTTCTATGGAATCAAGCAATCCTATTTCTTGAAGAAAATGATATGCAGATTCCCAATTTTCCTTTTCATCTACATATATATATCTACGTTCTAGTGAGGAACTAATTGTTATATAAAACTGTATCTCTGAGACTGGCTTAATTAAATGCCCTATGGCTCCAATTTTAGCGTATTCTCTTGCTAGAGGGATGCTAGCATGACCAGTAATGACTATAATACGGTGCTGGCAATAGCTAACATCAAGATTTTCTAATAAATTAACTCCTGTTTCATCACCAAGATGATGATCGAGTAAAATTAAATCAAATCCTTCACACTGTTTCTCACTTTTATCTATAGCCTCTATTGCTTGATCGACATCTGCTGCTTCCACATAAGTATGATTTTCCTTCTCTAAAAGAGACTTCCATTCTCTACGAATAGCAGCTTCATCTTCAACAATTAAAAAATGTGCCATGTTTACCTTAATTCATTAGATATTAGTGGAAATTTAAAACTGACTTTTGCACCTTTATCAAGATTCATTTTTTCTACTTTACCTCCGTGTAAGCTGAGATAAGCGAAAACTATCATGCTACCATTGCCAACTATTTCACCAGCGGTTTTATTTAAACGCTCAGAAGATTCATAAAGAAGTGGAAGCATTTCTAAAGGAATCCCTGGCCCATTATCTTCAATATCAATAATTGCTGTACAATCATGCGTGTAACAGCGAACTAAAATATAACCTTGGAAATCTTTAATCTTAAGTTTGCGACGATATTTTTTAAGGGCTGCACTTGAGTTATATAAAGCGTTCTTTATTATGCTTCTGAAATGCCAGGGATTACAGTTTATCCACAAAGGATAAGAATCACAATCAAAATTTATTTTCCAATCATTAAGGCTAGGAGGTAAGTTGTGGCTTAAATATTCTATTTCCTTTTGGATTAGAGTCGGCTCGCTTTCTATCCTTGTTGTACCTCGTAAATCCTTAACAACCCAGTCCAATGTTTTAATTGTTTCGTTTGCTTCTAGTAAAAAATTAACTAAGGGTTGATATATTTCTAAGTTGCGTGTTTTGTTCTTAAATTCATTAATAATTCTAGGTGTATAACCTAAATTAAACAATAAAGGAGCTTTATATATATCATGAACTATATTTTGAATATCTGAATCAATTTTCAAAAGTATATTTTTTAAGATACTATCAAGTTCTTGAAGCCGATTACCGATTACTGAGGAAAAGTCTTGTTCTATTACTTGCCCAAATACATTATTAAATGAAGTTATTCTTAGTAGTTTATTTTCAGCTTCAAGTCTTTTTATTTCATTATTCTTTAGTTGCTCTTCATACTTTTGTTGATCGAGATGTTTTTGGATTCTGTATTTATAAGTAACCCATTGAATTATACAGAATAGTAAAATTCCCATAGTAAGGAAGAGCATTAATGTTATTGTATATAGTATATTTACTCCTCTGGGGTAAAAAGGTTTTTTAAGCCAAAGAATTTGTGAAGTAAGAAAATCAGGTCTATCAACACGTATATAATAAACTCTTCCAATAATTTTACCTTCATTGCGTCTACCAGTTTTAAGCCTATCTCCGGTATAAGAGCTTTCATAAAATCCTTCAGCTACTAACGGGACAGGATCTTTTAAAAAGTCATAATGGTTATTAGATAGATTTTCAGTAGTATAATTTTTATTTTTATATCTAGAGTTTGTACTAAATAATATTTTTTGGTTAGGGCATTTATCTTCTATAACTTTACAATCTGTTATGACTAAACCAAATAAGCCATAATTGCTATCCAACGTTCTTTGTAGTTCTTCTAAATTACCTTCAATCAATGTGTATGACAATTTTGTAGGTAAAGTATGAGATAAAATATTAAAATCAACAGTTTGAATAGCAAAAAGACTACTGTTATATCTTACATAATTACTATAATTCAGGAATATGGTCATGCTAAAGGATACTAAAAGTATTAAAAGTATTTGCTTTAGCTTTTTATAGTTGATTTTCATTTGGAATTATTGTTCTAAATTGACATTGCCAATAAGTCTTGATGAGTATCTTGTAATTGTGTATATCTTCGTGATTATGCTCTAGCCCGAATTGAGGACGAGTTGACATACAAGTAATGAAACCGATAAGGAAGTTTTCTTATATGGTTGCCGTAGCAGAGTATAACCATTTATGAGATTTTACTAGCTAGAGTTTAACAATGATATTGATTAGTTGCAAATATTACCTATTTTTGTATATATGCCACTGATCTAGATCACAGGCTCAGAGATGAATACTAGTTCCGTTTGATAAAGGGAAATGCTTAGTAAGTAATTACCCTATGAATGGCATTAAGAAACGGAAACGGTTATAAATTAAGCAGTTTACAGCTGCTTGCTCCGTTGTTATCTCGGTTATTGTATCAATGGGTAGGATTTAGGGCGGGTTTTAGGAACTCTAGGTTCACTTCTTCCAGGGCGATCGCTTGAGGATGGCAATTGGCTTGTTTATTTTGCAGGATTATTTCTCTGTACTGGATTAGTTTTGGTAAATGTATTTCATACAAACGAGTCTGCGGTGGGAAGGACAGACGAAATGCTCTTGTGTTTAATCTGACTCCTAGAAAAACTACTTGTTTAACTTCGGGCAGCACAAACAAGATAAAGTCATCAAAAAAACGGGTATGGGCTGCAACAAACTGGATACGAAGCGCATTAGCAAGAGGATTGTCACTATTATCTCATTCCCATTTCTCTCACCAAGCTGGCTAAGGTATTGCTGCCCTGACGGTTTTGATTGCGTGTTTAGTTGCCATTACTAAGGCTGTGCAGGAAACTTCGCCTTGGATTGTAGATACTTCATCTATTACCTGAAGTTTTAGCATTACCGTAGCACTAGCAGTTCAATTGTCTGATCCTAAGTTTATGTCCAGTCTAGTATTAGTTATAAAAACTAACTAAACACCTGTCTAAAAATTTTTTGTTTTTAGAAATATTTTTGCGCGTATCTACTGAACTTAATAAGATTTTTATACGGTTATCATATAGCAAATATATACCATTTGATACTTAAGCTAGTTAGTCAAACTTAGAACTAAACGAGCTTCAAAAAACTTTGGTTATTAATCAGGGGTAGGCGAGTTCATTACTCAACAAAGCAGTCTTACTCGTGGGGATCGTTTAAATGATTGATATTAGAGAAATAGATTCGGATAAGGCTAATTAAACAGTGAACAAGAAATGGGCTGTTAAAAGAATAACAATTAATCTGACATCGGGCGAAGCAGAAAGATTAGAAAAATACTGTTCAATTACAGGACGATCGGCAACAGATGTTATTCGAGAGCTAATTCGCTCTTTGACAATTGAAGAGCTAACAAACATAAATTCAAAAATGTAATTTTATAGCAATACTAGGACGTATTAAATGTTCAAGTCTAAAAATACTAGAAAATTAACAGTATTAGGGCTTTCAGTAGTCTTATTAATACTTGTCTTCTTTAACAGTGGGAAATCAATTGCTGAGTCCAAATTTGTCAGAATAATTACTGATAGCGATGGGATAATAAATTTTTTAGATTTTAACTCTATCAAGAATCAAGGGCAAGAAAAATCTTATACAACAGCTAGAGTAGTCTCCAAACCTGCAATGAATGATAACTCTATACCTCTTCGCCGTCCTTATAACGGTCAACGATGCGCCTGTCCTTATGACTATGCAATTAATGGTTCAATTTGTGGCGAACGTTCTAGTAGCAAAACTACTTGTTTTGCACCAACTAAAACCCAAGCATTAATTATTTCTAACTCTGTAAACTGTAAAACAAAAATACGGAGTATTTATAATATTAATTTCTTGGATGCGAACAATAAAGCAATTACTAGCTATACAGCACAAGATATTACTGGTGGCGCATATCCTGTAGATGTAGAAGTTAGCGATCCAGTAGAACTTAGCATTATTAATGCAGTTTGTAGAAAAAAATAAATTTTATTTCCTACACTAAAGCAAAAATACAACAGTATTTTAAATCAATATTACTTTGATAATTAGGTAGATTATAAATTGAGTACAATCATGAAAATTAATAAAGCTATATTAGGGGTTGCAATACTAGGAATAGCGTTAACTGGATATTTAAGTACTTCTTTTTTTAGCTATTTACAAAAACCTAAGTTAAGTCAAAACTCTTTATCTATTGGAACTTTAGGCAACCAGAAATATCAGCAATCGCTTATTAAATATTTACAAGATGAGCTTAGTCCCAATAGTTTTATTGATTTTGTTCTAAAAAAACCTATTGATGTTCGTATTGATGGCAATGAAGAACTTTCTTATCAAGAAGCAAAAAACTTGCTCGTGCAGAAAAAGTGGGATATAGCTTTCACTTTATCCCCTATGCTTTCTGTTGTAGCTAAAGACAACAAATATGAATATGCTGCCAGAATGTTTCCAGATAGGCCACCTTATTATCAATCTGGGATTTATGTTCGTTCAAATAGTACTATATATTCTCTCAACGATTTAAAACCAAAAACTGTTATTGCTTTAGGTGCATTTAATTCAGCATCTAGTTTTTATATGCCTGTGTATGACTTATTTGGCAAAATATTAACAGTTGATATGGGTCATAGAGGAGGGGATATAAAGAAAATGGTTAAGGCTGGAGAGGTTGATGTAGGAGCAGGAGCGATTGGTGATACGATTGATCCTAAAGACCCAGAAATCAGAATAATTCACCAAAGCCGTAATATTCCTAGTGCTGGAGTTTATTTATCACCTAATCTTACACAGCAAGACCGTAACACCATAATAAAGTTACTTTTAAATGCTCCAAAAGCAATAAAAAAACAATCAAATTATGATGCAGATAAAGAACCGGATTACAGTGCTTTTTTAGGGATTGTAAGAAGAACAGAACAAGTATTATCATGTTCTAACTTTCAAAAGAACCCTATCTCTTTATTCTGCCAGTCTCCACAGTTAGATGTCTTCCCTGCAAATCCTACTAATACTGTTATAGGTAGGATTAGTGGATGGAAAGCGATTAATGAAAAAGTTGTTTGGTTGAACTTAGTTAGTTCATCTGATAAACAAATATATAACGTTGAGGTTACACAACAAATTATTAATCAAATACCAGGAATTACAAATATTGTAGAGATTAATAACCGTAAAGTGCAAATAAATTCTCAACCTAAAAAGCTTAGTGATGCTTCTTGGATAATTAAAATAAGCCAAGCCAATCAATTAGTATTACTAAATTAAATATATTTTGGAGAATTATTTCGTGGTTTATTCACCTAATTTCCAATTTTTGTCAACTCATGAAGTTTATTTAGTTGAAATTGCTACATTAGCTGAGAGGTATTTTAAAGACGATCCTCTTGCTTGCCTAACTAAACTACGCCGCTTTGGAGAATTACTTGCTCAGTTGGTAGCAGCAAAATTAGGAATTTACGTAAAAAGTGATGAAGAGCAGTACCGTCTACTCAGACGTTTAAAACAAGATGCTTGTATTCCTCACGAAGTTTATCAGCTGTTTGAACACATTCGCAAAATTGGCAATCAAGCAGTTCATGAAGATCGAGGAGATCATCAAACTGCATTAGATACTCTTCAAATTGCTTGGAAATTAGCGATTTGGTTTGATAAAACTTTTAACAATAATTCTAACTTTGAGGTAGGGGCTTTTATTCCTCCACCAGATCCGCTTGAAGAAACAGAAGCACTTAAAAAACAATTAGAGATTCTTCGTCAAGAAGCTCAAGCTAATTATGCTACTGCTGAACTTGCACAAGCACAATTGGTTCAAGAAGCAGAGCTACGGCAGTTAGCCGAACACGAAGCTCAACAAGAAAGACTCAATGTTGAGCGAGTAAAGCAACAATTAGAACAGATGCAATTATCGGCTCGAAATAGATCGGTCGGTAGTTTGCAGAAAACACAGGTTTTAATGTCTCAAACAGCTACCAAACTAAATTTAAAGAATATTAAACCGCCAACATCTATCAAAACATTTAGGCTATGTTTAAATCCTAACTGTAGTTATGAAAATTTTCCTGATACTAATTTCTGTATTAATTGTGGTTCATCTTTAATTTTAAATGGAAGATATATTCCTATTCGCTGTTTAGGTGAAGGTGGGTTTGGACGTACCTTTGAAGCTATTGATATAAAGAAGCTAGATGAGCATTGTGTTATTAAGCAATTGTTGCCAAGTCAACAAGGGACAAATAATAAAAAAACATTTTTAGAATTATTTGAAAGAGAAGCACAGCAGTTAAATAATTTAGGTAAGCATCCTAATATACCTAATTTACTAGCTTTTTTTGGAGAAAATGAATATTATTATTTAATACAAGAATTTATTGATGGTAATAATTTACGCCAAGAAATATTGCAGGTTGGGCAATTTTCAGAAGAACAAATAAAAATCTTTCTTAAAGAATTATTAAAAATAATACAATTTGTTCATGAAAAAAAAGTAATACATAGAGATATTAAACCAGAAAATATTATTAAAAGGCAAAATGGCACTTTTGTTTTAATTGATTTTGGAGTTTCTAAAAATATAAGCTTAGGCTCAGGTATCAGTAGTTATTCAGCTACTGTAGTTGCTTCATCGGGATATACGCCTAATGAGCAATTCCAAGGTCAAGTATACCCATGTAGCGATATTTATGCACTAGGGTTAACAGCAATTCGGCTGTTAACAGGTATCCTTCCAGGTAATGGAAATAATGATATCCTTTTTGACGTAAATAATAATACTTGGGATTGGAAAAAATATTGTAAAGTTAGCAATAATTTAGCAAAAATTCTTGATAAGATGATTGCCTTTAGCTGTCAAGACCGTTATCAAACGGTAACAGAAGTTATAGAAGAGTTAGCAATATTAGATGCTAAAAAAGAACTACCAGTAGAAGTAAAGCCACGATGGAAACAAATACTATTATCTCCAAAAATAGTTTTACTGCTAGTAAGTATTCTTACAATGCTTATTTTTTATGGTGTGATAATTACTCAAGTCAAAACACAACTTAATAAGCTTTTACCTACCAGTCATAAAACTGATATTACTTCTCAAAATGGATCTATAATTGTTGGTAAAATTAAGCAGTATAAAAGCGAAAAAGGCCAATTATTTTTTACTCTTATAACAGCAGAGAATCAAACCTATTTGATAGCTATAACCCCTAATATTTTAAACCAAGTTGCTAATGCCCCACCACCTTACGGCTTAGTCGGCAAGACGGTAAATGTTACCAAAGTGCAGCCTTTGGTTGAAAATAACCAGCTTTTACTTCAAATCCAGAAACCTGAGCAACTTCAAATTAATTGAGTGAGATATTGAACAGAGCTTATAACGGATAAATATTATTTGGAAACGGATTATTCAGCTTTCCGTTTCCACAAGCCGTTAATTATAATAATTATTGATTAGGTAGCCAACGAGTTAAGGACTCCTTCCGTTGCTGATTTTTCTGTGAAGGACTCATATCCCAAGCATTTTGTTTTTGAACAGCTTGGGGGCTATACAATCCTGTCTCCCAATTCCCATATATAGGATTGGGAAGGGCAATATATGCAGGTTCAATTGTTTTACTCTTGGGATCTGCATCAAATATTCCGTAACGCTGGCGATTATTATTAACGTGATTGCGTCGCTCTTGATTGCTCTTGCCTGCTGTCTCATCAAAATCATTGAGATTATCGCCTAGTAGAGCAATCACTGTGTATTTTTTGCCATCAGCTTTACCATTTTCGATTGCTTCCCGTCGCCATTGCTTTGAAGTATTTTCTTTCCCATCAATAACTTTAGTGAACTCACCTTTCAACAATACTGTAGTAGTATTAGCACCTTTAAACCCAACTGATTTTAAATTATTGATAGTTGCAATCTCGAAATCATTGTTTTGGCTATCTTTTTTACTACTCTTATCTCGATTAGAAATAAAAAAGACTGTGCCACCATTATCATTAACGTAATTCACAAACTTGACCGCACCAGGGACAGCCTTGGCTTTGGCTGCTGCTACCCATTTGTTCCATGTTACTGGGTCAAAACTATTATTCGTATCAATAAAGCCTGCTTGATAAGCACTGTTATCAAGCACTGTTTCATCAATATCAACAATCACGGCTGGGTTACGTACTTTTTTAGCTTTGGCTTGGTTGAAGACAATCTGGCCTATATTGAAAGCTTGATAAGTAAGGGCTTGGTACTCTCCTGATTGCTGTACCCAGTTCAGTGCTAATACGGATTGTTCATTTAGCTGTGCATTGGTAATCTCTAGCGTATCTTGTTTGAGTCCCAAAACAAGCAAACTTGAAGCGGCTAATGTAGAAAATGTAACGAACCTAATATATGGGCGAGGCATTTTATGGATTTGTCCTTGACCTAGTTCAGTGAATATTTATTGTTAGCCAATCGATCTGTACACTTATAACACACTTAGAAAAAATGTCACTTCCTTTGCCCCCATATTCCTGCCTTTGATGCGATCGCCAACCTCTGGGCATTCTCAAAAGCTATTTGATTGGGGCATTCCACCCCAGCTTGCTGCGTTCTAGCCAATCCACTCTTGAGTAGTTCTTCCTGAAAACTAATCTCAGCCTCACCTTGACCGTAAACCATTACCTCTGCAACAGTGTGCCCCTGCTCATCTTTTCCCGCCGGAATAACCATCACTTGGCTATCGTTAATTGCAACAAGCGATCGCAATTTCTCCTTAGCTTTATTCCTTAACTCTGATGCATCAATGCCACACAGCCGAACTTGCATTTGGTTACCATCGGTTTGCCGGAGAATCATGCTTTGGGCATCTGTTACTTCCACTACTGCCCATTCTTCGGTTAGAGCGATGGATGAGTTTTTCTGGGAGGTAATAAGCCAAATAGCAGTACTAACGAGGGTGATGGCAGCAAAGATAATTCCAGTTTTCTGCAATGAGTTCATGTTGCTGAGGGTGTAGTTCAGGGAACCACAATCTTAACCGCACTGAGGTTAAATCTGAAGTAAAAGAAACTTCTGAGCATTTTGGCAAATTGGCATCTAAATTATTTCAGTTCCAGTTTCAATAAACATAACAAGACGCAAAGACAAACAGAAGATTGTGTGAACAACACAGCCGAAATTCTGATTTCTGTTGTCGGAGTGCAGCCAGTTGTAAGAGTGCTGTGGTCGCTACACATTAATGCAGTACTTGGTCAGGCAAAAGGCAACTGGCTAGTAATGTCACTAGCGCGAATAATTTAGTACTACCCTGAATTAGAAGATTAATCAACTTGCCATACTTTAACAGTTTTGTCATAACTTCCACTGACGAGAGTTTTGCCATCTGGACTAAAAGCTACTGACTCGACATAAGATGAATGCCCAGAAAGACTCATTGTTTGTAATTGAGTTTGCATATCCCATAGTTTAATAGTTTTATCATCACTACCACTGACAAGCATCTTATTATCAGGACTAAATGCCAAAGATGTAACTGCTTTAATGTGACCGGTTAAAGAACCGATTTTTCTTCCAGTTCGCCAATCCCACAGTATGATGGAATTGTCTTGACTACCACTAGCCAAAATTTGACCATCAAGACTAAAAGCTACAGCACGCACGCAATTTGAACTGGCATGGGATAATATATAATACTAAAAATTAGTGTCATCCCAACACAAACTATAGCTTTTAAAAGTACCTTTAATGTATTAAGAAGTTTTGTTGTCCAGTTCATA
>NZ_JACJTU010000063.1 GCF_014698835.1 Nostoc paludosum FACHB-159 | reverse complement strand
TCAATTTATACCGTGACCAGATGTTTGAAAACATGGCACAAGCTCAACGGCTCTGTTCTTTTGGGTTATACACACTTAAGCAACTTTTTAGAATGAAATAGCCCTGGGGCTAACCCAATAGTTGGCAAGACAAACGAAGGAAAACTTTCTGTAAAAGGATATTATCCACTTGAATATATTTCTATTCGTCTAGTTGAGGAATTATCAAAGTCAATTGAGAGTAGTGGAATACATCCAATAGAATACAAAAAAATATGCCCTCTTGGATGGTACAAAACTGAAATTGTGTATGCCGACTCTGACAATAATAATGAATCAATGGAAGAATTTACTGAGTTTGTTATGGTATATGAACATACAAAAGATAAATTTGATAATTTTATTAACTTCATTCTTTCTGCAAACTTTTTAGATGAATGGTCTAAAGAATATCTTGATGATAAATGGATGCAGTATCAAGTCCAACAATGGATCAATGAGAGGTTTGAACGCAAAACTGACAATATTGGTGAAAAGCTTGATTTAGATTTAATTAAGATTATTCGCCACATCGCTCAAAATCAATCTGCACCTTCATATCATCCATTTGAGGAAAGAGAAATTTATGATTTAGATAAACTTGCTTATAAAGTAATTGATCTTGCACCTCGTGTACAACGTGAATATCTAAGTAAAGAGTTTTCAAAAACTGGCACATTGTGGAAAACTTTTTACAAACAATTTATCCGTTTTCATACAGCAGTTAATGCTACAATAACTAGCATTCTTGACCGTGAAATTTCTGGCGAAAATCTAAATACAACTTCTGGTACATTCAAAACATTTACTATTCCTAATCCAATACTAACTACCTTAGAAAAATCGCAAATAAAGAAACGAGATGGTTATGCCTGTCTATGTTGTGGTGCAAGTGGTAAAGGAGTAAGATTAGAAATTGATCATGTTGTTTCAGTTTTTATGGGTGGTGAAACATCTTTAGAAAACTCACAAACCTTGTGTAGTATTTGCAATAAAAACAAAAGCATTAATGAAATTAATTTCCGGTTTAATGAAACACAATTAAGTCGCCCGAAAACAGTATTGAACTTATCATTACCCCACGCACAGGCAGATAGAGATGTCGCACGGGTTATAACAAGGATTGTAAACTTCTTTTACCATTGCAAATCTGTGTGTCAAGTTAATTGGCATGAAAGGAGAAACGGGCAATACTACTCAACATGGGAAATCAGTTTATATGGTGGTAATAATCCTCAATGGTTACTTCAGCATAAAGCTGAACTTCTCAATTTCATTCAAAAGCACCTTGGCTATACCCATGTACAAGATATTAGGGTTGTTGCACCTGGTAAAAACTAAACTCAAGTTTCGTACTGAATAAATTTAAAAGAAAGTATCAAAATTAGAGTTAAAAAATTAGGGACTGAGAAATAAATCTCAGTCCCTAAAAAAAAGCGGGCTAACCGCTAATGCCTGGTTAACCCGTGCAGCTTTGGGAACGCGCAGAGAAATTGTTATTGCAATACCAACTTCACATTGGCGTTTTGTAGACCGCGCTGTTTTACTTCAGCCAAGGTCTTGTTAACAGCATATTTTTGGTTAATGGAGTTGATCAACTCGGTTTGGTTGTGCTTCTTAGCAACGCCCCACAGGTCAGCGATTAGGTCAAAAGAACCATCGCTGTTGCGAGACCAGCCGAGGTCATATTCGCCTTCCAATACGGCAACGATATCGGAACGAACGCGCTGACCGTTATAACCACGTACATCAGCTTCAGTTTTTACGCTGATACCGAGGTCGCGCAAGGAAGCTTTGAGGATTTCGGCATCGGTGATCTTGGTACGCAGGGTGCTAAAGTGAGACATTTGGGTTTCCTCCAATGAGAAGATTGAGAAATACGACAACGGTTTGTTTTGGACGAAGCCGCACTTAGCAGGAGGCGGCTTTTTTCATAACTGCTAGCCTGAAAGCTAGCCTTTCCCCCTGGGATGGCAGAGGAAAGCTTTTAAAACTCCATTCGCTGATATTCAGCAACGGAGGATGCTGCGGGACGCGCTCGCTGTCTGGCCCAATCTCGCAGAGCCGTTACCTGTTCTTGCATCGTTCGAGACAGCGGCAATGTTGCCTTTAGCGCAGCAATAATATCTAGTTGTGTGAACTCCCGATCTTGGGCGAAAGCTTCATACATCGCCGCAACGATCGCTTGTTCAATTTCTGCACCGGAAAAGCCATCGGACATCTTAGCTAATTGCTCAAGGTCAAATCTAGAGATGTCTTCGCGGCGTTTGCTTAGGTGAATATTAAAAATATCTTGGCGTTCTTCTGGAGTTGGCAAGTCCACAAAGAATATTTCATCAAAGCGTCCTTTCCTCAGAAACTCCCCAGGTAACCGTTCCACTCTGTTGGCGGTTGCCATAACAAACACTGGAGATTTTTTATCTTGCATCCATGTGAGAAAAGAACCGAAGATTCTACTCGAAGTCCCGCCATCAGAATCCGAGGAGCCTGCACTACCAGCAAAAGATTTATCCAATTCATCGATAAACAAAATTGCTGGCGAAATAGATTCTGCTGTCTTTAGGGCGTTACGCAAGTTTGCTTCACTTCGTCCCACCATAGAGCCATCATACACTCGCCCCATGTCCAACCGCAACAGTGGTAAACCCCACAAGCGAGAAGTAGTTTTGGCAATTAATGACTTACCACAACCCGGAACTCCTAGAATTAACATCCCTTTTGGTTGAGGCAAACCATATTCTCTCGCTCTTTCTGTGAAAGCGTTAGAACGTTGCTTGAGCCATTTTTTTAGCTCCTCTAAGCCACCTACTGCATCAATGGTTTCATCTTCTTCAATGTATTCTAAGATACCATTGCGCCTAATCAGTTGCTTTTTCTCAGATAAAACTATATCTACTTCATCTTCCGTCAAGCGCCCCGTAGTTACCTGCGCCTTTCGGTAGACTTTTTCAGCTTCATCTTTGGTTAAACCCAAAGCTGCTCTGAGAAGCTTTTCTCTAGCCTCTGTTGTCAAGCGCCGCCCACGATATTGGTCTATATGATAAGTCAGTACTTTATTCAACTCAGCCATATCTGGCAGGCGAAAATCAAGGACTACAACTTCCTTTTCCAGTTCTATAGGTACTTGCTGCATCGGCGACATCAAAATGATGTTCTTTTGTGTACCTTTGAAGCTGGCGATCGCATCGCGTAACGATCTTGTGGTTGCAGGCGCATCAATAAACGGATGTAAATCTTTAAGAATAAATATACTGGGTTCTTTTTGCCGGATAATCCACTCAATCGCCGCCTCTGGAGACACGGTATTATGTTGTGTGACATTCCGGGGTTGACCGTACTCAACAATGCCGTGTGTTACTGTCCAAACGAATACTCGGCGCTGAGGCTTCAACATCTGGGCAGTAGTGGAAATCGCTTGCTCAGCCCGCTCTTCCTCGGAGGTCACAAGGTAGATTAAAGGGTATTGAGCTTGAATTAGGATATTGAGCTCTTCTTTCATACATCGACCTACTTGAGACCTAATAGAGACAGTACAGACATTGCTTTTAGTAAAGGCAACCGAAATGATGAATTATTCATTCATCATTCCTATCTAGCAAGGAACCAACTCTTCCTCACCCTTGGGATGGGTTTCATCTTCATCCATTTCATCAATGGAAAGATGCTCTTGACCAACTACTCCTGGTTGATTGCCTAAAGTAACCAGTTCCCCATCACGTAAGACTAGTGAGCTATTACAAGTTGGGCATGAATAAACTCTATGAGTCCGCCCATAAGATGAAGCTTCGACTTCATCAACTAATTCCGAATTAGACAGATAAAAAATGAGTGCGCGTTCTGCGATCTCTGACATTGCTTGGCAATCGATTGCTGAACGAATCTTCAGTTTTCTGTGCAACTCTGGCGATAAATACAAAGTGACCTTTTGCTTAGTTTGCGTTTGCATATAACTCTTTAACGGTCTTACCCGGGTATGTATATCAAGTTATCGGTTCTTCTATTCTTTGTCAAGACAGTAAAACGTTTTGACGCTATTTTCGTTACATTTGTTTACATTAATATGGTATTCATTCCTATTTACCCAAATTCTGGCGTGGATTTCGAGATACCACATGGGAATCCGGGAAGCCAGAAACATCAATATCTGGAGATTGTTGGTCGTTTGGCTTACCGATGCAAATTACAGAAAGATTTGCTGCAAATTGCAAAGATGTGTTGGTTTGGATGTGAAAAAGCTCCAAAGTTGACTCAACTGGGTGAGATACACTGTACATAAATTGTGCGATCAAGCACTTTAAGCAAACTTTTATACTGAAAAAACAAAAATAGTTCTTATGATGAGAGTTTTATAGTGCGTTTATTCAGCAGTTTCTTGATTTGGGAATAATAACCTGTAAATTAGCGAAGGTATCGATTTGAGTTTCTGGTATTTGTATAAAATCAGTGACTTTGGCGAAATGCGTAATGCGTAATGTAAATGGTTATTGCTCATAAAACCTGTATGGGGCAAAAAATTTATCCGTTTGCCGCCAGCTTTAGCAGGGTCATAGCCCTGTTAACAATCGTGTGGGGTTGTAGTGCGACTGATTTTAACGCCGAAGCGATCGCTTGGAAAACTTATAGCAATTCCCGTTATGGTTTTGAGTTTCCATATCCGAGTAATTGGAGTTCTTTGCCAGCCCCAGAAAATAATGATGGAATTACCTTTATTTCAGACCAAAACAACGCACTGGAAATTCGGGGGTGGGCAAGTCAACAGCTACCAAATTCGATTGACAAAGACCGAGAGTCAAAGAAAAAGATACAACCCAACTTTCAGACTGCTCAAGGAATATCTGGCGTGCTAGTTGTAGAAAGCGATCGCCAAGCAACTTCAATGACACTGACACTAACTCAAAATCAAGTCAAATACTACTGGCAAGGACGAAGCAACAGCCAAGAATTTCCAAATTACTACCGTTTGTTCTATTACATTGCCCAGCAGTATCGGATTCCAAAGTCTTGACTTATGGGGCATGGGGAGATGAGGGAGACAAATAAATTCAAAATTCAAAATTCTTGCATTAAAGAACTTCTGCCTTCTGCCTCCAATGCCCAATGCCCAATGCCCAAAATCCACATCTCTTTCAGAATGATGATTGAGAGGGGACACAAACCTGATAGATTTAGCTATCAGCGAGTAAAAACTGGTGAAGATGAAAGTCCTGGTTATTGGTGGCGATGGGTATTGCGGTTGGGCAACTGCCCTTTACCTTTCCAATCGAGGTTATGAAGTTGGAATTTTAGATAGTTTGGTGCGGCGGCACTGGGATAATGAACTCGGTGTTGAAACTCTCACGCCGATCGCACCTATTGGGCAACGCCTCCAGCGCTGGCAAGATTTGACTGGTAAATCTATCGATCTGTTCGTTGGCGATATTACAAATTACGAGTTTCTCAGTAAAGCATTGCATCAATTTCAGCCAAATGCCATAGTGCATTTTGGCGAACAGCGCTCGGCTCCATTTTCGATGATTGACCGCGAACATGCAGTTCTCACCCAAGTCAATAACGTAGTTGGGACGTTGAACTTACTGTATGCGATGCGGGAAGATTTCCCAGATTGCCATTTGGTGAAGTTGGGGACAATGGGTGAATACGGTACGCCCAACATCGACATCGAAGAAGGCTATATCACCATTGAACACAATGGGCGCAAGGATACCCTACCTTATCCCAAGCAACCTGGTTCAATGTACCATTTAAGCAAAGTCCATGATAGTCATAACATCCACTTTGCTTGCCGGATTTGGGGATTGCGGGCAACAGATTTAAATCAGGGTGTGGTTTACGGCGTCTTAACCGAAGAAACGGGAATGGACGAATTATTGATTAATCGGCTGGATTATGATGGCGTGTTTGGTACAGCACTGAACCGTTTTTGTATTCAAGCAGCGATTGGACATCCGCTTACCGTTTACGGCAAAGGCGGACAAACTCGCGGATTTTTGGATATTCGGGATACAGTCAGATGTGTGGAGTTGGCGATCGCCAATCCTGCCCAAGCTGGTGAATTCCGGGTATTTAACCAATTTACCGAGCAATTCAGCGTCGGTGACTTGGCATTAATGGTGAAAAAAGCTGGGAATGCAGTGGGATTGAATGTAGAAATCAATAACTTAGATAATCCCAGAGTCGAAAAAGAAGAACATTACTTCAACGCAAAAAACACCAAATTGCTGGATTTAGGTTTACAGCCGCATTTTCTCTCTGATTCTTTACTTGATTCTCTGTTAAACTTTGCAGTCAAGTATCAGAAACGAGTTGATAAAAAACAAATTCTGCCTAAAGTTTCTTGGCACAGAAACTAGAGTTAAACCGGCGTGCGGCTGCTAACAGAACCCTATTTAACTCAAGTAAATCGCTGGCCGAAAGCTGGTCGCCATATCCTAGCACAATATGACGACCAGTCAATTGTTGTTTTTAGAGCGCCATAACCATAATCAGACAGGGGTTGCCAGGCCAGATGCTCATAAATTCTTCAAGAGGTCGAAATCCTACGTGAAGATAGAATTTTCTGGTGCGATCGAAGAAATAATTATGGGACGATGGCCCAAGGGTTTTCACTTGGAGAAATTCTAGCCCTCTATTTCGGCAGTACTCAACTGAACATTCAACTAGAGCCTTGCCAATGCCCTGATGATGATATTCGGGGACAACACCCATAACGTAAATCTCTCCAGTCAATTCATTGTGTTCCTGAAGTGAAAGGAATCCTATAACGACATCTGTTTGAGTCACAGCAGCGAATAGGGGGAGTTCATTGATGTGATGGCAATACTCAACAATCCCTGACTCAATACCGAACCAATCAGGCAACGATCGCAAAATGCCCTCAGCAATTTCGCCTTTACGATTGGTCATTTCTTGAATAGAGAATTTCACAACAGAATTGATTACATCACGGGAGATAGTTTACTCTGTCTTTGAGACGAAACGTAAGAAAAGCTGGGATTATCTGCCTGGACTGAATAGTTTTATATGAGAATCGCCCTGTTCACCGAAACCTTTTTGCCCAAGGTTGACGGCATTGTAACGCGCCTGCGCCACACCGTTGACCATCTACAACGCAATGGTAATCAAGTGCTGGTGATTGCCCCTGATGGAGGCATCACAGAACATAAAGGCGCTAAAGTTTACGGCATTACTGGCTTTCCTCTGCCATTGTATCCAGAATTAAAAATGGCACTTCCCCGCCCAGCCATTGGTTATGCCTTAGAAGAGTTTCAGCCAGATATTATTCATGTCGTCAATCCAGCAGTTTTGGGTTTAGCTGGCATATTCTACAGCAAAATGCTCAAAATACCCCTGGTAGCCTCTTATCATACCCATTTGCCCCAATATCTCCAGCATTACGGCTTGGGAATGCTAGAAGGGCTGCTTTGGGAACTCCTTAAAGCCGGTCATAATCAAGCAGCTTTGAATTTGTGTACCTCCACAGCGATGATGGAGGAACTGTCAGCACACGGTATTGAACGGGTAGATTTATGGCAGCGTGGGGTGGATACGGAATTATTTCATCCAGATTTAGCAAGTGTAGAGATGCGATCGCGTTTATCGCAAAATCATCCAGAAAGTCCCTTACTACTTTACGTTGGGCGTCTCTCTGCTGAAAAAGAAATTGAGCGCATCAAACCAATTTTAGAAGCAATTCCCGAAGCCCGATTGGCATTAGTTGGGGATGGCCCTCACCGCCAAGCACTAGAAAAACACTTTGCTGGCACAAACACTTATTTTGTTGGGTATCTCATGGGCCGAGAATTAGGTTCTGCCTTTGCAAGTGCTGACGCCTTTGTTTTTCCCTCCCGAACCGAAACACTAGGCTTAGTATTACTAGAAGCAATGGCAGCCGGTTGTCCAGTGGTGGCAGCCCGTTCTGGAGGAATTCCTGATATTGTCACAGATGGTGTCAATGGATATCTTTTTGAGCCAACAGTAGATGTTCAAGGGGCAATTGCAGCTACTATCCGCCTCTTAGAACAGAAACAACAACGAGACATCATCCGTCAAAATGCTCGCCGAGAAGCAGAAAGTTGGGGTTGGGCGGCTGCCACTGCCCAGCTACAAAATTACTATCAAAAGGTGATATTTTCTCAACAATAGGGATTGGGTACTGGGGATTGGGTATTGGGTATTGGGCAAGCAGGAAGTATGGGAGGGGTGGGAGGTGTGGGAGGATAGGGAAGAATCTTTCCCCCCACACTCCCCACACTCCCCACACTCCCTAATCTCCAATACCTACTCTCTAATCCCCAGTCCCCAGTCACCAATCCCTAATACCCAAAATTCCATGACACTCCCTAACCCTGGCAGCGTCTTGGCTACATTAACTGAACTAACTCAAGTTAATCGTACTCACGCCCTACTGCGTCGCGTTAAAGATTTATCTGTTAATGAATTTGTTTGCTTACTAGACTTTATAACGGCTGAGTTTCAGCAATTTCTCAGAGCCATTGAACTAATTAATAATGAAGCTCTAGAAACTATGTTGGAGAAAGTTTTAGAAGCGATTACACTCAAAATTGGTCAAATTCTCCAAGCAGAACACACAGCTATTTTTTTAGTTGACCATGACAAAGGCCAACTTTGGTCAAAAGTTCCCCAAGATAATACTCAAAGATTCTTAGAAATTCGTACTCCCATTACAGTGGGTATTCCTGGTCATGTTGCTAGTACAGGACAATATCTAAATATATCTGAAACCTATACTCATCCCTTATTTAGCCCAGAACTTGAAAAACAAATGGGCTACAAAATTCACAATATTTTATGTATGCCAGTTATTAGTAGCAAAAACCAAACTGTAGCGGTAGTGCAACTGGCTAATAAAACTGGAAATATTCCATTTAATTATGATGATGAAGAACGTTTTCGAGATTTTGCTGCTTCTATTGGGATTATTCTAGAAAGTTGCCAATCTTTTTATGTAGCTGCCCGAAATCAAAGAGGCGCAACGGCTTTGTTGCGGGCAACTCAGACACTAGGGCAAAGTCTGGATTTAGAAGCGACTTTGCAAATAGTCATGGAGCAAGCTCGAATTTTAATGCAAGCAGACCGCAGTACGCTATTTTTATATCGTAAAGAAATGAGCGAACTCTGGACAAAAGTGGCGGCAGCCGATGGCACAAATTTAATTGAAATTCGCATTCCTGCTAATCGTGGTATTGCTGGCTATGTAGCTTCTACTGGTGAAGCTCTAAATATTCCTGATGCCTACAAAGATCCCCGCTTTGACCCGACTACAGATACAAAAACTGGGTATGTAACTCGCAATATTTTGTGTTTACCAGTCTTTAATTCCGCAAATGAATTGATTGGTGTAACGCAATTAATTAATAAGCAGCAAAGCAGTTTTACTGCTTCTGATGAAGAGTTTATGCGGGCTTTTAATATCCAGGCGGGAATTGCTTTAGAAAATGCTCGATTGTTTGAAAACGTGCTGTTAGAAAAACAGTATCAAAAAGACATTTTGCAGAGCCTATCTGATGCTGTAATTTCTACAGATATGGCAGGGAAAATCGTCACAATTAATGATGCAGCCTTGGAGTTATTGGGTTGCCCTATAGGAGATACTACTACTAAAACTAACAAGCTTTTGTGGGAACAAAATTTGATTGGTCGCCGAGTTTGGGAAGTTGTACCGATTGAAAATCTGCAAATGCGGCTAGAAGATAGTTTAAAAACTGGAGCTAAACATTATGTGCCAGAACAAACTTTGATTGTGGGACTGTATCAAGTTATGAGTGTAGATTGTCCAGTTTTGAGTTTCGCTCAGGGTTCGGCATCGAAAACTCAGTACTTAAGTTTAGCAGTGCGCGATCGCCATAACCCTGATGTTTTTATTCCCTGGAATCAACCCCTAACTCCCAAGTCTCAGTTTCTCACATCCGATGGCGTGCAAATATTAGAACGCAGTATCAATCTCACTGTTAATCCCCTGACTAACCCAGAAGGCGGTGTCCGTGGTGGTTTGGTAGTGCTGGAAGACATCAGTCAAGAAAAACGTATGAAAACTACAATGTCCCGCTACCTGACGCCCCATGTAGTCGAACAAGTCATGGCTTTGGGTGAAGATGGCCTAATGGTAAGCGAACGCAAAGAAGTAACCATCTTATTTTCTGATATCCGAGGCTACACGACACTTACGGAAAATCTCGGTGCAGCTGAGGTGGTATCACTGCTGAATCAGTATTTTGAGACGATGGTGGAGGCAGTGTTTAATTATGAAGGTACACTCGATAAATTTATTGGTGATGCTTTAATGGCCGTATTTGGTGCGCCACTACCACTTACAGAAAACCATGCTTGGAGGGCTGTACAGTCAGCGTTGGATATGCGACAACGCTTAGAAGAATTTAACCAGCGACGAATTATCCAAGCACAGCCAGAAATCCGTATTGGCATTGGAATTAGTTCTGGGGAAGTGGTTTCGGGTAATATTGGTTCCCGCAAGCGAATGGATTATACCGTAATTGGCGACGGTGTAAATTTGAGTTCGCGCCTAGAAGGAGTAACTAAGGAATATGGTTGTGATATTCTTTTAAGTGAATTTACTTACCAACTTTGCAGCGATCGCATTTGGGTGCGCCAGTTAGATAGAATTCGAGTCAAAGGGAAACACCAGGCTGTAAATATCTACGAGTTAATTGGCGATCGCACTACTCCTTTAGATGCCAACACTCAAGAGTTTTTGTTTCACTATCATACTGGACGCTCAGCTTATTTATCGCGTAACTTCTCCCAAGCGATCGCTTGCTTTGAAGCCGCCAAACGCATCAAACCTAAAGACCAAGCTGTGAATATCCACCTAGAACGTGCTTGTAATTACCAACAAACGCCGCCTTCAGAATCCTGGGATGGTGTTTGGACAATGATTGCTAAGTAGTTTTCAAGTTTAAAACGTTACTAAGAGTCCAGAAATGCTTTTTCTGGGCTGGACTTTGAACTTTTCACTCTTAATTAACTTGTTAATCTTGAATCTGTCCGTCATCCAAAAATGGATCTTCTCCAATTCTCAGCTCTTTTTTTGAGCGTTTCAACTGTTTCCATAAATCCTTGATTTGGTCGTAAGCTTCATCTGGAGCCATTTTTCCACCCGTTTCCAGGTTGCAAATATAGCTTACTTTTTGAGCAAATTCCTGTAGATTCGCATTAAAAACCAAGTTTTCTGGCTTTACTTGACCGTAGTAGCGACCGCGAGGATAGATAAAATCATCCTTATTCACTATTTTTCTCTCCATTTATTAAATTCCCCTTTTTTAAATTTTGGAAGCTGAATCAGTAGCTACCCCGTTCTTTCTTTGTCAGACTGGGGAAACCGAATCATTAAACTCCATTTCCAACCGGTGATTCGGGAATTGGTCGATTCAGATATTGAAACTAGAGTCTAAAGCTTAGAACACTTTCACCGTAAACTTTACAAAGAAAGTCGTTACTAAAGTGACTAGAGAGAATATTTACTTTTTCTCCCAATTGTCAATTTATCTCATCTTAATTTATGAAATGGCTATTGTAATTAACTTCGCTAAAAACCCTTATTTACCAAGTATTAAAATATACTTATTTTTTAATAAATTTTCTTTGCAAAAATAATTACAACTAAACTACGAACCAATAAATTACACAGCAAAAACTTATCACTTACCAAATCCAATTGTCTTCTGTTAAAAGTTAGAGATCAAGTTCTGAATCTTTAGTAATCGGCTCATAGCCACTAATCATTGACCAAAAAACCAAACTTTTACAACTATTTTCACGTTTATAGACCACGATTCAGTTCAGGGACTAGGGAATAATTCATTTGAGATTTGAGATTTTGGGTATTGGGAGTGTTGACTGTTAACTTTTGACTGTTGAGTGAGGAGCCTTGCCCTCTATCTGTTCCAGCCTCTAATGGCTAATGGTTAATAACTAAAGATAAAATGGTGAAGCCTCAAAGGACAAAAATTGTCCATCGCCTACAACTTTACCTCCCACCATGTCTGTTAATTCCAAGCTATACGAAGGCAAAGCGAAAATTCTCTATGCAACGGACGATCCGGAAATCTTGTTGGCTGATTTTAAGGATGATGCCACTGCGTTTAACGCTCAAAAGCGTGGCAGTATTCAAGGAAAAGGAGAAATTAATTGCCGCATTTCCAGCCAGCTGTTTAAACAGTTGGAGGTAAATGGTATAAAGACTCACTTTATCGACAGCCCTGCCCCTAATCAGATGCGGGTGAGAGCAGTAAAGATTTTGCCTTTAGAAGTAGTGATTAGAAATATTGCCGCCGGCAGCCTGTGTCAGCAAACAGGTTTACCAGTGGGTACAATTCTGAAACAGCCTTTAGTTGAGTTTTATTACAAAAACGACCAATTAGGAGATCCTTTGTTGACACGCGATCGCCTGTACCTGCTAGAGTTAGCCACGCCGGAACAAGTGGATGCAATTACACATCTAGCATTGCAAATCAACGATTTTCTCGGTGGCTTTTGGCAGCGGTGCAGCATTACCCTAGTAGACTTCAAACTAGAATTTGGTTTGGACTCACAACAGCAGTTGCTCTTGGCAGACGAAATTAGCCCCGACACCTGCCGTTTGTGGGATAGCGCAGAAGAAGACTCAAATCGGCGTGTACTAGACAAAGACCGCTTTCGTCGCGATTTAGGAAATGTAGAGGATGCCTACCAGGAGGTTTTACAGCGAGTACTAAAAGCAGTAGATAGTAATAATTAAAAAATTGGGAAAAATCTATTAAACTCATGTGGATTGTCATTTGTCTTTTGTGAAGAACCAATGCCTAATGACGCCACTTGACGGCAGTTGCTGATGGGTGAAACCCCTGAGTACCCGTCACTGCCTCCTCCACTTGAGGAGACACGCCAGTTGCTTATGGGGGAAACCCCCAAGACCTCACTGGCTCCCTGATGCCTTGTTTGCCCAATGACTAATGACTAATTCGTGATGGTGTGTGTGGTTGTGAAGAGGAATCATAAGTAAAATGCGTTTATATCCAGTATTGCTGACAGCAGTAGCAATTGCAGCGCCTTTGGGCGGCTCACCCAGTGCAAATGCACAAACCGCCAACAGTTCAAAACAGACAACAGAAGTTTTGACACTGGAAACTAATCAGCAGCTAGAAAAAGACACTGGTCAAACTCAATCTAATAACGAGCATCTAGAGTCTCGTGTTGTGGCAGTTTTCCCTGGTAAAAAAACAAAAGCGATTTCTGACGACAATCCCTACTCTTCGAGAACGGCTTCGCCGAACGGGTTCGGAGGTGACGCTCCTAACGTCGCTAACGCTGCGCTAACGCAATCGACGGAAACCGCCTTCTCTACGAGAGGCTTTGCCAACGCGCAGCGTCTCGTAAAGAAGACTGCGACCTCCTCACCGCTCCGCGTCTACGCCACACCAGAGATAATAGTGCCAACCTCCACAACAGCAACAACGGCACAAACCCCTCAAAGTAATACCAGTATTGCTCAACAGCCATCTCCTGCTCCAGACATTCCCCCTCCAGATATTCAACAACCAACGCCTTTGCCAACTCCTGAGACTACTCCAGTCCCAGAGAATGTTAATCCCCCTGCAACAGAACCTGTATTACCCACAACTCCTGAAGATACTCAACAGCCATCTTCCACTCCCGACATCCCACTTCCAGATAGTCAACAAAGAACACCAGCCCCCGCCCCAAGCACTACACCGCAAAATACACAACCTGGCACAGCGCCAACCCCAGGTACTACTCCTGAAAATACACAACCTCAAGCACCTCCAGAAGCCACCGATCCCCGCGTACTGGTCTCGGAAGTAGTCGTTAGATCCCAAACTGGGCAACTAGCACCAGAACTCGAAGAACAAGTTTACAGAGTCATTCGTACCCAACCAGGACGAACCACAACCCGCAGCCAACTGCAAGAAGATATTAATGCCATCTTTGGTACTGGCTTCTTTTCAAATGTTCAAGCAGCGCCAGAAGACACCCCCTTGGGAGTAAGAGTAAGCTTTGTCGTACAGCCAAACCCCGTTTTAAGTAAGGTACAAGTGGAAGCTAATCCTGGCACTGGTGTTCCCTCGGTACTACCACCTACCACTGTGGATGAAGTATTTCGCGAACAGTATGGTAAAATATTGAACCTGCGTGACTTGCAGGAAGGAATCAAGCAGTTAAACAAGCGGTATCAAGATCAAGGTTACGTACTAGCCAACGTCATTGGAGCGCCTCAAGTCTCTGAAAACGGAGTTGTTACCTTACAAGTAGCAGAAGGGGTAGTGGAAAACATCCGAGTCCGGTTCCGCAATAAAGATGGTCAGGAAACAGACGAAAAAGGACAGCCAATTCGAGGACGCACCCAAGAATACATCATTACACGGGAAGTCGAATTAAAGCCAGGACAGGTATTCAACCGCAATACAGTCCAAAGAGACTTACAGCGCGTGTATGGGCTAGGACTGTTTGAGGATGTGAATGTTTCCCTTGACCCTGGTACTGACCCCAGCAAGGTAGATGTAGTAGTGAATGTGGCTGAACGTAGCAGCGGTTCTATTGCGGCAGGGGCAGGGATTAGTTCTGCTAGCGGACTTTTTGGTACAGTCAGCTATCAACAGCAGAACCTGAATGGCAGAAACCAAAAATTGGGAGCAGAAGTACAGGTAGGAGAAAGAGAACTACTGTTTGACCTGCGGTTTACCGATCCCTGGATTGCTGGAGATCCTTACCGCACTTCTTACACAACTAATCTTTTTCGCCGCAGTTCCATTTCATTAATTTTTGATGGCCAAGATCAAGAGATTAGGACGTTTAATCCGGAAAATCCCACAGATACAGAAGCTCAAGATCGACCCCGTGTTGTCCGTCTAGGTGGTGGTGTCACTTTTACCCGTCCCCTATCCTCCAATCCTTACAAAAGTTCAGTGTGGACTGCTTCAGCCGGTTTACAGTATCAACGAGTTACCACTGAAGATGCTGATGGGAACGAAAGAAAAACAGGAGGGTTATTTGACGATAATGGTAATCGCATAAGTTCAGAAGAAGTTCCACTCAGCTTCTCTGGTACGGGTCAAGATGATTTATTACTGTTACAGCTAGGAGCACAGCGAGATCTTCGCAATAATCCCCTCCAACCCACTAGCGGTTCTTATCTCCGTTTTGGGATCGATCAGTCAGTACCTATAGGACAAGGTAATATTTTACTTACCAGATTACGTGGTAGCTACAGTCAATATTTCCCAGTACAATTAATTCGCCTCAGCAAAGGGGCACAAACCTTAGCATTTAACCTGCAAGCAGGAACTGTCCTTGGCGACTTGCCCCCCTACGAAGCCTTTACCATTGGCGGTAGCAACTCGGTTCGGGGTTACGAAGAAGGAGCATTAAGCAGTGGACGCAGTTATGTACAAGCATCAGTTGAGTATCGGTTTCCAGTTTTTTCAGTAGTTAGTGGCGCGCTATTTTTTGATATTGGTAGTGACTTGGGAACCACAACCAGACCGGCTGAAATACTTAACAAAAACGGCACTGGCTACGGTTATGGTGTCGGCGTTCGCGTCCAGTCTCCCTTGGGGCCAATTCGTATTGACTACGGTATCAATGATGATGGTGATAGCCGGATTAATTTCGGTATTGGCGAAAGGTTTTAATTTAGCCATTAGTCATCAGTCATTAGTCATTGGTGAATACAAACCACAACTGACAAATGACAATTCTCTTTCGAGATTAGCTTGCTAATTTTGACGTTTGCCTCAATACTGTTCCGATAAAGGGATTAATGACAATTTTGAGGGAATATCAGGGTTTTACCAAAACAGACTATGAACGATACTCAACGAAATATATTAATTTTTCGGATATGCAACAGCACACTCTAGCAGCCCCCATCGCCCAAACTGGAGTGGGACTGCATAGCGGTGTGACTACACAAGTGCGGATATTACCTGCTGAACACAGTAATGGACGCTACTTTGTTAGGGTAGATTTGCCTGATATGCCAATCATTCCAGCCCAAGTAGCAGCAGTGAATCACACTGTTCTTTCAACTCAATTGGGCAAGGGAGAGGTATACGTTCGTACAGTAGAACATTTGTTGGCAGCGCTTTCGAGTATGGGTGTAGATAATGCCCGCATTGAAATTGATGGGCCAGAAGTGCCACTTTTGGATGGTTCGGCAAAGGTCTGGACAGCTAACATTGCCCAAGTTGGTTTGGTATCACAAACGATTGATAATCGTGAACCCTTCGCTATTAAAGAACCAATATGGGTTTATCAAGAAGATGCCTTTGTATGTGCCCTCCCAGCCTCCGAAATCCGTTTTAGTTACGGTATAGATTTTGACCTGCCTGCCATTGGCAACCAATGGCATAGTTGGTCGCCAACGGCTGAACTAGGAGATGCTTCAGCTAGCTTTGCTGCGGAGATTGCTCCTGCTCGCACTTTTGGTTTACTGCATCAAATTGAACATTTACAAAAAACAGGGTTAATTAAAGGTGGTAGTTTGGATAATGCGCTAGTTTGTGGGCCCGAAGGGTGGTTAAATCCACCATTAAGATTTGCAAATGAGCCAGTCCGTCATAAAATCTTGGATTTAGTAGGAGATTTGAGTTTACTAGGAAATTTTCCTGTTGCTCATTTCTTAGCGTACAAAGCCAGCCACAATTTACACATTCAACTGGCTCAGAAAATTTTAGATTTGGGATTTTACGAAAAGTCAGAGCCTGGGCTAGCTTTTGGGTTCTCCGAAGGATTACCGGCGTAGACGCTCAAAGGACGGCTTGTCGTAAGACATCTGTTAGCGACGTAGGAGCGTCACTTTTTCAGACAGATTTCTGATTAAAGCTGAAAATCGCAGATTTATAAAGGTTTCAATGTACGCCTACTTAATTACCAGATAACAATAAACTACACGGCTAATGTCAATCCTTACCGAAGTGAATAGCAGCGATCGCACTACACCTGTATCTACCGAACAACAGGGCACAAATGAGACTACAATCACATCTGAGATTAAAACAACTTTCACATCTGAAGAAATTCAGCAACTGTTACCCCACCGTTACCCATTTTTACTTATAGACAAAATCATTGACTACACCCCAGGTAAAAAAGCTGTTGGCATTAAAAATGTCACAGTTAACGAACCCTGTTTCCAAGGTCATTTTCCCGGACGACCACTGATGCCAGGAGTGCTAATTGTCGAAGCAATGGCACAAGTCGGAGGCATTGTCTTAACTCAAATGTCTCAGGTTGAAGGTGGACTGTTCGTTTTCGCTGGTATCGATAAAGTTCGCTTTCGTCGGCAAGTCGTACCGGGAGATCAACTAGTAATGACAGTGGAACTGTTATGGGTAAAACAACGTCGTTTCGGTAAAATGCAAGGTATTGCCGAAGTTGACGGTCAACTCGCTTGTGAAGGCGAATTGATGTTTTCTTTAGTTAACTAAAAGTTTGCTTTCGTGGTGTGGGCACAGCCGTGAACTGCCCTACTGAATCCTGACAAGGATAACAGTTAAAAAAAAAATCCACAACAGCATCTTATAATTTCTTGATTTTTGCCTCCCTCTCTAACGAGACGCTACGCGAACACACTCAACTTGCTTGCCCGACACTTTCGTTCACTGAAACACTCACGCTCAGCAACGCCAGTCGCCTCAATGGAACAGCAGTCGCTACAACTCTGTAATTAGAGCAAGGCACTACCTGATAAACCCCCGTTCGCGCTGGCTTATTAAGACAGTTCTGGAGATTCACCCTTGAAAACGCTTATTCATCCAACTGCTGTAGTTCATCCCAAATCGGAACTCCACCATACAGTGCAAGTCGGTGCCTATGCTGTGATTGGAGCGCATGTCAAAGTCGGCCCTGAAACAATTATTGGCGCTCATGTAGTGCTTGAGGGGCCTTGTGAAATTGGGGCGGGAAATCAAATTTTTACCGGAGCAGCCATCGGTATGGAACCCCAGGATCTCAAGTTCGTGGGAGAACCAACCTGGGTCAAAATTGGTGATAACAACTTGATTCGCGAGTATGTGACCATTAACCGCGCCACTGGTGCCGGTGAAGCGACAGTGATTGGTGATGGCAATCTGCTCATGGCTTATGTCCATGTGGCTCATAACTGTGTCATTGAAGACCAAGTAGTGATTGCCAACTCTGTGGCGTTGGCGGGTCATGTGCATATAGAGTCACGTGCAAGGCTGAGTGGGGTTTTAGGCGTCCATCAGTTTGTGCATATTGGCAGACAAGCAATGGTCGGTGGTATGGCACGTATTGACAGAGATGTAGCTCCATATATGCTGGTGGAGGGAAATCCGGCACGAGTGCGAACCCTCAACCTTGTAGGACTCAAGCGGTCTGGCATGGACGCAGCAGATTTACAAATGCTCAAAAAAGCCTTCCGCATTCTCTACCGCTCTGATTTATCCTTTAAGGATGCCTTGGAACAGCTGGAATTGTTAGGGGATACTGAAGAGTTGCAGCATTTGAGGCGCTTTTTACTACTTTCTCAGATGCCGGGAAGACGTGGGTTGATTCCTGGAAAGGCAAAAAAAGGCGCAAGTGATGAATCGTGAGTTAGAAGTTAGGAGTTAGGAGTTATCAGTTAGGAGTTATGAGTTGATAAATGAATTTTTTCTCTGCTAACTCCTCACTCTGAACTTTTAACTCCTCACTTTATAATTCTTCACTCTGAACTTCTAACTCCTCACTTTTAAAACTTGAATTATCAAATGCGGATATTTATCAGCACTGGCGAAGTATCTGGCGATTTGCAAGGGTCGCTGCTAATTACAGCACTCAAGCGTCAAGCTGTGGCGATGGGGTTGGAATTGGAGATTTTGGCCCTGGGCGGCGAAAAAATGCAGGAGTCTGGAGCAACTCTATTGGGCAATACTAGTAGTATTGGCTCAATGGGTATTCTGGAGGGGCTACCTTATGTTTTGCCTACTCTTCAGGTGCAACGACGAGCCATCGCTTACCTAAAACAAAATCCACCAGACTTGGTAGTGCTGATTGACTACATGAGTCCAAATTTGGGGATCGGCACTTTCATGCAACAAAATTTACCACATGTGCCTGTGGTATACTACATTGCTCCCCAAGAATGGGCTTGGTCATTGAATTTGCGTAGAACTAACCGAATTGTCGGTTTCACAGACAAACTATTAGCAATTTTTCCAGAAGAAGCCCGTTACTATCGTCAGCAGGGAGCAGAGGTGAGTTGGGTGGGGCATCCTTTAGTTGACCGGATGCAAGATGCCCCTAGCCGGGAAGCGGCGCGTGCAACATTGGGGATTGCGCCAGAACAAATCGCGATCGCTCTACTCCCTGCCTCTCGCCGCCAAGAATTAAAATATCTTTTACCAATCATTTTTGAAGCTGCCCAAACTATTCAAGCTAAATTACCCGAAGTTCATTTTTGGATACCCCTATCCCTGGAAATGTACAGACAGCCAATTGAGAAGGCAATTAAGCGTTACGGTTTGCGGGCTAAAGTTCTATCAGGTCAACAAAAGGAAGTTTTTGCTGCTGCTGATTTAGCCATTAGCAAATCTGGTACCGTCAACTTAGAACTTGCTTTGTTAAACGTGCCGCAAGTTGTAGTTTATCGGCTAAATGCTATGACTGCTTGGATAGCTCGTAAATTCCTCGAAGGTTCCATAACATTTGCATCGCCACCTAATTTGGTAGCGATGAAGGCAATTGTGCCAGAATTTTTACAAGAGGAAGCTACCCCAGAGAATATTATCCAAGCAGCTATGGAATTACTAATCAATCCAATCCGCAGGCAGCAAACTTTGGCAGATTATCAAGAAATGCAGCGGAATTTGGGAGAAATTGGCGTGTGCGATCGGGCTGCTCAAGAAATTTTGGGAATGTTAGAGGGAGTGGGAAAAGACGCGATTAATCGCGTCTGTACAGAGTAGGGAGTGGGGAAGATGAGGGAGATGAGGGAATGAGGGATAAAAAATTAATAACCAATGCCCCATGCCCAATGCCCAACGCCCATAAAAAAATGAAAGAGCAGCCAAAAAGGCCAATAGTAATAGATTTGTTTGCTGGTGCAGGTGGGCTAAGTTTAGGATTTGAACAAGCTGGTTTTGATGTGAAAGCTGCTGTTGAAATCGATCCAGTTCATGCAGTCGTTCATAAGTTTAATTTCCCCGATTGCATTGTATTACCTTGTTCCATAACTGAATTATCAGGTAAAGAAATTCGAGAAAGAACTGGAATTAATGACCGAAATATCGAAACTATTATTTCTGGTTCCCCCTGTCAAGGTTACTCATATATAGGCCGCAGAGCATTAGACGATCCCAGAAATTTTTTAATCAAAGACTTTATCAGAATTGTTTTAGAATTACAACCTTCTTATTTTGTTTTTGAAAATGTTAAAGGTTTGACAGTTGGGAAACATAAATGTTTTCTATCCGAACTAATTGAAACTTTCAGCGAAAATGGCTATCAAATCCGTTTACCGTGGAAAGTTTTGAATGCTGCTGATTATGGAGTACCACAAAGGCGAGAAAGATTATTTCTCATTGGTGCAAAGAAAGGTTTTGTCTTACCTGAGTATCCTACCCCATCTAGTAAACCAATTTGTGAAACTTTAGCCAATCCTATACTACCTCCTACTCCTTCTTGTTGGGATGCCCTTGGAGATTTACCAGAAGCAGAAGAATTTGAGGAGTTATTATACAGTGATTCTGTAGAAACGGAAAAATGGAGTAATCCCAGCAACTATGCGCGGGAAATGAGATGTTTAGATGATAAGTGTTGGCATTTTGGCTATAGGAGAAATTGGAATCGTTTTGTTTTGACTTCTAGTATGAGAACTAATCATTCGCAGATTTCACGCGCTAGATTTCAAGTTACAGAACAGGGGAAAAAAGAACCTATTTCTCAGTTCTTCAAACTTGCAGAAAATGGTATAGCTAACACTTTAAGAGCAGGAACTGATGCTGCTCATGGCGCCCATACTTCTCCAAGACCTATTCATTATAGTCAGCCTCGCTGCATTACGGTACGGGAAATGGCGCGATTACATGGGTTTCCCGATTGGTTTCGTTTTCATATTACTAAATGGCATGGTGCAAGGCAGGTAGGTAATGCAGTTCCGCCACCATTAGCAAGAGCGATCGCTAAAGAAATTATCAAATCTTTGGGAATTACTCCGACTACTCCTGAAGATATTTGGGATTTGGGAGATGCCAAACTTTTATCAATGAATATGAAACAAGCTGCAAATTATTGGGAGGTGACTAGAGATAAATTATTTGAGCGATCGCTGAGTCTACTCTAACAGTAATTTTTACTGTTCTCTGGCATTCTTAATTAAGAAAAGCAATTTGAAAAATGAATGTTACAGATAAAGTATTTAAAGCCATGAACACTAAAACTTTGACAACGCAACATCTCAATTTTCAAAGTAGTAAAATTTATTGAATGATTTTTTCTAGATACTGAGCAATCATTTGTTGTTCGCCACCACGGGAAATAACAGTTTGTCGGGTGCGATATTTCTTACCAATCATTTTTAATTCTTCTTCAAAAAGAGCGCCATTTTCTTCTGTCCACAAGTATATTGTTTTAGGATCTCGGAAGTAGTATTCAGCTACGACTAACTTAGGAACAGGAAAATTGCGGCCAAAATACATAGTTGTTCCTAAACTACCTAATACTGTCCAACGCTTAGAACCTTGGTCTCCTGTTTCTGAATCTACTGTGTTCCATTCAACATAGGAACCACAAGTCAGTTGGGCACTCTCATCTAATTCATGCAGTTTTGCTAGGTCGATTAATTCAGGTGTCCCTTGCTCTAGAAAACGCATAGTTACTGTTTTTGTTATTTCCCTAATTTTGCCATTTGGTAGTGCATAGTACCGTCGCTGAGAACACCACTCACCATTAGATTCTTGCAGAAAGTTTTTAATTAATGATTCTTGTTCTTGAGATGCTATCCCCTTGTTGTTTTGATTCATCACTAAGATTGTATTTATTTTATATCGGGAACTTATTCTTAATAGAAATATCCTCAAAAAATTGAGTATTATTTAAAGCAGTATTTACTAGAATAGAAACCTATTCTTAATAGGAAACTAGGTGAACCAGTATTTGCTCAACTAATACTTAATTTAATGTTATAATAACTACTAATTTATAAATAAGTAACCGGATTAATACTTAAACAAGATTTTAGAAACTTAAAAATATTAATGTTTTATTTTACACTTAAAGTGTTTTTTATTACATAAATTTAGTATCGGACTGTTGTAATATCGCCATTTACCTAAAAACAGCTGTAGTAAAAAAATTTGAAGCTTGATGAAAATTTTTGTTCTACATAGCCTATAATCTCATAATTACGGTATCTAACTAGAAATACCGTAGATTTAGGGGTGAATTCCGATGAGTGAGCCGCAACAACAGAAAGCAGTAGGTAGATACTTAACTCAAGCAATGCAGATTTATCGCCACAAAGCTTTGAAAGTTATGGAATTTTGGTATCAACGCCGAATTAGAAATTGGTTGAATGGACGTACTATCCAAAGTTTCGTGAGTTTATTGCTTATAGGTGCTGTTTTGAGTGTGTTAGTTGCCTCCTGTTCGGGAAGCAGTTCAGCTACAAAGGCTGATGTAAAGCTGAGGTTGGTTTCCTTTTCTGTTACTAAAGCAGCTCATGACCAAATAATTCCTAAATTTGTGGAAAAGTGGAAGCAAGAACACAACCAAAACGTCATATTTGAACAAAGTTATGGGGGTTCTGGCGCTCAAACTGCTGCTGTCATTGAAGGTTCACAAGAAGCAGATATTGTACATTTAGCACTTCCTTGGGATGTAAGCAAAATTCAGAAAGCAGGTTTAATTAAACCAGGTTGGGAAATCAAATCTCCTAGAAATGGTATCGTTAGCAGATCGGTTGCTACTATTGTCACCCGCGAAGGTAATCCAAAAGGCATTTATACTTGGCAAGACTTAGCAAAAAATGGGGTGATATTGATTGCGGCTAACCCGAAAACCTCTGGTATTGCTATTTGGGAATTCTTAGCTTTGTGGGGTTCAGTAACTCAAGCTGGAGGTGACGAAACAACAGCATTAGATTATGTCACCAAAGTTTATAAAAACACTCCTGGGCTAACAAAAGATGCTCGTGAGGCTAGCGATTTATTTTTCCAAAAAGGTCAAGGAGATGTTTTAATTACCTATGAAAATGAAGTAATCTTAGCAGAAAAGACTGGATCAAAACTGCCTTATGTAGTACCAAAAATCAATATTTCTATTGATAATCCTGTTGCCTTAGTTGATAAAAACGTCGATCTGCACGGGACAAGAAAAGTTGCACAAGCATTTGTTGATTATCTTTACTCAGCAGAAGCTCAACGAGAGTTTGCTAAATTACAATATCGTCCTGTTAATCCCACTGTTGCCCAAGAAGTATTATCTGAATATCCGCAAGTAGATACATTATTCACGTCTCAAGATTTAGGCGGCTGGGATAATATCGAGAAAAAGTTTTTTGTAGATGGGGCAATTTTTGACAAGGCTATTGCTGGCAAAAAAGCATAAGTCTTAGTTTTTAGTGCAGTATTTTCTAGATGCAAGTAGATACAAACTATTAAGACCTTAACTAAGAATTTATGAGCTTTCGTCCAAAATTAAAAGATAGTTTTTTACTAGCTTCTATAATGCTTATTGCTGGTAGTATCAGTGCTTGTAACAGCGGGCAAGAATTAAAAAGTCAAGTAAGTATTGATGGTGCAGCTGTAGGTTTTCCTATTTCTTTAGCAGTTGCAGAAGAATACGGCAAAAGCAAACCTGAAGCTAAAGTTAGTGTGGCTTCAAGTGGTACTGGTGGTGGCTTTAGTAAATTTTGTAATGGTGACATTGATATAGCTGGTGCTTCTCGTACCATTAGAGATGAAGAAATCAATAAATGTAAAAGTAAGAATATCGACTTTGTTGAGTTGCCTATAGCTTTAGATGGCATTGCCGTGATTGCCAATCGTAAAAATAGCTTTGCCAAATGTCTAACTATTAAGGAATTAGACAAGATTTGGAGTGCTAAATCAGACGGCAAAATCTTGAGTTGGAATCAAGTAAATCCCAAATTTCCTAATGAAAAACTTAAGCTATATGCTCCAGCTTCTGATACTGGAACATTCGATTATATGACTCAAGCTGTTACTGGCAAAGCTAAGAACGGTCGTACAGACTACACTCCCAGTCACAATCAAAATTTACTAGTACAAGGTGTGTCAGGAGATGAATTTTCATTAGGCTATGTAGGTATATCTTATTACATCCAAAACCAAGAAAAACTTAAATTAGTTGGTGTTGAAAGTCCTTTAGGAAAATGCCAAAAACCAGTTCCTGTGGATAATGTAATCAAAAATATTTACACACCTTTGTCTCGGCCTCTGTTTATCTACGTGAGTAAAAAATCTTTAGATACTAAACCAGCAGTTAAAGAATTTGTAGATTTTTATCTAGATAATTCTTGGAAATGGGTAGATAGCGTTGGTTATGTTGCGCTACCTGATGAAGCTTATGTCAGAGTCAAACAAAAATTCGGTAGAGGTGAAACTGGGACAAAATTTAAAAAAGCAAAACCAGGTGAACCGATTACAAACTTTATTTAAATAAAGTCCTAGTAGTCTGTTAACTCAATGATAGTGGGTGAAGATAGAGAATAGTGAGTAAAGAAAGAGTTTTTTCTGTTTCTGTCATTTATCCCCGGCTACAAGTTATTAAAATAAAAAATTAACTGTTTATGGCAAATACAAACTTTCAAGAAGATCCTTATTTATTATCTAGACAGTCGCTGGAAAAAAAGGCATCTGAAGATATTTCAGAAAAGATTGTGGCGGTACTTTTATTTGCTTGTGCTTTAGTTTCAGTTTTGACTACCTTTGGCATTGTCATAATTATATTTCAAGAAACATTTGGCTTTTTCCAAGAAGTTTCCTTTGCCCAATTTTTTCTCGATACTAAGTGGACACCGCTATTTGCAGAGAGACATTTTGGCGTTTGGCCTTTGATTAATGGTACTTTCTTAACTACTGCGATCGCTATGGCAGTGGCTATTCCTTTAGGCTTATCTTCCGCCATTTATTTGAGTGAATATGCTCAACCCAAAGTAGCTGCAATTTTACGTCCGGCAGTGGAACTTTTAGCAGGAGTTCCAACAGTAGTATATGGATATTTTGCACTATTATTTGTCACGCCATTACTGCGTAATTTTATCCCTCTGGAAATTTTTAACGCCTTGAGTGCAGGGTTAATGATGGGGATAATGATTACTCCCACAGTTGGTTCCATTAGCTTAGATGCTATTAAAGCAGTTCCACGTTCTTTGCGGGAAGGAGCTTACGCCATAGGTATTACTAAACTAGAAACTATTTTTAAAGTAGTCCTCCCAGCAGCACTTTCCGGAATTATTGCCTCAATTATTTTGGGAATTTCTCGTGCTGTGGGTGAAACAATGACTGTTCTCATTGCCGCCGGACTACAGCCAAAACTGACTCTTAATTTTGCAGAATCCATAGAAACTATGACAGCTTACATGGCACAAATTTCTGGTGGAGATAGTCCGCGTGGCAGTCTCAATTTCAAGACATTATATGCTGTAGGCGCTGTTTTGTTTGTCATCACCCTAACTTTAAATATTGTTAGTTATTGGATTGCTAATCGCTTTAAAGAAAAATACGAGTAATAGGCATGACTAGAAGTTTTCAACAAAATGATTCATGGGATTCAACAACAGAATTTACTGATAATGTCGAGAAGAGAGAAACGTTAGGAAAAGTATTTGAATTCCTTTTTTTATTAGGTTTACTAATTGGTTTATTTATCCTAGCATTGCTACTTTTTGATATTCTCCGAGATGGATTAGGCAGATTTTTATCACCTGGTTTTCTCACAGAAACGCCTTCTCGTTTCCCTGACCAAGGTGGCATTCGTCCTGCTATTATTAGCAGTATTCTTCTCGGAGTTGTTGTTATTTTAGTAACTGTACCCATTGGTGTTGGAGCAGCTTTATATCTGGAAGAATACGCACCTAAAGTTTGGTGGACAGCAATTATTGAAATTAACATCAGCAATCTAGCAGGTGTACCTTCTATCGTTTACGGATTGCTGGGTTTAGGAGTTTTTAATTATTTGCTTAGGTTTGGCCCCGCTTTGATTTCTGGCGCATTGACTTTATCTTTATTGTCTTTACCAGTAATCATTGTGACGGCTAGAGAAGCAATTCGCGCTGTGCCAGATTCCTTGCGAAACGCTTCTTATGGATTAGGTGTCACCAAATGGCGAACTATTAGCAGTCATGTCATACCCTATGCAATTCCTGGTATTTTGACCGGAGTGATTATTTCTGTATCCCGTGCTATCGGTGATGCAGCGTCTTTAATTGTTGTAGGTGCTGTGGGTTTTCTCACCTTTGACCCTGGTTTGTTCCAAAGGTTTATGGCGTTACCCATTCAAATTTACAGTTATATCACTCGTCCGGAACCGGGTTTTGCTGATGCAGCAGCAGCCACAATTATTGCGTTGTTATTGTTGATTTTGACTTTAAATGGTGTGGCAATTTATATCCGACAACGCTTCTCAACGCGTTAAGGAATTGGTAAGAATTCAGAAGTAATAAACATAATTGAATAGATAATTAGCTGGTTTGTCTGTAAATTCGGAGATAAATAAAATGACACATAGTAATAGTAAAAGTCAACGAGATAGGGCCACATTAGAGCAAACAAATACAGTATTTAATGCTGAAGGTGTAAAAGTATATTACGGTGGATTTCTGGCACTTTTAGATGTTTATTTAAAAATTCCAGAAAAACAAATAATTGCTTTTATTGGGCCTTCAGGATGTGGTAAAAGTACTTTACTACGTTGCTTCAATCGGATGAATGATTTAATCCCCGGAGCGAAGGTAGAAGGTAGATTGAATTACCGCGATCGCAATATTTATGACCCCAATATCAATTCTGTAAAACTACGCCGTCAAGTGGGAATGGTTTTTCAAAGACCGAATCCTTTCCCCAAGTCAATATACGAAAATATTGCCTTTGGCCCGCGCTCTAACGGTTATAAAGGTAATATTGACGAATTAGTAGAAGATTCCCTCAGACGCGCAGCCATTTGGGATGAAGTCAAAGACAAACTCAAAGAAAAAGGTACTGCACTATCTGGCGGACAACAGCAACGGCTTTGTATTGCCAGAGCGATCGCTATGAAGCCAGATGTATTATTAATGGATGAACCATGCTCTGCTCTTGACCCGATTTCTAGCCGTCAAGTAGAAGAATTGTGCTTAGAACTCAAGCAACAATACACCATCGTCATGGTGACTCATAACATGCAGCAAGCTTCTAGAGTTGCAGATTTCACCGCTTTCTTCAATACTGAAATTGACGAGTATGGCAAACGTCGCGGAAAATTAGTCGAGTTCAGTCCAACAGCGCAAATGTTCAGTTCTCCTCAAACCAAAGAAGCTGAAGACTATATCAGTGGACGTTTCGGTTAAAGGGTAAAGGAAAAGGGCGAGGGAAAATTGAAAAGATTTCCTATCCTCAATTACCCCGTCCTTCTGTTGTGCTTCTTTAATAATTCTGGAAAATATGCTGAGGCTTGGTAGTACTTAACTAAAGTAAAATTTTAGTCAAGTATTTATACTGTGTATTATGTTGAAGCCCCTATCATTTGCTGTAATTGCAGTTAGCCTTCTCACGGCATCCATTCATAACCCCCCTGTTAGCTTGGCTGGAACATGTGCCTCTAAGTGTGGTTCGCGGCCAATTCAGTTTACTCCCGGACAACACATCCGAGTTGAAGTCATAAATAGCACACCCAATTTAATTAAAATCCAAAAACCTTCCGGGACTGACGCAATATCTTTGAGTCCGGGACAGAAATTAAATTTAGAAGGAATAGAGGGTACTGAGCCAAACACATCTCTGATATTTTGGAGCGAAACAGGTTTATCACTACAAGCAATTGTCTCAAAACCCAACTTTGGTACATTGCGGCTCGAACTCCGTCCGACTTGGCGTCTCGAAAGCGATCGCTCGTTGTATATTATGGACGATGGTAGGATAAACGTGTTTTAGGAGTTGGGAGTTAGAAGTTAGGAGTTAGGAGTTAGGAGTTGGGAGTTGGGAGTTATGAAACAGCTTTCAATTTCGCAGTGATAACTAAAGTTGAGAAAAAAATCTACTAAAGTAAAAATTCTTGGAAGAAGTGTACAAAATTTGGACATTGCGCCCAAGCTCGTGTTTTGGTAAAAGTGATTCAGGCGTAGGCGTAGCCCAACCCAGGCATCGCTATTATCAAAATGGAAACTCCTAATTTTTAATTGTGCCAGACCGACCTTTAACTGAATCCTTAAAACAAATCAGATCCCTACCCAATCAGCGTTGGCAAATTTATCCACAGCAAACTCAGCTAGCTCAAAAGCTAGCTGAACAGACAAATCTTTCACCCATCATCAGCCAGCTGTTAATTAATCGCGGTATTGAGACACCAAAAGCAGCACAAGAATTTTTAGAACCAGAGTCTTTAGTGTTGCCTTCGCCTTTAGAAGAATTTCCAGATTTGGCCATTAGTATAGAGTTATTGGAAAATGCGATCGCCTCTCAAACAAAAATCGCTATTTGTGGCGACTACGATGCTGATGGTATGACTAGCACTGCTTTACTTTTGCGTAGCCTACGGACTTTAGGCGCACAAGTAGATTATGCTATTCCCAGTCGGATGCACGAAGGTTACGGTATTAATAAACGTATAGTTGAAGAATTTCATACTGAAGGAGTAGGATTAATTCTCACTGTAGATAATGGCATCTCTGCATTTGAACCAGTAGCTAGAGCTAGAGAACTCGGTCTTGCAGTTATTATCACAGACCACCACGACATCCCCCAAAAACTACCACCAGCCAATGCCATCCTCAACCCCAAACTCATAGCCGAATCCTCACCTTATCGGGGTGTTGCTGGTGTTGGTGTCGCCTATATTTTGGCAGTGTCTCTAGCACAACAGCTAGGAGAGACTAAAGGTTTAATTAGACCGATGTTAGCGCTATTTACACTGGGCACGATCGCAGATTTAGCTCCCTTAACTGGTGTCAATCGTCGCTGGGTGAAACGCGGTTTACAGCATCTACCCAAATCCAACTTAGCTGGAGTCCAAGCGTTAATTCAAGTAGCTGGAGTCCAAGCGAGGGGAGATGAGCCAGCAGACGAGAAAACTCCCAATCCAAAATCCAAAATCCAAAATTCAAAATCCCTGAAGCCTGAAGATATCGGATTTCGCCTGGGGCCGCGAATTAATGCTATTGGTCGAATTGGTAATCCGCAGACTGTGATTGAACTGCTAACTACAGATGATATGGGGCTGGCACTGGAAAGAGCAATGCAGTGCGAACAAATAAATATCAGTCGCCAGCAGATGTGCGAACAAATTGAGCAAGAAGCGATCGCTGTTGTAGAGACGTTACATGTAACGTCTCTACAGCAAGACCGTGTATTAGTCGTTGTCCAACCAAATTGGCATCACGGCGTTATCGGTATCGTCGCCTCCCGCTTGGTAGAACGCTATGGCGTCCCTGTGTTCATTGGTACCTATGAAGATGAGCAACACATACGCGGTTCCGCACGAGGAATTCCAGAGTTTGATGTGTTTGCAGCTTTGGAATATTGTCACGACTTACTAGGCAAGTATGGCGGACACAAAGCAGCCGGTGGATTTTCCCTAGCAGCAGAAAATTTACAGACGTTGCGATCGCGTTTGATTGAGTTTGCCAATGGATGTCTTGAACCCCAACATCTCAAGCCTCTGCTGAAAATTGATGCCGAAATTAGCCTCAATCAAATCAATCACGAGCTTTATCAACAGCTTAACGCCTTGCATCCTTGCGGTATCGACAATCCCGATCCCGTCTTTTGGACACCTAATGTGAAAGTGATTGAACAGCAAATTGTTGGTAAGGGTCACATTAAACTAACAATTGCCCAAACTATTGATGGTCAACAGTATAGAATTAAAGCGATCGCTTGGCGTTGGCGCGATTACTTCCATCTACCATCGTGGTTGGATGTTGCTTATAAACTGCGAGAAAATAACTTTAACGGTAACACCACCATCGAGCTAGAGTTAGTAGGTGCCAGATTACCAATTCAGGTTCAAGAATTTTTTGTTTCGCCACCTACTTCTTCGAGCACCACTTTTGAATACAATCAGCGAAAGTATACTTGTGGTTTCTATAAAAATGGTTTGGCAGCAGAATTAAGAATTAAAAATCCTGAAGGCAAAGTCTTAGCTATGCAACCAGGACAGTTAAACGGCTTGCTTGGCACTAATCGTCAAGATGCCAAACAAGTTGATATTTCTCAACCACAGTATGACAGTATTATCCAGGCAGCCCTGCAAGCATTATCACTACCTAGTGCTGAGTTATGAGTTCTGAGTTGCAAATTCCCAAATTTTCTTTTACTCAGCAACGCCACTTGACGGCAGTTACTCATGGGGGAAACCCCCAAGACGGCACTGCCTCCTCCAGTTGGGGAGACTCCTGCGTACCCGTCAGTGGTTCCTCAGCACTCAGCACTCAGGACTCTTAAAGGTTACCGTTGCGAAATGCCAGCACAAATATTACCGCCGGCCCAGCAATCACAATTAGCGCTACAGATAGTAATTGGAAAATAACTTCCCAATTGATGCTGCTAAGAGCATTAAATAAATCAGACACAGCGTCAAACATTTTTTCTTTTCTCCTGCTAACTGTTTATAAAAGCCAATAACTTAGTTAGGAAACCCGCAATCGATCATATCTGGCTACGGGCTATAGAATTTAATTTACTTAACAAAATTATAAGAAAAAACATAAAATGTGATGGATTGGTTCTGGGGACTGGGGAATAAAGAATAAGATCCAAAATACTTCTAGTACCCAGTACCCAATGCCCAATTCTCATAGCTATTCTCAATAGCCTAAAATACAGAGGTTCAATACTATAGCTGTGCTACCCTACAAGGTGTTGTATCCAAACTAGAATCGTTATAATACCCAGTCCCCAATCCCCAATCCCAAATGGCAACTTGGCAATGTGTTAAGCAATGTGGAGCCTGCTGTCATCTAGATCCAGCAGAGCGTCCAGATTTGGATGACTATCTCTCACCGACAGAACTAGAACTTTACCTCAGTATGGTAGGTGAAGGAGGATGGTGCATTAATTTTGACCATACAACGCGAGAGTGCTGCATCTATCCAAATCGTCCGCGCTTTTGCCGCGTGGAGTCAGAAGTATTTCAAGATATGTATGGCGTTGAAGCAGAAGAACTCAATGACTTTGCCATTGACTGCTGTCGTCAACAAATAGAAGGAGTGTATGGCGATCGCAGTTTAGAAATACTAAGATTTGAGCGAGCTGTTGGCTTTTGATCTGCCGATTTTAGATTATTTCGGTTACTCACAAAATGCCTGGTAGAGACGTTGCATTGCAACGTCTCTAAATCTGTTGGAATCCCGAAAAATCCTGGGGTCTGGGTTTTGATGTGGGATGCTACACCAGCACAAATAGAAATCTATTTGCGAGTCAGTATCCTCGCGATCGATCCAAAATCGATTGACACTCCATCCTCACTTTTTTTGTCTGGAGTTGCAATTTATTACAAAAATCTGAGAATATGATAGAAATATGAAAACAACCTAGCAAGAAAACTATTGCCTGTGAAACTAGACTCTGCACCTTTAGAAATTTCTGGCATATCTCCATCTGAGATCGAGCTAGAACTGAAAGACAGTAATGATTTTAACTTAACTTCTGCTCAGTGCCTGCCAGTTGAGTCTGTAGTTGCGGATAGTCCTCGAAAGCAGGAATCAGCGCTAGTAGTTTTTGGTACAACATTCATAACTATCTTTTTAGCAGAAATTGGAGATAAGACTCAGTTATCAACCCTGTTAATGAGTGCACAATCTCATTCACCGTGGGTAGTATTTATTGGATCTGCGGCTGCGCTCATAACTACCAGCTTATTGGGTGTACTTTTAGGTTGTTGGATAGCCAGCCGACTCAGCCCAAAAACCGTAGAAAAATCAGCAGGTGTAATGTTGTTGTTGATTTCTCTAATGCTATTTTGGGATGTATTTATTGGTTATTAATTATTGGGAATGGGGCATGGAAAGAGGACAAGGGGACTTCGGAGGAAAGACTTATTGTAATTTATCCCCTTGTCTCCCCATCCCCCCATCTCCCCATCCCCTTGCTCTCTGTGGCCACCTACTCCCCCCTTAAAAATATGGATTGGCATCTTCTTGGACTGAGCTTTATTACAGTTTTTTTATCAGAATTAGGTGACAAAAGTCAGCTAGCAGCGATCGCACTTACTGGTCGTTGTCAATCTCCACGTGCTGTATTTTTTGGCACCGCAGCAGCGCTAATATTAACAAGCTTTTTGGGAGCATTAGCGGGAGGAGCAGTGGCAGAATTATTACCCGCACGCTTGATGAAAGCGATCGCTGCTGTGGGATTTGCTATCCTTGCTGCACGTCTACTGTTATTTAACAATGAAGCAGCATCTGATTCTGAACAAACACCTTGAAGAATTCAGGAGCCGCAATTATTCTTCGTAGGACATTCAAACCCATCACAATAGAAGCACCAAATTATAGATTTGACGGCGGCTTAAACCTATTGATTGATTCGCAAATTCTGAGGTCGCAAGGTTTTAAATCAAATTATCCAGTGAGAGTGAAATTGATATTAAATATTGAATTCTGAATTCTGAGTTGTGAATTCTGAGTTCTGAATTCTGACTCCTGAATCCTTCTTTACAAAGGTTCCCAACCAGTTCCTTTGTAGCCGTATTGAAAAATTTCTGGATGTAAGATTTCTGCCAAAATTTCTAAAGAATCTACCAGTCGCGGCCCTGGACGATTGAAGTAAGAATTGCCATCAGTAATATAGACTCTACCAGTTTTGGTAGCGTGTAGTTGCTGCCATTCAGGAAGTTGAGTTAACAGTTGGGCTTCTTGGCGGGTGCGGTTTAAATCAAAACCGCAAGGCATAAAAACAATTACATCAGGATTACTTGCTATTAGTGTTTCCCACGGTAAATGGGGAGAAGGTTGACCTGCGACACTAAACAGGGATTGCCCTCCAGACAAGTTGACTAATTCTGGAATCCAATTTGCTGCTACCATCAAGGGATCAGTCCACTCGATGCAAGCGACGGTGGGCAGCTCATTTAAATCAAGTCCTTGGATTCTTTGCTGACAAATTTTGACGCGAGCCTCTAAATTTTCTATGACTTTTACTGAGTCTACACCGAAAATATTGCCTACTCGTTCAATGTCGGCACAAATATCTTGGAGAATATTAGGTTGTAAAGAAATAATCTGGGGTTGACTTTCAACGAGCGTAGCAACTGCTTTTTCGACTTCGTGTAAGCTAACAGCACAGACATCACACTGGTCTTGAGTGAGAATGTGAGTAGGTTGCAACTGCTCTAAAACATCTGTTTTTATTTGATAGATACTGAGAGCGGATTGCAGCAAACTGTTTACCTCATCGTGAATTTGGCTGCTGGAGGCATCGGAGTTTAGACGCGCTTGGGTACAAATGGGGCGATTTTGGATTTCTGGGGGATAATCGCATTCGTGCGATCGCCCCACAATAGCATTAACCAATCCTAATGCCGCTAAAATCTCTGTTCCGCCGGGAATTAAGGAAACAATTCTTACATTACTATCTATCATCGCTCCACCTTTGCAACAGCTACCATTAACTTAATTCTCGCAAAATTCAAGTCATTACATATCTTTCTGTAGGGGAATTCAAAGATATTCTGCTAGTCTGGACAAACTAAGAATCCAAAGCTCACGAGCGGTATCACTTGGTATCAAGGTAGCAATTATGGTAATTAAGTAAGTCAGCACAATAAAACAAAACTATATGAAGAAAATTAAACACGTCTCAAACTCTTTCCCCTCCTGTTACCTGGCTTATGCCAACAATAATTATTTAGGCCCACTGGCTTAAGTGATGTAATGATTACATTGGCTGTGCAAGCCAACTTTTTAAAATACTATACTACTTGATAGCTAAATGATTTTAAATGCCAATTATGATTCGTTGGGGTAAATAAACTGGTATAAATATGCAGAACTGATTGGCAAATTATAATTTGGAACTCGTCATTCCAAAATCAGAAAATTTGATTAAAACAAATATAGTTTCCGGTTATGAAAAACCCTATGGAGTAATTGTAGTTATACAAAGACGGTTCTATATTTTCCGTAGAACCGCTAGGCAAAATTATTTCTTCTTGAGGACAACTCATGCAAGTGGTCGCTGCTAGAAATATCACAGAGCATAACCAAGCCCAAGGGGGTTTACAAATCAGAGAAGATAGTCGGCGAAAACAAAGCCAGACCTTGGTACAACTGGCAAGGAGCAAAACATTTCAGCAAGGTAATCTCAATGCGGCCATTAGGGAAATCACAGAAACTGCTGCTCGCACGCTCTCTGTCGAGCGAGTCGGGGTGTGGTTATATAATGAAGAACGCTCAAAAATGGAATGCATCGATTTATACGATGTCAATACTAAGGAACATAGCTTTGGTAGTTCACTTTTCAAAATAAATTATCCCGCTTATTTTCATGCTTTAGAACAGGAACGTAGCATTGCTGTAGATGATGCTAGAAACGATACCAGAACCCAAGAATTATCAGAGTCTTATCTTTCTGTTTTTGGTATCACGTCTCTGCTGGATGCACCAATTTGGCTAGAAGGATCTTTAATAGGCGTAGTCTGTCACGAACACGTAGGCGAAGGTCGTCAATGGACTTTAGAGGAAGAAACTTTTGCCGGCTCAATTGCAGATTTCGTGACCTTGGCTATGGAAGTAAACCAGCGAAATGCTGCACAAGAAGCACTAAGACAGAGCGAGGCGAAATTTCGGGCAATTTTTGAGCGTTCTTCTATCGGCATTGCACTTATAGATATGAAAGCGCAGATAGTCGATACTAATGTGGCGCTGTGCGAGATTTTAGGATATCGCCGAGAAGAGTTATACGGAAAACGCTTTACAAATTACGTTTGCACGCAAAAAGGCGATTTAGAAATTTACAAACAATTGGTGTCGCAAATTCGGACGGATTTAGGAAAAACTTCAAAGGTTGAAGTAAAAGAACAACCCGCAGATAGACATCGTATTGAAATGGAAAGACGCTGCCCACATCAAGATGGTAGCTTAGTTTGGACTCATATCTCTGTTTCTGTGATTCCAGACAGCAATGGCCAACCTGAGTTTTTTCTAGCGATGATTGAGGACATTACTGAACGCAAGCAAACAGAACTCAAACTACGTGCTTCCCAAGAAGCAGCAGAAGCAGCTAGTCGAGCAAAAAGTGAATTTTTAGCAACCATGAGCCACGAGCTGCGAACGCCTCTGAATGCGATCATGGGCTTATCGCAATTGCTACAACAAGAAATAGTTGGCTCTCTCAATGAAAAACAGAAGGAATACATCAATTGTATATACACTAGTGGCGAACAATTACTGGCAGTGATTAACGATATTCTGGACTTATCTAAAGTGGAAGCAGGTAAAGAAGAATTGTTGCTTTTACCGTTGCCAGTGTCAGAGATTTGTAACTATGCCATATCAACAGTGCGCGATGGGGCCTTGGAAAAGGGTTTGCAACTCACATGTGAAATCGATCCCGAAGCAGATACTTGCATTGCTGATGAACGGCGGATTAAACAAATGCTACTTAATTTGCTCACCAATGCTGTTAAATTTACCGCAGCAGGCGAGATATCGTTGGTAGTCAAAAAACTACCGCAAGGTATGAAATTTATCGTTTCAGATACTGGAATTGGGATTGACTCAAGCCAGTTTCAATTTTTATTTCAACCATTTAAACAGCTTGATGGGAAGCTAAATCGGCAGTATGAAGGCACGGGTTTGGGTTTAGCTTTGACACGCAAATTAGCGCGTTTACACGGTGGAGATGTAACTGTTACATCCACTTTAGGAGAAGGTAGCTGTAACGACCTGCAATACTAATCGCTCAAACCTGCAATCAAGACATTTACAAACCAGGATTATTTGCAACTATAATTACGCTTCAGCCAGGATTAATTGCAACTGAA
>NZ_JACJTU010000062.1 GCF_014698835.1 Nostoc paludosum FACHB-159 | reverse complement strand
TTCAGTTGCAATTAATCCTGGCTGAAGCGTAATTATAGTTGCAGTTAATCCTGGTTTGAAAATCTCTTGATTGCAGGTTTGAGCGATTAGTATTGCAGGTCGTTACACATATGCGGCATTCCCACATCCATCACCACTACATCAGGCTGGAGTGCGATCGCTGCCTCTACACCTAAATATCCATCCTCTGCTATATCCACAATCTCAAGCTGAGGATAAGTAGAGAGTGTATGTTTTAAGCCAATCCTCATCATTGGGTCATCTTCGACAATTAAAATTCGCAGCATTAATCGCTTCAGTTCTTCACTCATAAATGATTCTGTTGATTTTATTAGCGATCATGCCAGATTGTGACGATAACATCTACAGAATACCCAGTTCGCTACATCTAGCTACTACCTCTCAAAACGGTTGCGCGATTACCTACGGCGGGACGTAAGCCCATCACACTCAAACCAAATGCTTGCAGTGAGCGTACAGATGATTATGCCGAAGGCGAACTCGCAGAATTTATTAACTTTGATGGGTATGACTTACTCCTGCCTTAATCGAACTTTGTCATACAGATGACAAGACTACAAGTTATGGAAGTCGGAAATTTAAGTTTTTGTAATGGCTTGTTCTGCATCCAAAAGTACTTTGATTTGATTGAGCAATTTTTCCAACGCTTTCTTTTTCTTTGGGTTATCCCAGACTTTGGATGACCCAAGTTGTTTGCTTAATTCCTTGTACTGGGTTTTAAGCGATGGGGTAGTGTCTGCTTTCTCCTGAGCTAAGATATCTCCTATCCTCTGTTGGATTTCTGTAAGTGATAAATTCTCTTTGATTGCTGCTTGCAGTAAAGGAGCGCGTTTTACATCCTCCTTCACTTTGGCGATCGCACGCGCTTTGGTGTACTCAATTGACCCCTTTTGCAGTGCCTCTTTAATATCTTCAGGGAGATTGAGTAATGGCAGGCGATTAGTACGGAAGGATTCGGCTGAAAGCCTGCCAACAGAAGAAAATACGCCCTCGATTATGGCAATATCTTCTCTTGCGATTAGGTTATCCGCTTTTTTATTTCTGTTTTGGCGGATAACATTATCCGCGTTCTCTCCTTCCTTCTTTTCTTGTTGGCGGATAACGTTATCCGCTTGTTGGCGATTAGCCTTGGACATACGGTTGAGCAGGCTGATTACCTCATCCTGGGTTGAATTGAGGCGCAGTGCCAGTAACTCCAAAATTCCGATTGTTTCCTCATACGCATTCAAATCTTCACGCTGGAGGTTTTCAATTAATTGCACCTGCTTAACCGTGTCGTCGTCCATTTCCTTGATGACGACAGGCACGAACTCCAACCCAGCCATAATAGCTGCTTTGAAACGACGTTCGCCCGCAATGAGTTCATAACTTCCATCTGGCCGAGGGCGCACGATTAATGGTTCGAGGATGCCTAGCTCTTTAATAGATAGCGAAAGTTCTTCCAACTTTTTGGGGTCGAAATAACGCCTGGGTTGGGTGGGCGGTAATTTAATTTCCTGGATGAGAATCGTGTTGGTTGATTTGTTAGATGGCGTTGCGGGTTCATCTTCGCTACCGCCAAACATTAAATCTATTGGGTTAGCGTGTTTGAGTTTTGCGGTGTACGCTGCGTCTTTTTTACTCACAGAACCTCCTAGTAAGTGTGGCAGACCTGTGGGTTTAGCCCGACGACTCCACTTTTAATTTGTCTAACTCTTTGGCAATCTTATTTAGGATTTTGACTGCGGGGTGTTTCTTATCATACATTCCCAACGGCATTCTGCGCTCGGAGGCATCCGCAAAGGCGATAGATTTGGGGATAGGAGGATATATCGTACCAATTTGGGAAAGTTGTTCTTCCACAGCTTGGAGAGTGCGGGTTTCTTGTGCGGTGCGGCTATCGAGCATTGTGGGAATAAACCCAGCAATTTGTAGTCCTTTGTTGAGCTTTTTCTTAACCCTGGCGACAGTATCAAGTAGTAGGTCTGTACCCAGGAAAGATTTAAATTGACACTGAATAGGTACGAGAATATGAGTAGCAGCAGTTAGGCTGAGGATACTTAAAATGCCAAGCGACGGGGGACAATCAATGAGGATAAAATCGTAATCATCGCGGATGGGGGCAAGGGCTTCATGGAGGCGATATTCGCGTGCGGTGGCAGCTGGTAGGAGGAGTTCGGCGGCACTTAAATTGATATTGGTGGGTGCCAGTGCCATACCCTGGATTTTTTCAGGGTAGACAAATAATGGTTCTTCATCAATTATCGCGTTATAGACAGTTTTTTCTAGTTCTTCAGGGTCTACACCCAAGAAGTTGGTTAAAGATGCCTGTGGGTCCATGTCCACGAGTAGAACGCGATGCTTGTTGGCTGCGAGATGGTAGCCCAGATTGTGGGTCAAAGTTGTTTTGGCAACGCCCCCTGACTGGTTGAATAACGTAATGATGCGAGTTTTAGTCACGATAGTTGGTTGAGAATTTCTTTGTTATTTGGGGATGAGTCAGATTTGGCGGATAACGTTATCCGCTAAGAAGAAGATGTAATGAAATCCCATATACAGGTGATTGTAGCGACGAGGGGGGATCAATACAAAATTTTCTGGCATCTTATCGACCTAACTCAATGCCTTTTCTATTCTCGCTCATCTCGCTTGGAGTCACCCAACTAGGCTACCCAACTGTAGGATGTGTCCTTCGAGTACAGGATTTAGACTGATTTGCGTCGAGTCAGATTCTCGAATATTAAATGAATAACAGGGAAAATCAGACAGTAAGAAGGAGAAAATGCTTTAACCATGTCTAATTTGGAAATATCATTTAACAATAAAAGCAAGAGAAGTCGCCCTTGGAGGCTGACAAAATGGGCAGCAATTCTCATTTTGAAAAAAATCAGACAAAATTCTCTGATTTCAATAGAGAGCTTGTGTCGAAGCATCATTTTCTGACAGACATTTATCATCCGATGCTGGAGATAGACTTTCTTTTTAAAAATCTGTCCATGAAAAATAGATTTCAAAATGAGAATTGCTGGTCTGGCGGTGTTCGATCGCGGAGAATTACCCTGTACAGAGCTAAAAGCATTTAATATCGTTTGCCTGACTTTTTCTGAACTCTTCGCTTAAAGCTTGTTGTCCTTCAATTTATTGGGTTGCCTAACACGATTTTTACCAGCAACACGCAGGAGGCGCAGAAATTTTGGACATTCAAAATGGTTAGGCGCAGTGCAGGCTGCTGCGTGCCGGAGTCCATCGCGCATCGCGGTCAGTTCTTTAATTTTTTTGTCCAACTCATCTGCCTTGGCTAAGAGCAGCGTTCTATTGATTTCAAGCCCTGTAGGCGTAAACATTTCACGAATCTCATCCAGCGAGAAACCAGCACTACGCCCCAAGGAAATCAAAGCGAGCCGTTCTAGGACGTTGGCATCAAAAAGCCTCCGTAAACCATTTCTGCCATTCGACTGGATCAGTCCTTTTTCCTCATAAAATCGTAGTGTTGAGGTGGGCAACCCACAAGCCTTTGAGACCTCAGTGATATCCATTATTTTTTTTGGTGCAACAACTGCTTGACTTCAAGTTGACTTGAAGTTGTATCGTATCTTCAAACACAACTTAAGGCAAGACTGACGTTATTAAGTTTGTGGCAGGTAATGGATATCTTGAGCAGTGAAGGTGTTGATATGGAAGCAAGTTTTTGGCATCAAAAATGGGAAAAAGGAGATATCGGTTTTCACCGAAGTGAGACAAACGCATTCCTCATCGAACATTTTGAAAAATTAAATCTGGCGAAGGGCGCTCGTGTATTTCTACCGTTGTGTGGCAAGACGCGTGATTTTGCATGGTTGCTTGCTTCTGGTTATCGAGTGGTTGGTGCAGAATTGAGCGAACTCGCGATTAACGAACTGTTTAACGATCTTGGAGTAGAGCCAAAAATCTCTAGAGTTGGTGAATTAACTCACTACTGCGCCAAGGATATCGACATTTTTGTTGGTGATATTTTTGATGTGTCTGCTAAAGTTCTTGGGCTGGTTGACGCGGTATATGACCGAGCAGCGTTGGTGGCATTGCCTGAAAACGTGCGTCATCAATATACGTCACACCTGATGAAAATCACCCACGCGGCCCCGCAGTTACTGATTTGTTACGAATACAATCAACAACTCATAGATGGCCCCCCGTTCTCAGTCAGTGCAGCAGAAGTAAAACACCATTATGCGTCTGCTTATCAATTGAACTGTGTTGAAAGTAAGGAAGTCGCAGGCGGATTAAAGGGGAAAGTTGCGTCAATTGAGACGGTTTGGTTGCTCCAAAAAATTTAAAGGATTAAGTTTATATGCTGAGTATTGAATGGATGTTGTTATACATCCTGTTGGGTTTGTTTGTCGGTTTTATGGCAGGCTTACTGGGTGTTGGTGGCGGTGGAATACTCGTTCCCTTGCTGGTATCCATTTTCAGTAACCAAGGTGTAAATGCAGATAACGTCGTTCATTTGGCGTTAGGAACGACAATGGCTTGCACGATCATTTCTTCGATCGCAAGTATTCGCGCCCATGCTGCTCAAGGAACTGTAGTCTGGAAAGTGGTTTACGGGATGACACCCGGCATTATGGTGGGTACTCTTCTGATTACCCGCATCGCCGCCAATGTCAACTCAGCCTACATCGCCATATTTTTTGCGCTGTTTATGGCTCTGGTCGCGGGTCAGATGTTTCTGAATTGGCGACCGAAAGCTAGCCGAAAGCCAGCTAAATTTCGTGGCTTATTTCTAGCGGGGACAGGCATTGGATCGGTATCCGCTCTTGCTGCGGTTGGTGGTGGTTTTTTAACAGTCACTTACCTCAGCTATCAGAATGTGGAGATGAAAAAGGCGATTGGTACTTCATCTGCAATTGGATTTCCCATTGCGATCGCAGGTACTGTTGGGTACATGATGAGTGGTTGGTCTCAAACAGTGAGCGTTCCCTATACCCTTGGATTCATTTATGTGCCAGCATTTTTGATAATCGCGATCGCCAGTTCTATTGCCGCTCCCTATGGTGTTCGCTGCTCTCATCGTTTACCTGAGACTCATTTGAAAAAGATATTCGCCGTTCTCTCGCTGGTTTTGAGTATAAAGATGCTTTTCTCAGTTGTTTAAACGAGCGATGGGCTACGCTCCGCTGTAAGCGATGGGCAAAGCCCCACCGTAGGTGATCGCGCTCATCCCCTTTTTACGTGTATAAAAAATTCAATGTCATGTCTAGACTGCTGTATATGATTGCGGTCTAACGTTCGCGCTCACCGGATGCAGACAACCTTTGCAACTCAACCATATTATAACGTTCCGGTGCAGCAAGATTGTTAGGTTTTGTTGTTATGCTCCACAGTGATGACTACACTTCCCTTCTTGTGTCCTTGTTCAACATACCTGTGAGCCTCGGCAGCCTGTTCCAAACGATAACGCCTATCGATCACAGATTTCATCTTTCCTTCCTCAATTAGCTGTTTGAGAAAAATTAGGTCTTCTTTACCGCCGACTGCTACCCCACCGATGACTTTCTTGCTGCATCAGGACTTCGTTTTCCTTGGGAGTAGGTTTCTCTACTTCCCTTAGCTGCATAACCTCAGGTGATCCGTACTCTGTACATACGATCGCTTTCATGAATGCTCCTCAAAGATAGCTTTAGTGTAGTTCACTACAATCTTCTATCCAATGAGTTGGGTTAATCCCTATGGTACTTTTCGTTTGGATCTCAATGTCAGGTTGCCAATTGAGACAGGGTGAATGTATCTAAAAATACGCTTTGTTAGTATGTCTCTTAATCTTTTAGTCTGAAAGTCATTCATAGCAGTACTTTCAGGCTATCTTGCCCCTGGTGACTTCAGTATATTTATGTCATATAGTAACTTTCTGCTCAATTGCTCATTTGACCCCTTGACTCTCCATTAGAGGGGAGATTGTAAGTTGTCATTAACATCAATATTTCAACTCTAGGAGTTATATTATGACCACTCAATCAATTGGCTGTAACTGTTCTCCATGTAACTGTTCTCCATGCACCTGTTCTCCATGTACCTGTTCTCCATGCACCTGCACAGTTTGCCTGTGCGGTACAGCAAAACAGAATGAATGTTGCGGCACTAGCAAGAACACAACTGTTAATGCTTAGTTTTTAAGTTGTACAGATGTAGTTTAACTGTAAAGGTGCTGCCTCTGTGCAACTGGCTTTTGACTGATACTACGCCACTATAGTTGTATCAGAAGGCGATCGCTAAAGGTTTCAGTATTATCTTGCAGATTTTTACGTTTATCCTGTATTAACCCCATAATTACATGGATCGATCTCTAATATTACGGTGGACAAAGCGATTTTTGCTGGGCATAGGATGTTTTATCGTACTCGCAGTTCTCGCTGGAGCCGGATTTGAGACCTTTATGCGATGGCAAGCAAGCCGCCAGTATCCAGTTTCAGGGAAGTTTGTGGACATTGGTGGACGGAAGATTCAGATCGACTGCCGAGGAAAGGGATCTCCCACCGTTGTACTGGAATCTGGACTTGATGCTCTTGGTTCACTCAGTTGGGCGACCGTGCATGATGAAATAGCGCAGACGACCCGTGTGTGTGCATATAGTCGGGCTGGTATCCTGTGGAGCGACCCAAGCACGGATGCCTTTGATAGCAAAAATGTTGCTCAGGACTTGCATACCGCGCTCACCAAAGGTGGTGAAACCGCTCCCTGGGTTATGGTTGGTCACTCCTTAGGCGGCCCATACATTATGATGTTTACGAGCCTCTACCAATCCGAGGTTGCCGGACTTGTCTTTGTTGATGCCTCCCATCCCGATCAAGTTGCACCCCTGCGGAAAATAATAGGTAAGTCCCTAAATGCCGTACCATCTAGCCGCATTCTCCTGGCAGAAGCATTGGCGAAAATTGGTTTAGTGCGACTAAGATCTATGACTAACACACCCCCGAATGTGCCACCCTTAGTCAATCAAGTGGAGCAAGCCTATTTTGCTCAGAACATTGGCTCGTTTTTGAAGGAAGTTCAGTCCAGTGGTACGGCGATCGCTGCGGCCGGACACTTCCGCCAACTGGGCGATCGCCCTTTAGTCGTATTGACCGCTATGAAAAAACTCTCGTCCGATGAACTCCAGAAGATGGGTTCACCACGCTGGGCTTTGCTTAGAATCCCGGCATTTAACCGCGAACGAATCGTATGCAACTCTACTTCTGAGATTTGTCCTTTGAGTCCCAGCAATAATCGACCATTGGCACTACTTGGTCAGTAAGCATCTGGGTATAAAATTGCTCACAAAGCTCTCAATCCTTTCATTACTGAACCGATTAGTTCAGTTTAGCTATTTGGGGAATTCGCCAACAGCATCGGGATCTCGGCTCTATGCCACTTTCAGTCTGGAGAGCGCGGCTGCGTGTAACCAATATCCAATTTCTCCATCGCCTTACGCTTAGTCTCCTCACCCCGTCGGTCATACTTCCCCGTGGTTACAGGAGAAGCGTGTCCGGCTAATTTCTGCACCGTAACGATATCAACCCCCGCATCCAACAAGTCAGAACAAAACGTCCTTCTAAAATCATGGGGACTAAATCTCTCAACCCCAGCCGACTCTGCCCGTTTTCGCACAATCATCAATATTGCCTGGGGAGTCATCCTTCGCCATTGCAACTCTCCCCCCTTGCGGATGGGTAATAACAGAGGTCCCGGTTTGCGCGTGCGGAGTTTCAACCACTTTTCCACCGCTGCAATAGCACGGGCCGGCATATACACCATACGGTCGGTTTCATTCTTACTACCAATAATCTCCAACGCTCCGGTAGCTAAATCTACATCTTTCAAATGCAGGGCAACTACCTCAGCCCTTCTTAGCCCGCACCGCAGTATCGCAATTAACGCCGCATCCCTTACCCCCACAGGCGACTTGTCAGCTTGACAAATCCCCATTAGCGCTGTAATTTCATCAAGTTTTAGCGCCCTACCCCTAAGTCTTTTTTTTGCCTTAATAGACGATAAATCTACTGCCTTCTGGTAGTCAGTTGCAGCCATCAAATCTAACTTAAACGCTTCAGTGAGTACCCTCCTTAAAGCACACAACATCTTATTTGCCGTTGCCGGGGCGTGTTTTTTCATCAAAGCAGACCTGACAGCAGCAGTATGTTGATAACGCAGCGATGCCCAGTTGAGAGTCATGTAATCACATTTGTCGTTAGTCAACAAAGCCGCGATCGCATTGAGGGCTTGTTCCATAGTTGGTCTCGACCCAGGTGCAAGACTATCCAAGTACACCGCTGCTGGATGAGCAGTCAGCGGTAATGGCTCCGTTAAAACCAGTGTCTTGACTACCCCTGGACGCATTAATTTATCAGAACTAGACTTCTAGTAAACAATCATCCCACGTAATACCCATCGCTTATACTTAAAGTCAAGTGTTTGTTTGCATTTCTTTATAATTATTGAGTAGATATATTCTCTACCGTTGGGGGTGGTATAGTCCGTCCGAAGGATTCCATTCCCAAGCCACGCTCATTGGATCGCGGTTGCGTGTATAGCTAAGAAATTCTTTGCTACTGAGTTTTTCTCTTTCTGCAATCAAGCTTTGGGGGGTAACACCAAGTCTTGGGGCAAGACTAGAGTTTGTCCTGGGTTGTAATTCAACTTGTGGAAAGTTGGTATGGGTATGATTGTCTTCTTTGTTTAGGTTGACTGTTGTATCGAGTTGATAAAATAGCCCGTTCGATTAACTCCAGTTTTTTGGTCATTGCTTCGAGCTTGGTTTCCACCGACTTATCTCTATCAGCAAGATGGGACTCCAATTCCTCCAACTTCTCCTGCAATTGTAAAACTTGTTTGCTGCCAGCTAAATCGATATCAATATTGCTATCAAATGTTGCTACTAACTCCTCTAATGCTTGCAGCAAAGCAATTGTATGCCCCTGCCGATGTAGCTTGGATAGTTGCCGAACTATCCCAATTAGTGGGACAGGCACGCGGATCATCTCGCTGGGTGGGGACTTTTGTTCAGCCATTTGATATCAATTTCGATATCGACAAGCTGATTTTAAAAGTTATGGCGTGTCACCGGAATTTACTGAGTATTAATCATATCCAACTGTTGTAATATTGTTACATATCGACATATCTTAGTCAGGCGATCGGGTCAATTTTGGGTTTGAAGGGGGAAGAAGCGATGTCTTCTCTACGAGACGCTAAGAGCGAACGAGAGGCTGCGCCCTAAGCGTAGCTATGCCGTAGGCTTTACGAGACGCACTAGCGAACGCGTCTACGCACTCTCGCGCCCATGCCTTCATGCGATCGCCTCCGGCAAGGCGGAGCATCGTCGCACTTGATCGAATAATCTGTTGTCTTCTCCTATAACCAAACTCTCTATTATACCCCAATCAACTCTAGTAACGCCTCTGTCGATATCTTGCCACTGATATCACTACCTTCCAGCAGGCTATCTGCCAAATCTCGCTTGTGGTGATGCAAATCCACAATCTTATCTTCAATAGTATCTTTTGCTACTAGCCGATAAATAGTCACCGGGCGTTGTTGGCCAATGCGATGGGCGCGGTCTGAGGCTTGGTCTTCTACGGCGGGATTCCACCAAGGGTCCATGTGGATAACGTAATCTGCGGCAGTAAGGTTAAGTCCTGTACCCCCCGCTTTCAGGCTAATCAAAAATACATCACCTGACCCAGCCTGGAAAGCATCCACCCGTTTTTTCCGTTCTGCGGCTGGGGTACTGCCATCTAAATATTGATAATTAATACCTTGTTTATCCAGAAAATCGCGGATGATATGCAAATGGTCAACAAACTGACTAAACACCAAAGCCTTATGACGATTCTCCAGTAAATCTCCCAGCACCTCAGCAAACAGTTGCAGCTTCGCGCTGGATAGTTCAGTGTCAGGCATCACCAGACTGGGATTACAGCAAGCCCGTCGCAGTCTCATAATTTCTGCCAGCACTTGCAGATGTTTCTGACCAGCAGTTGCCTCACTTTCGGTCAGTTTGGATATTGCCTCGCGGCGCAACGCTTCATAGAACGCCATTTCCTCCCGACTCAACTCTACGTGCAACAGAATTTCGGTACGAGAAGGCAATTCTTCTAGCACCTGATTTTTCGTGCGTCGCAGCAGGAATGGTTGAATGAGTTTTTTGAGTTTACTGCGTACTTGTTTATCCTGAAATTTCTCAATCGGGATAGCAAAGCGTTGATTGAAGCTTTCAAAGGAACCCAGTAACCCAGGATTGATAAAGCGGAATAAATTCCACAATTCGCCAAGGTGGTTTTCAATGGGAGTCCCGGTGGTAATCAGCTTGAAACTACCTTTGAGGTTCATCGCAGCTTGGGAACGTTTGGTGGTCATATTTTTGATTGCTTGGGCTTCGTCCAGCACAATCGTTTGCCACTGCACCTGGGAGAGCATTTGCGATACTTCTTCTTGCTGCAACAGACCGTAGCTGCACACCAGCATATCAAACGGTTGTAAGTTTTTGAGTAGTTGCTGGCGATCGCTCCCACCAAATTGCACAATATTCAGAGTAGGCGCAAACCTAGAAGCCTCACTCACCCAATTCATGCACACCGAAGTGGGAGCAACAATCAGGGTTGGCCCCTCATGGGCACGCATCAAGATAACAGCCAACGCCTGCACGGTCTTGCCCAGTCCCATTTGGTCTGCTAAACAAGCTCCCACACCCCAATGTGCCAGCCGCGCCATCCAGTTGAATCCTTCCATCTGGTAGTCGCGCAGTTCTGCTTGAAATGTCGAGGGGAGTTCTGGTTGCAGGCTTTGCACCTCTTTCAAACGCTGGATATGTGCCTTCCAGTGTTTGTCTGCTTTCACCTTGCCTACCTCATCCACAAAATCCTCTAAGCCTAGTGTTGCTAAGGGGTGGAAGCGTATACCTTTACTATGTTTTTCCGAAAACGCCCGCAATTCATCAAGGCGTTTGCGAAACGCTTGGGTTAAAGCCAGGAATTGACCATCACCAAGGGGGATAAAACGGCTGGGGGTTTTATCCAATAGTGCTAGTAGTTGCTGCATATCCAGCACTAAGTCATTATCCAGTTTCAACTCGCCATCAGCCGCAAACCAATCTTGCTGGCGTTGAATGGACATCTGAAAATCTTTGAGGTCTGCTTGGTGCTTGACACGCAGTTTTTCTCCTTCTGGCCATTCCAGCACCACTGTGTCCCCTAATGCTTGCAGTTCTAGCAGCAGTTCTAAACAATCTTCTGGGTCTTCTATGAGCCATTCCCTATCTTGTTCTTCAGCACGAGTTAAGGTGGGACAGGCTTTTATGGCGGCATTAGCAAGTTGCTTTTCTTCATGCAGATTACGTCTGGTTTGCAGACGCTTACCGTCAATCTCTGCAATTACAGTCTCACCACCCGCACCAGGACGGTAGTAGGGGCCACCTTGGGCAAAGGGGCGAGATAGCAAGGATACTTTCAATCCAGCATTGGCAGGTAACAGGTGAATGTGGGGTATAGTCTGGGCTGGTACTTCTTCTGCTCCCTCTAGTCCGCCACCGATATCAGAATGCACGGTGACGATGCCAGAGACAGCATTGATGGCAGCTAAGACTTGTTTCTCAGCCGTGGCGGGGACTAAGAGTCGGTTTTCCTTACCGATAATCTCGGCGATACGTCGGTGTTGGGCAGTAATTTCAATTACCTTGATGCGAGTAGGGGTTTCTTTGACAGCCAGGATATTCTCTGATGCCTCTAGTTTGGGAGAAAATTCCAAAGTTAAGCGATCTCGTCTCCCTTTTTTAACAATTAGTTCTGGTTCTCCCTTGACGATTTCCACGCGGGTATTGGGGGAATCTTCCCAAAATACCAAGGGGTGTCCAATCAACGCAGAGATTGCCTTGGCGCTGAACGTGTACTCAGTTTTACCGTAATACCCATAATCGTAGGAAGTAAATGTTTCAATGCAGCCACATACCCGGATATCCTGAGGTGTGAGGTAATCAAATTCACCCAAATTTCCACTGAGGCGCTTGATGGCTATTGGGCGACCTTTACTCCACTCGCCTTTGGCGTTTACTTTTTGCTCCCGTGGTTGCAAGATACATTTGCTAGGGTAGAAAGTAAGAAACCATGCCAAGCGCAGTTCTGTCTGAGCTTTTACTGGTGCTGGCGGTTCCTTCTGGAGATTTGCTAGTGCGTTTAAGCACATCTCCCAAGGTTCTTGTGGTTGCATCAAGTCAACGATGCTGTCTATACCGATATCTTCACGTAGTATTTCTGCCTGGGTTTCATAGCTGCTATTCGGTTTGAGTCGGGACAAGAGTTCTGCACTCTCCATCGCCAACCAGTGATAACCAGATGCTACAGCTTGCTGGTAGAATTCCTCTAACAACCTGGGCAGGTGTTTTTTGGCTCTGTCGGCATCTACCCAGTAATGGCACAGGGCGAAAAACAGGGTTTCTAGGCTGTTGTGTTCTTCAGGGAACAGGATGCGGTTGCTGATGATGAATTCTTTTTGAGCGATGTCGCCTAATTGGACTTGCAGCAAGATTTTCAACTGTGCATAAATCGACCTCAGCCAATGGTCTGACTGACGTGCAAGCAGACTGGTGTAATCAAGTGCTTCTTGGAGACTGTCCCGCGAACCATCTTTGATTAGTGCCAAGATAAAAAACAAGCCCCCAATGGTGCTAAAATACACCTGACGCTTGCCTGTGGCTTTTTTGAGGGCTTTGAGACCAGCAGTGTAATTTGCGATCGCTTGCTGATTATCACCGAGTAAAAAATTCAACCAACCCTTGTATACTGCGGCTTCCGCTTGATAATCCTCAGATATGCACTCCAAACTCTGTTGTGCTTCTTGGATACAACCCCGCAGCAGCAGTTGTTCTGTCAAAATTAGGTGCAAGTAATCTGAGGAATGTTCGCCTCCTGTAGCGCATTCTTCTTGCAGTAAGGTAAAGGCTTCATCGGCGGGAGAACATAAGAGTGCGGCATTGATGAGGATGATGGATATGCAGTTGTCATACAATTCTGATGGCAGGGTGCGAAACCAATCGGCATCGAATGGGTTAGTGCAAATCTGCTCAAAGATATTTTCTATAGATATCTTGTCTTTGCTGTTATTGTATCTGTTGTAATCTTCAATCTGTTTGTTAATGAAACTCAGGTTGTGGCTGTAAAGACCAATGCGGACTTCCCTGATAAATTGGCTTTCCCTTTGGAAATACAGTGGCCCATCTTGCCAACGAGCTTTTACTCCTAACTTGTTATGCACTGCTTTGACCATGTATTCAAAACAGCCGGCTTTTACTGCCGAACGAGTAGCAATCTCTACCAATAACGGATGGCATTGAGGCCCTTGACCGTGTTCTTGAACCAGCAAGCCTGCTGCTAGCAATCCATCGATATAGGGCTTTAATGTAGGGTTAGTGAAAGACTTATAGTTGTTATCACGCGCACCGATGTAATTCAAACATTCCAAGAACGAAGTTCTGTTGATCGGTTCGTAAATTACCGAGAACAATTGGACAATCTTTTCTTCTAGGGGTGGTAGCTGACGGTATGCTTGGGCGAGTTGGGTTTGTAGTTCTTGGTGATCTGCCTCAGAATCGTTCATGGTAATCATCGGGCGCGTTACATCCACTCATGAGAAATTTTCGTACCGTTAGAGTATTTTACATCTATAACGTACTAGTTGTTCTTAGGCGATCGCGCTTCACGCTGCCTGCATCACCCCACTTTTTAAACTAGACATTTTAGTGAAAACCGTACCCAATCAATTCGTATTGTTACTACCTTTTATTTAGTCAAATTTTAGGTGCGGTAATCCTGAATTTTATAAGTGAGATTAACCGTATTTTCAGTCATTGTATTTCGCCATATTCTAATAATCAAAGCAATAATAAATCCTGAAGTAAGTAAATAAAAAATTACAAATTGGAGAGAGTTATGGTATTAGTACGCTACAACCCCTGGCAAGAATTGAACGCACTGCAACGTCAAATCGACTCCTTATTTGAAGATTTTCAAGCACCCACTTTGGCTAGAGCTATAGCAGCAGAACTACACGAAACCGAAGAAGCCATACACCTGAAGCTGGAACTGCCTGGAATCGAGGCTAAGGATGTAGATATCGAAGTCACCGAGAATGCAGTTAAGGTGGTTGCCGAACGTAAAGAAGAAACTAAAACCGACAATAATGGTAAAACAAGAAGTGAATTTTACTACGGCAAATTCCAACGAGTAATTCCCCTGACTGCTCGCATTCAAAATACCAACGTCAAGGCAGAATATAAAGACGGGATTTTGAATTTGACTCTACCTAAAACCGAGCAAGAAAAAAATAAAGTCGTCAAAATTAACCTTGGGGAAGCTGCGGCCTAGAGTTGATATTAGTAAGCAAGTATTCAACTAATCGTGTGACATGATGTTAAACCTGGTTGAAATTTATCAACCAGGTATTTTATTTTAATAAATACTTGTTAAATTGCCTTAGTTGGAATAAAAAGTGCGATTGTAAGTTCGGCTAATTCGAGGTCAAGATAACGCAATAGCAGAGTAAGTTCATGAGCGAACAATTTGCCAGTCCGATGGATTTGCTGTTTGATGAAGAATCGTTGCTTTTGGGGATCGAAGCTGAGGATGCGGTAGGAGGTAACATCGGTGCTGGTTTAGACTGGGGTTCTGCCATCGGTCAACTAATGCTCAACCCTGGATTGTTTAGTCGCCTAACTACTTTACGGGTTTCGCTTAACCGGGAAGTGCGATCGCTACTCAAAGATTGGAATTTGGGAACTGCGACTTCTGTTGCAACTTCTACAGCACGGGAGCGCCTGCTCCAAAAGTTGAGAATGCCCACCCCTCAAGTACGAGAACGCATCGAGGCTATTTTACAGAGGGATGAACTTTATGGCGAAGAGTTTATTTCCAACCGACAGGTGCTACGCGAACTAATTCTTGTAATGCTGACACAAGAAGATTGGGAAACTATAGCAGCAGTTGCGGCAGATTCATTGAAAGTGCAAATTATGCACCAAGCCTCGGCTCTGGAAAATCTCGGCGAATAAATATCAAGATTGTCCACCAAATCTAGCAATTAATTCCTCCCGTGACAATTGCATGAGTAATGGCGTAAATTCTTGTGGTGGTAAGGCTAATAATAATTCAATAATTGCGCTTAATTCTTTATCTAATGAACCAAAGCGAACTTGTAATAAGTTTTCCACTACAAGACGTTCTCCTTGTTGAATCCCTTCTTGTTTGGCTTGTTCCCGGTCTTGTTGATACAGTGGTTCTAGCCGCATAATTAACTCCCTATCATCATGTAGCTGGAGTTGAATTAACCTTTAATTTCTAGCATAAAAAGCCGGAGATATTATCCCCGATATGGTTTATTATGAATTGACAATGGGATATAACTGATAAATAAAATATCAAGATTGCCTACCAAACCTAGCAATTAATTCCTCCCGTGACAACTGCATGAGTAATGGAGTAAACTCTTGTGGTGGTAAGGCTAATAATGGTTCAATAATTGCTTGAAGATTGTTATCTAATGAACCAAAACGAACTTGTAATAAGTTTTCCACTACAAGGCGTTCTCCTTCCAGTTTGGCTTGTTCCCGGTCTTGCTGGTAAAGTGGTTCTAGCCGCATGATTAACTCCTTATCATCTTCTTCTAAATTTTGATTTACTCTCAAATTCTGGCGCAGGTTGTAAACTAATTCTAGCGTTGCTTTCTGGAATGGATGATTTGGTGGTAGTGCTTTTAACTCATTAATTGCCTGCTCTTGTACCCTTCCTCTACCCAGGATTCTCAGCCATAGTGTTTCTAGGGTTTGTGGTAACTGATGGATGGCTACAATGGCTGTCCGTAAATAGTCTGCCATGAAATGTACTCCAGGCAACCAATCTTCACCTTGAACTGCACGAAATCCTGACAACAGCGTCGTGGATGCTGTTGGGGTGAGAATCCATAATTTGGGAATTTCTAATTCTTGAATGGGGGTTTGATTTTTATTAGCTTCTCGTTGTAATGCACCCCTAACTTCTAATAATTTCAACAGACAATCACAAATTTCTTCTTTAGATGCCACATTGCGAAATGGCTCAAAGATAGCAGGATTAGTCGCAAACTTTCCTAATAAACCTAATGTCGCTAAATTGGTAGTTTGTTGTGCTACTGGAGAAAAGAAAACATCAATTTCTCGCACTTCTCCTGCTACACGACTGGGGGCTTGTACTTCTCCATAAGGTTTTAGTAATTCTTCCAGATAATCCTTGGCAAATTGGTCATGAATAAATCGAGTCATTCAATTTTATTTATTGGGAATTGATTTGAAATAATTAATAATATTTTATCTGTTTTGAAAACCATAATAATTATAAGTTCTTATTATGCTGTAATATCTAATCAGTGTTATTAGTAATTGTCTTGAGATGTGATAATCGTACTCAAGAATTATTTAGAATAGAATTTTGAGGATTTTTGAGAATAAATTATATTGTTTTATATATTCCCATGCAACAGAAAAATACCCAGGTAGCGATCGCCACCAAAATTAAAAAGTGGGTTGAAGCGGCTAAACAACTCCGCACCGAGAATATTATATTTGCGCTACCTATCACCCGATTAACCAGCATCAAAAGCCTTTGTCAGGATGAAGTTGCAGCCGAACAATTTGCTCTCTACCTCGCAAAAGTGGTACGAAGGCAAACAGAAGATGATTCCTGTCCCAGTAATCTCAGTCCCTCTGAATGGGAAATTCACAAAACCATAATTGCCGATGCCATTGCAGAGATGGAACGCTACCTAGAAACTCCCACTGATGAAGGAAAGCAATCTCTACAGAAGTTATTGAGGCAAATTGATGAGTTGCAGGGAGATGATTTCCGCAACGTTCATTGGACTACCGTACATTTTGTCAAGAGTGGTTATCTGCTCAAACTAGATTATGCTATTCGCTGTTTTGTTGAACGGGATTTTCCCTACTATGCTTATAAATTAGCTAGAGAATATACAGAATCTTATGAGCCTCGGTATGGTTCGGGTTTAATTCCTGAATCTGCTCCAAAGCTGCTGGAAATTGCTGAGTTTTGGTGTCATTATTATTTTGGACAAAATTTGGCAGAGAAGTTTCCCAAATTAATGATAATGAATCAAGGCTCAAATTTAATTAAAGAGTGAATTGACGTAAAGATGTCTATCGACAAGAAAGAACTGGTACGCCGTGTGTCCCAACGAGTGTGCAAAGAAACTGGCATTGTGGAAGAAGTCATTGATGCAACGCTTGAAGAAATTTATGAATCCCTCAAACAGGGAGACAGTGTTTCCTTACGTAACTTTGGAACTTTTTACATAAGAGTAGAACGAGAAAGTTGGGTTTTTAAATTCAATCCCTCTCAACGGTTGCGTAAGTTGTTTGGCTGGTCGTCTACTTACAAGGCGTAAGAGTAGTGAGGCTTTTTGACTGGAAGCAACGGCTGCGAAAAGGAATTAAATGAAAGCACTAAGTTGAGTTCTTGAGACACTCAAATCAAACTCTAAGGAAATGTACTTTCAACTCAACTGTTGCTCTAGGGCTTATTAATTATTTTTCAATTCACAATCATCTTTGTATAATTACTACAAAATTTGTATATAAATTGAGTAGAATTTGAACTTGATTTAAGTTATACCATTTATTTGTGAAGATGCGCCTATAGGACTTACCCAAAACTACATAGGTTCTGGGGCAATACCCTTTGCTTCTTTACGAGAGGCTGCGCCCTAAGCGTAGCTATGCCGTAGGCTTTACGCAACGCTAGCGCGAATGGGAAGCCTTCGGCTACATGAATTACCCCTACGTGAATAAAGCGCAGCCTCACATAGAATTGATATTAGGTAATAAATAAAAACATCTAGCTCAATTAGATGCTTGGGTTGATTATTTTCTAGGAGTTGTCGCTATGAAAAATGCCTCCGGCGCATCCTTGCGGACGAACGCAAAACCGAACTACCGCCCCCAAGCATCCGACACCAGCATCGAAGCTGATATCTACCTGTTTGCCCGATTGCGCCAACTATCGCTCAAACAACGGGTAGAAATGTTCGCCACTTTTTTGTAAATGATAATCTCATGAATCAAAATAGCTTTGAATCCGTTAATCCTAATGATATAGATGAACTAAGTCCCTCTATTTTGCTGGAAATACAAGATAATGTTAGACAAGTTATAAGCGATAAATTACCCCAATATTTACAATCTGAAAAGGCATTATCTGCATCAGAAGCGTCAGAGACGACAGAGACGACAGATAATTATGACTTGTTTGAAGCTATTTTTAATGAAGTCTTGTATAGGACGATTTCTTCGATAGTTTCAGGAAAACATAAAATTGATGAAAATAATCTGCAAAATTCCTATAATATAGTAAATAACAATCTTCAAGGCTATAGAGACAGCCACCAAAACTCATTATTTAAATCACAGCCATTTGAGGCTATTCCTACAGCAGCACTTATGCTTTCAAGCATTAACTCTCAAATCAAGAAAGAAGAGTCGTGGCAAAAAAATGAAGAAGGGATAGCAGTTGCACAACACAAAGCTAAAGGCAATCCCCAAAATTATATTGAGCATTATATTAGTACCCCTGGTGATATAACATTACTTCCTTGGAATGAAGCCCAACAGATTATCGATAAATTTGGGTTTACTAGTGCCAAGCTGCATTTAATATTGGCTGCCTATACAATGGTGCAGGAAAAACCTTGGGAGAGTTTATTTACTGTAAAAGGCAGTGATTTGATAGAAAAAATTGGTTGGGATAAGCGAACTGATTTACCCAAATATCAAAAACTTTTAGAAATAGCAAAAACCGCATTTGCATTGGATTGTTTATTAGTTAAAACAGTATGGATAGAAGGGAGAAATAGAAAAGGTGGTATAAATGCTAGTACCCCTGTTGGTCGTATGTGGAACATCACGATTGTGCCATATGGTCAGGTAAATACATCTGGAAAAATAGAAGAGCCTGATGAAGTTCAAATAATTGTTCAACCTGGTACTTGGACTAAATACTTTTTAAACAAAGCGGGAGCCGAATCGCGGGAAGCTTTATATCAGTTTGGTTACCTAGCCCAGAAAGTTTTAGAAATTGACCCCTATCACGAAGAACTCACGCTAAGGTTGGCTATATATTTGACATTGGATAGTCGGGTTCGCCTTGATGGAAACTACAGGGTACAGGAGTTAATAGAAATTGTATTGCCCAAAACAGAAATAGATAAAGCTTCATGCGATCGCTTCAAAGCTTTTAGCCTGAAGCAGCGCTGGGATAATGCTTTAAAGCACTTGCTCAACAAGCTGAACTGGCAAATTGCGTTTGATCCAGAAACATACCCCGAATGGCTAAGACCAGAATACACGCAGAAACAGCCAAAAGGCTACTTTAAAAAACTACTGGATGCCAAGCTTACCATCAAACCTCCACATCCTATTCCTGAACTAATAGCATCCAAAGTTAAGCCAAAAGTACAACAATTACAGCCTAAAGCGAAGGATACAACGCCAGAGGACATTAAATTGACTGGCTGCCAAGTGAGGGAAGCGCGTATTGCTAAAGGGTGGCCACAGACTAAATTAGCTGGTTTTTTGGGTGTATCCCAAAAGTTCATCTCACTAGTTGAAAGAGGCGAACGCCCCCTCAGCCCACAACAAGCCGCCTATGTCCGCATCCTCTTAGATATCAAAATTTAAGTATTAATACTTAAAATGTCTTGACCACCAGCTGACTATCAACTTCAGGCGGCTGGTTTTTGTTCTAGTTTAGTTCTAGGAAAAATTTAGTTCTAGAGAAAAAAGTTGAAAAAATTGGCTTCAAAGCTATGTCCTGTATAGCTTTGAGCTTTAGAACAAAAACTCTAGTATCCCCTAACAAAAACTCTAGTATCCCCTAACAAACTGGCGCTATAACCCTTACTAAATAAGGGTTTTTTTCTTCGGAGAAGATAGATCAGTTTTCAAACACCGTTCTTGCGGATATGGCATGATCTTGCAATAGTACTTATGCGACTGTCTGCCGAGCGGGCTAATCACTTTCCTGAGCGTTTTTTTGCGTACTTGCCAAATGCTTCATATTTGGCAACGTCGGTGGCAGCGTGAGATGCTCACAAACAAAGGACTGCATTTACCAAGGAATTTTGTCTATGGATTTAAAGATTAAATTGCCGGATTTACTCAATCAACTTTTGTCAGGGGAGTGCCGCAACTTCCAAAAAAAAAGTTGGGTAGTCCGCTAGGTGCTTGGTTTCAACAAAGACTCATAGCCTAAGCATGAAAGCTTAAGAATGAAGACCGCGAGATGATTACCAGTCATCTCAGCACACTGGGGAGCTATCCAACTCCTCATAACAAAAACTAAAAAATATTAAATTTGATTTCATTCTAGGCTATAAGCCTCTTGTTGACCAACTAGGCATTAAACCGAGATAGATGTAAAAACCTGCAATTTGGGTCTGAAACCCTTGTGCTACTTTCATTTTGAGAAGAAAGCTAACTTTTTCAAGAACCGCAAACAACGAAAAATCAGGATTTTTTAAGCCCAACAGCAGTTTTTTACATACACAGAGGCTTGATGCCGACTAGCGGCTACCCGATGACCTTTATTGGTGCATCGAGGGAACGCCATTTATGTATCTGCCACAAAACTCAGACGATTTTGCTAAATCAAATCGGACGCATTTTTCCAAAACCAAAATCAAACCCCACCTGCCAAAAGACCCAGTGGGGCAGCGATACGTTCAATATTTCTGGCATCCTTGGAGTGCCATAGTCGCCCCAGTACCCGCCTTCGTTTCCAAACCAGCGTGGCGTACCATCGACTATTACCTCCAGCCATCCCAGTTGTGGAAATTGCATCAAAATAGCCAGCAGCTAGTTGGCATCCGCTTTGGTTCCAATACCCGTTACGCCATAATTGACCTCGACAAGGGGGGCGACTACCATAACCTAGAATCTATCAACCGCATCAAGTCCGCCCTCGAAGACATCGGCATAGTCGATATCATCATCCTCCAGTCCAGTCATAGCGGTGGCTATCACCTGATAATAACCTTTACCACCCTCCAACCCACCTTCAACCTAGCCTGCGCCCTAGAATACGCCCTAAGAGACGCAGGATTTATCCCCCGCAAAGGGCATTTAGAAATCTTCCCCAATGTCAAACCTTGGGCTGAAAATAGCATCATCAACTACAACGCCATCCGCTGCCCCATGCAACCCGGTAGCGGCGCGTTATTGTTAGATGATGACCTGCAACCAATTAGCGATTCAGTTTGTGTCTTTCTGGATTATTGCGATCGCGCCGCAGTCCGTCAAGATTTAACCCGACTCAAACGCGCCATCAAAAAAGCCAGAAAGCGCCACAACCGAGAACTGTATCGCAAAAAAGCATCCGCCAACGTAGAGGAATGGCGTGCCAACTGGGAAGAAATCATCACCACAGGCTGGACAGGCTTTGGACAAACCAACACCCTGCTACAAATCCTTGTAGGCTACGGAATCGTCTTTTTGGATTTAAAGGGCGAAGCATTAGTTAAATACGCCGTAGAAGCCGCTATAAGCGCCCCTGGCTATATCCAATACTGCCGCCACCAGCATGAAATCGAAGCCAGAGTGCGGCATTGGATAGAATGTACAATTCGACACCAGTGGTTTACCCCCTATGCCAGCTACCCAGAACGCCTGTTGGGGACATTTGCCAACACCTTTGCCGAAGCGATATCTGGCAAAGAAGCAAGCTACGCTCTGATAAACGGCATAATCAAACCCAAAGACAACATCATCCCCTTTGATCGTCGCCAAGCTTTAAACCAGCAACGCAGCCTAGAAGCCCAAAAAAGGATTCGGTGGGCAGTAAATGCCTTGGAATGGGGTAGAGGCTTACCAGAGGGCATAACCGACCGTACAAAAGCCATAAGCAACGAATATAAGCAACGTTTTCACAAAACCCTCTCTCAAGATACCTTGCGAAAACATTTACACCTGTGGCATCCCAAATGGTACATAACTGACCCTTGGGCAGAAAATAGCTCAAACCCTTGCCAGATAAACAAAGACGGGCATTTTAACAAAACACATAGCCCTGAAAAAAATCAAAAAGCCCAAAACCCTTACCAGATGGACATCAACGGGCATTTTCACTATATGAAGGTTTTGTGTTTACCTCCTGCTGCTACAGCCCCCCAAGGGCTGGAGTCAGCAGAGGAAGTTGAACAACCCGATGTTTCTCAGTCAGACTCAGCTGTCATCCAGCCTGTGGAAAATATTGAATTCATAAATTCTTCTAATACTTCTGAAATTAATTCAAATAAAACCAGCAATCAATTAGAGAATTCGGTTCATACAAACATTTTACAATCAAATGAATTCAGTTCACATCACGATTTTATATACTCCTGTAGCTCCGGCACGTCATTAAAACCAGATAATCAAAACTTATCTATAATGGAGGATAACGGGCTGGGTGTAGTTTCGATACCTGCTGCGGTTGCACCAGAACCACCACAGGAAATTGCCAACAGTGGGCGGCAGAGAGCATCCGAGGGTAATTCAACACCTGCTAGCGTGACAGCAGAATCATCACTCCAAAGTGCCAATAACGGCTTGCAGAGTGCATCCAAGGGTGATTTGACACCTGCTGCGGTTCCACTAGAACAACCACTCCAAAACCCCAACAACGGCTTGCACGGCGCATCTGTTGGTGAAGAGACTGCTGATGTTTCCTACCGCATCGAGGAACTCAAGAGAGTAACCAAACTCCGGCTAATGGCTATGACCCAAGCTAGGGCTAAAGTCCAGCAATACCGCCTAATCACGGGACGTATTCTCAGCACTCAAGAGCGCGCGAGCCTGGAGATGATTGCCAAAATGCAATTTTACCTCGATTCGGGATGCTCTGTGCTGGTAGCAGAAGCCGAAGCTTGGGCAGCCGTGAATCCTGGTTGTCTGCCGTTTAGCTTGGAGTCAGCGTTTGCGGAACCAGCCGATGAGTGATAGTTGCGTTACAGGAAGGCGGGAGAGCCTCTCCTTCAAGGGGTGGGACGAGTTAAATTAAGGAGAATTTTTAACTGAAAAACTTATTGAATTGGTTCAAAAAACCCTTCCTCAATCATTGATTCGAGACCAAGTTTATCTACTACGGATTCAATTACCCATCCCCTACCTTCATATCTTCCCTGACAGTAGCATTCTTGCTTAATTTCTTCTCGCCGCTCCTGTTGTTTTCTACTCCATTCTTCTGGTTCTAGATTATGTCTTAAAAACTTACTTGTGACTTCAAAACTAATGAAATTAGTGAGTGCGAATAGGCACTCATCCAATGTTCCTTCTTCTAGAAAATCATAATCAGATTCTTTGGCATCGACTAATACCCAAGCTTCCCAATGGTCGCTTAACTCAAATATTCCTTCTCGATAGTAAATTGGCTTATTTTTTTTGGAATTGTTTTGGCGTTTTGAGTTTAGTTGAATGACTTCGGTTAAAGGTCTTTTTCTACCCATAAATAATACCATAATTAGATAAAAATTTTCTTCAGATTACAGATATTGAAATAATCTGTTTAATCCCCTTCATGTTGAAAATTTTCAACTCCTTATCTCAATTAAAAATAGTTCATCATCTGCGATTGTTCTAATATATATTCTTTGAGTCTTTCCCATCCCCATTGTTTAGCTACTCGTAGCGAAAGTCGATTGCGAGTGCTAAATATAATGAAGATTTCGCCCGCATCGTTTTCATTAATATCAACAACCCACTGGTTTCTAAAATCGTATCCCCAATGAAGCGCAGCATCCTGCCACCATTGGTCGCAAGGGTTCTTGAAATTGGAATTATCTAGGTAATAGTCTTGCCAGTTATAGGGTTTCCACTGTTCTTGAAGTGCTTTGATTAAAAATGCATTTGGATGCTCGAATTCTTCCGAGTTGGCTTGCTTCCAATACCAATAGGCGATTGTGGCACGCAGCGCATCTTCCATCCCTACAATCGATTTGAGGATAATTTCTTGTACATCTTCCCGATAGAAATCTATACCAATATGAGCAAGCGCATACTTGTACTGGTTGAAGATTTCATCTTTAGCTTCGAGTTCGTCGTCATCATATAAATATGCAGTATTGAACGACTTAATACGCAGCATTTTGGCTGATGGGCAATGAAATGTAACTCTCTAATTTTAGTGGTAAATGAATCCCAAGCGATGCCTAGATTGCGAAGTACATTAACGATACCTTGCAAAGCGGGGAAATTTCCAACACCAAGTTCTAGAATAAAAGTACAGTCAAGCGAGCTTGTAAAATGCCTTCCCCGTTCCCCGGTATGGACCCATATCTTGAAGGCTACCTGTGGAGTGACGTACACAATGCCCTTGCTAGTAAAATTCGTACCTTCCTCGTCCCACAGCTGCGTCCCAAATATGCCGCACGACTGGAAGTATATGTTGTGGAAGATATTTCCCCTTCAAGTGAAATTGGCATTTTGTACCCAGATGTCGAGGTATTGCAGATAAGACAACGCCGCGACGTAACTCCGACTACCCCCACATCGAATATTGCCACAACCCCCGCACCACTGACGCTTCCAGTTATCCAACCTGTTGAAGTCCGTATTCCCACAGTCGAAATTCGGGATACTGCCAATAACGTACTGGTAAGCTGTATCGAAATCCTCTCCCCCGTAAACAAACGGGAACCCGGTTTAGCCGACTACCGTAAAAAACGCCAGCGTTTATATAATGCCAACGTCCATCTAATTGAAATAGACTTGCTGCGTCGGGGAAATCGACCATTTAACCACCCCCGTCTTCCAGATGTTCCCTACTTAATCACCTTAACGCGAGCAGGGTCTGGAGTAATTGATCTGTGGCCTGTGACGTTACAAGATACTCTCCCGACGATACCCGTTCCCCTCCGCGAAGGCGACCCCGATGCTGTACTGGAGTTGCAAGCCGTGCTGAATGCTATTTATGACGAAGCTGGGTATGATTTATCGATAGACTACACCCAACCTCCACCCCCACCACCATTGAGTGATGCGGATATTGAGTGGATGTATAAACGGCTGGGTAAATCTTCTTTGTAGCAGGTGTGGAGTTGCTTCAATATTTAAGATGCAGTTTGTAATTCAGCATTAATACTTGCTGTTTGCCGTATTGCCTCTAAACGTTTGAGGTAAAATTCATCCATTTTGGCAATAAATTTACCATCAATAATTTCAACACCCAAGGCATCAGAAACTGCTAAAAAATCCAAGAATGTTGCATTTTGATAGTCTTTATCTTCAAATAATTTAATTTGTTCTTCCGTGTGTCCGCATAACGCTGCCAGTTCTTTTGGCGTGATTTTAAAAGCAATTCTGGCTTTAATTAATAAATTGGATATTTTATTCATGCACTCCACTTGTAGAGTGATAGGTTCGTTGGGATTATGGGCAGCTAACATTTCATACTCAACAATTTCATCCACAAGTTTCTGCCGCAACGCATCGTTAGAATCTTGAATTAACTGCCAGCCATCCGGGTCTTTTAATCGCTTTTCTTCATTCGCCCTTAATTTCCGGTTGGCTTCAGCAAACTTTTCTGCCCATTCCTGGGAATATGCCAGTTGTTTATCATCTTTAATCATGGCTCCCACTCCAATAAATTAATAGCTACAATACCCTTACGATTTTGTTTTCTATCGCGCTGAAAAAACTCTATTGATATTGTAGACTCATCCACGGGTTGGTCGGATGGATAAATTTCCCCTTTATATTTAGCTTTCTGTGCTGCACTGTCATAATATTTTAATATTAGTGGTGCATTTTGTCTGAGGTAATCTATATTTACATCGTCTCTGTCCCAGCAACAATCAAAATCTCCTGGGTCTATTTTATTTGTCACAAAACTGCCATTGATGTAAATTGTACGGCATTCTGCTGCTTTTAGTTGTTTCATTAACTCTTCTAAACCTGAAATCATTTTGGCTCTTTTAGGTGTGTACCCAAACCTCTCTTTAAACTCCTGCCACTCGCCAAAATGTACCCCTGGTGGTAGATTACCGTTTTCATCAAACTCAGGAATCATTCTTAATAAATCACACCAATTTTACTGATTTTAAAAGCATACCAATGAAGTAAATAGATAATACATAACTCACAGATTATAGCGGATTTATATGGTGATTTTTGGCTCTATTGGTTAAATTAAAAAATTAGCATTTAGGATTGTTTCAATATATATTCCAGGTCTAGAAAACTCCTATTTGATTTTGGAAAAACCAAGGTGACTGTAAGCTTGCCATACAAAGGTTGATTTCTCAGTATACTTAGCAAGATTCAAGTAGGATTCCTATATCTCTGGTAAAGAGACTTCCTGATGTTTATTTTTCAATTGTTGAATTACAGGTATGAGTTTTTGTAACTGTGTTACATCTTCATCACCCAGTTGTGGTGGTTCTATGGGTTGCCATTCTTCTGAGTTATAGAAAGCTTTCATCACCTGAATACCATCACTGTTACGTATCAGGGTTAGTTGGTTATTTTCAATTGTCGCCGAGTATCTATTACCTTTAAATGCTGTACTATTAAGTACTAAGAGATATTCCGCAACGATGGGGGCAATTTCTCGCATCCGAGCAATTTGTTCTGCGATATCGGGCTGTTGCTCAGTTGGTTTCTCTTGTGATAGTGCGGATGGTTCTGCTGCAACGCCAAGAAGAATTCCGTTATCGTCTCTAACAGTTATAAGTGCTGGTACTTCTTTAAATTCTTGGTTTTGCGTCGTTTCAACTGTTGTAGGGGATGAGGGTGGCGATATTACCACAGTTTGTTTTTTAGCGAACGGTTCATTTGCTATTGTTGGAACTTCTTCAAGTGCTGGCTCCAAGTTTGCTGTCGAATTATATTGTGTACTTAATACTTCAATAGTTGCTGTTTTTTCTGATGCTCCATCGGATGAAGAATCTTGTTTAAAATTCCACTCAATCCAATTTTCCAGATAATTAATCCGCTTATCGTCAATTGTTCGCCCGCGTTTGTAACTTTCAATTAGCGACTCAATTGGATATCGATATTCTTCTTGATAGCTAACTTTTAAATGTTCCCGGATGCCAACATGAGTATATAATTTACCCAAATCACCACCTTTAAACGGCTGTCCATCCAAGCAGTAGCTTATCCCCTTGAGCTTATCAGTACGGGTAAACTTGCAATCAACTTGGATATTTTCTTTTAACAATCGGGCTACAAATACTGGCATTGCAGGATTATCTACTGCGGCTTGTTCAATCTGCTTTTGTAACTGTTCAACTATATTTTGGGTTCCAAATTCTTCTGCTTGTTGTACGTGTTTAGGGTAAGCCTTTTTCTTATCGACTTCCCAACTGGACGGTTGAATAATTAAATCGTAATTTTTTTCTATTTGACGCAAGATTTTTTCTGTACGGTAATAATCTAAATAATCGTCATTGCATTCGCCATCGTAGGATACCCGGTTAATTACCATATGTGCGTGGGGTCGAACTTGCCCGTCAAATTCGGCATCGTTATGCTGTACCAAAATAAATTGGTTGTTCGACAGTTTCAACCCCTCTCGTAAATCTTCCGCTATTTGGCATAATTCCCAATCATCCAGTGTTCTATCACCGGGGGCCGGACTAAACGATAGGTGCAGTACGGGTTTTTTAACTCGTTGATTTTTATTGGCAAAGGAGCGAAACTCCCAAGCAAGTTGGGCGGGTGTTTCTCCAGCCATATTTGTATTGATCAGCCGCGCCGAAGTTTTGCCGAGGACGTAGGCTACACAACCGTAAAAGCCATTTCCCTTGGTGATATTGCCAATCACTTCTTCTCCAGGGGGAAAGCAACTACTTGGTCGGGTTGTTCCGGTTGTTCGGGTTGGTTAGCCACAGGTGCAGATTGTTCTGAGGAGGATGGTAGTTCAGGGTTTTCCGGCATTCTCAGTAATATCTGCTTTATTTCTAGCAGTAATGGTTTGAGAACTTCAATTTCAGGGCGAGGGTCAACTGCGATCGCCTCTCCCATTTTTACAGCTCGGTTGATGGCATAGGCAATTTGGTTGATGTTATTGCCAATTCGACCCAGTTCTACGTATGTCGCTTCGTTGATGGCGGGTACTGGGGGAGCAATGTAGATGCGATAAGCGGAGCTTAAAGCCTTCGGCTTATCGCGCTCAACACAGTAGCGGATAAATTTGGAGAGATTTTTCCCCATACCAGCAGCTTCGGCTTTGGCTTCCCAATCTTCTTTTTCTGATTCAGTTAGTCTGAGGCTGACAAGTGAAGTGCGTTTCGGTTTGGCTTTTGACTTGCGTCCAGCTTGAAAAACTTTTTTGGCTGTAGTGGTCTTACTATTCATCTATATAAATGAGGTTTTTCAAAGAAGTCTTTGAATCTACGGTAAATTGATAAACTTCTCAGCAATTCATAATCATAACGCTTAATATTGATAAGCAGCCCCACTGCTAGAAGCCAGAGGCATCCATTGCGAGCCGGTTCGGTAATAAAATCCACTGTTTTATTATCGAGTTTTGGGGGTTTCCAAAGGGGGTGAGACCCACTTTGGCGAGCTTGGCGGCGCGAAAAACTAGGATTTATATGAAGAAATGTAATACGCCGCCATTGCTCGCTACTACAAGGCGGCGACGGAATACGAAAAGTATAGCAAACACGGGAAGTCTTGTACAGTGGGGGTTTGAGCGCGAGGGCTGGAATTAGAGGCAGGTGTTCGCTTCCTCCCATTCTTCCCCTACTTTCCCCCAGTTCTCACCCAGTTATCACCAAAAATATGGACAATTATTTTGCTGGAGAAAATAATAATTTTTATTTGTAGAGATAATTGTCCACTTTTAAGGGGAATGAGTGGGAATTTTACCCCATTTACTCCCTACTTACTCCCCTTTTTTGTCCCTCTGAGTAAAATAGTAATAATAGTCACTTATTTATACTGAGAAAAGTTTTTAGATGAAATCCACGCTCTGTTGTAGAACTTCGCAAAGGTAGTGATACATGAGCCCTCGCTTACTAGTTAATTTCGCCGAGGCTCGTAATCCCGGTAATCGTCGTAATTTTGGTTATATCGGTGGGGTCTGCTATCCCTAGAACAGATCCGCCGGGTTTGCTCTGCTGCTACCCATCCGGTTTCATAGTTTGGGCCCAATTTGTTATCCGGTGTATAAATTTCCAGCCAATTGCCTTGCTGTCCGATAACATCTAATACTGTGCCGTTAGGAAGCATGGTATTAATGTTGTTAAAGCGAACTTTGGGTGATGATCTCACATCGACATAGCCATCCCAGTCCTTGGCAATCGTTCGACAAAATCTAGCTTGCGCCATTGGGGAATAACTGGCTAGAAGAGAAATGGCGATCGCGGTTATGGTCAAAATGTCTTTCCAGCTTTGGGAATGGCGCGTACCACTTTATTACCTAATGTTGCTTTGACCTATCCCCTAGCAGTGGGTTATCAACCAGGCAAAGCCGGACTGGAAACTGTGCGCCCTAATCCTGATAACGTCGCTGAATACCCCGCAGGGTTTGTCTTTTCATCGGTGGAAGACCTCAGCCGCTTAATATTATTTCTCCTAGAAGATGGCAAACTCAATGGCAAAACAATCTTGAGTGCAAGTTCTATGCAAGCAATGAAAACGCCTGTGTTAAATCTTGCCTCATTGAATGTGGGCTATGGCTTAGGGTTAATTGTCGAGCCGAAGGATAATAACATCAAAAATATTGGGCATGACGGCTCAATTAATGGTTATAGTGCTGCACTACAGACCATCCCATCTGAGAAATTTGGTATTGTAATTTTGGCAAATAAAACAGGATTTAACTCTGCCCCAATTGTGGAAGCTGCTACACAATCTTTGCTGCAACTGCCAAAACCGAATCCTACACTTCCAATAAAGTTAGATGATACCGCACTCAAAGCCTATACCGGAAACTATGCTGTTTCTGGAATTACAGGGAAGCTAGGTACTCTGGCAATTGTTCTAGAACAAGGTAAGCTCAAGACTAAATTTGCAGGACAACCCGATCTCGAATTGCGATCGCTCCGCTCAGACACATTTGGGGTATTTTTAGGGAACACACAGATAGGAAATGCTGCTTTCCTGCGGGATAAAACAGGCAAGATTACTTTTTTGAGCTATGGGTTACGGGCATATCCACGTTTAAACGATAGGTAAGGTAAACCAGAAAGTTGCACCTTTACCTGGACTACTATGAACTCCAATTTGTCCACCATGTGCAGTGATAATTTGACGACAGAGATATAAGCCTAAACCAATACCAGTAGAACGAGAGCGATGGGCTACGCCCCCCCGGAGGCGATCGCCTCTAGAATAGCGTTCAAATATTTCTGAGCATTGTTCCTCGTTCATACCCACACCATTATCCTGCACTAGACAACGGATCATTTCTCCTTCTTTGCTTGTTTGCAAAGTAATTTGTAACCCTGGAAGGTTATGATTTAGTGCATTACTGATTAAGTTTTCAAATACACGCCTTAATTGCAAAGAATCTGCATTCACAAGAGGCAAATCATCCAAGAATAAATTATGAATAGTTGCACGATTTTTTACAAAAAATGATTCTAAATCTTCAGTAATAGATTTCACTAATTCACTGATTTTTACAGGTTCACAATGTAAGGAAATTCCTTGACTCTCACTAATATGTGTTTCCAATAATGAGTTAATCAGATGCAGTTGGCGTTCCCCACTCTCAATCATTCTATCTAAAATATTCCGAGGTAAAGAGATATTTTCTACAGGTGATTGTTGCCAGTGTTTTAATAACATCAAAGTCCCTGTAATGGGTGTGCGTAAATCATGAGAGACAGCGTGTAAAAACTCATCTTGGCGTTGATATAAATCTTGTATTTCTACCATTCTTTGCTGCAATTGAGCAGTTCTTTCTTGTACTTTGCGTTCTAAACCGAGATTGAGCGATTGGATTTGTTGAAAGAGTTGAGCTTTTTGAATAGCAATTGCTACTTGTGTTGCTAATTGTTGCAGTAAGTCAATTTCTACCTGCTGCCAATGACGCACTCTCGAACATTGATGAACAACCAATGTACCAAAAAACTTTTCCCCCACCATAATTGGTACTGCTAAACAAGCTTTTACCTGATATTTAGCGAAATAGTAAGCACGCTTGGGAGAAAGTTGGATTTGGCTGATATCGTCAATTTTTTGTAAATCTCCTTGAGAGAATAAACTTTTTATTTCTTGAATATAATCATTATTTTTTAAAAATAACTCTGAAATTGGTTGGCAATTTATAGCTACAGATTCAGCGAAAATCTTACTTTGTAAAATATCATTCAAGTTGCTAATAAATACTCTGTCGGCTTGAAGAAATTGACGAACTTCTGTTACTGTAGTGTTGATAATCTCCTCTAAATTCAAACTTTGTAAAACTCTCAGCGCAATTTCTGAAATTAATCTCTCTCTTTGGGCGGCTGCACGTAATTGAATTTCGCCTTGTCTGCGTTCAGTAATATCAATTCCAAACCCAAAGAAGAAGTTAAGCTCCCCATTTTCTTTAAAAACTGCTCTGCCATGCCAGTCTATAAGTAATTTATTACCACTTTTAGTTAATACATAGTTTTCTTGGTTGGGTAATAATTCTTGTACATTTGCTGACTGGAAAACTTGCGCCAGCATTTCTTGTTGCTCTGTCGGGACAAAATTAGCAAGATAATTAGTACCTACAACTTCCTCAAGAGTATAATCCAGGGCATTCAGCATTGCTTGGTTCATCATCCTCACTGTACCATCTGGATTGATAGCCACAAAAAAAGCTGGAGAAGTTTGCACGATTGTAGTATTAAAATCTCTTTGCTGACATAACTCTATTTCAGCAATTTTACGTTTGGTAATATCGCGGATAAATCCTTGCATACCCACAACATTACCATCAATTATTAAAGGTGTTTCTACAACTTCAGTGAATAAGGAATACCCATCTTTATGGCGTGAAATTACTATAAATGGTTTATTGCGTTCCCCTGTTAGTAAAGCTTTATCAGTTAATCCAATAGCTTCTGCTTTAGCAGCATCATCTATCAAAAAATATTCACATTCTTTCCCAACTAATTCTTCTGGTGTATATCCTAATACTGTCTGAACTGAGGGAGAAATATATTCAAATATATGATTATTGTCATGAATATAAAAAAATACTTGTTCACTACCTTCAACCATCATCCGGAATCGTTCTTCACTATGTTGAAGAGCGATTTCTGCTTTTCTACTTTCTGTTATATCTTGACCAGTAGCAATAACATAACTAAGTTTTCCGCTCTCATCTACAAGAGCATTTATTGTCCAAGCAATTAATCGCTGTTTTCTATCTTTAGTTAATAAATATCTTTCGGATGTTTTGGTAAGTTCTTCAGGATTTATCTGATTAAATTCTAATTTAGCTAACTCTATTTCTTTTGGAAGTGAAAATATATCCCAGAACAATTTATTTTCTACTTCGGCAAATGAATATTGAGTTATTTCCTCGCAAGCACTATTAAAACAGACAATTCGCCCTTGTTTATCAAGGACTATAACTAAAGCAGCAATCGTATCAAGAATTGCGGCAACAAAATCACGTTCTTGACTGAAATTTTTGATGATTTGTTGTAACTGCACAGTTATTTGGTAGCTGAATTAATCGGTATATTGGTTTACATAATATCAGGAGAAATATGGTTGAAGTAGAAAGAAAAACAAAAATATAATTTATCTATGGGGTTTCTCCTCTGCTCCCCATCATCTCTGCATCTTCATTGATTGAGTGAAGCGAACGCTCACATTTAGTGGCAATACCTTTGTATAAATAACCACCTATTTTTGGTAGTTTGGGCGCATAGAACTGCTCAACAGTCAATTTTTCAAACTGGTCTAAAACTAGCTGTTTGATATCACGGTTGATATTGCAACCGTCACCAATGACTTTATTCAGGGAGTTCAAGCGGTTCTGCCAAACTTGAATATTTGGCTCATCACTCAATCCATGCTCCAAAAAAAAGAATCTTCCGAATCATCAATCCGGCTTGGTCATATAAAGCCTGATATTGTCCTATAATTTTGACTTCAACTGTAAAGTCACCTGTTACTTACTGATAGTAAAAGTTGCCATTATCACGCATGAAATGATAGTGAGTCTTTTGCCAAAAATCAGTTTTTCCTCCTGCATTAACAGAAATAATTTCTGCCTGTTCATTCCAGGTACTAGGTTCGTTATACCACTTCATTTGATTCATAAATTTGAACTGCCAATAACAACAAAATAGAAACTTATGTTAGTGCTAAATAATTTTAATTTGCCTTAAAATGGAAATATTACTGGGTTTTCTGGCGGTTGAGGAAACTGGATAGACGAGCCAAGATTATTATGAATATAAACTCGTAGTTTACGGGTCGGACAACGCCAATCATCTCCACTGATATTTTGACAACCAGCTCTTTGCATGACATCGTAAGGTACACCAGGGGCAGAATAACGCCAACGTCCTTCTGGTGTTGGCCCAGACCTTGCCCGTAATTCTAGATATTGTGGCTGATGATTGTGAACATAAACTCGCAGTTTACGAGTCGGACAACGCCAATCATCTCCACTGATATTTTGACAGCCAGCTCTTTGCATAACATCGTAAGGTACACCAGGGGCGGAATAACGCCAGCGTCCTTCTGGTGTTGGCCCAGACCTTGCCCGTAGTTCTAAGTATGTGCTTCCGTTTTTATAGTTATCCCAATTACTATTTCGCTGACCACTACAAGCGATCGCTGCATTAGTTTCAGAGATACCATCGTCTATGAGTGCTTGTATACATTCTCGAACTGATTCTCCAGCCATTGCAGGCTGTGATAATTGCATTGATCCTCCAGTTGTTCCAGCTACAGCTAAAACAAGTACAGATAAATAAGTATAATTTTTGCGGTTTAGTTGCATAATTTTTCTCCTAATTGTCGATAGGGCTTTTGGTACTGGTTTAATCAAGTTGGAGATCGCCAGTATGATTACCCCTCTTCTGTCACTTTTACTGGAGAATAATCTAGGATGCTTACAGCATAAGACTTTTGCCAAAAAAGCTTGATTCCAGCCATTCTATTAGAAAATAAACGCTCAAATGCCCGTTATCTCTACAGTTTAAAATTTGGCTTTGATTTTTCTTTTCTCAGAGTGACAGAACAGGGTTACACCTGCAAACATAGGTACATAACTGAAAAGCAGTGAGTCTATAACGGATTGTTTTTGTCACAGCTTGAGGAACAAAACATTGCTTACCAAAAAGTTTTACGTTCCAGACAATAATTTGCTTTAACCTGACGCAAATGCTCAATAATTTGATTTTGTTCAACCAAAACCTCACCATCGTGAAAAGAGTTTTCTTCTGTTTTCATAGCAGTATTCCGCTTCAGCGAAGAGAAGTCTAGTCTGAATTTAGGATGAGCAAGTAAAGTATCCATCTGCTCTCAATGCCTCTATGAATGTCATGGTCAAATCATAAAGTCAAGCATCTCATTAAAACTTCCCGCAATTGTCTCACTCGATTAACTCACCCGATTGGATGAATCTGCGGAGTGAAATTAACTATTAGCCAATTTGGGTAGAGTGGATAAAGTTTGAAGATTCTATATTTTAGATACATTCGCCCTGGCTCTTATCCCGGAACAGCAGGAACCTCTCGGAGCAAGTCGGGTTCGTTATGTACAAATGTAATTTGCAATGTTCCTACTAGCTCTTTGTCTTTGAGCGCCGAGTCATTAGCAGATTCATGAGCAGACATGAGTTGGGACAAGCTCTCTTGGCTCAAATGCAACCCTGTCTGTTGGAGAAATATAGCCAATTTTTCCACGTTGGCGCTTGGTACTTCAAAGTTGATGCAGATTAAGATATTCGAGTATAAGTGAAAATCAGTAATCCAAGCTCCTGCTTTGTTAATCGCCTCACTTACACGAGCAGTCATTCCAATCCTTTCTGCTTTTGTAAACCCATCTAGACGTAGAAACTTTTGCTCAAACATAAGTTACCTTACAAGTGAATCAGGTTTAATTCTGTTCAAGAAACTACCATCTGGCTCAAGTCAGCAGGGGTAAGGTGAGAGTGCAACACTTCCCCATCACGAAACCAGACGATGCGTTGGGTTTGGCGGGCAACTTCAGGCTCATGAGTTACCATTACTACTGTGATACCAGTAGCATTGAGTTCGCCGAAGATATTTAATACTTCTTGAGTTGTATGCGAATCAAGGGCACCCGTTGGTTCATCTGCTAACAGTAATACAGGACGGTTAACAATAGCACGAGCGATCGCTACTCGTTGCTGTTGTCCGCCAGATAATTGAGTGGGTTTGTTATTCAAACGTTTTTCCAAACCTACCCGCTTCAAGGCTTCGGTGGCTCTTTGGTGTCTTTCATTAGCTTTGACACCAGCATATACCATCGGCAACATGACATTTTCTAGTGCCGTTAATTGGCGTAAAAGGTGAAATTGTTGGAAGACAAAGCCAATTTTTTGGTTCCGAATATGTGCTAATTGAGCATTATCTATCTGTGCCACATCGATGTTATCTAAGTAATAATTCCCTAATGTGGGACGATCTAAACAGCCAATAATATTCATAGCTGTAGATTTACCAGAACCAGATGGCCCCATAATCGAGCAATATTCACCCTGATAAATAGTTAAATTGACATTGTTTTGGGCTTTTACTTCTGTTTCGCCACTGCCATAAACTTTAAAGATATTTTCTAAGCGAATTATCTCTTGTGGTTCAATATTGAATTGAGTATTTTGGATTTGAAATTGAGTATCCATTCTACTTTCTGCCTTCTGCCTACTTAAGCACTTCTTAAAGCCACAATCGGATCGAGTTTGGCAGCACGACGAGCTGGCACAACGCCAAAGAATAAACCTATACTACCGGAAACGCCCACTGTCATGGCAATTGCCACATGAGAAATTCCCGCTTCTAATGGTGTCAAAGCACCTAAGAGCAAAATTCCACCACCACTAATAGCTGTACCAATTAACCCACCTGCGGCGGAGAGAATGATTGCCTCAATTATGAACTGGAGAAGAATATCTTGTTCTGTTGCACCGATCGCTTTTCGTAATCCAATTTCTTGGGTGCGTTCAGTTACGGAGACAAGCATGATATTCATAATACCAATACCGCCCACAATTAAAGAGATAGCAGCGATCGCTGCCAACATAATTGTTAATCCACTAGTGATTTGACTAACTGTTTGTAAAATCTCTTTCTGAGAGTTGATAGTAAAATCATCTTCACCAGTGATTTTGTGCCGTAAGCGTAGTAAATTAATAATTTGAAACTGGGCAGCATCTACACTCTGGGCGTTGCGAGCTGAAACAGCCATGTAATCGACAGACATACCATAGGGAGAATTTCTCCCGATAATGCGGTTGGCTGCGGTAGTTACTGGTATCAAAGCCGCCTCATCATAGTTGGTTCCGATACTAGAGCCTTTGCCTTTGAATACGCCAATGACTTGAAAACTACTATTTTTAATTCGCAATTGTTCGCCGATGGGGTTGAGATTACCAAATAATCGTTGTGCTAAATCTTCACCCAGAACAGTGACTTGGTTTTGACGCTTGATATCTATGTCTGTAAAAAATCGCCCTTGGGTGAACGAAAAAAGCTGTGGGGGAGTAGTTAGCGGATGTGGTACGCTAACATAACTCTTGATGCCATGCAACCAAACTACCCATGAACAACCTCCAATCAATTCT
>NZ_JACJTU010000061.1 GCF_014698835.1 Nostoc paludosum FACHB-159 | reverse complement strand
TTCAGTTGCAATTAATCCTGGCTGAAGCGTAATTATAGTTGCAGTTAATCCTGGTTTGAAAATCTCTTGATTGCAGGTTTGAGCGATTAGTATTGCAGGTCGTTACACTTAATAAAGTCACTGTATGTGGTTACTTCCTCACAAATTAGAGATAAAGCTTTACCCTCTGACCACAGTTTTTGTCGCCATTGGTCTTCACTGTAAGATGAATTATTGAAGGTTTTTAGCCGTTCTTCCAGTTCTTTAACGTAGTCGCGGATTTGCTGCTCGATATCCTCCCAAGAATGGTAACTTTCAACTCCTTTCCATTCTGCGCGGTTGCTATCAGGGTCAAGCACAATTACCCTGTAGCCTGCCTCTTTCTTCTTTTTGGCAACATAACGAGCCAGCCAAGATTTACCACCCCCTTGGTTGCCCCAGATGAGGGCAGTTTGTTTGATTAAATTCTGTACCCACGCCGTTTTATTCTCCTGTGGAGCGATGCCTTCGGCAACCTGACGGAACGCCGGCTGTTCTCCCCCAGTAACCTTATCGTTGGGGTCAATCGTCCCCTGTAGCGTCTGACTCCCTTGTAGATAGGGTGTTTTCATCTCACGCAACGTCTTTATGTACTCTGCTTTTTGTTCTTCGGTCATCCCTGCCGTTTGCGCCTCAAAAATAGCGTCAGATGCCTCCATCTGGGTAACTTCAATTTCAGTGTTGGCGTAAATCTCCGCTTTTTGGATATCCACAGTGCGGTCATTCGCTATCAAATCTAAGTCAGCTTGCAACTCAACTTCTTTGATAACAACGTCTCGGTAACTATCTAATAACTCAGCTCTAGCTGCCATCTCTGCTTTTGCAGTATCCCGTTTTTGGGCAATGTCTTCAAATACGGCTTTCTGCTTCTCCTCATACTGGCAGTGCCTCAGCATCCACCCAGCTAGCGCAAATCCCAGGAATCCCCCAAACGCCCAAAACGCCTTGTATGGGTTGGTCGCTTTCACCAGCCCGTTTACTCCCATAGCTGGGTCACGCACTACTTGGGGGGGCATTCCTTCACTCTTCCACTGTGACCAATAAAATGGGGTCATGCGAAAAGGACGGTTATCTTTGTCCTGGCATACCAATGTTTTCTGGGGAGTCCGAACGCAGAAGTAAATGCGATCGCTGCTAGTTCCCTGCCACGCCATTGCAGCCGAGCTAATTCCCACAGTTAAACTAAGCCCAATTGCAACAGCTTTTTTATCCATCGGCAATTGACCAAACCACAGCATTAAACCCGATTGTTGCGACTCGGATAACTGTTTATGTTTGTCAGTTAAATAATTCATTTACTTCTCCTACCACCAAATAGAAAAATCATTAATATCACTAGAAATATGACCACTCCTGCACCATCCATCCAACTTGAAGATTCAGCAGTTTTTGGCTTATATACCGACTCAATAGAAGTCTTAACTGTACTAGTAGAAATTCTCGATTCATTCCACTCACTAATGGGTTCATTGAGCGCACACAAGAGAGCTAATGATGCACTGCAACCAGTCATTAAATTAGTGACAAATTTGTTGAATCCTTCACCCGTTGCAGTGGCAGTAAAATACAGATGTGCAGTACCCACTGCAAGGAACATTCCAACTGGGTGAACTTGCAACAGGTGAAAGGTGAAAATCACTGCACTATTTAGACAACTGCCAGCGACAATCTCACAAGCATTACCAGCACGTCTAAATGTTCTAACTCGGTTATTTTCTGGTAATGGTTGCGGCTGTTCTGGTTGCTGTTGTTGTGATGGTTTTTCTGCCAGCCCTTCATACAAAAAAGGGCTGACGTTAGTTGATGAATCACTTTTTCTAACTAACATCAGCCAAGTCCTTATTAATCAATTAGTCATCTCTCGCCCAATTTCTGCCACAAGTTACCCAGCATTGCACCCCAACCTCTTACTGTTCCTGTCGCTGAAACACTCGATGATGGTGCATAACTAGTGTGTTGAATTGGTATTACTTCTTGTGGGGTTTGGTTTGGTGATAATGCCCTGGAACCAAACCTCGCACGGGCTAAAAGTTGTTGGCGTTTCTCTCTTAATCCCGTAGTAATTGCTTGACGTTCAGCTTGCACTGTTTGTCTATTTTCGATGCTGCTGATTTTATTTTCATGTCTCCACAATTCGGCTTGCAAATCGTGGTGTAATTGTGCAGCAACTTCAGCTAAAGCGTGTTTGCGTTTTTGGTCAATTCGCAATAGATCTGCTCTATCTTGGGCATCGATTTTACTCATTTCTGAATCAAATTCCGAATTGAGTTTGCGAATTTTGGCAATGGCAGTTGCAACATGAGAACCGTATTGTTTACGAAGTTCGACCCAGGTTACTTGCCCTTTGGTCAACTTCTCCATTGCCTCAAAGACGACCTTGGCGTTGTCCAGAAATGGTTCTAATCGGTCAGATAATTCTTGGGCATTATTCGCATAATCAGCGAACTGTTCGAGCTTGTTTATATCGGAGAGATAGCCCAGAATATCAGATTCAAACCCTCCCCATGCTTGTGCTTTTTCATCAATATGGCTTGCATGACCAACTACCGGATTACGTATTGCAAAGTCCATTGCGCTGTTCTCCTAATAAGGTATTAAGTCGTAGTTGATATCATCGTCGGATTCTGACACTTCATCCCAATAACCCATGTCTTCAAATCGGCTATAAATTCTCGTTGCCAATTGCCTTACGGGGTCGTCAAAATCTTCGGAAATTAAATCAAATCGGTTCTCACCAAATGCCAATATATTTGCAATGTCAGCATCAATACCATTACCCAAAAACTGACCAAATGCAGCAGAGTATGGGTGGTCATCGATGGTTGAATGAGTTGCTAGAAATTCAGTTCCAGTGAAGGGTGGGTAATCTTCAATCTCTTCTAAGGGTGTGTCAAGTGCCTCGATATCCGCTTCAATCATTGCCGCCCACTGTTCAGGATTTTCTACTTTGAACTGCTGTAGTCTAAGGGCAGAGTCGGTCAGGGGTGATTTGCCCCAATCGTTGGGATTTTTGTAGTCAAGTGTCATGCTGTAAGATCCAAATTGTGTGATGTACTTGATGCATTACTCAGTGGGCGATCGCTGTGCTTGCCGGCTTTTTGCGATCGCTCTCCCATCACTGAAAAAAGCCTTCTCTTGAAACGTCCACAGTTGAAGCTGTGGCTGACCATTGCAGAGTGTTGAAAAATTGGCTGACATCACCAAGTGTTACGTCACAATCCATCTGCAACCTTTGATATTGTGGATGCTGCCGAATTTGGGTTACTAATTGCTGGGCTTGTGCAATCAATTCTGGCAGTGGTTGAGTGTTCATAATTCACCTCAAAAAATCGATAATTGCAGTGATTCTTGGCTGATGACTCTCGCATTGGTACTCATACCTGTGACTTCATAACAGCGAGTAGTCAAAGCTTTGTGATTGAGCAGTAAATCAGCCTTCTTCCGTTGTCCAGATAGAGGGCGAAAGTGATACTTTGGATGTTGGATTGTGCCTGTTTTGAACAGATATTGATACAGCGTTCTATCAATCTGGTACACCTTGGAATTGGTTAGTAGGGTTGAGTCATAGACTCTGCTTAAATTATTCATTGCTGCCTCTATTGACTCCAAAAGAGTACAAATGATTATGCTTTTTGGCTGTCGTTGAAAGCATTTGTTTGTCCCTCAGCTTGGTTCAAGAACTGGATATCTAGAATCGCTTGATGAATCTCTAAAAGTGCTTGAATCGCATCACCCAAACGGAGGTCATTTGACGTAGTGAATCGCTCTGATGCCTCTAATTTCATATACTCTGGCGTTGCCCTTAACATCCTCAAACTCTCTTCGTACCCTTTGAGCATTGCTAAAATTTGCTCTACAGTTAAAACTTGCTGCATAGATATAAGCTCCAAAGAAACTAGGAATTGTGATGCAAGCTATTAGAAGGACTGGGCGGATTTTGAAAGCAAGCCACTGATAATCAGCCTCTAATTTGTGCCTATCATTGTCTGTTTTGGTTGACATACATTACTAATCCAACAGTAAATAATCCAACTCCCAAAGGCGATATACAAGCAGCTACACCACCAATTAGGGAGAGGGTAGCCACACCGGAATAAAAACAAACTTCAGTCAGTAAGTGCATTTTTCTTTCTCTCGAAATATTCAACAACAACGATAAGAAGCGACTGTCTGACAGTGCTAATCTGTAGGCAATATCTAGATATTTGCTGCTAGATTCATGATTTCTTCTAATGACTTCTGAGCAGTTCGTTGTTTCGGGGTAATCCCCCGTTGAGCTAAAAAATCGTTAGCATCAACTCCTTTGATGGAGTGAGCAGCAGCAGTTAACTCACCTGCCAACTCATCTAAGTAATCTTCTAAGCCATTTCTAATTGTGTTGGAGTGGATGTGAACGAAATTATTGACAACTGATTGTCCACTAATAAATGCCAGGGTAGAAGTAATTTTATCAATGGTCAACGTGTAGTTCCCGGCAAACTCAGTCAAAGCGTTTAATGCCCCATTGATAATTTTTTGTTGTTCTGGAATTGGCAGAGTATTGTTAGTTGATGGAGCAATCGCGGCTATTTCTTTTGTTTGTTCTTGTGAGGCTTTCTGTTTGAGAACTTGTGCCAAAATTTCAAACTCAGCAAAACTAATCTCTTTGAGGCTGTCAAAATCATCTGGATGCGATTCTTGTAGAGAGAATCTAATAATTTCTTCTGGCATTTCTAGCAGTTCGCAAACTTCTTTGATAGAAACCATATCTAGAGTATTCATGCTGCATTACCTCTGGTTACTTGGTGAAATTGGCTTTGAAATTTTGCTGGACTAAAATCTTCAGGATGCTTTTTGATATAGTTCTTTACCCGTTCAGCCGATTTGAGATTTTGCATTACTCGACCAATACGGGACAAACACCAAGATTGGTATGGTGATAACGGGCAAGAACGGTCTGTACTGCCATCGGCCTTGACTGGGTAGGCTTGGCGATAGCTATCTATGCGGTAAAGAGCTATACCGTCCCAACTGACCAAAGTTGAACGGGCAATGTTAAGAATTCTTGCAAGTTCAGATTTTGTAACATAACTTTCGCAGAACAGACCAGGGGAGTCTAAATCAAGTCCCCGTGAGGAATTTGACGCTTTCATAGAGCATCTATTGGTTAATGGTCAAATAGTGATTGATGGTCAGCATTAGATACTGACAAACATAAGACAAGCATCTGATAGTTACTGCTATAGTGTTAACTCCACACGCTAAAAGGGTTGATTTATATAGCTTTTCCTTACTCGGTGGACACAAATCAGTTAACGGTGGTTGCTGTTTTCCTGTCTTGTCTGTTATTGTAATCTATAGCTTCTGAAGCTGTCAAATAAAAACTATAGCTTCGGAAGGACTACACATTGAACAAGCTTCGGAAGATACTGGAGATATCTAATATCTTCTGAAGCTATGGGTCAAACCAAAAAAGCAAAGATCACTTTTACTTGCTCTCATGAACTAAGAGAAGAACTGGAAGCTATAGCCGAATCAGAGGATCGTACTTTGTCGAACCTAGTAGAGCGTTTGGTGACGAAAGCTGTACGAGAGTACAGGCAATCTTCTTCAACGGATGAAGGTAAGGGAGTAGCATGACCAATCAGAGGTACATCAACCGATTTCTTGAGTAATTTCAAGTAAAAATCAGATCTTATTAGATATTAGATGACCAGAAGTTCTGTAAAATCAGGCTATTACCTAAATGAAGCTTGTAAAGGAGGTAAATAACAAAGCACCAAAAACTAAAAAGACAAAGCGCAACTAAGTAGTGAACGCTTTGCCCGATATAAAAAACTAAATAATTTAAATACTGGGAAGCGGGGTTTATCTCTAGAAGACCAAATAAGTGGAAGTAAGTTGGAAGCTAATGACCACTGATTGGCAAAAGAGATCGTTCCGCGCTGCCTTCTCATATTATATGAGGTGCTGTGAAAATTAACATATTTTCACTTGGAATTTTGGCATTCATATTTATTATTTTTTCTGAACGCAGAAAAAAGCTTGAAGACGCAAAATAGTAAATCTCATAAATATCAGGTGTAGCAGCGCGTTAACCCCCTCGAAATGCTGAAAAACAGTTATTTGAGGGTAAATCTGTGATAAATAACAACAGCGCATTGGCAGAAAGTCAATGCCTTGCACCGAAGTTTAAATTCGCTGTCAACACTTGTGGCTCTAACAAAGACTGGGACTTTAAGAAACTTGCCGCCAACTTCCGGGACGTAGAAGGCACGATAGAAGATGTCCAGCAACACATTAAAGCTGGTCACGCTGTTTGTGCTGGCTTGTTAGATGGTAAATGGCGCAGTAAGGCTAATGTCATCGGTTCTCAATGGATACCTCTAGACATCGATAATTCCGATGTCGCCCGTGATGCAGAGGGCAAGCCGATTAAAGACGCTAACGGCAATTCTATCAAGGTTTACGATCCACAATTAACCATTGAAGAAGCCCTAGCCCATCCCTTCATTCAAAAACACTGCGCTTTACTCTACACCACTGCCAGCCACAAACCCGACTGGCATAAATTTCGGTTGATTTTCCTTCTGCCCCAATACGTTGAGGGTGCTGACACAGTAGAAGCTTGTACGCGCTCTCTCATGCAGCAGCTACCGCATGACCCAGCGTGTAAAGATGCCAGCCGGGTTTTCTACGGCAACACTGAAGCAGAATTTCTCATAGTCAATCCCGAAGCCACTCTACCATCTGAATGGGTAAGTGAAGCAATTGCGATCGCGCTTCAGGAGAGAGAGGAATACCAGCAGCGCATCCAAGAAATTGAGTCACGCCGTCAACAGTGGAGGGAGATTTCCGACGTTGAAGGCTGGGACACTGAGCAGCTAATCCAAAGCGCACTCTCATTCATTCCACCGCGTAGCCCTGGCAGTGGCAATTACGACGAATGCCGCCAAGTGCTGATGGCTTTGGTCAATCACTACGGGCCAACGGATGCCGAAATCATTGCTGAAAAGTGGTCGCCTTCCATTCCTGGTACAACCTGGAACATTCGCGCTAAGATTCGCAGTTTCCGCCGTGGGGGGATCTCGATTGGAACGCTGTTTCACATTGCCAAGCAGTACGGCTTTCGCTTTCCGCAACGGCAGTACGAACCATATCAACGCAACAAAGGGTTGATTAGCCGCGAACAGTGGGAGCTGGGGCAAGTCAGAGAGGACTTGACCAGCTTCAAAAATTTATTAAAGCAAGCGATCGCCCCCTTTGTTTCAGAGAAGAAAGGTTTTTCAAAACCGCCACAACCAAAGCCAGAACCCGAAATTACCGCCCCAGTACGCCAACTAATTGTCTACAAGCGCGGCAATATCCCACACAGGAACCAAGTTACAGGCGATATTTCTATTACTTGTAAACCAGAGGAGCATATTGCAGCATGGGTGGAAGCTATTTCCAAGGGCTGGAAAGAGATTTTAGATAATTCTCATCCTGGGTTGGGTAAATCTCACAATGCTGGTCAACTAACCGCCGCCCTTTTTGGGATTGAGAAACTAATTTACCAGGATGCCAACCACCGTAACCCCTCAACACTGCCCATTGAGGCTAACTTTGTTGACCTCCCTGTGCGGCACAATGGCTTAAAAATCGACCCCACCCGCACAACCCCAATGGGCGATCCCTTTCAATTGCGTCCAAAAGCAGGCGAAATTCCCGATACCATCGGCAATTGTCACAGAAGTTATTTATTTGAAGGCTTCCGTGACAAAAACTTTGTTAGTTTGGATTTTGAAGAAAGCTCTGTTAGCCCCATCTGTAACGGTTGTCCCCTCCAAAATCAGTGCCGTTTCGCTCATGGCTTGGGTTTCGGCTTCCGCTATCTTAAGCGCAGTACAATTCAAAACTTCTCCCAAATTCGAGCGCATCCCGACTCTACACCAGTTACCTTAACTAATGCGGCAGGTATTCCTTTTACAGTGGGTCGCATTTGGGAAGAAGCTGGTACACTCATTAAACCTGTGCGAGAAATTCAGTTGAGGTTGAAGGATTTTGACACTACCGCAGCCCAACTAGCTACAGGCTTACCGCCTGAGCAATGGGCAAAACTCCAGCCAGTTTTACAGTTTTTGCGCTCGTTGCTCACCCAAGACATTAAGCCCGATTCTCGCTATGGCTTTGATGATGCGGCATTAAGGACATTTTTACCTGAATTCCCCCAAGATTTAGATGTTGAAGGGATTCAGCAGATTGTAGAGCCTAATTTAGAATTTCTCTCTGACTTAGACTCTCTTGATATCCAAGCGGATCAACAGCTCTCTAAAAGTGCCGCCGCCCGTTTTGCTGCCAAACGAGTAGTTAAAGACAGCGCAAAAAAAGCGGGTAAGGATTTTCTAGAATTGCCCTTGTACTGGTTGCCTGATTTCCTCGAAGCTTGGAAGGGTGAAGGTTTCTTAGCTTGCAAATGGGGTGTAGTCAGCATTTACCGCCCTAACACCAAGCATCAAGACTTGACCAACTCCGCCCAATTTAATATCTACCTTGATGCCACTACCACGCCAGAGCAGTTGAAATTAAAGCTTAACTACCATGAACCCGTGCTTATAATCGAGCAGTCACGACCCGACTACAGCAATTTAAAAGTTGTCAATGTCACTGGGCTGGGTAAACTGTCCAAAAATCGCTCTCCTCTATTAACTGCCCGTGTTAACGCCCTTAAGGAAACCTTGCTCAAACTCCACAAGCGACTGGGCATCATCGAGTGGAAATCTCTTGCACAAGAGGCTATTGACCGCATTGAGTACGGTCACTTTGTCGATGGTCGTGGGGTTAATCGCTTTAGTGACGCTGACGCAATCGCTAGTTTTGGCATTCCCTACCAGAACATCGGCACGTTGGCAGCACATTTTCAGGTGATGACCGGTTTTAAGGTCAACCTTGAAGACAAGGACAGCATTTTTCAACAGTATCTCATTGAACTGGTTCAAGCCGAAATCATCCAAGAGATTGGGCGATTACGCGCTCATCGTCGCCCAGGAGAAAAGCTAACATTCTATTTCTGCGCTGATTATGACCTTAGTTTTCTCCTCACGGAACTGCCAGGAGTGAAATTAGAGGTTGTTGATGCCAGCGAACTTTGCACCGAAGCGGGTAGCCGAGATCAGCAAACCGGACACGCCATCGTCAAAGCTTTCACCCAGCTTTGGGAGTCGCAGCAGAAAATTGGCCAAACTGCGATTGCCAAAATCATAGACACTACTCAAGGTTGGGTAAGCCGATTTACACAGCGTTGGGGGGGCTGGGCTAGGTTCAAAAAATTATTACTCCTACTATTAGATAGTCTTCATAGCAGTAGTAATAAAAATTTTACAGACTTGAGTGATGAGGAAAGGTGGTTTGCCCGTGAATACTTCCCTACGCTGATTGATGAAGCGGAATCATCGCCTGAAGATGCCTTAACTCATATAGCTGAAGTCGCCACAGTCCTTACTGTGACCCAGTTGCGAAGAATTGTGGATTTCTCTACCCCTCAAGTTAAAGCTGACTTGTTGATGATTATCTTGCGTTGTCTGCCCACTGAGGTTTACTCAGGCTTTGCTCCAGTACAAGCCCACTGTAACCCGACAGTGACCTGAGAAAATTTATCGGTTTTCATTTCTACTGACCTATCAGTAATAAAAGATGCTCCAAATGATGATTGTGTACTTAATCATTGAGTGAGCGTCCCGTTCAGTATACCTTTCACGCTGCACCGAAGCCCCATATAGCATAATTGTATAAACATTACTGCTTTCTACGGTATTTGCAATGGGCATCTCGGCTCTATGCCGTCATCAACCACTAAATTAAATAACAAAAGCTCGTGATAAAGCTGAATTAGAGAACTCAACTGCATATCACGAGCTTTTTGCTGCTATGCCTGAAATAGGATTTTATGCGCGATAAATTTTATAAAAACAAAATTAACGCGATCAAGCCTAACGACTTTAAGAGGAGTACAATTTGGCAAATCAGCTTTAAAACAGATGCCATCACCGCAAATAAACCAGCAACAACTGATAACAGGGCTGCTACAAAACAGAAAATCAACCTCCATTTTCGCCAATTAAATTTTCTAAAAGACAGACTCTTCTTATAGGAACTTCTTCCTATAATTTCAACTCGACTTGGATGAGATATTGGGTAAAATGTATTTACCTTGGTACGGTTCTTTGGAGTCATAAGTCGGCTTCAGTAAAGAACTAAAAACTAAGCAAGCAAAAATTACCTGTGACTAAGTGCAAATTGGTCTCAGGCTTAGATTGGAGCCACAATGCTGAGTGCAAATTAGCATTGTGGCTCTTTTTGACATAACGCAATTTTATACGATTTTTCTGGCATCAACCTTACTGCTTTATCTTTGAGTATTGAATCAAGCAAAATCAGATGATAACGCGGTAATTCCCTCTATGACTGGGTTTGTGCATTTTTATTTCAAAAATAAGCCTACTCAAATTCATCAAAATCTATCATTCAAATCCAAGATATCTCGAAAAAAGACATACAAATTTTTTATATTTGAAAAATAAATAGTACCAGAATCTAAGCTTAAAACTTTAATTTTTGTCCTTAACAGACCTGGAAAAGTTTCTAGATCAATGGTTTCTCAAAAGATCAAGTTTCATCGTATAAATAGTTTTAAATCGTTTTTAGTTTAAAATCTAACCTGCGATAGAGGTGAACTATAGGTTTTGTTAATATTAAAATTTATTTGAGAGCTATGAGTTTTTTAAATCAAAATTTTATATAGATGAACTATAGGTTTTGTGAAAATTATTATTTATTTGAGAGCTATGAGTTTTTTAAATCAAAATTTTATATAGATTGAAAAAATCTGCATCTCGTTATATGGCAGCTTTCTTTACCTCTACCTAGAACCGATACCATAGTGATGCGGTAGCCCGTTCCTGACGATTCTATTTTTTGAACAAAATCGTGAAAATATTCCCCACTCTAGAAGGCAGGTCTACTAAAGCTACAACAGGATTTAACAACTCTAAACCCTTTTTTAAAACCTCGCTGAAGCCCCATTGATTAAATTTGATTGTTTTTACTTGTGTCTTTCGTACTCCTGACTGGTCTTTCTTCAGCTTCGCTGCTGGCTATAACTGCTTGCTGATTTTCACTAGCCGCCTCATCTAATGTACCAGTATCGCCGCTATCAGATGCCTTCGGACGGCGACGGCTGCTTTTCCTCAATTCGCCTATTAGATATTTGATTCTGCTACCAGTCAAATTAATCCCCAGACCCTTCAGCATTTCTGAAACTTCATCGTAAGTGTAGCCGTACTTCGAGGAAGTCAACTTCTCAATGTACCGTCTCATCTTCCGAACAGCTTCTCTGTCCGATACATCTTCTCGCTCTTTTGGCTTCTGCTCCTTCAGCAGATTGATGGCCTTATCAATCTTCTCTTTCGTAATCACTTCTGAATTCTGCTGTTCAGCCATTGTTATCTCATGAATATCAATTAATTGATAATTATCGGCTATCTGAAAAAATCTGACTCAAAATCCTCAAAAAAATTGACTATTGCGGCTACGCCGAATCACCTTTTACTGCGGCAGCTACGCTGTTCTTTTTACTCAACCTCATGAATATCAATTAATTGATAATTATCGGCTATCTGAAAAAATCTGACTCAAAATCCTCAAAAAAATTGACTATTGCGGCTACGCCGAATCACCTTTTACTGCGGCAGCTACGCTGTTCTTTTTACTCAACCTGATGCTTTTAAAAAAATCGCCTATTACGGCTACGCCGAATTATTGATTCGTATTACAGCTTCGCTGAACTATTTCTTTCTGTGACAGCTTCGCTGATATTCTTATTCAAACTGTACCAAGAAATCTGACTATTACAGCTTCGCTGAATCTATAATTTTATATAGCGGCTATGCCGTTTTTACCTCCTCTATTACGGCGGGAGCCGAACCAGAATTTATCTCCTGCTTGATTATCTAAAATTCCGGCTACGCCGTTGATATATCCCTCTGTAAGTTGTAGGATGGTCAGCAGCACAGCTACGCTGTCGTATTCTCGCCCCCAGTCTCTCGTCGTGTCTCCGTACATACGTAGCACTCGACACCTCACTACCCCCGCACTTGGGCTTGAAGCCAGCCATGCCTTAAAGCTTACGCTTTACCTCGCTTCGCTCGGACGGCAAAGCTGGTTTAGTGGGGTTCCACCCCCCTAAAAACCCCCCTCGCGTGATGTCCTCATTTCCTCTAAACTATGGCAAATCGCAAGCAGTCAAAAGCCCTAGTCCGAAAGCATATTTTTCCAATTCGTTTGAGCGATATCGAACTGGAAATGATTCGGATGAAATCGCAAGACGCGGGGATGTCAGCGAGTGAACTAATGAGACGCAATGCGTTGATGCGTCCGTTACCCAAACGATTGAGTAAAATTAGCTTGCAAACATATTGGGAATTAGGACAAATTGGGAACAATCTTAATCAGCTTGTCAAAGCAACCAACACAGCTATCAAGATGGGCCGTACTCCACCGACTAACCCAGAACTGTTACAAGAACTTTTAGAACTGCTGCATCAGTGCAGACGAGACATTGCCTCGGATGATATTGAAGGTGAAGACTGGGAAGAAGAGGAAGACGATGATTGGGAAGCAGACGAAGGGTAGAGGTTTTCGCAAGCTGTTAGATTATCTAGAATCTCGTGAAAATGCCCAACTCATCGGCGGCAATATGAGTGGGAGAAATGCCCGTGAATTGGCGCGTGAGTTTCGCCTGTCGAGACAACTAAATTCTGATGCTGACCGAGTTGTTTACCATGTCTCATTATCAGCCGCAAAAGGTGACAAATTAGATGATGAAAAGTGGACTGAGATTGGCGACCGCTACATGAAAGAAATGGGCTTTGATGCCAATCAGTTTGTCATCTTTCGCCACCATAACACCGATGACGACCACGTTCACATTGCAGCCAGTCGAATTAGGATGGATACTGGGCTAGTAGTGCATGATTCTTGGGATTATGTACGCTCTGAGAAAGTGCTGCGACAGATTGAAATTGACTATAATTTGGTGCAAGTGCAAGGTAGCAGAGAGAAACTGAATCGCACACCCAGCACCGGACAAATCAGGCGCATAATAAGAGAGCAAGAAGAATATTCATCGGGTAGGCGTGATACCCCACCAGAGCGCACTATTAAAGAGCAACTTCAGCAGACAATTGACACTGCTAGTGTTGATCATCCTCAAATGCCGATCTTGATCTGGCGGTTACAGTTAGCTGGCATTAGTGTGAGAACAGGATTCACTAGGAACGGTAAGTCTAAAGGAATTTCATACCAGAAAGATGGGCAGGCTTTCAGTGGTACACAACTAGGTGCGGCTTATACCTTCCCTGGCCTGCAAAAACATCTTGGCATTGACTACCAACCAGAACGTGATGATGAATTTATTAATAAATTGCTGCTCAAACCTGTTAAACCACTCCCAATTGAGCAGTTAGAAAAGCAATTTCTTGAGCTTGAGCAGAAACACCAACAGCCTCAATTCACTCCACCACCAGAGGATAAAGTTGTTTGGCAGAAATTGCACAAGTATTTGAATGAAGAACGCTATATACCAGATTATATTGTGCAAGGATTACATGATAATCAGTTGCTTTACGTGGATGAGCAGCGAAATATTTTGTTTATCAAACGTGATTTAGATGGTTCAAAAACTGGTGCATTAGTTTGGTCAAAGCCTAGACAAAATCATCGCGCTGTGGAGTACGGCCAAGACACCTCTACAGCAAATGGTTGGTTTTATTTGAGATTGGGAGGGCAACCAACAGACAAGGTAGAAAACGTCTTTCTGTGTTCTACACCAATTGATGCGATGTCAGCAGCCACCTACCTGATTTCAAGTTGCAAAGGGCTACCACCAACTAGAACCATGTTGATAGTCGCTGATGACCCGAATAACCTACCTATGGAATTTCTCAAAGGTTTCAATAGGGTTGTTGTAGCATTTAATAATGATGAACAAGGGAATAAGGCGGCTAGTGCAATATTAGAATTGTTGCCACAGGGTAAAAGGCTCAAAACCCATAACCCTGATTGGAGTCAGGAACTAGAAGCTCATCTCAGGGAGGAGCAACAAAAGCTCATACAGCAGCAGCGTGGTTTTAGCCTGTAGCTAGGACGTGCAGACCGAACTCGTTGCCGCGATCGCTTGAAGAGATGCTGTCTTCGGGACGGGCACAGTGATCAATCGTTGGGCTGACCAGTTCCGCAAGCCTGCCCCTTTATATTCCGCGTTGCCGCATGATTCGCAACGAGTTCTTAAATTTTGGTTAAACGACATTGGGTGAAAGCTTCTACTGTAAGGCATTTAGCGTCAATTAACGGTTTTAATTACCTATACAGAAATCTACGAAAGGTATAGTAACTTCCCCACACCAAGATGTTACTGAATTGCTTTCTTCTACTGGAAGTATCGGCTTTTGACCAGTGACTCTGTAAAAAATCTGAAGTTGATATTTTTCATGTTTAAGATTATTAAAATACATGAAACCGCCTGCCTCGTTATAAATTTTTAGCTGTAAATTAAAAAGTTTTCGACATAAAAAAGTTTCTAAACTAAAAAATGTACTTTCTCCGGGTTGAACTAAATAATAAGGCTCTCCTTTAACCCATAATCGCAATATATCACTGTCAATCTCTATTACATTCCCACTACGAGCAATTAAATTTGGAAATGGCTCAAGGGAATCTAATCGCTCGAAATAGAGAAATTTAGCTGTTTTATTAGTGACATGAATACCTAGCCTGACAGGGTTCTCAGTCCACGGGAAAAGCGGAATAGGAATAATTGACTGTATTTCCGTTTGAAAACTAACACCATTTACTTCAACGATATTACTGTAATTAGATTCACTTGGTGTCATGTTAGAACTTAGTGTCAGTAAGAAAAAACCTTAATAAAATTTTGGGAACTTCAGTTTATTTATAAAGCTTCCACTCGCCATTACTGCATAACTTCCTTGCGCTGTCGCGGCTATCTTTATACGCCCAGTTTTCCTTGAAATCATAATAGGTTGCTGTCGCCTCAAGCACTTCCAACCAATATCTCTTCATTCTTTTCGGCAGCTGAAAGATACAAACCTCTCCACCGCTCTAAGTCGTTAAGACACCATCCTTCCCAACCTTGATCTCTTGCAAACAGCACTTCAGGATTGATTTGTCGAAAAATATTGGCTCCTTCACTGACTAGTTCACGGGATATAAGTCCCAATGACTCTTCCGCCAGCAACAAAGTAGGAGCAAGAGTTTGATCTCCAAACATGAGCTTTTGAACAATTTCATGGGCATTCGCTACCTGTTTTCTCGATAGCTCCTGCGACAAACGTTCCTCGATCTCAGCAGATGATTTTTCTAGTGATGCTGTTCTATCTTCAATCCCTGGATAGGCTTGACGAGTAAGCCTTAACTCAGACCGCAATTGAGCGATTACCCGATCTGCTTCTAGCTCAGATCCAAAAGTCTCTTGGTGTGTTTCGATAACATCTTCAAGGATTTCATTAATCTCTTCAGACTCAATCTCAAAAAAGCGGAAAATGCCGCAACCATGCGGGAAAAGAGAAACAACAAGGATGCTGAGTGCCTTTTCACGTTGAAGGCGTGCGTACAACGTACTGGTAGGAGGAATTGCGCTGTAGAGTACAGAAACACCCATAAGTAAGTTTGCTCCATTTCATGCTTGAGATTAATTACATCATTATTCTCCATTTCTGAAGTACATTTGCAACACTCTAGTATTATAATTTTTGGTCAAAATTCCCCAACAGCAGCATAGCGATTTTTGATAAAAATAGCTCGCGTTGCAGTCACCATAAGAGTTAGGAGCAATTTTTACGGAAAACCTTTAGTGTCGAATAGCTGTCCATTTACATCAATTGGCGTCAATTGACAGTTACCAGCAGTTGTAAACTGTTAAAAGCTGTAACTGCAATTTGCATCTTTTAACTGCTCCTTACTGCTAACAGGCAGCCTAAATGCAGAAAACTTGGGTTTTTAGTCCTAATAGGTAGCTATCGGGCAATTTGTAACTTACGCTACATTTTCCGCCATTCAATCTCCTTTAATCCTACGTATTTATCGGTGTTTATATGAGCGATGCCAAGCAAGAAATTCTTTCTATTAAACGAGACAGTAACAACATTGATGGCCAAATACTTAATTTTTTGAAGACCGACCCTATCTCACCTGGGTCTACTTTAGCTGATGCAGTGATGGTAACTCTCAAAGCACATTGGCTACCTTTGGTGTTGTACTCAATCGGAGTGCGCGGTGAAAAATTGCGCTTGCCCACTATTTGGGCGCTTCACCAATTAGAAGCACAAGCTCGGCTCATTCGTCGCATTTGTGGGATTGATACTTGATTTGAAGCGCAGCAGCGAGAAATGCTCTCGCTCGAAACAACCAGGGGGGGTTTTAGTCGGTGAGTCGTGTTGAAAGACGAACTCGTTGGCGCTATCGCTCGACTCATGCGGTCTTCGGGACGGGCTTCCACGATCGCTCTTTGGGCCGACAAGTCCAAGCCTGCCCGCCCCGAAGACTTCGCGTTGCCGCATGATTCGCAACGAGTTCTTAAATCTTGGTTAAACGACATTGGGGTGAAAGCTTCTACTGTAAGGCATTTAGCGTCAATTAACGGTTTTAATTACCTATACAGAAATCTTCCATGAAGAGATAAATCTAAATAAAATGATTTAAATTACAGAATGATTACAAAATTTACATCTCAACAACAAGATTTGATTACATCATATCAACAAAAATGGAGAGCAATTAGCTTATCAACAGAGCGCATCGACCGCAAGCGAGCATTAGCTGTACTTGAGGATGTATATAATCTGTATCCCGAAGGTCACATAATGCCTGAAGTTATTTTTTTTGAGAGTCCTTATGCTGCTTTTAGTGCGGAGTTAATAGTTGCAACAGGAAACTACAATGGTCTAACCGATATTGAGGTAAGTAATCAAGTAGCTAGCTTACAAACGCTTTGTGGTGAAGGTCAGGTAAGAAGTGATTTATTGTGGGATTTGGAGGCCAATCTATCTCCTACCGGATTAAATCCCCAAATTAGTAAGGAGGTTTGGCAGATTTTAAAAAAAAATCTTGTAGATGAAGTAGGTTCGACAATTCATGAACAGTTATGGGAAATTTTATGGAATTGGCTTAATGAAAAGTTATGCTATGAGTTGAAAGACACTCCTGATGCTCATACTAGCTTTTATGAAAACTTTATTTATTCTGACTCAGAATGGGCAAGTTACCCTGGATTATTAGATTTTTGTATCAACGAACTAAATTATCAACATGACCAAGAGCAATGGAATGTTTACCAAGCTGTATGTATTGAGTGTGGCTGGTGGTTTATACCAACGCCTACACATTACATAATTTGCGATCGACCAACAAAACTACTGCTTGATGATCAAGATAAACTCCATGCTGATGAAGAACCTGCGATTCAATTTGCGGATGGATTCGCTTTATATGCGCGGCATGGTGAAATTTATTCAACTTGTTTTCCTTAAAGCTTGGATGTCGGGATTGTGGGGATAGACGACATTGGGGTAAATCCAGCTAATTTAGAGCCAATGCTGGCTACCTTGATTGCGAAGCACTAGCTATTTTAATCAAGAGCCTCCAAAGTAGCCATCATAATAGATTGTGTATTGAACCGTAACTATAAAGATTAGCTAGCATGGCATCAAGTGGAATAAATGATAGTAACAGTCTTACAGAACAGGGTATTAACCTACAAATATCTGGTGTAGAACGCATAATACTGCCCGTTCCAGAAAAAAAGCCAAACGCTAATACTCTTGTGGACATGAATATTAGTATTGTTAACAACAGCTTAATACCTTTTCGCTTCAATCGCTCTGGTACTTTAATTCCTCAAATCGTAGGTTCAGATGAGCAAGTTTTACAAATACAAGAGCCAAGAGATAGGAGGAAATCTAATAAATATGATGATTATTTAGTGACCGCCGGAGAAAAAATTTTTGCTTTTTTATATGTACAAATATATTGGCTGAATAATAAGCTGCAACTCCAAATACCTAGTACATCTACTGAATTATCTACTGAATCTGATAATTTCTGGAAGGTTAACAATATCGAATTAGGAATTTATACTCTTCGATTTATATATCGCACTAATATAAAAACAGCAGTAGGGATAGAAACGGTTCGTTTATATACTCAATCCATAATTTTGCATTTAATTGAACCTGTTCAGGGTAACAACCGGATAGTTGAATTTGATGGCATTCGTTTTGAAACCTTAGTACCAAAACAGATATTAATTATTCCTGAAAAACAACCAGAGTCCACAACTTTCGTACAGTTTGGGCTGAACATTACTAATATGTCATCAACCCCGTATCGCTTCAAATTTCATGGTTTGAAGCCAGAAATTCAAAGCAGTGCAGGTAAATTGCTCAGGCGACTTTATAACATAAACGCATCAATAGGGATAGAAGAATCTCATTTTCTGGTAGCAGTACCAGGAGAAACTTTGACTTGTTTTCTAGACTGCGTGCTGTACTGGGAGAGTAATGACCAACTTGTAATGAGAGGAAGAGATAGTATAGGTGGTTATTGGTTTTTCACAAATCTAAATTCTGGAAGTTATCAAGTTCGTTTTACTTATAAAGGTTCAACCCAATCTTCAGTAACTAGATTGTTGCGTGGAATAGTTATAGAAAACCTTTGGACAGGAATAGTAACCACACCCTTTATAGACTTTCAGTTGGTGAATAAATGATATGAAGCTGCATTATTAATAATACTCCTATTCAATTTTTAAAATAATTAATAAAGGTCAAATAAGCTTTTTGCTGTAGTTAGAAGCATTACCGCGTAATAGAGATGCACAGCACTGGCTCTCAAAACCATTGGTATCCCTCGGCTGTAACAACCAATTTCAGAAAACCTGTCCTGAACTTTCTTACTTGACGACAAGTAAACCTTAGCCGATGATCCTAACGTCTTGGACAAAAATAAACAGTACCGATTGCCCCATCAACAGTTATCTTAAGTTGTAACGGGGCAGGTAAACAAACTCACTTATGAGCCGAATCATCGCAGTTTTTAATCAGGCGGGAGGTGTTGCCAAAACCACCCTTACCCAAAACCTGGGCTACCAAATAGCGCAATTGGGTCATCGTGTTCTGCTCATTTCACCCCAAGTCACTCATCCCCTAGTAAGGCTTCTAGCTTGTTTAAAAGGTTTACTAGCTGCTTTTGTTTTCTTGGTTCTTTCCATAGCTGACGCTTTTTAATGCGCTGCGTGATATCTTTTAGCCGTTCTGGTATTTGGTTAGGTGTTTTAGATTCAGATGGTGGTGTTTCAGATGAAGCCTTGGCGATGATTTGTTCTTTGATTTGGCTTAAAGACCAATCGTTAGCTATCGCTTCTGACAAGAGTTTTTGGCGGAGTTCGTCATCTTTTACCCGTGCCAAGGCTTGAGCTTTGGTATATTCCAGTTTGCCTTCTCGCAGTGCCATTAAAATTTCTTCGGGCAGATTGAGCAACGGTAAACGCTTGGTGGTAAACGATAGCCAATTCATCAGCCCTAAGCTCTCAAATACCTGCTCTACCGTCTTTGATTGCTCTAAATCCACTTTAGGAGAAACGTTTCTCCTAGATTCTGTCTGCTCGTCTAAATTGTCAGAAATATTATCAAGAGATTCCGTTGATTCGCCTTTAGGAGAAACGTTTCTCCTAGATTCATCTAATGAGTCTTGTGGTTGCTGTTCTTCTTTGCTGTGAGCGTTTTTCATTCGGTACAGCAAGGATTTGACTGCTTCTACATCACACTGAAGCCGGATTGCTAACAGGTGCAATATCCCTTCGGTTTCTTCAACGGGGTTAAGGTCTTCTCGTTGCAGGTTTTCAATCAAAGCCAACTGAAATGCTTGGTCATCGGTTAGCTGACGCGCAACTACTGGCGCAACTTCAAGTTTTGCTTCTTGTCCTGCCCGATAGCGTCGTTCTCCTGCTACTAACTCGTATTTTCCTCCACCAATTGGGCGCACTAACAAAGGTTGGAGAATGCCATGCTGTTTGACTGACTCAACTAATTCTTTTAATGCTTGTGGGTCAAAATAGCGCCTGGGTTGGTGTTGAGGCAGAACTATATCTGATAGCTTGACAGTAGTTTCAGTAGCTCTTGGTGTTTCTCCATCTGCTGAGTCTAACCAAGGTGCTGGGGGTTGAGTTGTAATTTGTCCGCCAAAGGGTTTATCAGTTTGCTTGCGTCGGATCACAAAGCCTCCAAAGAATTAGCGATTTCTTCAAGGATAGCCACCACAGAATGTTTAGGGTCAAACACTGCTAGGGGCGCACGTTCTTCTGTCGCATCAACAAAAGCGGTAGCTCTGGGGATGGCTGGGAAAATCCGACCCCAAGCTGAAAGTTGTTCAGTGATAGCTGCTAATGCTCGTTTATCGGCTGAGTTCTGGTGAGCATACCGCGTAGGAACAAACCCGGCTATTTGGATTTTCCGGTTAGCTTTATTTTTAACATGGGTGATAGTTTGTAAAAGCTCATCAGTTCCCTCAAAGGCTTTGAGATGCGTTTCGACTGGTACGAGGACGTGGGTAGCTGCGACTAGGGAGATATAAGAAAGCAATCCTAAGCTGGGGGGACAGTCTATCAGGATGAAGTCGTATTCATCTAAAACAGATTCAATGGCTTCCTTGAGGCGTAAGTCGCGCATGGCAGCACTGACTAACTGCATTTCGGCTCCACTTAGGACTCGGTTAGCTGGAACCAAGTCCATACCGTGAATGCCCTCATGAATCGGTAAGGGCTGCTCGTCGATAATGGCATCGGCAATGGTTTTTTGTAACTGAGATGGTACTAACCCCATGAATTTAGTCAACGACGCTTGGGGGTCTATGTCGATGAGGAGAACGCGGTGTTCTCGTTTTGCTAGGTGGTATCCCAAGTTTTGGGTCAGTGTCGATTTGGCGACACCACCCGCCTGATTAAACAGGGCAATAATGCGGCATTGTTTGTCAGAAGTTGACACTGGCTCTTTTTCCTAGAAGATACGTTGAGGTAGGGTCAACCGACTCGGTTTTAGTTTCCAGTTTACGTGGTGAAGGTGAAAAAAGTTTATTTTGAGATGAAAATTCCAGCAGAATTTATATAACTTCACCGTAATAAGATTTAACGGTGGCACAGAAGACGACTGCCAATCAAGAAGCAAATAGGTGTGACTTACTCAAACCCAATGAAAAAGCTAGTTGCTGTAGTCGTTATGTTAGACCATGCTGAGTTGAAATAATTATGGGACACTCATAACCGGATAATTAAACTGTGTTAGGGTGTGAGAAATGATTCCAGAATTTGAAGAAAATGGTAATTTACCACCAGGGGTACACTGGGCAGAATGGGAGGAATTTCAAGAAATATTTGGTACAAATTTAACTAGACAGCGCATGGTAGACGGTCTGGAACTGGCAATGACGCAACTAAAAGCAGCTGGCTGTAGCACTATTTATATTGATGGTAGTTTTGTCACCAGCAAACAAAAGCCTGGAGACTTTGATGCTTGTTGGGAGGACAATGGAGTTGATATAAATTACTTACAATCTATTGCTCCGGCTTTATTTAATTTTGCGCTGCGTCGTGCCGAACAAAAAATTAAGTACAAGGGTGAAATCTTTCCTTCAAATTATCCAGCTAATGATTCTGGTACAACCTACATAGATTTCTTTCAATTTGATACCAGGACGAATACGCGCAAAGGAATTATTGCTATAGATTTACAAAGGTGGAAACCATGATGATCAAAAACGAGCAACAATATCAAAATTCCTTAGATTGGTTGCAACGCTTTGAACAGTCTATAGCAGAGTTAGATAGCAATGAGCAATTGAAGGTAGAACCGGAACGGTGGAAGCTTCACCGAGATTCATATCAGAGTCAAGTTGACGAGTTAAAGTTAGAAATTTCGGAATACGAAAGACTTATTAATTGCGACACCAGCAAGCCTTTAAAAATTCAAGTTGATTCTTTAAATAAACTTCCAAATGCTTTAATTAAAGCTCGTTTAGCCGCCAAAATTAGTCAGCGAGAACTTGCTGATAGATTGGGAATTGATGAACAAAGAGTGAAAGAGTATGAGGATACAGATTATCAATGTGCCAGTTTTGTAGAAATCCTTGAAGTTAGCACTGCTTTGGGTGTTGAATTTGAAGCTGCAACTGTGCAAGTAGATTTCGCTGAAATAGAGGCAGTTAAAAAAAGCGTGGATAAATGGCGAAAAGAAAAAACGATTAAAACTAAAGCCTCATAAGTATGGCTGAAATTCTAATTAAAAATCTGAAATTTTGCCTGTATATTTTCAGATAAATGCTAGGACAACCAATTGACCTATGAAGATGAAGTTCTAAAGCATTAAGAAACTATAGTAATTAATTTCTTACCTGAGATTAGCACAACCCCTGTATAGCAAGGTGATTGAGAGCCAATATTGAGCAGGCGTATTGCACAGTATTGGCTTGTAGCCATAAAAGGGTACTGTGAAGGTAGCTGCGACATAGTTTAAGCTATTAGAAGTATTTAAAGTTACTAAAAAGAAGAGAATTTCTATGAGTGACTGGCTGGCAATATTTGAAGGTGCTGCATTTGCTCTAACAGTTAAAGGCGATATAGTCCTGCTACCCGACTACAGTCAAGCCAGAAACGGCAGAAAACCAAACTTCAGTTAAGTTTGATGGTAGCTCGATGTTCATTGTTAACCCCATATCCACCATTTAGCAAGTAGGAAATTCACCCGATGCTTTCTCCAGGCTTTCACCAGAGACTGCAAGATTTAGAAGATCATATTGCCCAAGAACAAGAACTTCTCAGGGAATTTGAGGAGGTATTGCGCTACGAGCCGAACCCTCGCATAAAAGCTGGATATCGTCGTGACATCGAGCGACAGCAGGAATCTGTTGCTGGCTACCGACAGGAATATAACGAACTCCAACACGAACTGACAGGTCAATCCTCCGCTCGGATGCAGGAGATGGGAAATCAATTGCAGCAGATGGATGCGAAGTTGAACATTTTACTGAGCAGTCAGGTGGCTATTTATGAAAACCTCGATCAAATGCGTCAAGACTTGTTGCTCCGCTATGACGCAAACGAGCAAGCCACAATCGAAGCAGTTGCTAAGCAGCTCAATCAAAATCAATTGGTGTTGACACAGAACCTTCTGGACGCACTGGAAGCAAACCAAGTATCAGAACAGCAGATGCAGCAGATGTTGGCGGTGCTAGAGGAGCGCGTTTCTGCTTTGCCTCCTAGCCAAGCTGCCGTCGCTGAAATTATAAAAGCTCCCGAATTAGATGCCAAGCACAAACTGAAAGTCACACTGCCCCTTGTGCCTTTTCTAGTTGACTACGAAGGCGAGTTGGAGTTGGGAAGTGGCTTCAACATCAAGACTGCCTGGGAGCAATTGTTGACTAAGTTACGGAGAAAGTGAGAAGTGAACCTGCACCAGTACCTCGAAGAACAACAGAAAGAAGATTTCAAGCTGCTCAAAGAGTATGAAGAGAAACTACGCTGTGCCACAGATCCACGGGAAAAACGCAGGTACAGTAATGAAATTCAAGAACTAAAACCAAGAATCTTCGAGAGGGAAGTTGAAATCCAATCATTGAAGAAAGTTAGCTTATCACCTCAAGCTCTGATTGAGTATTATCTACAGACTGACTTAAGCGAACTAGAACCAGCAGACATCCGAAAAATTGAGCAAGCTTTGCAATCTAATACCTTGGATGCAAGTATGCTCGCTCAGGGGTGCAGACTTTTAAGAAAAGAAAAGGGGCTTGATCTTGTCATCAACCAGTTGAATTGGATTCTTGAACTGGCTGGCATTGCAGATGGTGCTAAGCCTCGCTACTCTTTACCAGCGCCCAAACCAACAGGTCGACTAGCGTCAACAACTTGGATGGAAGCCCTGTTAAAACAAGGTTTACCTGGGGATTATTCTTCTAGTATTGCATTGACTTTAGGATTTTTCGGTGTTCTCATTCCTGAAATGGTTCCACCTCTGCAATTCTTGTTCAGCCATCCCAAATATGACTCTGTGAGCAGGGATGCAGCATTAATCCTTTTAAGTTTAATTGGTTCGTCAGAAGTTATATCAATGCTCATCCAGGCAGCAGATACCCCCGAAAGTGAAGATGATTATCTTTACAGCCGAGGGCTATTTGGTTTGTTACTAATTGATGATGTTAACGTGCTTGCAGAGCAACTGCGTAAGGCGTTGCCATATGCAGATTTAAATGCCTATGCCTACGGACTTGCAGGTAGCCGTAATCCGCAGGGTCGAGTTCTACTGGAAAAGATGAAGAACCATTCCAATGAGCGAGTTCGTAATGCGGCAAAGAATGCACTTAACAAATCCTGGATATTGGCTCCCAGAAATGATGCTTCAGAAGAAGTTTCTTCTGTCCAAGAGTCTTCAAAAACCTTTTTTGGTCAATTTACAGACAAAGCTATAAAAGTGCTTATGCTGGCACAGGGAGAATCGCGACGTTTAAAGTATAATTTTGTAGGCTCTGAGCATATCCTGCTAGGTTTAATTGGAGAAGGCACAGGTATTGCTGCCACAACATTGAATTCAAACAAAGTCAACCTCAAAAATGCACGAATTGAAGTTGAGAAGATAATTGGACGTGGATCTGATGATGTTGCAGCAGAAATCCCATTCACACCAAGAGCCAAGCAGCTACTGGAGCTATCGAAAATAGAAGCTGAGCAACTTGGACACAACTATGTCGGCACTGAACATTTACTCTTAGGGCTTATCAGAGGAGGTGATGGAGTTGGTGTGCAAGTCCTAAGAAATCTAGGTGTAAATCTACAAAAACTAAGAAATTTAGTTTTACAGGCAATTGCTTGACAACTCTAACAAAATTTCTATTTAGGGGTGAAAGTAGCGAGTCTGACACGAGCCGCTACGCAACTGCTGTAAGTCATGCTAGGTGTAGCGAACTGCAATCATAAACACCCAAAACTGCAATCAAGACAATTTTAAAACCACATTAAATTGCAACTAAGGGGTGTCTCAAAACCACAATAAATGCAACTCAAACCAAATTAAGGGTCTTGGCAACTTTTGGTGATGATGAAAGGTTACGGGCTTTAAGGCAGAAGGCAGAGGGCAGAAGGCAGAAGTCGGAAGAGTAGAAGTAATAATTTCAAACTTTGAGTTTGTTTAAACTAGCAACTAAGATACTTTGCATTTCCTCAACTTCATTTAATAAAGGAGTGAAAAGATTTTTCTCTGCTAAATCTACCTCTTTAGCAATGATTAATTGCGTATCTAATTCTCTCAAAGAACCTAAAGCAATATGTAAAAACTGTATGTATTCTGGCTTTGAGCGCCTACCATAGCCTTCAGCAATGTTGGATGCTACAGATACAGAAGAACGCCGTATTTGGCTGGTTAAGCCATACAATTCTGATTGAGGAAATAGACGCGTAAACTTATAGCAATTAATGGCAAGTTGAACTGCCCTTTGCCAGATAAACTGATTTCTGTAGCTCATAACTAAGTTTTAAGTTTGAAGTCAACAAGAAGTTTGAAGTATAAGAATTATATCCTTTAGGTTGCTAACAAGAATCGGCGCTCAAGTAAATCTATTTTGGCGCGACCATACATCTGTCGCTTTAACATTTTCAGCCGATTAATATGCCCTTCAACGGGGCCATTGCTAACTGACATAGTTACACCAGCCTTCACCGCGTCGTAGTCTTCACGCAATCGTTTAGCAAAGCGACGAAAGGCAGTCAGATTGCTCATGAGAGCTTGAGTCAGCCAAGGATCAAGTTGTGAAGGCTGCCGTTGCCGCACAATGTAGGTAAAGCTTTGCGATAACTCAATAGCTTCGGCTAAATCTGGATGTTGTGCTGTCAGTAGTGCAAGCAATTCTTCGTCTTCTGGCTGTTGCGATTCCGGTTTCCGCAGCACTAGCCATACAGCACGACGAGGCGTGAGACAAAGTTTTTTGGGTTGAGTGATTTTTGGTAAAGACTTAACCGAATACCGTTTTCTTGGCTTGATTTCTTGGACAGTACGGATACGTCGTGTGTAACGAGCTACAGTATCATAACTTCCTCTGTAACCCTGCTGTTGAATTTCCTTAAACAAAATTAAGCCTTCATGACAACCTTCATTCCAGCGTTTAAGGATATATTCATGGTACGGAACTAAGATACTTCGACCTCGGCTTCTTCGCCGATTTGGTTCTAGAAAGGTGGGAGTACGTAGATAGCGGAATACACTTGTTACACCAATCCCTACTTGACGGGCTATAGCTTTTCCACTCCACCCCTGGTGATGTAAGTCCCAAACTTGCTGATGGATAGCAATTCGTCTGGCACGGCTTTGTTCTGCTAATTGTAGTGCCTGTTGTTCACGGGTTGGTCGTGGTACTCGCACAACTACAGTACCGTCTGTTTGGGTTACTGATGAAAGACTGTATGCTTCATCGACGGTTTTGAGAGCTTGATGATGTGTAGCGAAAACTTCGTTAAGTGTTTGGGCTAAGTTCTGTAATAAGTGAAAACGGTCTGCAACCTGAATTGCTTCTGGCGCTCCTTGGCGAATACCACTTTCATAAGTTTTTGACCGATCTCGTGAGACGACTTTGACACCAGGATGAGCTTTTAACCATTCTGCTAAAGTTTCAGCCTTTGCATCTAGTAGTAGAGCAATTGGTCGGCTGCGTTCCAGGTCAATTAGTGCTGTGCCGTAAGTTTTACACTTGCGAAAACAAAAGTCGTCTACCCCAAGAGTCTGTGGCGTTACGATTGGCGGAAGAGGGATTGAGCGGACTAAATTTAATAGCGTGTTACGAGAAGCTGTTACTCCCAATTGCTGTGAGAGTCTGACCCCAGCAGCACCACCCAGAGCTAAACCAATTGCACTCAGTCGTTGCGCTAAACGCAGAGTTCTTCGTGCCCAAGGTGCAGTCACACTTGTCAGCCTTTCGGTAAAAATGCGCCGTTTACATAAAGTGTTGATGCAAAAAAACTTCCGCACCCGTAACTGTAAAGTAATGCTGTAATCAGCCCAAGGCAAGTCTGCTAACTTCCGCTCGTAGCGGCTATGAATTCGGTGAGTTGGTTGGTTACAAACTGGACAATTAACTACTGTTTTGATTGCGGAAACAATCAACTTTATTTGAGTCTTTATCTCGTCAACAAGCCAACTCTCAAGTTTCAGGTTTGTTGAATCTGGTAATAGGTGAGTTAGCACCGACATAGGGCTTGCTCAAATGTTTGATGGGGTGAAGTTTGAAGTATCTCAATTATATCTTTCTAACTTCCGACTTCTGCCTTCTGCCCTCTGCCTTCTGCCTTAAAGCGCGTAACCTTTCATGATCACCAAAAGTTGCCAAGAACCCAAATTAAATGCAACTAAACTGCAAACAACGGTTTTGAAACCACATTAATTGCAAATAGCCTAGAATCCTTTATCCATAAGTTTTTTCGGCTTTGAGAACGCAATCATCCTGAAAGTGTCCACTTTAAAGGTTTTTTCTCAATTTCATCCCAGGTGATTTTTTCAATTTGAACAGACCAGGATGCTTTATAAACAAGTAGATTACACTTGTCGGAAAAAACTTGATTTCTCATTTAATTGAACGAATGTTGTCTAGATTAAACCACATTATTCGGGCATATACGTTTGATTTAATCCCTCGTTTAATTTGAACACTCCGGGACAGTAAATGTCTCAAACTGTCTCCAGATATGGGTTACAGCTTCGTTGCATTTATTGTGGTTTCAGAACGCTTGGAAAGCAGTTTCGTTGCAATTATTGTGGTTTGGGCCGCAATTATTGTGGTTTTGAGACTACCTCTAGTTGCAGATTAATGTGGTTTCAAATTTACCTTGATTGCAGTTTTGGGCTTTTATGTTTGCAGTTCGCCACACTTAGCTCCCAAGCGTGTCAGTCAGATCCGCCTCTTGTCATATAAACTGAACTGTTTAGTTTGCCTCTGGCCGCAGCTTCCGTAACACTACCCCTTTAAATAGTTTTTGAAGTACAATACAGAATCTACGTAAATTCGGAAATATTGCGGTCATTAAGTATATGGATAATTACAACGTTATTATGATAGGCCCATCCGGTGCTGGAAAAACAGTTTTTCTTGCAAGCATGTACAAGTTACTCTCAATACAAAGAGGTTATACCTCTTTTTTTCTTGAAGTTGATCCCGAACAGCGAAAATTACTTAATGACAAATATACGCAAATAGCTGGCCCTGGAGAATGGCCTGCACCTACACAGTTTAGAGAAATATCTGAATGGTACTTCCGGGTCTGCATCGAAAATGACTCTTTTCAGAAGTTTCCTGCATTTCAATTTACCTATCTTGATTATGCTGGAGAAAGAATTGTAGATACTAGGTCAAATGAAGAATCAGTATCCGATTTTGAAATTAAGCTTAAAAATGCTGATGCTATTTTAGGTATTCTTGATGGAAGAAAAATTCTTTCTTTAATGGGTGATGAGGACGATGGGCAAGTATTTGTACTTAGAGAACTAGCAAATATTCTTCAAATTATACAGCAAACTCAAAGCCCAATTCATTTTGTACTTTCTAAATGGGATCTTTTAAACGGCAAGTATACTTTAAAAGAAATCCGCGATCGCTTGATGGATAATGATGATTTTAGAGAACTTGTGAAAAAGCGAGGACAAAAAGTGCCTATTCGCTTAATTCCGGTGAGTTCAGTTGGAATGGGATTTGCCGAGCTACAACCAGATGGCGAAATGCGTAAAATTCGTGGTGCCCAAGCAAAACCTTTTCAGGTTGAGATACCAATTGCCTGCGTGTTACCTGATCAGTTAACAAGTCAATTACAAAAGATTAAAGAAAAGGAACTAAAAATTCAATCTAAGTCAATAGAATCTGAACCGGATCTTACTATCTGGGATATTCTTGGGGAATGGGTTGGTAGTGGGCTTCGTAAACTGCGCGATTACCTGCGTAATGAATATCAGTTTAGTGACATTTTGTTAAAAATGTTAATTGATTATGCAGAAATGGGAGCATCCGAGAAACGCAAGGATGCAGCACAGCGAGCAGAAAAGCTCCGCCAAGAGAAAGAAAACTCCCTTAAGTTAGTTCAGAACGAAAAAACAGCAATTGAACATGCACTTCGTAGCTTTCTGTATCTTATAAGCACATTAGAACGGGATTTTCCTGACTCTACCTTAATTTAAATAATTATTTCTATTAAAAGGTTTGGAATTTATTATAAGATGGTTTACAAACTATATTGAATAAATAATTTCTGAACCTAATTAATGACAAATTCTACTAAATGAACATTAAAGTATTTTATGAGTATTGAAGTTTGGCCTTTTCTAATTAGTCGCAATAAAACTATAGGATATCGCACAATTACTGCTCCTGAGTTCTTGATTGAAAATAAATTGTCAATGCTTCTTGCTGAGGTAGCAGGAGGAGAATTAACTGAACAGGGATATGCTATATTACGTGAAATACATGACTCTCCAGTTGGAAACCTTACTTTAATATTTCGTGTAACACGTGCAGAAAAGCACTTTATCGGAGAAAAAGAAGAAGGAATACTTCGTGATTATAATGGACGACCAATAGATTGGATTGAAGGAGTTGTGTTCCGTGGATTCATGCCAGAAGTTGTAATTCCCGTTAATGTATTTCAAAAAGTACATATTGAAGTTGAAAAGTGGTATTGTGAGTTTTGGAAAGAGACAACTAGCCTTTTTAATACAAAACCATCGCAATCTTTTTCACTAGAACAAAATTCTTACGAGGATAGCAAACTAATAATAAAAAAAGAAGCACCATTCATACTCAGAAAAGAGACACCATCAGTTATACCTACTTTAACAGAAGATATACAAATTTCATGGGAAAACCAACAAATTATAAATACAAAAATCCCTATAAAATCTTTAAAATTAAGTTCAAATAAGAGACATTTAGTTATTTTGTACGATAATCCAGACAATGAAGTACACATTTATAATTTAGAAAATTATTTACATAAAAATATAAAAATTACAGTTGAAGAAAAATTATATAATGCAACAGCATTTGCCTTCGATCCAAGAGGAGAAGCTATAGTTTTTGGACTTGATTATGAGAGTATATCGAAAACAAAAGCTAATCTTTTGCTATGGGATATAGCAAACTTTAGGACAAATCCCTCACCCACTAAATTTTTTGATGAGGAAAGAGAAAAAACTGTTGTTAATGCTATTGCTTTTGATCCAACTGGGAAATTTATTGTAACTGTTAGTTCTAATCATGGAATGCAGATTTGGAATGTTGAAAGACGAGCAATAGAATATAAAACATTTGATAATATACCATTCAAATGTGTTGCTTTCCATCCTAATGGAAGGATGGTTGCGGCAGGCAATCAAAATAACTCTATATATCTACATAATCTTTTATCATTAGAGAATACAAGTTACAGCTTTTATCAACAGCAATCGCAAGGTGATAACGTTCGTCTTAAGCATAATAACAACGATCATTATCATGTGCAATCAGTAGCTTTCAGTCCAGACGGGAAAATGCTGGCAAGTGCTAGTACTGATAAAACAATTTGTATATGGGATGTAAATTCTAAAAATATAATAGCTGTGTTTGAAGAACACAAAAATGCTGTCAATTCCTTAGCTTTTAGCTCAGACAGTCAACTTCTTGCCAGCGGTAGTAGCGATAAAACCATTAAAATATGGAATATAAAATCACGGCAAGTATTATCTACTTTAACTGGACATAAAGATATAGTTTGTGATGTTGCTTTTATTCCGTCAAGCTTAAACTTAATTAGTGCTAGTAAGAATCAAACTGTTCTAATTTGGGAGTCAAAGAATCTGTAACAGTTTTTGCTATTTCTGGTAGTGTTTTTCGTTTTAATTCTGAAATACAACCTATATGCAGGTACTTAACTCTGTTGTTAGGCGATCGCTAACCTCAAATCGTAGCTGAATAATAATGATAATCAAGCCTTCGGCTTGATACAAAAGTCCCTTTTAACAGTCTTTAAATCTCCATTGTGTTTGATATACCTAGAGAAGCAAAGGATTTAAAATTAAAAATTCCTAATGGACTTTTTGGAAAGCCTGCGATTTTACCTTTATCTCTAGCTTTATAAATTTCTATCAACCCGTTCAATCCAACCCATCCATCAATAACTCAGACATCTCCAGCTGATCGCGGTTGCGGTTGTCGTCGTAAATTTGGAGTGTATTTAATTTAGCGTGTCTGCTGAGTTTCTGGGCTTTGCGGACATTGCCATCAGTTTTCTCAAGTACAGCAGTAATAGCACTGTGGCGGCAACGGTGCGGTGACATAGTTTTTTCAACCCCAGCCCGTTTAAATAAACGCTTGACTATTTTATAGATGCCATCCCCGGTTAACCTGTGGCCAGCATTTTGAAAATCAACCGAAGTAAACAACGGACGAGACGAGGACATATCGCCACCACGGGCAATCACCCAGTCAGTAATAGCTGTCACAGTGGCTTTTGGCAGATTCATCGTCACTCGTACCTGCTTGCCCTTAGCCAAAATTGATAGCGTTCCCTTAGAACCGTCGAAATGTCTCAAGTCTAAGGTGCTAATCTCGTTTCTCCTCAAAGCATTGCCCCACAGCAGCAGCAACAAAGCATAGTCCCGCTTCCCCGCCACTGTACAGAGATCGCACTGACGAATGACACTCAAAAATTCCTCTTCAGTGACACCGCTAGTATCGCGGTAAGCCTGCACTGGGATACTGTCAACATCCACCGCATAGTTACACACCCCCAGCTTTCGCCCATAAGCAACAAGGGACTTGATGGCCGCCAGCCGTCGGTTAATCGTGTTAGGAGATAAGCCAGCTTCAGCGAGTATGGCTCTGTACTTAGTCACTACCAGCGTGGCTTTGTGACCATCCAGGTGTAAAAACTCCAAGATAGAATCTCTGTTAGGATGCAGGCCAGTCATGCGAGTAAAAAAATCGGTGATGTCTTTGCGGTAAGCTTTACGGGTTCCCTCGCTGTTCTTGGATTTCAGCAATTCTTCCAAAACATCGGGGTCAGAGTCAATTACCGAGGCAAAGTACGCCTCAATTTTCGCACTGAGGGCATTTTCTAATTTCTGGACTACAACTAACTCGACGGATTCTGTATCTTCGCTCATGATCCCACCCCGGCTACGGTATTTAGAATGGCGCTTTCCAATACCGTTAACTATTATGCAGCTGTCGGGGGTCAGGCTGATTTAAAATTTGATTTCTCCATTAGTTGTGATCGTTGCTATCAAGGGATTGATATCAACGTTCGCCAGCAGTCCCAGATTTTCACACTTAGCAGTCTGCACTAATGTCTACACGCTGTCTATACCGAAACTCAATACTTTACTCTGTGCGCTCCTGTTCTTTTGGGGTTTGATAATTTACTACTTCTTTTGTCAGTTCCTCAACCGATAAATCAACTCCCTTTGCCACTTCGGAGATGCTGTAACCCATGCTCAAAAAGCGTGCTGCTGCTTTTAATTTGGTTTCACGTTCCAAGTCTTTGTAGATTCGTGTTTCTTCAATGTTCAGTCCCAGCATAGCTTCCACTTCCTCTCTACTCAACGAAGAAAACTTGTAAACGGCAATAGTGGTGATAATATCTATTATCTCGTTTTTCGGCAGTATGCCAGTTGACTCTAATTGTACTCGCTCAATTAATAGACGCGCTTGCTCCGCCATCGCTTTCTCTGAGGCGATTGTCAACTGCATTAAATTGATGCCTATTGACAGAGTATTAGGAGTACCTAACTCATCCAAATAAATGCGCTGCACTTGGTCGCTGTTTAAAAATATTCGATGAGTTCTTGTATCGCTTGGTTCCAAAGAGCGTGATGGGAAAATTACCACACAGTACCAGTCATCGTAGAGTCCTCTATTACGATTTAAGTACATCATCGACTCAGTAAAGAAGCGATGATAAAGAGCTTCGTCTGTTTGAAATTGAACTTCTGCAAAGTAGATAATCTTGGGTGTTGCACCCTCTGGAGGTAAAAAGACCCCATCAATGCGAAAGGAGGTTTCTTTTACCTCAACTGACTCAAATCGATAGTTTTGTGCCTCTTGGGGACGGTCATGAACCAGTTCAAAAATTAACGCAGGAAAGCGTTTAAAAATTTGGTAATAAATGGAGTCGCGTTTCACTTAAAAACCGAAAATAGTCTGCCTTATTATTACTTATTAAGTATATCCTTTTGTAAAATTTTTTAATTACAAATAAACTGTTAATGAGCATTTATCTCATGACCACAAGCCATTTACTTAAAACTAATACAGTCTTTCTGATTCAACCATTTTGATTGTTAGTCAGTATAGTATTGCAATTGGGTAAATTTGCTTCATTTGTTCTCGCTGATACTGTCCGCTTCACGCATACTATGAAATAATTTCAGAGCATTAAGTTGGCATAGAGAATGTAAAGAAAATTGCAAAAACAATGGAAACGGCAACTTCGCCATTACATCGCTATCTGAAAGAAAATTTGTATGATAACTATAAATTTATTAATGAAGGCACAGTAGATCCATACGAAAATCCGGAGTGTTTCGGCATCTGCCTGGTGACCAAAAGTGGTCAGGTATTTGAGGAGGGAAATTGCAATAAATTATTCACAATTAAATCAATTTCTAAACCTCTTGTTTATGGTTTAGCATTAGAAGATCATGGTCGTGATTATGTCAATACCAGAGTGGGTGTTGAACCAACGAGAGAAGCGTTTAATTCTATTATTTTAGATGAAAAAACATATCGTCCTTACAACCCAATAGTGAATACAGGTGCAATTGCAACTACCGATTTAATCAAAGGCTATAGAGTAATAGAACGTCTCCAACGCATCCTCGATATGTTCCGCCGTTACACCGGACGAGAACACGAAATTAATGTCCCTGTTTTTTTAACAGAAAAAGTAACAGGACACTCGGATCGAGCAATGGCACACCTGATGCTCAGCTTTGGCATGATTAGCAATCGCATTGAAGAAACCCTCGACCTCTATTTCCAGCAATGCTCGATTATGGTTAACACCCATGATTTAGCCATGATAGCAGCTACCCTTGCCAATGGTGGTGTCAATCCTATTACCAAAGAACGGGCGATTGATGAACACTATGTTCAGGATGTAATCAGTCTTATGCTCACTTGTGGAATGTACGATTACTCTGGGGAGTGGGCATATCGAGTAGGAATCCCCGCAAAAAGTAGCTTAGGCGGAGGAATTACAGCGGTTGTTTCCGGTAGGCTGGGGATTGGGACTTTTTCCCCACTGCTAGATGCCAAAGGTAATAGCATCAGAGGTATCAAAGTTTGTGAACACCTGTCGATAGATTTTGGCTTACATATCTCTAATGCCGCTAAACCAAAGCTCATTTTAGAAGATTTGATTGAGGGAGTTAATTCTGCCCAACGCGGAACTAGCCTCATTGGGGCTAACCTCATTGGGGCTAACCTCATGGGAAAAGACCTCACGAGAGAAAACCTCGTTGGGGCTTACCTCAGTGGGGCTAATCTCAGCGAGGCTAACCTGATGGGAAAAGACCTCAGCGGGGCTAACTTCATCGGGGCTAACCTCATCGGGACTAACCTCAGTGGGGCTAATCTCAGCGGGGCTAACCTTTACAAAGCTAACCTCAGCGGGGCTAACCTCATCGGGACTAACCTCAGCGGGGCTAACCTCATCGGGACTAACCTCATCGCGGCTGACTTCAGCGGGGCTAATCTCAGCGGGGCTGACCTTAGTGGATTTGACCTCAGCGGAGTTAAGGTCAGCGGGGCTAATCTCACTGGAGTTAACCTTACCGGAGTTAACCTTAGCGGGGCTAATCTCAGCGGGGCTAATCTCAGCGGGGCTAACCTGAGTAAAACTCAAGCAATAGAAACAGATTTTACTGGTGCAAAGTTTACAGGAGCTTGTTTGGAAGACTGGAATATTAACTCTGCTACAAAATTAAATGATATTGATTGCCAGTATGTTTATTTGAGAAAGGACAAACAAGAACCTCGTCCAAGTAGCGGAAAGTTTGCACCTGGGGAATTTACCAAACTATTTCAGAAAGCTTTAGAAACAGTTGACTTAATTTTTGCTGATGGCATTGACTGGAAAGCCTTCTTCCAATCTTTCCAAGAACTACGGAGACAGTATGATGATGAAAATCTGTCTATCCAAGCGATTGAAAAGAAAAGCGGTGGGGCATTTGTAATTCGTTTGGAGGTGTCAGCAGAAGCGGATAAGGTAGCGATTGAGAGTAAGGTAAAAGCACTATATCAGACGGAACTTCAAGCTATAGAAACACAGTATCTATTAAAGTTACAAGCGCAAGAAACACTAATTTCTAAATTTGAGCGCGATTTAGAATATGAACGTCAGACGAATACAAATTTGCTAGGAGTTGTTAAAACAATGGCTGAGAAAGAACCTACCCATAAAACTACAATTCATGCCAATAACGTGGGATTTGTCCAATCTGGTAGCGGTACTGTTTCCAATTTCTCCCAAAATATTGGTCAAAACTTTGATGAGATTACTAAGATAATTAGCTCTCTACGTGATCTAGCACAAGAATTTCCAGAAGCTCAACGTGAAGAGGCTCTGGTGCATTTGGACGACCTGCAAGAAGACATTAGTAAACCTGAGAAGCGAAAACCTGAGAGAATCAAAACCCGCATTATTGCTTTGTTGACGGTAGCGAGTACAGTTGCTGGTGGTATTGCTGTTGCTACTGACTTTAGCAATAATGCTTTGGAATTAGCTGAGAAACTAAAAGTTCCAATTGTGTTCAGTCAGCCTCAACAACCTACGCAGCAATTACCTCCATCAACGCTCAATCAGCCTAGCAAACATTTTAATCCTTAACTGGAATGTCTTAAAGAGGCAATAAACCCCCCAGTGCAATGCTGAGGGCGCTCTGTCTGCTGTCTCCTATCTGTCTAGAACTATATCGCTTCTGTCCCATGCTGTACAAGGTTTCTGTCTACTCCTGTCCATTCTGTCCATCTGTCTGATTTGAGGCAATTTTGATAGTATTTGCATCGAGCCAGACGGCCAGACTGTTCTCAACCAACTCATTAAACAATCGCTTCAATTCCTCTGAACTGAACCGTTGACCCTTAACCTTAAAGTTGGGCTGTATCTCCTGTATGACTGCCGATGTTCTTCCGGTGCGCTGGAGGTATTGCAGCAGTGATTGGGCTAGTGGTGTTAGGGATGGGATAGGGTTAGATTCTGCCTTATTACTAAGATTAAATTCCAGTTCATATATGCGCTCTAAAGTGGCTTTATCAATGGGAGGATAGGGGTTAGATTCTGCTGGTGTAGGGGAGCTAAAATCAGATATTTTTACGCTCATAGTCGGCAGATGAACATCAAGCCATTCGTTAGAACTATCAAGTTTTACCTTGGCTTTACCTGTTGATTTTGGCTGTAATGTAATTGTGTCAACAAGAGCCAAACATTCAACCTGAAGCATCTTAGAAACGAGATTATGCAAACTCTTAATACCGAACAAACACGCCTGAGTATTGTTGTGAGCAACCACAGTTAAAGGCATTTCTTGTTTACGGCTTTTAGTCAGTGCCAGCTTACCGAACTTTGATAGTAATTCTTCATCCTTAATTGTAACGACCTGCAATACTAATCGCTCAAACCTGCAATCAAGACATTTACAAACCAGGATTATTTGCAACTATAATTACGCTTCAGCCAGGATTAATTGCAACTGAA
>NZ_JACJTU010000060.1 GCF_014698835.1 Nostoc paludosum FACHB-159 | reverse complement strand
TGCCTTCAAACCCTCATTTTCTCGTACTGCCAGATGGCGATCGCTCCTTCCGTGCAAATCCTTGTAACTCTCTCCTGGTAAGCTTTCATGATTCGCGGATGAGTCTATAGTATTGGGCGTAATGCCTTCAATGTTATTTTATTTTCTCTATATGCCCTAAGAAGAGATAGAATCATTGATGTTTGCTGTTTGACATTAAAAAGACGTAATGCCTTTAACGATTGATAGATACTATTTTTTTCTTCAGGACTCCATTGATGGTTATCTGGGGATACAATAGAAACATAATAATCTGAGTTTTTTTGAAATTCTAATAATAATAATCGACATTTATTTTCAGAGTCATTTTTACTAGAAGAATCAATGTATTTTTTGATTTCTCCAAATAACTGTTTTTGAGTTGTATCACCATACTTAGAAAGCCAGTGATGATACAAGAAAGATTCTACAACAGTTTGTTCTAATCCATTATTGTCAAATTTTTCTAAGATGCCATTCCATATCAATTTATAAGTATCTAATGTTACGTTTGAAGTTCTTAGTTTCTGTAAAAGTAAGTTTTTTACTAAATCAGGTGTAGTAAGGTCTTTACCTCTAGTATTGAGAGTTTCAAAAATTAAATAAGCATCATCTTCGTTATCTAATTGAATAAATACTAATTTTAAGGAAAGAACTTTTTTCCTCAGAGATTTTAGAGTCTCTAGAATTGCGGGTATTCTCTCTTCAAATAAATCATTATAAGGTTCTGTGCTATCAAATTTAGGAATTATGGCATAAAGTTTCTTATTTATTAATTCAAATGCTGATTTTAAATTCTGTTCTTCATTACCTACATTACAGTGTATTTCTGCTGTGTTAAAACTTTGTATGTATCCTTGCAGGTAAGGAAAAGATGTCTCAGAATTCAAAACATATTCAGGGATATTATCTATATTAGCTTTCTCAATATATTGATGTACTCCTTTAGCTAAATTTTCATCTCCATAATCAAGAAAAGCATTTCTTATAGCAGCAAGCATTAATGTAATTGTTGTTAATCTTTGTTGACCATCGACTATTCCATAGTATGGTTTTTCTGTTTGATAAACAACCATTGAACCTATAAAATAATGTTCATAATCTCTAATGATCACATCTTCCCAAAAGTTAATAACCTCTTCATCAGTCCATGAATAAGGGCGTTGAAATCTTGGTATTTTAAAATAACCTAGAGAAAATATATCCTGGACTTCTTTATCATTAGCTTCGATTTTCATTGATTTCACATCCTTTATCAAGAAAAATATTGTATTAATTAAGATAGTCTGAGTCGAGTAACTGTTTTCACAAAGTATAACCCATTAACAATTATTAGCTAGTGTTATCACTGCTGTTTTAGGGTGTATTAAATCTAACCCATCACCCACTCATTCTCAACTAATCAAACGTTTACACTTTGAAAAGTGTGAAAGTCTTCACCAACTTAAACTCATCAATCTTTGAGTGACCAAAATCCTTAGTGTTAAGTGATTGAATTTCAGCAAATTTTGTCAACCAACTTTCAACTTTACATAAAACACCAAAAACATTACCCCTCTCCGCCACCGGAAAGGGGTTAATCACAGCTGAAACTCAGCACTAAATTAATAAGCGTCTTGCAACTCGTAAAAATCAGGCGAGACGTAATCCTTCCGCAAAGGCCAACCCACCCAATCTTCCGGCATCAAAATTCGCTTCAGATTTGGGTGTCCTTCATAGATAATGCCGTACATATCGTAAGACTCGCGCTCTTGCCAATCAGCAGTCTTCCAAATCCAATACACTGAAGGCACCACGGGATTTTCTCGTGGTAGGAATACCTTTAAGCGGACTTCTTCAGGCCGATCTGCATTATCACCCACCTTAACCAAGTGATACACGCTCACCAATTCCTGTCCTGGCCCAAGGTCAACGCCACCTTGAAACTGGAGATAATTAAACCCATAAGCATAAAGGGCTGTAGCGGTGGGGAGTAAAAAATCTGCCTCCACCTTAATTATCTCCACTCCGTTTTTGTCCGGTGTCAGAGACTCATGACCAAAACCATTTTCCGTCAACCACTGGGAAACTTTACCAGCTTCTACCAATGACTCTTCCTTAGCTGCTGGTACTGGTTTAGATTCTTCTTCAGCCACGGGGTTGTTCCTCCTTATTCTTAGCTGTCAGCAATGCAGGTGGTACTGGCATACCGATCGCTTCTGCCAATTCTTTCGGTGGTACAGAGCGAGTATCTGACTGCAAATACTTACCAGTTAAGATTTCTTCCACTGGCTTGAGGTTATGAGTCGTGCTGTAATAGCGGTGAGTTTGCTTAATTTTATCTCGCTCTTGCATCGAATCATTAGCAATTTTCTTCCGCAACTTAATAATGGCGTCGATAATTGCTTCTGGACGAGGAGGACAACCAGGCAAATACACATCCACAGGAATCAGTTTATCAACTCCGCGCACTGCCGTCGGAGAATCAACACTGAACATCCCGCCAGTAATCGTGCAAGCACCCATCGCAATTACATACTTCGGCTCAGGCATTTGTTCGTAAAGACGCACTAATTGGGGTGCCATCTTCATGGTAATTGTCCCTGCCGTAATGATTAAATCAGCTTGGCGGGGGCTAGAACGAGGAATTAGACCAAAACGGTCAAAATCAAACCGCGAGCCAATTAAAGCTGCAAACTCAATGAAGCAGCAAGCAGTACCAAATAATAGCGGCCACAAACTAGAAAGCCGCGCCCAGTTGTAGAGATCGTCAACCGTAGTCAAAATGACGTTTTCTGAAAGGTCTTGAGTGACAGTAGGACGCTCAATGGGGTTGATGATTCGCTCTTTGTCCTGGGTTATTAAGTTAGAATTCAAGACCATTCCAAAGCTCCTTTACGCCATGCGTAAACTAAAGCAACTACAAGAATTGCAATAAAGATTAGCGCTTCAATAAATGCCAATAGCCCCAGACGGTGGAAAGCCACGGCCCAAGGATACAAGAATACAGTCTCCACGTCAAAGACCACGAAGACCAGAGCAAACATGTAGTAGCGAATATTGAACTGAATCCAGGCTCCTCCAATGGGTTCCATCCCAGATTCGTAAGTAGTACGCCGTTCAGGGCTGTAACTACTGGGCCGTAAGAGCTTGGATGCTGAGAGCGCTAAGGCAGGAACTAGGCTACAGATGATTAAAAAGCCTAGAAGGTACTCGTAACCGCTGAGGACAAACACAATGAGTATCTACCGCTTATGGAGTATTTAGGTTAGGACTGGGCATGGGGCATTGGGCATCGGGCATCGGGAGTTTGGGATATGAGGGAGACAAGGCGACAAGGAGAAAACTTGCTTTTCTTGTCTTTTCCCCTTGTCCCCCCATCTTCTTCCCATGCCCCATGCCCAATGCCCCATGCCCAATCCCTGTAATTGCGTTACTTTCTTTTACATTATATCTGTTTGATTTTTCTGAAATCTACGAAACAAATGGATTTCAGGTATTTGATTGGTTTTTAGTATTGCATAGAAAAGTCTAACAGTTATGTCATAATTTTTAACGTATATTTAAGATTTCTCCTCTGCGAGGCCTTAGCCATGAGCGAACCAGCTGTTGAGACTTCAGTGTTAGACCGCTATGAGTGTCGCGCCTGCGGTTATGTTTACGAACCTGAAAAGGGAGATGATAAACATGACATTCCTTCAGGAACACCCTTTGCAGAACTGCCCATAACTTGGCGCTGTCCAGTTTGTAGTGCCAAGAAAACGGCTTTTGCCAACATCGGGCCTGTGGGTTCGGCATCCGGCTTTAAAGAAAATCTCGGTTACGGTTTGGGTGTCAACAACCTAACCCCAACCCAAAAGAATGTCCTAATTTTCGGAGCCTTAGCTCTTGCCTTTTTGTTTTTTCTTAGTCTCTACGGCTTACAATGACATCCGGCTAAGAGTTGGGAGTTGGGAGTTAGGAATTCTGAGTTCTGAATTCTGAACTCTGAACTCTGAACTCTCAAGTTTGTAAAGCGACTGTAGCCTTTAAGGTAAACCTTTTAGAAAACCCTACACAAATTTAGAATCAATCTAAGAGATACTGATGCATTCAATTTTGAAAAGTTGGCAACGAATATTTGCCTTGTTACTGGTAGTCCTGATGTGTATAGGTTGTAGCAAAGTCCCTTCCGTTAGCTACAACCCTTGGAAAATCATTTCTGTGCCAACAGATGCGAAGTTGCTGGATATTGCTTTTACTGGTAATCCTCAGCATGGCTACTTAGTAGGTAGCAATGCTACCCTGTTGGAAACCAATGATGGAGGCGATACTTGGAAACCAATAGCACTGCAACTAGATGAGCAAAAGTATCGCTTTAACTCGGTAAGTTTTATCGGTAAAGAAGGTTGGATTGCTGGAGAACCTGGATTTTTAATTCATACCACTGATGAAGGTGCTTCTTGGTCGCGGATTGCTCTGAGCGAAAAGCTACCGGGTAACCCGATCGCAGTTAAAGCATTAGCAGATAACAAAGCCGAATTGGCTACTGATGTGGGAGCTATCTATCAAACCACAGACGGCGGCAAAAACTGGAAAGCCAAAGTGGAATCAGCAGTAGGCGTAGTGCGTAACTTAGAACGTTCTGCTGATGGCAAATATGTTGCCGTTTCCGCTAAGGGGAACTTCTACTCGACTTGGGAACCAGGGCAAAGTGCTTGGGTTCCTCACAACCGCAATAGTTCTCGCCGGGTAGAAAATATGGGTTTTACTGACAATGGTCAGTTGTGGATGCTAGCCAGAGGAGGTCAAATCCAGTTTACTGAACCAACTAAACCTGAGGAGTGGCAAAAAGCAGATTTTCCAGAGTTATCCACTAGTTGGGGTTTACTGGATTTGGCATATCGCACACCCGATGAAATTTGGATAGGTGGCGGTAGCGGTAATTTGCTACAAAGTACCGACGGTGGCAAAACCTGGCAAAAAGACCGTGAGGTAGAAGAAGTAGCTGCTAATTTGTACAAGATCGTTTTCTTCCAACCAGAACAAGGATTTGTCATTGGCGATCGCGGCATCTTGCTGAAATACCTACCAAAACCTGAAACAACTTCCGCAGAAGCAGCTTAACGGGGACTGGTGACTGGGGACTAGGGACTGGGGAAGAGTTTTTACAACACCCAATCCCCAATACCCAATCCCCAATACCCAGTCCCCAATACCCATTTCTGAGAAGAAGTTTGCAACTTGTAACTCTTTCTAAACTTTGTAGGATAATAAACTCAATACATTCTTAATGAAGGTAGGGATCTAAATGTCAGGTACCACTGGAGAACGTCCATTTTCGGACATCATTACCAGCGTTCGTTACTGGGTAATTCATAGCATCACCATCCCCGCATTGTTTATTGCTGGTTGGTTATTTGTCAGCACCGGACTGGCTTATGATGCTTTTGGTACACCCCGCCCCAATGAATATTTCACACCAGCGCGGCAAGAAGTACCAATTGTGAAGAACCGTTTTGAAGCGAAACAACAAGTTGAACAATTTATTGGAAAGTAGTTTGAGATCATGACTAGCGGCAATAACATCAATCAACCAGTTAGCTATCCAATTTTTACCGTTAGATGGCTGGCAGTTCACACATTAGGTGTGCCAACTGTATTCTTTTTAGGCGCGATCGCCGCAATGCAATTTATTCAACGCTAGGAGCAAGTTATGGAAAGATCGCCCAATCCCAATAATCAACCGGTTGAATTAAACCGGACTTCACTATACCTGGGACTACTACTAATTTTCGTTCTGGGAATTCTGTTTTCTAGTTACTTCTTTAACTAACTAGAACAAATTTTGTTAATCTTTGTTTATTGAACGTGTGTTGATTTGTTGTTAAGGGAGGAGAGAAGCTGTGTCTGGAAGTGGGAGAATTCCCCTGTGGGTCGTCGCTACGGTCGCAGGATTAGGTGTAATTACAGTCTTGGGCATTTTCTTTTATGGTGCCTACGCCGGACTGGGTTCTTCAATCTAAAATTAGTTTGAAGCCAATACTATAAAGTCTGAATTTTCTAGCATTTGTTGAGAAATCAGCATTAAAAAAGCCGCCTGTCTCTTTGAGATAGGCGGTATTGTTACATCAGATTTCAAGGAAAGCCAATCAATTTTGGATTTTGGATTGACCCTATGCTTGAATGTTTTACTTTTGAATTCTGAATTCAGAATTCAGGTGTGATAATTAGGTAATTGGTAAAAAGCAAAGTAATCTATTACCAATTACCAATGAAGGAATAAACCAATTAAGCAATATCTTCGCTTTCTATGTATAAAAATAGAAATGCGAATACTGCACCTGGTAAAACCCAACCAATAATCGGAACGAAGATAGCAGGCAAGTAGGAAGTGCTAGCCAAGATGGTAGGCAAAAATTCAAATGCCATAGAAAAAGTTCCTGTTAAATCACACTACAATTCAAGATGAGCTTACTGCAAAGTGCGCCAGATTTTTTAAATTCTAAAGATTTTTAACACAGCCGATATTGGGCATAGGGCATCGGAGATGAGGGAGATGGGGAGATGGGGAGTATGGGGGAAAGAGAATTTATGCTTCCCACACCTCTTCATGCCCTATGCCCCATGCCCCATTTTAAATACCCAATAATTCATCTAGCTCTAAGTTTGGTAAGTCTGGGGGAATGACAGTTCGCACTGTTGTCACTTTGTGACTCTCCTGTTGGGTTGTTGGATCGACAGCGATCGCTTCTAAGCGAATTTCCAAACAGCCAAAGGGAATATTTAATTGCGTCATCACTTCCAACCCTCCCAAGGTGTTAGGTAGTAAATTTGTCAGTAAATGAGGCCCATCTAATAACCAACGAGTTTGGCAGTCTTCAACCCATAACTTGATAGCAACTTGTCGAGCTACTTCAGGCATCACTACGCGTACTATCACAGACTTGCCAGCTATTAGTTCGCCCTCTGGCACATACAGTTGTGGAGTTGGTAAAGGCTCAATTGCTTCCATACTTATAGCTAGGAGATGAGATAAATCTGATGCTAGTTGCTCCTCCTCTTCTAAGGCATAACTTGTCGTTATATCGGCTTCTAATTCACTATATGTATCATCTACAACAATTTCTTGCGCCAACCAAGCTGAAGCTGTATTTCTGCTAATCGGCGGAGGCGGAGGCGGTATTTGTGATGGCAAAGGTGGTGAAAATGTCGGTTCTTCTAAGATTTCTTCTATTACTGTATTTTCCTGTATAACTAGATCTACTTTTTCTACTGCGTCTATGTCTTCTAGTATTTCTGTATTGGCATCTAGGCTTAACAGCAAGTTGACATCAACAGCATCAACATCGCTATTGGGAGTTTCTGCGCTCACAGAAAGCGACGCCTGCCGATCTGGAATACAGTTATCGTAGTCTTGGGGTGGTAGCTCATTTAAGGGTTCAGGGAAAGAGTATCCTTGGCTGTGCATCCACTTCCTAAGCAAGGGAGATGAGTAAAGTTTTGTTTTAATGAATTCTGAATTTTGCTGAGAAAGTACTTGAGCAATAGATTCTTCTTGGACTTCTGAATTTGGTTGAGTTGGTATTTGAGCAATAGATTCTTCTTGGACTTCTGAATTTGGTTGAGCAAGTATTTGAGCAATAGATTCTTCTTGGACTTCTAAATTTGGTTGAGCAAGTACTTGGGCCGTGTTCTTATCTTCATCAATAATTGCGTCCAACTGCGGTATGTCCTCAGCCGCTTGAATTTCCAATGTATCCGGAGCATTATCAGTTTGTAGCCGTTTCAAGTATGGAAAAGTCGTGTCGATTATTGGTATTCGCCGTTGCCTGATGACTAACTGCTCCAAGTTGATGGCAGCTATAGTAGCATCCTTTTCTAAAAGCTCATTCTGTAAAGGAGATTCTGCAACGATATCTGTGGGGGTATTGACATCAGTTTTGATGGGAGGCAATTTCGGTAATTGAGGCAAACTAGGTGAATTTTTCAGTTGAGATGTCCGGCGGGTGGTTTCTTGGGGAACTTGGAGGTTTGTTTGCCCTGATAGGAGGGTGTTTGGGGATGGGTTGGCTACCGCAGCCTCGTCTGTTTTTCGGACTTTGACCAAATTCAATAGTTTTAAATCGAGCTTAACAGTTGCCTGTGGTTGTGTGAAATTGGTAGAGGAGGCCGATGGTGCTATCACTTCATTGGAAGATGTACTAGATTTTGCTGCGGCTGTGATTGTCAGTAATTCTGTTACATCTGCTGTAATTGTGAAAGACTGGTTGGCTAACTGTGTGACTTCACTAATGTCAGCGAATTTACCATACAAACTGATATCCGCCAAAATTAACTTCGATTCACATTCAGCAGGAATATCAATTGAGGTATTGATATTAAAGGGCAGTTCTTGATCTGCTAAGGGTTGCCGTACCTGGGTCAAGATTTGCGACTGTAGGGGCGATCGCAGTTCAATTTTTAGTTCTAGTCCACGGACGCTTTTTGGCAATGTTTCAGCCAGTTCTAGATCCGTCTTTTCCTCAAGTTCTACGCGCCCATTAATTGTTAAACCTTGTCCCCAACGAGCAATATAAGTATCCCGATCTAAAGTCAGCAATAATGGCGGTAGCTGTTGTGTTTCTGAAGAATCCATAACCTTTTCATCTTCAGATAGCGGTTCAGGAGTCGGTAAAGCTAATTCTATTAAATTTTGTAAAATCTGTTCTACCGTTTCACCTTTGAGCCATACAGGACTGATCGGCTGATCGATACCTATATTCTCTTCTTGAGTTGTATCTGGCACAATAACCGTGTCAGTGGTGGTAAATATATCCTCTTCTTGAGTTATATCTGGCACAATAACCGTGTCAGTGGTGGTAAGTATATGCTCTTGTTGAGTTATATCTGGCACAATAGCCGCAGCAGTGTTAGTAAATATATCCTCTTCTCTAGTTACATCTGGCACAATATCTGTGTCAGCAAAACTAAATACCTCGTATTCATTGGTTTTATCTGGCACAATAGCTGTGTCATTGCTGTTAGTTGTATATTCCAGTTGAGTTACATCTAGGACAATAGCCGTGTCAGTGGTACTAGCTGTATCTTCTTGTTTAGTAGCATTTGCCACAACAGCCGTGTTAACCCTACTATCTATATTTTCTTGTATAGTTCCATTTGCCACAATAGCCGTGTCAGCGCTGCTATCTGTAGGAATTGGCAACTCTGTGGAGACGGCGATCGCCTGCTCTAGGGTTTCTACTGGCTGTGGGGCATAGTACATGGGGAATGGGGCATCGGGAAGAGGCATAGAAGAAAGACTTGCTGCAACTTCTCCCCTGCTCCCCTGTCCCTCTGCTCGCTCTGCGGCCTCTGCTTCCTGACACAGGACTTGCACTTGGACACCGTATTGCCAAGATTTACCCAACATATCCGACATCAAATCGCCCGAACAGCGCAGTTCCCAAACTCCTGGCTCAAAGTGAGTAAAGGGAATTACCGCCATTAAGCCTTCTGAGTTAGTGCGACGCGAACGCTTGAAAATTCGGCGTTTTGGTGTAACTTCGTGTGTTGAAAAGTGAGTGACGCGTACTTCCACATCCGTATTCAGCAGGTTGGAACGAGCCAGAACTCTATACTGCCCTTCCAAAATTTGTGAATTTGGCGATTCCAGGATATGCCACGAGCGATCGCCTTGCTTCTGTATCAGAAATTGCCAGTGTTCCATTGTGAGTGATGCCCAGACCTACAAGCCGCCCAATAATATTGTGTATTAGCTTGCTTGCAAGTTTACCTCAGTAATTTGTAATTGCATCCCTAAAAAGCCTATCAAGTTAACTTAGTGTCATATACTTAAATTTTCGCAAAGTCAATACTCTGGAATCAGCCTTTTTTTAATCAACAACCCAATCTCTAACAGAACAGAACATACAATAAATTAAGATTCACTTGACAACTTTAGATTAAATTGTGACACCCACATTTTTGCTACAAACGGGTAGGATGTGGCTTCTAAGTATGTTCTTCCATCGCCAATAGTTATAGCTGACAACGCGCCGTCTTTTTAGACCGCTACAACCAGCGTTCTCTCGGAGTGAAATGTAGGTGACAATCAAAATTTACAGGAGGGATTAGATGCTAGTCATTTTAATGGACGAGCAAATCCTTGCCCCTGAGCAAGTTTGCCAGTCTTGTTTACTCGCTGATGTGAGCGGCCAACCCCGTTGGCGTGGGGGTCAACTGCGTTGTGGCCAAGCCATCCGCAAACGAAATCAACAGCAGCCAGACCAGTATGAATGTGTAATGGGCTTTCGCATCGCCCATATAGAATAACTGAATTTACCAGCAAGACCAGGCAACTGCGTTATCCTAAGGTCAAGTAAGTGTTGAAAAATAACCATAGGAGAATGCATAATGACTTGGCGCGGGTCTACAACTGTTCCAGATCGGATTTTTGCTTGCTTGCCTTATTTACTGCCCCTAATTGATGGTTTAGTCTTTGGTAGGTTTTTGTTTACTCAGTTTCCAGTACTACAAGTCCTGCTTTTACCGCTCCAACCAGTGCTAATAATTTACGGTAGTTTAGGACAATTGGGACAGCTAATCGTGTTCTTTGCCTTGTTCCTACTGGTGGTAAGAAACGAAAAAATTAGTCACTTCATTCGTTTCAACACAATGCAGGCAATTCTTTTGGACATCGTGATATTTTTGTGCTCCATATTGGTGCGAATTTTAGGACAGGTTCCTGGTACTGGCTTTGCAATAGAAACAGTGGCTAACACTATCTTTTTAGGCGTAGTGGTAGCAGTTGGATATTCAGTCATCCAGTCTTTAATAGGGCGTTATGCAGAAATTCCAGCGATTTCTGATGCCGTGCACATGCAAGTGCGCTAGTCCTTAACGGGTCGCTACGGTGTTTTCCAGGCGGCCGATACCTTCTATTTCTACACGGACGCGATCGCCCAGTTGCAACGCACTAACACCCTCTGGCGTTCCTGTAAGCACCACATCTCCCGGTAGTAACGTCATCACCTGACTGATATAAGACACTAAAACATCCGGCGGAAATACCATCCGATCGATACAGCTAGATTGGACTGGGTTGGCGTCGTCATTCAGAAAAGTCTGCAATCTCGCACCTGGATTTAATTCCCGCACAATCCAAGGCCCCAAAGGACAAAAAGTATCAAAACCTTTGGCTCGCGTCCATTGACCATCTTGTTTTTGTAAATCCCGCGCTGTCACATCATTAGCGATGGTGTAGCCCCAAATTTTAGTTTGGGCGATTTCTGGTGTACAGTCAAAAACGCGATCGCCAATGATTAATGCTAACTCTCCTTCGTAATCTACTCGTTGCGACTGGGGAGGATATTTAATTTCCGTCTCAGACGGAATAATCGACGTGGGTGGCTTAAGAAAAATTAGTGGCTCAGAAGGTACTGGAGTACCCATTTCTGCGGCATGATCCGCGTAATTCTTCCCCACTGCCACAATTTTCGATGGAGCGCAGGGAGCCAAAATTTGGTAGTTTTCTGGCGTTAAAATTAATTCAGTGGGTTGCCCTTGTAACCAGGGCGGAGCATCTAGCACCTGGACGTTGAAGGAGGGTTGTAGTAACCCATAGTAAATTTGTCCTTCTTGATTTTGAATTCGTACATAGCGCTGCGCCATAACCTCGATCGATATCCTTTTGTCTTTCATTAAAACCTGTAAGCGAGTAGTAGCAATCCTCAGTTAGCTTTTTGGCGAACCGATTGAGCCTTGAGCAAAAAAGCGATCGCTACAGATGCCCTTTGAAAAAGGCGCTGATAGCTGAATCAATTTGCTGGCGAACACCAAAAGCTGGATTCTTACTTGCTAAAGAAATCTGGGGCCGGTGAGCGACCTAGTATTTCAATAGGGACATCCAAGAAATGAAATCCAAAGTTCGGCAGATTGGCTAATGATTCAAATTGAAAACTGGTAAGATTATAGTTCCTTGTTGCTTCAGATGTTGATTAATACTAGTATTTTAAATAAAAATCAAGTATAGATTGACACTAGCAGCCATTTTTTGTCCATAAGGAGACTAAAAAATATGACCACAAGTTACGAAACAATGTACATCCTGCGTCCTGATTTAGGAGACGAACAGGTAGAGCAAGCAATTACCAAATATCAGAATTTGCTGCGCGAACAAGGCGCCGAGGATATCCAAATTCAAAATCGTGGTAAACGTCGTCTGGCTTATGAAATCAAAAGACACCGCGATGGCATTTACATCCAATTTAACTACACCGCACCTGCAACTGCGATCGCTCCATATGAACGCGCCATGCGCTTGAGTGAAGACGTGATTCGCTATCTCACAATTAAGCAGGAACTGGAAGAGGATAAAACTGCCAAAGTAGCTGCAAATGCAACTGCATAGGAAATAGGGCATGGGGCAAGCAGCAAGTGTGGGAGGGGTGGGAGGTGTGGGAGGATATGGAAGAAATCTTTCCCCCCCCCACTCCCTCATCTCCCCAGTCCCCAATCCCCAATCCCATTCAATAAAATTTTGTTTTTTTATTTACCAGTAACTTGGTTAGTAATGCTAAATTAACAAATACTTGCCAAAGGTAGTACTCCCGCAGTTATACCTAAGACTGGACAAGATTCTGAATGGGAGCGGTAAGCTACTGTGAGTCAATCTAATACATCAAACATTCAAGTTCTCTCTACGGAAGTATCGCAACTACGCCAAGAGTTGCAACTTCGCGATCAATTAGTACAACAGCTATCTCAAGAACTCTTCCGGCTGGTAAAAGGTAATACTAGTTTTATGCCCCACCAGCCGGAAGTTGAACGCGATAACACTCAGTTACAAGCTTTGCAAGAACAACTCCAAGCTGTTGAGCAGCAGGTGGCATTTTACCAGGAGCAAATTACAACTCGTGACTTGGAAATTTACCAATTGCGACAGTCAGTCCAAGAACTGACCGATCGCACTCGGATGTTGGAGCAAGTAGTACAAGAACTACCTCAAATTTACCGTCGTAAGTTTGAGGAGCGTATGACGCCAGTCAGAGAAAAAGTCGCAATGCTACAACGAGAAAACCGCCAACTACAGGCGGAACTGCAAAGTGTAAGTTACCGTTTAGCAATCAAAACCCGCAATGCTAGTCACAGCGGCATTGATTTGCCAAATTTTCCTCGTCCTACATCCGAACAAACTCAAATTTCAACTCCCCAAAATGCCTAAAAGAGGATGTTTGAAAACTAGTAGCTGATGTATCAAAAACTTTTCTTTAGATTTACCCTACCTTCCTCCTTCAAAAGGAGGAACAGGAGGATTTTAGATTCGATTCCCCTTTTTTAGGCTCCTTCGCAGGAATGTTAATATGAAGGTACACCACCTTTCAAACATCGTCTGAGAGTAGTTTAAAATCCGTGCTTTCAAGAGGCTGGGGAGTCCGAGAAACAATTGCATCTGTTGTGACCGATTTTGGTCATTTCCGGTACTACATCAATAGCTCGGAAGCTATGAGTTTTCCTCAACATTGTTCTTTAGGTAAAATAGAAAATTAGCCTGCTAGCACCAGACTTTTTTCTTTGACGATGTGAGGATGCACAAAAAGTTTAAATAAATGCAAAATCGCTTGACTCCACCATCCTTCTTCAGATAGATTTATATATTAGCCTGCTAGCACCAGAGTCTCATCTTTATCAGTGGTAAAGATATCTTCGTAAGTATCAAATATTTCAAACACTGAATCTAACTGTGTGAGTTCCAAAATTAATCTTACAGGAGTTTGCACGTTGCATAGAACTAAACGACAGCCTCTTTGACGTGCAGCTTTCAACCCTTTTACTAGAGGAACTAAACCAGAACTATCCATAAAGTTAACTTCTGCCAGGTCAATAACCCAGAGTTGATGAGGTTGGGGCACGACTCCAGCCATCTGTTCGCTCAAAGCCATGCCACCTTGCAAATCGATGCTTGCTTGGGGTTTGAATAAAATCACTTGAAGTTCTTGTGTGAGAGTCATGAATTTAACAGGGTAGTTGGAACACTTGACAAAAAACCGAAAAAAGACATAAATACGTCTTCTCTTTCAACAGCAAAATCACTGTTTTACCCAGATATTTAGGTAATTTCAGCCTAGAAGTTGACAGAGTTTTCTTCAGTATTCATGTCGTATAATTTGTAATAACTTTCCCCAATATAGGCATAAGCGCCTAACAAATTCGGTATCAACCGTATCTTTTACGAAATTTTTATAATTTAACCAGAGATTTATAAATTTTTTATAAATCTTTTCTTTACTTGTTACAAAAGTATGACTTTGTGGTAGCGAATGCTAGAAATATTATAGTTAATAGTCAAAACTTAATAAAAACCATAGATTATAATATATGAATTATTCAAGGCTAAGATGAGTCAATAAATCTATGTAGCGGTTTGATTGACACCCTAGCCAAAAACAAGCAAAGATATAGTAAAAGTAAAAATTTGTAAACACGGCGGTGCAGGATGTCTTTAGAGTTCATTTCACTAGAAAACATCCAGGAAGTCGCCCATAACTACGGCTATTGGGCTATTTTTTTGGGAATTTTGCTAGAAAATTTAGGCATTCCTGTTCCTGGCGAAACCGTGACCCTAGTGGGCGGATTTTTAGCTGGTAGCGACGAACTAAATTTCTGGCTGGTTCTCGGTGACGCAATTATGGGTGCTGTAATTGGCGGAGTTTGTGGCTATTGGGTTGGTAGAGCTAGTGGCTGGTCTTTTTTGGTAAAAGTTGGTAGCATCTTTCGGATTTCGGAAGTGCGATTGCTGAATATTAAAGAGCAATTTAGTCAAAATAGTGCAAAAGCAGTATTTGTTGGACGTTTTCTGGCATTATTGCGGGTCTTTGCTGCGCCACTAGCTGGGGTAGCTGAAATGCCCTTCAGAAAATTCTTTTTATACAATTTTTTAGGAGCAATTGCTTGGGCTAGCTTGATGGTGACATTAGCTTTCTTTGCTGGCAAAATTATTTCCCTAGAGCAATTGGTTGCTTGGGTGAGTAAATTTGCGATCGTAGCATTACTGATTTTGGCTGGTTTAATTTTTGTGCCAGTATGGCTAGAGTCTCGTCAAGTTAAAGAAGTGGGAAGTGAGGAGTGAGGGAGTAGACGCGGGGACGCGGGGAAAGAGAATGCGGATATACGCAGAATTTATCACAAACACTCTTTGCGTCACCGCGTCACCCACTCTCTGTGTCTTTCTAACCTCTTGTTAACTGCGACCAAATGCGAGTTGGTAGCCCCCAAACGTAGATAAAGCCCTCAGCAGCTTTGTGATCGAATTGGTCTTCGGCTCCGTAGGTTGCCAAATCAGGACTGTAGAGGGAATTATCGCTAGAGCGTCCAACGATGGTGGCATTACCCTTAAACAACTTCACGCGCACAGTTCCAGATACTTGCTCTTGTGTCTTTTGAATAAAAGCGTCTAGTGCTGCTTTGAGTGGACTGTACCATAGACCGTTGTAAACTATTTGACTATAACTTTCTTCAATCCCACGCTTGTAATGGGTAACATCTGCTGTCAAAGTCAAACTTTCCAAATCTCTATGTGCCTGAATTAGGACTAACATCGCGGGTGATTCGTAGATCTCCCGCGATTTTATGCCTACTAGACGGTTTTCGATCATATCAATCCGCCCAATACCGTGATTTCCTACAAGCTGATTGAGTTGTTCAATTAGCTCAACTGGCTTTTTGGCTACGCCATTGAGGCTGGTGGGGATACCACGATGGAAACCAATTTCGATGTACTCCGGTTCGTTGGGCGTATTAGCGATCGCTTTGGTCATTTCATAGATTTCTTCTGGTGGCTCGAATGAAGGATCTTCGAGTAAACCAGCTTCAATGCTTCGACCGAGCAAATTCTTATCAATGCTGTAGGGAGAAGATTTTTTGACTGGTGAGGGAATACCAAACTTTTCACCATAGGCGATGGTTTGCTCGCGGCTCATTCCCCATTCTCTGGCTGGTGCGAGGATCTTCAGGTTGGGGTTGAGGGCGGTAACAGACACATCAAAGCGGACTTGATCGTTACCTTTACCAGTACAACCATGAGCGATGGCATCAGCACCGTATTTTTCGGCTGTTTCTACTAATACCTTGGCAATTAGCGGACGGGCAAGGGCAGTTCCTAGAGGGTAACGATTTTCATAAAGAGCGTTGGCTTGAATTGCTGCAAAGGCGTAATCTTTAACAAAGCTGTCTTTAACATCCGCTACTAAGGATTCACTTGCACCGGATTTGAGAGCTTTTTCTCTGACTGGCTCTAACTCATCTCCCTGACCTAAATCTGCTGCTAGGGTAATTACCTCTTCCACACCCCATTCCTGCTTCAGATAGGGGATGCAAACAGAAGTATCTACTCCGCCAGAATATGCCAGAACAACCTTTTTGGCGCGACCCATTAATTTCTCCAGTTAGGAAAGAAAACAAACAATGAGTCATTATTATATCGAAACTAATCCAGATATATTTTATTCATGCAACAACCGATAGGAGGAGTTTGCAGCCAGAATAGGCTAGGCCTCGCTGCGCTAACAGAACTCACAATTCAACAGTCATAGTTTCGATCGCAGTTTGCGAATAAAGCGATGGAATATTTTTTGATTTGGTTTTGAACGTCTCAATATTTTTAATGCAAAATATTTTTTGCTTTCAAGAACTTTGCTGTCAACAACTGTTGATAATTAAGCTTCAAATATCAACATAATCTGCTGTAAATATTAAAATAAGTTTACACAAGGTTTATATATAGCTAACGAACTTGAAGATTTAACTAAGATCATCTTTTGTTTATTATTTCTTAACCTATACACATTGGTTCAAAGCTTATTTAAGTGAAATTACACAATTATTCATTTTTGAGCTTTGGAGCATTTTCTAATGAAATTAGCTAAAGATATTAGCGTTGCTGCTTTTGCAGTTGCCATCTCAGTGGCTGCTGTTGCTAAACCAACACAAGCTGCTTTGGTTAATTACGGTTTCACCGTGAATGCGACATCTGGCGATAATCCCGGTCAATATTTTGGCTCTTTTCAGTATGATGACTCGACCTTAACCGGAATAGGTGAGGAAACTCTAGGGGTTAGCAATGGATTATCGATTTTGTTTAACTACTTGGGTACTCAGTATACAGAAACAAGTGATTTTGATTACCCAATATCTCCCGCAGTCAGATTTACAAATGGTAATTTATCAGGATTGAGTTATTTAGTTGAAGATCAATTTTTTATTGGTAACGATCCTGGTAATCCAAATACAGGGGGAACAAAATTTTATAGTATTCTCAGTGCTGACTTGTTATCTACAACAGAGGTGGGTACAGTGACCTACACTAAGAGTACACCAGTACCAGAACCGATGACTGTTGGTGGTATAGCGATCGCTGGTGCTATGGCGTTGGGGATGAAGCGCAAGAAAAAAGTATTTGGAGGAACAAACTAAAGTTAGCGTGAAAATTAACGTAGAGACGTTAAATGATAACGTCTCTACATTCATATTATTAAGTAAAACTACCAGTAGGATTCTTACGTTTGATGCCAATTACAGATGGTTTGGGAAGCCCTTTAGGTTGAGCCTTACCACCGTCATTGCTTGAGATGTTACTTGGCCAACTACTGCCACGAGGTACAGTACGAGCCTGATTAAATGTAACACCATTCAAATCCAGTAATTCAATCTCGCGGCTGAGTATTGTTCCGTCATTAATCGGACAATTTTCACCCGGATGCTGTACGGAAATAATTAGAGTATCTCCAACAAAAGTTGGGCCTGTCATCTCACAACGCACTGGCCCATGAGCAAAAGGTATTACCTCTCCGGCATGACTACCAGTAGTAGGAATGTAGAATAGCCAGTTATTACCGAAAACCCCGGTAAAGGAAGAAACATTACCACTAACTGCGTGATTGATGGTAGTTGGAGTTGCAGCAACACCAAGGCCAAAACCATTGTGAGTATCGGTAGACATATCCGTCACACCCCAAATATTTGCCTTATTATCGAAGACTAGGTTATCTACATTGGCAAAACCAGCACCAGAAATCGATCCGGCTTCTCCACCTTGGGCGAATCTCTGCCATTTAAAAGTTAGGCCTGTACCATCGGCACTATCTTCAATAATCTTGTATAGTCCTCCAGATTGTTGAGTCGCGTTAGGATCTGTACTTAACTTGGCAACTTGGAAAATGCGCGAATCTGGATAACCATCGCCTCCCGGCGCACCATCAGTATAGGCAATGAATACTTCTTTGGTAGTTGGATGTACTTCTATATCCTCTGGACGTGCGGTGGGAGTACCGCCGGCCAAGTTGGCTGCTAAGAAAGCATCAACGAGGATAGCACCTTGGGAAGTGTAGAAGTCAGATAGTTTCTTACCTTGATAAGCAGGTAATATTGTTGCTTCATTGGTGCGATCGACTGGGAGGGAACCACCATCTGTGGTTTGACCTGCAACACCATTGCGTTTTGGTAGTGGTAAAAGACCATTTCTTTGAGCCGAACCCAAAGCGGCAAACTCCACAGAAGAAATCACCGATGGCGGAATGGGATTGGTGGGAGTGTTTAAATTTAAGGGTATCCATTGGCCCGTACCATTTGGATTGTAACGGGCAACATATAAAGTACCACTTTCCCACAAACTACTGTTGGCTTTACTGGTTGGTGAAGAAATAGTACCTGCACTGACAAATTTCCAGGTGTGTCCCCCACGTCTGTCATCACCCATGTAGGCAATTAATGGCTTTTTAGCTTCGGCACGGATGGCGACGTTTTCATGGCGGAAACGACCTAACCAAGTATGTTTGCGAGGGCGGAAGTTTGGATTAACGGGATCAATTTCTACAATCCAACCGTATTTTTCGCCAACTAAGCCGAAGGTTTTACCTGTAGTTCCATCGGTATAACCTGTTTGAGTACCATTAGGGTTAACTGATTCTGTGACACCAACGAAAAATGCCGTACTTCCTTGAAAGTTTTCTTCACCACTTAAAATAGTTCCCCAAGGAGTTGTACCGCCAGAACAGTTATAGGCAGTGCCAATAATTTTGTTACCTAGTCCATCAGAGGAGAGGTTAAACACTTGGGTGGCCGCTGGGCCAGTTCCGATTAAATAGTTTTGGTCGCCTTTTTGGTAGCTGCGACTTCCCCAAGAAGTAACGTTTTTATATTCATCAGTTCTTTGGCTATTAATTCCCAACCCAGAAAGACCGTGAAGGCGGCGGTTTCTCGGATCGCCTTTAACCACAGAATAACGGTTATTAGAATTACGACTGGAGATCCGGACGATGGAACCGCCTAAGTTATATAAAGCTTCGCCGTCAAATTCAAGGCCTCTGGTGGTAGGTAAAGCCCAGCCAATTACTGATTCAAAAGTGGTAGGCAATCCTTTAACATCAGCTGGAGCTTCCGGTACTAGATCGGAAAAAGGAAAACTGACGTATTCGTGATTGACCCACAAATAACCGATGTCATTGGTTCTACCAAGGGGTATAAAACCTGTATAATCGCAGTTGTAGCCGAAATAATCATCGCTGTTGGGAAATACGCGATCGCCCCAGCTGACAATTACATAACGTTCGTACTCTGGTGGCACTACCACGTCATCAAGTACGTTGTAGCTATTTAACTTCGCATTTGCAGATGTATTGATTACCTGTCCCTGACCAATTCCAGTTGGCAAGAAACTTTTCTGCTGTTGATAAACAGGTAGCGTATGGGGTAAGCGCACTGGTGTAAAGCTCAGTGGCGTATTGTTTGCTCCTGCAACATTAGAAATACCATCTAGAATGGTGTCTCCCAACACAGCAGCACCAGCACTGCCAGCAAAAAAGATTAAAATTTGTCTGCGACTGAATGTAGACACTAAACTCTCCTCTCTTGTGACATAAAAAATCTCGTAAAGGCAAATCTTGATTACTGACAGAAAAAGCCATCAATTCTTGACGTGAAATGCCACAGTTTTTGAATAGTCAATAACCTGTTATTAACAAAAGCTTGTTTGCTATTTAGGTCAATTAACTAGACAAAAATTTTTCAGTTTGTCATACAATCTAATGAGCAAAAATTAACGCTAGGTTATATCTTGATTAATAGAAATTTATTCTCTAATTGACTTAAATCTTTATTGTCTAGGAAATTTAAAAACATGAATTCATATCATGTCCGGGTAATTAGTTACGATTAAGCTCCAATCTGAAGCCACCAATGAAAACCCGTTAACCGGTGAATTAAATCTTGCTGTTGAAGTAAAGATTGACAGCGATGAAATAAGACACCCTCTAATTCAATTCATGAAGTGTATTAAAAGATTGATTAAATTGCTTCATCCACTAGCGTCCACAGCCTTTGTGCGGGCTGTAATTCAGGTGACGGAGATGGCAAAAATGTTAAATGTAGCCCTTGGGAAATCTCTAAGATGTCTGGCTACACTAATTCGTTTGGGCATTAGTCATCTTTGCACTCGCTACTTTTATCGTAAGCGATTACCCGGACATCATATGAGAGGATGGGGAAGAAACAGGGGAAAGAATTCTTCCCACACTCCCCACGCTTACCCCTCCCCAATGGCCAGTCCCTAGTAGTCTGCCAAGGAAACTTTGCGTTGTGGTCAGCAGAGGAGCAAAGGGGCAGAGGGGCAGGGGGGCAGGGGGGAAAGACTTACTGCAAGTTTCTCCCCTGGTCCATTGCTTGCCTCCACATAGCAATTTTGGGTTGGTACACTACTAGTCACCAGTCCCCAGTTCCCAAAACCTAATAAGCAATTAAATCGTTGAGGGCTTCTTTAGCCTCAGCATTTTCTGGATCTATTTTTAATGCTTCTCGAAAAATCTTTGTCGCTTCTTGTTTTGAGCGATCGCCAGATTCATCATAGGCGATCTCTTTGCCTAGCTTGATGTAAAGTTCAGCCATTTTGCGGCGTGGAATCGCATTTGCCAAGGACTGATAAAATTCCATCACCTCACTAAACCCTTTTTGTTTGTAAAGTAGCATATTGACACTTGAGCAGGTGTCATAGCTGCCTTCACCAATGTTGACTACCTTTTGACAAATTGCCAGGGCTTCATCTAAATTTTCTTGTTCAACTAGTGCTTGACTGAGTTTGTTGTAGTAATAATCACTACCATCTTGGGTAGCGGCTTGGCGATAAAAACCGATCGCTTCTTCGTATTTTTCTTGGATCGCCAGCACGTCAGCTAAGTCTACATATGTTGAAGGTTCAGGTTTGATTTTAATTAGTTGGCGGTAGGCTGCGATCGCCTCATCGACAAAGCCACGTTGTAATGATAATTCAGCTAACTTTTGATAATAAACTTCATCTTCAGGGTTATTTTTACTCCCTTGACGATAGATGGCTACTGCTTCGGGATATTCGAGGATTTCACCTAGCTTATTGTAAGCGTAAGGAGACCAATAACCACTTTCATCAACTTTTAAGACTTGGCGGTAAGCTGCGATCGCTTCTTCTCGTTTGCCTGCTTTGAATAGGGCTTCAGCTAAAGTATTGTAATTATATGCTTCAGGCTTAAGTTTAACTGCTTGGCGGTAAGCAGCTAGCGCTTCCTCTGTCTTGCCGATTGCGATTAGCTGGTTGCCTAAATTTGTATACGTGGTATCATTTTTGCTATCTAATTTGATAGATTCTCGTAAGGCAGCGATCGCTTCTATGATTTGTCCCTTTTCTGCCAGGAAATCCCCTAATTTTAGGTAAACCTCGGCATCGGGAGCTAGTTGCAAAGCTTGGCGATAAGCAGCGATGGTGTCTGCAATCTTGCCTTGGTAAGATAATATATCTGCTAGTTTGACGTAGGCAGAGGTATTCTTGGAATCGCGTTTAATCAAAGTCCGCCAAATATTAGCGGCTTCTTCATAATTTTTTACTTCCTGTGCAGATGAGGCTTGTTGTTCCAACTCCTCTACCGTTTGTGCCACACTAATTTGAGGAGCTAACGCCAAACCTAAACCTAACAGCAAAGGCAATATTTTCCAGCTTCCCATAGAGTTTCTGCTTCAAATAACTAAATCAATATTCAAACCAAGCCTAATCTCAGTATTTAAGTTTGTAATCAGTAAAACTTACGATACTGAGGATATTTGGCTCAAATATGGCAAAAACAAATCACAATCAGCCTACTGCTTCTTGATACTGGCGATCGCGCATTTAAAGCAGCATCATCTCTTTTCGCATTGCTTGTTGACGGTTGACAGTTAACCGTCAACAGCTAACAGAATGAGTGACTGTGCAATTTAGCAATGGCTTAGTTTTAATCCTCTTTTATTACTCTCATTAGAGAATATTTAGAGTTGATTTTAAAATAGGATTTTTTAGCTTTTAAAAAAATTTAAGCTTTCACTTAATTTTTCTTTCTTGAGATATAAAAAAATTAATTTTCATGCGATCGCTAGAGAGAAAATTGTATTTTTCAACACGATTTAGGACAAAAATTTAGCATTATTATTTCTTAATAAATTGTCTATTGCCTTGAATTGTAAGGAATATATCTTAACTTCCTTCAGTTTTTTTAATTAATTGCTTAACTGTCTTAACTGTCCTATCCTAACTGTCTTTTTAATTAATTGCTTAACTGTCCTTGCATTTTTACTAAAAATATGAGAATTTATTTCTGTATCGGAAAAGATTGACTAACTAAAAGCTAATTAATCAATCTTATTCTTGATATTTAAAACTTTTCGTAAGAAGAAAAATAAAACTACAACAGATTGCAAGTTAATAGAGTGCTATAAGTACCCCGCTTGCCCTGTGTACATCTCTCCTTTCTTAAAAATTAGGGTATACACAAGTCTTTCAGAGTTGCCCCACAGGCTTTTCATCCCCCCAAACGCTCTAAAAAACGGGGACAAAAACTTTTTAAAATTCCCCTTTTTAATGGGAGATCGCACGATGTCTTGCATTGTGTGAGAGCAATGCGTATGCCCTAGCTTCTTAGTAAGAAGAGGGCTAGAGAGGGGTGTACTCCAAAACAAAGAGTAGCGAGTTAATTTTTTCATAGAGGTACTAAACAGAATGGCAGAAAAATTCAGCGAAATTCTTTTAACTAATGCAGCAGAGAGCGTAACTATACATTTGGTTGGTGAAAAGGGTAATATACTCGCCGGTGGCAATGGGAGTGAGGGTGATGTCGCCCTACTTAGAGGTTGTTTTAAAACTTAGGTAAGACCTCAGCCAATTGCTAGTAAAATTCAAGGTTTGAGGTATTTACAGGACAGCAAAATAGCCTTTTAAAACATATTTTAAATATTGAGCCACGTTGCACTAACACAGCGTGGCTCAATATTTAAATGTATAAAAGTTAACTGCCAACCGTCAACAAACAGCCAAGACGAAAAAATGTGCAACTTAAATGCGCCACAGCTTACTTATTGAGAGCGCCTTGGCATCAGTGAACATCTGTATTTTATCCTTTAAGATTTAGCCATCAAGGGGCTAGAATTGTTACCATAGTTTCAGATTAGACTTTGAAGCCTTGATCCAATCTGAAACCTTAGAACTATTAGAATGGCATCGTCTGTGCCAGCACCTTTCCACCTTCGCGGCAACTAAATTGGGTGTTATAGCCGCGCGTCATCTGAAAATACCTGATTTTCAGGCAGAAAGCGAACAGTTATTAGAGCAAACCAAAGAAGTCTATCAGCTGGAAAGTCGCCTGACTACAGGACTGTCATTTGAGGGAATTCAAGATATTGGTGATTCCCTAGAACGGGCAGAACGCAGCGGAATTTTGGCAGGAGATGAACTTTTAGCGATCGCCACCACCTTGGCTGGTGCAAGAAATTTGCGCCGTGTCATTGACAATCAGGAAAATTTGCCAATACTCACTGATTTGGTTGCCGATTTGCGGACTTACCCAGAACTAGAACAGGAAATTCACCGCTGTATTGATGAACGCGGGCAGGTAACCGACCGCGCCAGTCAAAAACTCGGCGAAATTCGCACAGATTTGCGGCGATTACGCACGCAAATTACCCAAAAGCTGCAAAATATAATACAAGCCAAATCTGGCGCAGTTCAAGAACAGATTATTACCCAACGGGGCGATCGCTATGTAATCCCCGTCAAAGCACCCCAAAAAGACGCCATCCCTGGTATCGTTCACGACACCTCCACCAGTGGTGCGACGCTCTACATCGAACCGAATTCTGTAGTACCTCTGGGCAACCAACTGCGGCAAATTATCAGGAGAGAGCAAGCAGAAGAAGAAGCAATTCGCCGCGCTTTGACGGAGCAAGTAGCCGCAGTCAAACCAGATTTGGAAAGGTTGTTAGCAATTGTCACCACTTTAGATTTAGCAACAGCTAGATCTCGGTATAGTTACTGGTTAGGAGCCAACCCCCCGCGATTCATCCAGCCGCAAGAAAATGAAATGATTACTTTGCGGAACTTGCGGCATCCCCTGTTAGTGTGGCAGCAACAACACGAACAAGGTCAGCTAGTAGTTCCCGTGGATTTACTCATCAGTCCTCACATTCGGGTAGTGACGATTACCGGGCCAAATACAGGTGGTAAAACTGTTACCCTAAAAACTCTGGGGTTAGCAGCATTGATGGCCAAAGTGGGTTTATTTGTCCCCGCCCGCGAACCAGTGGAAATTCCTTGGTTTGACAAAGTGCTGGCAGATATTGGCGATGAACAATCTTTACAGCAAAGTTTATCGACATTCTCCGGGCACATCCGGCGGATTAGTCGGATTTTGGAAGCATTGGAGACTGGGGACTGGGAACTGGGGACTGGGGATCGAGAACTTCCTAATCCCCAATCCCCAATACCCAATCCCCAATCCCTAGTTCTACTCGATGAAGTCGGTGCAGGTACCGATCCAGCCGAGGGTAGCGCCCTGGCGATCGCCCTGTTGCAATATCTCGCTAATCACGCCCAGCTAACTATTGCCACCACTCACTTTGGCGAACTCAAAGCCCTGAAATATGATGATGAGCGGTTTGAAAATGCCTCTGTAGAATTTGACGAAAGTACTCTCTCGCCTACTTACCGTTTGTTGTGGGGGATACCAGGGCGTTCTAATGCTTTAACAATTGCGCTGCGCTTAGGATTAAAACCAGAAGTGGTAGAACAGGCGAAAAGCCAAGTAGGAGAGGCAACAGATGAAGTTAATCAAGTAATTGCTGGGTTAGAAGCCCAACGCCGCCGCCAGGAAACTAAAGCTGCGGAAGCTCAAAATTTGTTGCAGCAAGCGGAACGTTTGTATAAACAAGTATCTGCTAAAGCTGCGGCCTTGGAGGAAAGGGAAAGCAGTTTGCGGGCTTCACAGGAAGTAGCAGTGCAACAAGCGATCGCCCAGGCAAAAAATGAAATTGCCCAGGTGATCCGCCGCCTGCAAAAAGGTACGCCCACAGCCCAAGACGCCCAGCAAGCAACTAACGCATTAAATCAAATTGCCCAGCAATATCAGCCAGCAACCCCAGCAAAACCAAAACCTGGGTTTATGCCGAAAGTAGGCGATCGCATCCGCGTTCCCAAACTGGGACAGACAGCAGAAGTGTTAACCGCACCTGACGCCGATGGAGAATTAAGCGTTCGGTTTGGGCTGATGAAAATGACTGTGAAGTTGCAAGATGTAGAATCTTTAGATGGGCAAAAAGCCGAACCAGTCGTCAAACCTAAACCAGCCCCAGCCGCAGTCACACCACCACCGCAAAATGTCCCGGCAATTCGCACCTCGCGAAATACTGTTGATTTGCGTGGTAAGCGGGTAGCTGATGCGGAATTGATTCTCGATAAAGCTATTTCGGAAGCTACAGGGCCAATATGGATTATTCACGGGCACGGAACTGGTAAATTGCGCCAAGGCGTCCACGCCTTTTTGCACCAGCATCCGAGAGTTAACAGCTACGAAGCCGCAGAACAAGCAGATGGCGGGAGTGGTGTTACCATCGCCCAGATAAATTGAACAAAAATAAAAGCGATTGCACCTTTGGTTGATGCTAGGAGCGATCGCTTTTACGTTTTCAATAAATTGGGGTTTTGATATAAGTAGAACAGCGTAAAAAACCAAAATATGTAACGAAAAGTAAAGTTTTCCAAAAAGCTCTTCCCTTCAGCATAGCTGCCCTCTGCCTCGTGCCTTGTCATAAGGACAATTTTCAACACCGACCTACTTAGCAGGTAATATCATGTGCGTCTAAAGACTTATCATTTAGAGGACTCTTAGCTGGGGGAAAAGGCTTTTGGGATTTTTGCACAGATGCGGTAATCATAAGTCATTAGCTGAACATGGTATAAAAGGGAACAACAAAATATTTGATTTTCAAGATATCCAAATTATTCTCGCTGGTGAGAGGAGCAACAGCGCAGATTTCAAGAACAACTCAGCATTGAGGTTATTCTCAAGGAACGTTAAGCTACAAATGAACCTAATGCTCGTGTTTGAGATTGGTTTCGGGATACTAAAGGCAAAGTGGAGCGTATCTATGAGCCAGATACGCAACTAAGGGATTTTGAAAATGTACGTTTAACATCTCCTTGGGAAATTGAGAGTGTACAGCTGTACGCCCTTAAATTATACTTTCAGTATTTTTAACCAGGGTAGAAAAAGCAACTTTTGATAAACTAAGAGCGCATTTTGTATCAAATTTGCTTTTACTCACCGCATTTCTCCGAAGTGACTTTTGCAAAAGCCGACGCTGGTGATTTATCTCTTTATTTCCCTACTCCCCACTCCCTAGTTAATTCAACAACGAGTTATACCATGACTGCCACGCCTAAATTAAAATACTCTAACTGGGTTAAACAACTATTTCACCAGCTAAGTATTCGGCAAAAAATTGTTTGTGGGTACGGACTAGCTTTAGGAATTGCAGTTTTGGGTACAACAGCAGGATTGGTAATAGGCGATCGCTATTTCCAACAAGCTAGACAAAAAATGGTCTTGGCAGATGAGGAAGGAAGCTTGTTAAGTACTTTACAAGGAGAACTGTTAGAAATACAAATTCACCAGCAAGAAATAGTGCCTTTTTTACAGCAGCCACAAGCTTTGCAAAGAGGGATATCTAATTTTAAGACCGATTTGGCTGAAGCCGAAACATTGCTTTCTCAGGCACAAGAATTTAGCCAAACCCATTTCCAAGCAGATTTACACCTTTTGCTGATTAAGCATGATAACTCGATAGCCGTGTATTTTGAGCGACTGAGGTTGCTAATTCGACAAATTTTGCCATTAAGTTCCCAGCCACAAGGAGCGTTAAAAGCTCAACAATTAATCTCGAAATTCAGTCAAAGTCAGGATGCTTTGAAGTTTTATCAATTTGCCCATGAGTTAACTGAGTTTGCCAAAACTGTTCAAGAAGATCAAAAGGAAGTTGATATAGCTCAAAAAAAGGCTGGGTTAATACAAGCTCAGATTATTATTAGTAGTATGCTGTTCTCAGTGGCGATCGCAGCTATCCTTGCTTTTTATACAAGTAGTATCATCGCCCGACCCATTAATGCAGTTACAAAGATTGCCCAAACAGTTACCCAAGAAGCCAATTTTGATTTGCAAGCACCTATAACTACAGAAGATGAAGTTGGTGCATTAGCTAACTCTCTTAATCAGTTGATCCAACAAGTGAAGCAGCTTTTAGCAGAACAACAAGCCGAGAACGAAGCAAGGCTAATTCAAAGTGAGAAAATGTCTAGTTTAGGACGGATGTTGGCTGGCGTGGCTCACGAAATTAATAATCCTATAAATTTCATTTCTGGCAATCTCGTACATGCAAAAACTTATACTGACGATTTATTAGCATTACTGCAAACATATCAGGACGAAGTAGTTCAACCTTCACCTACTTTGCAAACTTTAGTAGAAGAAATTGATTTAGAATTTTTATTAGAAGATTTACCAAAACTCTTTAACTCAATCAAAATTGGGGCTGACCGCACACGAGAAATTGTCCGTAGTTTAAAAGATTTCTCTCGCTTAGATGAAGGCGAAGCACAGTTATTAGATTTACACGCTTGTCTAGAGAGTACATTATTAATTTTGAACAATCGCCTGAAAAATGGTATTAGCCTTGTTCGTAACTATGGAGAAATTCCAACAATTCCAGGCTATACAGGTTTACTTTATCAGGTATTTATGAATCTTTTAAGTAATGCCATCGATGCTGTAGAGGAAAAAGCAGCCCACAATCCACAATTTTTACCCGAAATTACTATTATCACAGAACCCTGTCAAAATAATTGGGTGATAGTAAGAATTGCAGATAATGGTTGTGGTATTTCACCAGAACATTTGCACAAAATATTTGAAACCTTTTTCACCACTAAACCACGAGGGATTGGTACTGGTTTGGGGCTAGCGATCGCATATCAGATCGTGGTAGAAAAACATCAAGGTAAAATCAGCTGCGAGTCTGAGTTGGATAGAGGTACAGAATTTGCTATCACTCTGCCAATTTCTCGCATCTAAGCACAGACATACCACCTACATTTTTCCACCTTGGGGTACTAGTATTTGAAAGCTGATTTCTTCATAATAATCAACAAAACCTAGAGACGTACCAGTGCTACGTCTCTAGCTGTGTGTCAAAATTTCTTGCACTCAAGAGTCATCATTCATCAGTCAAGACTATTTTCCAGCTACTTTTAGGTTTTTGAGAACAAAGGGAAAAACAAACTTATGGGACTTTTCGATCAAATTCTCGGTGCTGTCGCTAATCCCAATCAACAGGGTAGCTTAGGTCAACTAGGAAGTATTATTAACACTGTAAATCAACTGAGCGATCGTACTGGTACAGATCCTTCTACCATCCAATCAGTTTTGTCAATTGTGGGTGGTCAAGTTCGTTCGGCTTTACAACACAAGCAAGCCACAGATGGTAATGAAGCCGCACAAACTCTAGTTAATGAATATGCTGGTACTTCTCCCAACCCCCAAGCAGTTGATTCGTTATTTTCTGCTGGTATACAACAGCAAGTAGCTGAAATTGCTGCTCAACGCACAGGGTTAGATGCTGGTATAGTTCGACAATTGCTGCCTTTAGCAGTACCTTTAGTATTGAATTTTCTCAAATCAGGCGCTAACGCTCAAAATCCCCAAACTGGCGGGAATCCTGTACTCAATTCCTTCTTAGATACTGACGGCGATGGTGATGTGGATATCGCCGACGCCCTGCAAATGGCCAGTCGTTACATAAAATAATAATACTTCTCCCCACTCCCCACTTCCCTCATCCCCCCCACTCCCTACTCGATACAGATGCGATTAATCGCGTCTCTACGCGCTTCCTACTCCCCACCTCCCTTATCCCCCACCCTGTGGGAAGCTAAAGCTACATCTTCCCACTCGCACAAGAACCTCCTTGTCATCAGATATTGGCAAATAGGCCTTGCTAGATTCTTAGCTTGGACATAGGCTGAGAACATGAGGAATTTGCAAATAGAAATCACACATTCTATGGCTAAATTTTTTGAGTGTATTACTGAAGAACTGCAAGGCTTTATTAGTGCCCAACACATTTTTTTTGTTGGCTCTGCACCGTTAAGTCCTACAGGTCATATTAACCTGTCTCCTAAAGGTTTGGATTGCTTTCGCATCCTTTCTCCTAAGCGAGTAGCTTATATAGATCTTACAGGCAGTAGTAACGAAACTTCCGCGCATTTAGAAGAAAACGGGCGAATTACTTTCATGTTTTGCGCTTTTGAAGAACCTGCTTGTATTTTGCGCCTTTACGGTCAAGGAAATACAATTTTACCGACTTCTCCAGAATGGAACTCACTATACCATCTATTTCCAGAAATACCTGGAACTCGTCAAATTATCGTCGCTGATATCCAACGAGTACAGACCTCTTGTGGTTTTGGTGTACCGCTCTATGAGTATCGAGGTCAGCGCCCAACTCTAGTAAACTGGGCTAGTAAAAAAGGCGAACAGGGAGTTAGAGAATATCAACAACAGAAAAATCTGGTCAGTCTTGATGGTTTATCCACTCCCCTGAGTAAATTATTTTAATGTTGACAAAAGCAGGTTTGAAGCAGGGTTTGATACTAGGTTAACTGAGATAATATTATTTACTTCGTAAGCACTAATACCATTTTGGATTTTGGATTTTAGATTTTGATTTTGGATTGGAAAAAATTTACAGGGCAAGCTTTTGGTGTTGTAATCATTATTCAAATTGGTATTATGTGGCTGCTTTAATTGTAAATAAAATTAACTTTGGCAAGTTCGTATGATAAAAGATGATCGATTATTCTATTTGTCCACTGACACAAAAAGATGAGTCTTTTCTCTGGCAAATGCTTTACGAAGCGGCGCATCTGAGTAAGGAAGGTAATTTGACAGTGCAGGATGTAATGAATCATCCTGATTTAGCAAAATATGTCAAAAATTGGGGAGAGAAAGATGATAGTGGCTTTGTTGCTATTTTAGAAAGTACTAATCAGCCAGTAGGAGCAGCATGGCTGCGTTTATTGACAGGTGAAAATAAAGGATATGGTTATATTAGCGATCGCATTCCCGAATTAGCAATAGCAATTCTCCCTGAATATCGAAATCAAGGCATAGGCACACAGCTACTCAAACATTTATTAACAGCACCCAAAACATCTTATCCGTCAGTATCCCTCAGCATTAGGGCGACAAATCCTGCCCTTGGTTTATATAAAAGATTAGGTTTTGAAGTTGTCCTCGGTAGCGAAACAATTAACCGAGTTGGCGGAATCTCTTTGAAGATGAAAATTGATTTATGAAAAAAGAATTCAGGAGTCAGAATTGAGAATAAATTGAAGTACTCAAGCCTGAAACTATAGATCCCCCCTAGCAGTAGCCTCTGTCTTGCCGCTTTGCGTTTACGTCCCTCATATATGGCGCACCTTCATACAGAATTGGTATAAGTCCTGAAATTTTGGATTTTTTTGCATCCGTGGATTCATGCGATCGCCATCAGAAATTGAAGGGTGCGCTAGCGTTTAGTGTAATGCACCCTTGTATCTTTTGAAAAATCAAAAGTAGTCCTATATACTTCTTTGTAATCAGAAAACTGGCTTGTAAACTAACTTCTGCGACTTTTAAAGCAGCTTTTGTGACTTTTAAAGCAGCTTTTATGACTTTTAAAGTAACTTTTGCGACTTTTAAAGCAGCTTTTGTAACTTTTAAAGCAGCTTTTGTGACTCTTAAAGTAACTTTTGCGACTTTTAAAGCAGCTTCTACGAGTTTAAAAGCAGCTTTTTTCAATAGATTTCATGAAATTTTTGTAAAAATTGTTAGCAACACAGGTCCTAACAAATAATGATGACTCAAACACGATAGCCCAGCAGAGGAAGCTAGAACCTGACGTTGATTAGGGCTGTAGAATCGAATCCCACGGGGAGAAATTGGCAATAGTTGAGGTTCTGCCTGTTTTTTAGAAGTAAAGTCAACCAAATAAAAGTATCCACCGGGAGAAAGTACCCGTGCTATTTCACTAACCACCTGTTGAGGTTCCAAATAATGCAAAAAGCTGATAGTGCTGAAAACAGCATCAAACTGACCCTCAGCAAAAGGAAGAGACTCAGCTTTACCCTCAACAAAAATCAAGCGTGGATGGTGGTGGTTGGTCAGTCTTGCCATCCGCAACATATTACTAGATAAATCTAATCCGGTGCCCCGCAGATTTGGGAATTTAGTGGCAAGGCGTCCAAGTAAGCGTCCAGTACCACACCCAATATCGAGTATATTAGCTCGTTCTGGTAAATTGACGTACTCTAGCAAGCGTTTGTGGATGGCTCGATAAAACACCGAAGGAAACAGCCAATCGTAGCTTGGCGCCCAGCGATCGAAAAGGAACTTTTTGTTATTCAGAAAGTCATAGGTCATTAGCTTTCGCAGTTTACCTAAAGCCCGATGCTTTTTGAAGGTAAGTGGCTGCGCCTCCTTTGAAGTTGGTTAACTATAGCTTTGCAGTCCGGCAATATCTAGCCTAACGTTTGGCAAAATACTTATGCTCACCTCGGCAAATTATCTGGAATTTTGGCAGTTGAATGTGTAGTTAACAGTGTTCCTAGAGAGTTTAGCTATGTCTAATGGAAAACTAAAAAACCAGTGATCGCTGCATAAAACTATTAAACCCCACCGTATGTATTCATAGAGGTTCAAATAAAAGAAACCCAATTTATTTTAAAAATATCAAGGAGAGTAATTATGTCAAGCTTTATTCAAATCCGGTTACACAAAGATCTATTACACCCAGTCCGCGAGTGGTTGGAAACCTTAGAAATTCATAACTCTAAATTGGCCCATTTCCTCTGTAAAGCTATTCCTGCTCAGTGTCCATTTGAACGAGATATCACTGTGTTTGGTCGCAAGCTATTTCACATTCCACCAATGTGTAAATTAAATCCTCTGTACGAACAAGTTGTTGGATTGCGTTTTAGAGCGCTCTGTTATCTTGCCGATGAATGCGGTGAAGATGTCACAGCCTATTGTTAATAGTTAATGGTATCGTTGTTTGATCTAGCAGCTATCGGTAATTGCAGATTTACGGTTGTTACTCCCTCAGATTTATACTAAGCTAGCGTACACCTAATTAGATGTCTGGCTATTTAGTAGCTGACACCTCGAAGACAGTGTTTCCAAACCGGATTGTTGCTTACCGTACCCTGCTGAAATCATTAACATCATCATGACGCACATCTTACTGATTGAAGATGAAGTCAAACTGGCACGATTTATTGAATCCGAGTTGAATTATGAAGGTTATCAAGTTAGCATCGCCTACGATGGATTAACTGGACTGACCGCAGCACGGGAATTGCATCTAGATTTAGTGATTTTAGATTTAATGCTGCCTGGTTTGTCAGGGTTGGAAATTTGCCGTCGTCTGCGAAGTATTAGTAATGAAGTGCCAATCATATTACTATCCGTCAAAGATGAAGTGAGCGATGGCATTGCAGGCTTAGACGCTGGTGCTGATGATTACGTAGTTAAACCCTTCAGCATTGATGAATTATTAGCCAGAGTCCGCACTCACCTGCGAAAAAGACATCAAGCAGACACCGCAGATATTTTAGAATTTGAAGACTTGAGTTTAAATCGTCGCACGCGCCAAGTGTACCGATGTCAGCGGTTAATTGAATTAACGGCTAAGGAATTTGATTTACTGGAATATTTTCTGATCCATCCGCGACAGGTAATTACATGCGATCGCATTTTAGAAGAAGTCTGGGGTTACGACTTCATGGGTGATGTCAACGTCATCGACCCTTATATCCGCTACCTACGGCTAAAACTTGAAGCAAATAACGAAAAGTGCCTGATTCAAACCGTCACAGGTGTTGGCTACACATTGTGTGATTAGCGGACATTGAGCATTTGTCACCCGTGCTTCCTCTGCCCCCTATTTCCCCACTCCCAGTTTTAAATAATTCAAAAACCCAAATTTTTCTATGTTAGGAGAATTTGGGCTTTTTGGCAATCTCAGCAACAACTCATGCAACTGGGAATTAATTATATTAGGATGCACAAAGCTGTCATCATTAAAAATCTCAAATGGCATGACCTATTTAGAAACAGCAGCGCAATTTTACCGCGAAGTCGCCCAAACCCCAGAAGTTGGACTTTGTTGCGTGCAAAGTACACCCCTGCAACTACCAGGATTAAAAATTCCTTTGCCAATGCAGGAAATGAACTATGGTTGTGGTACTACTGTTCACCCGACAGAATTAGCAAACCAGCCGACTGTGCTGTATGTTGGTGTTGGCGGTGGCTTAGAAGCTTTGCAGTTCGCTTATTTTTCCCGTTATGCAGGTGCTGTAATTGCCGTTGAACCAGTTGCCGCTATGCGAGAAGCCGCAGCACGCAACCTAGAAATTGCTGCCCAACAAAATCCTTGGTTTGACACCAGTTTTGTAGAAATCAGGGAAGGCGATGCTTTCAACTTACCTATTGCTGATGCTACCGTCGATATTGTCGCACAGAATTGTCTTTTCAACATCTTTGAACCAGAAGATTTAACTCGTGCTTTAAAAGAAGCGCATCGGGTATTAAAACCAGGTGGACGCTTGCAGATGAGCGATCCAATTGCTACTCGTTCAATTCCAGTACATCTCCAGCAAGATGAGCGACTCAGAGCTATGTGTCTATCAGGAGCGCTTACCTATGAAGAGTATACTGAACAAATTACAAATGCTGGCTTTGGTCAAGTTGAAATTCGTGCGCGTCGTCCTTATCGTCTACTAGATTCTCAGACTTATAATTTAGAAGAAAACCTACTTTTAGAAAGTCTGGATTCTGTTTGTTTTAAAGTTGCGATTCCAGAAGATGGCGCTTGTATTTTCACAGGTAAAACAGCAATTTACGCTGGTTCTGAACCCTTCTTTGATGATTTAGCAGGTCATTTACTTCAACGAGGTATTCCCGCAGCCGTGTGCGATAAAACTGCTGGTAAATTAGCAGCTATTAAGCCAGGAGAAATAATTGTTACCGATTCCACTTGGCATTATAGCGGTGGTGGTTGCTGTTAATTTTTTAATAATTTAGTTGTCAGGAGGAGCTAGTGGCGGATAAGTAGGGTTCTGACACCACTTGCTATACTTTGGTAACGCTGCCACCGAAATAGCAGGGAAACCCGTTTAACGCAGTGGCTCCTCAAGTAGAGCAACTGCCGTTCACAATTCAGAATAATTCTGTGCGCCTGAAAAAATGAATGTAAAACTTTAATATTTGACTAATAACATTCTGAATTACAGCTTCTTATTTAGAAATCTTAAAATGTTGTTAATTAGTTTATTTTTAGCTACGCTTTTTTTAGCATATTCTAATGGCGCAAATGATAATTTTAAAGGTGTGGCAACGCTATTTGGTAGTCGGACATGCAGTTATCAAACAGCAATTTTATGGTCAACTTTTACAACTTTTGCTGGTGCTGTGACTGCAACTTTTTTAGCAAGTACATCAATTAAAATTTTTTCCGGAAAAGGATTAGTGCCAAATGCGATCGCCAATGCACCAGAGTTTCATTTAGCAGTGGCGATCGCTGCTGGTTTAACTGTACTCATTGCCACTTTCATGGGATTTCCTATTTCCACAACTCACAGTTTAATCGGTGCTATTGTTGGTGCTGGATTAGTAGCGATCGGACTCAAAGTTAATTTTGCGGCTTTGGTAGCTTCTTTTGTTTTACCTTTGTTTTTCAGTCCAATTATTGCTATTTTATTAGGAGCACTAATTTACAGTTTATCTAGTTATATCAACTACAAATATAACTTACTAATAAGCCAGAAAATGATTCATACTTGTCATTTTATTAGCGCTGGAATTATTAGTTTTGCTAGAGGGTTGAATTATACCCCCAAGATTGTGTCGCTGATTTTGATTATTGAGTATTTTTCGATTCAGGGAGCAATGATTACCATTGCGATCGCAATGGCACTTGGCGGCTTACTCAACTCCCAAAAAGTAGCAATCACAATGAGCGAAAAAATTACCTCAATGGATCGTACTCAAGGATTATCAGCAAATATAGTAACGGGAATTCTATTGATTACAACTAATCATTTTGGGTTTCCAGTTTCCATCACTCACCTTTCAGTTGCTTCTATCTTTGGAGTTGGATTGATTGGTAAAAAATCTAATATTCATATTTTTTATCAAACATTTTTATCCTGGATTTTAACTTTACCTACTGCCGCAGTTCTTGGTGGAATAACCTACAGATTACTACAGGGCTAGAAATATTAAATAGATTTTAGTCGTCTTTAAGGAGTAAGAATGCAAACTCAATCAACAAATACAATAGATACATCTGTAACGCAATTTAAACACAAAATTAATTCTGGTTTAACCAAAAAAAGAATTACTGTTTTACAGATTAATCTTGGTAGGCGCTGTAACCTCGCTTGTACGCACTGTCACGTCGAAGCTAGCCCAAAACGTACAGAAGAACTTGCCCCAGAAATTTGTGAACAATTGATTTCATTAATTCATAGATTTCCAGAAATAAAAATTGTGGATTTGACTGGTGGTGCACCCGAAATGAACTATGGATTTAAACCTCTGATAGAAGCAGCAAAGTTAACGGGTAAGCAAGTAATTGTCCGGTCTAACTTAACCATTTATTTTGAAAATGGTTTTGGTCATTTACCAGAATACTTTGCTAAACATCAACTAAGAATTGTGGCTTCCCTTCCCTGCTACTTATCAGATAATGTTGATAGAATGCGTGGTACTGGTGTCTTTGATAGTTCAATAAAAGCTTTGCAGTGGCTTAATCAACTCGGCTATGGGAAAGAGCCAAACTTAATTTTAGACTTGGTATTTAATCCTCAGTTACCTACAGAGAGAAAATTTTCTTTAGCTCCAGAACAGAGCGACCTAGAACAAAACTACAAAAAGTTTTTAAAAGAACATTTTAATATTGTATTTAATAACTTATTCACCATTACCAATCTGCCAGTTGGTAGAACTAAAATGCATTTAGAACGAAGAAAACTGTACACCAGCTATTTGCAGTTTTTAGAATCGCATTTTAATCCTAGTACCATTGAACATTTAATGTGCCGCGATGAACTTTCAATTGATTATCTAGGTAATGTATATGATTGTGACTTTAACCAGATGATGAATTTGCCAGCGAAAACCAGTAACGGTGAAACCCTGACAGTTGCCAAATTGCTAGAAGCTGGTAGTTTAGACTTAATTAGTGAAGTGCAAACTGCTGCTTATTGCTACGGTTGTACTGCGGGCTGTGGTTCCAGTTGTAGTGGTGCTTTACTCTAAAGCCAGGAAAAATGGCAGACAATTAAAAATTGCAACTACTTCAACTCATAAAAGGACAATTTTGTTACAAATTACGTTACGTATGTATCGCTAATAGTCCAATAGATTTATAATGATAATTACTTAAGTCTCCTTACACCACACTAAAAAGCCGTGAAATTTTCTAAATTTACACGGCTTTTATTTTTTGATGAGACCTATCGGCAAATTAAAAACGGGAACCAGTATTAAAACATACAGCAAAATTTTCTCTAAAATTTTCTATTTGCCCTCTGGTTCCTCAAAAATTTGTAAAATACAATTCTCTCACATTAACACTGGAACACTCGAACTGGAACATAGCTGATTGATGCAAATACTAAATAGAGGATAAACAAAAACCCCCAAGCATTGAAGTGTGCAAGGGGGTTTGAGTTAGATAATAAACCTGGCATCGAGCTATTTTAGCGTAGGGCAACCCCTAAACTATCGTTGCCGCAGCAGCGTTTCACCTCTGAGTTCGGGAAGGGTTCAGTGTGGTTCCACCGC
>NZ_JACJTU010000006.1 GCF_014698835.1 Nostoc paludosum FACHB-159 | reverse complement strand
TTTCACCATCCTCCCACACCTCCCACACCTCCCACACCTCCCACACCTCCCACACCTCCCACACCTCCCACACCTCCCACACCTCCCACACCCCGATACCCCACTCGCATTACGAATGCAACAAATTTTCCGGTATCACAATCAAAGTTGTGCCTTCTCTTCTGACTACATAAACTCTTTGATGGGGCGCTATGCTGAATTTGTCATCATCACATCGCGCTTGCCAAGAGTTTCCCTCGTACAGGACTCGCCCTGTTTTACCAGGTGGAATTTCTGTTAGGGTTTCAGCTATGACTGCATCTTGAATTTTTGACTTGCGCCGTCGCGGTTGCAAAAAGCGACGGGAAAGCACAGTTAGTGTTGTGGAAAGCAACAGCCACACTATAATTTGCAACCATACACTTGTTAGACCGACTCCAGACAGCAGCGCTACGATAAAAGCGCTAATTCCCATCATGAAAGCAACGAACGCTGATGGTAAGAACAGTTCGGTTAAACATAGAACTGCTCCTGCAAGAAGCCAAATTAAAGTAAAACTTGGCATAGCGCTATCCTAATCTACATTGACGTAAATGCATTTATACGATTAGATACACCCAGACGTAGGCTGTTAACGGAAAGCAAAATTTGGTTTTTTTACCAAAAAGGCAGGGGTTAAAAGGCAGGGGCAGGAGGTTACGAGTACTAATTAAAACTTTAGCTCTAGGTCTGGCTGAGTAAAAAGCAGTAATTATACTGTCATTACTTGCAGCAAAGTATAAAGTGTCCTTATTTGAATCCCACTTTTTTAAAGGTGGGTTCCTGCTCCCTCCTGCCTTCTGCCTTCTGCCTCCTACCTCCTGAACATTTGATTAATTTCAGTAACAAGGTGTAGCCAGGGGTACACAAGTCCAGTCTATTCTAGCCTTCAAGTTGTTGACAGCTAAATTTAATCGAAATTCATGAGTTGATTTGTTTCTTATGATTTCTATCCAGCCGAAAATTTATTGTATAAATCCAACGTGTAATGACCCGATTAATCCTGAGGAAAATGCTGTATGTGCTAGTTGTCAAACTCCCCTAGTTCGCCGCTATCTCTGGGCTGTTGGCTCGGTGTCCGCCACAATACCGCCAGGTACGAAGGTAGCAAATAGATATGATGTAATTAGATATCAAGTTTGGCTAGATAGTCAACCAGGACTGCTGCCAGATGTCCCTGAGCAATTGCCAAAAGCAGTAATTCCTTATTTACGGTTATATCAAGAACGGTTACATTTACCCCAGGTTTATGGGTTTGCTCGTGGCGTTGAGGAAGGTGCAGGTGATATTCTCTTATTGGAAAATGTGCCGATAGATGAAACGGGACATATTTACCCCAGTATTACTGAGGCATGGGAGCAAGCAACGGCGGTAAGACAAGTTTATTGGCTGTGGCAAATTCTCCAACTTTGGACGCCTCTATCAGAATGGGGACTTAGCCGCAGTTTATTGGTACGGGATAATTTGAGAGTCCAAGGTTGGTGTGTGCGACTGTTGCAACTTTACCAAAAACCAACAGTTGAGAAACTGAGTTTGCGACATTTAGGACTATGTTGGCAGCCTTGGGTAGCGTCTGCAAAAACATCTATAGCCAAACAATTGCAGAATATAGTCCAGCAGATGTGTGAAACTCAGGTGGAGTTAGATGCGATCGCTACTCAACTCAATCATTTATTATTAGCATCTGCGGCGGAGTTGCCGTTAAGTCTCAAGGTGGCAGGCTCTACAGATACTGGCAAAGTAATGCCGCAAAATGAAGATACTTGTTATCCTAATGCTTTGAGTGACTTTGACGATCGCTTACTACCTCAGTTGTCGATTGTTTGCGATGGTATTGGCGGACATGAAGGCGGTGAAGTTGCTAGCCGCTTAGCAGTGGAGTCTGTCAAGTTGCAAATTCGCGTTTTGTTAGCGGAGGTAGCCGCCCAAAATCAACTTGTATCGCCACAGTTGTTGCAAGAACAACTAGAAGCAAGCTTGCGAGTAGCGAATAATGTGATTTCTGCCCGCAATGACGAGCAAAATCGCCAAGGCAGAGAACGCATGGCGACAACTATTGTCATGGCTGTGCAAGTTCCCCAACGAATTGAAACTATTTCTGGGTGGCAATCAAACAACAGTCATGAACTATACTTAGCTCATGTTGGTGATAGCCGTGCCTATTGGATTACTCCAAATTATTGTCAGCTATTAACAATAGATGATGATGTAGCGGCGCGGGAAGTACGTTTTGCAAAAAGCTTGTATCGCCAGGCACTTTTAAGACCAGATGCTACTGCCTTAACTCAAGCTTTGGGAACAAGAGATTCAGAATCTTTGCGTCTGACGGTTGGGCGTTTCATTCTGGAAGAAGATGGTATATTGTTGCTGTGTTCTGATGGTTTAAGCGATCGCAATTGGGTAGAACAATATTGGCAAGATTATATAAAACCTGTATTCGCGGGTGAAGTGACACTTGAAGATGCTGTCAGCAATTGGATTAACCTGGCAAATGAAAAAAATGGGCGTGATAATATTTCGGTTGTTCTGACTTATTGCCGTGTTTCTCCAGAATATGTACCACCCGTTACTCCGACGCCGCCAGTTGAAATTGTAGAACCAGAAATAGAACAACTAGTAGAACCAGAAGAATTACCAGAACTAGAAGAACCAATTTCTTTAACAGAAAGTTCCGAAGAATCACTAGACTTGGATTTAGATTTAGATATTCCAGAGGAACCAGTCACAACCCCTACAACCCCAGAAATTCCACCAACTTTAATCGAAAAACCTCGTTTGCGTAAACGTTTGCTAATGCTGGGGGGAGTGTTGGCGTTGCTTGCCGGGGGTACAGGTATAGGATTATTTGCTTGGTGGCAAATTAATCCTCAAGGGTTTGGGCAAGTGTGTCGGCAACTTCCTGCAAGAGTACAGCAAGTGTGTCCAGGTAAGAAATAGGGCATTGGGCATGGGGCGTTGGGTATGGGGTGTTAGCGAAACAGGCGGTTATAAACCGCGTTTACACACACAAAACCCACCTCCGTGGGTTCAAAACCTTAATTTTCCGTTAGTCCGCGCAGGTGGTCACTGGGCTTGTCGAACTGCGGACTTCGTTTGTGTAGCAGCAAATTCTATTCGCTTTCCTCAGGTCAATAGCGGCTATCCTCGAAACAATAGCGACTTTCCTCAAAACAATAGCGACTTTCCTCGAAACATTAGCGGCTTTCCTCGAAATATTAGCGGCTTTCCTCAAAACAATAGCGGCTATCCTCAAAACTAATAGCGGCTATCTTCAAGACAATAGTGGCTTTCGTCGAAACAATAGCGGCTTCGCTTAAGTCAAAAGCGGTGTAGTAAAAGTTTAATTGGTGAAGTGAACAGTGTGAAGCGATCGCACCACAGATAACTTTACTTGACTTTGGCAAAGGCGATCGCTCTGGGAAGTTATCAAATCATGTATTACTTGAATATGCGATGAGGTAATGCGTAGATAGGCAATAGGATTCTAGAAGATTAAGTGTATTGAGTTTTTTTTCGCGCAATCAAATATGAGTCCTATATTTAATGAGTTTGAGATTTGCTGAAAAATTTGTCCAGCTATCTTTAAGCGACCAGTGACCCATCCTCATTGACTCTCGTGTTAAAGCTAAGACACTGTTGCCTATTACCTATTGCCTATTTGCCATTTAAAACCGCTGCCCTATACCTAAATGTAATTGGCTTTCTCCCTGGTCATTAAAACCATAATCAGCCCGAATTAAGCCTAAGGGCGAATCGATTCGCACTCCAGCACCATAACCATAACCAAAACCTGGTTTGTCTCGCACACCGGCTGGGTTTCCCAATACAGTATCACCGGAACCCAAGTCGGAAGCAAAGTCGGCAAACAAGACACCGCCGACAATTGGTAAAACCGGGAAGCGATATTCCGCCGAAGCTAAGACATAACTGCGACCATTCCCAACTTCTCCGGAATCGTAACCGCGCACTGAGTTGGAACCACCCAAGTTAAAGGTTTCATAGGGCGGTAAATCGCCAATGACGGTACCAGCTTGGACGTTAACTGCAAATACTTGTGGCTGTTTGCTGCTAAATATTTGAACTGGTAAATATTGGCTGTAGTTGGCTTTGAGGCGATTGAGAGAGATATTACCTTGACCAATGGGCACAGATTGTTCTGTACTCAGACTCAAAACGGAACCTTTAGTGGGGTTGATGGGGTTATCTCGCTGGTCTTTGGTGGCGGTGAAGGATACGGTGGTGAGGTCATCTACACCCGTACCGCTGAAAGATAAAGGATTGCCTTGAGCGTCGGTTGGGGTAACATTACCTTGGCGATCGCGGATACTAGTGCGGTTATAATTGACTCCTAATGAGGTATTCCAGCCTTCAATTGGTTGCTGGAAGCTGATACCACCACCAATATGACCTTCTTGGACTTTATCGCCGTTAGCTAAGCGAATCTCATCATCAAAGGTTTCAGAAACTTCCCGATTACGGAAAACATTTACAGTGTAACCTAAGCGATCGGGGTTAGTTACTCGATAGGGACTGATAAATTTGGTATTAAACTGTAAGTCCCGGCTACTTACCCCAACATTCAACGCTAAAGTATCGTTAACACCGCCGACATTCCGGTCTTGATAGCTGATTGTACCTATTAATCCTTGCTCGGCGTTGTAACTACCACCCAAGTTAACACCACGCGCCCCAGTTTCTTTGAGTTGATAGACAACATCAACTTTTGTCGCGTCTCCTTCCAAAGCAACATTTACACTCTGAAATAAGCCTGTGGCATATAGCTGTTGTATATCTTGTTTAACTACATTTTCTTGGAAAATTTGACCGGGTTTTAGCTTGAGTTGCTGTTGGAGAAAATCTGGTTTGGTGCGTCCTCCCACAGGATTACCTTTACTATCTACGGTTTTACCATCCTCACTAACAAAGCGAAATTTAATATCACCCACCAAGCCTTCAGCAACATTCACAGTCAAAATTCCTTGAGGACTGGGTTTAATTGATAGCACCCGTGCCAAGTTATAACCGTTGTCAGCATACCACTTGTTAATTTGTGCCACTGCTTGCTGGAGTCCAGCCGGACTAATAGCGGTGCCAATTTGAGATTGCAAACGTTCTTGTGCTACTTGGTAAGTCAGGGCTTTTGCACCGGATAATTGTAGCGATCGCACTATTACCGGTTGCACCTGATAAACTACATTCAATCCAGCAGATGTACTTTGGCTATTTACAGTAGCATTGCTAAATAAACCTGTATCCAAAATTGCTGCGACATCTTTTTGTAACTGACTTTGACTAGTTTCTCCACCAATCTGAGTTTTAATCACTTTGCGAAGGATTTCTTGCAATTCTTGATTAGCTCCCACTATCTGTACATTTGTCGCTGTGACTACCAAATCATTGTTAGTAGCAGGCTTTTGGGGAGAGGGAGATGAGGGAATGAGAGGAGGTGTTACAGACGAATTATCTTTATCTTTTTGGTTTTGTATTAACGTAGCTGCTGGTTTTAAGATTACCGGAGAATTTTTGTTTCCAGTTGTTGTTACTGGCAGGGGATTTTGGGAAAATTGTTGTGCGACTATAGTTTCTGGAGAAGCAATTGTTTCTACCCGTGCGGGAGTTTCTTCAATTACTGGCACGACCAAGTTATCGGCTTTTGCAGTTGGTGTAACGGTTTTAGCAGATGCAGCCGTCGCTTGCTGGGTAACATTGCCAGCAGTCAAAGTTGCTAAAGTAAAAATTGCAGTCGTAGAAATTTTCATAATATCTAACTTAATTAATAATGATTTATACGAATTTTGGATTTGAGATTTCGGATTATAAGTCTTGAATAAAAGACTTTTTGAGAAATTTCAAACAATCCATCCTTTGGAAATTTAGTGTTAGCTAAAGGAAAGTAAAGTAGTAAGGATCATCCTAACTTCCAAACTACTTTGCTAAATTCCCTATTGATGCCTCTTACCCACATAGACAGTTAATTTCGATTTTTTGTTTCACAGCAGCTTTGCTATCTTGCCTTGGATATTATCAGCACTACGAAAGTTAGTTGAAAAATATTGAATGTTTTTTATTTAAAAATACTTTTTATCTAATACCAATTCTCTATAAAAATGCGCCCAATTATTCTGGGACATAGCGAATAATCTTTAAAAAACCTCTGCGAACCTTTGCGTTAATCTCCGCGTACCTTTGCGTTGAAAAAAACCTAAGATTTGGCGCACCTTCCCAAAAAAAACGCTATAAATTCCTGATATGCTGAAAAACTATTAGATTGGCTAGGTATTAATCGGTAAATTGCATAATCATAAAAATCAAATTTACGGCATGATATCAACATTACTTGCTACTCACAGTACTAACTAAGTAGGTAGACATAATTAAATGTAAAATACAAAACTTTAAAACCCCGATCAAAACTGGCTTTTCCCTTCTGCCTTCTGCCTCCTGCCTTCTGCCTTCTGCCTCCTGCCTTCTGCCTTCTGCCTTTTGCCTTCTAAAATTTTATGAGTAATGCTTCTAGGTTCTCCCAAGCTTCTAATTCCCAAGCTGCAAGTTCTGGTTTGCGGTTACTTGTATTAAGTAACGGACATGGGGAAGATATAATTGCAGTCCGAATTTTGCAAGAACTCCAACGACAACCAAACCCACCAGAAATATTTGCTTTACCTCTGGTGGGTGAAGGACGTGCTTACGAACAGTTGGATATTCCCTTCATCGGTTCAGTACACAATATGCCTTCTGGTGGCTTTATATATATGGATGGACGCCAATTGGCGCGGGATGTTCGCGGTGGTTTATTGCAACTTACCCTCAGCCAAATTAAAGCGATTCGCCGCTGGGTAAGTTCTCAAAAAAAATTAGGTAACAACAGAGCAATTTTAGCTGTGGGAGATATTGTACCACTCTTGTTTGCAGCTTTGAGTGGTGCTAATTATGCTTTCGTTGGTACAGCAAAATCGGAATATCATGTCCGAGATGAAGCTGGATTGTTACCAAAAAAATCCAAAGGTATAAGTTGGGAAAACTTTTCTGGTTCAGTGTATCACCCTTGGGAACGTTGGTTGATGAGCCGTCGCCGTTGTAAAGCAGTGTTCCTCAGAGATGCGCTGACGACGGAAATATTAAAACAATGGCCAATTCCAGCTTTAAGTTTGGGTAATCCAATGATGGATGGCCTAGAACCAACCTTTTCTTCCGCACAATTTTATAGTCTAGCTAGCCACCAGCAGGAGACAGTTCGACCTTTTGTGGTGACTCTTTTGCCTGGTTCCCGTCCACCAGAAGCGTACAACAACTGGGAAACAATTACGATCGCTGTGTCTGCATTGCTAACCAGTTTTCAACAGCGAAATTCCATTTTCCACACTTCTGGCACGGTGGTGTTTTTAGGTGCGATCGCTCCTGGTCTAGACTGTAATATCTTATCTCAAAGCGTGCAATCCCAAGGCTGGCGAATTGTATCAGAATCTCCTATCCCAATTCCCGACCCAAATCTCTTGACATTTAAGCAAAGAAATGCATATTTACTGTTAACACAACAAGCTTATAATGACTGTTTGCATTTAGGAGATGTGGCGATCGCGATGGCGGGTACAGCTACAGAACAGTTTATCGGTTTAGGCAAACCAGCGATCGCTATTCCCGGAAAAGGGCCTCAATATAACCCTGGCTTCGCTCAAGCCCAAAGTCGGCTCTTAGGCTCATCTTTGACTTTAGTTGACCAGCCAGCGGAAGTTGCAAAAATAGTACAGTCTTTATTCAAAGATCCCGATAATTTGCAAATAATTGCTGAAAATGGCGTGCAGCGCATGGGAAAACCAGGTGCAGCACTACGCATTGCCCAATGTTTACAACAAAGGTTGGGATGAAGGGCATTGGGCATGGGGCATGGGGCAAGTGTGGGAGGGGTGGGAGGTATGGGAGGTGTAGGAGCAGTGGGAGGTGTGGGAGGTGTGGGAGGTGTGGGAGGTGTGGGAGGTGTGGGAGGATGGGGAAGCATTAATTCTCTTTCCCCCCACACTCCCCTCTCTTCCCACACTCCCCACACTCCCCTCTCTCCCCACACTCCCCTCTCTCCCCACACTCCCCCCACTTCCCCATCTCCCCATCTCCCCAGTCCCCTCACGCTACCAACCCAGAACGCAAAGCCCTAACGGCAGCTTGGGTACGGTCATCAGCGCAGAGTTTATTGAGAATATTCCGAACATGGGTCTTGACGGTGCCAACTGTAATGTAGAGTTTTTCGGCAATTTGCCCGTTGCTACACCCAGCGACAATTAATTCTAAAATTTCTAATTCTCGTTGAGTCAAGGGGTATGTTTCCAAAACTTGCTCGTATTCTGTGGCTAGGGCTTCGATTTTTACAGTTTTTGGTTTGTCAGAGGTTTGGGTTTCTCCGGGAATTCCTTGGCGCATCTTCCGTAATACTACATTGGCGATCGCGGGATCGATCCAAGAGTTACCACCATAAGTTGCTTGTATAGCTTCAGTTAATTTACTGATACTTGTTTCTTTCATGTAATAAGAATCTGCCCCTGCCGCAAAGGCCGCAAGTACAGCATCCTCTGTATGATCCATTGTGAGGATGAGAATCTTGGTTGCTGTCTGCCCAGTTTCAGCTTGGTAGCGTCTGAATTTACGGGTAAGTTCAATGCCATCCATATCAGGCAAGCCAATATCGACAACGGCTACATCTGGCTTTGCTGTTTCTAAAAGTTTTAATCCCTGAGTAGCGTTTGCAGCTTCGCCAATCACTTTTAATGCACTGTGAGACTGTAATGCAGCCCGTAGTCCCATTCGCGTTAAATCGTGATCTTCAATTAAGATAATGCTAATTTCACTCATCGCTACACTCACTGTTACACTGTTTGCATCTTTAAAAGTATTACCTTTTGTAATTACTTTTTCTGTTAAGAATTTAGGAGCCAAAATAGTTCAAGAATCACAATAATATTTAATGAATCAATATATGGAGCATATTTACATTCATTTTGAATTATGATTTTTCAACGGCAGTTGCTACCCTGAGGGTTCTCCTTTCCCGAAGCGTTCCGCAGGGAAGGAGTACAAGTCAATAAACATTCTTGGCGCACTGCCTCATATTGAGCGCCGAATTCTTACCTATATTTTATTTTCCCAAACCAAAGATAGATGATCTTTTGACAACTCTGCATCCACCGATAGAAATAATAAATATCCTATTTTTTTATATTTAGATAGAGTACAAATCTAGCTGAAGATATATGGTGAGTTGCACAAAAAGGATGAAATATTGATACGAATACTAAATTGCTCACTTTTGTGCAAAATTCAGCTTTTAGTTTCTATGATCCCTTAGTTATTTGCTATTACCTTGTACAAAGCCACGAGTGAGGGCTGGGGGGATGGCAAGCACAGGGGCAGGAGCAAAAATTATAACTCCTAACTCCTGTACGAGCAAGGGTTAATTGCGGTTCTACTGCTAACTCAACAGTCAATAATCCGAATAATTTCAGGAGGTTTAAGATTTTTTAAAATTTCCCAATTAAGTACACCTAGTACTTCTTTATCTACTTCGTCCAAGCAAACTGATGGGTAAAACTGCTCAGGCTTATGGTACACAATAGCGGTGTGCAACTCTCACTAATGACTGACGACGGTTGTCAGCTCACTCATTTACAATTGTTTTGAGGTCTATAAAGTATTTTATTTTACTTTATACCGCCATTGCTTGCTATCTTCAGTTCAATATTTTTCAGTTTGTTAATTACTAATTGTTTTTGAGGCATTGGTTATCAGCTAGCAGTTTAGTCTCAAGACTTACCAAACTACCTAAATTCAGGATATAACAAGCCCAATTCAGTCTCAGGAAAGGCTTGCAACTGTGATAAGTATAGTACTCATGGAGGATAAGGGAATTAATATTATCAATGTCAAGTGGGCATTCATCAAAATTAATATTGTTAACCTAGTTAACTTTACAGGTGGTGTACTAGAGACAGTTTAATTTTGGGCAGCGATCGCAGCTAGTTTCCTGAAGACATGCCAAATAAAACTTGCTTTTGCTGAATTTAGTGTCAGAAATTAGCATCCATTATGAGGTAGTCTGTTGCTCTGGTCAAGGGAATTATGGCAACTGCCATTCAGAAGTCAGAATCGATCGCGAGTTTACAATGATTGGTATACTGATTTAGTGAATATTGTTTTGATTTTAAATTTTTCTGATTTTTGAATTTTTAACATACTTGGATATAACACAAAAGGTCTTAGTTAATTAAGTTACAGATTTTATATATCAGAAAACCTTACTATTGTTTAATAGAATAATCTCAAAAGAGAAATGTTATACATCAACCTATGTTTTACGGCGAAAATAAAAACCGATGGAAGAGACGCTGAAAATTTTGGTTGTAGACGATGACGAAGTAGACCGGATGGCAGTACGTCGTGCCCTGACTAAAGCAGGTGTGCAAATGAATCTGTCTGAGGTAGGCGATGGTAATGATGCATTCTCTGTCTTAAGCACCACTACCTATGATTGTGTTTTCCTTGACTATCGCTTACCAGACCAAGATGGATTAACTCTCATCCAAAACATACGCGCTTCGGATATTAAAGTTCCTCTAGTAGTCCTAACTGGGCAAGGAGATGAACAAATCGCTGTTGAATTAATGAAAGCTGGTGCTACAGATTATCTTTCTAAGTCTAGAATATCTTCAGAAATCTTGGCATATGTTTTGCGGAATGCCATTCGAGTTTATCGTGCTGAAATGCAGGCAGCTTTGGCAAACCAGCAACTCAGAGAAAGTCATGAGCAGTTGATTCGTAAGAACCAAGAATTGGAAAGACAACAGCAACAAATTCAAATCCAAAACTTCAAGCTATTGGAAGCATCGCGGCTAAAATCACATTTTTTAGCTACCATGTCTCACGAACTAAGAACGCCAATGAATGCGATTATTGGTTTTTCGCAAATACTTTTGCGTCCGAAGTTTGGTCAATTAACGCACCAACAAACGGATATGGTTGAGCGCATTTTGAATAATGGTAAGCATTTGTTAATGTTGCTCAATGAAGTTTTGGATTTCTCTAAATTGGAGGCCGGACGATTAGACTTAAAACCAGAAATATTTGATATTCCCAAGGTAATAAACACTGCTGTAGGAGAAATGCGTTCTCTAGCTGAGGCCAAAAATCTCTCATTGCTGGTGCAAACAGATTTGCAAAACCCTTTGGGATTTAACGATCCATTTCGTGTAAAACAAATCTTAATTAACTTGCTGTCTAACGCCATTAAATTCACAGAGTCTGGTGAGATTTGGGTTGAGGTTAAGGAACTACCCGCCAACCAAGTGGCAATTATTGTTAGAGATACAGGTATTGGTATAGCACCTAGAGATTTTAAACTTATTTTTGAAGCATTTCGCCAAGTCGATCAAAGTATTACTCGTAAATATCCAGGCACTGGTCTGGGTTTAGCAATTGTAGATTCACTGGTACAAATGATGGGCGGCAAAATTGTTCTGGAGAGCCAATTAGGAATCGGTTCAATGTTTAGAATTGAATTGCCGCGTCAAGTAACATTAGGAACTGTAGCAGTCGATCCTCCGAGTTTATATTGGGAAAAAGACGGCGTTTTTTGTTCTGCTCAAAATCCACATCAATCATCTGCTCCAGTGAGAAAATCACGAATAGGTTCTCCCAAATTTAAACTATAAAATTACTGCTAAAAAAACTGATAAAAGTTGATAAATCATGTCTGTAGTTGAACATTATAAAATCGATCGCATTCTGGCAGTTGATGATACGCGAGACAATTTGATTTTGGTACAAACAATTTTAGAAAGTGAAGGTTATGAAGTTGATTTAGCTTCTGATGGAATAACAGCTTTGCGAAAAATTGAACAATCTGCACCGGATTTGATTTTGCTAGATGTGATGATGCCGGGAATAGATGGTTATGAAGTTACACGTCGGATTCGTAATAACCGTGAAATTACTAGTTATATCCCAATTTTGTTGATTACTGCTTTTCACGAATCCAGCGTTGTTGAAGGTTTGGATGCTGGTGCTGACGATTTTATTCGCAAACCATTTGATACCGATGAACTGTTGGCAAGAGTGCGATCGCTTTTACGTCTCAAACACAGTCTCGACGAACAACAAAAAATGGCCCGCCAGCGAGAAGACTTTGTTTCCCGTTTGACTCACGATTTGCGAACTCCGTTGGTAGCCGCCGATCGCATGTTGAATTTGTTCGAGATGGAAACATTCTGCAAAATTTCGCCAGAAATGAAAAAAGCGATCGCAGTCATGATTCGCAGTAACGAAAATTTGATGCAGATGGTGAACACTCTCCTAGAAGTTTATCGCTTTGAAGCAGGTAAAAAAACTTTAAATTGGGAGGTATGTGATTGGCCTGAAATTGCTCAAGAAGTGGTGAGCGAAATCATGCCTTTGACTAACGAAAAAGGATTGACTTTGAAAGTAGATACCAGCGGATTAGACCCAAAAGATAAAAAGGCTGGTAGAGTTATGGGCGATCGCCTCGAACTCAGGCGAGTATTATACAACTTAATTGCAAATGCTATCAAATTTACAGACACAGGAGGCATCACAGTCCGCATTTTTGAAAAATCACCAAATTATAAACATCAAGATTGGGTAACAATTGAAGTCGAAGATACAGGATATGGAATTGCGCCTGAAGATCAAGCAACAATTTTCGAGCGATTTCGTCAAGGTAGAAATAAACGCTCAGGTAGTGGTTTAGGACTACATCTATCCCACCGAATTGTAGAAGCACACACAGGAACTATTCAAGTCACCTCTGAAATAGGTAAAGGCAGTTTATTCACTGTCCAACTACCCAAAAACATTGACTCTAGCTCTTGAAGAATTTTCTCAAACTTATTGCCCGTTCCCTGTTGCCTATTGCCTGCTACATTGCTAATCTTGGTAAACCTCAAAAGCCGAATGAAGACTGAATTTTCCCTCAAGCGCACGACGAATTACAGCCTCTAAATCCTCAAGCATGTAGGGTTTGCTAATGTAATCATCAAAGCCAGCTCTCAAAATACGCTCTCGATCCTCCTTCGCGGCTAAAGCTGTGACTGCAACCACTGGAATTTGGTGAGTTAGAGGTTCTTGCTTCAAATGACACGCAACATCGATACCGCTGAGACCTGGTAACAAAATATCTAACAAGATCAAGTCTGGTTGATATTCTTTAGCCACCAACACCGTTGCAGAACAATCTGTTTGACAAATGAATCTACAACCTATTGACTCTAGAGCATAGCTAATCAACAGAAGACTATCATTATTGTCTTCAACTACCAAAATCAAAGGCTGGTGAGAGTTTTGCTTTTTTTCATCACTCGTGAATGAATTTGCCAAATACATCTCTTCTCCAGAAGATTTTATTAGGATTCATTGTCTTTCTTGAGATATACAGACGAGGCTTCGCCAAAAGGATAAAATAATGCTTAGTGAAGTAATGGTTTTCTTTTACTTCGGCTTAGCTAATAATCCTTGCCAACGCAAAAAAGGCTGAGGTAAAAGAGCCTCAAGCTTATAGCGTTAACAGATACTTTTCAATCATACGCAAAATTACAAAATATTTTCTTAATTCGTTCATAATAAATTTATATAGTAAAGCTCTAGAAAGTTCAAATGATTATTTGCAAAACTATTGCTGATACTATGTGTTGTCAGATTAAAAGATACTTTAAATTAAGCAAAACTACTCTTAGTTGTTAAATTGCTTACTACGCATTAAGTAATGAATGGATTTTAACTGTTATCATTTATTGCATTCAATTTCACGAATTCAATTTAGGTTTCTGACAAAGTTAATAAAATACATTAGTGCAGAAGTAATATTTTAGTACAGTTTCAACTTAGTAAAAAATAAACTAAGTATAATCGGGTCTTAGTAAGCAGAAGCATTTAAACATTTCTGCTTTAGACTGTCCATTAGTTTACCATAAACTTGATGCAGAAATTTGTTTCTAAATGATTGCACTTATTTAACATTCTCGGAAATAAAAACATTAAGTACTTGCGTGTAAATAAATTCAAGTTCTTAATACCAATTTCCTCTGAAGCTGCACTAAACGATTAACCCTACGTTCGCGGAGCGTTCCCCAGGGATGGGATATTTTTTTAACTCTAAGTCCCTAACGCACCATCTTGTATGGTGGTACGTTATGGCTTGAGCTTGACGCAATGCCAGTTAGAATCGAGGTTTCCTTTGCTCATCCTACTCACCTACTTAAGATTTACTTGTTAAATGGTTTATAACCCAACCTAGAATTTTTCTTAACTGAACTGTATTGGATTTTATCTAAATTCCAAGGTTGAATCTGTTACTGAATGTTAGAGAATTAGTATTATTCATGAGGTTATTTGACAGTTAACGGTCAACGTCAACAGCCAACCTGAAAATATGTGCTGATTTAGATGCAAAGGCAGCTTATCAGATTTAATAAATATTAAACACATCCTAGAGGAAGATGACTATAATTAAGACCAAGTTTAAATTAATTTTGGTGTGTCGAATAACTGCTTTCTATGGAGGTTTAGCAATCAGCTAAGCCTTTTTTATTATTAGTATAAATATTCTTATTTTGAATAAAGTTTATAAAATATTTGTCTACTCTCTTTAGACAGATGTATTCTGAATTTAAAATGACTAAATTCTCCTGATAGACTCTACTCTTACCTAAGGCTTGGTTAACGACCAAGCCTTTCTTTATTAATTACAGTTGCTATAGCAGTCCTAAATTAGTTACGAACAAAAAGATCCCCGACTTCTTCAATAAATCGGGGATCTGAGCCTGTCGATGTTTACAGATCAAATAGGATTGCTATATAGGCAACCACTTTTAAAACAACCTCTAACTAGTATTTTTCCAAGCATATTTTTTGATCTTATTATTTATATTTAATTATTAAATTATACTTCTACCTTCATGTTTCGATTTATCTTTAAAATAATTAGGTATATTTGAACATAATTTGTATAATTTACTAGTATTGTATTTATGTCTAAAATGAATAATTTTTTTATATCTATAAATTGTTAATTTCTCAACAGATAGTACAAATTTTGTAAACACACTATAGACAGATGAACTTTAATAAAAGTAATTTTAAATTAGCTAAGTATGGTAAACACTTGGTATATAGAAGGCATGGCTTTTAGTCATGCCTTTTTCATGAGTAATTTAAAAAAGATTCTAACTAGCTAGTAATATCCTGGCTTGGTATCCTCTAACGATAATTCGATTTAAATAAAACATGAATACCAAGCTCCAATCTATTTGATACCCTACTAAAGCAATAAAAAAATTTATAAAACACTAAAAAGCAGTGTTTTATAATACTAGACAGTATAATTCAGAATTAAAATAGGCTCTGTGCTTAATTTAGAGACATAGATAATGTGGTTCATATTTCTTGAAATCTGCTGTATATAGATAGTTCATGCAGCAGAAAAGGATATATATCATATATATAGCAGTCTTAGTATCATTCTATGGGTAGTAGAAATAACTATTTTCTAGAGTTAGTATTCAGCCTGTTAATGCCTGAAAAACGTGTATGTACCCTGGAATAATACCCAGGGTTTTTTTTCAAATCTTAATATTAGCTCAAGACAAACTTTCAAATCTATCTGTTAGAAATTATGTTTGTGCTTAGCATTGGCACAGGCATATATCCATTAATCTGCCTTAATTTTTGAACTTATTCGTCTGGGGCGGGAAGCGTAGCGCAAGCGCCATCAGCAGGGAGGAGCAAATGAGCAACTACCCTCAAGTGGCGTTAGTGAGTAAAGAGCGAAAATTAGACTTTCTCGGTTCAAGAAGAGTTGTTTAAAACTTAGCATTTAACCGCATAGAGATTTAGTATAAAATAATTTATGGCTTAATGAAGGATTTTCATCCTTAAGGTCTACGTGATTGTATATTTTTATATACGTTAAAAAAACAAGTAAATATTTTTACAAAATAAATTAATATCAAATTTCACAGTATTTAGACACATTCTCTAGGATGATGATCTGTAGAAATAGTAGAACTAAATTAATTTAGTACGTTGTTAAGCACAGCAATTATCCAGGTTTGGTTTAGAGCCAAACCTTTTTTTATTTAGTAGCCAGAAAATTATATATCAGATTTCCGAATATTTGGACACAGCCTATAGGAAGATGAACTAAAGTAAGAGTGAGTCTAAATTAATCTTGGTGTAGTAAATGCTTGGTATATATAGAGGCTTGGTTTAACCAAGCCTTTTATTATTAATTATTAGGTAATTTGTTAGCAGTTTTTAGAATATTTGGACACAGCCTATAGGAAGATGAACTATCTCTAAACTCAGCCTAAATTAATTTGGATGTATTTTTAAGCACTAAATGTGTTAAGGCTTAGCTCAGTGCTAAGCCTTTTTACTGAGTTTTTGCGGCAATTGCGGGGTTGATTGCAAAATTATCATGGATACGATGAGATTATTGCATGGCTACCTATGTATTATATTCAAGCAGATGCCATTCTAGTATTAGGGAATAAAGATGGATACCCCTGGTATTGACTTAACCAGGGGCTTTTTGATTTGCTGTAAAATGCCGCTATGGGCTACACCCTGCCAGAGGCGATCGCATTGTTATCCATGCAGTAATTTTCCAGTAAGATGTTTTTACCAGACGCAAAACGCAAAAAACAGCGTCATTTTTTCAATCCCACACTTTTAAGTCTGGTAATGGTGCGTATAACAACGAAATTATACTTAGTAAAACTAATTATTAGCTTTACATAAATTTAACCAGCCATATATTTTATTGTCGAAGGGCTTGAATTTTACCTATGCCCATGTAATACTCCTAAAATAAACACCGTAAAATCGGTAGGCAAACAGTACTTTATGATGGGGCAAGTACTGTAGAGCTAAATTATTCATATCTCCGTAATGATGATGCAGAGATGCCTTCTTTTCATCACGTCTATTGTTTGGTGTTTGATAGAAATAAATTTTGCAAATAAAAGGCGCAAATCTTCCCTTGTCTCCTCCTCCCCATTCCCCACTTTCTTGCAACTTAGGTCTAATCACAAAATTACAAATGGTATGACTTATGAGCTTAAATAGCCAAGTTCTAGACAGACCGATTGTTGAGGATTTGCCATCTGTAGAGGCTAACCTCAGTTACCTGCTACCAACTACAGACAAGCTTTTTAGCTACGTTTATGAGCCACCATCAGGCGTTCTCCGTTCCAATGGCGGCTATCAGTCATACAAAGTGCCAATTTACAATGCTCGTTCGATCGCGGAAAATATCTCGTTAGATCGAGAAGGTTTCGCATTCACCCAGCATCATACCAGCGTCCGTAACTTTTACGATGAAGAGGAGATACGCCAAGTTTACTACCCAGAAGCGAAACAGTTATTAAAAGAAGCGACTGGTGCAACTGAGGTCGTTATATTCGATTACACATTGCGTAATGCCGCACTGATGAAGCAGGATATCAACAGTGGCATTAGAGAACCTGTGAAGCGCGTACACAACGACTTTACCGCTTCCAGCGGACATATACGCGCACGCAGGGAGTTGGCAGCACAGGGTATAGATAACATTGATAGCCTATTACAACGAAGGTTTGCGATTATCAATGTTTGGCGAGGAATTGGTGACACAATTCAAGAATCGCCATTAACATTATGTGATGCCCAAAGTGTTGCACCAACAGACTTGGTAGTTAATAACCTAATATACCGCGATCGCATTGGTGAAACCTACGCCGTCACTTACAACCCACAACATAAATGGTACTACTTCCCGCAAATGCAAAGGAACGAAGCGGTACTTATCAAGTGTTTCGACTCCGCAGAAGATGGACGCGCCCGCTTTGCACTCCATACAGGATTTGACGATCCCACCAGCCCACCGAATGCACCTCCACGGGAGAGTATCGAGTTGCGGACATTTGTGTTCTTCCCTGAATAATTCAGTACCAGATACTAAATTTTGAGTCCGAAATATTGACAATCTCGCCGCTAAATGGTTTACATTTTAGCGGTGTATTAATATTTTGTATTTTCTGCATAAATTTAAATGAAAATTTCTAAGTTTTGTACAAACCCGATTAATCGCATCTCTAAGTACTCCCTACTTTCATGAAAGTAAACAAGCCGAACTTACGCCTATGCAAAACTGAGAAAGCTGACCTTGATTATATTATCAGTGCTGAAAATGATGATGAAAATCGTCAGTATATAATTCCTTGGTCGCGCGAACAACATTTACAAGCTATGCTCAACCATGATATTGCTCATCTAATTGTTAAAAATCAAACCAGGATAGGCTACGTTATCCTTGCAGGGTTGCTTGATTTTAATCAAAACATTGAATTTCGGAGAATTGTGATTACTGAAAAAGGAAAAGGTTATGGCAAAGTAACAGTTGAAATGGTTAAGCAATTAGCATTCGAGACTTACAATGCTCATAGATTATGGCTGGATGTCAAAGTACAAAACAAAGTTGCCCAAGCTGTCTATAAAAAATCAGGTTTTATAGAAGAAGGGACGCTGCGTGAATGTTTGAAAATAAATGGCAAATATGATTCATTAATTGTTATGTCCATCTTAGAGCAAGAATATCGGAACGATTGTCTGAATTATAGTGAATAGGATGAAATTAGTAATGTTTGATATTGACGGCACTCTTACTGAGTCAAATAACCTGGACAATGAATCATATTTACAAGCATTGTATGAAGTATTTGGTTTTTCAGAAGTATCAAGTGATTGGACATCATACACTCATGTCACAGATGCTTGTATTTTAAATGAAATCTTTCAAAATAAACTCGATCGCATTCCTTTATCTAAGGAAGTGGAGGCATTTCAACAGCGTTTTTTAGAATTACTTCTTGATGGTACAAAAGCACGCGGTGGAGTAAAAGCAATATCAGGTTCATCTGATATGTTGAAAAACCTCCTTGCATCTGGTGACTATCAGGTAGCCTATGCTGGAGGAGGTTGGACAGCATCAGCGATATTCAAATTAAAATCTGCTAATCTTCCTATCGATAATATTCCTTATGCTTTTTCAGATGATGATGAGTCCCGTGAGGGAATAATGGCGATCGCTCATTCTAGAGCCGAAATATATTACGATCAACTTTTCTCGGAAGTTGTTTACATTGGGGATGGTGTTTGGGATATTCGCTCAGCTAAAAAATCAGGATATTCATTCATCGGTATTGCTTGCGATAATCAAGCTCAAGCATTATTCAATGAAGGGGCGACTGATGTTTTTCCCAACTATGATGACTACGAGAGTTTTTTACTCGCCTTAAAAAAGGCTACAGGCATTACAAAAGGAGATACATTTTCATAAGCTTTCGCTGCTTGCAATACTAGTAAATCTCTGTATTTAGCAGCAACAATTTGTATAGCTACAGGTAGACCGTTTTTGGTAAAGCCACAAGGCACAGAAGCGGCTGGTTGTTGTGTCAAATTAAAAGGATAAGAAAAAGGCGACCAATCTCGCTGGGGATTGTCAATATATGACTGGGGTCTGTTTTGCCCGACGGGAAAGGCGACTACAGGTAAGGTAGGAGTAATTAGCAAATCATAGTTTTCATGAAAGCGTTGTAGATGTCTTCCTAAAGCTTCACGAGCATCTTGGGCGCTGATGTATTCTGATAGAGTAATGCGATTGCCTTCTCTAGCACTAGCCTGTAATCCTTCTTCGATCGCAGCTCGTTGTTCTGGACTAAAACCGCGTAATAGCTTGGCTGCACCGACTTGCCAGAAGGTTTGGAAAATACTCCGAGGATTAGCAAAACCAGGATCGACTTGCTCGACAACAGCACCGAGTTTGGCAAAAACATCGACTGCGGCTCTAACTAAGGCGGTTACTTCAGGATCTACATCGGCGTATCCAAAGTTCGGGCTGTAAGCAATCCGTAATCCAGCAACACCCCGATTTAAATCCACAGTATAGTCTTGTTGCTCATTTGGTAAAGCATACCAATCACGAACATCAGGATGGGCAATCACATTTAACGCCACTGCTGCATCGGTAACAGTGCGAACCACAACGCCAATATGAAACAAAGTTCCAGTATGGGCTGATGGATAACCAGCCACGCGCCCAAAAGTGGGTTTGAAACCAAACACACCAGTTAACGCCGCCGGTGTTCTTGATGAGCCGCCGCCATCTGTACCCAGGTGAAGAGTACCCATCCCTAACGCAGCAGCGACAGCCGCCCCACCGCTACTACCTCCGGGAGTTAGTTCTGTATTCCAAGGATTGCGGCTAATACCAGTCAGGGGGCTATCGGTGACACCCTTCCAGCCAAATTCTGAAGTTGTGGTTTTTCCGAGTAATACTGCTCCTTGTTCCCGTAGACGCGCCACCGCCGGTGCATCTTCCTCCCAAGGTTGATTGGCAATAATCGCTTTACTTCCGCGACGTGTTGGTAAACCCTTGGTTAAGAGTAAATCTTTGGCAGTAAAGGGTATACCATCCACTAAGCCAAGGGGATTACCATTGAGCCAGCGTACTTCAGAAGCTTGGGCTTCAACAAGAGCAGTCTTTTCATCGACGATGGCAAAGGCGTTAACTGAGCTATTGTAAGCATCAATCCGTTCTAGGGCGGCTTTGGTGGCTTCAACTGGTGACAACTGGCGATCGCGGTATAGTGATATGAGTTGAGATGCAGAGAAATCAGCAATTTCTGACATAATTTTTGGTGTCTCACTCATGGAAAGTTTTTAAACGCAGAGGGGAGGCAGCGCGTTGCGGGGGTTCCCCCCGTTGTAGCGACTGCCGTCGCGCAAAGTTAACGCAAAGATACGCAGAGTTTTCTGGAGTCTAATTTGGGAGGAACTCGTGAAATTTGGTATGAAGTTAAACTCGCAGCAACAACAGTCCATTTGTTAAAGCTTCATCCCACAAAGGCGATTTCTGTATTTCTGGCATAGAAATGGGTGGATTTATAGGTTTATCGCCATCACTCAAGAAAGATTGCTGTGGTTGTAGAGACCGTTTCGCTGGGTGCTTCTAACTCAAAAGAAATTGTAGTTTCTTGGACAATCGGTGCATAAATTAAGAGCATTTGTGATGCATCGTTTTCATTGGCTAGTCTGATTGTCGCCTTCACTGTAATACTTGTCTTCTGGCAAACCAATTAAAGAATAAAGCTGTTCCCAATCCCCAAGCACCATTGACTAATAAACCTGTAATCATCACGGCTGGTTTCCAACCTCCTGCTATGGGCTGACCTTTCAATGGTGCAACAATAAACCAAGCAATCAATGTCGGTGCAATAGCACCAAATATGAGCGCTGCTAACCAATAATTTTTGTTTACTTGCCAGCGTACTGTAATCGCTGCCCAAACTAAACCCCAAATTCCTCCCCAGAAGGCGCTTGAGAGGAATTGCGGTATACCCAAAGGCTGTGTGGGTGTAATTTGATAGGCTGGACGTGGGGTAAAATTAATTGCATGTAGCAGCGCCAGTACACCTTGGTGAAATACCAGTACTGCCAGAAAGCCAGCAACAAAAGCTAGGATAAATTTATATACTTCTGTTTTTTGAGTCATTCGATAGCTTGCTTCTTGAGAACAATTTGTGGTAAGTTCCTGTTTAGATAAAATACGGTAACTCAATCAACTTATCGTATTTTGTTTCATAACTCAATCTCCAAACCCATGCCAAACAAGGAGTACTGGGTGCGTAGATAAACGAAGCACATCAGTACTCTTTGAGCAGCAATTTGGAATCAAGTTTGCCATGCAAATTCAAACTGTTGGTATTTTAAGTCCGGGTGACATGGGGCAGGCCATCGCCGCCGTACTCAATCAACATGGATTGAAGACGATTGCAGCGTTGGATGACCGAAGCGATCGCACTCGACAATTAGCCGCCGCAGCCAATATTAAGGATGTCGGTTCGCTCAAACAATTGGTCATTGAATCCGATGTGGTGCTATCAGTGCTAGTTCCCGCCGCCGCCACACAGGCAGCCCAAGAAGTAGCTCAAGCAATAGCCAGCGTTGGTAAAAGTATTTTATATGTTGATGCCAACGCGATCGCACCCGAAAAGGTGAGAAGTATTGCCCAAATAATTGAATCAAACGGCGGGCAATTTGTCGATGCATCAATCATCGGCCCGCCTCCACGGGTTCCCAATCGTACCCGCATTTATGCATCAGGAAAACAGGCCATTGAACTCCAACAACTCCGAGATTATGGATTAGATGTGCGGGTAATTGGCGATGAAATTGGTCAAGCTTCTGGGTTAAAAATGTGCTATGCAGCACTAACAAAAGGGCTGACAGCGATCGGTACAGAATTGCTGATTGCAGCCCATCGCTTAGGTTTAGACCAACAACTGTGGGATGAAGTGTCTAGCAGCCAACCCGAATTAGCGAAAATACTTACTCGTTCCTTACCATCCATGACACCAAAAGCACATCGATGGGTGGGAGAAATGGAAGAGATTGCAGACACCTTTCAAGCTTTAGATTTGACAGAGCGCATTTTTCAAGGAGCAGCCGATGTTTATCGGTTAGTTAAAGAAACATCTTTGGGTAGGGAAACGCCGGAAGAGAATGATCGCGATCGTCCACTACCAGACATAATTACTACCCTTTCCCAAGAAACGTTGACTGTTGATGGTTAACCGTCAACAGTCAACAGCCAACGTTCACGCCTTAAACGTCAGCACCGGACTCAACCGCGCCACAACATCAACCATTCCTGCCGCAACCTGGACATCAATCACAGACTGAATCGGTTTGTAAGCGGCTGGTGCTTCTTCAATGCGGCGTTCTTCACGCAAGGTGATGCAGTCTACTCCAGTTAATCCCAGTTCTGCCTCACTTTCGGATGCACCTCTGCGATTGAGGTCAAACCGAGAACGAATTCTTCCCGCCCCGTGTGAAGCAGAATTACAAAATGCTGGATTACCTCTGCCCACCATTAGATAAGAATAAGCACCCATTGAACCAGGAATAATCACTGGTTGTCCTACATGTGCTGGACAAGCGCCTTTACGCGTTACCCATCCTTCACCTTCTGGCAAAGTGATGTTGTGGGGTAAGTCATAAACTAAAGGTGCTTCCACATCTTTGTATACTTCTCGCAAACGCAGACGTAGTAGTTCTGCTAATAGTAAGCGATTGACAAACCCATAGTTAGCGGCTGTGGCCTCAGCTTGCAGATAACTCGCAACTAATTCGGGATGAGAAGAAGTTGAAAGAGGAAAAATCTGAGAATCAGGGTATTTCAAATTTTTTGGCCAAACTGCCTTAGCTTTATCTCGCCACATTCCCCCGATGTACTTACCCACATTCCGAGAACCAGAGTGAATCATAAAAGCTAGCTGTCCCTCGCGCACTCCCCAGGCGTGGGCAAGTGTGCGATTTTCGACTTTATCAATTCGCTGCACTTCTACAAAATGGTTGCCGCCGCCAATGGTTGCTAGTCCGCCATCGCGCACCAGTCCAGCATCGGGAACCAATTCTTCAGGTGCGAGTTTCCAGTCACCATCCATCGAACCACCTAAGAAGATGGCATCGCTTTCTTCGGCAAGTTGTTGTAAATCAGACTTAACTACACTTCCCGTAGGTCGATCTAACATTGCATCTAACCAACCGGGAACTCCGTACTGAAATAACGCTTGCATTGCTTGACCAGTCATCGTTACATCACGCGTACCAAAGAAGTAATCCCCCTTCATACGTTCTACAAATTCATCGCGCTTGGCGAGAAATTGCTCAATTGTCAAATCAGCTACATGCAAGCGCATTCCACAATTAATGTCAGAACCGACAGCACTAGGGATTACTTGACCCACAGTTTCTACGACTGAACCAATGGCTACCCCTGCATCGCCAGGATGAAAATCAGGCGTAGCACAGGCACGGCACACACATCCACCCGACGGATGACGAACACTTGCCAAATTCGTTAACTGCTTGAGTGCTTTGGCTTCTATGGGGAAGCCTTCCGGTAATAGCACTTCTGCTACAGGAAAATCAGGGGAATTAGCTAGACGGACAGAATAAGTATGATTGTTATAAGTTACATCCAAACCCTGCCGCCCTAACGCACGGAGAAGACGTTTTAAATTTTTTGGCTGCATGAAAATTCCAAATAAAGTCTTAAAAAAGACTCTTTGTGATGAAGAGATAAAGGAGACTTCGGTTCAGCAGCCGCGCCTCAGGTAGTGGGGAGCTATTTTCCCAGAATTGTGAGGAAAACAACAGGATAATTCTTACTAATGTAGTTATATCACCTTGATAACACACACTTTTATCAGGTGACAAGTTTTTGTAGCATATTGTATTTTTGAAACTTTTGAAAATCTCTAGACTCTCCAGCCAGATGGAGAGTTTAGGATAAATTCAAGGCGAATCCTCAGCCAGAAATTTCTAATTTCTGGGGTGTCAGGTATACGTCCCAGTCATCCAGCTTGGCTTGGCGAGGTTGTTCATTTTATCCCGTAAATCTATGGCTTTCCAACTTACAGTTCCCAACATGGCTTGTTCTGCTTGTGCAAACACCATCACCAAAGCACTTCAGGCTGTCGATGCCAATGCTAGCGTTCAGGCCGATCCAACAACCAAGCTTGTCAGCGTAGAAACTCAAGCATCAGAAACAGCGATTAAAGAAGCGTTAGCTGCTGCTGGCTATCCAGTCGCGTAAACGAGGACTGGGGGCTGGGGACTGGGTACTAGGTATTGGGTACTGGGTTCCCTAATCCCCAGTCCCTAATCCCCAGTCACTAGTCCCCAATCCCTAATCCCCAATATGGATACTCTCACACTCAAACTTCGAGGTATGAGCTGCGCGGCTTGTGCCAACAACGTCGAAAAAGCGATTCGCTCGGTTCGCGGGGTAATTGACTGCAACGTTAACTTTGGAGCTGAGCAAGCCACCATCAATTACGATCGCTCTATTACTAATTTGGAAAAAATCCAAAGTGCGATCGCGGCTGCCGGTTACTCTTCCTACTCACTCTCAGAAGAAATGCTATCTCAAGAAGATGATGTGGAGATAGCAACTAGACAAGCAAAACAACGCGAACTTTTTCTCAAAGTAACGGTGGGAGGCGTAATCAGCAGTTTCCTATTTTTAGGATCGCTACCGATGATGACTGGGTTAAATTTGCCCTTGATTCCCAGTTTCCTGGGGAATCCTTGGCTACAGCTAGTGCTGACAACACCTGTCGTTTTTTGGTGTGGTGGATCTTTTTACCGCAATGGGTTCAAAGCTTTTAGGCGTCATACAGCGACGATGGACACGCTGATTGCTTTGGGTACAAGTGCAGCCTATCTATATTCTTTATTTATTACCGTTTTCCCTGGATTTTTTATTGCTCAGGGTTTGATTCCTCATGTTTATTATGAAGTTGCTGCTATTGTCATTACCTTAATTTTGCTGGGGCGATTGTTGGAAAATCGCGCCAAGGGACAAACTTCTGAAGCTATCCGCAAACTCATGGGACTCCAAGCCAGAGATGCCAGAGTCATCCGTAATGGAGTGGAAATTGACGTTCCCATCGCCGAAGTGAAAATCAACGATGTGATTTTGGTGCGTCCTGGTGAAAAAATTCCGGTAGATGGCGAAATCATTGCAGGGGTTTCCACGGTAGATGAAGCGATGGTGACTGGTGAAAGTTTGCCAGTCAAAAAGCAACCACCAGATGAAGTGATTGGGGCGACGATAAACGGTGCGGGTGCATTTCAGTTTCGGGCGACACGAGTCGGAAAAGATACGTTTTTGGCTCAAATCGTCAAATTGGTGCAACAAGCACAAGGTTCTAAAGCACCAATTCAGCGGTTGGCAGATCAAGTGACGGGATGGTTTGTACCAGCTGTGATTGCCATTGCGATCGCCACTTTTATCATTTGGTTTAACTTCACAGGCAACCTCACCCTAGCAACAATGACAACGGTAGGTGTATTGATTATCGCTTGTCCTTGTGCTTTGGGTTTAGCTACCCCGACTTCTGTAATGGTGGGAACCGGCAAAGGTGCAGAAAATGGAATTTTGATTAAAGGCGCAGACAGCTTAGAACTGGCACACAAAATCCAAACCATCGTTTTAGATAAAACTGGTACTTTAACTGTGGGTAAACCTACGGTTACAGATTTTGTCACTGTCAAGGGCACAGCCGATGGTAACGAACTCAAGGTTTTACAGTTAGCAGCAACAGTAGAACGAAATTCTGAACATCCTCTAGCGTCCGCTGTTGTCAGGTATGCCGAGTCTCAAGAAGTGAATTTATTAGAGGCTAACAACTTTCAAGCCATCGCAGGTAGCGGCGTGCAAGCAATTGTTAGCGATCGCTTGGTGCAAATTGGTACCCAACGCTGGTTAACAGAACTCGGAATTAATACCACGGCTCTCCAACAGTATAAAAATGCATGGGAAGCTGCTGGAAAAACAGTTATTTTAATAGCCGTAGATGGCGCAATAGAAGCAGTAATGGGTATTGCCGATGCCCTCAAACCTTCATCCACAGCAGTAGTAAAAACACTACAGAAGTTGGGTTTAGAAGTAATAATGCTTACTGGAGATAATCAAAAAACAGCAGAAGCGATCGCTGAACAAGTCGGCATCAAACGAGTATTTGCCGAAGTCCGGCCAGATCAAAAAGCGGCGATAATTCAATCTCTGCAAAAAGAGGGACTGGGGAATAGGGACTGGGGACTGGGAAAAATTCGTTTCAGTACCCAATCCCCGGTACCCAATCCCCAATCCCTGGTAGCAATGGTAGGTGATGGCATCAATGATGCCCCAGCGCTAGCACAGGCTGATGTGGGAATTGCCATCGGGACGGGAACAGATGTAGCGATCGCTGCTAGCGATATCACGCTAATTTCTGGCGATTTACAAGGAATTGTGACGGCGATTCAACTTAGTCGCGCTACTATCAACAATATCAGGCAAAATCTCTTTTTTGCTTTTATTTACAACGTTATTGGCATTCCTATTGCAGCTGGAATTCTCTTCCCAATCTTTGGTTGGTTACTCAATCCCATTATCGCCGGAGCCGCAATGGCACTTTCTTCAGTTTCTGTTGTTAGCAATGCCCTAAGATTGCGTAACTTTCAACCAAAAGCTACCTGATAAATTCTAAAGGAGTTGATCTAATGTTCAGCAAAAAAATGCTTTGGGGAAGTTTGGCTAGTTTAGTCCTTCTGACTGGAACATCAACCCTAGCCTTAGGAGAAATGCCAGTGCATTCAGAGCAAAATAGCCAATTTCAGCACATAGAGCAACCTTTGGGCTTGAAAGTTGGTGTGGCGATCGCTGGTTTAGCCTTAATGGGGCTAGAGTTATGGTGGTTTCTTTTCTATCCAGCAGATAAATAAGCAATTCGACATTGCATAAATGCCGGATGAATTAATATTTTTGACACAGCCTAAAGATGTATTATTTACCTTTTTTATGAGTATTTGTTGGGTTTAGCGCCTCAATCCAACTTACTCATCTAAATTCAAGCATCACTGAATTCCGAATTCAAAATTACGTATTATGTGGATTAGACGCTAAAAGCGTTGATTTATCGTTGTAGAGACGTTGCAATGCAACGTATCTCTACAGGACGGATAATTATTGATATTTCGTTGATTTATAGCAGTCCTATTTGATTTGTGAAAAATATGGATAAGGAAACGAACCGCCAAGAACGCCAAGGACGCAAAGATAAGAAAGAAGAAAGAAATATATAATTTTCACAAATGATTTAGGATTGCTATAGATAATTCCCATCAGACGTAAATGCTGAATTCTTTTTTATTTACCAATATCTTCGTTCCAAAGTTCGGGATTAGTTTCAATAAATTCACTCATTATTTGTTCGCACTCATCAAGATTGAGATCGATTACTTCTACACCGTGAGATATCATAAAGTCTTTGGCACCAGGAAAAGTTCTGGATTCTCCAGCAATAACTTTTTTAATGCCAAATTGTACCACTGCCCCAGCGCATAAATAGCACGGCATTAAGGTTGAATATAGTGTTGTACCTCTATAGTTACCAACTCTGCCAGCATTGCGGAGACAATCAATTTCGGCATGGGTAACAGGATCGCCATCTTGGACACGTTTATTGTGTCCTTTGCCGAGAATTTTGCCATCCTTGACGAGAACCGAACCGATAGGAATTCCACCTTCTTGTCTGCCTTGTTTTGCTTCTTGAATTGCAGCCTGCATAAATTCATCCATTTTTTATTCTCCTTAAATATGTCAAAACAACTTGTATTAATGGATCATGATGGCGGTGTAGATGATTATTTAGCAACCATGCTGCTGTTGACAATGGATAATATTGAACTTCTCGGTGTTGTTGTCACCCCAGCCGATTGTTATATCCAACCAGCTGTTAGCGCCACACGAAAAATTCTCGATTTGATGGGATTTTCTCACATTTCGGTTGCAGAAAGTACTGTGCGTGGTATCAATCCCTTTCCCAGCATCTATCGCCGCGATTCGTTTATTGTCGATCATTTACCAATTCTCAATCAAAGCGAAACCATCACTACGCCTTTAGTTGCCGAAACAGGCCAAGATTTTATGATTCGGGTGTTACGTGAAGCATTAGACCCCGTAATGTTGATGGTAACTGGGCCCTTGACAACGGTTGCAGTCGCTTTGGAGAAAGCACCAGATATTGAAGCCAAAATTCAGAAAATTGTTTGGATGGGAGGTGCTTTGAATGTTCCTGGTAATGTAGAAAAAAGTTTAGAACCAGGACAAGATGGTTCTGCTGAATGGAATGTTTATTGGGACGCAATTTCAGCAGCGCGAGTTTGGAAAACCCAAATTGAAATTATTATGTGTCCTTTGGATTTAACAAACAATGTCCCAGTCACATCAGAATTAGTCCAAAAAATGGGGCGACAACGCCACTATCCCGCCTCCGATTTAGCAGGACAATGTTATGCATTAGTTATCCCTCAAGATTATTATTTTTGGGATGTTTTAGCAACGGCTTATTTAGGACATCCAGAATTTTATCAATTGCGCGAATGGGAAACAGAAATTATCACCACTGGTCTTAGTCAGGGACGCACTAAAGTTGTATCGGGTGGTCGTAAGATATATGCAATGGATAAAGTAGATAAAGATGCTTTTTATGCTTATATATTGGAGCAATGGGCGAGGTAAAAAAGTTAAACTGTAAACATTTACCTTAGGCTTTCAACCAATCGGTGAATGCCCTCAACCACATCCAAAAATGCTTCATCTCTGACGTTCCAAGTAGTAATTGGCTTCCGATTTTTTGGAAGCACTTGTAGTTTACTGAATGGGGTACCCTCCCAGTGTACAGGCTTTAAAATGATAGGAATTACTTGTGCTGTTCCAGCCTCATACAGCTCCATTGCTTGCTGCATTTGTTCTTCATAGCAATACTCTGATGCCATAAATCCAGGGCTGATCAACAGTAAAATCAGATCGGCAGATTCTAGACGTTTTTTAATCTCAACTTTTCTCTCTACTCCTGGCTCAATTACTTCCTCATGCCACACAACAATTTTGCCCTGCCGCTTCAAGTTAGAAAGATGCCCATCTAATTCTTTTCGTAAGCCTTCATCCTCGCGGTAATAGGAAATAAAAGTTTCTATCGTGAGTTTTTTTAATCCACATTTTCCTTCAAGATCAAAATTGGCTGATTTAATCATTGAAGACCATATCCCTGTATTATCAACTATCGAGTATTTACTTATCAGTTGACTGTTCCAATCATAAATAGCATCTAGTACAGGAATTTGTTTCTTGATTTTACATTCTAGTTTTTCTTCGATTAAATAGATATTATTTATCTCTTCTTCCATCTTTTTTACAATTATTCTCAGACAGTTTTCTGCTTGTCTGATAGCGTCTGAAATAGCTTGTTTTTCTTGTATGTCAAAAGATTTTTGTAGCCTTAGTTTTAGGCTCTCGATACGAGATTTTTGCCCTTGTAATTTTGATTCGAGAGTACGTAGTTTAGGACTCCCATCTTTATCTAACTTTTGAAGCGTCTCGATATCTCGCCAGCAGCATTTTTCATTTAAGTGAGTAGCTAGACTACGGAACGATGTTATTAAGCTAAAATTATTAGGATCTATCTTCCATACTGCATATTCAGTTGGGTTAATAAGTGTATCAAAGAATACTATAGCAGGAAGATTATTCTCAGGAAGATCGATAAACTGAGCAAAGTCATATGATTCTCTAGTTTGATTATATTTGAATTGTGAAAAATATTTTACGCTGAATTCTGATGTGATAAGTTCTGCTACACTTTCTCGTGGGACGCGTTGATTATCAACTATAATTGAAGGACCAATAACTAGAATATACTTGCCAGTTACACAGTGAATCTCTTCATAAGAACCTACTAATTCTTGGAAAGCAAACTTATCAGATGGTGTTACTAAAATAAATGCATAAAGACCTTGATTACTGTTGTATTTAGCTCTAAGAGCCGCATTCTCAAACGCATCTTTAAGAGAATAAAGTGAGGTATCCATAAAAACCAGGTCATTCTTATAAGGGCTTTTTTTGTATATGTTATAGTAATAACAAAATTTTATAAATGTCATCCGTAAAAATACATTAAAAATAAAATTTAAGAATATTTTTTATTGGATAAATATCAAAAAACTTGCTGTCAAAACTTAAGTTTATTACAAAATATAAGAAAAATACACTTATTATTAACAATTAATAAATTTTAAACCTAAAAACAGAGCTGCTACAGTACCAGCCACAGAAATTTCACCTTGAATAATTTTCTCTAAAATTGATTCTACAGGAATTAATACGATCTCAATTTCTTCTGTAATATCAAGTTGTTGCTCTTGAACCTTGATTACATTTTCGGCTAAAAATAAATGTATTTGATTGGTGTCTTTGCTTGGCTTATCGTATAAAATTCCTATCTTTTGAAATTCTTGGGCAATATAACCAGTTTCTTCTGTAAATTCTCTCATTGCTGCTACTTCAGGACTCTCTTTTGTCGGCTCGAAACTCCCTGCTGGCAGTTCTAAGAAAAATTCACCGACGGCGTGTCTGTATTGCCGGACGAAAATAATTTCTCTACTACTGGTAATGGGTAAAACCATCGCTACATCAGGCTTAATACTGACAAAATAATCATCAATAATTTTTCCATTCGGTAATTCTATTTCATCTTGCCTTACCTTACACCAGCGATGATCTAAGACCATTTTGGATTTCAAAATTTTCCATTTCTTTAAGTTGCTCATAAATTAAATAACAAAAGGAATCATGCAGTGAATGTAAAAAAGTATAACGGATACGTCCGATAATCTAAATTTTGAACTTACACTGGCTTTTGCTTTAACATAATACGCTCTATATTTATGCAAATAAATGTAAATTTATTTACAGTTAATAAGAGATTCCCGTTGACTATTAGTCGCGGGACAACAGCACAGACTACGAATGTCTGGGTGCAAATTTCACAAGATGGCATCGAAGGTTGGGGGGAGGCATCGCCGTTTGGTGTGGGTAATCATCGCCAATCAACTGATACAATCAAAGACGCGCTAGAGCAAGTTATACCACTGTTGCAACCGTTCAGTCCTTTACAGCGGCAGGAAATTGAGCAAGTGTTAACCCAACACCAAGCTCCTTCTGCTGTGAAAGCAGCTTTGGATATAGCAATGCACGACTGGCTTGGTAAACGGGTTGGGTTACCTTTATGGCAAATTTGGGGACTCGATCGCCACGCTATCGTCCCAACTTCCCTGACAATTGGTATTAATTCACCAGAAGGTGCGATCGCCAGAGCAAAAGATTGGTTAAACTTTACCGATGTTCGTGTTTTCAAAGTCAAACTAGGTAGCCCAGATGGCATAGAAGCAGACCGAAAAATGCTCCTAGCTGTACAAGAAGCAGCACCAGAACCAGAATTTTTCGTTGATGCTAACGGTGGCTGGAGTTTAGAAGACGCGATCGCCATGTGCAATTGGCTGGCTGATTTAGGTATAAAGTATGTAGAACAGCCATTGCCACGGGGAGAAGAAACAAGTTTGGCAAAACTCAAGGAAAACTCTCCTCTCCCCATCTTTGTTGATGAAAGTTGCTTTACAAGTTCTGATATTCCCCACCTATCAAACTACGTGGATGGGATAAATATTAAACTGATGAAATCAGGGGGACTAACTGAAGCCATGCGAATGGTACATGTAGCCCGATCCTATGGATTACAAGTAATGTTCGGTTGTTATTCTGATAGTTCTTTAGCCAATACAGCAGCAGCACAGCTAGCACCACTAGCTGATTATTTAGATTTAGACAGTCACCTTAACTTAATCGATGACCCATTTACGGGTGCATTGTTAAAAGAAGGGAGAGTTTTGCCGAACGATTTACCAGGTTTGGGGGTACAACACAGTGCGTTTGCCACTTAATCAACGAGTAGCTATCTTACTTCATGAGGGAATTACCGGGTCTCAAGGTAAAACAGGGCTAGCAATTTTACGTTATAGTGAAGCCCCAATTGTAGCAGTCATCGATCGCGACTCTGCTGGCAAATCCTTGCCACAATTAACAGGTATCAACCGTGATGTCCCAATTGTGGCATCTGTAGCCGCCGCCCTGGAGTACAAACCAGAAGTCTTAGTAATTGGCATAGCCCCAGGAGGTGGTGCCGTACCAGATGATTACTGGCTGGAAATCAAAGAGGCTTTACAAGCTGGAATGTCCTTAGTGAATGGTTTACATACAGCAATGGCAAATATGCCAGATTTAAATGCACTGCTCAAACCAGGTCAACTAATTTGGGATGTACGGAAAGAACCGTCTAATATACCTATTGCCAGCGGCATGGCACGCACTCTCCCATGTCGGCGAGTCTTGACTGTGGGAACTGACATGGCCATCGGTAAGATGTCAACCAGCCTGGAGTTACATCGGGCGTCAAAACTGCGGGGATGGAGTTCTAAATTCTTAGCTACAGGTCAAACTGGTGTGATGTTAGAAGGCGATGGTGTGCCTTTGGATGCTGTGCGCGTAGACTTTGCCGCCGGTGCTGTGGAACAAATGGTCATGCGGTATGGCAAAAGCTACGATATCTTGCACATTGAAGGACAAGGTTCACTACTACATCCTGGTTCCACCGCAACCTTACCCTTGATTCGTGGTTCCCAACCAACCCAACTAGTATTGGCACATCGAGCAGGACAAGTTCATATCCGCAATCATCCCCATGTAGTAATTCCACCTTTACGTAAGGTCATCCAGCTTTATGAAAGTGTCGCCAGTGCCGGCGGTGCCTTTGGTACTGTACATGTGGTGGGTATAGCATTAAACACAGCCCATTTAGATGAATCTGCGGCAAATGAAGCGATCGCTCACACAACAGCAGAAACAGGACTACCTTGCACCGATGTTGTCCGTTTTGATGCGAATGTGCTTTTGGATGCGGTGATAAAAAATTAGGCTAGTACCGCTTTGCAAAAATCAAAAGTCAAAAACCAGAATTGATGCCCCCAACTTACTGGGGGTTTTTCATGTGACGCGCAGAAACAAATTATACCAGCTTTTCAAAAAATGGTTACAGATGATGACACGGGGACGCGGGGACGCGGAGATTGATTTGTTGCCAGATTTTAGAGAATTGGTATTAATGAATATCCGGTTTTGGCGCTCATAAATAACTTTTATATAAAACATCACTCTTTTTTTGTCAAGTTTAGTTGACATTTTGTAACAAAACTGTTAAATTTATTTACATAAGTTAAAAAACCAAAAAAAAAATTATGTACACCACTGTAAATGAAGACGGCGTTCTCAATAACTACGCAACCGAACCCAAAATTTACTATGCTGAGTACCCAGCAATTTGGGAACAACGTAAATACTTAATACAAGCTGCTTTTGCAACTTTAATCGTCACTACTTTAGTTTTAGTTGGATTTAGTGTTAGCTAAGATTTTTTGACTTCGATATCGCTGTATCTCATTGCCATTCGTACTTCTCTTTTTACCTCGGCTAATTTAGCCGGGGTTTTTTGTATTTGAGCTTTCATTGTCTGGAACCGTTTCGCTAGAATCTCCAATCGCTGATAAGCAGATCTTATTACATCTATCACTCTTTTTTGTCAAGTCTAGTTGACATTTTGTAACAAACTTGTTAAATTTATTTACATAAGTTAAAAAACAACCAAGAGAAAAAATTATGTACACCACTGTAGATGAAGACGGCATTCTCAATAACTACGCAACCGAACCCAAAATGTACTATGCAGAGTACCCCGCGATTTGGGAACAACGTAAATACTTGATTCAAGGTACTTTTGCAACATTAATCGTCGCTACTTTAATTTTGGTTGGTTTCAGCGTCAGCTAAGAGTTTTTAGATTTCGGTATCGCCATATCTCATCGTCATTCTCACTTCTCGACTTTGCCTCGGCTAATTTAGCCGGGGCTTTTTGTGTTGTAAAATAGCGGCGATGGCTCCATATACGTAATTCCCAATTCCTCGTAACATTGAAAAAACAGCCTTTTGCATAGGTCGCACCTGGCATGAAACGAACCTGGAAGTCTCTACTGCTAGCCTGTAACTGGGTATTACTGTCGATTGGAACATCAATTTTGATTATCTTGACGCAGCCAACAGCGCCAGTTCCAGCACAAGAACCTGCTGCGTCTACTACAGTTGAAACCATAAACTCACCCAGTTCAGAAACGACTAAAGATCAAAAATTACGGGAAGCCATAGAACGTTCATCAACAAAAGAAGCCTCCCCGGAAGTTTCCGAACCGAAAAAGCCAGATTCTCCGCAGGAACCGACACTTAGTCCTGAAGAAATTAGCCGTCAGCTAAAATTTATTGAAGCCGATAGGCTTTATCTCGCCGGACAAATTCCAGAGGCAGAAAAGATTTACCGCGAGGTAAAAGAACCTTTTACCAAAACAAGCACACCCCAAGAACGTAAACCAGCCATACTCGATCCTACGCAACTATCACCAGGAGGTAAGGTATACTGGCGAGAATCAGAGGCGGGGATAGCAACTAAGTTACAAACAAGAACGGTTGTACCTTTGCAATTATTAGTTGAGCAATATCCAGAATTTATTCCCGGTCATATCCTATATGCTCAAATTTTAAAACAATACGATCGCCCCAAAGAAGCCTTAGATATATTAGAACGAGCATCTTCTCTTTATCCAGACCAACCAGAATTAATTAAAGCGAGAGTCAACGCCTTGGCTGGTGAGAAAAAATGGATGGAAGCATCTTTGGCGGCGCGTCAGTTTGCCATTCTCAACCCCGAAGATCCCCAAGCAGCTGAGTTTACAAACTTAGCCCAAGAAAATCTCGAACGTTACAAAAGACATATCCGAGCAGAAATTCGAGGCAACGTCATCGGTAATATTATTACAGGTGCGTTAGGTTACGCTCTTACTGGCAGTTTGCTTGGGCCATTTTCGGCTATTGATTCTACCATTATTCTGCTACAAGGTGAAAGAGCAATAGGCGATTCCGTAGCCAAAGACGCAAAAAAACAGTTGAATGTGATTACAGACGAAACTGTTTTGGGATATGTCAACGAAATTGGACAGAAATTAGCTAAAGTCACTGGACGTGAAGAATTTAAATACGAATTTTTTGTAATTCCAGAAGAAAGTCTCAACGCCTTTGCGTTACCTGGAGGTAAGATCTTTATTAATGCAGGTGCGATCGCCAAGACTAATTCCGAAGCAGAATTAGCTGGATTAATAGGCCATGAATTATCTCATGTTGTTTTATCTCACGGTTTTCAATTAATCACCCAAGGCAACTTAATTTCTAACGTTACTCAATATCTTCCTTTAGGTGGAACCATCGGCCAACTCTTTGCCCTCAGTTACAGCCGCGACATGGAACGTCAAGCAGATACCCTCGGCACCCGCCTAATTGTAGCCAGTGGTTACGCTGCTGATGGCTTACGTAACTTAATGGTGACATTAGATAAACAGCAAAAAAATGCACCTCCTAGTTGGTTATCTTCCCATCCCGGCGGCGGGGAACGAGTTAGTAATTTAGAAAACCTGATTACCCGTAGTAGTTACAATCGTTACGCCTATGAAGGAGTCGGGCGTCATACAGAAATTCAAGCACAGGTGAAAAAGTTGCTGCAAGAGAAAAAAGCTAGAGAGGAAAAAAAATAGGTTTTTAATGAATCAAAAAATAGAATTATTCGTCACTTAACACAGAAGCGATAATTCAGAATTCAGAATTCAGAATTCAGTAATGCTTGATTTCACCAGTTATTCATCCGCCAATCATACAGAATTTATCTGAATTCTGACGACTGACCCCTGAATTCTTTCTTGTTAAATTATCAATTCCCTACATATTTATACTGGAGGATGGCTATGTCATCAAAACTGCTGCGATTGATATCTTTGGGCAGTATTGGTTTATCTTTGTGTCTGGGCAATTCGGCAGCAATGGCGCAATACGATCCTTATCCTACTGAAGATGGAGTAGTAGTACCAACGGTGCCATCAGGCGGCACATCAGCACCAGTACCAATAGACACATCGACAGGTATACCAACATCACCTACATCTGACAGTACAACTCGCTTTAGTTGTCAGACTTACAATGGGCAGTACACCGTGATGTATCAGCCCCAAAGTCAACCAGGACAATACTTTCCTTGGGCGGCACCTGCAACTTTAGGTGGTGGTTGGGATGCCGAAAAACGTTGTGTAGCAATTGCCAACCGCTTAGAACAGTATCGTCCAGATGGGTTACAAGAACTCCAGACATCTGTACAAAATAACGAAAACATTGTCTGTGTGACAACCGAAGCTAACCCAACTTGTAGAATTGTGTTGACAGTACCCCGTGGGAAAGATCCCGTTGTTATCCGCAATAGCATTTTCCAAAACTTGACTACTGCTGATAGCGGCCAACAAACCGTAGCTGTTAATACCTATGGCGATCGCTCAGGCAGCATATATAATTTAGGACGCACACTTTTAGGCAACGGCAATAATCGAGTTAGTTCGTATAGAGGTGGAATTAATCTCAAGCCTTTCCTTGATGCCAAAGATGGTGGTACCGCCAGAAACCTCCGCAAAGGAGTCGCAATTCGTCGCCAGTCTCAGCCAAACTCTGTTCGCCTAAATCCTGGTAACTTCCGTTAATTGAGTATGAATACACACGTAGAGACGTTGCAATGCGTACAGACGTTGCAATGCGTACAGACGTTGCAATGCAACGTCTCTACAAGGATTTTGATATCATGCACAATGGTTTTCATACATAAAATTCAGCAACGCCAATTATTCCAATTTATAGACTCAAGGCGACTGTTCCTCTCCTCAGCTCCCTAGCTCCCTTGAGGTCTAAATGATAAGTCTTTAATCACACGCGATACGATATCAGCGTGTATCGCTTCTTACATAATATCTAGAAAAATTTATATTTATTTTTGATTTTTTTCAATAAATTGTGGTGTGCAGCCATTTAAAAATTTTTACCTGAAAATTTTTAAATGTTTGTATCTTTGGCTGTAATTTATCGCAGTAGCACCATAGCTGAGAATATAAACTAACCCTCAAAGCTGGACGCAAGGAGACTTTTAACCCTGTTGCCTCTTGCCCATTGCCTTTTGCCTTTTATCAACTCAACTATCTGTTGTTTTAACCTTTTGCTAGCTGTTTCTTAACTTTATTCAGATACTTTAAGGTGGCTGAATAGTTAAATGCTCAAAACTTGTACAAATAACTTCTCTTAACTGCCAAGAATGGTGGTCTGAAAGTTCTATTTAGTATTGCTTTCGCTGTAATTGCGAAGTGCATCTTTGCAGTTAACGTAGTTTTACTGGCAAAAAAATGGCACTTACACTCCAAATTCTCCACACTTCGGACTTTGAAGGTGGCATTGACGCTGCCGGTACTAGCCCTCAGACTTCTGATGTTGTTGGTTTGGCCTTGATACAAAGTGATGCTGCGATCGCTCTTTAACACAATTAAAGCAAGAGGTTTTTATGTCCAAGATCGTTATCAATGAGTTTTATCGTGGTGGAACCCTGACCACAACTGACGAATTCATCGAGCTTTTGCTTACTGAAGACTTGACTGCGACACAGCTTGAGTCTTTCTTTGTGGGAGATTCCACAAGTAGCAAAGCCTCTAAGTTTTCTGCTTATAAATTTACAAATCTTGGTTCCATAGCCTCTACCTTTAAAGCAGGAACTATCATTACAGTCGGTGGAACTACAGCTGTTACTCAGGATACATCCTACAATCCATCAGCTAATGACTGGAATATAGCTCTCAATGCTGGCGGTTCGTTCCTACCTAATGCCAACAGCGGAAATACCGGAGATATTGCTGGTGATGATGTTGTTTGGGTTGATACTTCAAATACTGGCGCAACCATTTCCGCAGACGGATTTGCTGTAGATATTGGCACTGCAACAGGAGCCTTCACAAGTGCTGCAAATGTCAATTTTGGAACTAGCACAAACAATACAGGCTATGCATTAAACTCTGACGTTGCTGGCGCAACAAACACTACTAACTGGACAACAGGAATTCCATTTGCTTCCACTACACCTGGTTTGCCCAATGGCGGAGCTAATACGACTTATATCAATAGTCTACGCTCGATTCCGCCATTACCAACTTTGTCTTTAAGTATTACTCCTAGCTCATTTGCCGAAAATGCTGGGGTTAATGCTGCTACAGCCACATTGACACGCTCAGACACTTCCACATCTGATTTAGTTGTCAATTTAAGCAGTAACGATACAAGCGAGGCAACAGTACCCACAACTGTCACCTTCACAGGCAATAGTTCGACTGTCACCTTTGCGGTTAATGCTGTAGACGACTTAATACTTGATGGTTCCCAAACAGTAACCATAACTGCTGCTGCTACAAATTTTACTAACGGCAGTGCAGATATTACGGTGACAGATAACGAAGTAGCCCCATCCATTAAGATTAACGAGATTCAGGGAACGGCGCATATCTCAGCTTTGGTAGGCCAGACAGTTAACAATGTCGCGGGAATTGTCACGGTACTCAGAAGTAACGGTTTTTACCTGCAAGACCCCAACCCAGATAACGACGATCGCACCTCTGAAGCCATTTTTGTCTTCACTTCATCAGCACCAACGGTATCTGTCGGCGATTCTATATTAGTCACTGGAACAGTCACCGAGTTTCGTCCCGGTAATAATGCTAATAACCTGACGATAACACAAATTACTACCCCTACAATTGTCACACTCTCCAGTGGCAATGCTTTGCCAACTGCCACAATTCTCGGTAATGGCGGCAGAACCATCCCAACTACAGTAATCGATAACGATACTAGCGGTAATATCGAAACTGGAACAACCACCTTTGACCCTGCCCAAGATGGCATCGACTTCTATGAAAGCTTAGAAGGAATGCTTGTACAGGTCAATAACCCCATCGCCACTTCACCTACTGGAAACTTTGGTACATCACAGGAAATTTGGGTATTAGCAGACAATGGAGCAAATGCCACTGGGCGCACAGCTCGTGGTGGTAGCCTAATTAGTCCCTCAGACTTCAATCCTGAACGGATTCAGATCGACGATCTCAACAATGCCTTAGTGCTACCTGAAGTTAATGTTGGTACCCAACTTAGCACTGTTGTAGGTGTCGTTAGCTACGACTTTAGCAACTATGAAGTTTTAGTATCGACTGCTCCCACAGTAGTACAGAACAGTACTCTTGAAAAAGAAGTCACCAATTTAACTGCTACCACTGACCAACTGACAATTGCTACCTTCAACGTCGAAAATCTTGACCCAAACGATATTCCAACCAAGTTTAGCGACCTTGCTAACAGCATTGTCAATAATTTGAAATCGCCAGATATCATTTCTCTGGAAGAAATTCAGGACAATAATGGCCCGATAAACGATAGCGTAGTTGATGCCAGCGTTACCTTCCAACAATTAATTAATGCGATCGCTGCTGCTGGCGGCCCCACCTACGAATATCGCCAAATTAACCCAGTGGATGATACCAATGGCGGTGAACCTGGGGGAAATATCCGGGTCGGTTTCTTATTTAATCCCAATCGCGTCAGTTTTGTAGATCGTCCTGGTGGTAGTTCCACCTCCAGCACCACAGTTACCAATAACTCTGGTGTTCCCACAATTTCTAATAGTCCTGGTTTGATCGATCCCACCAACTCGGCCTTCAATAGCAGTCGCAAACCGTTAGTGGGTGAATTTACTTTCAACGGCGAAACCGTATATGTAATTGGTAATCACTTTAATTCTAAAGGTGGCGATCAACCATTATTTGGTGTGAATCAACCGCCAACCTTGACTAGCGAAGTGCAGCGCCAACAACAAGCTACCTTGGTGAAAAACTTTGTCCAGAGCATTTTAGCGATCGACCCCAATGCCAATATAGTTGTAGCAGGTGACTTGAATGACTTTGAGTTTTCCAACCCTGTCAACACCGTCAAAAGTGCTGGACTGAATTCTCTGATTGAAACTCTGCCTCAAAATGAGCGCTACACCTATAACTTTGAAGGCAACGCCCAAACCCTTGACCACGTTTTAGTAAGTGGCAATTTGCTCAGTAAACTTGATGGGTATGATGTAGTCCACATCAACTCAGAATTTGCCGATCAAAATAGCGACCACGATCCTAGTGTGGCTCGGTTTAACATATCTGGAAACGATGCTCCCACAGACATAACATTGAGTGCTACCAGCGTTAATGAAAATGTTCCAGCAAACACAGTCATAGGTACATTTATCACCACCGACCCGGATACAGGTGACACTTTCACCTACAGCTTGGTTACTGGAACTGGCGATACTGATAACGCTGCTTTCACAATTGATGGCAACAGCTTACAAATCAAAGCTTCCCCAGACTTTGAAACCAAATCTTCCTACAGCATTCGGTTAGGCAGTACCGATAATGGTGGGCTTTCTGTGGAAAAGGTGTTGACCATCCAAGTCAACGACATTAATGAAGCACCCACGGTAGTGCAACCCATCAACGACCAAATCATCTCTACTAACAAACCCTTCTCTTTCAATGTCGGTAATAAATTTGCTGACATCGATGCAGATGATACCCTCAGTTATAGCGCTACTGGTTTACCGGGGGGAGCTAGTATCACTGCTAACACTGGCGTTATTTCCGGCACTGTCCCGACAACTGGTATTTTTGCAGTCACAGTCACCGCTACTGATGAGAAAGGCCTAACAGCCAGCGATACTTTTGAATTGACCGTTGCTAACAACAAGGCCACATCTGGTAACGACATCATCTTTGTCGAAGAGCTTACTGGTTTGGATCGGTACATAGTCAACGCTTTAGGTGGGAGCGATCGCGTTATCGGCACCAACGGCATTGAGTTAATCAACGGTGGAACAGGCAATGATTTCCTCGATGGCAAAGGAGGCGCTGACATACTCCTTGGCGATGGCGGTAATGACACAATCTTAGGCGGACTTGGCAAAGATATAGTTTCTGGAGGCGATGGCAACGATCGCCTCATTGGTTGGGGAGGCGGCACAAACGAAATCGACCTTCTCAACGGCGACCAGGGCGCAGATACTTACGTTTTGGGCGATGGCACTTCTGTTTTCTATGCTAGTTCCGGTAACAGTGACTACGCAGATATTCTCAACTTACAGACGAGCGATCGCGTTGAACTCAAAGGAGTTGCTAACAATTATTCATTAGGGTCAGCGTCGGCTGTATCCATCATTAAATCTGCTGTCGGTATTTTCACCAGCAACGGTACGGAATTGATTGCTGTTGTCGAAACCGGGTTAAACCAAAATACAAATTTGGCAACAGATACTCGTTTTGTTTTTGTTTAAGGACTTCCAAGAAATAAATTATCCAATATTGTGGGGTGGGCATCTTGCCCGCCTTTGACTACGGGCGGGCGAGACGCCCACCCCACAACAAATAGTTGGATATTTTTTTCATTTGGATGTCCCTTAAAGCTCACGCAGAGGCGCGGAGGAACAGAGGGGAGAATAACTCCTAACTCCTAACTCCTAACTCCTAACTCCCCATTCCCCATTTTTTCTTATGGTAACTACAAGCACAATTCGCTTTTCTCAGTTCAATGCTTCTTTGAATCGCAATGCCGAAGGTCAGTTAGTCACCGATCTTTCTACTCCTGATAATGCTCAGGCGAAGGCGGTTGCAGAAATTATCCAGCGTAATAATCCGGATGTCCTGCTGATTAATGAGTTTGATTACTCTCCAGAGGCAGTTCAATTATTTAAACAAAATTATTTAGCGGTCAGTCAAAATGGTGCAACTCCTGTTGACTATCCTTACTTCTACATCGCTCCTTCCAATACGGGTATTGCTTCTGGATTTGACTTAAATAACAACGGTACAGCAGTTACAACTCCAGGCCAAGCAGGATACGGCGATGATGCTTTGGGATTCGGTAATTTTCCTGGGCAATTCGGAATGTTGCTGTTGTCCAAATATCCCATCGATACTGCCAATATCCGCACTTTCCAAAAGTTCCTCTGGAAGGATATGCCCGATGCCTTGCTTCCTGACGATCCTGCGACTCCAGAGCCAAATGATTGGTATTCTCCAGAAGAACTGGCAGTTCTACGCCTTTCTTCTAAAAGTCACTGGGATATACCCATCAAAGTAAACGGCGAGACAATTCATGTCCTCGCCAGCCACCCCACACCACCGGTATTTGATGGGCCAGAAGACCGCAACGGCAAACGCAATCACGATGAAATCCGCTTTTGGGCAGACTATGTTAGCCCTGGTAAAGGCGATTACATCTATGATGATGAGGGTAAAACGGGCGGTATTGATGCTGGGTCAAGTTTTGTCATTATGGGCGACCAAAATGCTGACCCAAAAGATGGTGATAGTTTTGACTTTGCTATCCGCCAATTGTTGGAAAATCCTGGTATTAATACTAATGTCATTCCTAGCAGTCTCGGTGGCCCCCAACAAGCAGATTTACAGGGTGGTGCAAACGCTAACCAAACGGGTAATCCGGCTTTTGACACCGCGGATTTTCCTGATACTACTCCTGGAAACCTACGGACTGATTATGTCCTACCCTCCGCTGACTTGACAATTGCCAACTCAGGAGTATTTTGGCCGCTAAATACTGACCCGACATTCTCCCCAGTAGGTACTTTTCCCTTCCCCAGTTCTGACCATCGCTTGGTATTCGCGGATGTCAAAACTGGGCCAAGTGAACCAGGCAAAACCATTCCCAGTGCGGAATTTGTGGCGCAAAGTACTTTTGTAACTGGCTTTATTCCTACTGGTGCGGCGGGAACTGTCAATGGTACACCAACTCCAGTGGGCGGGCTATCTGGTGTCACCTACGATGCTGTTAACAAGGTCTACTACGCTATCTCTGATGCTCGGTCGGATACTAACGGTTTGGCTCGCTTCTACACTTTCACTGCTGGTAGTGAAGTGACTTTCACCAATGTCACACCTCTCAAAGATAGCAATGGCGACTTTTTTACAGCTTTTAGCCTTGACCCAGAAGGTATAGCTTTAACTGATAAGGGTACTGTTTTTATCTCTTCAGAAGGCGAAGTTAGACCGGATTTGGGTGCAAGTCGCGTTACTAATCCCTTTATTAAAGAGTTTTCGCTGACTACAGGTCAAGAAGTGCGATCGCTACTTATCCCTACCAAATTCTTGCCAGTAGTTGCAGACACCAACAACAACGGAATTGTAGATGCAGGCGACACGCAGACATCAGGCGTTTACAATAATTTGGCATTTGAAAGCCTCACCATCACACCCGACCAAAAAACTTTATTTACCGCCACTGAAAACGCCCTATCCCAAGATGGCTTAAAGGCTTCACTCACCAGTGGTAGCCGTTCCCGGATTTTGCAATACAATCTGGTTACTGGACAACCAGAAAAAGAATACCTCTACATCACCGATGCAATCCCCGAAGCACCAAACCCCAGCACAGGTTCTGCTGACAATGGTTTGGTAGATTTACTAGCAATAGATAATCGTGGCACATTACTGGCGCTAGAACGTTCCTTTGCACAAGGTGTAGGCAACACCATCCAAATTTACGAAATTTCTTTGCAAGGTGCAACAGACATCAGTTTCTACGATTCTCTGAATGATTTGAGTGCTGAGCAACTAGCAGCGATCGCACCTGCACAAAAACGCTTACTGTTGAATTTAAATGACTTAGATCTGCCAACCGATAACATTGAAGGTATCGCTTTTGGCCCCAAACTTGCAGATGGTCGTCAGTCGATTGTTTTAGTGAGTGACAACAACTTCAACAGCAGCCAATTTACCCAAATCCTTACCTTGGGTGCAGATTTAGTTCCCACCGCTGCACCCACGGTAGAAACTACCCCCGATTTGTTGGACGATGAAACACTGCCAGTAGATCAACAGGGCGATGCTGACGACCCTGCCATTTATGTTAATGCCACAAATTCTGCCGATAGCCTAGTATTAACCTCAGTGAAAAATGCCGGGCTGCGGGTTTATGATTTGTCTGGTAATTTGTTGCAAACAGTTAATCCTGGTGGAATTCGCTACAACAACATTGATTTGCAATACGGATTTAAATTAGGCAATCAATCGATAGATATTGCCGTAGCTAGCGATCGCCAAAATGATAAACTAGCAATCTTCAGAATTAACCCCAACCCCACCACCCCCGGACAATACCTAGAAGACATTACCGACAGCAGCATTGGCACTCTCTTCCAAGGGCTACCTTTTGCAGAACCTTATTCTTCATCTTCTCGCAGTGCTTACGGCTTGGCGTTGTATCGCAGTCCTATCACCAACGATTACTATGTCTTTGTCAATCGCCGGGAAACTGGAGATGTAGCTCAGTATAAACTGATCGATAAAGGCAATGGTAAAATTGGCATTGAGAGAGTACGAGAATTTACTGTACCGACAGTAGGCGATGGCTCCGCCAACGCCAAGGGCGAACGCGAACCTCAAACTGAGGGTATGGTGGTAGACCAAGAAACAGGCTTCCTCTACATCGGCCAGGAAGATGTGGGAATTTGGAAGTACCAAGCAGAACCAAACGGTGGCACCACTGGCAAGTTAATTGATAAAGTTAAAGACTTGGGCGGTAATTACCTCACCAACGATGTCGAAGGCTTGACCATTTATTACGGTAAAAATGGCACAGGCTACTTACTAGCATCCAGCCAAGGTGACAACACCTTTGTTGCTTACACCCGTGAAGGTAACAACGAATTTGTCGGTAACTTCGCCGTTGGAAACAGCGGGTCAATTGACAGCGTACAAGAGTCAGACGGTGCAGATGTCATTAACGTGCCACTGGGGCCTAACTTCCCATTTGGTTTATTTGTGACTCAAGATGGCTCCAACGAACCAGGCAAAATAGTTAGCGATGAAGGTGAAGAAGAAAACATCAGTTCAAACTTCAAACTCGTACCCTGGGAAAATATTGCTAACGCCTTGCCCACTCCTTTAAATATTGACACCACTAGTTACGATCCCCGCAATCCTGTTGCCCAACCCAAACTGACTATCTATGACTTTGAAAATTTACCCAAGTTAGGTACAACCTCTAAAAATCAAGATATTTTCTTGGGTGGTTTTTCTGGGTTGTATTTCCAAGGAATTGCCGCAAATGGCAACCTGAAGTTTGTCACCAATACAGACCGGGGCCCCAATGGAGAACCTGATGGCGTCAAAAGACCATTTTTATTACCCGACTTCCAGCCAGAAATAGTCAGCTTTGAACTCAACCGCACCACAGGTAAAATCACCATCACCAACAGAACAAAGCTATTCCGGCAAGATGGGACGACACCATTAACGGGGCTACCTAACCTGCAAGCTGTAGGAAACGGTTTAGCTTACACAGATGAAATTGCTGTTGATTTAGACAACAATGTTTTAGCTAACGATCCTTTGGGTGCAGACTTAGAGGGAATTGTAGTTGCCAAAAATGGCGACTATTGGTTGGTAGATGAATATCGCCCTGCCATTTACCACTTTGATAGCAATGGTAAACTGATTGAGCGCTTTATTCCTCAAGGAACCGCCACTGCACCCGACTCAGACCAACCAGCCGGAACCTTTGGTATTGAAGTATTGCCAGCGGTTTATGCCCAACGCCGCAATAACCGGGGATTTGAAGCTGTGGCATTGGAAGGTAATAAATTATATGCCTTCATTCAAAGCCCAATTGACAATCCAGATGTTGCTAATGATGCGACTTCTAAAGCTTCTCTTAACCTGCGAATTCTAGAGTTTGATATTGTCACCAAGCAAGTAACAGCAGAGTATTTGTATCGTCTGGAAGGTTTGCCAGGAACTGATAAAATTGGTGATGCAGTTTCCTTGGGTAACGGCAAATTTGCAGTAGTTGAGCGAGATGACAATGGTACATCTGCTAGCAATAAATTAATTTACCAAATTGATTTAGCCGGGGCGACCAACATCAACAACCCTGCTAATTTTACTTTGCCAGCAGGGAAAACCATTGAGCAACTGACCTCTGCTGAATTAACTGCTGCTAATATCACCCCTGTGACCAAGAGTTTAATTGCTAATGCTGCTCAGTTGGGTTACACCGGAGTGGAAAAATTAGAAGGTTTGGCGCTGGTAGCACCCAACACCCTAGCTTTGCTGAATGACAACGACTTCAACATTACGGGAAATACCCCTGCTGAGAGATTGGGTATTCTGGAACTACCTAATAACCTGATAACTGTAGAGCCTACTATCCCTGATTTTGGTTCTAGCAACAGCGATGATGTGACACTTAAACCAGGACAAACATTTTTCGCAGGTGATGGTGCAGACTTTGTAGAAGGTGCTACAAACAACACAATCCGAGCCGGAAAGGGTGACGACATTGTGCTGGTAGGTAGTGACTCTTGTGTATCCGGTCAAAAAGGTGACGACCAAATATTTATTGGTCAAAATGGCGCGGCTAACAGTACCAATGTTGATGGCGGCAATGGTGATGATGTGATTACCGTGGTGGAAGCCAGTGGTAGTAATAACCTATTCGGAGCCGCAGGCGATGATACTCTGACAGTTATCGAAGGTTCTCGCCAATATTTATTCGGTGGAGATGGCGATGACACCCTCAGCAGTGAAGGTAGCAAGAACCGTTTGTATGGTGGTTCTGGCGATGACATTTTCTTCTCAAATCTCGATGACTTATTATTTGGTGGAGATGGAGATGATGTGCTATTTGCTGGTGAAAAAGGTGGTAATAAACTCAGTGGTGGCAATGGTATTGACAAATTCTGGATTGCTAGTAGCAGTCTGCCAACTGCCAAAAACATCGTCAGTGATTTTACAATTGGCATTGATAAAATTGGGCTTGGCGGTATTGGCGTGACTCAATTTAGTGGCTTAACGCTATTGCAACAGGGTAACGACACTTTAGTGAAAACCGCAAATACAGAGTTGGCTTTATTAGTTGGAATTACCTCAAATAGCCTCACAGCCAATGATTTTGTTTTCTCGGCTAGTATAGTAAGCTAATTGCTTCGCCTAGCATAATCTCAATCAAAATTACTGAAAAATATAGACCCCGACTTCTTAAAGAAGTCGGGGATATTGAATTTATCGGGCGTAATTTAAAATATATTTTTTGAACATTTTCTTGATAAAATTTGATAAATATTATTATTCAAAAATAACTTGATTTTAATCGATTCTTCAGCTTTATTTATTCTTTTCTTAATCTTTTAATGAAAACATCTTTAAGGCTATAGCAATCCTATCGAGTTGTGAAAAACATCAATATTAGCTGTTGACAGTTATCAGTCAAAATTTCACCTTCTCATTGTTGCGATCGCTCTCAAACCAAACACCCAAAAATATTCTAATTATGGCAATTGAATTAGTAGGTTTTGCCTCTTTACCCGCTGATACCTATGGTGAGGGGCCGGCTTCTGGCGAGGAAATCTCCGGGAATGGTAGAACCGGGCCTTTCCCAGGACAGCCAATACAAGGGTTTAGCGGTGTACAGTTTGCTAATAATAACTCTCTCTATTTCCTGTCAGATAATGGTTATGGTAGCAAAGATAATAGTGAAGACTTTTTGTTACGTATCCATCGTCTAGACCCCAACTTCAAGGGGATAGAAAATGGCGATGGCACTGTTAAAGTTTTAGATTACATTCAACTGTCTGACCCAAACAACAAGATTCCTTTCAAAATAGTTAATGAAGGCACCACCGATAGATTCCTAACTGGTGCAGACTTTGATGTCGAGTCATTTGTCTTTGATAAAGACGGCACAATCTGGGTAGGAGAAGAATTTGGCCCTTATCTGCTGCATTTTGATGCTGCTGGTAAGTTATTAGAAGCTCCCATTGCTACACCTGACAAATTCAAAACTCTAGATGGGGAAGCACCATTAGTTATTGGTCATAGAGGTGCTAGTGGAAAGCTTCCAGAACATACTCTAGAAGCCTACAAACAAGCAATTGAAGACGGCGCTGACTTTATTGAGCCTGACTTAGTTGTTACAAAAGATGGTGTGTTAATTGCTCGCCATGAACCTGCTTTGGCAATTTTAAACGCCGATGGCACTGTCAATTTCAGCAATACAACCACAGACGTTTACGATATTACCAAGTATCCACAGTTTGCCGATCGCAAGAAAACAGTCAGCCTCGATGGAAATGAAATCACAGGTTGGTTTGCTGAAGATTTTACTCTCGAAGAAATCAAGAGTTTAAAAGCTATCCAGCGTCTACCCTTCCGCGACCAATCTTTTAACGGTCAATTTGAAATTCCCACTCTGGCGGAAGTTATTGACTTGGTGAAACAAGTAGAAGCCGAGACAGGTAAAAAAATTGGCATCTATCCTGAAACCAAGCATCCCACCTATTTTGCCCAAGAAGCCACCTATGTAGGCACCACAGAGAAAATTAACAGAAACATCAGTGAAATACTCATCGACACACTCAAAGCTGAGAATTTCACCGATCCCGATCGCATTTTCATTCAGTCCTTTGAAGTTGGTAACCTCAAGGATCTAAACGATCGCATTATGCCGAATGCGGGTGTAGATATCCCACTCATCCAACTTCTAGACGCAGTTGGCATTGAACTAGATGGTACTCTAATCGAAAGTCAGCCTTATGATTTCCAAGTTAGTAATGACCCACGCACCTATGGTGATTTACGAACTCCAGCAGGCTTAGCTGAAATTGCCACTTACGCTGATGGTATCGGCCCTTGGAAGCGGATGATTGTTAGTGTCAAAGGTACTGATGCTAATAACGATGGTTTGGCAGATGATATCAACAACGATGGCGTAGTGAATGATGCTGACAAAAACTTGGTAGCTCCCACGACTTTAGTTCAAGATGCTCACAATGCAGGTTTAGAGGTGCATCCCTACACCTTCCGTAATGAAGACTTGTATTTAGCAGCAGACTACAAAGGTAATCCAGAACTAGAATTTCAGCAGTTCTTTCAATTAGGTGTAGACGCACTGTTCACAGACTTTCCAGATACAGGGGATGAAGTTCGAGATTTCTTGAGCGATCCTGAGAACAACTTAGTGCGATCGCCACAAAACCCAGATGTCCTCTCAGGGGATGCTTTTCCTAATTTGGCTGGCTCCAAAGGTTTTGAAGGTGGAGCAATTAACGCCAGCAAAACCAAACTCTACATGCTGCTAGAGGGTACAGTCCAAGGCGATCCCGTTGGTGCTTTGCGGATCAATGAATTTGATATTGCTAGCAAAGAGTATACTGGTAAGAAACTCTACTACAAACTGGAAAATCCTGGATATGCGATCGGGGATTTAGCAGTCATTAACGACAATGAGTACCTTGTGATTGAACGGGATAATGGTCAAGGTGCTGCTGCTCAATTCAAGAAAATCTACAAAATTGACTTGTCTAAAACAGATTCAGATGGCTACGTAGCAAAAGAAGAAGTTGCAGACTTGTTAAATATCCAAGACCCCAACGACCTCAATGGCGATGGCAAAACCACCTTCGACTTCCCATTTGTCACAATTGAAAATGTTTTAGTTGTTGACAAAAACACCATTTTGGTAGCTAATGACAACAACTATCCCTTCTCAACAGGTCGTCCTGGCAACGATCCTCAAAATCCAGTCATAGACAACAACGAAATCATTCTGCTAAAACTAGAGAATCCTCTCAATCTTGCTCCTGGTTTAGGTCAACCCCCAGCTGAAGACATTGATTTCGGCTCCACCACCAGCGATGACATCATTGTTGAGCCAAATCAAACCTTATTTACAGGTGATGGTGCAGACTTTGTAGAAGGTAGTGAAGGCAACACCATCGAAACCGGAAAGGGTGACGACATTGTGCTGGTAGGTAGCAAATCTTCAGTATCTGCACAAGACGGTGACGACCAAATATTTATTGGTCAAAACGGTTCGGCTAAAAATACCGATGCTGATGGCGGCAATGGTGATGATGTGATTACCGTGGTGGAAACCAGTGGTAGTAATAATCTATTCGGAGGCGCAGGCGATGATACTCTCACAGTCATAGAAGGTTCTCGCCAATTCTTATTCGGTGGAGATGGTAACGACACCCTCAGCAGTGAAGGTAACAAGAACCGTTTGTATGGTGGTTCTGGCGATGACATTTTCTTCTCAAATCTCGATGACTTATTATTTGGTGGAGATGGAGATGATGTGCTATTTGCTGGTGAAAAAGGTGGTAATAAACTCAGTGGTGGCAATGGTATTGACCAATTCTGGATTGCTAGTAGCAGTCTGCCAACTGCCAAAAACATCGTCAGTGATTTTACAATTGGCATTGATAAAATTGGGCTTGGCGGTATTGGCGTGACTCAATTTAGTGGCTTAACGCTATTGCAACAGGGTAACGACACTTTAGTGAAAACATCAAATACAGAGTTGGCTTTGTTAGTTGGAATTACCTCAACTAGCCTAACAGCCAATGATTTCGTTTTTGCTGCTAGTGTGGTTTAGCCTAAAGATAATTACAGCTTAAATAGCTGTACTAATTTTACTAACAGCGAGGTAGTATCACTACCTCGCTGTTAGTAATTATTAGCCGTCTGGGATTGTGTTTGCTAGTTTTATATCTTAAAAATTACGCACAATCAATCTAAAACCTAACCTTAGAGAGAAGTTTAAACAGCATTTTTCCACTAAAGTTTTGACTTTTGCTGAAAACATTTTGTAGAGAGAAAAGGCATGAGAAATTCGGTAGTAATAAGAAGTTATTTATGTTTAAAAAGTCCAAAATTTTAACTTTTCCATAACTTTCCTTAAACATTGAACAACTATCTTGTGAAAGGTTAACTAAAATTTTCTGCACTAATTTGTGTAGACATTAAGCATTTTGTCGCCAAATACTACTCACGTTTCTGTAGGTAATATTTTTTGCATTGGTTGAGCGTAATTAATCACCCAGCCTACAGATACATAACTACTGCGTAGGCGAAGCCAGTCGTAGGCATCGCTCGTAGCTTACAATCCTTAAGGAGTAGTCGGCATGGCTGATACAAACAGCAACGGTAGAAATGTCATTATTTTTGTTGCAGATGGATTGCGTAATGGTTCTGTAAATCCCATTGATACCCCGACTTTATATAGCATCCGCCAGCAGGGGGTTAATTTTACCAATAGTCATTCGCTATTTCCGACATTTACCACACCGAATGCTTCGGCGATCGCCACTGGACATTACCTCGGCGATACAGGTGATTTTAGCAACACCATCTACACTGGTTTTCCTACCCCTAATGCTAACGGTAGTGTGACGCCATTCATCGAAAATGATGCGGTTCTGGGCGATATTGACGAAAAGTTTCCTGGTAATAACTTTCTTGATGAAGAGTCACTGCTATCCTACGCACGGGCGCAAGGCTTTAACACCGCTGCAATTGGTAAGCTAGGGCCAGTTGCCATTCAAGATGTCACACAAGTGAACCGAGAAGGCGGTACCGCAGGAACTATTCCCACGCCAGATACTGTAATTATTGACGATCGCACAGGCGCAGCAGCTAATCCCATAACTGGTTCACCTCAAGCTGTACCACTCGATCCTGATATAGCGGCTCGTTTAGAAGCAGCTGGTCTACCTACCACAACTCCAGGTAGAGGAGCAAATGGTAATTCTGGCAATAACACAACTCCAGGAACTACAGTTCCTAATGCTGACCAGCAACAATTTTTTATCGATGCCACTACCAAGGCAGTTCTCCCGAAGTTTCAGGAAGAAGATAAACCATTTGCATTGGTCTACTGGTCAAGAGACCCTGATGGAACTCAACACAATCAAGGTGATAGCTTAAACAGTTTGACACCAGGCATCAATGGTGAGACTTCCAAAGCTGGAATCAAGGATGCTGACAATAACTTAAAGCAGCTGCTTGATTACCTCAAAAGTACGGGTTTGGACAAGACTACAGATGTGTTTATCACTTCTGACCACGGTTTTTCCACCATCAGCAGACAAGCTATTGATAACCAAGGCACAACAACTAATAGTTATGCTGCGACTCAAACCTACGCTGGTGTCAATTCGGGATTTCTACCACCAGGTTTCGTTGCAATTGATTTGGCTCACGATCTAAATCTACCTCTATACGATCCCGATAAAAATACAGTCGCTCCTCTAGACATCAATAACATTCAGTATGCTGCTGTTGATGCCACCCAGGGTCAACGTCCCACAGCCGGGAATGGCGTAATTGGCGGTAGTGGTCAAGTAATCAATGGCAAACTCGACTCAGGTGCAAAGATTGTTGTAGCTGCTAATGGTGGTTCCGATCTGATTTATTTGCCTAATGGCAATGCTGAACTGGCGAAACAAGTAGTGGATTTGCTCTCGCAAAAAGACTACATTAGCGGTATTTTCGTAGACGATGCCTATGGAAACATTCCAGGTGCTTTACCGTTAAGTGCCATCGGGCTAAAAGGTGATGCTCAAACGCCCACTCCAGCGATCGTAATCAATTTCAAAACCTTTAGCACCGACCCAACCAACCCAAACAACCCCCAAGCTGAGGTAGAAATTGCTGACACCAGCCTACAACAGGGACAAGGGATGCATGGCAGTTTTGGTCGAGGCGATACCTTCAATAATATGATCGCTATTGGGCCCGACTTCAAATCAGGTTATGTAGACTATGCACCTATCAGTAATGCTGACGTAGCACCCACCCTAGCTAAAATTCTGGGTTTGGATATTCCTAGTAATGGCGATTTGAAAGGTCGCGTCATCGCAGAGGCATTAGTAGGAGGGCCTGATTCAGTCTCCTACACCCAAGGAACTTTGACTTCAGAAGAAGCTGCTAATGGTCAAACAACAATCCTTAATTATCAGAGTGTAGGCAATACTCAGTACTTTACAGCAGCGGGGTTTGCCGATCGCACCGTTGGACTAAATACATTAGATGTCGATTTTGGCACTACAAGTAGTGATGATGTCACTCTCAAGTCGAACCAAACCTTATTCACAGGTGATGGAGCAGACTTTGTAGAAGGTACTAAAAGTAACACAATTCTGACCGGAGGCGGTGAAGATACGGTACTAGTTGGCAGTAACTCTTCAGTGTCGGCGGGAGATGATAATGATAGTGTCTTTGTCGGTCAAAATGGTACTGCTGGTGATACAACTGCTGATGGTGGCAATGGTGATGACGAAATTACCGTAGTCGAAGCCAGTGGTAGTAATAACTTATTTGGTGGTGCAGGCGGTGATACTTTGACTGTAGTTGAAGGTTCTCACCAATTATCCTTCGGTGGCTCAGGTAAAGATACCCTCAAGAGTAATGGCAGCAATAACCGCCTGTATGGTGGTTCTGGAGATGATAAACTCTTCTCTGGTGTCAATGACTCGTTGTTTGGTGGCGATGGAGATGATGTGCTATTTGCTGGTCAAGCAGGTGGTAACCGCCTAACTGGTGGTGCAGGTGCAGACCAATTCTGGATTGCTAATGGTAGTTTACCAACTAGCAACAATATCGTCACTGATTTTGCGATCGGTATTGATAAAATTGGGCTTGGTGGTATTGGCGTCACTCAATTTAGTGCCTTAACGCTATTGCAACAGGGTAGCGATACTTTGGTGAAAGCCGGAAATACAGAGTTGGCTTCATTAGTTGGAATTACCTCAACTAGCCTTACTGCTAATAATTTCGTTTTTTCTGCTAGTGTGGTTTAGCCAAAAGTAATTACAGCTTAAATTCAACATTCAAAATCAGTTAAGCTAACTGATTTTGTGGCATTGCTGATTCAAAGTATGAATTTGTCTCACCCAGAGAGAAGTTTGAGCGACGGCTTCTGCTGTTCGCCTTTGGCGTTGCCGCAGGCATCAAAACTTCTCCTAAGGGAGACGCTACGCGAACGGTGGACGCCCAGTCGCTCCAGAGTAAGAGTTTTAAATGCCTCATTTTTAAATTTCATACCTCAATTGAGCAACGCTGATTTTGTACAAGTTTCTAACCTCATCTGAATTGCAGGTGGGGTTATTTTGTTGGCGGATACTTGCATTGGAACTTGAATGAAGCCAGTGTAAAGCTTGTATAAGTGTATATGCAATTATCAGTATAATCTTTGCATCAGCCCTAAACTGCTATTAACTCAGTTTATTTACTGAGGTTTTCCAAAAATTTAGACAATAAGCTGTATAGTGCATTCCTCACCTTGCTAGCAAAGAATATTACTCTTACTAACTATTTTGCAATCTCAAGAGAAACAGGTGTGAGGTAACCGATATTACTTCAAAACAATTATGACCGGAAAAGTAGTTCTCGACACCACCTTCAACACTACTGGTAAAGTTACTACTGACTTTAACGCCAGTAATGACGGTAGCTACAGCGTCGCCGTCCAAGATGACGGCAAGATTCTGGTAGCCGGATATAGCAATAACGGCACTGATGATGACTTTGCCATCACCCGTTATAACAGTAATGGCACTCTCGACACTAGCTTCAACACTACTGGTAAAGTTACTACCGACTTTAACGGCAATGATGAGGGTGGCTACAGCATCACCATCCAATCTGACGGCAAGATTCTGGTGGCCGGATATAGCAATAACGGCACTAATAAAGACTTTGCCATTGCCCGTTATAACAGCGATGGCACTCTCGACACCACGTTCAACACTACTGGTAAAGTTACTACTGACTTTAACGGCAATGATGAGGGTGGCAACAGCATCGCTGTCCAATCTGACGGCAAGATTCTGGTGGCTGGATATAGCAATAACGGCACTGATGATGACTTTGCCATTGCCCGTTATAACAGTGATGGCACTCTCGACACCGCCTTCAACGTTACTGGTATAGTTACTACTGACTTTAACAGCAAAAATGAGGCTGGCAACAGCATCGCTATCCAATCTGACGGCAAGATTCTGGTGGCCGGATATAGCAATAACGGCACTAATGATGACTTTGCCATCGCCCGTTATAACAGCGATGGCACCCTTGACACCACGTTCAACACTACTGGTAAAGTTACTACCGACTTTAACGCCAGTAATGAAGGTGGGTACAGCATTGCTGTCCAAGATGACGGTAAGATTCTGGTGGTGGGAGCTAGCAATAACGGCACTAATGATGACTTTGCCATCGCCCGTTATAACAGCAATGGCACCCTCGACACTACCTTCAACACCACTGGTAAAGTTACTACCGACTTTAACGCCAGTAATGAGGCTGGCAACAGCGTCGCTGTCCAAGATGACGGCAAGGTTCTGGTGGCCGGATATAGCAATAACGGCACTAATGATGACTTTGCCATCGCCCGTTATAACAGCGATGGTACTCTCGACACAACATTCAACACTACTGGTAAATTTACTAGCGACTTTAACGGCAATGATGAGGGTGGCAACAGCATTATCGTCCAAGATGACGACAAGATTTTGGTGGCGGGAGTTAGCAATAACGGCACTGATTATGACTTTGCCATCGCTCGTTACTTGGTAAATCAATCTCCAGAAGTAGCGAATGAAATTCAGGATCGAGAAGCCACCGAAGATAGTGTCTTCAACTTCACTATTCCAGAGGACACCTTCAGCGATGCAGATGCTGAGGATATCCTGACTTACACTGCAACTCTGGAAAATGATGAGCTACTACCCACTTGGTTGAACTTTAATCCTGATACCCTTACCTTCACGGGTACTCCAACAAATAAAGATGTGGGTAGTCTAAACATCAAAGTTACTGCTACCGATATTGCTGGAGATGAAGCCAGTGATGTATTTAAACTAGCAGTCGAGCAAAAGGCCGATCTCACTATCCTGCCGGTTAGCCTACTGACAATAATTAAAGGCGATGTCTTTAGTGTCAAGACTAAGCTCAACATTAAAGGTGATAAAGCAAAACTCTCAATCAAGATTAAAACCAAATCCTCCAAACAAGTGGAGGAACTGTGTGTATTTAATGTTGATGATGATGAAGGTAAGATTGACGGCATAGCGCCTGGTGCAGAAGGCTATGCAAAAGCGGCTCTTTTGCGTTCAAAAGTGATTTTCTGCTCCCTTGGTAATTTGCCGAATGGTTTTAGTACCGCTGACTTGACAAGTATCTTACAATTCGACTCTGATACCAAGCTCCGATTTTATATGGTATCCAACAGTACTACTCAAGATGTACTGTCTGGAAAAGCCTCATTGTCAAGTGTAATTTTTTCTTCAAGTACGAGTAGCAACTCAGAAAGCTCAGAAAATGGAGGATTTTCTCTCAACTTCCAGAGTTTGGTTGTCACGGTTGAAGCAACAAATCAACAAGTAACTTTGGGCACAGGTTTACAAGGCAAAAAAGAAGGCGAACTGATTGATTTACGGGATGTGAAACAATCAGTAAAAGCTGATTTTAAAGTTCACAGAGAAGCTGCACTCAACAACTGTGTTGGGTTCTATCAAGTTGCTGATGAGAGTGGTGGCATTGATACCAATAATGATGGTGTTGCAGATCTTCTTGTGGGACAAGCTGGTTACGCCGAAGCTGCTGTGCGTGCGCGTATTACAGGCATTGATTTAACAGTGATTAACCAAGGTAAAGCTTCTCACAATGGCACTTTTGCAGCTAGTTCGCTGTTTGCACCGTTTATTATTGTCAATGGTAAACCCGATGCGTTTGTTGATAAAAATAGCAATAATAATCCCACGGTTTATTTTGCATTCTTAGGTGCTAACGCTGATAAAACAGATCACATTCGGTTGTTGGGAAATAATACATTTGGTTTTGAAGATTTAGCTAATGGTGGTGACAAAGATTACAACGATATCATTGTCCAGATAAATTTGACTGCTAATGCTGTGTAATATAGCAATCTCATTTAAGTTGTAAAAAATGTCAGTGGTGGCTGTTGACTGTTAACAGTTGACAGCCAACAGTTTAGGTAGCAAGATTTCACAAATGATTTAGGACTGCTATAGGCAGAAGGCAATAGCGAAAGATTTATTACCTTCTGCCTTATCATTTGCAGAATTTTTTCAATAATCTAACAATCAAATAACACCATCTACTCAGAGCAAAGGTTTCTATTGATACTTATAAATTACGTCTTCTACTTTTTTGGAGATAAAATTTCGGTAATTACATAGTAAAACTGCACAATTTCACGCGACAACGAGAATCGGCCGAAAATCCGGAAATATTAAATTAGTAAATATACTGAAGCCAGTCATTGTCTTTCCTTCATAGATTTAATAGTTGATTCTTCTACAGTACTTTTTCAGTTATTCATATTGGACTTAACTGACAAACAGTGATGCGGAATTTTTTAAGAGTTAGGTATGGGTGCTATTTTATGAGGAAAGACCGCTGTCTTTGTTTATCAGTGATGCTGTTGTTCCTTATATCAAAGAATTTGTAAAAAATAATTCCAAAATTTAAAGTTTTTTTTATTACTAATTCTTAATTAGGGTATTTACTTAGGAAAGCATTTGTGATATTTTCATGTTGATTATCATAACTTGAAATGCACCGGGCTAAATTTAGCAAACAAGTCTGGATGTATCAGTTTAGTTGTGAGTATTCATTCTCCATAGTTGCAATAGTAAATTCGGAATTTCGTTTTGTATAAATCTATGTAGCATTAACCAAGTAATAATCTATTCTCAATTTATTATTAAAACTAGGGAGTAGGGAGTAGGGTATATTCGTTTTCTATCTTTAGTTGTGGGATTTTCCCGTGATTGATTGTCTTGGAAATAAGGGGTGGAGAGTAAGTACAGACGTGATTAATCGCTTCTGTAAGGGAGTAGGTGAGGAAAGCTTTGTTTGTGCTTGGTTGTGGGTTTTTACCACGATCGCCTAATTTTAAGAAATATTACAAACTGTGTTTATTTTGAATAATATAACCGTAATAACCGTGGATCTAAATGTAGGTTTGTAATTAGCAAATTTGTTATCTGTGGGATCGTGTATCCACATACACTAAATGCCACATTGTCAAATTAGGAGTTAGAAGTGAGGCAGTGCAGTCTTAAATGTTTCTTTAGATAAGCAAATGATGAACCCCGTGGGGGTTAAGAATTGTGTTAATTCTTTATCCCTAGCTGATAACTTGATGACTCATTTTTACCTTTTGACTTATTTGACATGACTTATATTAAGAACGCTTTTCCGGAATTTCTCACAACCATAGAGGGGTTCGATCGCCTACCAGATGAAGCGATCGCCAACGTCTCCCAACAGCTGCAAGCTTGGCGTTATCGATTGGGCCAAAAAATCATCGGCAAAGAAAGTCTGCCGCAACAGATAACAATCCTTTATGAAGGACAGGTGCGGCTGTTGGGATACGAACCCCAGACGCAAATCCCAACCACCTTGAAATTACTGCAACCAGGGGAAATCATCGGCGAAATTGGTTTATTGCGCGACATTCCTTGTGAAACAGCGATCGCCTCCACCGAGGTAGTATGTTTAACCTTGAGCGCAGCAGTATATTTTCAGCTATTAGAGTCATACCCAGCGTTTGCCGAAGCTCGTAAAAACCGCAGTAACTTAGTAGAAGTATTCGATATTCTCGGTGCTTATTGGCAAAAGCAAGCGATCGCCACATTAAACCTGAAAGAACTCACACAAACAGCTTTAGTAGATGCGACAATTCAGTACCTGAGTCCAGGGAAAACTTCATTCACCCAACTAGATAGCAGTCGGGTTTGGTTTGTTAGTGGTGGTACCGTCACCAACTTTGCTGCTGGCGATCGTTTAGAACCAGAGGACGATCGAGACAAGATACACGTTACAAGTCAAACTCCTGCACGTTTACTTGGGCTAAATCCCTCGACTTTAATCTTGCAGGATACTCGTCAGCTAGAACTTGCAGTTAGTGACACCCAACCACCTAGCCAAGAAGATCTAGATATTCCCTACGCATCAGATGAAATAGTTCTATCACAAACAACCGGTCAGACCTCGAAGAACTCAGGAAAACGCATAAAATATCCATTTTTTGGCGGAAAAGGAGAATTAAATACAACCTTTGCCTGCTTCCAAATGCTTGCGAAACACTTAGAAATGCCGTTTCGTCGAGAAGTGATTCGTCGCATTTTAAACGAGCAAATCAAACGCCAGGGTAATATTTCTTTTCCAGCTCTTGCTTACCTAGCAGAGTTAATTGGACTCAAGGCGCAACTTGTAGATCTACCAGTGGCCTCAGTGACTCGGATTCCCACACCTGCATTAATTCGGTACGCTGATAATTTTGCCGTTTTATATGAAACCGACGCCAATAATATAGTTGTGGGTGTACCATCCCAAGGAATCGTCCGCTGCAAACCGGCTCAATTTGTTGAACAATTAGATACCGACCCCACCAACTTTCCGCCACAAGTTAGGGTATTACTGCTGACAGCTACCAAAGAAACACCACAAGAACGTTTTGGTTTGCGTTGGTTTATCCCTTATTTGTCACGCTATCGCCGAGTATTGATAGAAGTATTTATTGCTTCCTTTTTCGTGCAGTTAGCAGCATTAGCAAATCCCTTGGTAGTGCAGTTAATTATCGACAAAGTAATCACCCAAAATAGTATTGGTACCCTACATATTTTGGGAATTTTACTATTAGTAGTCGGGCTATTTGAAGCGGTGTTAACTACCTTGCGAACCTACTTATTTGTCGATACTACCAATCGTATCGATATGGGTTTAGGGTCGCAAATTATCGACCATTTATTACGTCTACCACTGCGCTATTTTGAACGGCGACCGGTGGGCGAACTTTCTACTCGGATTAACGAGCTAGAAAATATTCGCCAGTTTCTCACCGGTACTGCTTTAACAGTAGGGTTAGATGCTCTATTTTCCCTCGTTTATATTGGTGTGATGCTGATTTATAGTTGGCAACTCACCTTGGTAGGTTTAAGCACAATTCCCGTGTTTGTGATTATTACCTTAGTGGCATCTCCTACTATTAGCAGACAATTACGCTCTAAAGCCGAACGCAACTCCGAAACTCAATCTTATTTAGTGGAGGTGATGTCAGGAATTCAAACAGTAAAAGCGCAGAATATTGAATTGCGATCGCGCTTTTCCTGGCAAGAGCGTTATGCTCGTTATGTCGCTGCTGGTTTTAAAACAGTTGTCACTTCTACCCTCGCCAACTCCACCAGTAACTTTCTCAACAAACTCAGCAGCTTATTAGTATTATGGGTAGGAGCTTATTTAGTACTGCAACAAGAATTAACTTTAGGTGAATTAATCGCCTTCAGAATTATCTCTGGTTACGTTACCAGCCCAATATTACGCCTAGCTCAACTTTGGCAAAGCTTCCAAGAAACTGCCTTGTCCATAGAACGTTTAAGCGATATTGTCGATACACCAGAAGAAGCAGAAACAGACCGCTACAATATACCCTTACCGGCAATTACTGGAGAAGTCAAATACGAGAATGTTTCCTTCCGATTTGGTACTAGCGGCCCTCTACAACTTTCTAACGTCACCCTCGAATTTCCTCCCGGTAAATTTGTAGGGATTGTCGGACAAAGCGGTTCTGGTAAAAGTACCATGATGAAATTATTGCTGAGACTTTATGAAACCGAGTCCGGCAGAATTTTAATTGATGGTTACGATATTGCCAAAGTAGAACTTTATTCACTACGACGACAAATTGGTGTAGTTCCCCAAGAAACATTGTTGTTTGATGGCAGCGTTCAAGAGAATATTGCCCTCACAAATCCCGATGCCACAACCGAAGAAATTATTCAAGCGGCTCAGGTAGCCTGTGCCCACGAATTTATCATGAATTTGCCCAACGGTTACAACACACGGGTGGGAGAACGGGGTTCTGCACTTTCTGGTGGACAACGACAAAGAATTGCGATCGCTCGTTCTGTTTTACAACGGCCAAAATTACTAGTTTTAGATGAAGCAACTAGCGCCTTAGATTATCCCACAGAGCGACAAATCTGTCTCAACTTAGCGAGAGCATTCAAAGGTAATACAGTATTTTTTATTACCCACCGACTGAACACCGTTAGTAATGCAGACACCATCGTTGTCATGGATAACAGCAGGGTTATAGAAAAAGGTAGCCATCAAGAATTAATGGCTGCTAAAGGTCATTATTACTACCTGTATCATCAACAAGAAGTTAACTTATGAGCATGAGTGAGAATTCAAAATGCGCTACGCCCCGCTACGCTAACAGAATTCAGAAGTCATAATTCAGCAATAACCGTAGGGTGGGCACTGATATCCATAAATAGTGCCCACCCTACAAAAGTCAAAGTCTCATTTTCAATCCAAAATTCAAAATCAAAAATCCAAAATCACTATGACTCAACTTAATGGGAACCACACCAACGGTAATTATAAAAACGGAGCCAAACAAGATTCACCAGTTGTGACAAAACAACAGAAAGTTGCTCCAGAATCCTTAATTAAGTCAACTCCTCAAGAGTTTGAACAGTCCGTTATTTTGCGCCAATCTCCACTGTGGTCGCGTACAATTATGGTGACCTTAATGGCCTTAGCTTGTTTTGGAATCGCTTGGGCTTATTTTGCCAAAATTGAGCAAGTAGTACCGGCAACAGGGCAATTAAAACCGGAAGGAACAGTCAAAGATGTTCAGGCTCCTGTCAGTGGAGTAGTCAAATCACTTTATGTGAAAGATGGGCAAGAAGTCAAGCAGGGAGATTTGCTACTAACTTTCGATTCCATTGCCTCTGTTGCTGAATTAAATTCTTTGAATAAAATTCGTCTAGCATTAACAAAAGAAAACCAAATTTATCGACGACTATTGGGAGCAAGTACCGCCACTGCATCAGAACTATTATTTTTGCGTGGTAACTTGCCACCAGAAACCACTTTCTTATTGAAAAGTCGGGCAGCCCTAGTAGCAGAAAATGATTTATTGCGGACTCAATTAAGAAATTCCGGTCAAAATTATGCACTGGGAATTGATGAACAGCAGCGTCTACAAGCTGCTAAACAGGAATTAGATTCTCGTTCAGCTGCGGCGCGGTTTGAAGTAGAAAAAATAAAAAAACAACTGACTCAAACTGAAGTTAAATTAGAAGATAGTAAATCAAGTTTAGCTATTCAACAAAGAATTTTAGATAAACTAAAAATTCTATCAGAAGAAGGTGGCATTTCTCAGCTTCAGTATCTCAACCAACAACAAGAAGTACAAAACCGCACAGCTGAAGTAGCTCAATTAGGCGAAGAACTTAAACGCCTCCAGTTTGACATTGACAAAAGCCAGGAAGAGGTAAGCAATACAGTAGCTATCACTGACAAAAACGTTTTGGATAAAATAGCTGACAACAAAAAACGTATTGCCGAAATTGATAGCCAATTCATGAAAGTTGTGCTAGATAACGAGCAACGTTTAGCAGATATAAATAGTAAAATCTCTCAATCAGAGTTAAACGTCAAATACCAAGAACTCCGCGCACCGGTATCTGGAACAGTCTTCGATTTGCAAGCTAAAAACCCAGGATTTGTAGCCAATCCAACTACAAAACTAATGCAAATTGTACCCAATGAAAAATATATAGGTGAAGTTTTCATCACCAACAAAGATATCGGTTTTGTGCGAAAAGGCATGAAAGTAGATGTCAGAATTGACTCCTTCCCTTACAGTGAGTTTGGCGACATTAAGGGTGAAGTAGCCGGGATAGGTTCAGATGCATTACCACCAGATCAAACACATCAGTTTTATCGATTCCCAGCAAAAATCCATTTGGATCGGCAATCGTTAGTGATTAAAGGTAAAACCGTCACTTTACAGTCAGGTATGTCTATCAGTGCTAATATCAAAGTGCGGGAAGAACGAACTGTCTTGAGTCTCTTCACTGAGTTATTTACCAAGCAAGTTGATACTCTCAAAGAAGTACGTTAACTTGTAGCAAAATTGGTGAATTAAGAATTTGGAATTGATGAGTAGGGGCGTATAGCTGTATGCCCCTACTGTTGTTCTTATAAACGTTCAAAAACCTAAAATTTATAGCACAATACGCTTCTGTTAAGAAAATTTCTATGTAGAAGCAAGCTACGGTGTATACACAAATAGGAAATAGTAGTTTGTACTGAACTATTGCCTATTGCCTATTACCTATTCCCAGTCATTTCGCTTGAAACATCAAATACGTCCCTCCTAAGCCTTCAACAATTGTACGTGTATTAGCAATCATCATTTTTTGATAAGTATCTGCATCGCCTCCAGGTTCTCCAAGCCCTTCAGAATATAGCCTCCTCTGAGAAATTTGCACATCAGCTTCTCTGGCTACAGATTGAATTAAATTTGGGTTAATTGCTACCTCAGGAAAAATAGTTGGCACTTTAGCCTGTTTAATATTTTTAGCCAAATTGTTTACTCGTAGAGTTGTCAGTTTTTCCTGAGTGCGAATACCTTCCATTCCCCCTGCTAATGAAATACCGTATGCTTTAGCATAATAACCAAATGCCTCAGAGGTAGTAACTAGCTTGCGTTGTTTGACGGGAATACTGGCAATTGTTGATTTAATCCAGTTATCTAGTTGAGTGAGTTCATTTTTAATTTTTTGGGTATTGCTAGTATAAAGTTCTGCATCACTTGATGGTAATTTCTTCAGATTACTATTAATGACTTCAACCATTGCGATCGCGTTCTTAGTATTATGCCAAATATAAGGATCGCTTACCCTTTTACCACCTTGTATAAATTTTTGTGGCTTCGACACTGCAACTTGAGCAACTGCTATTTTTGATGCAGAATTTTTAGTGCTTTTAATTAATGCGATGGAATTTGACTCAAAATTGTAACCAGTATAAAGAATCAGATTAGCTTGCTCAATAGCTTTACGATCTTCCGGTTTTGGTTGATAAACTTTCGGATTGGCAGTAGGGGAAATCAAACAAGTGAGGTTAACTGTATTCTCTGCAATTTGTCTGGTTAAGTCGCAAAGTACACTTGTAGTTGCTACGACTCGCGGAAGATTTTCATTTACCTCAGTGGTGGTCTGAGTAAACGTAGTTCTTACAGCTTGATTCCCACACCCAACAAATCCAAATGTAAATACAACAAGAATAGCTCGTAATAAATTATTTTTTGGTGATTTTTCTGACATCCTCATCTCCTACTGGATGCATAAAAAAGATAATCATTATAATTCAAGAATTCTGAAGTCAGAATTCAGCAGACAAGGTTTTTGCAAGCAAAATGTAGCTTTACGCGACGGGCTGCAAAACTGCTAAAGGTAAAAGCACCAAGATACGAGGCGATGCTAGGGTGTCTCTTTGGTAGAAAATGTAGTTGCAGCCTGTTACCATCTGCATCAAGCAACTATACCATTGCGCTGATGTGCCGTCAAAATCACAAATTGATTCAGGGAAGGAATGTGGTAATGGAGGGGCGTATCGCTCATACGGGTTGAAGGGAGCAAAGCAAGTCGTGAATCTAAGGCAATTGTAGCTGTGCTTTTATCAGGTGTGGATATGTATTTGCTACAAAATTGCTGAATTAGTGATTTTTAAGGATTAATCAATTGCTGTTGCTTCCTGAAAAAAAGCTATATTGAGGAAAAGCTAGCGATCGCCAACTAATATGGATATTCGCGAAAAACTTAACCGTGTGTAGAGCAGCTGAATCAATCCTAACTCCAGAAGCAATCAAACGAACCTTTCTTTGATAGCAGCATTGGAATTGTAATATTAAGATTGCAGTTGAAAAAATAGCAAAGCTTTTCTAAAAAATATCTTTTATAGCAATCCTATTTCATTTGTGAAAGCTAGAGTACATTTGGTACGTTCTTCTTGCCTGTTGCCTATTCCTTACCTTTATGAGTAATTTTGTAACTCATTTATGATAGCTATAGTACATTAGAGTTCTAAATTCTTTATTCTTCATATAAAGCCTCTACTTTATTGCGTAAAAAAAAACTTCCTCTCAAGTCCAAAACACTGATTCCCTACTCCCCAGTCCCTATATACCTAAATAACTGCAAAAATCAAATCAGATTACTTGTAGAACAACTCCTCAAAGCTGACATTAGTCAAGATAAACGATGGTAATTTTCGTTGTTACAATTAACACCTTGATTTCGTTGATACTACTCTATATTGCTTTGCAGGTGTGGCAACTTAAGCAGCGATTAGCATCTGTAGCAGATAGCTTAACTGCCTATGAAATTTGTACCCATAGAACACTGCATCAAGCACCGGAAAATATTTATCTTAATCAGCAGAATATTTATAACTTACGGCAGAGAAACCAAGCACTACAGATACAAATTCAACAAGTGCAGCAAATTATCAGTCTGATTTTGCTAGGGCGACAAATCTGGCAACGTTATTTTCAAAGACCAGGGTTAACACCTGGGAAAACAACATTTATCAAATAAGTTAATCAACAAAAGATGACAATTGAGCAAATCTTAAGCCAGAAGTCAAGATTGACAGCAAAATTATAACTCCTGAATTCTTAGAATAAAAGCAACATTTATGGCTGATATTTTGTCAGGATAGTAACTATCGCACTGTGATAGAAGTCCTGGCTACCTTTAACAAAGGACTTAAACCCCTAGTCTGCTGAATTGAGATGCTAGCTGGATTTGCACCGTGCTACGTATAGATAAAATTGTTTAAGTCTTGCAAGGGGGGAAAACCCACCTAAAATGGGTCTAAGGAGAGAAACAACAAAATGTCTAATAATCGTTCTGGAATATTTGTTGGCGGTTTGATGCTGGGAGCTACCATCGGCGCTTTAGCTGGTTTACTCGTTGCTCCACGCACAGGGCGCGAAACGCGAAAAATATTGAAAAAATCTGCCAATGCTATCCCAGAATTGGCAGAAGATATATCGACAAGCGTGCAAATCCAGGCAGATCGTCTTTCTGCCAGCGCACTGCGAAACTGGGATGAAACTTTAGATAGATTAAAGGAAGCGATCGCCGCAGGTGTAGATGCTAGTCAGCGAGAAAGCCAAGTCTTGAAGCGTCAAACATCACCTGAAGACTCAGATTCACTTCCCCAGCAATTAGAACGCTTATAAATGATGTAACCGTGATCGACCCCCTGTTTTGGTTGGGACTTTCCTTACTCTTAGTCGCCACAAGCTTAACTGCCGTTTTAGTGGCGGCCATACCGGCTTTGCAGGAGTTAGCACGCGCAGCCCGGAGTGCAGAAAAGCTATTTGACACGCTATCACGAGAATTACCACCGACCCTAGATGCTATCCGCGTCACGGGTTTAGAAATTACTGACTTAACTGATGATGTCAGTCAAGGCGTAAAAAGTGCCAGTCAAGTTGTCAAACAAGTTGACCAAAGCCTTGATACTGCAAGAATTCAGGCTCAAAATCTGCAAGTAGGTACGCGCAGCATCTTAGTTGGCGTCAAAGCAGCTTGGAGAAACTTCACGCGCCAAAAGCCAACAAGACGAATCAGCGATCGTCTCGGCGGCAATGAAAAACCAGCACTGACGTTGCGAGAACGAGAAGTGTTGAGACAAGACAATCACCGCATCAAACCAGAAGCCTACCGCGCCAATGACAGTTACAACGACGCTGCTACTGCTAGCTGGGAAACAGATTTTGATGATGAAGAGTGAATTGAGGGATGGGCATTGGGCATTGGGCATCGGGCATTGGGGTGTTGACTGTTGACTGATTGACTGCTCAGTGAGGAGTTATTATTCGTCCTTCCCTCATCCCCATGCCCAATGCTCCATGCCCCATGCCCCATTCCCAATGCCCAAAAACGCTTTGCTTTGATCCCTAAGATTAGAGTAAAGTAAACAAGTGTAAAGAAGTATGATTTTTCCAGTACTCTTTTAAAACAACTTGTTCACTTTTACCTTTGATATTTCTATAAAAACGTTCATGCAGTCTTGTTTTTGGCGACGAATCCTGGTATCCATTGCAGTATTTTTCCTGGCTGGGTCAATTTGGGTGATGCATTCTTCCCCAGCGCTGGCTTATGACAATCCTGACTTGCTTCCAAAGACCTTTACCCCAGTTGTAGACTTAGCTAAATCTCTTCCTGAATTGCAAGAAGAAAAACTTGTTAAAGATTTAGAGCAGTTTGAAGTAGATACGGGCTGGAAATTGCGAGTATTGACTCAGTATGACCGCACACCCGGTCGGGCAGTGATTAATTATTGGGGCTTAGATGATAAAAGTATTTTGCTAGTTGCTGATTCTCGTGGCGGTAACATCCTGAGCTTTAGTGTCGGCGATGCTGTTTATGAACTTTTACCCCGGACTTTCTGGATAGAACTGCAAACTAGGTTCGGCAATTTATACTTTGTACGCGAACAAGGCGAAGACCAAGCCATTTTGCAAGCTTTAGAATCTGTTAAAGGCTGTTTACTCAAAGGCGGTTGCAATGTCGTCCCCGGACTGCCACGAGAACAGTGGATTCTCACCTTGATTACTTCAGTTATTGGTGGGATAATCTGTGGATTTGCAGCTCAACCCCGCGAACAAGGGCAAGTTTTTGCTTGGCAATGGGCTTTAATTTTCTCTCCTTTGTGGGGAATCTTATTTATTGCCTTTGGCATCGGCCCAGTAGTGACACGTACAAACGACTGGTTACCCCTAGTTCGTAATATTTCTGGGTTTCTCATTGGCGTCTTAGTTGCTTATCTATCTCCTGTTTTCAGTCGGCCTTCTTCCAGTAACGAGTGAAGAGTGCTGAGTTTGGAATTATGAGTTATGAGTTATGAGTGGTAAGTTCTAACTCCAAACCCCTAACTCCAACTCCTAACTCTTAACTCCAAACTCCTAACTTCTAACTCCTAACTCTCTTAAACTGATAAGCTGAAGGCTAAATATTTGAGAAGCTCAACGACAATGGAATGGCACGTAACTGATGCTCAAAGTTTAGCAATCATTGATAGTGAAATTGGCGATCATGTCTTTTCACCAGCAGAGTATGAGATTGTGCGTCGGGTAATCTACGCCACGGCTGACTTTGAGTATAAGTCTTTGATTCGCTTTTCTGAGCGTGCCTTACAAGCTGGAGCAGCAGCCTTAGCTGCGCGTACTACGATTGTGGTAGATGTACCGATGGTACAAGTAGGTATTGCCTACGACATCCAAAATACCTTTGCCAATCCAGTGTATTGCAGTATGGAAGCTTTAACACGCCCACAAAAAGAAAAAACGCGGGCGGCATGGGGAATAGAAACCCTGGCAAAGCGTTATCCAGAAGGTATTTTTGTGGTAGGTCAAGCGCAAACCGCATTAACAGCATTGATAGATTTAATCGAGACTGAGGAAATTAGACCCGCTTTAATCATTGCAACTCCGGTGGGATTTGTAAATGTTGATGCAAAGGCGCGTTTACAAGACTCTCTGGTTCCCCACATTACAATAGAAAGTCGTAAAGGTAATGCAGTTATAGCAGCTGCGATCGTTGACGGATTGGTAGATTTGGCTTGGCAAGCCTACGGGCAAGATAAAAATCGAGGAAGCTAGGAAAGTCGGCTCTGTGCTATCCTGTATCCAAAAGAGTATTCATAATTAGTGAATATCCTGATATTTTTATTGAATACTACCGAGTAAGGAGCCTAATACTGTGGTAACTGAGGGTTTCAGTTTAAGCGCTTATATTGCAATCCCCGTAGTTTTAAGTCTTTTACTTGAGGGAGACAATGTAAAAGTATCTGTAATTAAAAATGTTAGTCAAGAGTCTATCGAACAACAAGCGATCGCTCCCAGCCCCCAGTTAATCAGCACTAAAACAGCTGGAAAAACATACTACGTTAGTGGCAAAGGGAACGACAAAAATAATGGACTTTCCACCTCATCGCCTTTTAGAACTATTCAAAAGGCAGCAAATCTGACCAAGCCTGGAGACACCGTACTCATCATGAACGGAGTCTACACAAATGCAAATCCAAAAGGAGAGGTAGTAGCAATTACTCGCTCTGGAACTGCAAATGCATGGATTAAGTTTAAAGCATATCCTGGGCATTCACCAAAACTTCAGCACGATGGATGGCATGGAGTTTTGATTAACAATGGAGCTTCATATATTGAAGTTAACGGGCTTGAAGTGATAGGAAATAATGCCAATGTAACTCTTGATTATGCCATGAGCCAAAAGAGTAATAAATCAAACCCACTAACAAATGGAAACTGCATTACCGTAGATGGACGAAAAAAAGGACATCCTCACCATATACGTATTGTTAACAACAAGACACATAGCTGCGGTGGTTCAGGTATTGGAGTAATTGAAGCCGACTATGTGACTATAGATAATAACGTGGTGTTTGATAATGCTTGGTACGGTATCTATGCTAGCAGTGGTATTTCGTTGCTGCGTAATTGGAACTTTGATAATTACCAGGGATATAAGATATTCGTAACTAACAACAAGGTATACAACAATCGACAGTATATTCCTTGGATTAAGACAGGAACTATCACCGATGGTAATGGCGTTATTCTCGATAGTTTCACAAAGGAGAAAAACTCAACATACCCTCCATATAAAGGACGTACTTTAGTTAAAAATAATCTGACATTTCATAATGGTGGTTCAGGCATTCATACATTTAATAGCGATCGTATTGATATTATCAACAACACAGCTTTTCTCAATAATCAGACTCCAGAACTTAAACTAGGGCAAATATTTACTCAGGCGTCATCTGACGTGAAAATTTTAAATAATATTCTGTATGCTTTTCCTGGCAAAAATGTTAATAGCAAAAGTAAAGGTAAAAACGTTATTTTTGATTACAATATATACCTAAATACTTCTTCTCCAAATGTTAAAGGGCCTCACGATATTATTGCAGATGCAGATTTTATCAGGACACATCCCACTTTGAGAAAAATAGCTGGTGATTGGAACTCACAATTATCTAAGCAAAATCTCTCTGCACCAAATTCTATCAAGCTTGATTCAACAAGTGTTGTTTGCGAACCAGTGAGTTATACTCTCAGAGGTAAACTCATCAAGGTGGGATGTTCGCGTTAGGCAACTCCAAAAAATAAATTATCCTACTTAAAGTAGTTGACCGTTGAGTGTTAAGTGTTCACAGTCAACGGTTAACAATAACAATGGAATATTTTCTTACTACACACTGGGAACGCAATAACTCTGGGGACGTTGAGGAATCTTGCGATTCAACAGCGTAAGAATCCCCATCTATAATCTCTGATTTAGATGGGGTGCGTTCAATCACTCCTCTACTCTACGCCGACGCCGAGGCGGCCTTCTTTCTTGTGGATCTTCACGCAAGCGACGGCCGACTTCGCTAAAGAAATCACGTCGCAAGTAAGGATAATCGCTGACCCACAACTCACGACTGGGAATGTATATATCGGTGAATTCTTCGATGCTGCTCAAATCTGGGCGATTTGACATCACTATCATTTCTGCAATTTGACCGCGAGCTATGGCTTTGTGGCTAGGACGTAGTGGTACGTCAAATTCAATGGTAAATCCAGTGTCATCACCCACCTCTAGGTTAATCCGTTTTTCTCGGTTTTCTACAATTACTAATTCACCTTTGCTATTGACGGTTTCTTGTTTGCCAATTAACTGGTCTGTAATCCACCAATCCAGAATTCGACCGCGAAAAAAACCGCTATATTTGTAACGGCGACATTGTAAATTTCGCATACTTGCTTGAAACACCGGATACCACAGCCAAAACAAAGCGCTAATTACCCCCAGCACAAATATTATCGGGCCAAACTCTAGCCCAAATAAGGCTCTTACAAGCAGAATTACGACTATGGCGACTACAGAAATTAACAGGCGTTGCAAAAAATTTGCAAACTTTCCCCAGTAGTACTTGTACTGAAGACCAGTGGCAATTAAGGGGACAATTTGTTCAAATTTCTGGCGAGTCAGTGGTACTAACATGAGTGCTGAGTACTGAGTAATGGGTAATAAATTTGAAGAAGAATTCAGAATTCAGAATTCAGAATCAATTAGTGGGGGATACGCTCCCTTAGGGAAGCTACAGAGCTGCTACTAATTGAAAACTAGTAAATTGAAAATCACGCGCGGGTGTTTCACCGTTTATACTCCTACGGAGAAGCAAGGTACATTCACCAGTTGTACTCAGGTAAATTCTGAATTCTGAGTTCTGACTCCTGAATTCTTTGTTACTAAAGTATTTTTTCTAATCCATATACTAACGACTTTAGCGCTAAGACTTTACGAATGGCTAATAGTACTCCTGGCATATAGCAAGCGCGATCGCTCGTATCATGTCGTAAAGTATAAATCTGTCCGGGTGCGCCAAAAATAACTTCCTGATGAGCAACTAATCCTGGTAGGCGGACGCTATGAATTCTGATGCCTTCCTCTGCTTGACTTCCCCTAGCTCCTGGTAATTTCTCAGTTTCTTGTACTAACGCAGGATTAAAGGTTTTACCTAATTCTCCTAATAACTGCGCCGTTTGAATCGCAGTACCACTGGGAGCATCAGCTTTTTGGTTGTGATGCAGTTCAATAATTTCTACGTGGTCAAAATATTGAGAGGCGGCGACTGCGGCTTGTTGCAGCAGCACCATACCAATAGAAAAGTTAGGAATAATCAAACAACCAGTACTAGCTTTCTCGGCAAAGTCCGCGAGATCTTGAATTTGTTCTGGACTTAATCCAGTGGTGCCAACTACAGGACGAATACCGTAGGCGATCGCGCTACGAATATTGTCATAAACTGAATCCGGATGGGTAAAGTCTACCATCACCCCTGGAGGCCCTTGTCTTTCTCCAGCCACATAACCCAACATCGGTTCTAATTGATTGGTAATTGGCACTTCCAAAGGTTCGCTTAAACCCGCTAGTTCTCCAGCGTCTTTATCTTGATGTTCCGGACTGCTATCAATTGCACCCACTAAATTCAAATCGGGTGCTTGCGCCACTGCCTTAACTACTTCACGACCCATTTTACCAGCAGCACCGTTGACAATAACCGGGATAGGAGCTTGATTCGTCATACGTTGAGAAATTCTTTTTAAGTCAACAAGGGAATTGTAAAGACTTTTGCGAGTAAAAATACCAATCGCCAGTCCCTAGCTCGTTTTTCATGGATGACGGTGAAAATTTTTTCATTAGCACTGCTATGATAAGTAAATCTTATAAAAGTGTTAAGCTTTTTTTGTCAAGTCTAGTTGACTAATCGTAATAAAATTTGTTAAATTTATTTACATAGGTTAACAAAGCAGCAAAGCAACCTACCTAGCTAAGGTTAGACGTTGTATATGACCTTTCTAGTTTTGGTTAGCTTAGATGTTAACTAAAAAATAGACTTCGGTATCGGTATATCTCATCGACATTTGGACTTCTCCCATTTACCTCGGCTATCAAGTCGGGGTTTTTTGTTTTCTAGCTCTCCGCATCTTTATGGTTCATCCGAAGCGTACCGCTTGGTGGGAAAATAAAAACGAGAAATGATGCTTGCCTGGTATTGCCTCCAGCCCAAAGGAACCTGTATAAATGTGGAAACGAATTGTATTAATTTTGCTATTGGTGTTGAGCTTCAGCCTGAGTAATTCTGGCGTAGCAGTTGCAGCTGGACTAAAAAGCTTTGTAGACACCAATGATGGCTATCAGTTTTTATATCCTAATGGCTGGCTGCAAGTTAAAGTTGCCAACGGCCCTGATGTGGTTTTTCACGATTTAATTGAGGTATCTGAAAATGTTTCTGTAGTCATTAGCCCAGTTCCAGAAAATAAAACCTTAGCAGAATTGGGGACTCCAACAGAAGTAGGGTATAAATTAGGAAAAGCCGCTCTAGCGCCTCCTGATTCTGGTCGTTCAGCCGAATTAATCAATGCCGCACAGCGCGAAGTCGATGGTAAAACATACTACCTTTTAGAGTATGAAGTTAAACTCCCCAATCAACAGCAACGGCACAACATCGCCAGCGTAGCTGTTAGCCGTGGTAAACTTTTTACCTTCAACGCTTCAATTTCTGAAAAACGCTGGCCAAAAGTTAAACAAACAATTGATGAAGTTGTAAATTCTTTTTCTGTTTATTAATCATGGGGCATGGGGCATTGGGCATTGGGCATTGGGCATTTGTCTTCATACTTCCTCTGCCCCTCTGCTTCTTGTGCCCCCTGCTTTGCTGCTCTCTCATTTCGTGCTTTTCTATGAGCATTACACCTTTTGTACTGGCCTCAGCTTCCCCAGCGCGACGGCGCTTGCTGCAAACTGTTGGTATTGAACCGATAGTTCGACCTAGTGATTTTGATGAGTCGCAAATCCAATTAAGCGAACCTGCACAATTAGTTAAAACTCTTGCCCAGTACAAAGCGCAAACCGTAGCGCCACAGTTTGAATCAGCTTTGATTATGGGTTGTGATTCGGTTTTGTCTGTAAATAATGAGATTCATGGCAAACCAGTAGATGCTGGTGAAGCGATCGCCCGTTGGCGGATAATGCAAGATAGCTTTGGTGACTTATACACAGGTCATGCCTTAATTGACTTGAACCAAAACCGCGCTTTAGTCAAGTCTCAAGTTACAAGAGTTTATTTTGCTCCAATGACGGACAAGGCAATTAAAGCTTATGTGGCCACAGGCGAACCCCTCAAGTGTGCTGGTGCCTTTGCCCTTGAAGGTTTTGGTAGTTTGTTCGTTGAAAAAATTGAAGGCTGTCACAGCAATGTAATTGGCCTCAGTTTACCCCTGCTGCGGCAGATGTTAGCAGAACTAGGATACGATGTTACGGATTTTTGGCAATAGTTATTGGGCATTGGGCATTGGGCACTTGTAATGAGCGAAGCCGAAGTATTGGGCATTGGGCATTGGGAGTTAAGAGTTATTATTCTGCCCTTGTCCCTTTGTTTCCCCATCTTCCTCATGTCTCATGCCCCATGCCCCATGCCCCATGCCCCATGCCCTACACCCAATAACTAAATTGCTTAACATTTAGTATTGCTTCTCCGTGATCTGGAATCCAAGCTAGCCATTTATCTTTGGACACTGGACATAATAAAAGTGCTTCGTCAAAACTCAAAGGGTTGGGAAGTTCCAAAAGCTTGACCCAACTAGAAACTCTCAAGTGCTGTAAACTTTCCAGATTGGGTCTTCTTGCTTGGACGGCAAAATCTGGTCTATTAGAATCTAGTTTCATATCTTCGCCTTAGCCTTAACCAATGGGCTAATCAAAAATTATTTCTGTAACTTAGACTACAAAATAAACAATACTTGTGAAAAGCAACTGTCTTATAACTTTACGTTCGCTGATGTAAGTGTTTGCTTAATATTGCAAGCTATGACTGTGAGGCACGGCAAGTTGTAGACTGGCTACTAGACCGCAATTCTCCCAACTAGAATATGTCATTTACTTCTATGCCCTCGCTGCGTGAGCAACAACATCCCCTAATTCGTCAGCTAGCTGATTGTATTGAGGCAGCTTGGCATCAGCATCTGGATCTATCGCCCTACCATTTGCCAGCGGAGTTGGGGTATGTGGAAGGTAGACTAGAAGGGGAAAAACTGACCATTGAAAACCGTTGCTATCAAACCCCGCAGTTCCGGAAAATGCACTTGGAACTGGCAAAAGTCGGGAATATGCTCGATATTTTGCATTGCGTCATGTTTCCCCGTCCTGAATACAACCTGCCGATGTTTGGTTGTGATTTAGTGGGGGGTAGAGGTCAAATTAGTGCGGCGATCGCAGACCTTTCTCCCATACATGTAGAACGTACCTTACCAGAATCTTATACTGCTGCGCTCACGCAGTTAACAGTGCTTAACTTTTCCCAACCCCGTGAATTACCTGAATGGGGAAACATTTTCTCAGACTTTTGTATCTTTGTGCGTCCCACTTTCCCAGAAGAAGAAACAATGTTTTTGTCTCGTGTGGGAGAATTTTTAGAGATTCATTGTACCCAAGCGATCGCCTCTAGTCCAGTTCCACTCGAACAAGTCACACAAAATCTCGCCGGACAACACAACTACTGCACTAAACAGCAGCAAAACGACAAAACCCGTCGCGTCCTAGAAAAAGCCTTTGGCCCAGCTTGGGCAGAACATTACATGACCACAGTTCTATTCGACCTTCCCCAGGAGATTTCCAGATAAAAAATCTCCAACCCAGAAGGCGAGAGACGCTATGACACAGGGACACGGGGACGCGGGGACGCGGGGATGAGGGAGATGAGGAAGTGTGAGGAGTGTGGGGGGTGTGGGGAGTGTGGGGAGAGAGGGGAGTGTGGGGGGAAAGAGAATTAATGCTTCCCCATCCTCCCACACCTCCCACACCTCCCACACCTCCCACACCTCCCACACCTCCCACACCTCCCACACTCCTTGCTTGTCCAATGCCCTTATTCCCCCATCTGTAGGTTCTGTTACGTTTTTCCGTAACTAATAAATGTAGAATTCATTCAACGAGAGTTTGATGGAGTCCCAAAATAGAAGCAGGGAAATTAGTAAAACCAATTAGCTTTAACTAGGTTACAGATAATGACGCGGGGACACAGTGACACAGTGACGCGGAGAATCATGTGTAGCAAAATTTTTGACAATTGGTATCAGGTCTTTGAAACAAATGATTTTTGATCTTGTTTTTCAATGTTCTAAATAACTGTAGCCTCCGCTGATTAAGCTTAAGAATTCAGAATTCAGAATTCAGAATCCAGAATTAAGAATCAATAAGGCTTGGATGCCCAGGTTTGATAATTAGCACAAAATCAAGCAGGTGTGCAAGATTGATTTTCCAAGTATTCTGACTTCGATTCCTGAGTTGGAAAATTGTCTTGTCAGTAAATAGTTATTAGCGTTCACTGATTAGTTAATGTGAATTAGTTTATCTTTGCGGTAGTGAATGTAGCAGTACAGTACCGCATCATAGTAGTTTTATTTTTCAGTAGAGACGCGATTTCTTGCGTCTCTACATCTGAATACCTCACTAATTGATTCTGGATTCTGAATTCTGAATTCTGAATTCTGTATTCTTCTTCAGATAGCCAGCTACAAGAGGGCATCATTTTGCAAAGCTTTAGTGTGAGTGTTGAGTGTCGATCGCCCAATGGATTTTAAGCCATACCCATTGTTTGTCCTAAGCGGCTGGCTATTGATTAAAAACCCTTTTTTACTCGCATCAGCACAATTCAGATAAACAGGCAACATACTATGTCAAGGGTGACCGAGAAGCCAAAGCCAACTGAGCAGACATTTAATCCCGAACAACCTAAGATTTGGTGGGGTATTGCTGTAGCGGTGCCAATAGTAATTGCTGCTGGGGTACTAGGTACAGCTAAAATCGAGCAGCTCAAAAAACTAACTGTATCCGCACCCGTAATGCCATCTACCAATGGCGTTAGTGCTGTGGGGCGTTTGGAACCGCGAGGCGAAGTTATTAAATTGTCTGCGCCATCCTCAGGATTAGCGCCATCCTCACGAATTCAGCAGCTTCTCGTGAAAGAAGGTGAAAAGGTCAGACAAGGCCAAATTGTGGCAATTTTGGACAACCGCGATACTCAAATAGCCGCACTAGAAGAGGCAAAAGCTAAAGTCCAAGAAGCCCGTGCGAATTTAGCCCAAGTCAGAGCCGGATCTCCGCGAGATATTCAAGCCCAAAGATCGGTTATTGCTCGCCTACAAGCGCAGTTAGTTGGCGAAAAGAATGCTCAACAAGCGACAATTGCTCGAATTGCTGCTCAGTTAAGTGGAGAAAAACTCGTCCAACAAGCAACGGTGAATCGGCTAGAAGCTGAACTTAGCGGACAAAGAGAGGCTCTTAGGGCAACCTTGGCACGTATTCAAGCCGAACAGCGTAATGCTCAAGTCGATGCTGGGCGGTATGAGTTTTTATATAAAGAAGGTGCGATTTCCCAGCAAGAACGCGATCGCAGACGCTTGAGTGCGGTTACAGCTAATCAGCAGGTTGCTGAAAGTCAAGCTACCCTGAGACAGACATTGGCAACTCTGCGACAGCAACTTGCCGAAGCCAGAGCTACTCAAATACAAAATTTAGCAACTTTGCAACAGCAGCTGATTGAAGCCAAAGTCAACCGTGACAAAACTGTGGCAACTTTGCAAAGGCAAATTGATGAAGAAAGAGCCAGATTGAGTAGGCTTTTGGAGGTTAGTCCGACTGATGTGCAAGTAGCCTTAGCGCAAGTTAGTAATGCGATCGCTAATGTTAGAAAAGCCGAAGCAGAACTGAAATTAAGCTACGTTCAAGCGCCAATTGCTGGAGAAATTTTAAAGATTTACACCAAGTCGGGTGAAGCTATCGGTGCAAATGGCATTGCTGAACTTGGACAAACTAATCAAATGTTTGTAGTTGCTGAAGTCCCTGAAGATAGTATTAGCAAAGTGCGCCTCGGTCAAAACGCTAGTATCACCAGCGATAATGGAGCATTTAGCGAAGAACTAAAAGGAACTGTCACTGAAATTGGCAGAAAAATCGGCAAAAAAGATGTGCTAAATACAGATCCAGCAGCAGATGTTGATGCCAGAGTCATAGAAGTGAAAATTGCTTTGTCTCCAGAAGATAGTCTGAAAGTTTCTGGTTTAACTTATGCGAAAGTTTTGGTGGAAATTAATAACTAACTCCTCAGAAATTAATTCTTAATAATGAATAAAAAAATCCCTCTGTCGTGGCTACAACTAACCAGAGAAAGGACTCGCCTTGCTGTGGCTTTGGCAGGAATCGCTTTTGCTGATATTTTGATGTTTATGCAACTCGGATTTCGGGATGCATTGTATTATAGTAACGTTCGATTCCACAGCAGTTTACAGGGCGATATTGTTTTAATTAATAGTCAATCTAGTGCTGTTTTAGCCATGAGAAGCTTTTCTCAACGGCGATTATATAAAGCTTTAGAGTTACCAACAGTACAATCAGTACATCCTATATATTTAGATTATACAACTTGGAAAAATCCTATAACAGGGCGCCCTCGTAGTATCCTGGTATTTGGAATGAACCCAGAAACTAATCTAGTTAATTTGCCTGGAGTTCAAGAGAATTTAGAAAAACTTAAACTGCCAGATGTAGTTTTATTTGACCGTTCTTCTAGGGTTGAGTATGGGCCAATTGCTGCTGATTATGACCAAGGAAAGACCGTCACAGCAGAAGTCAGAAGACGGCGAATTAAAGTGGTAGGGATATTTACATTAGGTGCATCATTTGGTGCAGATGGTAACTTAATCACCAGTGATGTTAACTTTCTCCGGATATTCAATACTCGTCAAAAAGGATTAATTGATATTGGGTTAATTAAATTGAAACCTGGAGCAAATGTTAATGCTGTTGCTGAGGATTTAAAGAAATATATACCTAAAGAAATAAATGTTTTAACTAAACAAGAATTTATTGACTTTGAGCGAAATTACTGGGCAAGTAGTACAGCTATCGGATTTATTTTTACATTAGGAACTATTATGGGTTTTATTGTAGGAACTGTAATTGTTTATCAAATCCTTTATACAGAAGTTTCAGATCACTTAGCTGAGTACGCCACCCTCAAAGCCATAGGCTATACACATAACTATTTATTAAAAGTTATTCTGCAAGAGGCTTTTCTACTAGCTGTTTTAGGATATATGCCCGGAATAATTTTTGCTTTATTTATGTATAAAAGTGCAAGGGAAGCAACACTTTTACCAGTATTTATGAGTTTCGATCGCGCCACAACTGTGTTGATTTTGACCATAATCATGTGCTTTGTTTCCGGTGCGATCGCAGTCCGCAAATTACGCTCTGCCGATCCAGCAGATATATTTTAATTAATTGAAGATTAATTATTAATTCTCATAATTAATTCAGAGATATAATTGATAATTAAGTAATTCTAATTTCTGGCAATCAATACAGTTCCGTCTCGGAACTGATAAATCATAACTAACAAATTTATGAAGAGACAAGAACCTGTAATTGCCATTAAAAATCTGAACCATTACTATGGTAAAGGCTCACTGAAGAAACAGATTTTATTTGACATCAACCTAGACATTTATGCTGGTGAAATTGTAATTATGACCGGGCCCTCAGGTTCAGGTAAAACAACATTACTGAGTTTGATTGGTGGTTTGCGGTCTGTACAAGAGGGAAGTCTAAAATTTTTAGGTGAAGAAGTGTTTGGTGCCAGTCAAAACAAACTCGTGCAAATGCGGCGTAACATTGGTTATATTTTCCAAGCTCACAATTTGCTGGGGTTCTTGACTGCCAAACAAAACGTACAAATGGCAGTAGAATTAAACGATCGCGTTTCTCAAGCAGAAGCGATCGCTAAATCAGAAATGATGCTGCGGGCTGTTGGTTTAGAAGAAAGAATTAATTATTTCCCAGATAATCTTTCTGGGGGACAAAAACAAAGAATTGCGATCGCCCGCGCCCTAGTTAATCGTCCTCCCCTAGTGCTAGCAGACGAACCAACAGCAGCATTAGATAAACAATCAGGACGCGATGTCGTAGAAATCATGCAGAGTCTAGCTAAAAACCAAGGTACAACTATCTTGTTAGTCACACACGACAACCGCATTTTAGACATCGCCGATCGCATCGTAGAAATGGAAGATGGCCTGTTAACTCGTAATTCTTCAAATACAGTTATTCAGTCATAATTTTGATGTCGCTAGTCATTTGCAAAGAACAAATGGCTAGCGACTCATGACTAATAACAAACATAATTATTGTTTAGCCGAGCCTTATTTTTTCATTCCAGGTTGGTTTGGTGGAGTTGGGGCAGCTGGTTGGCGGCTAGTGCGAAACGTCACATTCACGCCTTCATTTGATTGCTCCAACACCAATAAAGGTGTAGGCTTAGCCTTTTGATCCCAATGCATAGTAGCAATCCGACCTTGAATAGTTGGTTGCCAACTATCTTCATCGTCCATAGGACTTAAATAAGTTTCTATACAATCAATAATTTGACTAATAGTTGCGGAAGTTGCTTGCGTCGGTAACTTCATTAACCGGACTTGAATCCGAAATAGTACGCGTTTAGCAGAGTTTGGTGGATTACCAGTTTCATACTCTACATCAAAAATTTCATCCACCTGCCGACCGGCACTGTTAGCAATTCCCACCGATCCTTGTTGGGCTTGATTTGGGCGCAGTGCTTGAGAAATTTTATCTTTGACCTTAATCTTTACTTGATTAAGAATCGCAAAGTGAAAAACTTCCTCTGACATCCGCATTCGTAGATAATCTAGGTTGAAATCCCGTGAATTTACCAAATCGGGATTAGTTTCCATTTTGCGAATCGTTTCCAGAGCTAGCTTAAATTTTTTTTCTAATTCTCGCGCCCGGAATTGTTCAAACTTAATTTTTTTCTCCAGTTTACTCATCTGGAGTTTACTATACACAATCAAAGCAATCACCACTAAAGCCAGTCCTCCAGAGGTTAGCACCAAGAATGGTGGTGTTTGAGGATTACTTGCTGGCACTTCCTGGGATGCCTTTTTAGTTTTTGTCCCAGAGGATTGGGCAAGAAACATCGAAGTAGGCATGGTTGGAAAACTGAAAAACTTGACTCCTAATGTTTAGGGTTCCCAAATTTTTCAAGCCATCTTGCTGTATGATTATTATTTTTTACAAGGTACTGGGGACTGGTGACTAGGGACTGGGGACTGGGGATTAGGAGTGCTGAGTTAGAAGTTATTTTATTATTCTTCCCCTGCTTCCCTTGTCTCCCGAATCCCTAGTCCCGAATACCCAGTACCCAATCCCCAATCTCTTATGCCAAAACATTTGAGCCTTAACGCTTTGAGTAATATTCGTCTCATCGCCACAGATATGGATGGCACCCTGACTAAACGAGGAAAATTTACTCCTGCACTGCTGCAAGCTTTAGAGGATTTAGCAACAGCTAACATTAAGGTACTGATTGTCACAGGACGTTCTGCTGGGTGGGTGAGTGGATTGAGTAGTTTGATGCCTGTGGCAGGTGCTATGGCAGAAAATGGCGGTTTGTACTTTCCACCTGGAAACCAGAAACCAGCAGTTTTAACACCCATTCCCGATTTAGCTCAGCATCGCCAGCAGTTGGCTACAACTTTTGAAAAATTACAAACTCAATTTCCCCAAATTCAGGAATCTGTTGATAATCGCTTTCGCATCACGGATTGGACTTTTGATGTAGCTGGCTTGAGTCAAGATGAACTACAAATTTTAGATGGCCTCTGTCAACAAATGGGCTGGGGATTTACTTACAGTAACGTCCAGTGTCACATTAAACCCCAAGGGCAAGATAAAGCTGTGGGATTGTTACAGGTATTGCGCGAATACTTCCCTGATTATTTACCAGAACAAATTGTCACTGTAGGCGATAGTCCCAATGATGAAAGTTTATTCGATCGCCGTTATTTTCCTGTTTCTGTAGGCGTGGCAAATGTGCTGGAATATGCAGATAAATTACAACATCAGCCTGTTTATATTACCAATGCTGCCGAAGGCGATGGATTTTGTGAGTTATCTAGTTACATTTTGCAAACCTTCCAAATCCCAAATTAGGAAGAATCAGAACTTGCTCTAAAATAATCTTGTAGCACTGAGTTTTATAACTATGACAGCTACTCTACCTGTTAGTGTCGAATCAGAAATTTTCTACCCCAGTGCTGATGGTCAACCACTGGCAGAAACCTACGACCACCTTTATGCTTTATTAACTACTTTAGAAGTACTCAAACAGTATTTAGCAGATCGTCAGGCAACAGTATTAGCAAATCAATTTCTTTACTATGCACAAGGCTTTCCCAAATTACGGGTAGCCCCAGACGTGATGGTAATTTTTGATGTTGCACCCGGCGGTCGCGACAATTATAAAATTTGGGAAGAGGGTCAAGTACCAACGGTGATTTTTGAAATGACATCCTTTGGTACTAAAGGACAGGATGAAATCTTCAAAAAGACTCTGTATGAGCAGTTGGGTGTTAAAGAATACTGGTTATTTGACCCAAAAGGTGAGTGGGTAGAAAAACAGTTACGCGGCTATCGGCTGCGGGGAGAAATCTACGAACCCATAGAGGATGGACGCAGTGAACCGCTACAACTGCGTTTAGCCATTGAAGGAAAGCTAATTGCATTTTATCGAGAAGATACAGGCGAAAAATTACTCATTGGGGATGAATTGATAGAAGCTTTACGCCAAGAAGTTGTAGCAAGACAGCAGGCAGAAGAACGCGCCGAACAAGAAAGCCAACGCGCAGAAGAAGCGCAATTAGAAATAGAACGATTAAAAGCAAAATTGCGATCGCTCAACATAGACCCCGATACTATTAAGTAAATTTTTTGTACTTTTAATTACGAATTACGAATTACGAATTACGAATTATTATCAAGTCAAATTTATTACTTTAAGTATCTTACAATAGATGGATGTCTAACGGGTTTGAATCTATCACCCAGAGAGGCTAAGAAGCTAATAGATACTTCAAAAAAACAGTTTAGCGTTTGATTTCCAACTTCTACCAGAAAGTGCAAAACCAAATACTAGGACTCCTATTTGATTTTTGAAAAAACTTGCCCTCAATCCAAAAAGGTTGATTTCCTACTCCCTATCTAGACAAATAAATTCAAAAATCAAAGCGGATTACTATATAGAGTCAATAATTTACCTTTAAATATTGAGGTATAAAATCATGCAAGAAATTGAGAGATTCTTTGGTAACTTATTCAGTAGCATACTCAACCGCTTTAAATATTCTGCAATGGACGCGACTGAGCGAAAAATCAAAGAAACCGTCGATCAACAAGTCGAACAACATCGTCAAAGATCCAAGCCTAAGGATCGAGAAGACCAGCAGTAGAAATATTTTTTGCTGGTGAATTCAGGTATTATAACAGCGTGGCGATCGCGTCTGAAAAACGTCAAAATAGCAATATTTTCATTACTAAAAGCATAGCGCTTCTCACTTATTGAGTGGGCAGCGCTATTTTCTGATTCTCACTCTCATGGGTATTATATTCAGTAATATTTATATTGCTGCTATAGCCATCCTAAATGAGTCGTGAAAAATATGGATAAGGAAACGAACCGCCAAGAACGCCAAGGACGCAAAGGTAAGAAAGAAGAAAGAGATATGTAATTTTCACAAATTATTTAGGACTGCTATAGGAAAAAAAAATCAGATACAAACTAAAGTAGATAAAACGATACCACAAAACACCCTTATAGTTACTAGTGCTAATTTATGGAAACACTGCTAAACGACCGCTATCGAGTTATTCGGACTTTAGGAAGCGGTGGATTTGGTGAAACTTTCTTAGCGGAAGATACCCAAATGCCTTCCAACCGCCGTTGTGTAATTAAACAGCTAAGACCAATTCAAAACAACCCGCAAATTTATCAGTTAGTGCAAGAAAGATTTCAGCGGGAAGCGGCAATTTTAGAAGACTTAGGCGGTACAAGTAACCAAATTCCGACTCTGTTTGCTTATTTTCAGTCAAATGGACAATTTTACTTGGTTCAAGAGTGGATAGAAGGTGATACCTTAACAGCGAAAGTCCAAGAACAAGGCTTATTAAGTGAAAGCGCCGTCAGAGAAATATTAATAAATTTATTACCAGTACTAGAACAAGTACACAATCAGCGGATTGTCCATCGAGATATCAAGCCAGATAACATCATTTTGCGTCATCGAGACCATAAAGCAGTGCTGATTGATTTCGGTGCTGTCCGCGAATCGATGGGAACAGTGGTGAATTCCCAAGGATTACCTACGAGTTCGATTGTGATTGGTACACCGGGATATATGCCAAGCGAACAAGCCGCAGGTAGACCGGTTTATTCGAGTGATTTATACAGTTTGGGAATGACAGCAATTTATCTTCTCACTGGAAAACAACCACAAGAATTAGAGACAGATTCACGTAGCGGAGAAATTATTTGGCACAGACATGCTTTGAGTATTAGTCCTACATTAGCAGGAGTCATAGATCGAGCGATCGCCTACCATCCACGCGATCGTTTCGCCACAGCCAGAGAAATGCTAGACGCCTTGCAATTTGGGCCAGTAGCGCCAACAGTACCTTATAATCAACCACCAGTAGCACCAACAGTACCTTATAATCAACCGCCAGTAGCGCCAACAGTACCTTATAATCAACCGCCGGTAGTCAACGTACAACCTCCTGCAACACTACAAAATACAGTTGCTGTCAGTCCAGGTTCTAGCAATCAACCTACCCATCAAAATACTGCACACAAGAGTGGACAAAAGGGAATCCTTCTCGGTAGTTTAATTGCTGGTGGTTTAATTGGTAGTTCTATAGTTATTGGTTTTGCTCTTAATAAATCAAATCAACCAATAGCGGAGTCTACACCTTCATCAACTGAACTTTCAACAAATAGTAATGACAAAAACGTCCCACCATCGATAAGTTCTCAACAGCCTATTGATTCTCCAGTTGCACAACAAACTACACCATCTGTTCAAGAACCTGTTGATTCTCCAGTTGTGCAACAAACTACATCTCCTGTTCAACAGCCTGTTGATTCTCCAGTTGTGCAACAAACTACGCCTCCTGTTCAACAGCAACCTACTTCGACACAACAACAAATTAATCGACCCTCACCAGAAGAAGCAGTGGAAGATTATTATCAAACTATTAATAATGGCGAATATAAAGAAGCGTGGAATCTGTTATCTCCTAGCTATCAAAATAATCAACGTCTTCACCCCAAAGGTTATCTTTCTTATATTGATTGGTGGGGAGGACAAGTAGAAAATGTAGATGTTGAACAAGTGAGTTTAATAGAAAATAATTCAGAAACAGCTACAGTTAATGCTCAATTGAGATACTTACTTAAAAATGGCAAACAATCATCTAGCTCTGTGAGTTTCTTTCTTTTATGGGATGAGGGAAATAGTAGATGGGTTATAACTGGCGCAAAGTAGAATTACATTTGTTTTTTATTCTGACTTCTGAATTCTGACTTCTGAATCAAAAAATATCTTTCCGCTTTTGTAAATAAAATGTCATAGTTAAATAAATAAATGCGTGTAAACATAAAATACTCCAATTCAAACTCAAATTAGACCATGTTGCTTCATAAACAGATGTTGGTTCAAATGGTTGGGGAAGCGTACTACCATCAGGTAATTTAATCGGTTCGGGAACCAGTTGATTAAGGTTAACCAAAGTACCGTAAGCACCTACTGACCAACGACTCAGCATTAACCAAGAAACTTTACTGGCAATACCTTCCATTTTGAATAAAACGCCAGAAAAGATAAATTGAGGAAGCAGCAACAAGGGTAAAGCACTATTGGCTTGACTAGTATTTTTGACAAATGCTGAAACAAATAAACCCAGACTAAAACTAGTTACAAGTGTCAAAAATGTAGTTATAATTAATCCCCATTGCCAAGAAATTAATTCTGGTTGTGGGGATTTAAAAAAGAGGAAAATCACTGCTGTCATTAACAGAGTTTGTAATCCTGCTAAAACTGAAAGAATTGCAACTTTAGAAGCAAGATAAGCAAATAAACCTAAATTTACTAACCGTTCTCGCAGGTAAATCGCTGACTCTTTGACAATTTCTTGTAATGAGCTAGAAAGTCCTACCCATAAGGCAGCACAAGTAAAAACAAATAAGACACGCAAAGCTAAAGGTGCAAGAGTCGGATCTGGTTGTTCTCCTAATACTAAAGGGTCTTTATTTTGGATAGCGAATGTCATTAAACTAATACTAATAGGTGCTGTTAAAAGTGCTAAAGCGAGGTTCACGCGATCGCGCTTTTGAATTTGAAAGTAACGTTGGGCTAAAATCTTAAACTGTTCCCAAAAAGAAATGCCATGACTATGATTATTGACAATATTTGACTCTCGTAATTGAGTGCCAGAATTGAGACGGTTATCAATATAGCGTCGATAATCATCTGATTGCCGAAATTTGTTAGCTTGGTCGATGATGTTTTCTGGTTTTTCTAGCTGATTATAAATGTCGGCAAAGTCATCTTTAACGCCAAAAAACTGTAAACATTCACTAGCAGGGCCAAAATAACATAGCTTTCCTCCTCGACCGAGAAACACAACGCGATCGCACAATTTAATATTCGTCGTTGCATGAGTCACCAAAATAACCGTCCGTCCCTGATCGGCTAATTTGCGTAACAGCTGCATCATCTTTTTATCCAATCCCGGATCGAGTCCAGAAGTTGGTTCATCTAAGAAAAATAACTTCGGATCGGCTAGTAATTCCACCCCAATACTTACCCGCTTCCGCTGTCCTCCACTGAGTTCAGACACCTTAGCATCCCGACGATGGGACATTTCTACATCTTGTAAAGTCTTTTCCACCACCTGAGTCACATCAATATCCGGCGGTAGTCGCAGCTTGGCAGCATAGGTGAGAACTTCAGACACGGTGAGTTCTTGGTGAATAATGTCGTCTTGGGGTACGTAACCAATGTGCGTGCGGTACATGTTGAAATTGTTCCGCAAATTTTCCCCATTTAAATAAACTACGCCTTGGGTTGTTTGCTCAACTCCTAATAGCGTCCGCATCAAAGTTGACTTCCCAGCACCACTTCCCCCCACCAAGGCGACAAACTGTCCGGGTTCAATGGGTATGGAAATATCATCCAATCGCCGCTTGTCTCGATCTTGAATTACTAGATTGCAAGCATCCAAGCGAATTTTATTTCCGCGATCGAGTATTTGTAACTCATCGCCACGCAGCACCAGTGTAAATGGCCCAATGCGAATTGTTGCTCCTGCTGACAATACAGCAGTGCCATTGACTTTTTGCCCATTTATAAAAACACCATGTATTGTTCGCTGAGGGCTGGGTTTGATTATAGTATTTCAGTACTATCTGGTCTTGAGAGTTCTGACCAATGCGAATTTCTGTGCCGTTTTTGAGGCTATAGCCAGATTCTGGAGTTATGCGGATCTGATTGATATAAAGCCCATTGGTACTAGGTTTTTCACCATTTCCATCATAAATGCGATAATCTTCGCCATCTTTGCGTAAGAGAGCTTGATATCTGCCTACAAGTTGCCAATCTATAGGGACAACTAGATCGGCAAAAGCGCGATCGCGCCCTAATATATGTTGTTGCTCTTTGAGTTCAAAGTATAAAATTTTTCCCTTGTTTTCTAATTGTAAATACAAATTCAACGTGGTATTATTTTTGCCTGCATTCATAAATTTAGTTGATTGCAAAATGTTTAGTTAAAGCTAATTTTCTCTAAAAAATAATTATTATGATTAATTATTTAAAAATTTTGGATTCCAATTAACAACTGTATATTCAATTAAATCTGAGTATAGAATCATGCTATAATCAAATAGTTTTAATTTATAAAATGCGGATTTTATAATAATACTGAATATATTGAACAATCGTTATCGAGTAATTAGGGTACTAGGTTCTGGCTGAGGGGGCAACATACAGCCTAAATTGCAGATTCTATAAAGGTTTGACCGAATTATGGTAGAAAAAGATAGGTCAATCATTGTCAAGAAGACCTATCTATTAAAAATGTTACCTCTGTTGTATCAAACCTACTTATAAAATCAACTATCTGAGTGTCAATTATTGTTTTTAAACCTGCTGATTAATGTAGTACAAGATATTAAAAAAGTCAGCCTAGAAAAAATAGCAAATGCCTTACCGATACCAATATTATTTTAAAGTAGACGCAATAAAACTCAAAGATTATTATCATTACCAATCATGAATATACAGACAATTTAGTTTGCGATAATACAAACCTTGTTAAATGAAAAAATCCCGGAGAATCAAAGAATTTATTTAGTAATTGATATAACTAAATGGCAGCGAAACAATTTGATGAGTGTATTGTTCAAAAATTAATGAGATTACATCGCAATAAGAATGGACCAATAGGGATTTATCGTGAATTTTTGCAAACGCAGATAAAAAAATAGCACATCCTCAAGGATGGCTACTTGTAGAAATTATTTAATCGTAATACTTGTTGCTAAGTATGTTTAGCAAGTTGAATACATGCAAAACTACCAACTTTAGAACGGAATATCATCTGGATCTGGTTCTTCTTGTTTCACCGCTGGGTAGGTGGTTCGCTCGTAATTTGCAGGTTGGGGTGTGGGTTCATAATTTGTCGGGGGAGTAACGCCAACAGGACTTGGTGCTGGGGTGGGTGCTGGACGTTGTGACTCGTAGGTGGAAAAATTTGTCTCTGGCTGACGAGATGGTGGTGCTTGTCGTGGTGGAGCTTCGGTAAATGATGGAGTTGTGGTTTGCGAGAAGGTTGTAGTATTAAAACTACCTCCAACAGATTGGATTTGTTGTACTGTTAATTCAGCGCGTTTTTCTTTAAAACCTTCTTGACGCTCAACAGTATTCATAGTTAAACGTCCTACGAGAATAACGCGATCGCCTTGGTGATAGTTTTGCTGAATTTCTGTTGCTAAATTCCCCCAACCCACAACTTTTAGAGTTGCTGGCGGATCTTCTGGTTTCTGAGAATTCGGAAACTGTACCAACATTTCCGTGACTCCCAGATTATCCGCCGTGTAACGCAGTTGTGGCTCGTTAATAATTTCCGCCATTAAAACGCAGCTGTTCATTAAAATTACTCCTGACTGAAAAAAGTGCCAATTGAAAAAGAGGGGTTTTTCTATACAGCGCCAATTAATATTATGAAGAATTCAGAATACAGAATTTAGAATCACTCTTTGTGGAGGATGGGGACTTGCTACCTAAAAGACCATAAAATTGAAAATTAGTTTAGTATTTCACCTTGGATTCATCTACCAGTAGCTACAAATTTAATTCTGAATCCTGAATTCTGAATTCTGAATTCTTACTTTTTAGCATAAAAGCCAAGCGATCGCTTTGAACGGCATTAAGTATGCTGTTCGCCACCTTCGCCTGACTGGGATGAGCATTGAATTCTGCATTTGAGTAGTATAATTGTACCATCCTTCGTTAACATATCAAAAATTCTCAGCAAAAATTAAGTTTTGACATGAACAGGAAAAACACCCAAGCCAATCAACCTTCCTGGGAGGTCGCGCAAGACAGGTAAGCGCAAAAAACCAGGTGGTACAAAGGCGCGATTTGAGTTAAGAACAGGGGCAAATACCCGTTTTTGGACAAAAGTTTGAAATGCTTGAATGATGCGTGTGGGTAACTCCCGTTGATGCTGTACTTTTGCGAGGTCACTAAGTTGTACTTGTCGGTTCTTGAGTGGTTTGCTGAGTACATTCGCTGCGACTACAGCATCTTGAATTGCGTAATTAATGCCAACTCCGCCAACTGGAGACATGATATGTGCGGCATCACCGATGAGTAATAACCCTGGATGATACCAGCGTTTGACGCGACTGGACTCGACAGACAGAAAAGCTACTTGCGACCAATCATGTAAATTTGCGATACGTTGCTGGAATTCCGGCACCACTTCCACAATAGATTTTTTTAAATCCTCCAAACCCGCAGCCCGTAGTTTTTGATAGCCGCCTTTAGGAATAACATAGGCAACTTGCCACTCATCGCCACGGTCAAGCATGGCAATTATGTGTCCTTGGCCAAAGCGCCCCATTCCGCCCTCTGGGTCTTCTGGCTGACGGGGTAGGCGGAACCAGAGAACATCCATTGGTGGCGAGGTTTCAACGGACTCAAATTCACCCAAGTTTCGTAAACGTGAGTGACGACCATCCGCCCCAACAGTGAGAATTGCCTGGACTTCATGCCAACCACCGCCTCCCCGATAGCGGACGCCTTGAATCACACCATTTTCCGTAATTAATTCCTGAACATTCGCACCCATTACCAGATGAAAACTAGGATATTTTTCAGCTTCTTGGGTGATGAACTCCAAGAATTTCACCTGGGGAAGCATCGTAATATAAGGGTAGCGGGTTTTTAAATGACTAAAATCAGCCAATGTCACAGTATCTTGGGGAGTTTGAATACTCAGGCGGCGGATTTTGGTATGGGGAAGTTGTAGCAAGCGATCGCTTAATCCCAATTCTTCCATAATTTCCATCACCGATGGATGAATTGTATCGCCCCGAAAATCGCGATCGAAGTCTTTATGTGCTTCCAATAGCATCACAGAAATGCCTTGACGCGCTAACAACAACGCTAATACAGCCCCGGCTGGCCCTCCACCCACAATGCAACAATCCGTAGTTTGTACGTCTACAATGTCATGAGCAGGGTTAACGTTTGGATCTTGAGAAGAATTAGCAGGTATATGGGTAGTCATAACAACACCTCCTGACCAAATAATTACTAATTCGTAATTCGTAATTCGTAATTCGTAATTAATGGGTACAAGCCTCCAGTAATTGGAACTAGGAATTACGTAGCTTGCTTCTGGCCAGAGGCGAGTATTATCAATTACGAATTATTTTGACAGCCCTAAAATTCAGGGTAGTTTGTTTTTTATGGTGTAAGCTATTTTTTTAACTTTTCGTATTTAGATAGAACGTGTATTATGGGCGCTAAAGTGTCATTAGTCATTAGCCCAATGCTCAATGCCCCAATGCCCTATGCCCAATTTCCAATTCTTAATCAAATAATTAGTTGTGTCTGAAGTTATTTTAGAAAACGTTTATAAAAGTTTTTCCCCGCGTCAAGGGGAAAGAGTGACCTCACAAACTCAATCCCCACTCAAGGGAGGGGAAAAAACTGATGCCGCGCGAGAACGTGCAGAAAGCGTCAATGTTTTGCGGCGGATTAACTTGACCATCGCAGATGGGGAATTTATGGTGCTGGTAGGCCCTTCTGGTTGCGGTAAAAGCACCTTGCTGCGGTTAATCGCTGGGCTAGAGGTGATGACTGGAGGTAATATTTGGGTAGGCGATCGCTTGATTAATGATTTACCACCCAAAGAACGCGACATCGCAATGGTGTTCCAAAATTACGCCCTTTATCCCCACATGACGGTGTATGACAACATTGCTTTTGGGCTACGGCGCAGGCAATTAGAGAATAGCGGAAATCAGCATTCCCCACTCCCCAACTTCGCTGAAGATCTCCTCGTCGGGGCGACGAAAAAGCTACCTAAAGGACTCCGTTATATTTCTGACAAAGAACGGGCTGTAGATGAGCAGGTGCGTAGTGTAGCCCAACTATTACAAATCGAAACATTGCTGAAACGCTTACCCAAGCAGCTATCTGGGGGGCAAAGACAACGAGTTGCATTAGGAAGGGCGATCGCTCGGAATCCCCAAGTATTTTTAATGGATGAGCCGCTTTCTAACTTAGACGCCAAATTGCGGGCGGAAACTCGCGCTCAAATTGTAAAATTGCAGCGCCAACTGGGGACAACGACGATTTACGTCACCCACGACCAAACCGAAGCGATGACAATGGGCGATCGCATTGCGATTATGTCTGAGGGTAAAATTCAGCAAGTAGATTCTCCATTAGAAATTTACAATCATCCTGCAAACCTTTTTGTTGCAGAGTTCATTGGTTCGCCACCGATGAATTTTATTCCTGTAAAATTCCATGCCCCGCTGTTGATTACTTATTCGCAGTTTCGTTTAACACTTCCAGACATTTGGGCAAAAGCTTTACAAAAATATGATGGGAAAACTCTAATTTTAGGCATTCGTCCAGAACACTTAAATTTGAGTATGCCTGCTACTAAAAATTTACCAGTGCAAGTGGATTTAGTAGAAAATTTAGGTAACGATTCCTTCTTGTCAGTTAGGATTGCTGAACCTGGTTCTCAACCTAGTCCTACAAATAATTATCTCCAAGTACGAATACCACCAGAGCGATTTGTCCAAGTTGGCGAACAACTTTGGTTATCATTAAATCCAGAAAAAATTCACTTTTTTGACCCGGAAACTGAATTGGCGATATTTCCCTAAAACTATCTTATGTTAAAAGATATTATTGTAGTAAAACCCAGAGAAAACTATCAGCTATATATCAGTTTTGAAGATAGGCTAGAAGGAATAGTTGATACAAGTAAGCTGATTCAATTTACAGGCGTTTTTGCAGCTTTGCAAGACGAAAAATACTTTGCTCAGGTTGAATTAAACCACGAAGTAGGCACAATCCAATGGCGATCGGGAGCCGACCTCGATCCAGATGTTCTCTATGCAGTGATTAGTAATCAGCCTATTCCTAACTATAAGTTAAGTCGTAGTGCTTGACCGGAAAAAAGATTTAATTAGCGATGCCTACGGCGGCAAGCTACGTACCTCATCACGTACCAAATTTGACAAATGCGATCGCGCCCCTTCAATATATTGCTAAACTATTCAACAAAGCTTTCGCCGTCCCTTTTGGCAAGCATTACAGGTAGAAGTTTTCGGTTCAAAATCAATACAACCAATCGCTTGTTCTGAACAAGATTTTTTTGGGTTTACAGTACCTCAATTATTCTTCAAAACTAACTTTTGGAAGCGCTAAAAGATAGTGCAGATGCTTCTACTAAATGCAAATCGTGGCGTTCCCAAAAACTCAAAATTTGTTCGCCAACCTCTTGGGGATAAAAGTAGTGAAAGAAATGATAGCCTTGTGAGCATTCCCAGAGTTTATCTTCTGGTTTGAACCAATTCATCCAGTCATGCAAGGCAGGTGAGTTAACAATTGGATCTGTCTTAGAACCACATATCATCATTGGCATAGAAACTCCACCTTTGGGCAAATAAACTAACTTAAATAAAGAGTGTTGTGTCGGAGATTGTTCTAAATCTTTATCTAAAGCAGCTATTAACTTTTTAGCAGTATGAGGCGGTTGATTGCCAAAAAGACTGCGAGCGCTGCTTGCCAAAATTTGTTCGCGGCTGATGCTAAAAAGTTGTCGTTGAAAGTAATAGTGAGCGTGCCAAGTGTTAGCGGGTTGAGATGCTACAGCGAGTAGAGTTAGCGATCGCACTTTTTGGGGATACCGCCGAGCAAAGCTTAAAGCTACCGCACCGCCCATACCGTGTCCTGCTAAATGCACAGAGCGATCGCAGTCTTCTAAAAATTCATACAACAACTCTACAGCTTGGTCTATGGAACTACCTTCATCTTGACTTTGGTGATATTCCCAATGGGCAATTCTCAGATGCCTAGATAAATATTGAACTAATGGGCGATCGAAACGCTGCAAAACAGAACTGGCACTTAACCACAAAACATCAAATGAATCAGACATAAATACCTATAATTTCTCAATTATCAATTTCACTGAGGGCGTACAGTTGCAATACTCCTCGGTTAAGCATTTTGAACTCGGAATTTGGTTTGGGGAAAAGGGAAAGGGGTAAAGGGTAAAGGTTTTTTCTTTCCCTTTTCCCCAAAACCCGACAAGTATTGCGTACAGTTGTACGCCCCTAATTTCTACAAACCAAATTCTGTCTTTAACTGAGCGACCCAAGTTTTAATTCGCTCTTCTGTTAAATCAGATTGGCTACCGTTATCAAGCGCCAAGCCAACAAACTTGCCATTTCTCAAAGCTTTAGATTCATTAAAGTCATATCCATCTGTTGACCAATAACCAACAGTTTTCCCACCTCGTTGGGAAATTTTTTCTTCCAGAATTCCGATTGCATCCTGAAAGTTATCTGCATAGCCAAATTGGTCTCCATCACCAAAATAGGCAACCAACTTACCACTAAAATCGATTTCATCAAGATCGGGGAAAAAGCTTTCCCAATCGCTTTGAAGTTGACCAATATCCCAAGTGGGAGAGCCAATAATTAGCAATTCGTATTCATCAAAAGTAGAAGCATCCGCCTCGTATATCGGATGTAGTGTTACAACATCACCACCAAACTCATCTCGAATTTGTTCAGCAGCAGATTCAGTGTTACCGGTTTGAGTACCGTAGAACAGACCTATTTTTTTCGACATGTTGACACCTGATATAAAGTTTTGCGAACACAATAATTTCCGGAACCATCGCCCAATTTGAAACACGATAACGACAGCTAGATTTATCGAAATCTTTAAGAGAAAAATTCTCAATTTTAAATCTCGAATCTAAACCTCGCCAACACCAAATCCCAAGGTTGCCAAATCAGGCATCCCTGCTTATACATCGGTGGTGCAAAGTCGTATTTGGCGATTAAAAGAAAGTCATTGCTCTGATTGCTCTTCACCTAGAAATGAATCCAGCATAAGCAACATCAGTGCCTAAAAGTCTTCCTGAGAAGTTGCCCACCAGGCAATCGACTTTAGTGTTTGAGCAGTCACGCTTGTCATGGTCTTATCTCCTGATAAAGTTTGCAACTAGCTGAAATATATAACCAGCTTAATGAATATCTATATCAATAAGTCCAAGGATATACTACCAGACTTATTGAAAAATTTTTTCATTTATCATTTATTAGCTGTAAATTTTTGTAAAGTATTTCAGCAAAGAGTTAGGCTTGATTTTGGAGGGAGTTTTATAATCATCTTCTTTTGCAAAATAAAACTACGGTAGTTCTATCGGTTTACCGTAGTTTTATTTTAAGAGTAACTACCCGACTGTGCAAGAGCATAGTTGGAATACTACGAAATTCGGTCTGATGCCAAAAGATTGTTTGAAATTGGCATCTTACAATATCTTCACAGGATATTTTCGATAATTACTGATTTCAATAAATACATCGGTAAAAGAAGCTAGATAAAGTTAGTTCTTTGCCGATATATGAAATTAATCCAAATACTAAAAATGGCTGTAATTCCTGTTTTGAGCGGATTTACCTTTGTATCTACATCAAATACAGCACTGGCTGACTATTTAAATAGTCAGGGTTCGGGAGGTGATTACCGCTATGAACTATGGTCTAGCGATGATAATAGCAGTTACTACTTAAAAATTTGGTCATATGAAGCAAGTCCAACAAGTAGTCCATACACCACAACTGGAGAATTTGCTTCTAGTAGGGAAGCTCTAATTTATTTTGATTGCAATTACGCCGAGAGAAGTTTACCAGAATGCCCTAAATAATAATTCGTAATTGCTAATTCGTAATTCGTAATTGAATTCTTTAATTACGAATTACGAATTACGAATTACGAATTAAACTTCCGCTGGTTGATATTCTTGTTGTCTTTCCACAAAAGCCTGGACACGAGTGCGGTAGTTTCTTACGGTTTCATCTACCCAATCGCGATCGTTGCTATTTGCGTACAAGTGTACGAGCGGTTCGCTGGCATCTGGTAAAACTAATAGCCAACTATCATCGTAGGGTTGGCAAATTTTCACGCCATCGATGAGTTCTAGATTTTGGGCTGGGTGAGTTTCCACCAAGTAGCGCATTAAAGCACCTTTGGCTGTCCAAGGGCAGCGTACTGTATAAGTTTTGTGAATTACACGAGGCAATTCTGACCGTGCAGTAGCAAGCGATCGCTCTTGTATGGTCAACATTTCGATGATTTTAGCAATGCAGAACATGGAATCAAATCCCGGATGCAGTTGCGGGAAAATAAAACCAGTTTCTCCACTACCTCCTAGCACCACATTGGGATTTTTCTGACAAGCTTCCATCAAAGCTGTGGGATTGGCTTTGGTGCGAATTACTCTGCCATCATGGCGACGGGCGACTTGTTCAATAGCGCTGGAAGCGTGAACCGGGACTACTACTGTGCCTCTGGGGTTAGCAGTTAAAATCATGTCTACCATCAGTGCTGTTAACATTTCCCCGCGAATTGGGTAGCCTGATTCATCAACTAAAATCAGCTGTTCGCCATTAGCCGAGACTTGGACGCCAAAGTTAGCTTTCAGCGCTTCCACCACATGACCTAATTGAGTCAGTAATCCTTCGCGGTCAGTTACCGACATGGCCGTTTTATTGACACTGGCATTCAATACCACCGCGTCAGCGCCAAATTTATCTAACATTTGGGGTAGAACTGCCCCAGATACGGCATAAACATAATCAATTACCACTTTTGCCCGACTATTGCGGAGTGTGTGAACGTGCAAAAGTTTTTCAAAAGCAGTGCAGTAGCTGTCAATGACTTGGCTGGGGTAAGATACATCACCAATTTCATGAATTAGTGCCCGCCGCATATCTTCCTTAAAGTAAGCCCCTTCAATTTTCTTTTCCAAGGCTTTGGAGATATTAATCCCCTTGGCATCCATGAATTCAATCAAAATGTAGTCAGGGCGATCGGGGTGTACGCGCACATGGATACCACCTACTACCTTCATGATGGGTATAACGGTGCGGGCGATGGGGATAGCTGTGGCATCTAGGTTTTGAATATCAATACCTACAGACATCAAACCAGCAATGAGCGATCGCGTCACCATTCGAGAAATATTACGCTGGTCGCGGGAAACCGTTACCTTAGAACCAGGTTTCAACGTAGAACCGTAAGCAGCTCCCAATTTCACCGCGAATTCTGGGGTGATGTCAATATTAGCTAATCCTTGGACGCCACGTTGCCCAAATAAATTTCGTTGGGCAATATTTCCCCAAATCAAGTTAATGTTTAAAACAGCACCTGACTCAATCTTTTTACTCGGCCAAACACGCACCCCAGGGCTAATTTGAGCTTCTTCTCCCACCGTAGAAAGCGAACCCACAACAGCAGCTTCTAATACATGGGCGCGGCGGTCTACACGAGTACCACGGGAAATTACACAAGCAGAAAGATGTGCTTCGTCGCCAATGATTGCTCCATTCCAGACGATGGGGCGTTTGAGATTAGCATCAGCGCCAACAGTCACATTATCGCCAATTACCGTTCCTGCCTCAATCTGGACTCTTGCGCCGATGCGGCAATTGTCACCAATCACCACTGGGGTTTCAATTACGGCTGTTTGGTCGATAAAAGTATTTTGACCTACCCATAATTGAGGAGAAACTTCTTTGTAGGCATAATCTAGTTGCACTTTCTGGTCTAATGCATCATACTGAGCTTCCCGATAGGCATCCAAGTGACCGACATCGCACCAGTAACCTTCAGCAATGTAACCATACATTGGCTGATCTTTTGCTAAAAGTAAAGGAAATAGGTCTTTAGAAAAGTCAGATTCAGTATTTGCTGGCAGATACTCCAAAACTTCTGGTTCGAGAATGTAAGTGCCAGTATTGACGGTATCGGAAAAAATTTCACTAGTAGAGGGTTTTTCTAAAAATCGCCGAATTCGTAGTTCTTCATCGGTAATCACTACCCCAAATTCAATGGGGTTAGGAACCCTGGTCAAAATCAAAGTAGCTTTTGATTTTTTTTGTTTATGAAATGCGATCGCTGCTGTTAGGTCAAAATCTGTTATGCTGTCGCCGCTAATCACTAAAAAAGTTTCATCAAGAAGTTCCGCAATGTTTTTTACACAACCGGCTGTCCCCAGAGGTTGGTCTTCTTCCACAGCGTAGGTCATTTGGACGCCAAAATCGCTGCCATCTTGAAAATAATCTCGCAAGACATCGGGTAAATAATGCAATGTCGCAATAACTTCTGTGATTTGATGTCTTCTGAGCAGATTGATAATATGTTCGGCAATTGGTCGATTGAGGATAGGCACCATCGGTTTGGGCAGATCGCAAGTTAACGGACGAAGCCGCGTTCCCGAACCGCCTGCCATTAGTACTGCACGCATAAATCCTCCTTAACTAGTTACAGGCTTTGCTGTTTGAAAACGTGTTAGATATATTATTTTCTTCTTTCTCTAGTCTCCTATGGATATTGATATTTGAGGAACTTCCACAAGATGCATCTGTATTGGGCATGGGGCAAACAGGGCATGGGAAAAAGGAAAGGGGTAAGGGGAGAAGGGGAAAGATTATTTATCGGGAAAGGCAGAGGGCAGGAGGCAGAAGACAGAAGGAATACTGTTTTTTGCCCTCTGCCCGTGACCAAAGGGAACAAGGGTTTAAGACCTCCACCAAATTTCAAGAAAGGTGGCCTCAATTAAGTACGGTATTGAATCCCCTTGTAAATTCAACCTTCTGCCTTCTGCCCTCTGCCTCCTGCCTTCTTCAATCCTTTTCCCCTACCTCCCCTGCTCCCTCATCCCCCTTGGCAATGGTAAAGTTGATATTCGTAGCCGTCTACATTTGGTAAAGATTCAGTATTAGAGATAACACATGTTTTGACGGCTTCTGCTGTGGGGGCATCAAAGTTTACTAGCCACAGGTCAAAAGGTCGCGGTAGTGTTTTTAAAGTATTTTCTAGAGCAATGCTAGGAGTATTCGGGTCTTGGTCTTGATGGGCAAGGAGAAATAGGGTATTTTGAGGTGAATTTCCAAGTTTAATTTCCCTAGCTATTCCCATCATTTCCCCAGTGTGTACGTAAGTTTTATGAGTGGTGGCAATTAATCTTGGTGCTAATGATATTTGTTGAATTAATTGTACAAAAAGGTCAGGGCGATAATATTTTTGATAGCCGAGATTGCATATTACTGTAATTGCGCTGACGAATGACATTAACAAAATTAAGATTACAGCTTTTTTGCCATTTATTCCCCATCGGTTTATGCCTTTAACAATCAATTCTTTGGGAGGATGCCAACAAACTGCCAAACTTGCTGCTAGTAAAACAATGATACTGGGAAAATAAAAAAAGTGATACCGAGCGCCCCTAGTTAAATCAATGCCTAAAAAGTAGGTAAAGATAAAGAATAAAGCGATCGCACTAATAGCAACTACGGCTAGCACCTGAATCATAATCCGCTTTTCTGGCTGTTGTAGTTGAACTTTCATCCCACGTACTAAAATTGGTACTGCCCAAATAAAGAAAATCAGCATCACCAGTCCTGAAGGAATCACAATCAATAGTTGTGCAGATTCAACTGGTAACAGTGAAATCATTGTAATCAATGTTCCTAAAGCTTGAAAAATTGGCGCAATCCAATCTAGTCCCTCACGCGAACCTCGAATCCACTCGGTTAAATTATCGCGATTGCTATTTTCTAAAAAGATTGGTAGCCAAATTAAACTTGCAACAAAAGTACCGATAGCAACTGCATAGATGCGCTGCCAGGAAGAAGAAAACAGAGAAAATTTTGTGCTAGTTTGTTTTTGATGCCAAGCTAGAAATATCAAAACTACAGCTTCAGTGCAGAGGGTGAGGCTGAAGAAGTAATGGGTAGCAAAACCCAAAGCATTAATTTCTACCCAAGCAAATGCTACCCACATTGGTAACGGGGTGCGGTTTTGTAAATGGCGCGTGGCAATTACTAAGCAGGTGAGCGAACCAATTACCCATAAGGCTGCTAAACTGTAATGCCGTGCTTCTTGTGACAAAAAAATTGCATAGGGTGATACTGCCATTATGGCAGCAGCAAAGTTTCCCACCAATGATGAGCGGAATGCTATTCTACCTAATATATAAACACAAGGTATGGATATAGCACCGATGAAAGCTGGTAACGATCGCGCAGCGAATAGCGATACTAATCCTCCTTCATCGGGAAATAATTTCATCCACAGATAAGCTAGTACAAAATACAGCGGTGGATGGGTATCTTGTGTAACTAAGTTATGAATTACATCACCAATACTAGCAGCTGGGTTTGGTTGTAGCGGTTGTAATAGGATATCAGCTGCGATCGCTCTATCCAGAGGTATTCCTAAAAAATTATTTCCTAAACTAAAAACTAAGGTAGAAAATTCATCAGTCCAAGGAGGCTTTGCAGTCAAGTTACTTAGGCGCAAACCAAAACCGATGATGAACCACATCAAAGGATGAAACCAGCTAGGAAAAAGGGGAGCATACCATTTGTTCAAAAACATCCGTTGGGGGACAGATTTTTGATCTTTTGGTGGCAGAATCTGAGCTACCCAAATCGGCAGCAACAAGATAATCTTTTTGCAAAAATAGGATGTTTCCCCAAAAACTGTCATAGCCGGGCCTCACACTGATGGATTTGTAAATTTGACGTTTTAGATTTAGGTTCGTTCTAAAATCTAAAAAGAAAAATCAAAATCTCAAATCCATCGTTGTAATTATTTCACATCCGTGACGCGCCAGCTGAGTTTCAAATTCACCCAAAAATTCCAAATAGTAGCAACTGCGATCGCAATTAAATTGGCAATATAACGATTAGGAATTAAGAAATTGAAGACTAAATTTAATACCAGTACATTTAATATGAGTCCAGCAAGGCAAATGACATTAAATTTAAAAAACCGTTTGGCCCGTTGATGCCATTCTTGTTGTCTAGAGCTAACATCAGCAAATGTCCAAGCATCATTCCACAAGAAATTATTTAATATTGCAATTTCACCAGCAATAATTTTGCTGCGTGTCAATGGTAAAGCTAAGGTAGTGGGATCGCTCAGTAAGAAAAGCACTGCCATATCCACAAATACCCCACTCAAGCCAACCAAACCAAAGCGCACAAATCGATCAACTGGAAAATTAACTTTTCTCCTCAATCGTCCTACCCTGCCTGTGGAAAGTCGCAACCGCACTAAGTGGCGTAGGTAGTCTACATATTGTTTCCATGTAACTTTACTTTCACCCTCTTTGCGTTCGGAAAATACATACCCAACTTCGGCAACTTGGTTCACTTTTCCCCGGCCGATTACCTCTAGAAGAATTTTGTATCCTACGGGATTGAGTATTGCATTGGCGATCGCACTCCGACGCACCATAAAATAACCACTCATGGGGTCGGAAACTCTTCCCAATACACCCGGTAAGATAATTAAACCTAACAACTGAGCGCCACGGGACAAGAAACGTCTGGCAACACTCCAACTGCTGACACCGCCTCCTTCGACATGGCGGCTAGCCACTGCCAAATCTGCTCCCTGGTCAACACTACGCAGCAGTTCCATCAGCACCTCTGGCGGATGCTGCAAATCTCCATCAATCACTCCTAATACGCTTCCTGTGGCTGCTTGCCAACCGCGAATCACTGCTGAAGACAGACCACGTTCGTTTTGGCGTCGCATTACGCGCAACTGCGGATATTCTGTTGTCAAGGATTGTGCGATTTCCCAAGTCCTGTCTGGACTATCATCGTCTACGATAATTAGCTCGTACTTGCCTGGAATTGATTCATCTAGTATTTGAGTTAATATACTGACTATCTGCTTGATGTTATCACGCTCTTTATAAGTAGGAATTACTAAGGAAAGACGGATCGATTCGCTACTGATATCGAGAGTCTTAGGAGGTAATTCTGAAATCTTGAGTAGACCAGTTGGAACTGTTAATAGTGAATTCGATGAGTTTGTTTTCATGTTTCAAATAACATAACAAGGATGGTAGATGTTGTGATTAATAGAACCGAACATCTGCTAGCTTTGTCGATCCAATTTACTTTCTTTAACGTGTTGTAATTACTTTTGTTACAGGTTCCTATTTTAAAAGTTTAGTAATTCCCGCACATTAATTTCCAGTAATTTTACTAAATTCATCTAAATTTTATATTTTGCTGGCTGTTACTGTGATAATCTTTATTTATTTTAAAAATATTATTTATACCAGTATAAATACAGTCTACCATTAACCTAACTTAGTCAAACAATTTTTGATTTGAGATTTCGCCAAAATTGAAGCTGGTGCTACCTCAGTGCCTTGTGTTCCTAGTAACTGCTCTGGAGTTAAGGCTGCTAGCAAACTTAACTTTTCTAAGTGCTACTAGAGAATCATTGTTCAATCAATACCTTATTTTTATATCTTATAAATAGTTTAATTTACTATAAATAAAAGTAATTATTCGTCCCTTGGGTGAGCAACACACACTTCTTTATGGTGTAGTAGTTTAGCGGTTAAAGTTTTTAAGTCTAACGCTGGAAATGCTGGCAAAGTTCAATAAAGGAAATTTTAGACATTTTATTATTTAGTAATCTAAACATAGTAATTATATTGAATTTGTGAAAATTTGCAATATTCAAAGCCGCAAATGATTTAATAATTTTGGGATATAATCGGCTTAGCAATAAGTTTGCAGTCATTTATCGGCATATATTGAATTATTAATATTTTTTATCCACAAAAAATTATTTAAATAAAAATTAATTCTTTTTTAATAAATGTCGAGCTAGTAGCGACGAATAGCCGTTGCCCTTGCAATTATCTCCACCTCACATTGCAATCTGCTATAAAAAAAATCTCAAGTAGGAGAGGCAGGATGAGTAGTGTTTAGTCTAGTGATAACCTTATACTACCAACTGTCATTAACATGTTAATTGATGCTAATTGAGACACTAAATATTTATGTTTTTCATGACAAATTATCTGGAAATATTCAACTAATACAACGTCAACTGCTATAGAGCAAAAGCCCTTTGATCAGACAAGTCACAGTGACAACTAGGGTAATTTTATTTTTAGTTGAGAAATAAATTTTAATATAGAATAGCTATTTTTTTAATTTTGATTACAGCAATTAACGCAGATATTTATCGAGATTTTTTGACTTTTGCAATAATCAATTAAAGTTTAGTAATATATGTAAAATTAAAATTCATAAAACTTAATAAAAACAAAAAATCAAGTATACTAAGAAGTATATATTGTATTGTAAATCTGTCAAAAGTAACACAATAAAATCCCCCATTGGGGCATTGCAAACAGGAGAAAAATTTTGTTTGTTATTAATTTATATGCTTGTTACTTTATTACTTGTTTTAAGTAAGTGAATATCTAAAATACAGGGTAAGTTATGCATATTCCTGATGGATTTGTTTCTGTGCCAGTAGCAGGGGCTACTAGTTTAGCGAGTGTGGCAGCACTTTTTGTCGCCTTAGGGCGATCGCAAGAAGCTTTTGGTGTGCGTCGCGCTCCTTTGCTAGGGCTAACCACTGCCTTTATTTTTGCTGCCCAGATGATTAATTTTCCTGTAGCAGGAGGTACTAGCGGTCACCTGTTGGGAGGAACTTTAGCAGCGATCGTTTTAGGCAGCCCTTGGGCCGGAATGCTGTCTATCGCCACAGTTTTAATTATTCAAGCCGTGCTGTTTGCTGATGGTGGAATTACAGCATTGGGCGCAAATATTTTGAACATGGCAGTAATTGGTGTTTGGGTAGGCTGGATTTTGACCCAAACCTTACAGCGGCTGTTTGGAGGTTCTAAAGGGCGTTTACCATTAGCTGCGGGCATTGGGGCTGGTATCAGTGTAGTAGTAGCCGCGGTAGTAGCAGCCCTTGAATTAGCCCTCTCTGGAACTGCACCTGTAGCAGTCGTTTTACCAGCCATGACTGGCGTACATATTCTGATTGGCGTTGGTGAAGGAGTGATTACCAGCGGTGTACTGACTTATTTAGCCACTGCCCGGCCAGATTTATTACCAGGGGAACAGCACGAATTTCGTGGATGGTCGATACCCATTGTCAGCGTTTTTTTAATTGCAGGAGTATTCTCACTGTTTGCTTCAGCATGGCCTGATGGTTTAGAAAAAGTTGCCGAAAACTTAGGTTTCATCGACTTAGCCAGCAAAGTACGGATAATTGTACCAACTCCTCTAGCTGACTATGGAATTGAGGGTTTAGGAGCAATTGGCACTAGTATCGCTGGGCTTGTAGGGGCTGCGGTTTGCTTTGCTGTTGCCTTTGGCATTGCCAAAATAGTGAAACCGAACAATGCTTAAACTTTCCTTGCCGCTACGTTTGCAATTGTCCCTAGCGATCGTAGTAGGGGCAGCATTATTAAAGCATTATGCTTGGTATAGCCTGGGTGTGTATGGTGCGATCGCACTTTTGTGGGCTTGGCTATTGCGCGTACCAATTCGCAAGTTGGGAGGATTACTCGGTACAGAATTAATTTTTTTGTCATTCCTGGCATTACCCTTGGGATGGGAGAGGGCTAGTTTTTTGCTAGTTCGTTCCCTGGTTTGTCTGATTGCCATGAATAGTTTTTTGTTAACTTTACCGCCCCACAGTTTCGGTATTGCTCTCAAAAGCTTACCGGTACCAGCACCGATTAAAGAAAACTTGCTCCTAGCTGGGCAATATATGGAGATTTTGCTCTCAGAAGTCACACGTATGCAGCGCAGCGCTCAATTACGAGGTCTAAGTGGAACTGCGGCATGGCTGCGCTACGCGAGTGCTGCCATGATTGGAGCCTTGTATCTCCGCAGTTTAGACAGAGCAGAACGAGTTTACGCAGCAATGGTAGCTCGTGGTTACAACGGACAATTGCCCATAGATTCCAGTCTCAGGCCAAAAGAGCGCTTTGCCTTGTTATTAGCTTGGGCGATCGCTGCCACAGTTACCGTAACTTCCTACAAAATTTAACCTCCTCCCCGCAGACGCGATGAATCAGAGGCGATTCATCGCGTCTCTACTCATTCCCCATTCTTTTGCATAGGTACATTTTGAAATCTTTAACTTCCAACTCCCAACCATCAACCAATAAACCCCACGCCGCTGTAGTCGAAGTTGAGAACTTGGTGTATGCATATTCCCGCCAAGAAGCAGTATTGCAAGGAATTTCTTTTAACTTGAACAGAGGCGATCGCGTGGCTTTGATGGGAGCCACAGGTTCTGGAAAAAGCACCTTGCTGGAAAACCTAATTGGCTTAAAAGAACCGCAATCCGGAAAAATTAGGATTAATGGCATTCCCGTACAACCGAAAACTTTACCTGAAATACGTCGTCAAATTGGTTTTAGCTTCCAAGATGCTAATGACCAGCTATTTATGCCCACCATCTTAGAAGATGTCACCTTCGGCCCGCGCAACTATGGTATGTCAGCAGCAGAAGCTGGCGATCGCGCCCGTAAGTTGTTAGCAGATTTTGGTCTGGAAGCCTATGCCAATCGCTCTGCCCACGAACTCTCCGGTGGACAAAGACGCCTCGCTGCCCTTGCCGCAATTTTAGCTCTAGAACCAACGATTCTAATTTTGGATGAGCCGACTAACGGTCTTGACCCAGCATGGCGGCGTCATTTAGCACAAGTATTGTTTAAGTTACCCGTAGAAGTGATATTAATTGCCTCTCATGACCTGCATTGGTTGGGTAGAGTTACTCAACGTGCCTTGGTGTTATCTGGTGGTCGTATTCAAATAGACAGCGATATTCAGCCACTTTTGCAAAATGGCACTACTTTAGACCAATTAGGTTTGCCAGTAGATTGGTGATTTGAGATGGGTGGAGTTAATTTGATGCTAAATGGGCGGTTACAAACCGCGTCTATACAAATAAAACCCACCGCAGTGGGTTTCCTTAAGGGGCTTTAGCCCCTTTTTTTCTGTTAGTCCGCCACATTTTAAATCAACCTAAAAAATCCGAAAAATACCACAGTAAGTTTGTATATTACAGTATTGCTACTAAATTTATGAACTGCCCATTTTTTATGGGTACTTTAAGTTCATGAATAATGATTTTAGATCGTAGCAATAATTAATTTTTCTTCAATAATTTTATTAAGTTTTAACAATTTTTGTAAAACAATACCCATGTCCTTATGAGGATAGTTTCTCAGTCAAAAAAATCTGCTTTTGGTAGCAAATTATAAAAATTCCTCAGCACTACGTCTAGGTAAAAATCAGAGAGATTACGCTTCTTACATTACTGAGAACAGCTTGAATTAAAGTTAAATCAAATTTATAATTTAGATTAGATCTATCTCTGAAGAATAAACCCCAATCTAGGTCTTTATCTTTTAATTCATCTAAATAATCAATTAATTGGATTCTCTCAACCTCTTTTAATTGCGGTTTTACGTCTATATTTGGTATAAAAAAATACAAAATAGCTTCATTGTATAAATAGTCAACGATTTTTTTCTTATCTTCTTCATTTAAATTCTGATGACTCTGCCATTTTTCCCAGAGATATTTATGCTCTTTATATGTATTTTCAAAAATTTCTAAAGCTTTTTGATCGCTTTCTTTCATCAATCCATTTATTTTCTAAATTCAAAGCTGATTTATTTTTTGGCAAGCGCCATGACTTATTTAACACATCACCGAAGTCATCTAATATCGAGCTTTTATCGTGAGTAAAAAGCTTTTTTATAGCAATTAATTGCTTTTTGATCGTCATTTAATAATGCTAACGTAGTCCTCTTTTTATACCAAGTCTCTGCATTGGTTTGATGTATTTTTAATGCTTCGTCATATTTTTCAATCGCCTCAAAATATTTTTTTGTTTTGCAAATAAGTCTCCTTTACTATGGTGATCCCAATAATAATTTTTCCAAGTATTTATAGATTTTTCATACATTATATCTGCATCACCATAAAAACTTCTTGAATCAGTAAAGACAGTTGCTAAATCAGTGAATACATTTGCTAGTTTACAATTTGACTCCAGAAAATAGATTCAAAAATTTTGATATCTTCAAATTTTTCAGAAATAGCGCGTTCATATGCTTTTCGGGCTTGATTATAATAATCCCTTGCTTGTTCTTTTTTATCTTTACTTTTTTTATAATCTGCTTCTCGATTCAATAATTTTGCCGCACAATAACACAAATCTCCTTCTTTAACATGAAAAAAAGGTTGCACGTATTTGTTCTCTGGAAAATTTTGTTTGATGCTATTAAGTATTTTTTCTAAATCGTCCTGCAATATTTTTATGTTATTAGCAGGAATACTCAAAGTGAAATTAGATAGAATTTGTTCATCATTTATCCAAGAAAATAAAGTCATTAATTTGGATGTTTCGTTTATGAAAGACATAACTTTGTCTTGATATTGTTTTTGCATCTCTTTATCCATGTTATCCTTAATCCATTTTTTACCTCCAAGAGCGAACATTGTAGTTAATATGGTAAAAATTGTACCTCCGAATATTATAAAAAGACTGAATACATGTTGTTCCACAATATGATGTATTCGATTACTTCTTTCAATCATCTTGTCAAATTGCTCATCATTCAAAGCTTGTGTTTGTGTATTTGGTGTGCTTAGTAGAGATGCTGAAGGTTGTGTTGTTGAAGATTTTTTATGCATCAACCAATTAATAATATTATCGGAAGATGGAACAACAAAAATTGTATAAATTATACCACTTAATAGCCATATAAAAACTATTATACCAAACGATAAGAAAATAGATTTATTGTTCTGCTTGCTATTCATAAAAAACTCCGAATGTATACAATAAATAACATAAAATAAAAAATGCTGGGCAAGTTATTAAAACATTTAAAAGTGTAGATAAGTAATTTTTAAATTAATAACTAAACCTCAAGCGATCGCTAAACAAAACAATCACCAATTCATACATCTTAACAACTATATTAAAGTAAATTATTCTGCTTTCTAAACGCTTATCTTTGTTTGTAATATCGAATATTTAGATTTGATTTATTGAGTAGGCGCACTTAGACTTAGCTCACACAAAAACTAGAGTTACTCCTATTTTTCTGATCCCCAAAATATAACCCTCTAACTTTAGTTAGAGAAGGTTCAGTCAAAAGTTAGATAATAGCCACTGAAATCAAATATCCCTTTGAATTGAGCAAACTGCGCCAAAACACTAAAAATATACGCTTCTATATGGCAAGAGTCTCTTAAACTTCTGTTATTAACTTCCAGTTGCTTAGTGCAAGATATCAGTTAGAAAATTCCTCACATATTCCTCACATTTTTTTCCTATCCTCAAAATAGAGTCCATGTTCCAAACAAACAACAAGGTGGCAAAAGGCGAGCCGCTGGGTTTATTGCTCAAACTCTACGAGAAACAGAGAGTATTGGAGGAAAAGTATGCTCAATGTTGTCCGTCGTAGTCAAATTATCGGTTGGATAGCAATAGATAGCTCAACAGCTAATAGTTTTGGTGAGGTTGAAGAAGCTTGGCTAGATGAATCTGGGCGTATTGCCTATTTTTCGGGTGGAGAAACTTATTTACCAGTAGAGGGAATTGCTGGGGTAGGCATGGGTGCACTTTCAATGGGAGATATTATTTCTATTAGCGGATTATTCCTTTTTTTATAGGGCAAGAAAAGTTGACAAAGTTCCAAGACAAGCAGATTAACTAAGTTGTTAAACTTTTGCCCCATACCCCTCTACCTGAGTTATTATCTTTATTCGTAATATTGAATACTATATTCTCAGTTTTATTACTCTTGGGGTGTTAATGTCTATTTCACACAAATATACTGTTCTTGCTCCTGTAAGCCTGAGCATTGCTTTGTTCATTAGTAGTTGCAGCGAAACTAAAGTCTCCCAGTGCCAGCGATTGATTAAACTTGTTAATGAAGGAACGTCATTGATTGATAAAAATAAAGGAACGCAAGTCATAACCAGCATCCAGCTGTCTAAAGATTTGCAGTTTATTACTAAATCAATTCAGGAACTGAATTTAGCAGACCCCAAGCTGAAAGAATATCAAAGCGGTTTTGTTAAAATTTTTCAGAATCTCAGTCAAGCGATCGCCAAAGCAGGTAAAGCGCTAGGTTCGACTAAAATAGCAGAAGCCTCGGCTGCTGGTAAGGAAAGAATTCAAAAAGCCAGAAACGAAATTGATTCATCGCTGACAGCTGCTGAAGCTATTGGCAAGCAGTCAGATAAGTTAGTCGATGAAATGAATAAGTATTGTAAACAAGCAGAATAATCTAATTTGGGCATTGGGCATGGTTTATTAATTCCTCTCCCTCATCCTCCCAACTTGCTACTAAAATTCAGTAACTTTTATCACTCTTTTTTTAGAAATATTCCTGATACACGCCAACTTTGACTGTCAAAAGAAATGTTGGTGCAAGTCAAATGAAATACCAGGAGTGATATGAGTCTACTGATGGCGAGTGTACTAGCAACAGCGCCAGTATCTGCGCTTAATTTACCAGAACAGCCAGTAATTGAGCCAGATAATCAGGTGCAGGAGTCAACCGAAGAAAATTTATCTCAAGTAGTCACCCCTGCTGAAATTACACCACCTGAATTTGTACAGCCAGATATAAGTACTTCAAAAGTTGCCGAAAATAAGTACGAAAATATACTTAAAAAAAGCAGAGAAAAAATTCAATTTATCAGTTCTTCTAACTCGCCTGAATCAAAAAATACCCAACCTCTAACCGAAGAACTTGACAAAAACGATCCCGGAGTCGCAGACTCAGACGACCCAATGTTTCAAGTTAACTCGGTATCACAGCTTGAGGATGTGCAACCCTCTGATTGGGCTTTTGGTGCTTTGCAGTCTTTGGTAGAACGCTATGGCTGCATTGCGGGATATGCTGATGGTACTTATTTGGGGAATCGTACTATTACTCGTTATGAATTTGCAGCTGGTTTAAATGCTTGTTTAGAAAAGATTAACGAAGCAATCGCTAGCAGTAAACTTAACACTGTTAACGATCAAGATTTAATCCTGCTCCAAAGGTTACAAGACGAATTCAAAGCAGAGTTGCAACAATTACAGCAGCGTGTCGAGGTTCTAGAAAACCGGACTAGTGAATTACAAGCTAATCAGTTTTCTACAACTACCAGATTATTTGGTCAAGCCGTTTTTAGCGTTCAAGGAAGCAATACCACTAATGCAGATTTATTTCCCAGAGATGGCATACCTGAACGCCAAGGAAAAACTAATCTGACTTTCACAAGTAGCGCCCAAGTAACCTTAGCAACTTCATTCACCGGACGAGATTTGCTCTTAACAGGGCTGTCTGCGGGAAATTTGGGTTCTAATGCATCGTTGCTATCTACCAATATGGGGCGGTTGGGTTTCGAGTCCAACACAGACAACAATCTAGTTATTAGTGATTTGTCTTATAGATTTCTAGCCTCAGATAACTTAGGAATTGTCGTCGGTACGGCGGGAGTCAACCCCATCAATACATTTCGCGGTATTAGCCCATTAGAAGGTTCTAGCGACGGTGCAATTTCTCTATTTGGTCAGCGTAACCCGATTTTAGGCATTGGTAACGGCACTGGTGGTATAGGTTTTGACTGGCAAATTAGCGATCGCATCAGTTTGCAAGGTGTTTATAGTGCAGAAATTCCCAGTTTTCCTGGTGACATCAACCAGGGCGGATTATTTGGTGGTAGATTTACTGCTGGCACTCAGTTAAGTTTAGCACCTACTAATAATATTGATATCGGCATACATTATCTTTATTCCCACTCCCCAGATGGACTACTAGGAACTGGTATTGGCGATTCTCAACTAATTTCCCCTTTTGCTGATGCTACACCTTTCAATACCCACGCAGTTGGCGCTACTGTTGCTTGGCGAATTAACCCTAACTTACAGGTGGGTGGTTGGGGTGGCTTCACTTCCTCGAAACCATCCAATCTTTCTGGAAGTGTAGAAACTACTAACTGGATGGTGTTCGCAGCTTTTCCCAATTTGCTGCGCCGTGGGAATTTAGGGGGCATTCTTGTGGGACAACCACCGAAAATTACTTCTAGTACTTTACCAGAGGGATTTAATCTTCCCAACTTTTCTGATGGAGGGACACCAGGGGGACGCACTGACACATCAATTCATGTAGAACTTTTTTACCGCGCCCAACTAAGTGACAATATTGCCCTAACTCCAGGCTTATTCGTTATTTTCAATCCCGATCACAATGCTGCTAACGATGCTTTAGTAGTTGGAGCATTAAGAGCAACCTTCCGGTTTTAATTTTGTACTGATGTATATGTAATCAAATACGCTTTTTTGCTACTGAAAAAATCAGTAGTTAGATGCTTTCATTCTCCAGTGGAAGCAAGGAAAAAGTCATGCGTATTTTTTCATAGGTGATTAAAGGAGCAAATTTTTCATGAAATTAAATTCAACAAGAAATTTTGACGAAAATCCAAAATTCTATCAGTTGGGTTGTGCAGTTCTTAGCAGCAGTAGTTTAGCCGCAGTCATCATTGCTTTAGGTGGAACAAGTGCTTTAGCTCAAATCACAATTCAAAGCAGTGGGACATTATCTGGTACGATTCAACTTCCCAACAATAATCCGAATTTCAATAAAAGCATTACTCGTGTTGACACAGACGACACGGGGACTTACTCGCGGAACTTAGGTACTAAAAACAATCCTAATTACGTTCCTGTGTACAAGTCAGAGTATGTCAAAGTAGAAACACGTAAAGATGGTACTTTGCATTATTTTGTTGACTTTAAAGGGATTCCCATAATCTCCTTCAACGGCGTTCTGAATTCGCCTGTTCTCTCTGGCGGTGAGTTAACACCTTTTAAATACCAGGGAACAGTAGCCGGAACTAAGTTTCAAGGAGTGGTTCAGGATGAATTTAATCTCACAAAAGCCTTATACACTGGTATTGTTACCGACCCAAAAACCGGAAACCAGTATCAGGGAACTTTTGAAGTGAGTGGATATGGGCCCAGGTATAGCGATCGCAATGGTGGTGCAACCCCCACAGTCTTCGATTTCAAGTCCGATCTCCCTGGTCTACCAACAGTGAAATCTTTGGTAATGACTAACTCTCCTATCGGGAAATTGACAATCAAAGTACCTGCAAATGCGACTCTTATCACTCCTACACCTGCACCCAGTGGTGGTAGTAGCACGCCTACTCCTGCACCCGTAACCAGTGGTGGTAGCAGCACACCTACTCCTGCACCGGTAGTCAGCGGTGGTAGCACACCCACTCTTCCAACGATAGTTGATAGTGGTAACACAATAACTGCTGCACCAATCGTTGGTAGTGGTGACACAATAACCGCTGCACCAATCGTTGGTAGTGGTGACACAATAACTGCTGCACCAATCGTTGGTAGTGGTGACACAATAACCGCTGCACCAATCGTTGGTAGTGATAGTGCGATCGCTTCGCCGACAACTACAACTTATACATCTGAGTCCAATTCTCCATCCCTGTCTACTACACCTAACATGGAGTTCAGTAGTGGTAATTCTGCAACAGTTAATCAAGTAGTTATGAACCCCGGAACCCTGGCTCAAACTGCTTGTTCAAAAGATACTGTTGATAGCTGTACAAAACTTGCTTCGCCCAAACAAGCGATCGGCCCGCGCAGTCGAGTCCTGGTGCGTTAGATAACTAATTCGCATGTCTTATGGTAACTTTCGCTTTCGGGGACAGTAACGAAGAGAAATTTATAACCAAAAAACTTTTTTCTACTCACCAGTCCCCGTTTCCTATTCCCCATCCTCATATAAACCTTTTCATCAAAACTTTAGGGTACTTCTGGAACTCCTACACAGCAGAATGAAATCAATATAATAGCTAATACCATTTCCCAAAAAATATGATACAGATTTCAACCCTGAAAGCCTTGCTGCATCTAAGTTTTTTAATTGCGTTAGCGTTCGCGTAGCGTCTCGTAGAAAAGCCGGGCGTAGCCCATTGCAAATTGTGAATTTGTATAAGACGGGGTAATATTCCAATTTAAAAAGTCTACCATAAGCTATTCTGTTGCGTTTTACAAGCCAGACCTCCTTTCTGTGGTAGATTTTACCCTTATGATTTTCTGGCTATACTAGTGACTTCAGCCGATTGACAAAAAGTGATTGAAGACTGGGGACTAGAGACTAAGTAATAATATTAAAAGTACTATTTTCCAATTCCCAATCCCCTTTCTCAATCGCATTAACACTACAAAGTAAATTTAGAGCAATTAAACATCTTCTGAGTTAGCACCTATGAAAGAAGAATTGATAGCCAGAGTTGTACAGGTCTTACGAATTAATATGAGTTGGATGACTTGGAATTTATTTCTGGCTTTTATACCTTTAGCTTTGAGTGTATGGCTATTTCGCATTAAGCGTGGTCGCACTTGGCTTTGGTGGCTAGGATTCTTAGTCTTCTACGCATTTTTACCCAATGCACCATATTTGTTAACCGATGTAATTCACCTGATAGACGATATCCGCACCATCCAATCAGTGTGGATAATTACTTTAGTACTATTTCCTGTCTATTTGTTAGTAATTTTGGCTGGATTTCAAGCTTATGTAATATCGTTAATAAATTGGGGTTACTATTTACATCGCATCGGCAAGAGTAGATGGATTTGGCGACTTGAATTGATTACCCATGCTCTCTGTGCTATTGGTATTTATTGGGGGCGTTTCTTACGTTTTAATAGCTGGGATTTTGTTACTCAACCTGATGCGGTATTAACCAAAGGTGTTGAAGAAATTCTTGGCAAACAGCCACTAGTAATTATTGCTATCACTTTTCTCATCCTTGCGGGACTTTACTGGATTATGAAACGAGTAACTTTGGTTTTTTTTGTGCAACCAAAAAATGATTATGCTATCAAAACACAACCAGTAAATCCCAACACTCCCAACGCTTAATGGATCGACTACTCACACCTGCCTTTTCTTTCTTAAGAGACGTTTAGCAAACGCAACCTTAGCTGAATAGGCGGGTGTAGGTTCTCCACAAAAAAAACTAAAATAAGAACAAGCATCATTAATACCAATTCAAAATTCAAAATTAAGAAAACTAGATATTATAAAAGTTTGAGCGTGTGTATCTGTCGCATTCTTTTTTCAAATTGTTATAATTCAATTTCAACCGCTTTTAACCAATTTCATCTGGTGATTGGAGAGTAGCAGAGTGGTCAGAGTTTAACAAAGACATTAACTGTTTGATGCGTTTGCGCTGTGCTGACCAATGATTACAAGCTTCTTTAGTAAGCTGTATCTCTTCTTGTGTCAAAACTTCATCAGGTTTCTCTCGCGCTAAAATTTCAGATGCTTTTCTTGCTTTTTCATACTCCACACCGTACTTGACTAATTGTGTGTGAAATATTTTTTGTTTTTCCTCTAGTGTCAGTGCAAATTTTTGCTGCATCAGGAAAAGCTCATAAAAATTTTAAATCTGGAATATGGCAATTACTTTTCAGTTTTCAAAGATATACATTTTCAAACTTATTAACTTCTACTGTAGGATAGACAAGCAAAAAGACTTAATGATTTTTTAACACTTAGGTTTACCCTTAAAATTGGCGAGGTAATCTCTACCTTAGAGAATCGCTCAATTTTATAGAATTCGATATCAGTACAGCTGTGCCTTTTCTAAGTTCCCAACAAACTTAGCGTATTCCATCCAACTGAGAAGCAGTATTTTTTTCCACCTAAAGAAGGGTATACACACCCATAAATTCCGTATCAAAAGAAAGATGCACCTGACACCGTGAAGATTTGAAATGAATCTAGGTTGTTTAGTTTTTATTGACTTAGATTCGGAGTTGAAAAATATGAGTCTATTATCTATTGATGAACTCAAAACTTTAGCAGAAAATTCTCAAACCCCAAGTATTTCTCTGTATATGCCTATGCAAAAAGCAGGGCCAGAGATTCGGCAAAACCCGATTCGCTTCAAAAATCTAATCCGGGAAGCTGAAGAACGCTTGGATGCGATGGAAATTGACCATACCCAAGCGCTAGATCTTCTCCAGCCAGGGATGGAACTAGATACGAGTGAGTTTTGGGAACACCAAGACCACGGATTAGTAATATTTATTTCACCACAAGTATTTCGCTACTACCAACTGCCAATGGAGTTTCCAGAATTAGTGGTTGTGAGCGATCGCTTCCACTTGAAACCGCTGCTACACTTGCTCAATAATGATGGTAAGTTCTACCTCTTAGCTCTTGCCCAAAAGGATGTGCGGTTTTTTGAGGGAACGCGCTACAGCATTAACGAAATAGAAGTAGAAAATATGCCTAAAAGTTTGGATGAAGCCTTGCAAGAGGACGAAATCCAAAAAGGGATGCAACAGCGGAGCGGTACATACAAAGGGGGAACCGCCAATAGTTTTCAGCAACCAGGTACATTTCACGGTCAGGGAAGTTCTGACACAGATAAGCCCCAAGAACATATCTTACAATTTTGTCACGCCATTGATGCGGCATTGCATGAGAAGTTACACAAGCAAAAAGCACCTTTAGTTTTGGCTGGGGTTGAGTATCTTTTCCCGATTTATCAGGAAGCAAATACTTATAATCATTTGGTGGAAGAATCGATTACAGGCAATCCGCAATTCACCAAGCCGGAAGAATTACAAGACCAAGCTTGGCACATTGTCGAACCTCTATTTCATCAAAACCAAAAAGAAATAATGGAACTTTACCAACAAATAGCTGGTGAAGGTACTGGCAAAGCTTCTAGTAATCTTCAAGAAATTATTGCAGCGGCCTATTACCAAAGAGTCGATAATTTGTTTGTGCCAGTCAGACAGCAAATTTGGGGTAAATTCGATCCAGAAACAATGGCTGTAAATTTACACCTAGAACCAGAACCAGAAGACTACGATTTATTAGATTTTGCTGCCATTCATACGCTTTTAAATGGTGGACAAGTGTATGCTGTTGAGCCAGAAGAAATGCCTAATAATGCATCAGCAGCAGCAATTTTCCGATTTTGATGTTGGTAGCAGGCAATAGGCAAGGGGCAATAGGCAATAGGCAGTAGGCAAGGGACAGGCAATAGGCTTTCAAGAAACACGGGTGTGGGGGTGTAGGGGAAAAAAAGTGTTTTTTTCATTCGTAGCGGGTGTTGCGCCGTCTATCGGACGCTTTCAAAACCGTTGAGTTGAAAATTTCACAATCAGTTCATCAGTTTATGTCTTATGCTAACCCTAAATAATGAGGGAAAAACCTATTGCCCATTGCCCATTGCCCATTGCCTATTGCCTATTGCCTACTCCCTCAACCTTGAGTATTTCCACAGTCTATCTTGACTACACAATTTCTACCTTGTGCTTTTGCCTGATAAAGTCCTTGGTCAGCAGCAGCAATTAAGGTTGCGGGAGATGATTGATTATGAGGAGTAATTGTTGCCACACCAAGGCTGAGGGTGATGAATTCACTAACCTGAGAATTTGGATGAGGCAATTGTAATGCACTAATATTTGTTTGGATTTCTTTGGCAACTGCAATAGCCTCTTCGGAATTAGTATTTGGTAAGATGACTGCAAACTCTTCTCCACCATACCGAGCAACTAAATCATTAGGGTGTTTAACTGTCTGAGAGATTACCTTGGCAACATGTCTGAGTGCATCATCTCCCGCCAAATGCCCATGAGTATCGTTATAAAGTTTAAAGTAATCGACATCACATAAAATCAAAGATAGTGAGGCTTGCTCTGGTGCTAATCTTTGCCACTCGGCGTTGAAGGTGTTATCAAAGCAGCGGCGATTTGCCACTTGGGTAAGGCCATCGGAAGAGGCAAGGCGCTGTAATTCTTGGTTTGCTTGTTGTAATTGGTGGTAAAGTTCTGATTGCTGAATAGCGATCGCAGCTTGACTTGCCACCTGATTAAACAAGTTAATTTCTGATTGCTGCCATAGTCTAGTACTAGAGCATTGGTGAGCAATTAATAATCCCCACAAACGCTTTTGCTGTAAAATCGGCACCACAAGATTTGCCCGAATTTGCAAACTCCGCAATAGCTCAACATGACACGGCGATAGTCCAGCAGTTTCAATGTCTTCAGTCGCTCTAGTATTACCTTGTTGGTAGTAAATTGCACCAGTGGACTGAAAGCATGTATCCATCACATTAAATCCCAGAATGGACATACACCCTTGTGCTAAGGATTCTACAGCAACTAGCCCACTCCAATCTGGCTTAAACTTATAGATTACTACTCGGTCTATATCAAACAGTTGTCTTACTTCGTCTGCCGTAGTTTGCAATATTTCATCTAACTCTAACGACTGGCGAATACGCTGGGTAACAGCCGCAACAATTCGCTCGAATTGGGTTCGGTGTTGGACGCGCTGCTCAATTTGCTGACGAGATGTTGATGCTACAGCTAAGGTATCAAAGTTAGGGGTTGTAGTAATAGGCACCGCACTTGGTTTAGCAATTAAATAACCTTGACCAAAGGTTGCGCCTCGTTCTCGCAGCCAGTTCAGTTCCTCAATGCACTCAATTCCTTCGGCAACGGTTTGGATATTTAACTTTTCAGTAATTTCTAGAAGTTTTTCCGTAATTGAAGCTTTATATAGGTCTTGATGCACATCTCGAATTAACTGCATGTCTAATTTGATAAAATCTGGGCGTAATTGATGCAGCAAGTTCAGGCTGGAATAGCCAGAACCAAGGTCATCAAGGGCGACTAAAAACCCACTATCCCGATAATATTGAAGCACAGCTTTCAGATGGGCTAAATCTTGAGGGTTGTCTGACTCCACAACTTCAAAGACAACCCTTCGATGGTCAATCCCTGCTCGATCTATTGCTTCTACTGTACTGCGTAGGCAATAAACAGGGTCATAAAGCGCCGTTGGTGCAAAATTGATGAAAATGCACCCATTCACTTGATGGCTGGTAAATTCCTTGATTGTGTTGAGACGAGCAACTCGGTCGAGTTGTGGCAGCAGTCCGGCTTCACTTGCTAACTCGAAGATTGATTCGGGTGGTACTAAATTGCTTTCTTCATCCATCCCTCGGAACAGCGATTCATATCCATAAATCTGGGATGTGTCTTGAATTGAAACAATCGGTTGAAAGTGACTAGTGAATCGTTCCCTTGCCAACATTTCCACTAACCACTCGGACTGGCTGAACTTAATAAACCGCTGCAATGAAGCGATATCACTAAAATCTTGTAGTTGAGGTTGGATAGCACCTTGAATGAAAAGAACTTGTGTTTCTCTTAATTCTCTTGGCGCAAGAAGTTGAGACAAGTTACGGGCAATTTCTTGAGCCTGTCCAGGTTTACAGTTCAAACTTAGGCCTGGCCGCTGGTGCATCAGTTCATACTCAATGTCTAACTTCTTTAAGTATGACATGACCTTTGTCAAGGTATGTGAAACGGGGAACCAAAGAAATAACCTGCCTGCTTTCCCAGTCTCGCAGCGCACAATATTATGACAAGCACAAGTCTTGGAGAGAGGACATTTTTGGCTCATTGATAACTACCTTGCTCAACCTGATTAATTTTAGTGTTCCCCTCAAACTTCCTATAAAAAATGAACTACAGTTCAAGTAGATGAAGATTTGATGAGAATTAAAAAGTTAATTCCCTATTGGCGCAATCAACTTGGATTAACAGGAATTATCCATCAACTGGTGATAGAAGCTGACTCATAAAAAAAGCCAGGAATATATCACCTGAAGATTATTTTATAGCGATTCCCAGTTAAGTGAAGTACTTAGTACATTCCTAATATAATTGAGTAAACCTCTGCGTAACTTTGCGCTTGACTCTGCGACCCTCTGCGTTTAAAAACATTGGTTTTGTACCTCAGCAGATTAGGAAATGCTATAACTAAGTTTGACTACTGATTACCAGCCACGACTGATTTGATACCAAGCTGTCATAAAATCAATTACTAACATACTGTTCATAATTGTTGCTATTAACAAAATTACTGATGAAAACCAATATCTTTTTAAAATTTTGATAACTGTTAATCCTAAACCAATGGGAATCGAGAACAAACTCCAACATAAAAATATCAAATATATTGTTGTGAATTGATGAACTCGTTGGCTTAAAGATGATGTCAAAAGCTCACCAAATAATCTGATGAGAACATCTTCATGAAAGTAAATTATTCCTAATATAAAAGTTGGTATACATAAAAACAAGAAAATTACCTCGATACTTTTGACTATTTTCATCGAGATGTTTCCTCTTTTAATTTACGTCGTGCTGCTGCTAGAATGAGGCGTTGTTCAGCACGTGCGATCGCCTGATATGTCCGCTCGATCGCTTCGGGTTCCACGGAAATGGAAGTTATCCCCCATTCCACTAAGCGATCGATAATTTCTGGATACAGTGCTGGTGCTTGACCGCAAATTGAACAAGGGATACCAGCACTTTTAGACATGTGGATCAATTGAGCGATCGCACCCATAACTGCTGGATGACGTTCGTTAAATACTTTTGCTAGCTGTCCTTGTTCTCGATCTACCCCTAGCAATAATTGGGTCAAGTCATTTGTACCAATGGAAATTCCGGCTACGCCTGCTTTGACATATTCTGGCAATAAAAACAGCACGCTTGGCACTTCTGCCATCATCCACAATTCAAATTCTGCCACCTGTGTTAAAAAAGCTTGCTCGACTTTGCGACGACAAAACACGAATTCTTCCACAGTCCGAACAAAAGGTAGCAGTAAATGAATATTGCTGTAGCCAGATTGCTGTACGCTAGCTAAAGCTTTTAGTTCCAACTCAAACACAGTCGAATTTCGTAGATAGCTAAAGGTGCCGCGTTCACCTAACATCGATTGTGGAGAAGATTGTAAACTATCACTCAATGATGGCAAATCTGACGATCGCCAATCTAAAGAACGATAAAAAACTGGTCTTGGTGTAAAGGCGCGAGCAAACTCCATAATCGCAAGAGACCAACGCTCTAACAATTCTGCTTGCCGCCCGCCCAAAATCCAACTATTAGGATGTTGTCCATCCAATATATTTAGTACCATCAATTCTGAGCGCAGCAATCCTATTCCGTCCGCAGGCAAGGTTTTTACTTGCTCTATCAAGCTGGACTGACTCAAGTTAACCAGCAGTTTGGTAGCAATCATAGGTAGATGGGGTGATGAGATGGTGGGGTAATGGAGTGGTGGCGGGATGGAAGTAGTTTCACCCATGTCCCCATCTCCCCATACTTCTCTACGAGAGGCTGCGCCAACGGCTTCGCTCAGTACAAGTTTCCCCATACTTCGGCTTCGCTCAGTACAAGTCTCCCCATCTCTGGTTTCTGTTTCGATGCGATAAACTTCTCCTCTGTCGCCATCAAGCAAAAGCCGTTCGCCAGTTTGAATTAAGCTTGTCGCTGATGTTGCATTTACTACTGCTGCAATCCCTAATTCTCTGGCTAGAATTGCAGCATGGCTGGTTAATCCTCCCTGCTCAGTGATAATGCCAGCAACATTTTGCAATAATGGCAACCAATCAGGTGTAATTGTTGGGACTACTAAAATTACTCCTTTTGGGATTTGTTCGGGTTTTTGCTGAGAATCGATGGCGACTAAAGCATTTGCCACAGTACGTCCGCCTGCGGCTGGCAGTCCCCTGATGAAGTATACCTGGGGGATTATGAATTGGGGACTAGTAACTTGTGTTAAATAGAGTTTGCTAGATGTAGTTTGGCTAGCGATAGTCCATTTAAGAATAAAGGTTTTACCTAGTTCAGCTACTAATTGAGTTCCCAGACTAATTATTTGTTGTAAGTATTCTGGTTGTAAAGCGTACTGTTTTTGTTGGGCTTCCTGAAGTACGTAGGTAATCAGACAAGTTTTCTCTGCTGTGAGTGCTGAGTCTACAAGAGGTTGGGAAAAAGTTGTAGGGGAACCATCATTAACATCGTAAGCCAGCATTTTATTGCCGAGCTGTTGCTCTAGGATAGTCGCAGTTTCATTTTGAATGTAGTAGACATCTGGCAATACTTCGCCCTGAGCGATCGCAATTCCTAATCCCCAAGTGGCTTCAATTTCCCACCCAGAGGAGTTGGCTTTGAGCAAACCACTGGCGATGGTATTTTCCACAGGTTGTACCAAAACTCCGAAATTAATTTTTTGCAGGTTAATTCCTATGTGCCGCCAATACAATAAACTTCTAGCACGAAATACTTGACTCCAGGTACGTTTTAATGCTGTGGCGATCGCCTCTTCTTGGCAATGGCAAAATACTGACTCCAGTAACCCAGATATATTTTCCATAGTTTGAGTACTATCCCCTACTGACAAACTAGGTCGTAAAATCAAACAGCTAGTTTGCCATTCTCTAGCTGCTGTGAAAATTTTACTCACCCACTCCTGTGGCACAGTTGCAGTGAGAATTTCTTCGCGCAAACGGCCAGCCACCTGCTGAAGTTGACGCCAATTACTGACATCTAGGTGTAATGAAGAATAAGGTAAATCAGCAACTAATGATTCTGAACTGTTGAGATTTTCTAGAAATTGCCGCAAAGCTTCTGCCGGAACCACAAAGCCAGGCACCACCGGATAGCCACGTTGGATAATTCTGCTTAAGTGAAAAGCTTTGTCACCTACTTTGGCGCGGTCTTGTAGTTTAATTTGGTCTAGCCAGTAGAGTTTTTCCACTCAATTTGTTAGTTGTCAGTTATCTATTCCTAGCCACAGCCATTCCTTATTTAAGAATGTAAACCTATATTTATTGGTCAAAATAATATTTTATTGGGAAATAATCCTTACAAAAGTCTAAAATCGTATAACGCTTGAATCCCAACGCGATGGTATTCTCAATTGTGCATTCTTCTTCAAAGCAGCCGACGAACGGCACACCACCCGCTACAAATGAAACAAACTATTTCTCTTTCCCCCACTCCTTACTCCCTAGTCCCTAGTTTCCATGTTTCTTAAAAGATATATTACCAATTAACGTAGTAAATATAATTATCCATACCAGAACCAACCTTGCCAAACACTTACTATCTTGCAACTAATGATTGGTTAAATATCAGCTTCCGACTATGCATCGCATTGCTGATTGGAGGAATTATCGGTTGGGAACGGGAAATTAGACGCAAACCAGCTGGTTTAAGAACTTACATGCTGGTAACTTTGGGTTCAGCCTTATTCACCATCATACCTCTGCAAACAGGTGAGCTACAGACCAGTCCCGATGCACTCAGCCGTGTGATTCAGGGAATTGCAACTGGCGTGGGATTTCTCGGTGCTGGAGAAATTGTGCGGCAATCTTCCCAACCATCAGAGCAACTAGAAATTAAAGGACTCACATCGGCAGCAGCTATTTGGGTTTCGGCTGGTTTGGGAATTGCTGCCGGCTGTGGTTTATGGCAGTTAGGATTAATCGGTGCTATCCTCACTTTCTTAATTCTCAAGGTTTTTAAAAGGTTAGAGAAACGGAATTAGCGATTAGTTATATAGTATTTTGAATCAAAAATATGCCTAGCAAAAATAGAGCTATTGAGCCTCCTAATTTACCTTCATTTGAAATCCTCGATCGCGGAATACCAAATAACCAATTAGATGAATTAGAGAGCTATAAAAATCTACATTTATCAAATTGCCAGCTTGAAGGAAGTAGAGGAGTAGATTTTAAGTATGCCTATTTTGATAATGTTAAAACTATAAATACTTACTTTAACAAGCTTTCTCTACAAGATGTGAGAATTACTAAAAGTGATTTTGCTAATACTGAATGGGAAGAGGGTTCACTTAATAGAGTTGAGTTTTTTGACTGTAGATTGCTAGGATTTAAAATAATTAAGTCCAGATTAAGAAATGTTATTTTTAAAGGCTGTCAAGGCCAGTTTGCCCAGTTTAACTTTAGTAAGTTTGAACGTGTAATTTTTGAAAATTGTATATTGGAAAATTCTACATTTTTAGAAGCATCTCTAACAAATGTAAAATTTATAAATTGCCAAATGAATAATATTATCCTTGCTGATGCTAAATTTAAAGATACTGATTTTCGAGGTTCTAATTTAGAAGGCTTGCAAATTCATATAAATCAGCTTCAAGGTGTAACTTTAGATCCATTTCAAGCTGCTTATATTCTTCAAAGGTATGCAAATGTAATAGTTAAACCTGTGGATGAAGAAATTGGGGATAATTTCTAAAAATATTAGCAACTTAATAAAATCAGGACTTTTGCCAGATGTGAGCGAAAACGTTATTCTTATGTAATACCAATTCACGAAAAATAAGTAGATCGGTGTTGAAAATTATCGTTATGACAAGGCAGGAGGCAGGAGGAAAAAGCTTTTTGAGTAATTTTACTTTTCGCTATATATTTTGTTTTTTTACACTATGTTATTTTTGATATAAATGCAAACCTTGAAACCTATGCTAAGTATGACTTTCTTAATGTAATAATTTTGAATTTTAAATTGTTAATTCTCCTGCCTTCACAAAAAGAATTTGTGAAGATTTCAACCATTGTGAATCAAAAGAACCTAAATGAGTAGTAGTAATCAGTGTTTGAAAGCGGTCTTGAATAGCATCAAGTAATTGATTTTGGCGGGATAAATCTAGTTCGGCTAAAACATCATCAAGTAATAGCAATGGTGGTTCTTTGACAACTTCTTCAATTAATTGTAGTTCTGCTAATTTTAAGGCCAAAACGAGGGTTCGTTGTTGACCTTGAGAACCGTATTGACGAGCTGGTGTGTGGTTAATGGTTAATTCTACTTCGTCGCGATGGGGGCCTACAAGGGTAGTACCTTGATGCAGTTCGGCTAGGCTTCGCTGTTGAATTTTTGTTAAAAAAGCTTGCTGGACTTGTTCTGGTTGGTTGTCTTCTAAGGGAATATTGGGTGCGTACTTGATTTCCAAAATTTCTGTACTGCCGCTAATGCTAGCGTGCCAAGCAGTAGCAATGTGAGCTAATCGCTGTATGGCACGATCGCGCCGTCTAATTACCCGTGTGCCTGCGGTAGCTAGCTGTGCATCCCACAAAGCGAGTTCTGAATTTAAAGACGTTGTATGCAACGTCTCTAGATTGTTTTTCAAAAAGGCATTGCGCTGGCGTAACACATGGTTATACTGCTGCAAAATGTAAGCATAAACTGGTTCGAGTTGAATCAAAAGTGTATCTAACCAATTGCGGCGGCCTTCCGGGCCGCCGCGTACTAGTTCTAAATCCAGGCTGGAAAATTGGACTGCATTGAGAACGCCGAGAAAATCCATTTGACGGCGTACAAACTCGCCATTGAGAGCAACGCTACGGCGACCATTGCGTCGGAGAGTTAAAGTCAGATCGCTGCTGCCTGTTTGTCGCTCAAGATGAGCATTAATTTGGGCTATGGTTTCCCCTTCTTTAACTAAATCGCGATCGCGTGCCATACGGTGCGATCGCAATGTCGCTAACAACTCCACCGCCTCCAACAAATTCGACTTTCCCTGAGCGTTATTACCTACCAAAATTGTTTTGGCAGCAGTAAACTCAACCTTCTGGTCTTGATAATTCCGAAATTGTCTCAGGTTTAGAGTTTTGAGGTACATAGCGAAAAGTTAGGAGTGAGAAGTTAAGAGTTAAGAAAAAAGTTAGGAGTTAAGAGTGAGGAGTGAGGAATTTTGAGTTTTGAATGCAAAATCTTTTTTAACTCCTAACTCCGAACTTCTAACTCCTATTAAGTTTTGAATACAAAATTTTCTTCAACTCGTAACTCCTAACTCCTAACTCCTAACTTTTTCACACAGCCTTCTTGCCCATAACGCGTAAGAATATCTTCTCCAATTCAATCCAGACAAACATTAAGGCACTGAAGCCAATACAAACTCCCAATTCTTGCAGAGTCAGGTAGTGAGTGCCAAAGAAGTCTCGCAGGGGTGGGACGTAAACTAGCATTAACTGTAAAATCGTGGTCACGACCACAGCCCCTAGTACAAATATATTAGAGAAGGGATTCATTTCGATAGTCAGTCGATTGTTGGAGCGAATGGCGATCGCATGACCCATTTGGGCAATACACAAGGTAGTAAATACCATTGTTTTCCAAGAGTCAGGATTTCCGGGATAACCAGCGGCATGGGTGTATTGATAAGCCCACCACATCAAAGCAATGGTGATAATGGCAAATATTATACCAATGCGAATCATGTAAGAACCCAATCCTCTGGCAAAAATACTTTCGCGGGGACTAAAAGGCGGACGTTTCATCACATCTGGTTCCGGGGGTTCCACAGCTAGTGCTAGGGCTGGCAAACCATCTGTTACCAAGTTCATCCACAGAATTTGCAAGGGGGTCAGGGGAACGCCTCCCAAACCGATCAAGGGGGCGGCGGCAATTGTCAGAACTTCGCCAATGTTACTGCCGAGGATGTATTTAATAAAGCGGCGGATATTGGTGTAAACCACTCTACCTTCCTTGGTAGCGGTGACAATGGTGGCGAAGTTGTCATCCAGTAACACCATATCGCTGGCTTCTTTACTCACATCCGTGCCAGTTATGCCCATTGCAATACCAATATCAGCTTGTTTGAGGGCTGGGGCATCATTAACGCCATCGCCTGTCATGGCCACAAATCTGCCACGGCGTTGCAGTGCTTGGACAATTCGCAGTTTGTGTTCTGGCGCGACTCTGGCATAGATGCTCACCAAATCAACGTTTTGCTCTAGTTCTTGGTCGCTCATGCGCTGCAATTCGTGACCTGTGAGCAATCTGTCATCTTCTTTGGCAATTCCTAAATCCGTGGCGATCGCTCGTGCTGTTAACTGGTGGTCACCAGTAATCATGACTGGGCGAATTCCTGCTTCCCGACATTCTTGCACGGCTGCCCTAACTTCTGGACGTGGTGCATCTAGCATTCCCACTAATCCCAGCCAGACCAAATCTTGTTCGGATGTTTCGTCTGAACCTTCTGGTGGAATCTCCGCTAGGGGTTTGTAGGCAAAACCTAGCACCCGCAAACCTTTACTTGCCATTTTGTCGTTTTCTGCCAGAACTCTCTGACGTTGTTCTTCACTCAAGGCTGCCGAGCGATCGCCCAAATAAATCTTAGTGGAACGTCCTAAGATTAATTCTGGCGAACCTTTGGTAAACATTAAGTAAGATTCAGATTGTAAGAAGTTGGCAATGGCTGGGTCAACGGCATTCAAAGACCCTTCACCTGTAGCGACTTCCTGCACCTGAGAAATTACACTCATCCGTTTGCGTTCGGAGGAGAAAGGAAACTCGCTAACGCGGGGTAATTTACTATTCCACTGTTCTTTTTCAATTCCTGCTTTCCCCGCTAGGGTGACTAATGCCCCTTCTGTGGGATCTCCCAAAATCGCCCATTCGCCTTTTTCTTTTTGCAACACCGAATCATTACAAACAGCACAGGCTACTGACAAAGCTGAGATTTCTGGTGAGTCTTCTGGGGTAACTTTTTCACTACCTAAGAGAAAATCTCCTGTGGGGGCATAACCTTGTCCGGTGACACCAAAAGTTTTGTCATTGGTGAACACCGATTGCACCACCATTTTATTTTGAGTTAGGGTGCCTGTTTTATCAGAACAGATGGTGGTTACAGAACCTAATGTTTCTACGGCTGGTAGTTTGCGAATCAAAGCATTCTGGCGTACCATTCGCTGAGTTCCCAAGGCCAAAGTGACGGTAATTACAGCGGGCAGACCTTCTGGCACCACAGCAACCGCCATACTCAAGGAGACTTCCAAGAGTTCTTGGATATTGCTAAAACCTCTGGCTTGGATGACGCCGCCAATAACAACTATCGCCACGAGAATCAAAGAACCCGTAACTAGGACATTGCCCAGTTGAGTCATCCGTTGTTGTAAAGGCGTAGGTTCACTTTCCACCGACTGCAACATGGCAGCAATTTTGCCTAGTTCTGTTGTCATGCCGGTGTTGGTTACCAGAACCTTTGCCCGTCCTTGGACAACTTCAGTTCCTTGGAAGACCAAATTAATGCGATCGCCTAAATCTGTTTCTTCTGGTAAATTTAGTGTTGCCTGTTTGTTGACAGCTTCGGCTTCCCCAGTCAGTGCCGACTCTCGTACTTGTAAATTAGACTGTTCGATTAGCCTTCCATCTGCGGCTATCTGCATCCCGGCTTCCAGCAGCATCACATCTCCTGGGACTAGTTCCTTAGCTGCTACCTCCACTAATCTGGCGTCGCGGATGACTCGTACTAAGGGAGAGGTGAGTTTTTTCAAGGCTGCTAGGGCTTTTTCTGCACGGCTTTCTTGAACGTAGCCGAGTATGCCATTGAGGATAACGATCGCTAAGATAGCGATGGTATCTTTAAATGGCACCTCACCAGGCTTCAAGCTGCCCGACTGCCAAGCAATTAAGTCTAAAACCCCAGAAATCAGAGCTACGCCAATCAGCATCAACAACATAATGTTCTTGAACTGATCGAGCAGAATTTCCCAAGCACTGCGGCCACCATGTTCTTCGAGTTCGTTGGGGCCGTATTTTTGCAACCTTTGTTGAATATCTTCGCGTGTTAAGCCACTGTCTGCGTTACTATCAAGCAGGTCTAGCGCTTTATCAACTTCTAAACTATGCCAAACGGCGGCACCTTCAGGCAGAGAATTAGCAGACATCGTGTAAGTCACAGGAAATGGTTACAAAATTCGATCATAATCATAATTTAATGATGACTGGAAAACCATCTCCTAAAGTTACATTAAAGCAATACTAAATCTTATGAGTGTAGAGGCCATGCTTTTGATTTGCAAATTTCTCTTCCGTTGACATATGTGTGACATAAATGTGTTATTTCTTACGAAAGAGTTTTTTGAAACACATTGTACTGATAATTGTAAGTAATAGAAGCTTGAAGTTTGGCTACAGAGGATATGCCACAATAAATTTTAGGCTCCTATTGCTTGAACTTGCATCCAGTTTTTAGCCAGGATGCATGGTACTATCGCATTTCTAGATTTTGAATTTTGGATCGATGCGCTTGGCGCAGGGTGTAAAGGGATAAGGGTGTAGGGGAAACCCATCAATAATTTATTGAGGGGTTTGTTCAAAGGAGGCGCAAGTTTTTTCGGGCAAGCGATCCTCTCAAAAAATATTTGTTTGTCTGAACGACTGGTGTCAGAGGCTTGTAACTTCTGGGGTGTAGGAGTTTGGCACTCCCCTCATCCCTTACACCCCTACACCCTTACACCCTACACCCCTTTGTTGGTCAATTTGCCAGCCGGGTCTAGGTTTGTAGCAAACTTTTCCAAAGAAATTTGGAATTGCTTAAACGTGCTAAACCATTTAATAAATATTTAATATGAGTTTTGTACTCCCCACTTTGACTGCTAGCCAGATGTTTGGGCAAAAAACAATTCGACCGCTTACTGCTGCTACCCTGTGCGGTATTGCTTTCATTAAAGATAGCCTGATTGCCATTGACAGTCTCAAAGGGCATCTACTGGAGATCGATCCTACCTCTGACAACAGTAAAATTCTTAATCCGCATCAAGTTAAGGAATTTACTGATGTTACTGGTTTAGCGATATGGGAAGACACACTGTGGGTGAGCCGCGACCATAACGTTTATTTGTGCAAGTTGAATGCTTTAGGTCTGGAACATTTCGTCACATTGCCTTATCCAGCTGACGGCGTTGCTGTCTGGGAAACAACAGTCTACATCAGCTGCCAAAGGTTAGGCTACATTTTGATTTTCGATCGCGAAAGTCGAAAAGAAATTACCAGGTTTTATGCCCCTGGAGTTGGGATAGAAAATTTGGCAGTCAGTGAGGAAATGTTGTGGATTTGCGATCGCACAGAACAAACAGTTTACGCGATGGATAGGGCCACTGGAGAAGTTCAATTTAGCGTTCTGACGCCCTTTGAATCGCCTACAGGCATAGCAATACATAAAGATGGCGAAACAGGCAAAGAAAGTCTCTATGTCGCCTATGCCTCGGAGGAGCCATATATCCGGGATAACCCAAATGCTGACCCGAATCATGAGCTAACCTACCGCGATCGCACTTTTATTCACCCGCTGTATTATCATTACGAGCCAGATAAGCGCTATGCCCTGTCTAATGGCTATCTTATTGAAATGTCCTATGCTGAAGAAATTGCGCCCTTAGATGAGGTTTATTTACCGGATGTAGAATGGCGCATTGCTCTACCATCGGAAACAGAACGTCAAAAGCTCAAACACGTTGAACCCATTGGCCTTCCCTTCACCGAAGAAGTGATAGATGGTCAACGTGTAGCAGTATTTAAATTTGATGCCCTCACCCCAGGCGAACGCCATATATTTGGTTGGAAAGCTCTTTTAGAAGTTCGCAATATTAAGTATCGCATCACACCCAAAGATGTGGAAGATATACCCGAACTTTCACCAGAATTGCAAAGCCGCTACCTAGTGGACGACGACGACTTAGCAATGGATACTACCATTGTCCGCCGTGCCGCCAGAGAAGCAATTGGATCTGAAACCAATCTGTTGCGGAAAATGTATAGTATCCGTAATTATGTTTACGATGAGCTATCTTATGGTATTAAGCCTTATATAGATACGCCAGATGTAGTTTTAGAACGCGGCGTTGGTTCCTGTGGCGAGTATGTAGGCGTTTTACTCGCTCTATGCCGTTTAAATGGCATTCCCTGTCGCACAGTTGGCAGGTATAAATGTCCGCCTAACGGCGAACACCAAGGCGTACCGCTACAACCTGATTTTAATCACGTTTGGCTGGAGTTCTACGTACCGAATTTTGGTTGGTTACCAATGGAATCAAATCCCGATGATGTCGGTCAGGGGGGCCCATATCCCACACGCTTTTTTATGGGCTTGTGCTGGTATCACATTGAAATTGGTAAGGGTATCACTTTTGAAACTGTAACTAGTCAAGGTGCGCGGTTGACAAAAGAAGATATTCCCATTGGGGATTTGGCAATCAATCATATTCGGTTCACAATTCTTAAAGAATTGCCACCTTTTTAAATTTGGGCATTGGGCACTTGTACTGAGCGTAGTCGTTGGCGCAGCCTCTCGCTCCAGAAGTATGGGGCAGGGGGCATTGGGCATGAGAAGAGGACAAGGGGGACAAGGAGGACAAGGTAGCAATCTTTCTTACTTGTCTCCCCCATCTCCCACATCTCCCTCTTCCCATGCCCCATGCCAAAAATATTAGCTATTCACTCTTAAACTGGGCAATGGATACGATTGATGCTGCTTGAAATCGGCAAACTCGCAAATAGAATTAAATGGACAAAAGCGGCAGTGCGAACCAGGATTCGGGGGGAAGATTTTACTAAAATTAGTCGTTTCTTCTTGATAATTTTGTAAATCGCGCTGGTGTTTGTGGGCAATATTAGCTAACTCAAATTTTAAGGATTCTAACTCACTATTATTGATGCTAATTAGCTCGGATTTTTTACAAATCTCTAAATTATAAAATGAAGCTACAGCTTGTCTACCAGGATATAGATAACGAGCTGCTAATAAATAAACTAAAGCTTGTCTTCGGTCAAAAGCTGATTTTCCAGTTTTGAAATCTAAAATATGTAAAGTGCGATCGCTCTCAATAAAAACGCAGTCCATTGCCGCATATAAGCGAAAGCAAGAATCTTGTTGTTCAATGACAATCGGCTTCGGAAAACCTTCATCGCCGGGAGTTAATTGGATAATATTTTTATCCAATAGCAACGGCGCATCATGATATTTTTTCAAAATTTGCAGCACTCGTTGTCGAACTTGTTCGCTTGAACTGGCTAATTTTAGCAGCTGTGCAACTTTTTCTACACCATCCGATCGCTGTAGGAGGTGTCTGTGATTATGAAACTCATAAACGCCTTTTTGGGCAAGTATGCCAATCCGCTGGGGTGCGGTGGCTTTCGCTAATAGTGCTTTGACTTGTGGTTCGTTTTGCCGCGCTTTGATAAACCCCCGTCTCATCTGGCAATGCCAGCGTTCTTGCCCTGACGCTGGGGCAACTAAAGACCAAAGGTGATAACTGGCAAAAGGTCGATCGGGGATTGACATTGCTCCAAAACAGTGAGAGAAAGTACGGTGGGAAAAACTATGTTCGGCAGTTTCCGCCGAACATAACTCCGGAGGATACTTGCTGCTACACACGCTTTGCGGGAAGCTTTTAATAGTACTGATGATGTACGGGAGCAAGTGGCAAAAATGAGCGCTAGTAGCAATTCCAGCAAGATAAAATTTGGTACCGATGGATGGCGAGGCATTATTGCCGATGACTTTACTTTCCCCAATGTGCGGAAAGTAACAAGAGCGATCGCCAGTTACCTCGAAACAGCCTATACAAAAGATAGACCAGTACTTATAGCCTACGATACTCGGTTTTTAGCTGACCAGTTTGCCCGCACAGCAGCCCAAGTCTTGGCAGATTTGGGTTGGACTGTGAAAATTACCGATCGGGATTGTCCCACACCAGTAATTGCCTACAACGCCCGTCACTTAAATTCCGCTGGGGCGTTAATGTTTACTGCTAGCCATAATCCAGCACCATACTGTGGAATTAAATATATCCCTGATTATGCTGGACCTGCCACTCCAGAGATTACTGATACTATTGTGGCAAATATAGAAAGTGCATCGGATGAACTGCCTAGTAGCAACCGATCCGATTTAATTTCTACTTTCGATCCCAAGCCAGATTACCTGGAATTTATCTATACCCTACTGGATGTAGAAAAAATTAAGAGCGCTAATTTAAAAGTAAAATACGATGCTCTCTATTCTACTTCTCGCGGTTATTTAGATGAAGTTTTGCAACATAGTGGTGTTCAGTTAGAAAGTTTCCACACTTGGAGGGATGTATTATTTGGCGGCGGAATGCCAGAACCCAAAGGAGAACAATTAGTTGAGTTAGTAGAAGCAGTAGTGAAGGATCGTGCCGATTTGGGTTTGGCCACAGATGGAGATAGCGATCGCTTTGGTATTGTTGATGAACAAGGTACTGTCCTCACTCCGAATACTGTGCTGTTAGTTTTAGCACGACATTTAATCAAAAATAAAGGTAAAAGCGGCGCCATTGTTCGCACTGTGGCTACAACCCACCTGCTGGATAACTTTGCAGCTAAATATGGGCTGCAAATTTATGAAACACCAGTAGGCTTTAAATACATCGGTGAAAAAATGCGGGAAACTGCCGTACTGATTGGTGGGGAAGAATCAGGCGGATTAAGTGTAATTGGGCATATTCCCGAAAAAGACGGTGTTTTAGCGGATATGCTAGTGGCAGAAGCCATTGCTTATGAAGGTAAACCCCTAAGTCAGCTAGTGAAAGAAGCGATCGCTGAAGCTGACGGCCCGCTTTACAATACCCGTCTTGACTTACACCTCACCGAGTCTCACAAAACCGCTGTTATCGACTCCTTCACCAAAAATCCACCCACAGAGGTAGCCGGAATTAAAGTCAAGGAAGTCGGGCGTAAAGATGGTATCAAACTCTATTTAGAAGAAGGTAGCTGGGTACTGCTGCGTCCTTCCGGTACAGAACCCTTGGTGCGCGTTTACCTAGAAACCAACTCTCCCGAAAAACTCACCCAAATCTCTCAAGAGATGGAAAGTGTCATTGCTAAGCTAGAAGCAGTAGCAGTTTAATTCAATCAGAGTTAGGGGTTAAGAGTTATAAGTTAAGAGTTAGGAGTTAGGAGTTAAGAGTTGTAAATTCGCAATTCTTAACTTTTCACTCTTGTTAAGAGTTATGAATGATGAGTTCTGAATTAATAACTCCAAACTTCTAACTCCAAACTGCTGACTCCTAACTCCTAACTTTTATTAAGATATGAAAACTTTAGCTCCTTTATTGACAATCCTAGTTGTAGCTGTTTGGGTAGTGGCGATCGCAATTATTTCAGTTCAAAATGCCACACCAGTATCGTTAAAATTCTTAACATTTCAATCAATACAAATACCAGCAGGTTTAGTTTTAGCTTTTAGTGCAGTTATAGGATTAATTGGTACGGCACTGCTGCAACCCCTCTGGAACCTTGGTGGTTATGGACAGGGTAATTCTCGATTAGAAGACGATGCCGAATTTTTTGTTGATGATGAAGATTTTTGAGGATTGAAAAGCTGTGCAGTACCAAAACATTATTACAATCGAGCCAGGGAAGTGAGGTGGCAAGCCTTGTATTCGAGGAATGCGAATTACCGTATACGATGTTTTTCTTATCTGGCCTCTGGCATGACCTACGAGGAAGTGCTTGATGATTTTCCTTATTTGACACAAGAGGATATATTAGCTTGCCTAAGCTATGCTGCCGATAGAGAACGGCAAATGCTGACAATCCAAGCATGAAGTTATTGTTTGACTCGCTAATCTGGATACCGCTTTGACGTGTGCAGAACCCGAAGAATTTCTACTGACTCTTCTTTGACTCGATAAATAACAATATAAGGCGTGCTAGAAATTACTAGCTCCCTCGTACCTTCTATACGTCCAGGTCGCCCCATAAAAGGGTAATTCTCAAGTTGACTAACAGCAAGTTGAATCCTCAATATTACTTCCTGTGCTGCTTCTGGATTCTCTTTCGAGATGTAACTATGGGCTTGTTCCAAGTTCCGAAGCGCACGGCGCAGCCACTTAATCCGCATTAGTTAGTCTTGCAAAAATTGCTTTTACTTCTTCATCACTGGCAAAATCTCCAGCATCCGCTTCAGTAATCCCGCTTTGAATCTGATCGATTTGCCATTGATACATTTCAACATAAGCAGCTACCGCCTCATTAAGTACGTAGCTGCGATCGCGGTTGATTCCAGATGCGATCGCATCAAGCGCAGCTTTCTTATCGCTATCTATCCGAAACGTAATGTTTTCTTTGCTCATGGTTCTGTCAAATCAATCTATCTTGCATAATATCATATTGCAATACGTAGTAATGCAAAGATAGTGGTGTTCGCTATTTTCTCAAAGTGCTTGTTGCCTGTAAGCTTGGTAATACATGAAAAAAGCCTGCGCTGACAGGCTTTTTTGGAAAGTTTTAAGAGAGCGATCGCACTTCTATAAAATTAAAATGTCCATTCATGATCTGGATCGTCAAGGGCAGCGCGAACAGAAGCTAAATTTGCAAGTTCTTTGAATGGGCTGGATTTAGCTATTTCTGTAATTGAGTTTAAGGTAAGGGCTAGTTGTTCATTATTGCCGGATGCGATCGCACTATCAACAACAGCAAATAAAGCGCGAAAGTTTTTTGCACGTTCATCAAAAGAGCGATCTAAATACGCCATCAGCAAATCTCGCTGGGCATTAATCTTGGTGATTGTTTCTTTTTCCCAAGCATCAATCTCTCGTCTGTTTGTCTGTTCCTCTTCAGCAACCTTAAGGTAATCGGTGTAAGCTGAAACCATTTGCTGTAAGCATTCAGCAGGATTAATAAATTCTTTGACTACTTTGACCGACATTCCTATTGATCTCCCAAAGTAGAATACTTGGCTTGGATAGTTAAAGTAGCAGGGTTTAACAGTCCTTCATTATTTAAAATAGGAATTTTCATAATTTCTGCAAGTGCTTTAATTAAAAGTGCTACCTCTTGAAATTTTCTAGCATCGCGATCGCGATTAAAAGGTTGAGCTTCAAGCTGCTCAAGTACAGATTTAGCACGGCTGTTTAAATTACACACTAAATTAGCAAGTTCCACTGTTCGCCGTTTAACCTGTAATAGAAAATCTTGAGCTGCTTCAATATTGGCAATTTCTATGTTTACCCTAGCTTCGTACTCTCGTGCTTTAGTCAAAGCTTCCTCACCCTTACCAGCAAGTTGAAAACCTCCAACCATCAACGCTGGGCCGAGCGTGATACCTCCCAATACAGCACCACCAACCGCCATACTAGTACCACCACCTAACCAAGTTATGGCTCCAGTCCAAGCCGCAGCACCACTAACTTGTGAAATAGCGACTTCACCAGCCCACAATCCAAAGAACTTGGAAACAGTAACAGTACCTACACTTCTTGCTAAAGTAATTGCACTAGAACCTGCTGCTGAGGCTGCAACGGCCGCTGATACACCACCTTTCACCCACTGTTCAGCTTTGATAACTTCTGTTTTGTACTCCTGAATTTGTTGAGTGGAGATGTCTAAGCCAGTTAGAATATCCAGATTGTTTTGGGAAGCTCGCTGACCAATTCTCTCAATAAAAGCTATAAAACGTGAAATTGTACCCTGCTTAATACGAAGTTGCATTTGACCATAGGTTTCTGCTGACTGGTTGGTAATTTCCCAGGCTGCTTTTAAGTTTTGCAAGCTACTTTCGTATTTTTGTTGAGCCTGTTCACCAATTTCTTTTGCCTGATTCATATTGCTAATGCCTTCAGCACCTTTTAGCGCTCCAAAAGCTCCAGTAGCCAAAGCAGCAGCACCCAAAATCAGTGGAATCATGAAATACTCCTGATTGTGATTAGTATTTGGTTAGTTCTTGTCTACGGTTTAAACATGAAAACAAGGCATCACCTTATACTTATTTTTCCCTGAGATACTTAGTAATAAACATTAAAAAGGTATAAATTTGATTGCGTAATGAATATAGTTGACAATCCTTTTCGTCTTAAGTGCGATCGCTGGTCAACTAGAAGAAAACAGTAAAATAGTCAGCAGGGCTTTTTGAGGGCAGCATAACGGCCATGACTAAGTTACTTGAACAAGCGATCGCACGAGTAAAACAGCTTCCTGAAACTGAGCAAGATGCCATTGCTGCGCTTATTCTCAAAGAACTAGAAGACTATGGAGAGGATCGGTATATAGGTATTGGGCTACTGGATGGAAGAATTGTAGTAATTGTTTACACCGAACCTGGTGAAGAAATAGTTCGTATCATCTCATTAAGAAAAGCACTGTCTCACGAACGAAAACGCTATGACCAATACCTCAAAAACCGATTGGGCTAGAATCGATGCTATGAGTGACGAGGACATCGATACCTCAGATATTCCACCTTTGTCAGAAGAATTTTTTGCTAAAGCACAATTACGAATGCCCAAGTCACCTGTAAAAATTACAATTCAGATAGATCCTGAAACTTTTGCTTGGTTCAAAGCACAGGGAGAGACTGCCGAACAGCAGATGTCTGTAGCATTAAAGATTTATGCAGAGGCACACAAAGCTTATCCTGGCTCTCAAGGGCTGTCAACCTAACAAGCTACATTTGGCAGTTTTGAGGTAGTTCTAGCTTTAGATAATCAATGAATTCCAGAATTTCTGTATCAGTAAGTTGTAAACGCGATCGCTTGCCATATTTTTGCTGCAAATACTCCCTACCTTGTTCTGGAGTCCAATTTAATTGTGCTAAATATCTGTCAGTTTGAGCTATTAAAACTGCATGGACTTCTGAAGGGGTTGTATTAGTAGATAATTGTATTGCTTCTTGATTTAAATTTTGAAGAGAATTAATTTTTAAACTTACTTTTTCTCCTAAAGCTTGCCAGTCAATTTCCCTGTGTCCATCCCAACTAACACCCACAGACTGATAAGTAACTGGATCGTAAATACTACAAAAAACCACATTACTATCGCCTGGGCTAACAGAAATAGTCAGCGGGCTGCGTAGTTGTTGATAAATCAGGACATCTAACGATAACAACAAACTTTTAGAAAAGTAAGATTCACTTCCTGAACGAATAATATAAGGTTTATCTGCTAAAATATATAAATCATTTTTTTCAACTATTTTAAATTTAGTTTCAACCTTTTTATAAGTTTCTATCTTCGTAATTACTCCAGTTAAAGCTCTCTCATAAATCGGGATGCGTTTTTCATCTTCAGATAGCATATACCAACAGTGATCGGCTTCTCTGCTAACAAAGACATATTGAGGTTTGGGAATAGCTCCGAATCCTAATTTAACTTCCATATTTTTAATGAAGATTTTTGTAAATAGATTTATTTGCGAACAAGGATTAACAATTTACACCATCAAGCGATGAATTACCTTGTAAATATAATTCCCTGGCCAACAAGCAAATTAACAACACAAGTATTTAGATTTTTTCAAAAATAAAATTGGATTCCTATATCAACTCTTCTCAACTCTTTATCTCTGCGCCTCTGCGTGAGACAAATTCATTCTGAAATTTATACTAATGGCCTTTAGTTTAGATATCTTAATATTTCTTCACTAGTACCTATTTATTTTTGATCCAGCCTAGAAATTTCAAGAATTTTAGAAAATATTTGTCAATTTAATAATATTTTACAAAATCAGACTAACTTGCTCTCAAGCAGCAATTAAATGGTGTTGGCTACCGTCTGAAAGTTGCGAATTTAGAGCAGATTTTAAATTTCAGTGGTATTTGCAACATAGGGCTGCATATACCTCCGTCTACCCTTGGCACTGCGCCCCAATCCTTTGAAAACACCTTGTATGAGAATCAGCTAATTCTATGAAAACCATTTAAAAAAGGGAATTACAGCTTTTTGTATTTTGTAACTTTTTTTATAAAAATAGTTAATAAAAAGCTTTTAAAAAAGATTTTTACGTTTATATAAGTCTTTTAAGGTCATTTAAGCCTAAATAATCATTTTTAAAATCGCTGTCACAAAATAGCAAGGTTTTACAAATTAAGGACCACTTTCTTTTCTATGTAATTTGCCCAATAATGGCATCCAGACACCTCACGCATCGCCGTCTCAGGCTGGGTGAAGGAAAATGTTTGAGCCACAAGTTTGATAAGAAGCTATAAGAGGCAAACAACAGTGAAACTAGCAGTCTACGGAAAAGGTGGTATTGGCAAATCCACAACTAGCTGTAACATATCCGTCGCCCTAGCTAAACGTGGCAAGAAAGTGCTGCAAATTGGCTGCGACCCAAAACATGACAGCACCTTCACCCTGACAGGGTTTTTAATTCCCACAATTATTGACACTCTCCAAGAAAAAGATTATCACTACGAAGATGTCTGGCCAGAAGACGTGATTTACAAAGGCTACGGTGGTGTTGATTGCGTAGAGGCTGGTGGGCCGCCTGCGGGTGCGGGATGTGGCGGTTATGTAGTTGGCGAGACAGTAAAATTACTGAAAGAACTCAATGCTTTTGATGAGTACGATGTAATTTTGTTTGACGTTCTCGGCGACGTAGTTTGCGGTGGATTTGCAGCACCACTCAACTATGCAGATTACTGCCTGATTGTTACTGACAATGGCTTTGATGCGTTATTTGCTGCTAATCGCATTGCTGCTTCAGTGCGGGAGAAAGCACGAACTCACCCATTGCGTTTAGCTGGGTTAATTGGCAATCGCACCTCGAAGCGCGACTTAATTGAAAAATATATAGAAGCTGTGCCAATGCCAGTTCTAGAGGTTTTACCTTTAATTGAAGATATCCGCGTTTCTCGCGTTAAAGGTAAGACTTTGTTTGAAATGGCAGAGCAAGATCCTTCCCTGGACTACGTTTGCGATTACTATCTCAACATTGCCGATCAAATTTTGGCGCGTCCCGAAGGCGTTGTACCTAACGACTCACCAGATCGTGAATTGTTCTCTTTGTTGTCCGATTTTTATCTAAATCCGGGTAAACCCCAGGTTGCTAATTCCGAAGAGGAACTAGACTTGATGATTGTATAAATCACCAAGTTCTCAGGATGGGGGACAATAACATGGCATTCTTTCACAGTTTTACAGATTCATTAAAGCAGAAGTGGTTGCAATTTTTTCAAACAAATCGGGACTGGATTACGCTGCACATGGAAGTGGAATCAGTCTACACGCCTGATGGCGGGAAGCGACCACCTTCTTACCTCATCCTGGGAGTAGTCAACGCCCTAGAACCAAAGTTAGCGCAATTGATGTTGCCCTTTGCCAAGCTTAATCCTGATGCTGATACCCTGATTGAAGTGCTGGATTTGCATTTTGACCCAGATTTTGCTCTCGGTAATCGCTTCCAAGTCACACCAGAACAAGAGAATTATGTGCATAATGCCGTAGTTGCCATTGATGAAAGACTTGAAGATGAAACATTGACACATTCCCATACAAATGGCTTTGAGTCGGTGGCAGTAGCTCAACAGTTCACAATGGTGGATTCCGATGATGAAAATCTGGCGTTAAGCGAGGCTCAGGAAAGTGAAAATGGCTTTGGTGATATTTCCTTATCCAATGACGAAGGCTTAAAAGATGAGCCACTCCAAACCTCTAGTCTAGAAGCAGATGAGTTTGGGGAAATTACTTTCGATGCAACAACAGCTGCAATAGAAGTAAAGCTGGATGACCAGGCACTTGAAGATAGTCCATTAGACGAGAATGCGTTTAGTGACGTGCTATCAGATGTCTGGGGTGATGAAACATCACTGCAAAAGGCTGAAGAAAATAATGATTTGTTAGGGGAAGAACTGCCAGCTGGCGTTTTTGATGAATCCGAAATTGCCCGTCTCTTCCCCAACGCTTAATTACTCAGTTAGGAGTAAAAAAAGTTATGAGTGAAAAAAAGTTAAGAGTTAGGAGTTAGGAGTTAGGAGTTAAAAAGTTAGGAGTTAGTAATAAAAACTCATAACTTACAACTCATAATTCATAATTCATAATTCATAACTTACAACTCCTAACTTAATGACTCCTAACTGGAAAAATCAAGGGGAGAAAAAACCAAAATGACTGTCGCTCAACAACCAGAAGCTTTAAACTTTGAGTGTGAAACTGGGAATTACCATACCTTTTGCCCAATCAGCTGCGTGGCGTGGTTATATCAAAAAATTGAAGATAGTTTCTTTTTGGTGATTGGGACAAAAACTTGTGGCTACTTCCTGCAAAATGCAATGGGGGTGATGATTTTTGCTGAACCCCGCTATGCAATGGCTGAGTTGGAAGAGGGGGATATTTCGGCACAGCTGAATGATTATGAAGAGTTAAAGCGGTTGTGTTTGCAGATTAAACGCGATCGCAATCCTAGTGTAATTGTCTGGATTGGCACTTGCACCACTGAAATTATCAAAACAGATTTAGAAGGTTTAGCACCAAAACTCGAATCCGAAATTGGTATCCCCATCGTTGTGGCGCGTGCAAACGGTCTAGATTACGCCTTCACCCAAGGAGAAGACACCGTATTAGCTGCAATGGCTAATCGTTGTCCTGATAAGGCTCCGGTGGCGGAAACAGAGAAAACTGAACGCAATGCGATCGCTAAATTGCTAAACTTCGGCAAGAAGAAAGAAGATGTCGTCCAAGAAGAATCTGAGTACGTAGACCACCCACCCTTAGTTCTCTTTGGTTCCCTTCCCGACCCAGTGGTTACTCAGTTAACCTTGGAACTGAAGAAACAAGGCATCAAAGTTTCTGGCTGGCTACCCGCTAAACGCTTCACTGAACTGCCAGTACTGGAAGAAGGGTATTATGTCGCTGGTGTCAACCCCTTCCTCAGCCGCACAGCTACAACTTTAATGCGCCGCCGCAAGTGTAAACTTATCGGCGCACCGTTCCCCATTGGCCCCGATGGTACCCGCGCTTGGATTGAGAAAATCTGCTCGGTGTTCGGTATTACTCCCAAAGGTTTGGATGAACGGGAAGCCCAAATTTGGGAAAGCCTGGAAGATTACGTGAAACTGATTCGCGGTAAGTCTGTTTTCTTCATGGGTGATAACTTGCTGGAAATCTCCCAAGCACGGTTTTTGGTGCGCTGTGGGATGACGGTTCACGAAATTGGCATTCCTTACATGGATAAACGCTATCAAGCTGCTGAGTTGGCGCTACTGGAGAAAACTTGCCAGGAAATGGGTTCGCCTCTGCCAAAGATTGTGGAAAAGCCGGATAATTACAATCAACTCCAGCGAATTTATGAGTTGAAACCAGATTTGGTAATTACTGGTATGGCTCATGCTAACCCGTTGGAAGCACGCGGTATTAATACAAAATGGTCTGTGGAGTTCACTTTTGCCCAAATTCACGGCTTTACAAATGCGCGTGACATGTTAGAGTTGGTGACTCGTCCGTTGCGTCGGAATAATAATTTGAAAGATTTAGGTTGGGAAAAGTTGGTGAAGGAAGAAGCGAAGATTTAAAATTTGGGTTTTTATTGAGCAACACCATAAGACTATATGAGTGGGGGCGAACTTTTGGGTTCGTCCTTTTTTTTACGAACCGCAGAGGCGCAGAGGACGCAGAGAAAGAATTGAGAATAGTTGAAACTGCTAAGATTTGTTTATTAGTGTTAGTTTTTTAGTTGTAGATATCATGGAAATTACAAAATTGTCTCCTCAAGGACAAGTAATTATTCCCCAATGTTTGCGGGAAGCTCATCAATGGGAAGTAGGTCAAGAATTTATGATTATTAATATAGGTAATGGAATTCTTTTAAAGCCTAATAAACCTTTTACAGAAACTAAATTAGATGATGTAGCAGGGTGTTTAAAATATCAAGCTCAACCTAAAACTATTGATGATATAGATAGTGCAATTCGCCAAGGTATAGAGGAATCCTGATTTAAAAGTAGAAAACTGGCTCAAACCTGATTAAAAAAGCTAACAAGTTTCTATTCCCTAACTCTAGAACTCACCATGACTCAAAAAAACTATCAACTCTCCTTAACCTTCGAGCAAATTCTTAATCTTGTCTTACAACTTCCCGCACAAGAACAAGAACAACTTATTCAAGAAATAAAGAAAACCTCTTCAAATAATAAAGATGAAGATTTACTTAGTGTTTTTGACAGAATCGGCAGAAATGCTCAAGCCAAAGGATTAACCGAAGAAACTCTAGAAGAATTACTCGCCGATGAATCATAAACTAATTGTCATTGACACAAATGTTTTACTGAGTGCAGCCCTAAGTCCTAATGGAACAGCCCGTAAAGCCCTAGAGAAAGCCTATAAAGAATTCAAAATTGCTCAAAGCAATGAAACTTATCAAGAATTAAACACACGAATTTACAAACGTAAGTTCGATAAATATATCTCAGATGAAGACCGACAAGATTTTTTGGATGTAGTTAAAAAATACAGTCAATTTATAGAAATAAAATCTCAAATAAATATGTGTAGAGATCCAGATGACAACAAATTGTTAGAACTTGCTAAAGATGCCAATGCAAAATTTTTAGTCACAGGAGATCAAGACCTTTTATCACTCAAAACCCTAGCCGAATATCAAAACCAGATTATTACTCCCAAAGACTTTATTGACCTTGATTAATTCATCTTTAATCCAATACAGTTCAGTTAAGTATTTCTTTCTTCTTTTTGCGTCCTTCTCTAACGAGACGCTGCGCGTTGGCGGTAGCCTGCGGCAAGCCGCTGCGCGTCTACGTTAAAAAAAAAGAGTTTTGACCTTAACTGAACCGTATTGATCTTTAATCCTGTAATTAGTTCAGATGGAAGGCTGTAAATCTAATGGTTCGGATGGAATTATATACATCAATTCTGCGCTTTCAGGTTTTACTTCTGTGGATGGAGTTAATTTTAGCCAGTCATGAAAGCTGATTCCTAGTTGAGAGATTGCTTGTACTTCTGTTTGGTAAGATTCAAAACGGCGATTCGTTTCAATCATAGATTCCATGACTTCAAATACTTGTGGAAGACGTTTGTAAGCTTCTTGCTTCAAATCATTTTGACTCGGACCAAACCAACCTCCTTGAACCTCTACACGAGTTAAAATTGCTGCTGGCAATGAATCTAACCATTTGCTAGAATCTTGTGCCATCTTAAACAAATTCTCTCGTTGCAAATCAAAGACAGCATTTTCATCCAAAGTTGGGTCAATCCATTGGTAAATCCGTGTTAGTCTTCGCAAATTAATCTGGCCTTTGAACTCAGGTTGTAAATATGCTCCTGGGTTAGAAGTTAGCAAAAGGTCAACATATTTTTGAATTCGAGAACGAATAACTTTAGCCCCTTCTTGGAAGCGGAGAAGTGCTGTTTCATGTTCTTCTAATTCTAAATAGCAACGTGCTTCAGCTAGGTAAGCTAAAGATAAAGTTAGCAAATACTCATCAGCAATTTGGCTTTTTTGCTCGATTTCGCTATCAGTATATTCAGCGTAAATATGTTCTGCTTCCAAGAAACGATTAATAGCTTGTAAGGCGCTACTTCTACGATTTTCAAGTTTGGTCATCGTAAAGGCATTAATAGCTAAATCAAGCGCAGCACGAAAGTTAGCGTAAAAACTAAGGTCGATTTTACGATTAATCTTGTTTAACAATTCTTGTGCTTGTTGTAGCCTTTCTTCTAGTTCTTTGAGACGCTGGGAGATGACAGCAAAAGCCATCACAGATACTCCAAGATTAAGCACACTAGCAGCAGTAGTTATTTGTAGAATTCCTTGATGAAGTTGTAAAGTTTGACCAAGTTCTCCTAATTGATTTTCAATTCCACCTAAACGTCCGTTGACATCAGCTAGTCCTTTTCCTGAAATAGCAGCATTAGCGACTGTTGCAACTAAATTAGCCCCTGAAACAGCTATATTGCCTAAATTTACTTGTTCAATTCCACCTAAACGTCCGTTGACATCAGCTAGCCCTTTTCCTGTAACAGCTGCATTAGCCCCTGAAGCAACGAGATTTGCACCTGAGAAAACAAGGTTAAGTAAATTGTTAGGGGAACAACTTCGTGCTGGAACTAAAGGATTATTCGGTTCTCTTAACCAGGTAACAATATGCTTGCTCGCTGTATTTATAATTACACCCCCAACCCTTTCTAAAGTTCCATCTTGTAGCCCTTTGACAATCCAACTAGCAAGTGTAAAGGTTACTGTCAATGGTATAGTCATAATCTTCTTTTGATTGCAAAAATATCTACTCTTTACTCAGTATTCCCCCATTGATATGTTGTCTAACAATTCAGCTAATACTAATGGGAGCTCTATTCTGTCTAATAACGATCGCTCTTTTAAAAAACGTCAAAAAAATATGGCGATCGCCCAAATATCATCTCAGTCAAACACAGTTACAATAAGCAGAGATTAAATCCCTTTTGGAAAGTTAAATGAATCTTTTTGTTAATTAAATAACGATCGCTACTTTTAAAAACCTCAGAATGATTAAACAAACCTCTAAGGAGAAAGTGATCGCTATTCTAAATCAACTCGATTAACTAACAGCAAAATCTGTATATTTACGAACAGATGGTAACTGAAAACCTAAAACAATATCCTCTTTTGGGACACCTAATTCAACCAATTCATTAGCAATTCCTACTTCTGTGCCATCCTGCTGAATCCAAATTTTTTCGTCAATAATATCTAGATGTAGAACAGGCCCATAGATACGGTTTTGATTACGCCAACCTACATAAACTAGTTGATAATGGTCGTGTTCTGTATCAAAAATTGTCTGTGCTTGAATACGATTATCCCAAACAATATTAGCGTGTTCTTGAAGCAAATTCTTAATATATTGTCGATATTTGTCTAGCTTTGCCATTCTTCTATCGCCTCCTGTTCAATATTATAAATTAGTAAACAGAGTTGATTAGTTTTAATAACAGATTGGATAAATGGAAGAATAAAAAAATCATTATAAACAGTACTAGGAACTGCTAAATATAAAGTGCGACTGGCTTCTTGCTCTAGTAAAGCAATTCGGTAAATAATAAATTGTCCTAATGCAGCATAAAGCTCTGTGATTTTTGAAGGACTCAAAAAACTTTTAATTTCAACAGCTATTTTTTGTCCTTGTCTTTCGGCTGCAATAACTTTTTCTGCTCCTAAATCAATATATAGCTCAAGGGTTCCTGCTTGGAGTGTATAAGGATCGTGAGTGATTAACCAGCCATCTTTCTCAAGTGCTGTTTTGACAACTGTATGAAAAGCATCTTTAGCAGACACAGGTGTAATTCCAATTTATCGCGGTACTTGATTTAAATATTTCCATTTCAATAATATATTGCCAATCTAGTGAAATTTTTTTTAACCCAATAAATAGGTTGCTACGAATAAGCCTAACTCGTAACGGTCTTCATTTGTTATAGATACTCATTGCAACTTGTAGAAATTCCCTTACTACAGGCTTTATATCTTCTTCCCGCCAAACTATAGCCGTTTCTACTAATGGTGTTTTCTCCTCGAAACTACGATAAACTACACCAGTTCTTTGAAGATTTTGTAACGAAGACGGCACGAGCGCAATTCCCATTCCTGCTGAAACTAGCCCGATAATTGTCTGCATTTGAATCGCTTCTTGAGTGACTTTCGGGCTAAAATTTCCTTGCTGGCAAAGGCTTACAATTTGGTCGTAAAGTCCAGAGCCTAAATGCCGAGGGAACATGATAAAGTTTTCGTTGATTAGCGATCGCACTGAAATCTTTTCTCGTTCAGCTAAGAAATGAGTTTCTGGTAAAGCGGCAATTAAAGCTTCTTGCTGAATGCACTTTTGATTGAGCGTGTTGTCTTCCAATGGTGGATGAGCAAAGCCTACATGAATGCGGCTCTCTTGTAGCGATCGTTCTTGCTCAGTTGTAGTTAATTCCTGCAAAATCAACTCTACTTCGGGAAACTGTTCTCGAAATTGTCGCAAAATTACAGGAAGCAAATTATAGGTTACCAAACTAGTAAACCCAATTCGTAATTGTCCCTTTTCACCTCTGCCAATTTTTTGAGTTAGCTCAATTGCTTTTTGGAGTTGAGCTAAAAGTTGATAAGCTTCTTGCAAAAATACTTGTCCAGCTTCGGTTAATTGCACCTGTCGCTTGGTTTTGCGCTGAAACAGTTCTACTCCCAATTGCGCCTCTAGTTGCTGAATTTGCTGGCTTAACGGCGGTTGAGCAATATGCAGTCGTTCGGCGGCTTTACTGAAGTGTAGTTCTTCAGCCACAGCGATAAAGTAGCGCAGATGTCGCAATTCCATATAAGGGATAGAAGTGAAACGCAAAGGGGAGGCAGCGTGTTGCGGGGGTTCCCCCCGTTGTAGCGACTGCCGTCGCGCAGAGGTAAGCGCAAAGAGGCGCAGAGGTTTTAGAGAATTTGCGATAAAAATTTGCGCGTTCTTTCTTCTTTAGGGTTGCTGAAAAATGTTTCTGGGGTAGCTGACTCGACAAGAGTACCGCTATCCATGAGGATAACTCGGTCGGCGACTTCGCGGGCAAATCCAACTTCGTGGGTGACGACTACCATTGTCATTCCATCGCGGGCGAGACTTCGCATTACATCTAAAACTTCCCGTACCATTTCTGGATCTAAGGCTGAGGTGGGTTCATCAAACAACATAATTTTAGGTTGCATCGCTAAAGCACGAGCGATCGCTACCCGTTGCTGTTGTCCGCCAGATAACTGTCCTGGATATTTGTGCGCTTGTTCTAAAATACCTACTCTTTCTAGTAGTTTCATCGCCGATTCTTGAGCTTGTATTTTTGGCGATCGCCTTACCCAAATCGGCGCCAAAGTAATATTTTGCAACACAGTCAAATGGGGAAATAAATTAAACTGTTGAAATACCATTCCGACTTCTCGGCGAATTGCTTCAATATTTCGCAAGTCGTGGCTTATAGTAATACCATCAATTTCAATCCTTCCTTGTTGGTATTCTTCTAAAGCATTGAATGTGCGAATGAAAGTAGATTTCCCAGAACCAGAAGGCCCCATTAAAACTACAACTTCTTTACGATTTACCCTCAAACTCACACCTTGAAGAACGTGGAATTTGCCATACCACTTGTGAACATTTTCAGCAATAATTATCGGTTTTTCTTCTGTTGTTGACACAGATATGCACCTCAGTTTATTTTTTATAATTTCCTTACTACTGATTTAACTGTTTTTCTAAACGCCGAGAAGCCAAAGACATTGAATAACAAAATACCCAGTAAATTAATCCAATAAATAGATAAACTTCTGCATAGCGACTAAGAAATTCTGGTTGGGCCAAGATAGAACGGGCAATACCTGTGAGTTCTATTAATCCCAACAAAGATAAAAGCGAAGTATCTTTAAATAAACCGATAAATTGTCCAACGATCGCAGGAATCACCGCACGCAAAGCTTGGGGCAAAACAATTAATAAAACCACCAAAGCTGTGTTTAATCCTAATGCTTTAGCAGCTTCAATTTGCCCTCTTGAAATTGATTGAAGTCCACCGCGTACATTTTCTGCCATATAAGCAGCACTAAATAAAACCAATCCAGCAATTCCTCGTAATACGCGATCTAAACGCACATCTGCTGGCAAAAATAAGGGAAGCATTACCTGAGCAAGGAACAAAATGCCAATCAATGGAACTCCTCTAATGATTTCAATGTAGAGGATAGAAAACCAACGCACGACCGGTAAATCACTTGTTCGTCCCAAAGCCAGTAAAACGCCAATGGGAAATGAAAGCACAATACTAACTGCTGCCATTAGTAGGGTAAGTAGTAAACCATTCCACAAGTTAGTTGGTACAGATTGCAATCCAAATCCACCGCCAATTAACCACAGAATTATGGGGAAACATAATAACCATAATAGGCAAAGCCAAGGAGTTAGTACTTTAGCAAATCTTCTTCCAATCCCAAAACCTGCAAATATTAAAACTCCAATTAATAGTAACTGCAAGCGGTAGATAAAATCTAGCGGTAAAATAACTAAAAAAACACCAATTATAAATGTAAAAAAAGCAATTTTGCGTTTTGTTAACTGTTGCTTGCTAAAGAATACACCCCCAGTAATAGCGGTTAAAATTGCAGCGATCGCCAGTACAATCCAAGGTCGCCAATATAGTGTTTGAGGAAATCTACCAACTAAAAATAAACGTAAATTAACCTGAATTACTGCCCATTGTGCTTGAGTCGTTGCCCAATTTATCACTTTTTGTGCTATCCAAAACAACAATACCAAAGACACAACAGTTAACAAGCTGTTGTACCAAGTACTGAATAGATTTTTACGTAACCAAATCAATTTTTCATTTGTCATTAGGTTATTTCTCTCCTATCTCCTCACCTTCTCATCTCTCTTTAATTTGCACGGTGCGATTAAACAAATTCATTACTAGAGAGATACTCAAACTTAGTATGAGATAGGTGAGCATAATTAGTAATATTACTTCTACGGCTCTGCCAGTTTGATTAAAAGTTGTGGAAGCGACAAAATAAATATCAGGGTAGCCGATCGCGATCGCTAAGCTAGAATTTTTCGTTAAGTTCAGATATTGACTCGTCAACGGTGGAATAATTACCCGCAAAGCCTGGGGAAAAATTATCAGCCGCATCACCAACCCTGGTTTTAATCCTAGCGATCGCCCTGCTTCCCATTGTCCCTGAGATACTGAGCGAATTCCACCTCGAACGATTTCGGCAATAAACGCACCCGTGTAAAAAGTTAACCCCAACAATAAAGCGGAAAACTCTGGTGATAGAGTAAACCAAGGCAGTTCTAAACCACTTTGACTCAGGCTAATAAAACCCCAAAGGGATATTTTATTTTCTGTTTTCGGAAAACTAAGAAAAACAGCAAAGTACCAAAATAATAATTGCAGCAGTAAGGGCGTATTACGGAAAGCTTCCACATAAACCATTGTGATATTCCGTACCAGCCAGTTGTCAGAAAGTCGGGCAATTCCAGCAGTGATACCCACAATTGTGGTGAGAAAAATTCCGGCGATCGCCACTCGCAAAGAGTTAATTAACCCTACCCATAAAGCACGGCTATACGTATCTGTTGGTTTGTAGCTAATAGGCGTTTCACCAATAACAAAAGAAGCTTGTTGCTTGAGAAAATCAAATCCAAACTGAATGCCCAATTGCTGCAAATTTCGGTTGAGATTTTCCCACAATATTACGACTATAACTACTATTAAAAATACTGCAAAAAATTGCCCAACAATTTTCCAAATACGGTAATCATTAGTCATTAGCCATTGGTAATAATAATTCAAACTTTACTAGTCCCTAGTTTCCAATCCCCAGTCCTAACGGAAGGGTGGAGAATAAAGTAGTCCGCCTTTATTCCAGAGTTGGTTTTGGCTGCGAGGTAGATTCAGTTTTGTTTTGGGGCCGAGGTTGCGATCGTAAATCTCACCATAGTTGCCGACGTGCCTAATTACTCGTGCTGCAAAGTCATTTGTTAAGCCGAGTCCTTCACCAAGGTTGCCTTCTGTTCCTAAAAAGCGCTTAATATCTGGGTCGTTACTAGTGGCAAATTGACCTACATTCTCAGAAGTAATGCCCAACTCTTCAGCTTTTACCAAAGAATAAACCACCCACCTGAGGGTATCACTGAGTCTGGTGTCTCCTTTAGCAATTGCTGGTGCAAGGGGTTCTGAAGAAATCACTTCTTCAAGAATCACATTGTCTTCTGGTTTGGGTAGGGTTATGCGCCGAGAAACCAACGCCGAGCGATCGGCTGTGATGCCATCGCAACGCCCTTGAGCATAGGTGGCAAAGGTAACATTAACGTCTTCAAAGACAATCTGTTTATAAGTGATGCCTCTTTTTCGCATTTGGTCTGCTAAGTTTTGTTCGGTAGTAGTGCCAGTTTGAACACAAATAGCTTTATCTTTCAAATCTGCCAAGGATTTAATATTGCTATTTTTACGAACCATAATGCTTTGTCCGTCGTAAAAGACCACGGGTGCAAATTGTAGACCAACTGAAGTATCACGACTTAGAGTCCAAGTAGTGTTACGGCTAAGAACGTCTACTTCCCCAGTTTGCAAGGCTGTAAATCGTTCTTTGGCATTGAGATTCCGAAATTCTACTGCATCTGGTTTGTCAAACAAAGCGGCTGCCATTGCCCTGCAAATATCTACATCTATACCGCTGTATTTCCCGTCAGTTCCCACAAAGCTGAAGCCTGGAATTTCACCACTCACACCGCAAATTACCTGACCGCGGCTTTTAATACTATCCAAACGATTTCGAGTTGCTGGTACTGGTGGATTATTTGGATTACTACCTGGGCTGCTGGCTGTATTTGTTGTTTGCCCTGACCCTCCACCACAAGCAGTAATGGCAAATATTAGAGGGGCGATCGCTACAATGAAACCTGATTTATGCATAAACTTCATACTTACTAGACAATAAAAATGTATTATTCACTACAATTATTTTAGTAAAAACAATTTATTGCTTGTCATATAAAACTCTACCAGCCTCTGCGCTATATTTATTCACCTTTCAAAGCGGTAGTTGGTGTTTTTAGTGATTTTGAAAAGCTTGGTATCGTTTGGATAAATTCTTTCAATTTAGCTTCAAATTTGCATTTTTATTTAAAATTCTCTCAGCATACTTAATAGCAATCTATTTATCAAACCTGGAAGATAATACTAAAATCTCACTGATACCAATTCTATATTTTCCACTGCCTAAGAGTTGGTAAAAAAGAATTATCGCATCTTTAATAATGGACAAAAGATTCTCAGAAAAAATGTTCACACGCCAGCATGAAAATCTATTTTTTTCATCTCCAATACCCCATGAAGCCACTTGCTACTCTGCGGGTTCTCCGAAGGAGTACAAGTCGGCAATGGCTAATACAGTGGCTCCCCTATGCCCAATGTCCCATGCCCTATTTACTATAAGTAGCCATACTAACTCAAACAACTACCACTCGCAGGTTAAACTAGGTCTGGTAACAGCTGCTCCAGCATTCCTTATGAGGCTTTTATGGGAGCTAACCTCAAACAAATTGCCAAGTATTTAGATAACCTTGGTTGGGACTATCGTTTTGATGATGAAGAAGACCGGATTATAACAGGTGTAGAAGCAGATAACTTAGAAGATTTTCTAATAGTTGTTCAGTTGGATGAAGAAGGAAAATTTTTTCGGGTATTTGCACCTCAAGTTCTGGCAGGAATTCAAGACCATCCTCACAAGGGAGCTATCCTACAGACAATGCTTGCCATTTCCTGGGAAACGAAAATGCTCCAATGGGAGTATGACCCATCTGATGGTGAAATCCGTGCCATTATTGAGTTCCCTCTGGAAGACTCAATTCTTACAGAAAAGCAATTTCACCGTTGTTTGAGTGGATTAATTCAGATTGTCGATGGCATAGCGATCCCTCGCCTGAAAGAAGTTATGGCGACAGGTCTCGATCCGGGAAATATAGAACTTGGAGAAAGACTATTACTTAGTATCCAGGAAGAAGCCCCAGGATTGCTAGATTTACTGGAGAAGGCAATGGAAGCACGAAAAAAACGAGGAAGTTTTCCCAACGAGTGAGACGGATCGTTACTGAAATAGCTATACTCCAAAGTGATACCCTCACTATATACTGAAATTTTCTGGGGCTGGATATTATGACATCCTATGCAACCTCCTCTGCTAAAGCGGAAATGAGTGAACTCCGGCGGTTGAAAGGCTTACTACCGCCAGAATTGCAGAGCTGGGTCACGGTAGAAGGCACCACTGAGGTCAATCCACCCCTGATCCGCTGCGAAGAAATTGGTAAAGACCAAGTAGAAATTCAAATTGACTTGGTGAAATGGGACACCCTCGCAATGGATCAGCGTAATCTGCTGTTCTGGCATGAAGTTGCTCGCGTTCAAAACGACACAATTCCCAAAGATGGCTGGGAAATGGCAGCACTAGCCATCGGTTTAGGTGGTGCTGTCGGCGAATTGTGGGTACAAGATGGATTGCTTTTGGTGTTAGCTTTAGCGCTGTGTGGCGTGTCAGGCTGGCGATTGTATCAAAAGAACAATGGGGAAAAGCAACTAAAAGAGCTGCTCAATGCTGATGAAAAAGCGATCGCCTTGGCAACTCGTTTTGGTTATACCCTCCCCAACGCCTACAAAAGTCTTGGTAGCGCCTTGAAAACCCTGATTGATAACACTCCTAGCAAGCGTCAGCGCTCTAAATACGAAGCAAGGCTCTCTGCCCTCAAACGCAGTGCTAATAAAGCAAAAGCTAAGTCCAGAACGATGGACGAAAGCGCACTGTAGCAACCAGAAAGTAGGTTGGGTGGGCGATACCCACCCCTAAAAATATCTCAATAAGTAAATCCAAAATCTTTTAGCTTCAGCAAAGCTGCTTTTTGATAGCTAGCAACTTTATTGCTCGATAAAAGCTTAATAAAAATTAATATATTTTTTTAGCTAATAAAATTTCATATAAATTTATTTTGACTTTCACGAAATCTTTAGTAATACGTAGATGTAGCAGCAAGTTTTACAGTTGATTGAGCATTTTATGTGTCTGGGGTATTACCCGCACTTGTTTGAGAGACTGTTTCATCAAAGCTTGCCACATCAAAACTCGATCTGGTGTAGGGGCAAGTACAGGTATTGGAGAAAATTGTTCAGACTCTGCTAAAGGCGTAACAGGTTGTAAAAATACTGGTATATCTGGACTGATATCTGCCACCAATAAAGCTGAACGTTCCAATTCAGCGGGATCTGTGTTTTGAGACACAATTATCTTGACAAAAACATTTAAATATGAATCGTGACATAATTGGAGAGATTTTGCATGTTCTTGCCAATGACTTTCGCCGCTAACACTGGGCAATTTGAAATCCATTCCTACAGAGTCTAAGTAGGGGAGAATCATTGCCAATTGTTCTGGGCGGTGTCCGCCAGTTTCTAAATATATAGGTAAGCCAGTTATGTCTCGCACTTTGGGTAGAAACTGAGTTAAAAATGGAGCATGAAGAAGTGGTTCGCCCCCAGTTAAGCTAATGCTATCGTGTAAGGAAGGTAGATTTTGCCTTTCTACCCATTCAATTAATATGGGTAATGGGACAGGATTAGAGTAAATTTCAAAGTCGCGCAATCCAGGCGATCGCTCTATCCGGCAACTAACAGGTGCATTCCAAGTGTGGGCACTATCACAAAAGTGGCAGCGCAAATCACACAAAGCAAAGCGAATAAAAATCTGACGAGTCCCTACATTCAGTCCTTCCCCTTGAATGGCAGAGAAGACCTCAACCAGGCGTGCGGTAGGTGTAACCGTAGTTTTAGCAATCATTTGATCCAAGCAACGCGATCGCATTGCGTCGGCACAACAGCAAGAATATTTTTTAGCTTCTTGTTCTATTGTGAATCGTCGCTGGCGATTGACAATCTGAGAAAGAGCAAATAGTAATTAGTCCTGATTACTGTTAAGTAATTTTCAAAGGACAAAATAATGTTTGGCAGATTACATTATACATGGCAACGAAAGTGCAGAGCTTCATGACTAGCCAACCGACAGAGGTCGATTTTCCAGTTCATTCCCTAAACGACACGGTTATAGTGCAGGTTCCCACACGGTTGAGCGTGCTGGAGGCTTTAGGCTTTAAGCAAACCTGCCAAGGCTTAATCCAACCCAATTCATATCTCAAGCAAATTATCATTGACTTTCACCAAACTACTTTTATGGATAGTAGTGGTTTAGGTGCCTTGGTCAGTAATTTTAAATACGCCCAGGCTGAAGGTATTGCATTCAGATTGCGTAATGTAACACCTCAAGTGATGGCAGTTTTAAAACTCACAGGATTGGATCAAGTCTTTCCCCTAGAGTCTGTAGACAATGGGTCGCTAATAGAACAACAAGACCTAATGGATAATCGGAGGACAACTTCTCGTCAAGTCGAGCAGTTACCCAAGACTCATCCTTCTGTGGCATCTTGGATGAAACGGTTCTTAGATATTATAGGGTCAATCGTTGGGTTATTAATTACAGGAGTTTTGTGTATTCCCATTGCGATCGCTATTCAAATTAACGATCCAGGCCCCATTTTCTTTAGTCAAACCCGCTGCGGTTGGATGGGAAAACGGTTTAAAATTTGGAAATTCCGCTCTATGTGTGTGGATGCGGAAGCAAAAAAATCTGAAGTTAAAAACCAAGTGCAAGGTGCATTTTTCAAGAACGAAAATGACCCCAGAATTACCAAAGTGGGGCGTTTTTTACGGCGAACTAGTCTTGATGAACTACCTCAGTTTTGGAACGTCCTTAAAGGAGAAATGAGTTTAGTCGGTACCAGACCACCCACACCCGACGAAGTGGAACGCTACGAAGTACCGGAATGGCAACGTTTAGATGTCAAGCCCGGCATGACTGGCGAATGGCAAGTAAATGGGCGGTCTACAGTCCGGAGTTTTGAAGATGTAATTCGCCTAGATTTGCAGTATCAAAAAAATTGGAGTTTGGTGTACGATTTAAAGCTAATTTTCAAAACTATAGCGATTCTGTTTAACAAAAACAGTGGTGCTGTTTAGCTAATTACCCTTATTTACAATTTTTTGCTAACTCGCAATTCTCACGATAATTGTTAAATACACCCAAGCCCGAAATGAGCTTGGGTAAATTTTTAGATTTACTTAATTGAGATTTTGGATTTTGGATTCAACACAGTTCAATTAAGTATCTCTTCCTTTTGTTTCTCTCTGTGCCCTCTGCGCCTCTGTGGTTCGTGAAAAAAATTAGCTTCAGGACTTAGAGATAAATCGAACCGCAGAGGACGCAGAGGACACCGAGAAATAAGAGTTTCAGAGAGTTCTGAATATAAGTCCTAAAGGTGTAAGTTTGTAGATTTTGAATTATTCAATCCAAAATCCAAAATCTAAAATTCGCTAATGGCCTGTATGAGATTATCCCATCGCCTTCTGAACACCAACTACTTCAACCTGCTGCACTTCTGGCAACAAACGCTTGACGCCTTGCTTCACAAAGCCCTGCAAAAAGCCAATTTGTTGATTTTGCCCAAATACCTTTTGCAGAGTTTCTCGCAATTTCTCCAAATTCAAATTAGTTCCAGAATCTACTGCTATTTCTTGTTGTTGGAAATATTCAACTAAACTCAATCCTGCAACTCTGGTTAGATAAGCTGCACTTACTCCCTGCACCAAACCACCAGCAACAAAGGTAACAGCATTACTTTTGAGAACAGTACCAATAGCCTTGGTAGAAAGTTCAACTAAACCGAGTTTCAGCATCAAGCTTCCCATTGTTCCGGCTACGGTTTGTGCCTGTTCTAGGGAAAATTTCTGCTGATAAATCTTACCCAAATCCATTACCATCTGAGCATTAATGGCCGCAGTCGCCAGAATATCAAGTGCTGGTACTGGGTTAGCAAAGGCAGCAGCAGCAGCTATCCACTGATATTGTTCAATAATTGGGGTGGCGCGATCGCATCTGATTCCATTGAGCCAGTTTTTCGCTTCAGCTTTCAACACACCGGCTTTCCTGATGGTAGTTATCCAAACTAGCCGTTGTTTTTGCTGTGCCAAAATTTCACTAAACTGCTGGGTTAATTGCTGGATATCTGGTGCTGGTTGTTCCATCCACTCTTGCACAGAACCATCAGCATCATGCTTTCGGACTTTGACGGGGATGGGAGAGGCCGCAGTTGCAACTACATTTCCTAGCATCCGCTGTTTTAATGACAGCAGGACGCTAGCACGTTCATCGGCTAAATACTGGTCTTGTTTGTTAAAAACCAGCATTGCAGGCTGATTTGCTGCTTTTAACTGCTGTAGAGTTTGAAATTCTGTATCTGTCAAATCGCCGTTTGTCAAGAACAGCACAAAATCAGATTTTGCCACTTCTGCTAAAACAGCTGCATCTGAATTCTCACCTGCTTCTCTAAACAAAGGTGCAGTCTCTTGTAGAGAAAGATTTTCTGTCTGTAGATTTTTTTCTAACACTTGAATTAAAGTGCTTTTACCAACAGATTTACCACCAGTCACAGCCACTTTAATTTCTTGCCTGTCTAATTCCCACCACAATTGGGCAACTTGTTCTCTCAGCGTCTCTAATGCCCTATGGTTTTCTGCTTCTTGTGCCAGTTGGTTAATTACAGCTTCAGCTTTAGCGATCGCACTTTCCACAGTCGCCCGATTTACAACCATACTATCTAGCTGTTCTAAATTGTCTTTTGGGCGATTTTGTTGGAATAACCACAAACCACCGCCAACAGCTAAGGCGCTCAATAAACCAAACTCACCCACCTGCATTATTGAATGATGCCAACTTTGTAACATCCACAGAGAAAAGGACAGTCCCAATCCTCCCACTAAAATTGGTCGCTGCAACTTCACAACCATGACTCTCCGCGCTTTTTGGATGGCTATTTCTTCCAGAATAGATCAAAATAAAACAAAAACTCCCCAATCTTTACCGATTGTAGGAGTTTTGCATTATCTTCAATTTGGTGGCGGGAAGTGGATTTGAACCACTGACCTTCGGGTTATGAGCCCGACGAGCTACCAGGCTGCTCTATCCCGCGTCGCTCTTGACTTTTCTAGTCTAACTTAAAGTCAAGAGTTTGGCAACTACAAAAACGATAATTCTCCAATTACTTCTAAACGCTTGTATTTTCCTAAGGTGACAAACTTCTCACTGAGGCTTTCGGCGGCGCTGGGACTAATCCAACCCATTTGTTGGAGTAAGTGAATCGCAACGGCGTGTTTTGCGCGTTTTGCCCCATCCATAACTTTAATTGCTAATCCCATACCTTCACCGAGTCTACCGATACACTGCACTCCTTCAGCCCCAGATTTGCTCACCAGTTCCCCTGGAGTTAAACGCATTAGTTCCGTATCAAATTCTCCATCCCCTGCTACCATAGCTGGGTGATGAGTCATGGCACGGACAATGCGCTCCATATCCAAGTTGCTACTAGAGGCTAGGAGGGCGTATAAAGAGGCCATTTGACCGAGTTGCATCAAATAAGTCGGTGCGCCGCAGTCATCATGGGCGCTGATAAATTCCTCTGCTGGCATTCGTAGCAATTCTGCTACTTTGCCTAAAATCAACTGCTGTATTGGGTGTTTGCGTTCCAAGTAGTTATTTAAAGGCCAATGGCGTTGCTGACAAACAGCTAGCATCCCAGCATGTTTCCCAGAGCAATTGTATTCCAGAGGACTGCGCTTACCTTCAGGAATTGGACACTGGAGTACAGTGGGGTCAAGATCCGCCCGCCAAAGGATGTTAAATACCTGTCTGACTTGCTCTATTGTTCCTTTATGGGAACTGGTGATAATTGCTAAATCGCGATCGCTGAGGTCATAGCGTTCCAGTGTACCTGTAGTAGTGACTGCGAGTGCCTGAAATGGTTTGAGTGCTGAACGAATAAATGCAGCAGTTTCAGAGTTTCCGGCCACGGTTAAAACCCGTCCGCGTTCGTCGCATACAACAGCCTGGACTATATGCTTGGATTCAATGATACCTTCACGCAGCAACCGGACTTCCAGTGCTGTGGCTTGAGTTCGTTTTCCCATTGTCATGGGTTTATTTTTATCACTTTTTTATTATTAGTCATTGGTCATTAGTCATTAGTCATTGGTCAATACCCTATGCCCCATGCCCAATGCCCAATGCCCAATCACTGTTTACAACAAATGCCAAACTATAGTACCAATAACGAACATTCCCGCCAAGCCAGCAAAGGTAAATTGCAACCGTCGTAGGATAGGTTTAATTTCGTATGCCACAATTAAGCGATCGCGATTGAGGACTTCTTGTGGTTTTGTCCAGGTTTGACCGTCGTACCAGCCTGACTCTTCATAGAATACTGTGCCAGAGCAAAGGCGATCGCACACGTAAAACCAGCCTAAATACAACCTTACCACGGCCAGCAATACGCCAATACTTGCCCCTCCTGCACCACAGAGAATAAAATGGGCAAAATACTTTTGTGGGGGAAAACTTGCTGCTGCCACAGGGCCAGCTACTAACCAAGATAAACCCCAAATCCAAAGTATTTTCGTGATATACTCCCGCCAATGTAAAGTGCTATCACGAAACAACCAAGAACCTTTTAACTGTTCGTATTCATTGAGCGGTTGTTGGTCTGCGGGAACTGGGCAATTTGAAACTGAAGACCTAATCATGTTGGCTTACCCCCACCCTCATCAGATTCTGGAAGGGAAATACGTTCTGCATGAATCCAGAACGCTTCTAAATTATAAAACTCCCGTTCCTTGGGCATCATGATGTGAACGATCACTTCACCGTAATCTTGTAGTACCCAACTCCCCTCGGCTTTTCCTTCCGTCCTCAAGGGGCGTCGCTGTAACTGTGTTTCGACTTTTTCTTCAATTGCTTGAGCGATCGCCCTTACCTGTACCCTAGAATAACCAGTCATCATCACAAAATAATCTGCTAGGTAAGATACGTCTGCTACTCTGAGCAATAAAATATCACCAGCTTTGCGATCTGATGCAGCTTCAGCAATTATCGCAGCTAATTTTCCGCTTGCTTCTTCTATTTGGGTGGGGTTTCTCAGCACACTCTTTGTTAGTGGGACAGATTGTAATGGGAAATTTCCTTGGAAATAATCAGTCATTAAACCTCAGGTGCTTTCTTCCTTTTGAAACAATTGTTTACATTTACTTAACAAGTAACAAACAATCGATCTGAAAATGTGTCAATGGGTTTTTTTGAATACTAACAAAAAAATAGGTGTCTATGGAGGCTAGCTTGAAAAAGTAGTAGGGAATGGGGAGTAGGGACTAGAGACTGGCAAGAAATATTTTCATACCACCGTTGTGTAATTTATTGCATGACCGTCTAGCCTGAGAATCCGAATTAAAAATTAGGATGCGATTAGTTCTCGCCTTTATAGGAGTATTACAAATCTTGCTTTGCAGCACATCTCGTTCATCGCATTAATTTTGCAGGCTTTAAAATTTTCCGTGTCTTCGTTTGAGCTTTCAACTCTCAAAATTTTTCCGCCAGACAACTAGACTTTAGGTCGTCTATTAAAATTTACGATACAAGAGAACGCACTCATACCCGATCTCCCAAAAGTCTGATTAGCGTAAATCACTATTTGGTGTTTGGGTATACCAAGCACCTTTGTTACTTTTTAAATAAAAAATTTATATTCCCACGGTTTGAATTGAATGAAGTGAAGCTGTGGGATTTTTGATTCAATACCAATGCAGCTAAAAAATTGCTTCTGTATTGAAATTACTAAGTAAAATTTGATGCGGTTAAGCTCTTAAACTCTCTGTAATTAATATTTTGACATCAACCCTACAGGAGGTGCAAATACAGCGGATTTCAGCTTGGTAAAGTACAAATCCTAACTTCCAAAGCTATGACTACAGACTGTTTTACTTCTGAATTCTGCTGTATGCAACGTAACTCCACTGCCGTAGATTAAACTTCTTGTTTGGTAACTATTGTCGAGTGAATTGCTCTACGATTTGCGATTAATGAGTAACACAACGACTCATACTGATTTAAAGCTTGGTCAAAAGCATACTGCTCAACGGCATATTGCCGACTTTTATAACCCAGAGTTTTAACTTTTTCAGGATTTTGATACAAGTCTAAAATTGCCATTGCTAAAGCTTGGGGATCTTCTGGAGGAACGATAAGTCCACCACCACTTTGCCTGATAGCCCTTGCTGCCGTCCCATTATCAGGCACAGAGGCAACTAAAGCCCGTCCGCTAGCAAGTAGCACCTGAATTTTTGACGGCATATTGAAGGATATAACATTTTTCTTTTGCACCACTAAACCAACATCCGCAGCGGCCAACATTTCTGGTAAATTTTTGCGGGGTTGAAATGGCAGTAGCAAAACATTATCTGCACCACAGTCTAAACATTCCTCTTGCAGTCGCTGTAAACCTTTTGCCTCCCCGACAATGACAAAGGCAATATCTGAGATGTGGCGCAACACAGAAGCAGCTTTGACAACGCTTTCTAAGCCTTGAGTGAGGGCAATGTTACCAGAATAAAGTACTACAAATTTACCATTTAGGTTATGCGTGGTGCGGAAAGGGTTATTTTCTTGAGGCAAGGGGCGAATAAAATTGACATCAACCCAGTTAGGAATTTGCACAATTTTGTTAGCTTCTACACCCTTAGATCGCAAATTTTCCACAAATCCATCAGCAATGACGCTAATTTTACTGGCACTGTGGTAAGCAAATTTTTCCAATAATGTAAACAACTGGATGAGCAATTTATTTTTAAGTAAACCTACGTGAACAGCTGCCTCTGGTAATATATCTTGTAGATTTAAAATTACAGGGCAAGCACGTAACCATCCTAAAAGAGCGACTGGTACACAGCTTGGTAGGGACGGTGAGGTGGAAAGGATAACATCTGGACGCCAACCCATTAGGGCTGGTACAAAACTAGTGACAACAAAACTAGCATCTAGCAAGACTCGATCTAGTAAATTAGGTTGTGGACGAATCCAAACATAACTACGTTGGATTTCAACACCATTTTTGTATTCTGTGACATACCACTTGCCCCGATATTCCTGGTAAATTTGACGCTCAGGGTAGTTAGGCATGGCAGTAACTACGCGCACTTGGTGTCCCCGCTTTGCTAGTCCCTCTGCTAATTCAGTCATTAGTGGGGCAATACCTATTGGTTCTGGGTGATAGTTGTATGAGTAAATTAAAATTCGCATAGAAAATTAGTCTGAAGTACCCCGGTTGTTTATTTAATGACAAAACTTGTCTTAAATATCTCTGGCAGCTTGGAAACTCCCATATTTAATTGTGGCTTCAGAGTGTTTTTATGTCAGGGATTTTCCTTAAAGATTGAGTAAACTTTTATATTGAATTCTTAGGAGGTAGGAGAATAATTTTTACCCGTTAATAGAGGATTTCAAGTGTTTACTTCTGACTGGTACGTAAGTAAAAATCCCCAATTTTAGAATATTAGTATCAATATTTCATAATAATAGTGATTGAATGAGCGATCGCCCTTGTATTTTCTCTTTTTTTGCTGGTTCAGGTTTCCTAGATTTGGGTTTTGAAACCAGTGGATTTAACATTGTTTATGTTAATGAAATTTTTTCTCCATTCATGGCAGCATACCGCTATTCACGGCAGGTTCTTAATCTAGGCTTGCCGGAATACGGTTATCATCAGGGTGAAGCAGGGGACGTAAGTAAACTTACGGAAGATTCACAAGCACAACGCATTTACGAGTTAGTCAAAGACTGCCGTAAATTTAATGATATTGTTGGCTTTATTGGCGGGCCTCCCTGCCCTGATTTTTCTATTGGAGGAAAAAACAGAGGATATTTAGGAGATAATGGCAAGCTTTCGGACTCTTATGTGGAATTAATTTGTCAAAATCTTCCAGATTTCTTTTTATTTGAGAATGTTAAGGGTTTGTGGAAGACGAAAAAACATCGTTTATTTTTTGAATCACTGAAGCAACGATTACAACAAGCGGGATATATATTAACAGAGCGCTTAATTAATTCTTTTGAATATGGTGTACCCCAAGATAGGGAAAGAATTATTTTGATTGGATTCCAAAATAATTTTCTCAATAATATAGCAAGAGAATTTAGTAGACAAGAGTTTCTAAATAAAGAGATTTTATCTTGGGAAAATCACATTTTATACGAACGAAAAAATGTTTTTGCTTACCCTTGGCCTAAGCGCGATTTCTTCCAAGAAAATTCTCTTATGCCTTGTCCTGATAATATTCCTCAAGAATTAACAGTTGAATACTGGTTTAGAAAAAATAATGTCCTAATACATCCCAATGCTAGACATTATTTTCAACCAAGGGCTGCTATCACAAAATTTGCTCTTGTTGATGAAGGAGATGATTCTAAAAAATCTTTTAAGCGCCTTCACAGATGGCGCTATTCTCCAACAGCTTGCTATGGTAATAATGAAGTCCATTTACATCCTTATAAAGTCCGACGAATTTCTGTAGCCGAAGCTTTAGCCATTCAATCTTTGCCTGCAAATTTTGTACTTCCAGAGAATATGTCACTGACCAATATGTTTAAAACTATTGGTAACGGTGTACCATATTTAGCATCGAAAGCATTAGCTCAAACTATTATTAAGTTTTTAGTAAGTGACGTAAAAAATACTGTTGATATTCTTAACCTTACTGGCACTTAATGTCAACTTAAATACTTGCATTAATTATGGGAGATCTGCACAAATATCATCCCAGATTCAGTCAGCAACTTATTTTCAGGATAAACTCGTAATAAATATGGTTTAATATATATATATAAGAAATGTTTTAATTTTTTATAAACTTTAATAATCAATCACTGGCAGAAGACACGATGGCAGCAGACTATCCAGACATTGATATTGCGCCATTTATCGAGCACGCCCTGTTAACGCCAACTGCGACTCCAGAGCAAGTTGAGCAATGGTGTGAAGAAGCATACAGATTCAATTTTGCGGCCGTTTGCCTATACCCCGTCTATGTCAAACAAGCAGTTGAACTCCTCCACGGTAAGAACCCAAAAGTCTCTACAGTGATTGGTTTTCCCACTGGTGCGACGACTTCAGCAGTCAAGTTGTATGAGGCTCAAGAAGCAGCGGAAAGTGGGGCTAGTGAGTTGGATGTGGTAATCAACTTGGGCTGGTTGAAAGCTGGCAAAACGGAACAGGTGCATCGCGAGATTGCCGAAATTTGCGAGGAGACTGGAAAAACTGTGAAGGTAATTTTGGAAACTAACCTTTTGACAGATGCAGAAAAAAAAATAGCTGCTGAAATTTCTATGGATGCAGGAGCAAGTTTCTTAAAAACCAGTACTGGTTGGAATGGTGGTGCTACAGTCGCAGATGTGCGACTTTTGAAGGAATTAGCAAAAGAAAGGGTAGGAATTAAAGCTTCAGGTGGTATTCGTACTATCAATCAAGCTCTAGACTTAATCGTAGCAGGTGCTACTAGATTAGGGACATCTCGCGGTATCGATTTGATCCGCCAGCGCGATAACCTGGAAAAGGGTAAATAGTCATTTGTCCTTTGTCTTTTATCGTCTGTCATTTGTCCTTTGTTTATTTACTAATGACTAATGACCAATGACCAATGACTAATGACTAATGAGTAGAACCTACAAAGCAACCGGAATTAATCTTAAAACCCAGGCGCTCGGAGAATCGGATAAAATAGTGACAATTTTGACACCAGAATTCGGTCTAGTTCGAGCAGTAGCTCCAGGGGCACGCAAGCACAACTCCAGCTTGGGCGGTAGGAGCGGTATGTTCGTTGTGAATGAACTATTGATTGCTAAGGGGCGATCGCTTGATAAAATTACCCAAGCACAGACGTTAAAAACTTATCCAGGTCTAGCCAAAGATTTGGGAAAATTGGCTGCGAGTCAGTATTTAGCAGAAATAGTGCTGTGTCAAGCTTTGAGCGAACAACCCCAAGAAGAACTTTATGAGCTATTCAATGAACATCTCCATCGATTAGAGGTGTTACCTAGTGGAAATACATCTGGTGTTTTAGCTCATCTGGCTCATGGGGTGTTTCACCTTTTAGCCCTAGCAGGGCTAACGCCGCAAGTCCAAATTTGTTGTTTGTCTGGGCGACCCTTGAGGCCAGACTTTACAGACCCCAACTGGCAGGTAGGATTTAGCAGCCCTGCGGGTGGAACAGTTTGTTTAGAAGCTTGGAAAAGTTTGCGAAGAGATGGAGAGATAGAGAGATGGGGAGATGATGGAGAAATAACCAATGCCCCATCCCCCATACCCAACGCCCAAACAGTTGTTGTCCATCGGCAAGAAATACCTGTAATTTCCAGTCGTCCTGGTGCAATGGAACTAGCTTTGCTTCAACATCTATCGCAACCAGAGATAATGCAAATTGATCGTGCTAGAGATGAAAACTGGTTATCTGTTGAGCAGATTTTACGCCAGTATGCTCAGTATCAATTAGGCCGCCCTATTCGCTCTGCTACCTTGATCGACTCTTATTTTGCTGCCAACCATGATGCAATCGTCTGATTTGGATACAAAAATTCTACCTTTATCACCAAGCCTGATTAAAAAACAGAATAGGGCATCAGACCAGACAGTAACTAATCACCTGAGTGCCGTCTCTAAGTCTACACCTCATCAAATAAATGACCAAGAAATGTCCCCAAAAGATGTTTCTAAAAGCGATGGTAGGAGGACAGAAGAAACACCAAAAACTCATGTTCCAAGTCAATCAGAAGCACCAAACCAAGACCCATTAACCAATGGTCAAGCTGATAAAAAGAATGATAGCGGTAATGGGCTAGACCTACGAAATGGGAAGGATTTACCAGGAAACATTATTCCAGAAACAGAACCGCCGAAATTAGATGGGGCTGGATCGGAGAATGGAAAACAGCTGGGGTTTGTGCCAGTCTTAAAAAACTTTAATTTCCTGGCTCTTTGGGGCGGTCAAGTTTTTTGCCAACTAGCAGATAAAGTTTATTTGGTCTTAATGATTGCTTTGATTAATACTCAGTTTCAGGCTGGGAATCAGAGCATTAGTGGATGGGTATCAGCTTTAATGATGGCTTTTACTATTCCAGCAGTATTGTTTGGTTCTGTCGCAGGTGTGTTTGTAGACCGCTGGTCGAAAAAGGCTGTGCTCGTGGCTACGAATGTTTGGCGCGGTATCCTGGTTTTGTCAATTCCCTTTCTGTTGTGGTTGACTCATGATTGGAGACCTATAGGAGTTTTACCAGTAGGTTTTTTAATCATTTTGGCTGTGACTTTTTTAGTTTCCACACTGACGCAGTTTTTTGCACCAGCCGAACAAGCAGCAATTCCTTTAGTAGTAGAAGAACAGCATTTACTCTCGGCTAATTCGCTATATACAACAACAATGATGGCATCGGTAATCATTGGGTTTGCTGTTGGAGAACCGTTATTAGCGATTGCTGATAGACTTTGGTTGCAGTTTAGTGGTAGTAATGGTTTGGGGAAAGAACTTTTAGTAGGTGGCAGTTATGCGATCGCTGGAATCATTTTGTTTCTGCTGAGAACTAACGAAAAACCTCACGCACCCGAAACCGAATTTCCTCACGTATTCTCTGATTTGCGAGATGGTCTATCTTACCTCCAAGCAAATCATCGTGTTCGTAATGCTTTACTCCAGCTAATTATCTTGTTTTCTATCTTCGCAGCTTTAACTGTTTTAGCTGTTCGGATGGCAGAAATAATTCCCAATATGAAAGCCTCCCAATTCGGCTTTTTACTTGCAGCAGGTGGTGTCGGCATTGCTGCTGGAGCAACAATTCTCGGCCAATTTGGTCAACGCTTCTCCTATAAACAGCTAAGCCTGTGCGGTTGTTTTGGTATGGCGGCCTCGCTGATTGGTATTTCTGTGTTTACAACACATTTGTGGATAATTTTGTTACTGATTACCTTGTTAGGGATATTTGGCGCACTAGTCGGCATTCCTATGCAAACTGCGATTCAGACAGAAACACCTCCAGAAATGCGTGGTAAAGTTTTTGGTTTACAGAACAATGTAATTAATATTGCTCTGTCTTTACCTTTGGCATTAGCTGGTGTAGCAGAAACTTTTGTAGGCTTACAGGTAGTTTTTTTCGGATTAGCGGCGATCGCTTTTTCAGGAGGAATATTAACCTGGTATAACTCACATCAGTAGTTATTAACAGGAGAGATTATTAATTACCTTGAAATAATTACTAATTTTCTTAAAAGTTTTGTGTTCGTGTTAAACTAAGGCCAGTCAAAATTTATCGCATACTTGCCGCATATAAATCTGACGTTATGCAGAATAAGTTGTTTAAATATAACAAATTAACAACTTATAACTAGAATCAATACAGCCATAAATTTACCAGTTTAATTAGCTAAAAAATTAGCTTTTTGAACTAATTTTTGGCGTATATTTTCTAACAATAATAAAGCAGCAAGTATAACACGATAAAAGCAACAAAGGACGCAAAATTAATACATCAAACCCGCTTTTTTTACAGCCAAATAAAGAATGCGTATAGCCTGGATTGGAAAAAAATCGCCCTTTTGCGGTAATGTCACCTATAGTCGAGAAATTACAAATGCCTTGCTAGACAGGGGACATCAAGTTAGCTTTCTTCACTTCGCTCAAGAAGAATCAGAACCTGAAAATTGGCCAAATTTCCGGGAAGTTCCCCTACCTTTCATTTATAAGTCCCAGGTTTACACAATTCCCACTTTTAAAGCGACCAAAGTTTTAACCGATTCACTCCGGGAAATTAAGCCAGATATCGTCCATGCTTCCTTAACTTTATCTCCTCTAGACTTTTTTCTACCGGAAATATGTGAGGAACTAAGGTTACCCCTAATTGCTACTTTTCATACGCCTTTTGCTGGGAAGGGAGCAAAACTGATATCGGGAACACAACTTTTGGCTTATCAACTCTACGCACCTTTTTTGGTTAACTACGATCGCGTGATTGTATTTTCCCAAATTCAGCGGGAATTATTGTCAGGGATGGGTGTAAGGGAAGAAAATATTGCAATAATCCCCAACGGTGTTGATACCATCAAGTATTCTCCAGGGGCTTCTAGAGTGAAAGCAGAATTTCAAGCCGAACGCTTGTTTGTTTATCAAGGTAGAATAGCACCAGAGAAAAATGTTGAAGCTCTACTGAGAGCTTGGAAGCAGTCGCCGATGGAGACTAATACCAAGTTGTTGATTGTTGGCGATGGTCCTTTGAAGTCTTCTTTAGAGCCGTTTTACGGTTGGGAATACGGGATTATTTGGTTAGGATTTGTTGCTGATGAAAATCGGCGGATTGAAATTTTGCGGGGCGCGGATGTATTTATTTTGCCTTCATTGGTAGAGGGACTATCTTTGTCTTTGTTAGAAGCAATGTCATGTGGCATGGCTTGTTTAGCAACAGATGTTGGTGCAGACGGAGAAGTCTTAGAAAAGGGAGCAGGTATAGTTATTAATACTAAAACAGTGCGATCGCAATTGAGAACTCTCTTACCAGTGTTACAAGATCATCCAGAGTTAACAACACTACTGGGGCAAAAAGCTAGACAGCGTGTCTTAGACCGCTATACCCTCAGTAAAAATATTACTCTGGTGGAAGAACTTTATAAAGAAGTTTTAACACAGCGACCTTTACCGCTCAGTCGGAGAGCATAGGCAAAGGGGAAAAGTGCAACCTTAATTTTTTGGCTCATCATTGTTGTGCAGATACACCTTTTCTTCATTAGTCTTCGCTTGTATAAGCCGTATATACATGGCTAGAATGACTGATAAAAGGAGAGTTATTGATGTCCCAAAGTGAAGTTGTGACTATTCGACTGACTCCAGAATTATATAAATCCAATTACCTGCAATGGTTAGAAGAGACTATTAAATGTCTCAAAACCAGGCAATTAGAAAAGGTTGACTATGAAAACTTAATAGAAGAACTGGAAGATTTGGCGAAAAACGAAAAAAGGCGAGTTAGAAGTCTGTTGGAACAGATTATTAGACATTTATTGCTTTATCAATATTGGGATGTAGAAAAGCCAAGAAATGCTAATCATCGGGTTGCGGAAATTATTGGTTTTCGTAATCAAATCAATGAAGATTTAACTGCCAATTTACGCAACCATTTGGAGGAGAATTTCAGCATAATTTACAGTAATGCATTAGATTATCTTAAAGCTAAAACAAAGCTGACTAATTTACCTGAATTATGTCCTTATAGCTTAGAGCAAAGTTTGGACAAAGATTGGTTGCCTTAATTTTGAACTTTAATTATTTGCACGAAATATATTCATTTTTGAATTATCTACTAAAGGCCATCCCAAAGTTGTTGGCTGTTCATAAATCCGCTTCAAAGTATTCACATCTCTAACAGAAATAGGCAACGGTTTACGAACTTGGGAAAAGTATAAAGCATCAGTTTGTAGCTGACTATGGCCCCAAATTCCTAAAGCGTGTCCCAGTTCGTGGCGGGCTGCTGCTTGAATATACTCACCTGTTTGACTGGGGCTTAGCAAGATAGTGAAGCGGTGGGATAAAACATTATTGTTGGTGTATAACTCGTAAGTGGTTTGTGCCGATCGCGCACGGGGTATATTACTACCTGGAGAAATTTGTAGAGGTGGCGCTTTTCGCATAATCCTAATATCAGCAACTTCTGGGTGTTGGACTACCGTCAAAGGCAAATAAGTATTCCATTCCTGCACAGCCTGTAAGACACTGCTCACCCATGCTTGAGCTTGTTTTTCACTCACGGCTTTTGGGGTTTCTATGTAAACTTTAATCGGAAATTGTGACCAAACCAAATAGCCAACTTGAGTTGTTGTGACTTGGGAAAAGTAGTCGCCACTGTTGGTGTTATCTTGCCACTGTGCGAGCGTGGGCGGTAACGGATGAGGTTTTAAGGTCAGGGGAGATGAGGAGATAAGGTGATGGGGTGATGGGGTGATGGGGTGATGGGGGGAAACAATAACTGATGCCCCATACCCAATGACGCCACTTGCTTCAAGTCGGCAGAGCCGCCCAACGCAGTGGCTCCCCCATGCCCTATGCCCCAGGTTCGTAAAAACAACTAGCAGTCCTGTGCCAATAATTAAGCCCAGAACTGCTAAGAATCGCTGTCTAATAAAATTTTTGGGGATTTTAGGTATTAGGTATTGTGTTTTGTTCCTCATCTCCCCCTCACCGATTTTTATTTAGGCAACCAACCAGCACTTAAAACTACTGTCAAACCAAGAAAAATGACTGTTAACGCCCAAGTAACTCGGTTCAAAGTGTTTTCTGCACTTTTGGTGCTGCTAAATAGCTGAGCTTGCCCACCAATGGCTCCAATACCATCACCTTTGGGGCTATGCAGCAAAACTAAGATAATTAGACCAACAGCGGAAAAAGCCCAAATGCCTTGCACGATATTAGTAACTGTCATGGTAGCAATCTCATTTATAACAAGTTTTAAAAAACAGGAGTTAGGAGTTAGGAGTTAGGAGTTAGGAAAGTTTTAATTGCTCAGTCTTAATTATTAACTCCTCACTCTTAACTCTTCACTCTTAACTTTTTTACAAGCCTACTTGTACGGGGGTGCGAGTGCGTTGCAGGTCATATTCTGCCGTTTTGAGCAGCGATCGCCCTGTCATTTCTGGTGGTTGAGGCAGCTGTAAAATCTCTAGAATGGTGGGTGCGATGTCGGCTAGCTTGCCATCGCTTCGCAGTTCGACATTTGTACCATATCCAGGGATTTTGACTTTTTCTCCTTCCACGAGGATAAAGGGGACTGGGTTAGTTGTGTGAGCTGTCCAGGGGTTACCCTCTTCATCTAGCATATACTCAGCGTTGCCATGATCGGCAGTAATAATTGTTGTGCCGCCGACTTTGCTAACGCTTTCTAATAAGCGTCCCAAACAGCGATCGACTGTTTCAATGGCTGTAATGGTGGCTTCGATTTGACCAGTATGCCCTACCATGTCTGGATTGGCATAATTAATCACAACTAAAGAATATAAACCCTTTTGAATGGCAGCGATCGCTACGTCTGTAACTGCTGTTGCTGACATCGCTGGGGCGTGGTCATAAGTCGCTACCATTGGGCTGCTGACTAATTCCCGATCTTCACCAGGAAAAGGTTCCTCCAAACCGCCATTAAAGAAATACGTGACGTGGGCGTATTTTTCAGTTTCAGCAGTGCGGAATTGCTTGAGATTGTGATTGGCTATCACTTGTCCCAGAATATTGTTGAGATTCTGCGGCTCAAAAGCCACAGCCACGGTTAAGTCTGGGTCGTATTGGGTAAACGTGACAAATGAAAGCGGTTTAATTTGCTGTCTTTCAAAACCGTTAAATTCAGGGCTGACAAAGGCTTGAGTCAGTTGTCTGGCGCGGTCGGGGCGGAAGTTGAAAAATATCACTCCATCCTCTGCTTCTATCGCACCAGGAGCAATTCTAACGGGGTTGACAAATTCATCTTTTACCCCTTCGGCGTAAGAGGCTTGCAAGATTTCTACAGCTTTACGGTTATCAGCCACCGTATCTTGTGTCATGACATCGTAGGCACGTTTTACCCGATCCCAGCGGCGATCGCGATCCATCGCGTAGTAGCGACCGCTGAGGGTGACTATGCGCCCGATTCCTATGCGGTCTATATAATCTTGTAGCATGGCGATCGCTTTTACGCCCTCGGTTGGGGCGGTGTCACGACCATCGGTAATCGCGTGGATACAAACTTCTGAAATTCGCTGCTCTTTAGCTAAGTCAAGTAGTCCAAACAGATGGGTGATATGGGAATGTACCCCTCCCTCAGAACAAAGCCCTACTAGATGCAGCTTGCCATTGCGAGAGCGAACTTCCTGGCAAATTTTGACAAGTGCTGGGTTTGAGGTAATAGAACCATCTTCGACCGCATCGGAGATGCGTACCAGTTCTTGTGGTACCACTCGTCCAGCACCAATGTTCAAATGACCAACTTCTGAGTTGCCCATTTGACCATCTGGCAACCCTACGGCTTTTCCTGATGTGTGGATGAGGGTATGCGGGTAAGCTGCCCATAAACTGTCCACAATGGGAGTTTTAGCAGCAGCAATAGCGTTTCCTCGCGTCTGCTCACAGTACCCCCATCCGTCTAAAATGACTAGCACCACAGGAGCAACAGGTGCTTTGGTCATAGTAAAATTGCCCTTTACTTTTTGTAATACCCGAATGATACCATTGCTAATCGCCGACGCAAGTGAATTTCTGCTTATTAACTTCTTTTATGAACGACTTAAAGCTTTTTGAGATATTTTTTAAATATTAGTAATCTTTCTACGTTGTTTTTGCTCTTGAATAATGAGTAATTATTGAGTAAGCTTTCATCCATTTTTGTTACACATTAACTTGTGAGGTTGTCCTTTGCCATTTGAAAGTCACTAATAACGAATGACAATCTGGATAAACAAATGCAACATCAAGGCGTCTTAGCTTTAGTAACAATGAAGCAAGTTAACAGTTATTCGCTGTATGGTTATCAATCAAGTCAACAGTTATCAGTAACACTAGTAATTAGTAACAGATAACTGTTGAACAAAGTGGCTCTTAACCAAGACAAATAAGTGACAAATGATAACTGTTGAACTTTACTATTAAGCAATTTTCCAGTTTTTCATTTTCGTTTAGTGGCAGCTTTGGCAGCTTTGGCAGCCTTTTTAGCAGCTTTCTCAGCTTCTATTGCAGCTAACTTCGCTTGTTCTTTTTCTTCGGCAATTTTCTGGAGATAGTAATGATAATCTCCTAAATAAACGCGGAATTCACCATCGCGAATTTCGACAATTTTGTTGGCTACCTGAGAGATAAAGTAGCGATCGTGTGATACAACAATCGCCGTACCATCATAATTTTGGAGGGCTTCTTCCAGCATTTCTTTAGCTGGAATGTCTAGGTGATTTGTCGGCTCATCCAAGATTAATAAGTTTGCGGGACGTAAAAGCATTTTTGCCAATGCCAAGCGAGCTTTTTCTCCCCCACTTAATGCCCCAACTGCCTTGAATACTGTGTCGCCAGTAAATAAAAACCGTCCTAAGAGTGTACGGACTTCTTCATTTTTCCAATCGGGAACTTCATCATGGATTGTTTCCATGACAGTTTTCTTCAAGTCTAAAGCTTCAGCTTGATTTTGTTCAAAATAACCAGGAATAACATTATGCTCGCCTAATTCTACAGTCCCTTCTGTTGGTGGTTCCATACCCATAATTAGGCGCAGAAGTGTAGATTTGCCAGCACCGTTGGGGCCGAGAAAAGCAATACGATCGCCTCTTTCAATTAAAAGATTTGCCCCCAAAAACAAAATTTTATCATCATAGATATGAGTAAAATCTTTAATGTTTACCACTTCGCGTCCACTGCGTGGTGCAGGAGGAAAACGGAAGTGTAGAGTTCTTACTCCAGCTACAGGTGCTTCGATACGCTCAATTTTTTCCAGTTGCTTTTCCCGGCTTTTTGCCTGGGTACTGCGGGTAGCACTGGCGCGAAATCTATCAACAAAAACTTGTTGTTTTTCTAACTCTTTTTGCTGGCGTTCGTAAGCACTCAGTTGTGCTGATTGATTTTCGGCTTTCTGTTGTAAATATGCAGAATAATTGCCGAGGTAAGTACTAGAAACACCGCGTTCGGTTTCCACTATTTGGGTGCACAGACGGTCAAGAAATTCGCGGTCATGGGAGACTATAACCATCGGGGTAATTAGCCCCTTGAGGTAATTTTCCAGCCACTCAATGGTTTCTAAATCGAGATGGTTAGTTGGTTCGTCCAGCAATAATAAGTCGGGTTTTTGCAGCAGGATTTTACCCAAACTCATCCGCATTTGCCAGCCGCCACTAAAAGCGCTGACAAGGCGATCGCCATCTTCTACTCCAAATCCCATTTCTGGTAAGATTTTCCCAATGCGTGCGTCTAATCCATAACCATCTAAAGCTTCAAATTGCCGCTGCAAACGATCCAATTTGTTGATTAACCGATCTAGATCATCTGGCTCAGCTGCTTCCATGTCACGTTGTACTTGGGTTAGAGATAACTGTACTTGGTTTGCTTCTTTGAAAACTGTCCAAAATTCTTCTCTAACGGTGCGGGTGGGATCTACTTCAAACTCTTGGTTGAGGTAAGCTATGTGTAAGCTGGCAGGACGAATGATTTCCCCTGAGCTAGGTTCCATTTCCCCAGTGATAATTTTGAGTTGGGTAGATTTTCCAGCACCGTTGACACCGACTAAGCCAATGCGATCGCCTGGTTTAACTTCCCAGTTGATATCTTTGAGAACTTCGCCTGTAGGATAAATTTTACTAATATGTTCAAGTCGCAGCATTAAGTTTCTCTCAGGTAGGGAATGGGTGATTGAGGACGAAGTGGTAACACCGCTTCCAATATTAACAAAAATTAACTATAAATTCCTCGCTGGAAAGTTCTGCAACTCGAAATCAAATTTGCCTAGAGTGAGGCCTTAAAATTACCACACCCTCATTCAGACTGACTTTGTGTTAATTGTCTGACTTCTTCAACACTTAAATCTAACACTTGTGCTATGTACTCTACAGTCAGACCTGCTGCCAACATGGGTCGTACTGTTTGCAGTTTACCTTGTTGAATACCTTGTTCAATACCTTCTTGAAAGGCTTCCTGATAAAATCTGGTTTGTTTTAACTCGCTTAACCCAAACATTTTTTCCATATCCTCCCTACTCATTGTCGGAAACTTGTAAGCCACAATAGTTTTTATAAATTGTAATAATTGCTGCTGTTTTAGTGGTGAGTTGATTCCGGACTTGGTTGTGTCTATTAACTCCCTTGCTTCTCGGATTGCTATATCTTCGGCTGCAATTACTAATTTAACAGTTGCAATGCCAATAGGAAGCGATGCAGTTTCACCTAATTCATCTAAATAAATTCGTCTAACTCGCTGACTGACGAAAAAGTCACGATAATGTTTAATATCTCCTATATCTATACTTCTATTGGGGTACAAAATCACAGCACTCCAATTATTTTGTGGTTTGTTTTGACGGAGCTATAAAGATATTTCGGCAAATAGTCGTGAATAAATTTCTGCATCAGGCTGAAACTGTACTTCAACAAAATAAATCTGGTAGTCATTTTCTTCTCTGGGGAAAAATACACTATCGATTCTGAAGGCTGTTTGTTTAATTTCAATTGATGAAAATTGGTAAAGGCTAGCTTCTTCAGGTAGATTACCAATCAGTTCAAAAAAGATACTAGGAAATTCTTGAAATAGACGGTAAAAAATACTGTCTGTCTTCATGATTTTTTACAATTTATGAACTTACGATTTACTGCTCATACGTTACTTTCTTTCTCTGAACCATCTCGTACTTCTAGTAAGCGTTCTTTTGCTATTCCTAATATCCGTGAAAGCGGTGCTAATAAACTATCATCAAATGCTTCTCCAGCATAAATATTATTGAGTTCAGTAGGGGATAGTTTAAAAGTATCGCAGAATTTAGCAAATTCTTGATTACTGAGGTCAAGTTCCTTTTGACGTTCGTAAAGTAAAAGAGCGATCGCTCTAGTTCCATATTTGGGACGTTCGCTAGTTTTTACATATTTTTCCATTAAATAATTGACTTTACTTGTATCACCGCCTATTTTTTTAATTAAATCAGTACAAGCCATTTTTAGGGCTTTCTTTAAAACTTCTTCTTCGTTTAGGAATTTAATAACTTCACTAGCATACTCTTGTTTGAAAAAACCAACTAAATCACCTTTGTGATAAATAGGTACGTAAAAATTATTACTTTCGACTTGCCAATCTAAAGGTTCATTGCGTAACGACATAGCTGCACCTGCCGAAATTTGATGCTCCCCATTTTAAAACTATTTATACGGAGTCGCCAGTAGTTATATTTAGGCTTAAATACAAATCCCCGACTTCTTCGATAAGTCAGGGATCTAGTTCTGGATTATATCTTTTCCAATGCGATCGCCTTAAGTATTTTGGCAATTTGCATGTTATAAATTAATTAGAAAAAATGGTAGTAATTATCCTTCCCAGTCTTGACGAGTATCGCACAGAAAATTCTCTGCGATCGCATCATCAAATAAATAGGGGCAATACTCTGGAAAAGTTCGTAATGGTAGGTTAGTTTCTCGTAGCGCCAAATCGACTCCTGCTTCAAAGCCATCTAACAAGGCTTCTTCTATTCGATACTTTAAGCTAAGGTTCTGTCGCAAATGCCTATGGATAGCACGACGCTGTTCTCGAATTGTTAAAAACCAACTGCGAGACCTTTGTTCTGGTTGATATTCCCACTTCAAGAGATGACCGAGTAATACACTCAGACGACTCACGAGTTCCCGATACTCCTGTCTCCCCAAAGCTTGAATTTCCTCTTGCAGGTGTGGCCAGTCTAGTTCCATAACTAGCCTCTGCTCTAACGCTTTAGCCTGCTGCTGTGTCCACCCATAAAAGTCTTCGTCATACAAACAAGGTTTGTCCATATCCATATAAATGAATCTTGACAGCAAGAAACCACAAGCTAGTTCGATCGGATTTTGCCTTAAATCGTCCTTAAAACACTTAATTACGAATTACGAATTACGAATTACGAATTACGAATTATTTTAATATTCAACTGGCTTTTGCTTCGTCGCCTGACGCTTCAGCTACAGCAGCAAACCTATCCGCAGCAGCCTGAACGATTTGAGCCACTTGGCTAAGAGGCATGTGCTGTATTTGTCTGAGAATCAAACTTAAATCTGAGGTTTCTTGTATTGGCTTGCCATCCAAGCAACTAAGTAACTCTTGAAGTGTGTAACCCGCTCTCGCTGCGATTTTTGCCAAATATTCAGTATCTGGCACATTCACACCCTTTTCCCACAACTGAACAGCAGTAGCAGAAACTCCCAAAAGCTTGCCAAAAGCTCGCTGGCTCATGGAACCGCGAGCTAGTTTGATGATTTCAATCAGTTTTTCTCTGCTTTCGATGTTCACTGCTTGTGTAGCTAGTCAACTGCATTTATTAGTTTAGTGAGAAAGTTTAAAATTTTGATTTTATATTGACAAGTTTAGTTGTTAATGATACTTTAAATAAACATTGTAATTAAGCAATGTTCATTTTAATTATAGACTATAGACGCTGCTACGTTATTTGGCATTGTTGCCAATCACACAAAAGGTGCATCATGTTTTCCAAGCCACGCCAAATAAAAAAATATCGCCGTAAAGGTCGAAATTTCATCGCCTCTAATAAAATTAAACCAGAGCAGTGGCAAATTTCAAACCGTGAAGCAAAACAAGCTCTCAAAACCAAAGGCTATCAGATTAAGCAAATCAAGAAAATCCACTGTTTAAAGCATCAGGTGTGTATCTCTTACTGGGATACGGCAGGTAACATCTGTAGTAGTTTTTTCAGCTACCGAATTTTTGGGCGTTGGCAACAAGAAGTAGAATCTTTAATTTATACTTGCCAAACACTGAAGGAATGGGCAAAGGTAAATTACGTTATGAAATACGAACTTGCTTATTATAGCTATCCCAGTGAAATTGAAGATGTACTCCGCGCTGCATTAGAAAACCGCTTGTATGTGTTAAAAGAAACATTACAACAAGCGGTTTCTCAAAATTTTTACTAATAAAAATTAATTAGCGCTAGCAGTTGCTAATTCAGCTAGACGTTCCTGTTGGTCTTGGGAGATGCAAGATTGGATAATAGTCTCCAAATCGCCTTCCAAGACGGGATTAAGAGAATAGTTTTGACCTAAACGGTGGTCGGTAACGCGGTTGTCTTTATAATTGTAAGTGCGAATTTTTTCCGATCGCGATCCTGTTCCAACTTGCGATCGCCGCATGGAAGTTACAGCTTCTTGTTGTTCGCGTAACTTCATTTCATACAACTTCGCCCGGAGAATTTGCATCGCCCGTTCTTTGTTTTGCAACTGGCTGCGTTCTTCGGTACAGAAAATCCGAATACCCGTTGGTTTGTGCATCAAGTCAACGGCTGTTTCCACCTTGTTGACGTTTTGTCCACCAGCACCGCCAGAACGAGCCGTCGTCATTTCAATATCCTTCGGATCAATGTGGATTTCCACATCATCCACCTCTGGCATAATCGCCACCGTCGCAGTGGAAGTGTGAACCCGTCCACCTGCTTCTGTAAGCGGCACCCGCTGTACGCGATGCACTCCAGCTTCAAACTTTAGCTGACTGTAAACGTCGTCACCTTTAATTTCCAGAATGACTTCTTTCCAACCGCCCATTTCTCCGAGAGATTCACTCACCAGAGAAACTTTCCAACCTTGAGTTTGGGCGTAGCGAGTGTACATCCGCATCAAATCGCCAGCCCAAATACTGGCTTCATCGCCACCTGTACCAGCGCGAATTTCCAACATGATATTCTTTTCATCATTGGGGTCGCGTGGTAGCAGTAAGACTTTCAAGCGACTCTCTAAATATTTTATTTTTTCCTCAAGTTCATCTACTTCCAGTGCTGCCATTTCTTGCAACTCTGGATCGCTTGCAGATTCTTTGTAAACCTGACGCGCTCCGATCAAGTCTTCTTGGGCTGTTTTCCAAGTTTCATAGGTATTAACTACCTCTTCCAAAGAAGAACGAGACTTAGCAATTTGTTGATACTCATCAGGGTTGCTAGCGGTATCGGGGTCGCCAAGACGACGAGTTAATTCATTAAAGGTTTGTTCAACGGATTTGAGTTTTTCCAGTAAGTATGTTTCAGCCATGACGAGTGCGATCGCTCCTTAAAAAAATAACAAATTGGCTCGAGCATATAAATGACAATCGACCCCGAAAAATGCAGGGTCGTCGTTAACAGCAGAGCCAACCCGCTACTTTTTCTTTTTGGTGCCGGTGCTTTGTTCGCTGGACATACCGTATTTGCGGAGGAACCGCTCAACTCGACCCTCAGTGTCAATAATCTTCTGAGTACCAGTGTAAAATGGGTGATTTCCAGACCAAACATCTACGTGTAATTCTGGCTTAGTAGAGCCAACGGTCATCACAACTTGACCGTTACAGTAGACTTTCGCGTCTGGATACCACTTGGGGTGAATATCAGATTTAGCCATTGTTTTTTGTGGTGAATCTATAAGAATTATAACTTTTCGGTTGGAATCAGGTTAAGGAGTCGGGACTGGGGACATGAGGGAGTGAGGGATAATAACCAATGCCCCATGCCCCATACCCCATGCCTAATATCCTAACGCTTAGAGTACTGAGGAGCTTTCCGGGCTTTGTGTAAACCATATTTTTTCCGTTCCTTTGCCCTGGGATCGCGAGTGAGATAACCTTCGGTTTTCAAAGGTGGGCGGTTATCTGGGTCTAGTTGGCACAAAGCACGAGCAACTCCCAAGCGAACAGAATCAGCCTGTCCAGTCAAGCCGCCACCTTCTGCTTTTACCAAAATGTCGTATTCGTTTTCTAGCCCCAAAGTTTCCAACGGTGCTTTGATGACTCCCAAGTAATTGGCATTAAATTGGAAATACAAGTCTCCATCTTTACCATTGACAGTCAGTTTTCCAGTACCTGGAACGAGGCGTACTCTTGCTACTGCTGACTTCCGACGACCAGTACCCCAGTAAACAGCACGGCCGCTATTGGTATCTACTGCTACCATTAACTTTGTTCTCCAGGAATTGTATTAATTTTTAGTTCTTTGGGCTTTTGAGCTTCATGAGGATGCGTAGGCCCGGCGTAAACTTTCAGCTTGGTGAATAACTGCTTACCCAGGCTATTTTTGGGTAGCATACCTTTGACAGCGTGTTCTATAATCCGCTCTGGCAGGCGCTGTTGTAGTTTCACAAAGGTTTCCGTTTTCATGCCGCCGGGACGACCAGAATGGCGACGGTACACTTTTTGAGTGCGCTTTTTACCTGTGACTGCTACTTTCTCGGCATTAACAACGATTACGAAGTCACCTGTATCTAGGTGGGGTGTAAATTCGGGTTTGTTTTTGCCTCTGAGGACTTGAGCGATTTCACTGGCGAGCCGTCCAAGGCGTTTATCGGTAGCATCTACTACGTACCACTCACGCTCAAGGGATGCTTGAGGGGGAAGGTATGTTTTAACTATTGTCATTTGTGATTTGTCCTTTGTCCTTTGTAATTTGTCAATTGTACAAACAAGGGTTAATCGCGTCTGTACTAATGACCAATGACTAACTTTGGCAGGGTATCGTACCAAATCTCTTTTGGAAAGGGAAAATCTGGATAGCCGACTCGCAACAAACACAAACCTTGAGATGGTGCGGCATGTTTGACTTCTTGGCGACGTTCTTCTTTCCACAGTTCGGTGAAGTTGGAAAGTGTACGTTCTCCAGATCCTACTTGTACCAACATTCCTACCAACAGCCGTACCATGCCATACAAAAATCCATCTGCCTGTATTTCAATATGGATAAATGGCCCACTGCGACGACACTCTGCTGCTTGTACCTCTACCCATGAATGCGAACGCTTTGATCCCGCACGATGAAAAGCAGCTAAGTGATGCTTTCCCAACAGAGGTTTGAGGGCAGCTTGGATTAATGATTCATCGAGGGGTGCATAATAATAATGCCAACTGAAGGGTTTCACGAACAAGTTAAGTCGATCTTCAGTGTATATTGTGTAGCGATATCGCCGATAGGCTGCACTAAACCGAGCGTGCCATCGGCCATCTACACCAGCTGAAGCCCTGATTAATATATCTGATGGCACATAGCTGTTGAGGATTGTTGCCCACTTGTGAGCGGGAATTAAACCTGTTGCTTCAAAATGAGCGACTTGAGCAGCAGCATGGACTCCAGCATCGGTTCGTCCGGCGCCGTGTAATGTCACATGATGTCCGAGAATAGTAGCGATCGCTTTTTCGATCTCTTCTTGGACTGTACGCTGGTTCTTTTGCCGTTGCCAGCCATGAAAATGAGTGCCCAGGTATTGAATTACCAAGGCTACTCGCTGAGTTTGTCTAGGCTGGTGGCTTTCTAACATACAGATTTTTGTTCTCTGTTACAAAGTTCCGTTCGCCGGAAGCTGGCGCTCAACGCCACTTGCTTTCCGACGCAGGGCGCTGAGGTAGCAGTGGCTCGACTTTGCGCTTTGTCATTTGTCGTTTGTCTTTTGCTAAGGACTAATGACTAATGACTTAAACCAATTCCAGTATTGCCATCTCGGCCTTATCACCCCGACGGGGTACGGTATGGATGATACGGGTATAACCGCCTTGGCGATTAGCATACCGATTGGGAGCTTGTTCAAACAAAGCATGAACTAAAGCTTTGTCGAAGATGTAGCCAAGGGCTTCCCGACGTGCAGCCAAGGAGCCGTTTTTGGCTAGGGTAATCATTTTATCTACTTCACTCCGTACAACTTTAGCGCGAACTAAAGTGGTGGTGATTTTACCATGACGGATCAGTTCGGTGGTAAGCGATCGCAATAAAGCGCGGCGCTGGTCTGCTGGTTTACTAAGTTGTTTGACGCGACAACGGTGACGCATAATTAAGCACTTATGAACTACAAACAATTTTCATATCATGTCCACTTAATCACTTATCAAAAAACTCTTTGCGTGTTTGCGTCTTCGCGTCCCCGCGTCTGTCTAAATGATAAGCAATCAACCGGACTCGATATACTTAAGGGTGTTTAGAGCCTCTTTCTTGGGGCAAAGTAATGCCCAAGCGACGCTGTAAAGCTTCTACGACCTCTTCTGCTGATTTTTGACCAAAGTTTTTAATTTCTAAGAGGTCTTCTTGGGTATAATCCAACAAGTCAGCGACAGAATTCACTTGTGCCCGTTTGAGACAGTTATATGCCCGTACAGAAAGTTGCAACTCTTCGATTGGAATCTGAGCAGTTGGGTCTTCTGAAATTTCCGAACCTGTATCTGTTGGCTCTAGGGAAATGTCTTTCAAAGGGTTGAATAAATCTACCAAGATTCCAGCAGCGGAGGATAGTGCTTCTTGGGGGGAAATGCTGCCATTTGTCCAAACTTCCAACAATAGTCGGTCTTTGGTAATTGAGCCATCCCCACGAGCTTCTTCCACACTATAATTGACTTTTCGCACTGGCATAAACACTGAGTCGATTTGAAGAAAGTCCAACGATGTAGCTTCCTCTCGTCCTCGTTCTACAGTGCGATAACCTTTACCTCTCTCGATCCGAAATTCCATTTCCAGTTTTCCACCCTCGGCAATGGTGGCTACATACTGTGTCGGATCGATGACTTCTACTTCACTGGGTAAATCAAAATGCGCCGCAGTAATTGTTGCTGGCCCGTTAACGAGTAACCTACCAATTTGGGGTTGCGAGGAATAGTTTTTCAGGATAACTTCCTTCATTCTCATGAGGATTTCCAGTACATCTTCCCGCACGCCAGGGACAGTAGCAAACTCATGTGATACGCCTGCAATCCGGACTGCTGTAACTGCCGTACCCTCTAGATTAGACAGTAAAACCCGGCGCAGCGCGTTGCCAACCGTTGTTCCTTGACCGCGCTCTAGAGGTTCCAAAACAAATTTACTGTAATGGTTGCGGCTTTCTTCAGTATTAGACTCTACACATTCAATTTGAAACTGCGCCACGGATTAGCCTCCCTTTTTTAAGGTGCTGCTAGCAGACAAATCTATTGCCTCCCGAATTTAGTGTCAATTTTCGATTTTCGATTTTTGATTTTTGATTATGCTTTTTCGGTTAATTTATCCAGTCTTCTGGGCGGAACAAATCTCAAAGATTCTCGATGGGTTAGCTACGCTATTATCAACTTCAAATGCACAAAGCCCCAAGCTTTGTTAGGGATTAATCTAAAATCGCAAATCTCAAATCCAAAATTGATTAATAATATTTTGGGTTGACCGAAGTTTCACAGCTTTCCATGTGGAATAGTCTGACACCCTTCTAGTCGCCCAAACCGTCCAAAGTTTTAGCCTTAATTCAATGTAGTTTCAACAATAGACCTCTAAGGGGTCATCGCAAGTTACTTCATTTGACTTTGGCTGCAACTTCTCGTCCTCAATGCCCAGTTTTGATGATTAAACTCGACGGCGTTTCGGTGGACGGCAACCATTGTGAGGAATTGGGGTAATATCCCGAATCAGTGTAATTTCCAGTCCTGCTCCTTGAAGTGCGCGGATAGCGGTTTCTCTACCTGCTCCTGGGCCACTGACCATTACCTCAATTTGGCGCATACCTTGATCGATAGCTCGACGGGCTGCACTTTCAGCTGCGGTTTGCGCTGCAAAGGGAGTTCCCTTTTTTGCTCCCTTAAAGCCGCTAGAACCAGCACTAGCCCAGGAGATAACATCTCCATTTTGATCGGTAATGGTGACAATGCTATTGTTGAAAGTAGACTGGATATACGCCATCCCATTGGGGACGTTCCGTTTCTGCTTTTTGCTCCCAGTTTTTTTAGTTGGTTGTCTCGCCATACTTGTTTAGTTGATTTAAGGTAAAACTTGCTCTGTTTAGGAAGCGTTGTCAAATTATTTATTTCCCTGGCGCCTTCTTCTTACCAGCCACTGTCTGCCTTCTACCTCGACGGGTTCTAGCGTTGGTGCGGGTTCTTTGCCCTCTGACCGGTAAGCCCATGCGATGACGACGCCCTCTGTAGGTGCCAATGTCAACTAAGCGCTTGATGTTCATTGACTCCCAGCGGCGCAAGTCTCCTTCAACTTCATAGTTGGTTTCTATTTCTGCTCGTAGTTTCGCTACATCGCTGTCACTTAACTCTTTAACACGGGTGTCTGGATTTACACCTGTAGTCTTTAGAATTTCCTGCGATCGCGATAACCCTATCCCGTAAATGTAAGTCAGACCAATCTCGACGCGCTTATCGCGTGGAAGGTCTACTCCGGCAATACGTGCCACAATCAACTCTCCCTATTGTTCTCGCAATTACTAGTACTTAAAAAAACGTGATTAATGCCGTCTTTTCGTTTTAATAAAGATTATGCGTTTTGCAACATCCTCTGTTGATTCAGAGCTTTATCCTTGACGTTGCTTGTGTTTAGGGTTAACGCAAATCACCATAACGCGACCACGGCGTTTGATCACGTTACACTTTTCACAGATTTTCTTGACTGAGGCTCTAACTTTCATGCCTTTTTTACTTTGACTCCAAATATTAGATTATAACATTTCTTGGGGAATTATTCAGCTAAGTTGACTAGGAAACAGTCAAAATGATGGTTTTATGGTAAAATTCTCTACATATATCTACTTCTTTCTCAGTCGGTAGGTGATTCTGCCTTTAGTCAAGTCGTAAGGAGTTAGCTCTACCTTGACCCGATCGCCAGTTAAAATTTTGCTATAGTGGCGCTTCACAGTAAGATATGCCAAGACCGAATCCCCATTGTCTAATTCAACTCGGAACTTCTGAGCATTTACGATTGAGCCATCGTCTCGTTCAAGTAGAAAGCTGTCACGAGGTAATACCTCTGTAACACTTCCTTCCATTTGAATAGCTTGTGGCTGAGTCAATGATTTACTTACCTCCGATGAAAATTTTAGTTGGATTTACTTCTTACGTAAGCGATAGGTGATTCTGCCCTTAGTCAAGTCGTAAGGAGTTAGCTCTACCTTGACCCGATCGCCAGGCAAAATCTTAATATAGTTACGGCGAATCTTGCCGGAAATGTGTGCCAACACGTTAAAGCCATTATCCAAGTCAACGCGAAACATCGCATTGGGCAAAGACTCTGTAACCGTGCCTTCCATTTCAATCAAATCTTGCTTAGACAATTTGTTTTTTCCTCAACTCAATAATCTCATGTTCGTTTGCAGCACTTCATCCGCAAGACAACACACTTTGAGAAATATATCAACACTTTCTTAATATATTTTAGCTAAAATTGTTCAACTTCTTGATTCGATGGGATTTGGGAGTGGGGAGTGGTCAATTATCTACTCTCTACTCCCTTGTGCTTTTCAAGCAATTATCTTTTGGAGTTCATCAGTGACTTCTTCTTGGGACTGGTTGCCATTGACTGTTACAAGTTTTTGGCGATCGCGGTAGTAATCAATCAAAGGTGCAGTTTCAGCACGGTAAACTTCTAAACGACGACGAATTACTTCTTCGCTATCATCTTTTCGTCCTCGTGCAAGTAAACGCCCTACTACTACATCATCTGGGACTTCCAGACTAACTACTCTTTCACCAGACTGGTCTAATTGTTCGAGTAATTCCTCAAGAAAAACTGCTTGCTTGACAGTCCTAGGAAAACCATCGAGAATCCAACCATGCTTGGCATCTAACTGACTCAGCCGTTCTTGGACCATTTCCTGTACTAAAATGTCTGGGACTAGTTCCCCTTTATCCATATAACTTTGAGCTTTTAAGCCCAAACGGGTTTGCTTGGACAATGCTTCGCGCAATATGTCACCCGTAGAAACATGGGGAACATGCCGATGGTCAGCTAATGTTTTAGCTTGTGTTCCTTTACCAGCTCCAGGCGGTCCCAAGAAGATTAGTCGCGTCACTATTATTTCACCATTCCTTCATAGCGCTGAGAGATGACATAAGTTTGGACTTGTTTGGCTGTCTCAATAGCCACACCAACCAAAATTAACAAAGACGTGGCACCTATTCCCTGGAAAGTTTTTACATTCAAAGCGCTTTCCACTGCGGTGGGAATAATAGCAACAAAGCCTAAAAAGATCGCACCCAAAAAAGTGAGTCGGTTAGAAACGCGTTCGATATACTCGCTAGTTGCCTTACCGGGTCTAATTCCAGGAATACTAGAACCCATTTTCTTCAAGTTCTGGGCTACATCTACTGGGTTGAGAATCAATGAAGAATAGAAGTAGCTGAAGAAAACGATGGAAACCATGTATACCAATGCATAGACCCAAGAACTAGAACCGCTTGGACTCAAATAAGTGTTAACTATATTCGCCAATTCAGCATTTTTAGTAAAATTGGCGATCAGCAGTGGCAAACTGAGGATGGCAGCAGCAAAAATAATTGGCATTACGCCGCCTTGATTTAGGCGTAGGGGCAGATAGCTGCGTTGTTCTGCCAAAACTCGCCGACCTACTTGACGACGAGCTGAAATAATTGGGATGCGACGCATTCCTTCTTGCACAACCACAATACCAACAATTGTTGCCAGGAACACTAAGATTAACACGATCACGCGACCTACTGTTTCCCGACCGCCGACTTGCACCAAATCGATGGTATCGCCTAAAGCTTTTGGTAATGATGCGACAATGTTGACAAAAATCAACAATGATGCACCATTTCCAATTCCCCGTTCTGTAATCAGTTCTGATGCCCACATCACGAACATAGAACCAGCAGTGAGGGAGATCGCGGTTTCAGCTACAAACAGTGGTCCTGGGTTTAAAGCAAACTGCTGCAAGAATAATGCCGAAAAAGCTGTACTTTGAATAATTGCCCACCCCAAGGATACATAGCGGGTAATTTGGGATATTCTTCGCCGACCCGCTTCACCTTCATTTTTCTGTAAATTTTCCAAAGATGGAATTGCAGCTGTGAGCAATTGGATGATAATGGACGCATTGATGAAGGGCAAAATCCCTAAAGCAAAGACTCCCAAGGTCGAAAGTCCTCGCCCAGAAAAGATATCCAACAAACCAAATATCGCGTTATTTCCTGAGATGGCTGCGGCAAACCGATCTCTATCAATCCCTGGCACAGGCAAGAAGATGCCTAAGCGAACCAAAATTAGAATACCGACAGTGACAAGCAGCCTACCTCTGAGCCCGGCTGCTTGTGCCATCTGCATAAAAGTTTCTTGAGCCGTTGGGGCTTTGTCTCGACTGATCATAGAGTGCTACCTTTATTGTGAACCAGGCGCTGGCTGCGAGTTGGCTTGCATCTAAGTGCCCTATTCCGGCTCACTCATAAGACTTCACAACTCCCACCAGCTGCCTCAATTTTGCTCCGAGCTGTACCTGTGAAAGCTGCCGCTTGTACCTTGAGCGGAACGCTCAATTCCCCGTTACCCAAAATTTTCAATGGGCCTTTAGCACCAGTGATAATACCTGCTGCTTTCAAGGAGGTCAAAGTTACTTCTGTATTAGCGGGAAGTGAGGCTAGCTTCTCTACATTAATCGTAGTGTAATTCTTCCGATTCACAATCGGAAAGCCCTTGAGTTTGGGTAAGCGGCGGTACAATGGCTGTTGACCACCTTCAAAACCTGGTCTGGTGCCACTACCAGAACGAGATTTTTGACCCCGCATACCTAGACCAGCACTAGCACCTTGCCCAGCAGCAATACCCCTACCTACGCGGCGGCGGCGTTTTTTTGAGCCTTTTTGTGGCTTAACATCGTTGAGTCTCATAAGCTAAAAATGTCATTTGTCGTTGGTCTGATGCCATTTGTCGTTTGTCATTTGCCGTTTGTTATTCACTAATGACCAATGACTAATAACTCATGACTAAATTAGATGTAGAGATTTTCAATAGGAATACCGCGATCTTCAGCAACTTCAGAAAGAGTACGCAGTGTAGACAAAGCGTTGACTGCGGCTCTAGCATTGTTGAGTGGATTGTTCGAGCCAAGTTGCTTAGCTAGGACGTTGCGAACTCCTGCCAATTCCAATACTGTACGCACAGCACCACCAGCAATTACACCAGTACCAGGTGCGGCTGGACGCATAATTACTTTTGCGCCACCACCGATGCCATCAATGGGGTGAGGTATGGAGTTGGATTTGGTGATGGGAATATCAATTAGGTGTTTTTTACCATCGGCTACACCTTTTTTCACTGCTCCAATTACATCTGAGGCTTTGCCTACTCCGACACCAACTTGACCGCGTTCGTTACCAACGACAACGATCGCACGGAAGCTAAGTTTTTTACCGCCTTTGACGACCTTACTCACCCGTCGAATCTGAATTACCCGCTCTTGCCAAGTGGTTTCTTCTTTTTTGGCACGCTTGGTTCTACCTTTACGCTCTGTTGCCATAATCAATGTTCTCTTAGTGTCATTTGTCAGTTGTCAAAAGTCAGTTGTCATTTGTCCTTTGTCATTTGTCCAATGACTAAATGACCAATGACTAATGACCAATGACTTTAGAAATCTAAACCGGCTTCGCGGGCTGCGTCAGCTAGGGCTTTGACACGACCGTGATATAGGTTGCCACCGCGATCGAAGACTACTTTGACGATCCCTTTTTCTAGCGATCGCGCTGCAATCAACTTACCAACTTGCACCGATGCATCGCGGTTAGCGCCTGAGGCTAAACTCGATTTCAACTCTGGTTCTACAGTTGATGCTGCCACTATGGTGTGATGCTGTGTATCATCAATCACTTGGGCATAAATATGCTCATTAGAACGAAATACTGCTAAACGGGGCCGTTCTGGGGAGCCAATAACTCTCCCACGAACGCGTCGATGGCGACGCTGTTTTGATTCTCTACGAGTAAGTTTCATTTTTACTTCTTACCACTCTTACCAGTCTTACCAGCTTTACGTCTTACCACTTCACCGGCATAGCGAATACCTTTGCCTTTGTAAGGTTCTGGTGCGCGAACGGCACGAATTTTAGCTGCTGTGTTGCCGACAATTTCTTTGTCGTAGCCGCTGACGATGACGTTAGTGGTTCCTTCTACTGCAAACTGAACTCCTTCTGGGGGTTCAATTTGTACCTGATGGCTGTAACCCATATTCAAAACTAGGTTACGTCCTTGAACTTGTGCCCGGTAACCAACCCCTTGAATTTCCAAACGGCGTTGAAAACCTTGGGAAACTCCCTCAACCATGTTGGCAACTAAGGTACGGCTCAAGCCATGCAATTGCCTTGAAGTCCGAGTATCATCTCGACGAGTTACTTGTAATACTTCTCCCTCTTGGGAAACTATAACGTTAGCAGGTAAATTGCGAGAAAGTTCTCCTTTGGGCCCTTTCACCACAACCTTGGTACCATCGATCGCCACTTGTACTTTGGCGGGAATAGTAATTGGACGTTTACCAATACGAGACATGACTTTTTGTCCTTTATGGAGTTATGAGCTATGAGTTATGAGTTATGAGTTTTTATGACTAACTTTTCACTCCTCATTTCTAACTCTTCACTTTTCTTGATTACCAAACGTAGCAAAGTACTTCGCCACCCAAATTCTGACGCCGGGCTTCACGGTCAGTCATAATGCCACTGGATGTAGAAATAATGGCGATGCCAATGCCACCTAATACTCTTGGTAATTCTTTTTTGTTGGAGTAAACACGCAAACCAGGTTTACTGACTCGCTTGAGGGCGGTGATCAGAGGCTGACGATTCTTACCTTTGTATTTCAAGGAAATCACCAGATTGCGTTTTACCTCATCCCCTGCTTCTTCAAATTCACCAATAAAACCTTCCTCCCGCAGTACTTTGGCAATACTACGGGTCATTTTTGTAGCTGGCACTTGTGTAGTTTGATGCCGCGCCAGGTTGGCATTGCGGATGCGCGTCAGCATATCTGCAATTGTGTCGTTAGCCGCCATCGTTCCCTCTATAGATGAACTTATTGATCGCGAAAGGGCATTCCTAATTCTTTGAGTAAGGCGCGACCCTCTTCGTCGTTTTTCGCTGTGGTGATGATGGAAATATCCAAACCACGGACTTGATCGATGCTATCGTACTCGACCTCTGGAAAAATTAGCTGTTCTCTAACACCCAGGGTATAGTTTCCCCGCCCGTCAAAGCTTTTAGGGCTGACGCCGCGAAAATCTCTAATTCTAGGTAGTGAAAGGCTAACGAGTCGGTCGAGAAAGGCATACATTCTCTCGCCTCTGAGGGTCACCATAATACCCACAGGCATTCCTTGACGAATTTTAAAGCCAGCGATCGCTTTTTTCGCCCGCGTCACTACTGGTTTTTGACCAGTAATCGTCGCAATTTCGTTAATAGATGCTTCTAGCGCCTTCGCGTTTTGAGCCGCTTCGCCCAAACCACGGTTAATAGTAATTTTTACCAGCTTCGGTACTTGATGAACGTTGGTAAATTGAAACTGCTGCGTGAGTTTTGGGACGATTGTCTCGTGATATAAAGTTTTGAGTCTTGTTGTCGCCATAGTTTTTTGTCCTGATATCCCTGGGCTTGGTCAGGGAACCTTTTATTTGGGATTTTAGATTTTGGATTTGGGATTAAATTTAAAATCTAAAATTTCAAGTCGGCTAATTCTTGTTATTTATCAAGAATTTCACCAGTTTTCTTGAGCTTTCTGACTTTTTTGCCTTCTGGCGTAAAGGTGTAACAAACACGACTGGCAACGTTTTGCTTGGTGGAATAAAGCATGACGTTGGAGCTATGAATCGGGAATTCTTGGGTGACAATCCGCCCTGATTCACCTTCTTGCTGGGGTTTGACGTGCTTTGTTTTAATATTGACACCTTTGACGACAACTTTACTCAGTTGGGGAAGTGCTTGGATAATTTCACCAACTTTTCCTTTGTCTTTACCAGCAATTACTTGTACGGTGTCGCCAGTTTTGACGTGCATTTTGTGGAATACTTTGGGCGTACCCTGTTTGGTTGCCATTACAGCACCTCCGGAGCCAGAGAAACAATTTTGGTAAAGTTTTTATCGCGGAGTTCCCTAGCAACTGGCCCGAAAACCCGTGTGCCTCTGGGATTACCGTCTTTGTTAATAATTACAGCGGCGTTATCGTCAAAGCGAATACTCATACCGCTATCACGATTTACGGCTTTGCGAGTACGGACAATTACTGCTTCCACAACATCAGACTTCTTGACAGCCATATTGGGTGTAGCGTCTTTGACAACAGCAATAATCTTATCGCCAATAAAACCATAACGGCGGTTACCTCCACCCAATACGCGGATGCACATTAGTTTTCGGGCACCGCTATTATCAGCGACATTTAAATAAGTCTGGGGTTGAATCACGATTTTACTCCCTTGTAATGTTGTTAGTTTTCTAACAACTATGAGGTTTAAGCAGGTTTGACGTTCAGGATTTCTGTGATTTTCCAGCGCTTAGTTTTACTCAGGGGTCTTGTTTCCTGAATCCGGACGCGATCGCCCACTTTACACTGATTTTCTTCGTCGTGAACTTTATAGCGCTGGGTGTTGACTACAATCTTGCCGTACTTGGGATGAGGAGCGCGGTTTTCTACGGCGACTACCACCGTTTTTTGCATTTTGTCGCTCACTACCAAGCCAACTCGCTCTTTGACTGCCATAATCTCCTACTCTTCTTGTGCTTGCGGCGTTTGATTTGCTGCCCGTTTGCGTTCTCCCTCGACCGTCAGCAATTGCGCTAGGCGGTGCTTAGCATGTCGGAACTGGTGGGGCTTGTCTAGCTGTCTTGTTGCTTTTTGCAAGCGCAACTGAAATAGTTGTCTTTTAACAGCAAGAATTTCTTCAGAAAGTTTATCGTCGCTTAATTCTCTTGCTTCTGTAATTTTGGGAAGAGGCATGACCTACTCCTGCTCCTGTGGTTGAGAGCGCACAATAAATTTGGTTTTTATTGGCAGCTTATATGCAGCCAAGCGCATGGCTTCACGGGCGATTTCTTCAGAAACGCCAGCGATTTCAAACATAATCCGCCCTGGCTTGACTACAGCTACCCAAAACTCTGGCGAACCCTTACCGGAACCCATCCGGGTTTCCGCAGGACGCATGGTTACAGGCTTATCAGGGAAAATCCGAATCCAGATTTGTCCACCCCGGCGAATATAACGAGTCATTGCCCGCCGAGAAGCTTCTATTTGCCGAGAGGTAATCCAAGCAGGTTCTTGAGCTTGGAGTGCAAAATCACCGAAGTTGAGGGTACTACCACGGGTGGCTAGTCCCTCCATCCGTCCGCGCTGTTGTTTGCGGAATTTAGTTCTTCTAGGACTTAACATGATTAGGTACTGGGTACTGGGCATTGGGCATTGGGCATTGGGCATTGGGCATTGTCAATTCTTAATGCCTCATGCTTCATGCCCCATTCCCATTTATCCTTCATTTGAACGATCTTCAAATTGTTGACGACGGCGTTGTTGTTGACGACGACGGGGTTCGCGATCGCGATCGCCCCGATCGCCCCGCTCGCGATCGCGAGCGGCGGGTGGTGGTGCAGTTTCTTCCTGTCCAGGGATAATTTCTCCCTTAAACACCCATACTTTGATGCCCAAAATGCCGTAAATAGTTTTTGCAGTGCAATAAGAGTAGTCAATGTCAGCTCGTAAGGTATGTAGAGGGACTCTACCTTCACGAGTCCACTCTGTCCGAGCAATTTCAGCACCGTTGAGGCGGCCGCTGACTTGGATTTTAATACCTTGGACACCAGCACGTTGGGCACGCTGAATCGCTTGTCGCACTACCCGACGGAAAGAAACACGGCGTTCTAATTGTTGAGCAATGTATTCAGCAATCAGGTAGGCATCAGCATCAACTCGTTGCACTTCAACTACGTTAATGCGAATTTGGCGATTACTACCCAATAGTCCTTGGAGTCCAGTACGCAAGGATTCTATGCCTTGCCCGCCGCGACCTACTACTACCCCTGGTCGAGCTGTGCGTACTTCTAGGTCGATTTGGTCGGCTTTGCGCTCAATCCGTACTTCGGAAATTCCGGCGTTGTTTTGAGCGAGTCTACCGAGCTTTTGTTCTATGTATGTACGGAGTTTATGGTCTTCTTGTAAAAGTTCTGGATAACGTTCCGGAACTGCAAACCAACGGGATTGATGTTCTTGTGTAATACCCAGGCGAAAACCGACTGGATGAATTTTCTGTCCCACGAATGCTTCCTCTAAAATTTCTGACTAAGATCGTTATTTTTCTGGAGCTGCTCCAACGGCGACAGTAATATGACACGTCGGCTTGCGGATTTGGTAAGCTCGACCTTGCGCCCTTGGCTGGAATCGTTTCAGGACAGGCCCTTGGTCGGCATAAGCCTGGGTAATTATTAGTTGAGTCCGATCTAAACCAGCATTGTGTTCGGCATTAGCAGCAGCGCTTCTGAGAACCTTCAATATAGGTTCAGTAGCGCGATAGGGCATGAATTCCAGAATAATTAACGCTTCTCTATACGAGCGCCCCCGGATTTGATCGAGTACGCGACGCACTTTCAAGGGAGAAATGCGTATAAAACGGGCGATCGCTTTCACTTCAGTAGTATCAGTAGCCATAATTTTCTCCATTTTTGCCATTTGTCTTCTGCCCTCTCTTACAAAGTTCTGATCTAAGGAAGCCTTAGCTCAGACTTTGCGCTTTGTCATTTGTCTTTGTCCTTTGTTCTTTATCGAGAACTAATGACCAATGACCAATGACCGATGACTAATGACTAATGACTACCTACCTGATTTCTTGTCACTTTTCCCATGACCCCTGTAGGTACGTGTTGGGGCGAATTCACCCAACTTGTGCCCTACCATTTGTTCATTTACAAAAACTGGAACGTGTTGGCGTCCGTTATGAACAGCTATGGTATGACCAACCATTAGAGGCAAAATTGTCGAAGCTCGTGACCAAGTTTTAATAACTTCTTTTTTGTTAGTGTCGTTGAGCTTTTCAATTTTTTTAAGCAGATGATCCGCAACGAAAGGACCTTTTTTTAGAGAACGACCCATAGTTCAATTTTGGATTTTGGATGAAAGGATTTTGGTCGCACCTTTGGTGCGCTTCCAGCGCAACTTGGATTTTGGATTTTGGATGATTAGATATCTAATTGGTCTAGAAGAATTTTTAATTTACTACACCCAATCTAAAATCCAAAATCTCAAATCTAAAATTCTATGACTCACGACCGCCGCGACCGCGTTTAGAAGACTTACGGCGGCGACGCACAATGTATTTGCTGCTGAGTTTCTTGGGATTGCGTGTCTTGGCACCCAAAGTTGGTTTACCCCAAGGTGTTACAGGGCCGGATCTACCGATAGGCGCTCTACCTTCACCACCACCATGTGGGTGATCTACTGGGTTCATCACGCTACCTCTGACCTTAGGACGACGACCTTTCCAACGATTTCGTCCTGCTTTACCTGCACTCAGGTTTCTCGCGTCGGTGTTGCCTACTTGCCCAATGGTGGCGTAGCATTCACGCCGAATCAACCGGACTTCTCCTGAAGGCAGCTTAAGAGTTACGTAATTACCTTCTTTTGCCACTACTTGTGCGCTAGCACCAGCCGCACGTACAATTTGACCACCTTTACCAGGGGTCAGTTCTACGTTATGAACGCTAGTACCCAAGGGAATATTCGATAGTGGTAAGGCATTACCGTCTTCAAAAGGAGCTTCGGGGCCAGCAATAATTGTTGTCCCGACTTTCAAGCCATTAGGTTGGATAATATAGCGTTTTTCGCCATCTTCGTAATGCAACAGCGCAATCCGGGCATTGCGGTTAGGATCGTATTCGATCGCTACAACTTGTGCGGGAATATTACGCTTATCCCTTTTAAAATCAATAATCCGGTAAAGCCGTTTGTGTCCGCCACCCCGGCGACGACTGGTTATCCGCCCTTGATTATTCCGACCTTTAGGACGGTGTACGGATTTAGTTAGAGATTTCTCTGGCTCAGTTTTGGTGATTTCTGAAAAGTCAGAAATTGTAACTTGCCGAGTACTGGGGGTATAAGGGCGATAGGAACGAGTACCCATAATCTATTTTGGATTTTGAGATTTTGCGGAAAATGTCAGCCGCGGCTTTTGCCGAGCGGAACTTTCCAAGACGGATTTACTGAATTTTGGATTTTCGATTTAATGAGTGTTTAACTAATTACAACCATTGATGGTAATTTTTCAGTAAACTCCTCAATCTAAAATCTAAAATTCCTAGACATCAGGGAATAAAACTTGTCTAATCTTCTCTACATCCCCTGGAGCAACGGTAACAATGGCTCGCTTATACAGGGGCTTAAAACCAACAAATTTCCCAACACGGCGTTTTTTACGTGGTGGCACTGCGGTATTGACTTTTACAACCTTAACTTGAAATAAGTCTTCGATCGCCGCCTTGATTTCTGGCTTAGATGCTTTTGGAGTTACTTCAAAGGTGTATTTATTCTGCTCCATTAGGATCGTCGCTTTCTCCGTAACAATTGGGCGACGCACTAAGTCAGCTAGGTCGCGGGGGTCAAAGCTAGGCACTGTAGACCTCCTGAATTTTTTCTAGGGCTGATGTTGTAAGCACAATCTTGTCAGCGTGCAGTAAATCGTAAACATTTAACTGGTCAGCTGCAATTACCTTTAAGTTTTCGATGTTGCGGGCTGACAAATAAACGTTTTCTGGAAATTCAGACAATATTAATAATGTCTTATTTTCTGGTTCTGCTCCCCAACGAGCCAATGCTGCTACCAAATCTTTGGTTTTTGGCCGCGATAGCTGTTCGCTAAATTCTTCCACCACAATCAAATCGCCAATACGGTCGACGAATGCTGTTCGCAGTGCTAAGCGCCGTTCTTTGCGGTTCATTTTCAGGTTGAAATCTCTGGGTTTGGGCCCAAAAATTACACCACCACCACGCCATAATGGCGAACGAATCGATCCAGCACGAGCGCGACCGGTGCCTTTTTGCCGCCAAGGCTTGCGTCCGCCGCCTCTAACTTCTGAACGAGTCTTTGTACTGGCAGTTCCTTGACGAGCGTTGTTCAATTGCCGTACTAGAGCGCGGTGTACAATATGAGACGCCGTTTCCTCTTTGGCAACTCGCAACTCAAAGCTCGTCTGGCCGACTTCTTCTCCTTGCCAATTTTTAACTACACTTTCAACCATTTTTAGTCCTTAGTCATTAGTCATTAGGAGCCACTGGGTTGCGGGGGTTGCCCCGTTGAAACAAGTGGCGTTCATTAGTCATTAGTCATTAGTCCAAATGTTGACCGTTGACTATTGGCTAGTGACTACTTACCAACTTTCTTTGCAGGTACAACATTTACTAAAGCGCCTGGTTTGCCAGGAATGGCTCCTTTAATTAGCAATAAGTTGCGTTCTGGGTCTACTCGCACTACAGTCAGCTTGCGAATTGTGACGCGGCTACCGCCTAAACGCCCTGCCATCCGCTTACCTGGATAGACACGACCGGGTGTAGTACCAGCACCAATGGAACCAGGCGCTCTATGGTTTTTAGAACCGTGTGACATCGGCCCCCGACCAAAGTTGTTGCGCTTCTGGTTGCCCGCAAAGCCGCGACCTATACTTGTACCGATTACATCTACAATTTCACCTGCACTAAAAATATCTGCTTTAATCTGTTGACCTAAAGCATAATCGCTAGGGCTATCGGTGTGATACTCATTTAAATGACGTAATGCTGGGGCAGATGATTTAGCTAAGTGACCCAACAATGGTCTGTTTAATGCCTTTGGTTTGACTTCGCCATAACCAACTTGAATGGCGGCGTAACCATCGGTTTGTTTTGTTTTAACTTGTGTAACAGTGCATGGCCCTGCTTGGATAACGGTGACAGGAATGGCTACTCCTGCCTCGTCAAATATTTGGGTCATGCCCAGCTTGGTGCCGAGAATACCTACAGACACAGTAACTGGTTCTCCTTTCTACTTGCTGACCTTGGAATCCGACTCTAGAGGACACGCTTTGTACGTGTCGGTTTAGGCTACAGCCTGGGAAATTTGGAATGGCCTCAACCACTCCAAATATTTTGGGACACAACAAACCGTGTCCGTACTGCTTGGCGAATCTGTTTAGTTTCACTCACGCGATCGCCATAACAGCCACAAGTCTCTTCCCTTTGGGAAGGAGTAACTTCTGGAATGAATGCAAGGCGCTACAGCTTTAAGCTGTGTGCAGCAATGCTTTTATTCAAGCAATTGCTGTGGCACTTTTAGCAGGCAGCGTTGCCGCTGGGTTTTCGATTTGTATCTGCCCAAAGAACGGCTTCCCTGAGATTGGCGACTGCCTTGTTGCAGTTGGACTTAAGTGGTTTTTACCACCCAGTATCCATTGACTGAGCCAGTATTAGTGAATCAGTTTTTAGTTTCCTAAACACCTTAAACAAAAGTTTAAGATTTTGCCTTTTTTTTAGGGGCTTACGAGTCAATTTAGTCTGAAGCTGAGGATTAGCTTTGCTTTTTCCTTCACAAGCTCCAATGTTAACCTAAAAGCTTTATTAGTTTACCAGCCTATGAACAATCTTTCGTTAAATTATCATCTTTAAATTGACTAATCAGCCTTTGATGGTAACACTATTTCAGAATGACATAAGTTCGGCAAGCTAATTTGCACGTTTGGTCACAATCTAATAATATAAATCATTTATTTATGATTGTCCAGTAATTTTTTTGGAATTGGGTATGGAGGCATAAGGGAGACAAGGTAGACAACGAGAGAAGTTGGAGCAAAAGAAGTCTACGCTCCAACTTCTCCTAAAGGAGATGCTGCGCGAACGGAGGAAAAAAACAATAACTTTTAAGTCCTCATTCAACGGTCAACAGTCAACAGCCACTGTTTGAGCAATTCCCAAAAAAATGCTCTATCTATCAGTTCACGGTAAATAATAGAGATATCTAAGTGGGATAAGACAACAATCAATCTATGGCACTAATTACCACTGGCAACGCTTTAATCCGGGATCTGGAAAAATTTGGCGCTCTTGGAGTGTATGTACCTCTGGAAGGAGGTTATGAAGGTCGCTATCAGCGCCGACTTCGTGCGGCTGGCTATACTATGCTGCACATTACTGCCAAGGGACTGGGCGACGTAGCTGCATATCTCACAAGAGTTCATGGAGTCAGACCTCCCCATCTGGGCAAAAAAAGTACTGGTAGCGGTGCAGCGGTAGGTTATGTATACTATGCTCCACCAATTCTTGATACTCATTTAGAACAGCTACCACCAAAGTCAAAGGGGCTGGTGTTGTGGATTATTGAAGGAAATATTCTTTCCGATCAGGAAATCGAATATTTAGCCAATTTGCCTAAACTAGAACCACGGGTGAAAGTAGTCATTGAAAGGGGTGGCGATCGCGCTTTTCGTTGGACTTCTCTAGAAAAGACTCTGTTAGCTAGTTAGCAGTTACAAAAGACAAAGTTAGGAGTGAGGAGTGAGGAGTTAAAAATTTCTAACTGATAATTCCTAACTCATAACTCCTAACTCATAATTCTCTCAACATTTCAATAGTGCTAATCCGAAAACCACAGGATGCAAACAAGCGCCGCGATGCCTCGTTTGCATTTGCTGTATCTAGCCTAATTTGCTTGATGCCCATTTGAGAAAAGCGTTCCACTGCTTGTATTATCATTTGTCGCGCAATTCCATTTTTTCGATATTCTGACTCAACCCAAATATCGTGGATAAAAGCAAATTCTTGTAACCGATAAATTGGGATTTCTTGCTCAATTGTCGCCACTAAAAACCCTATAAGTTGTGCTTGGTTTTCGGATACTAAAAATACACTGCGCTCGCTATTAGCCAACCGCGTTAACCATTTTTCATAGCGCTGTTCTGGATGCGTTAAAAAACCGTATTTGGCAGAATCCCAAAACTCATGCAAAGCACAAATTTTGGCAACCATTGGTAAAACTGCGGGTACGTCACCTGTGGAAGCGGGGCGAATCAGCATAATGGAAAATTTTGGATTTTGGATTTTAGATTGCGAATATTTTGGTATCTCTACATTTTCTCAAGCTATAGCAGTCATAAATGAAAAAGTGAAATTTTGCTTTTCAGGCTGTTAACACTTAACATTCAACAGCCACTACTGATATTTTTCACAATTCTAATAGGATTGCTATCTCTCAAGTTTCTAATCTTGTTGGTGAGCAAATTTATAACCACCCCAGAGAGAAAGAGCGATCGCGGCTACTAACAAAATCGGTATGCTATACCAAGGAAACTGAGACAAGGGTAAATGAGCAGCTGCACGCAGCCCGATGCTGGCGTAGGTTAGTGGTAACAAATAAACTACAACTTTCAGGGCTGCTGGTAATGTACCAGGGTCAAAGAAGGTCGCTCCTAAAAAAGACATGGGGATAATTATAAAGTTGTTGTAGAGTCCGACTGATTCGAGCGATCGCACACTCAACCCGACAATCACACCTAACCCAGCAAAGACAGCACAATTGAGTACAACTAAAGCTAGAAATAGAGGATTCAGAAAATTCCAGTTTCCAGTCAATAGTAGCGCTACTAAAATCACCGAACCAGATGTCATCAACCCCCGCACTACTCCCGCCAGCATTTTGCCGATGTGTAATGCTAACGGATGTATGGGAGTTAACAATAATTCCTCAAAAGTTTTGCTAAATAATCTGTCTCCACAAATGGAAAATGTCGTGCCACCAAAGCTAATGGTCATTGACGATAGCGCCACCATCCCTGGTAATATAAATTCTAAATAGTTGTCATAGTTACCACTAATTGCTGAGCCGGGTTTGATGGAACTACCCAAACCTAAGCCAAAAGCTAAAATATATATCAGTGGAGAAATTAAGCCTGATGCAGCAACTTGCACAACCCTCACACGTAAATCTAGCCAATCTCCCCAAAAAATAGTTAGACTATCAGCTAGGAGAATTTGAAATTGCGAAGTTTTGAACCTCTTGCCCGATAATAGCGCTCTTTGAAATTTCACTTGCTTTTAGTTAAGTATTGAAATTGTATTCAAAGTTAATTTACATTGTTTTATACATCAAATACTAGGGGTAATAAAAATCTCTCTAACTAAAAATTTGTCATGTAAATCGCTAATAAAAATTTATTAATTCTAAAATAGATAAAATTACTAGCTAGTTAATGCAAATGAAAACTGTAACCAACCAACATTGAAATTACATTCAAACATTTAAAGAATTTGCTATTTTTGTCATTTAACAAGAAAATTGCCAAAAACTCCCAAACAATTAGAGTTAAAACTAGGCATACTAAAAAAGGTAGAAAAATTTAGACTACTCCTGCTAATTGACGTGAAGGTGATTAAGCAACAATGAGACGTAAATCGACTGGTAGATCTGCTACTACTTCTAAACCCTCTAATTTCCAATCCCCAATGTTTAACCTCTTCACTATTGCAATTATGGGAGGGGTGTTGATTTTGGGAATTGGCATTGGCATTGCTTTTAGTTCTACAACCACATTGGCGCCATCAAATGTCGCTTCCCGTGAATTTATTGATACCAAAGCACCGAACCCTGAGATCTGCGTGCAGTATGGAGCCAGTGCTATGGTGATGGACGCTAGACTGTTCGTGACTCTCAACCCGTTCAATGTCTATGTTTCTCAGCCGAGTATGCGTCCTGGATGCGTGATCCGACAAAATAACTGGGCACTTTTAGAGCAACGTAAACTGGTGACATCTGACCAGGTAAGAGATTGCAAGAATCGCTTAAATACCTTTGGCTTTACAGGTAATTTGGACAGTGATAACCCTGATATCAGATGCATATATCAGAATGAAGCTGCTCAAAACTTCTTCACAGCTCAACCAGGAGCAGTTGGAACACCTCAGGAAACGGATAGATTTTAAGATTTGGGTATGGGGCATGGGGCATTTGTCTCCCTTGCTTCCTTTGCTCCTCTACTCCCCACTCCCTACAGACGCGTAGACGCTCGAAGAGCGGCTTCTCGTAAGAGTATAATCGCGTCTCTACCTACTTTTAGGAAGAGGTTGGCCAAACTCAATAACTTGAGGGTTAGGGACGTTGGGGGCTGTTGGTACTGGAAATTCAGACACACCGAAAGTAGGAACGCTATTCAATGTACTGGGTTGATTTGGGAAAGAAGGAGGGGGAAGAATAAAACTGGGCTGTTGAGTCGGTGCATTGGGGGTTAAGGGAGGTACAGTTACAAAGGGTTGACTTGAGTTAGTGGTAGTTGTTGAGGGCAGTTGACGCGATACAGGTTCAATTGTCAGTAAGGGCGGTTGTGAGTTAGGAGTAAGTACGGGTAGGTTATTAGGTAGTTGGAAGTTAGTAGTATTTACGGGCGGCTTTTGAGGTGGTTTTTTGGCTGAAGGTGCTAAGTTTGCTGGTTTTACCGCAGTAGTTTTACCAGAAATAACAGGACGTAATACCCAGCGAGTGGGGTTTTTTCGAGAAACTGGTTGCAGTTTTACCTGGTTGGGATTTAAAACAGTTCCGGGCGCTAAATCTAGAACAATGCGTGTAGCATTTTCATTGAGCTGAGAAACACGAATACTTTTGATGACACCAGAGTAACTTTGTTGGGTGGTAACAGAACCTAACTTAGTATTCGGTAAATCTACAACCAAGCGAGGTGGTTGGGCAAGGTAGAAATAATGAGGGGTCGTGGCTGTTGAGACAGTGATTTCGAGTTGCTGTGTTTTCGGAGAAAAGCGCCAATTATCTAATTTTGCCACTGGTGTAACAGCAATGCTGGAAGCTTCAAGGGCGATCGCTGCATAAAAACCAAATACACTCAAGCTAAGTAGCTTTTTGCTCCAGTGGCAATACCATGTCTTTAATCTCTGAGACATTCTTAATTATGCCTTCAATATTGAGTTCTGAGGAATTTCTAGTATAAGCTAAGAATTAAATTATACTTTTAACTTTTTATTCCTCACTTGTCACTATAAATATATACACTTACTTGTGTTTTAAGTAAGTGCGATCGGGTGCGTAGGCTAAACGTATGAAAAAGTGAGTCGGGAGATGGGGAGATTAGAAAAAAGCTTCCCACACTCACCATCCCCTATGCCCTTTTAATGGCTGTTCGACTTCTGAGATTTTTCCTGAACTTTTTCTGGCACAGCAGTAAATTTTAGAGTTTGTGGAATGCCATTGAGGGTTAATTGCCCTGGTATAACACCTGTGTTGACTAGTTGCATTTGAATTGTGACTGAGTTGAAAGCATCTTTCTGGGACTGAGGGATATTGCAAAGGATTGATGTGTTAACTTTCCCGGATAAATTTAACTGTTGATTTTTCAATATGCCTATGAGAGAATGCTTTTCGTCAATATCGGCGTTGGCGTTTGTTGGTAATACAGAGCCATTTAAGTAAATACCTGACTGCTCAATGTTTAATGTCAGAGTGTCTGATTTTTCACAGTTGGGCAAATTTTCAGCTAGTGTTAGACGATAGCGATCGCTAACTAAAGGAGGAGCTTTAAGATTGTTTTCTCCATAAGCGGTTACGGTTTTAAACAGCAGTAGCACTGAACTGATGGCTACTCCATAAAAAGCTAAGGATTTCAAGTTGAAATGATTCATAATTTCAATTCCTGAGTTGTTGGCTCTTGAGTACTAACTTCAGGAAGCACGGAAGCCAGATGAGCAGTGACTTGACTGTAGCGACGGGTAATCAGCAGGGAAGAACGACATTGGATGGCTAATTGGTCTGTATATCTTCCCAGGGTTTGACGCTCAATACCCCAAGTGCGACTGGTACCAGCGATTGTCAGATCTACATTTTTCGAGGCTTCGACTACGGCTTGAATGGGATCTGAAGCTTGGACAACTTTGATTTCTATGCGATCGCGTACACTAGTTGGTAATTGCTCCATCATCGTGTCAAGTTCGTAACTCAATTCATCCTTGAGGCGATTTTCTGGTAAAACGTGTAAAACCTGCAACATACAAGTTTCATGGTTGATTAGCAGCCTTAAAGCAAGTATTAATGCTAAATCATCATGGATGTTTGCAGAATAAGGCACTAACAAACTTTCTAATCGCTCGCTTCCCCGGTCTACAAATACTGCTACATCCACTGGTGCAGTGGTGAGAATTTGACCGACTCTTCCCCCTAAGCGGTTGCTACTAAAGGCTGGGCGATGCCATCCTACGAGAATTAAATCAACTTCGTCTAGCGCAGCAATTTGGGCTGTTTCCCGTGCAACATTGCTGGATGTACGGACGATGGGATGCACGTAAGAGCGTGTTTCTGGAGGTTCGAGAGTATTAATTAATTCTTCTAACTGCTGGCGGCGCTGAGCGATTAATCGGTCTGCTTCAACTGGAGTACTTTCAAAGGCATAGTCTTCTTCAAATTCAATCAAGCTGAGGGGATGCACAACAGCTGGTTGTCGATAGTTGAGAGCAATGGCTACTGCTAACTGTACTAAACCTTTTTGGGAATTCGGATTAGCCACTGGTACTAAAATCCGGTAGGGATGAGTGTAAGTTTTTTGTTGAGCAGTAGTATCTTCTCTATCTAAATCTATTTCACCTTCTGCTTCTGATTCCGTTTCTACAACATCTAATCTGATTAGTTTTTTCGGATACGTCCATTCCAACAGTGGCGAGGTCATAAATGTAGTTACCAGTGCCATAATTACCAGCATGGTAAATACTAAAGGAGAAATCACTCCTAACTCCAGACCGATATTTAGCACTATCAACTCAGTTAAACCGCGAGTATTCATTAACCAACCGAGTGCCGAGGCTTCGCGTTTATTAATGCCACTAACACGAGCTGCGATATAAGTGCCAAAATATTTACCTGCGATCGCTACTGCCAAAACCAATGCACACAATAGCCATAATTCTGGACGATTCAGCAAACCAATCTGCGTCCGCAAACCACTGTAGGCAAAAAATATTGGCAGCAAGAATATCAGGACAAAATCTTCGGTTTTTACTGCCAATTCCCGCACTAAATCTTCATTTTTGGGCATTGCTGCTCCTAGTAAGAATGCCCCAAAAATTAAGTGAATGCCTATTAATTCGGTGATTAATGCGGATGCAACCACTCCCATATAAATCCCAGCTAAAAGCAATTGGCTGAGGCGTCCCGCACGCTGGTAATGTTTGGCAAGACCTTGGAGGAACCAACGTCCTACGGTCAACATGAAGCCGATGTAGACTATGCTCTCAATAATTGTGGGTATTGCACCAGCAAAATCGCCAGTGCGGGCTACAGCTATTGCTACTGCTAATAAACACCAAGCTGTGACATCATCCACCGCTGCACAAGTTAAGGCTAATGTTCCTAAGCGGGTTCCTTGTAAATTATTCTCAGTAATGATTCGTGCCAACACTGGAAAGGCAGTAATCGACATCGCCGCGCCCAAAAATAAAGCGAAGGCGGTAAACGATACACTAGCGTTAGAAACCAGGGGATAAAGCACCACTGCTAGTAATGTTCCTAAGGAAAAAGGTACCAAAATACTGACATGAGAAGTCAAAACTGCCACTTCTAGCTGACCGCTGAGGTATTTTGGATTTAGTTCTAACCCAATCAGAAACATGAAAAATATTAGTCCCACCTGAGACAAAACATTTAGGAAAGGAATAGTTTCTGGTGGAAATAAGGTAACTGCTACGTGGGGAGCTAGTAAACCAAATAAAGATGGCCCAAGCATAATCCCAGCGACAATTTCACCAATTACCAGCGGTTGCTTTATCGAACGAAATCCTAGCCCTACTAGTCGTGAAAGTCCAATAACAATCAGTACCTCAACCAGAACGAGAATAACTGTGTGCATGGTTTCCTCAAAAGTAACTATCTGGTTTCCCTAAGATAATTGTTTAAAACACTAGAAAATGTCAACCCCTGCTCTTACCGATAGACTACACAAACTAGAAATTCCAAATTCCAAATTCAGGGATTAACACCTGCATAAATCAATTTATAAGCTTCTAACTTTAATTATGAATTACGAACTATAGGTCAAATTTTTAAAATACACTCAAGGTTAATGTCTACTGATTTGTGATGTCAGTTGCTGTTAGTTTAAGATTCGGGAAAATGAGGTACTGAGGGTTAGAAGAGAACAAGGATAATAACTCCAAACTCTTGTACAGACAAGGTTTAATCGCGTCTCTACTGCTAACTTCTCAGTCAACACTCAGTGCTTTGCTACAGTTACTATCAGGAATTAATTCTTAGTTGTCTATAGAGATGTGCTTAAACGGTAAATTTTTCATAGCTTGTACCGTGCAATAAAAAGGCAACCAAGGGTGATGCCATGAGTGTAGTAACTACAGCCATAATAACCATAATAGTGAATAAAGTGGGGGTAATTATACCTTGCTCAAGACCAATATTGAGAATGATTAACTCCATTAAACCGCGAGCATTCATCAGCGCGCCGATAGTTGCTGATTCCCGCCAATTTTCTCCTGCTAATTTTGCTGCCAACATACAAGCAATGCCTTTACCGATAATTGCGATCGCTAAAATTAAGAGGGTAATTCCCCATAATGCAGGCGTGTTTACTAGTCCGATTTGTGTATTTAATCCAGAAAAGACAAAAAATATCGGCAGCAAAAAAGAAGTGGTAAAAAACTCTGTATATTGACGAATTTGTTGAGCAAATTCCCCGCGTGGTGTTACGGCTCCTAACACAAATGCGCCAAATATTGCATAGATACCTGTGATATCAGTAAACCATGCACAAAACATCAAAACTATCAAGAATAAAGTCAAAGTTTGTCTACTCACACCTCCATCACGTTTTGTCATGTTTGTGAAGGCTTTAAGTAGACGTTGCCCGATAAAAATTGCAAATAAAACATAACAAATGCCACCACCAATTGCTAATATAGCGATGTTGATGGAATTTTTCACGCTGGCAAGGACGATCGCCAATAAACACCAAGCAACTCCATCATCTACCGATGCTGCGCCTAAAGCCAAAGTCCCGAAGCGAGTTTGGGCAAGTCCGCGTTCGTAAAGAATACGAGCTAACATTGGAAAAGCGGTGATTGTCATCGACGCACCTAGATATAAAGCCGCTGACCAAGGCAGTACTTTTGGTTGAAAGAAATTGCCATTTTGGTATAAAAAAACAGAAGCGATCGCTCCTAAAATAAAAGGGGTAATAATTCCGGCAGCAGATAATAAACCAGCACTTTTGATATGGTGTTTCAAGAGTTTGGTATTGAACTCTAAACCAATCAAAAACATATAAATTGCTAACCCAATTTGGCTGATGGCATATAAAATCGACATCGATGGATTGGGTATTTTGTCTCCTAAAGCAGTGATAATCGGCAACTTAGGAAATAACCATTGCTGAAAATTTGGTGCAATCAAACCTAGAAGTGATGGGCCTAGCATGACACCTGCAATCATTTCGCAAACAACATCAGTTTGACCAAGATAGCGGCGTCCTAAAATTGTAATTATGCGACAAGTGACTAAAATTACTGTTAGTTGCAGAAATAGCTGAATAACCAGATCGAAATTTGACATTGTACTTTATTAAGCAGAAATTAAATCTGAGTAAGGTAGATAATAATACAGATATATTTTTTAGCACAGTAATGTCTATAAGTGCCAAATTGAATACAAAGTAGGGGCGCACAGCTGTGCACCCCTACGATTATCTGTATTCTATTGTGTTAAAAATTGCTCTAAAACACGGCTAGAGACACAAGTATTTAGAAATGTAGATAAAATGTAACTATTAACAATTAAAAATTACAACCACTCTCCACCACGGAAACGCCAACGGAGAAATATAATTCGCATTATGCTTTGGGAGCTAATAAAAACCGCTAGCCAGACGATGGTATAGTGTAATAAAAAATCTGTTAGTGACAGTTCTTCCTTTGGCAAAGGTATTGGTAAAAACCCAAACAGTTTAACTCCACAGAACACAAAGAATAATTCCCAAATACCAGCTAAAAGTTGATAAACTGCTGGCCAATCTCTGTCCCAGCGGAATTTTTGGAGATAGTTATAAAGCACATCCCAACCCAAGCCAAAGACGGCGACATAACCAAGTATCCAAAAATAAACTGAGTTAGCACCCGAACCAATTAAACCCATTGCAAAGGGTAAAGATACGAGTACGCCTACAGTTGCAAGTAATAATAATCGAGTTTGCCAACGGCCAAATAAAGTTGGTGTCATAGGAATAATTTTAGATTTTAGATTTTAGATTTTGGATTGAATCTAAAATCCAAAATCTAAAATTGGCATGGTTTCAGGTAGTAATTAAATCTAGAGAATGGTATTTTGTAATCGCATCCCAATTTATGACATCTTCTAACAAAGCTTGATAACCTAGTGTATTGGGATGAAGTCCGTCATGACTCAAGCGTTTGAGCCGCCAAATTTCACCGCGTTCCATCCATATATCAAAAATATCTAAATAGGGAATTTGCCGTTTCTGACAAGCAATGCGCGTTGCTTCTTTGTAACGGTACTGATCGGCATGATTATAGTAAAAGCAATCTAAAAATGGCATCTTCGCTTCATCTACTGGCACCATGCCCACAAATAACACAGGACAGAGTTGTTGTGCCAAATCTAGCAAAGAAGCGATTTCCTTTTCAAATACGGTAAAATCTGTGTAACTTCGCCCATCGTGACGCGCCAAACGAGCTGAGTCGTTCACGCCTACTGATAAAATAATCAAGTCGGGAACGCGATTTCGCAGTTCGCCGCGATGGCGAAACTCAACTTCTAACCTTTGGGCTACCTGTTGCGTGCGATCGCCCCTTACACCTAAATTATAAAGAACGTGACCTGCACTATCAGGCAACATCCACCATCGCCGTAGTTGCTCAATCCATCCGCCTTTTTCCGGGTCGCCAAATCCATATATTAAGCTGTCTCCCAGTGCGACAATCTTCTTTGGCTGAAAGTGTTTTGGTGGTACAGACAGCTGCATTGAGGAAGATGCTGAAAATGTTTGCATTTAAGAACTATATTTTATATCTTTTCAAGATTCTATACATTTCTATACCATACATGGCGATCTTGAAAGATCCAAACATCTATGTAGTTGCAAAGTTAAACCTATTAGAAAAAAGGACGTTGCTAAATTAAGGGATGATTGAGGCTGACACGGGGACACGGAGACAGGGGGACGCGGGGATTATGGTCGATGCAAATTCCAAAATCATCCCGCAATAATGCAACGCCGACAAATAGACCGTTTGTAGAGACGCGATGAATCGCGTCTTGACCCAAGGATGTGTTGCCATCATTAATTAAATTGGTATTAATATTGCCGCAGTTGAGCCTCAGAAGATCAACGTCGAGCCTCAGAAGGTCAACGTCGAGCTTCAGAAGGTCAACGTCGAGCCTCAGAAGATCAACGTCGAGCCTCAGAAGGTCAACGTCGAGCCTCAGAAGGTCAACGTCGAGCCTCAGAAGGTCAACGTCGAGCCTCAGAAGGTCAACGTCGAGCCTCAGAAGGTCAAATGTTGAGTTTAGAAGTTGAAAAGCGTAGGCGATGTCTACGACGGGCTACGCCTACGCACGAAGTTTCAGGTTATTTTAGGTATGAGGGGGCGATTAGATTTGCCGAATGAGTGTAAGAATCAAACTGCAGAGGACGCAGAGAACACAGAGAAAGAGAGAAGAGAGAGGGTTAGCATATCCTTGCTCTTAAGCAAGCCAGCAAGAGTGTCTTGTAGAGAAGCTTACCGAAGCGATCGCTGTAATATGGCTTTACAATAGGCTAATTTTTGTCAACTGTGGTTAGGATAAGTCACAGGTGTAAAAGTTATCTCTATCACTAGTAAAGATGAGTCTTGACCTTGTAGTTAATGCACTTAAGAGTATTGCTAAACCTGGGGCTTCTTGGGTTATTAATCAAGCTCAACGTAATGAAACTGTAGTCAGAACTTTAAAACAATTCAATTTTGACCCAGTACAACCACCGAAAGATGTTGATGGTGTTTATGTTTACTCATTAATTGAGTATGGTGTGGGTAAGCCGGAAGTGATTTTGAATCTTTTTCGAGAAAAAGAGATTAAATATGCTTTTTGGAGTGCTTATACTTCTAATAATCCCCTGGGTTTCTACAAGGAAGTAGAAAAGTTTTTGCAGGGTAAGGATTCAGAATTTGATATTCGATTGATGAGAATTGAACTGCGATCGGAGTTAGAGGAGTTTGGAGAAACTTTTATTAAAGTTGCTAAAACAACTAAATCCAGAGATTTTGAACCTTTCCCAGAATGGAATTTAGATGAATATCCAGCGGAATTTAAATCCTTAATTAGAGAAAAAATTCGCTCATTTTGCGGACGTAAGTTTGTTTTTGAGACATTTAAACAATTTACCGAGAAACATCGCAATGGTTACTTTACAGTGGTGGGTGATGCGGGAATGGGAAAAAGTACCATTGCTGCTAAATACGTCTGGGACAATAAATCACCATGCTATTTTAATATTCGTTCCGATAATCGCAATCGACCTGAGCTATTTCTTGAAAGTATTCGCAAACAATTAATTAAGCGTTACCAGTTGCAGAGTGCTGAAAAGGCTAATTTAGCAGATTTACTAGAACAGGTTAGTAAAAAGTTTACCGCAGGGGAGTGTCTTGTAATTGTGGTTGATGCTTTGGATGAAGTAGAACAAAAATCAGGAGGAAATCTTTTAGATTTACCACCATCACTTCCTGAACGAGTCTATTTTATACTAACTAGACGACCATATACTATAGATAAAAAACGGTTTTCTGCACCAGATGTCCCGGTAGAAGAGCTAGATTTAAGGAAAAGTAATATTAATTTGAGTCGTGAAGATATTAAAGAGTATATTTGGTTCTTTTTGAATGCCGATAAAGACTATAAGGACGCAATTAAACAATGGATCCAAAACCTCAATATTTCTGATAAAGATTTTGTAGAGCAGGTAGCAACTAAAAGTGAAAATAATTTCATGTACCTGCGCTATATTTTGCCAGGAATAGCTCAAGGTAAATATAACGATCTAAATTTAAAGCAATTACCTGATGGTCTACAAGACTATTATCAAGTTCATTGGATACGGATGGGCATGGATGAAAAACTCCAGGATATAAAGGTATTTATCCTGTTTATTTTAGTGGAGATTGGCACACCAATTACCTGTGAAATGATAGCAGCGATCGCTGAACGAGATGAAGATAATGTGCAATCAGTTTTGGATGAGTGGGTTGAGTATTTAAAGCCGCAGGATTTAGAAGGAGAAACCTGTTATAGCATCTACCACGCTAGTTTTTTAGATTTCTTAAAAGCAAAACGGGAATTAAATCCCAAACGTAAGCCATTCCAAGAAGTTAATCAACGCATTGCAGACTACTTTGTAAGGAAGATGGCGTGAAATGGGAGAACTTGCAGACAAATTAGCGGCACAAAATCCTGCTTTTCAACGTGCTTACTTGGGTAGTTTAGCTCCAAATTTGGTGAAGTCGGGAAAGTTGGAGAAGTATTACGCAACTCTGACCGATTTTGATTTCATAAATGCCAAGATTAATCATCCTGAGTTTGGGGTACAGCCGCTAATTGAAGACTATGATTTGATTGATGATGCAGAGACATTAAATTATCCAGAATACAACTCTGAAAAAATCAAAAGTCTAAAATTGATTCAAGGTGCATTGAGACTGTCAGCCCATATTTTAATAACAGATAAGCAACAATTAGCGAGTCAATTGCACGGACGGTTACTAAATCAGAAAGTACCAGAGGAGATTCAGGCATTATTGACACAAATAAAGCAACAGACTACTGCACCTTGGTTGCGTCCTTTAATATCTAGCTTAACTTCTCCTGGGGGAAGTCTACTTCTCACTCTTACAGGCCATAGTGGTGAAGTAAAAGCAGTAGCCCTTACCTCAGATGGCAAACGAGTGATTTCTGGTTCATATGACTGTACACTTAAGCTCTGGAATCTGGAAACTGGAGAGGATAAGCGTACTTTCTACGGTCATCGCGACTTAGTAACAGCAGTAGCCATCACACCCGATGGTAAGCACGTGATTTCTGGTTCATATGACTGTACACTCAAGCTCTGGAATCTGGAAACTGGAGAGGATAAACGTACTTTCCGCAGTCATAGTGACAGGGTAACAGCAATAGCCGTCACCCCTGATGGTAAGCGGGTGATTTCTGCTTCAGATGACGGCATACTCAAACTCTGGAATCTAGAAACTGGGGAGGATGAGCATACTTTTGAGGGTCATAGTGGGTCGGTAAGTACAGTAGCGCTCACTCCCGATGGCAAGCACGTGATTTCTGGTTCATATGACTGTACACTCAAGCTCTGGAATTTGGAAACTCGCAAAAATAAGCGTACTTTTGAGGGTCATAGCGGGTCGGTAAATGCAGTAGCCCTGACCTATGATGGCAAGCACGTGATTTCTGGTTCCGATGACAAAACACTCAAACTCTGGAATCTCGAAACTAATAAAAATGAGCGTACTTTCCACATTCATAGCAGTCCGGTAACAGCAGTAGCCTTCGCCCCGGATGGCAAGCATGTGGTTTCCGCTTCAGATGACGGCATACTCAAACTCTGGAATCTGGAAACATACTTACGTCAAAATAAAATCCCACCTCTACAGCCTCTACTTTTTGGCTTTAACTGGGCGATTGGTAAACTATTTAAAGACAATTCCAAAGCTGGGGAAGATGAGCGTACTTTTCATGGTCATACCAATTTGGTAACAGCAGTAGCCTTGACCTCTGATGGCAAGCAACTCATTTCTGCTTCATTTGACAATACACTCAAACTCTGGAATTTGGAAACTGGCGAGGATGAACGTACTTTCTACGGTCATAGTGGCTCAGTAAATGCAGTAGCCCTAACCTCTGATGGCAAACACGTGATTTCTGGTTCAGGTGACAACACGCTTAAACTCTGGAACCTGGAAACTGGCAAAAATGAGTGTACTTTCCACGGTCATAGCGACTGGGTAACAGCAGTAGTCCTTACGCCCGATGGTAAGCATGTGATTTCTGCTTCATGGGACAAGACACTCAAACTTTGGAATCTGCAAACTGGGGAAGATAAGCGTATTTTCCACAGTCATAGCGGCTCTGTAACAGCAGTAGTCTTTACCCCTGATGGCAAGCAGGTTATTTCTGGTTCCGATGACAAGACACTCAAACTTTGGAATCTAGAAACTGGCAAAGATGAGCGTACTTTCCGCGGTCATCGTGACTTGGTAAAAGCTGTAGTCCTCACCCCTGATGGCAAACAGGTGATTTCAGCTTCATGGGACAACACACTCAAACTCTGGAATTTGGAAACTGGCGAGGATGAGCGTACTTTTTACGGTCATAGTGACTCAGTAAATGCAGTAGCCCTCACTTCTGATGGCAAGCAGGTGATTTCTGCTTCACGTGACAAAACACTTAAACTTTGGAATCTAGAAACTGGCCAGGATGAGCGTACTTTTCACGGCCATAGCGGTTCGGTAGCAGCAGTAGTTCTCACCCGTGATAGCAAGCATGTAATTTCTGCTTCATCTGACAACACACTTAAACTCTGGAATCTACAAACTGGAAAAGAAATTGTCACTTTTACAGGAGAGTCTCCATTTCGTTGCTGCGCTCTTGCTTCAGATGGAGTCACAATTGTTGGAGGCGAAAAATCAGGTCGAGTGCATTTTTTGCGTCTTGAAGGGATAGAAGGGGGATAAGGGCAGAAGTCATTATTATCTGCCAAAAATTTCATCAACAGTAATCTTGACATCGGGGAAAGCTTGAATTGATAAAGTTTGACCCCTAGTGAACTTTTGCATCAGTTGATATGCTGCGGCTGTTGGTTGTTGATAAACTGCCACAATTTCCTCGTTAATATCTACTAACCAAACTTCAATAATGTTAGCTTCTGCATATAAACGAATTTTCTCTTCCCGGTCATATAAGATAGTCGAATCAGACACTTCAATTAATAAAAGAATATCCTGGGGTTGGGGGTGTGCTGTGGCGTAGAAATCATCACGGGGTTTGAGTAATGCCACATCCGGCTGAGGTTCTGAGTTATTGTTCAACGCAACTGGATTTTGAGCAGCAACTATAACGCGTTTCCCCAAAAGCTGCACCAAAAAATTAACTAGTCGATTTACACAAGCAGCGTGTTTTGTCCCAATCGGCGACATTTCAATAATTTCTCCCCGAATCAATTCCACTCGGTCATCCTCTTTGAGAATCCCGGACTCAACCATTTTATGATATTGGTCAACTGTGAATTTCCGTCTTAGTAATTGCACAGACATAGCTACCTCAACTACTGCTTATTTAATTATTCTTCAAAAAAAGAGTAGGAAATAAAGATGATGCAATTCTTTTTTAATCACAATAAGATAAAGAGCGATCGCCTTGACACCAAAGAGCGATCGCTTAAACTCTAATTTCTAAATTTCTCCCCCACTCTTGTACAGACAAGGGTTCATCGCGTCTCTAGTTCCTTTTTCAACTTAGCACTGTTGAAATAGCTCTGTAAAACTTTTCGGCGCTACTTCAGGTTTAGCTACAATCTCGACAATTTTATTGCGTGCAGCTGGCTCAAACAGCGCCTCAACGCTAACTTTGGCGACTTTTTGCCGAGGAATGCTACCGTCAAACAGGGTATCAGCACCCTGCATCACAATGGAGTCAGTATTATCTTCATTCTTTAAGCCACCAGGCCGCACAATTGTATAGGTCAGACCACTTTTTTGGATGTATTCTTCAGCTTGCTTTTTCCACACCAAAATCAGCCAAAACAAATTCAGTGGATGGAACAGCAAAGAAGTACACAAAGAAGAAACAAAGACAAAATGCTCAATTCCCTTGGCCTTAGCAGCATCGACTAAATTTTTCGTCCCTTCAAAATCCACTTTATAAGGGCCAGTGGGGTCAAAGCTAGGTTTTGCCCCAGTCGCAACCAACACAACTGTGCTATCTCCCAAAGCAGCAGTTAGAGTTTCTGGTTGTAACACGTCGCCTACTACTAACTCGGCTTCAGGAGACAGAATACCCCTAGCTTTTTGTATATCCCGCACCAACGCTCGGACGGGGATATTCCGCGCTACCAATTCTTGCACGATCAGGCGACCTGTTTCACCTGTTGCCCCTGCTACAAATGCTTTCATAAGAAATGCTATCCTGGGAAACTATTGTGTGCTTGTTCAGTTCTTTATTTTAGTGATTCTATGGAGCTGATGGCAGATTCTTGAGGTTTCTGTCAAAATAGGATATTTGTGCGAAACTACCCAAGTCGGCAGGGAATTATTAATATAGACAAACGCCAAAGTATACAGTGATGTATTTATGCTTTTAAGAGACGGCGAATACCAATCCTTGGAAATAACAGAAACAGTTTTACCAGTAGCATCCAGCCAAGAAGAAGCAAACGAGACATTAACACAACCAAATGCAGCGACGCTCACAAAATTTTATGGTCGTTATCAAGACTGTATGGAAATGTTTGCTCCAGCAGTCAAGGTTGCTGAGTACCTGAATTCTCACAATTTGTGGTTTTCGCGTTGCGCTGAACCCATGAAGGTGCAACCGTTGGGGGAAAATGGCTATGCCTTAGTAATCGGTCGTTTTGGTTCCTTTGGTTATGAAGTAGAACCGAAAATTGGTTTGGAATTATTACCTCCAGATGAGGGTATTTACCGCATCCGCACAATTCCCATTCCTGATTATCAACCGCCTGGTTATGACGTAGATTACCGAGCATCCCTGAGGTTAACAGAAAACGCGGCAAGTGATGTTTCTACTGATATTGCCGAGGTGACCAAAGTTGAATGGGAGTTGGATTTAGTAGTTTATATACACTTTCCCAGGTTTATTCAGCGATTACCCAAGTCTTTAATTCAATCTACAGGCGATCGCTTACTCAATCAAATCGTCCGCCAAGTCTCCCGCCGCTTAACTCGCAAAGTCCAAGAAGATTTTCATCAATCTTTGCAAATACCCTTTGGTGTTAATTCCAAGAAAAAGCGGTGAGTTAATCGATTTTTGGATTTTGGATTTATTTCAACCACCAAATGTGGAACATAAACCAAAAAAATCTAAAGTTGCTAGTCAACGGTTGTTTGTCCCTTGTCATAAACTAATGACAAAGGACAAATGGCTAGTTAACTATGCTTGAGTCAGAATTTTTTGGACAATTTGTACCCCACTCACAGCCTGCCAAACAAAAAGCCCTAAAAGGGTGAAATTTAAGATAATGTGAGTTGCACGCGCCCAATTTGCTCCTTTTTGCATATAGGGAGACAAAGCCGCGGAAAATGCAATCAGACCTGTCATACCTAAGCCTGCTAGCAGGTGAGGCCCTACAAATAACTTGCCATTATTGATGTAAGTGACAGCCATCCCTCCAATTGCGCCTGTCACCATCAAAGCTAGGAGTATAGACCCGATTTGATAATGTCTGACGTTATATCTACCTTTAACTAGTTCTTTCTTTTCTTCCCCCTGAGCATTTCTGGTACGCTGTACTTGCAACCCCAAATAGGCGGCATAAATCGAGACTACTAATAGCGCCCACATCATCAGCGGATGAAAGAAGTTCAGCCAATATTTCACCGACGGAGAAAGTTCCAGACTCATCGTGCCCTCGCCCAAGTATTAAATCTTCATAAAAATTAGCATAACTCTATTTTCTGTGCTTAAAGTTGCACAAATTAAATAAGAAGTCAGAATTCATTATTCAGGATTCAGAAGAAAGTAGAGGCACTCGCTTGGGCTTGTTTTGGCTTAAGCTGAATTTTGAGGGTAGACGAATCAAACTTCCCTGTGTGGGATTTCATCGATGATTGAAAACAACGATACTTTGCTGCTGAAAGCTGCTAAAAGTGGGGATATTAAGGGGCTGTGTGCGCTACTAGCTGCTGGTGCGAAGGTGGATGCGTGCGATCGCCAAGGTACTACTGCGTTAATGTTTGCTGCTAATTTGGGCTATACGGAAATTGTGCGATCGCTCTTGGATGCTGGGGCAAATATCAATTTAAAAAGAAAACTCTATGGTTTGACTGCTTTGATGTTAGCAGCTAGCGCCAAACAACTTGACATTGTGCAACTTTTAGTATCTAGAGGCGCGGATGTCAACGCCACTAATGAAGATGGCAGCACAGCTTTAATGGCAGCAGTAGTTAAAGGTCATGTGGATGTAGTACGACTTTTGTTAGCTGCTGGTGCAGGAGTGGACATCGCCGATAAAGATGATGATACGGCTTTAAAGTTGGCAGTTAAGCACAGCCACGTAGAAGTTATAAAAGCAATTCTCCAAACTGGTATAGATGTCAATGTCCCAGATGAGGATGGTGAAACACTGTTAATGTTAGCGGCAGATTTAGGACATCTGGAGATTGTCCAAGCACTGTTGGCGGCGGGGGCTGATGTGAAGGCGAAAAACGCTGGTGGTGGAACTGCGTTATCAGCGGCCGCAGCGGCGGGACATAGTGCGATCGCATCTGCTTTACTAGATCGAGCCGAAATTAATCTCCAAGACCAAGATGGTGAAACTGCCTTACACCTTGCCGCTTTGGAAGGTTACATTGATGTGGTGGAAGTGTTAGTTAATAAAGGTGCGGATGTCCAAATTAAAAACCACCTTGGTGACACACCATTGCTAGTTGCAGCCTTGCAGGGACACAGCAAAATTGTGGAAGCACTGCTGCGTTCTGGCGGAGATATTAATGGAAAAAACCTCGGTGAATTACCTTTGACCCTGGCTGCATCACAAGGGCACACCCAAACGGTGAAAGTATTGCTTGACTATGGCGCTGATGTGAATATTCCAGCAGATGATGGCAAAAGTGCTTTGATTAAGGCAACTGAACGCCAGCACATAGAGGTAATAGAAATCCTCTTAGCAAAGGGCGCAGATGTAAATTTTCAAGACTCAGCGAAAGCAACAGCATTGATGTGGGCTGCTTCAGCAGGTCATGGAGAGATTGTGCGGTCATTAGTTCAAGCTGGGGCAGATTTGAATTTGAAAAACCGAGGCGGTTACACTGCTTTGATGATTGCAGAATTTAATGGTTATCAGAATATTGTGCGGAGTTTGCAAAAAGCTGGGGCGCAGGAATAAGGGCAGGGGAGGCTCTTGAGGCAGGGGAAAAGGTTAATGGTTCGACAAGCTCACCAACCGGGAAAAGGGAAAAGGAATAAATTTAATCTTTCCCCTTACCCCTTTCCCTTACCCTATGCTCTGTTTGCCCTATAGCCCAAAATTCTGATGCTCTGATTATTTTTAATAAAGTATTGTTACAAAGATATTGACAAAGTATTCAATCAAGGTTATTTACTTAAATACCAACAAGGTTTACAAAAAACCAAAGTTGAGCAAATTACATTATCGCGTTTGGCTAGAGCGCGAAATGTTTACAGACGGATAGCGGGTCTCATGCTTCCTGTGAAGTAAGAAATAAATTCCTGAATTATTCTAGGGATTAGACAACAGAAACTAAAAAAAGCAAAAATCCGTCGCAGCTGTTGTGAGCTTGCTGCAACGGATGAAGGAAAAATTAAAACGCCGAGATGGAGCAGGGAAAATGCTTGCGCCACAAGGATAGAAAGCGAGCAAAAATCAAGAAGGGAAGTTACCTTAATTACTTTGTAGCTTTTACCTTGTACCTTTTACCCGGTCTCCCCCTCGGCGTTTCCTACTGTGCTAGATGTGCAAAATATATAGTTTTTATTTAATAAGAAAAGTATTGTAAACATCATTTTTCATGTATAATATTAGACAGAAAACCTAAGCTAGTAATCAAAAAAGCTTGATTTGTGAGTATTTGGGCGATCGCTACGGAAACTCCCAGAGAATATAAATAAAATATTAAATTTAGTAGAATCACTGTATTCAGAAAGAACAAGGCTAGAAAAACAGGCAATAGTTGGATAACCCATAGATAAATCAAGAGTCTGGTAGGGTGTCTGAGGCTGGCGCGATAACACACCCTACAAAACTTTTAGTTGCAGCGGGTTATGGCAATGGCAAAGGTAAGAGAGTTTCTGCAAAATCTAAAATCATGTTAGTTTTGGATTATCTCGATCTAATAGCAGCATAGTTCGTTTTATAAATAGGCAGCGTTTCTTTAGCTTGTGCAGAAACAGAACTATTTTCTGGAATAGCTTCTAATAAATTAATAGCTTGCTTCCATTTATCTTTTGCTTGCTGACGAGTTACTCGTGAATGAGGCGAATTTTGTACAAAGAACGTAGCTTCTATTCCTAGCTTTTGGGCTGATTTTAAGTTGTTAACTGCTATTTTTTCACTTAAGACTATTTTATTGATAGCGTTATAGTTAGTCTGATAATGAGTTAGTTTATTCTTTGCTTGCTCAGAAACTGATGTTTTAGGGGGAATGCTATTTAATAACTTGATTGCTCGATCCCATTTAGTTTCTGCTTGTTGCCATACTTGTAGAGAATGTGGTGGTTTTTGAGCTAGAGAAGCTGCTTCCATAGCGAGTTTTTGAGCAGATTTAAAATTAGCGATCGCTTTTTGTTCTGGAGTTAAATTTCTACTTTCTAATTGGGGATTTTGGTTTTGCGTTTGCCGACTGCAAAAACCTAATAATAATAGACTTGAGACTAGAAAAAAAGCGGAAATGACTATTTTTGGCGTTGGGATTTTTATGTAATTTTCTAATTCGTTGCTAACAAGTAATTTTTTAGTACTTTGCTGTTCTATCTTTTTTAGGGCTTGTTCTGCTTGCTCTCTTAAAGAGTCACCTTGAATAATTAAAGTAGCAATCTGTTCTTGAAAAACATCACAATCATTCAAAATATCTGTTAATTCTTGAATTTTACCATCACTTGATATAATTAATTCATGGTCATCATCCAACCACTCTAAGGTAAATCCAGATTTCCCGCAAAAAGCAGATATTCCTAGTAAAATAGTTAGCAAGCTATGACTAGTTTTAATAGTATTAAAAATATAATTTAACTTTTGTTTTAATTGTAATAATTCTTTTTGGGAATTAATGATTTTTTGAAGTTGATACTCTAATTTTTTCGAGTTGTTAAAGGCTAAGCTATGTTTTAAGTTTTCAGCGATTGCTTTAAATTTACAGGGTAAACTGACATGATGACAGTCAGAATTAAGTTGGTTTACCAATTGAACATCACTGAGAATATCAGCTGCTAAGGCTTGCAAAAAATAGCCCCATTCAATCCAGGCATCAATTTTTTTTCCTAAATCAATTAATGAAAGTTTAGTTTCCCAATTACCAAATTTTGCTGCTAGGGCTGGATCTACTAGTCCAATATGAGGTATAAACAAGCTGGCTACTATATTATTTCGAGGAAGTGTAGCGATCGCCGAATTATTGATATTACCAAATTTTAATTCCTGAATAATCAACTTTTGAATATTTCTGAGTTCTTCCTGAGCATTATTAATCAGGATAATTTGCTCCATGATTTCATGAGAATCGCCAATAGTTAGCTTCAAACTTTGAATCAATTTTGGCAATTCACTAACAAGTAATTCGAGGTTAGCCATAAATACCCCTTAGGGATTTGTCGAAAATATATGCGAAACAATTAAAATGGCTGGAGTAAGAACATAACCACGTCTATTGCCTCTGAGCTTCCTAAATGAATGACAAATTTCAGGAACTATAGAATATATAGTTCCCGCAAATCCTACTAAAGTATCAATTTCAGTTTAAAAATCCCAAAATAAAGACGAAACTACCTATTCGCTAACGTATGAATGAAGTTGATTTAGCATTTACCCCAGCACTAGAGTTAGCCCAATTAATCCGTCGTCGAGAAGTGTCACCGCTAGAGTTGGTAGAAATATATTTAGAACGCATTGGACAGTTGAATCCCCAATTAGGAAGTTATTTTACAGTCACGGCTGAAACGGCGATCGCAGATGCCAAAGCTAAAACAGAATTACTAACAACTACCTCAGAACTACCGCCATTTTTTGGTGTCCCGATTTCCATTAAAGACTTGAATGCTGTAGCTGGTGTTACCTGTACCTATGGAAATCCAGCATTAATTAACAATATTGCTAGTTATGATGATTTAGTTGTAACCAAGATTAGGCAAGCTGGTTTTATTATTCTCGGTAAAACAGCCACTTCCGAATTAGGTTCATTACCTTACACCGAACCTACGGCTTTTCCCGCAGCAAGAAATCCGTGGAATTTAGAATACACTCCTGGCGGTTCTAGTGGTGGTGCGGCGGCGGCGCTAGCAGCAGGATTATGTGCTATCGCTCAAGGTTCTGATGGCGGTGGTTCGATTCGGGGGCCTGCGGCTTGTTGTGGTTTAGTGGGACTCAAGCCATCACGGGGTAGGGTGAGTAAAGCACCCGTGGGCGAACGTCTCGCTGGAATTGCCACTAACGGGCCAATAGCGCGGACTGTGGCTGATGCTGCTGCGCTTTTAGATGCCATAGCTGGCTATGTCACAGGCGATCCTTACTGGCTGCCAGATCCCGAAACATCATTTCTCGCCGCCAGCCAAGCAAAACCCGGCGCTTTGCGAATAGCCTTTGACACGAGCATTTTTCCTTTGGGAGAAGCTGACGCTAACTGTCAGCAAGGCGTCCGAGAAACAGTCCAATTGTTAGAACAACTCGGCCATCAAGTTGAACAGAAATCTCCAGATTTCAGCGGTTTAATTGAACCATTTCAAATTGTCTGGCAAGCTGGGGTAGCGGCGTCAGGGCTTCCTATTGAAGCTTTGCAGCCTTTAAATCGCTGGCTATTTGCCCGCACAGGTTCTGTAGCTGAGTACTTGCAAGGAGTTGCCCAAATGCAGGTAGCGGCACGGCAAATTGTGGCGTTTTTCGATAGCGTGGATGTGCTGGTATTACCAGTTTATTTGCATTCACCCATTCGGGTGGGAGAATGGGCTAATCTGAGTCCTGAAGAGACATTCCAAAATATTGTTCAATGGGTTGCCCCTTGTCCGCCTGCGAATGCCACTGGACAACCAGCGATCGCCATTCCTGTAGGATTTGATAGTAAGGGTTTACCCATCAGCGTACAGCTAATTGGCAAACCGGCAGCTGAAGCCACACTCATCAGCCTAGCAGCACAAATAGAAGCAGCTAAACCTTGGATTGGGCATCGTCCAGCCTTTGCAATCTCAGCCTAATTATGCAGGCATCGTTGGAACAAATTTCACAAATTACTGTGTTTGCTGGTTTAGAAACAGCAAACACAGTAACTTTGCAACCTTACACCCAGGTGCAACGCTATCGCAAAGGAGAGATTATTCTCCATGAAGGCGATCGCTTACCTGCAAAACTGTATGCTGTTGTCAGTGGATTAATTCAAGTTAGCAAAACAGCAACAACAGGGAAAGAAACTATTTTCCGTGTCTTAGCTGCTGGAGAAATTTTTGCGGCTCCCGCTTTATTAGGAAATGGCATTTCTCCGGCAACTGTAACTGCTGAATCTGATTGTGAGATTCTGACTTTGGAGCGAGATGCTTTATTAAAAGCTATTCAGGAAAATCCCGAAATTGCATTACGAATGCTGATGGTTTTTAATAGTCGGATTCAGCAATTACATGAAATAGTCCACGGATTAGTTTCCGAAAGAGCTATTGTTAGGCTTGCGAAATTAATTGAATATTTTGCTGGAGAATCGGGAACTGATTTAACTCCACAAGGAGAGTGTTTAAAAGTCAGATTATCTTATTACCGTATGGCTAGAAGTAGCGGCATTACTTACGAAGAATGTGTGCGGCTAATTAAAAGTCTCAAGTCAGTAATTACTTACGAACGGGGTGGTAAGATTACAATACTTGATGGTAAAAAATTAAATGCGATCGCTTCTGGATTGGATAGTAATCTTATTTGATTATTAAAAATATTTTGACCTATAAAAACAACTACTATATAATGCCAATTTAATGTGAAGCTGCACTAAATAAGTAACTCTCTATTCTTGGCGCTCTTCTCTACGAGACGCTAAGAGCGAACGAGACACTTCTCTACGAGAGGCTTCGCTAACGCGAAGGCGTACTTCTCTGCGAGACGCTACGCCAAGGCGTTAGCCTGCGGCAAGCCGCTTTGCGTCTACGTTTAATATTCTGTGCATCTTCATATAGAATTGGTATCACTAGATATAGCAGTCCTAAATCATTTGTGAAAATTATATATCTCTTTGTTCTTTCTTACCTTTGCGTCCTTTGCGTCCTTGGCGGTTCGTTTCCTTATCTATATTTTTCACGACTCATTTAGGATTGCTATATCTTGTGATATTTTCCAGTCATTTTCATGAATAGCGTAAATAAAATTGTCATGCCATCTACCTTTAATTAACCCTTTTTCTTGCAGATGACCTTCACGACACATACCAATTTTTTCTAAAACTCTAGAAGAGGCGATATTTTCTGCAACACACCATGACCAGATACGATGCATTTTTAATTCTGTAAAACCAAACTTTAAAATTGCCTGTGCTGCTTCTGTTGCATAACCTTGTCCCCAATATAGAGGGTTTAGTTCATAGCCAATGTTTGCTTCTCGCAGTTCAGAGTCGTTGACACGAATACCACAATTGCCAATCAGCCGATTTTCTTTTTTAAGAACAACAGCTAACTGAAACTTTGTCCTGGGTTTTTCTTTTTGCTGATTAATAAACATCTGGACAAACTCACAAACATCATTCTCTGTAGGATGTGTCCAGTGCGAGTAAAGCAAGTATAAGGGATTGGATTGATAAACAAAAACTGCTTGCCAATCTGCATCTACAAAGTCACGCATTAGCAAGCGGTTTGTTTCTAGTATCATCATATGGGCTTTATATATGAGATTTCATAATTTTAATAAGATGCAGTGAAATGTCTTTGAACGTATTATTAATCGGTCGAAGTTTATCTCAGTTTCTAGTCACCAATAGCCACTTCAAGTTTTACATTTTGCACCAAAAGGAGTAGCATCAGGATAATAGGTAATGATTGCTTTTTCTTCTCTTACAAAGACAGTAGGAAAGGATTTATCGGTTTGGCGATCGCGTACATTATAAATACACGCTCCTTCATTGTTTCCTTGAAGTTTAAATATTTTAGTAGTATCTAAAAGTATTTCTTCAGCATTACTAAGATAGCCATAGCCTTTAATGACATCTGTGACTGTACGATTTTTCTGCTGAATTACTACACCCATTGTATAAATAACCCCAGGAACAACTTCTTCTCGCCCTTGATTATACGGTAGGCGTCCTGCTATGCCCTGATTTTGTAGCTGTAAATACCTGCCGTAAAAATGTAAGCCACCAATATCATTTGCGTTATATATTTCACCACAAAATATATGTTCAAACCCCCGGCGCTTGAACCAAATATTAGTTAAATCTTCCAGAAATTGCGCTTTATTCCTACGTCCCGGAAGCAGTTCGCCACCGCTAGCCTCCTGAACTTTCTGCAACACATCTGGATAAGAAGATAACAATTGTTTAAAACTGTTAGCACTCACTCTCGTATTAATAGGCCCACAAATTTTTAATACAGCTTGGTCAAAAGAATTTAGCTGTGGTGGCGGTGGTGTGATATCTAGTTGTTGTCCTGCGGGAAAACCAACAGGAACGGGATTATCTACATTGTCAAAAAATGGCAGAAGTTTGGTATTTTGCTGTGGCTGTGCGTCTACTGGATTTTGCAAGTAAAACGGTGAAAATAGTAGCAAAACAGCAAGCGCTTTTATCATCTGCTTGAACCTATTGATTACGAAACTTGGCTGCATAGATTTTAATTTGATTACTTGGATAATAGTGCCATGCCAAGTTTAATTCGAGGGATAGCCTAGTTGATAAAAAACCCAGTTTTTTTAATAAACCGGGTTGCTAATATTATTTAGCAAGTGTGTTGCTCTAGAATAATGATGATAATTCAGGAGTCAGAAGGTCAAAAAATCAAATTCTGAATTTATCTCCTTGCGTCGATAATCATGTCAAACCGATATAAATTCTGACTTCTGACTCTTGAATTCTGAATTCTAAAATAATGATTAAGTTGACCGATCGATTTTTCGCACTTCTTCATCAGATAGTTTCACATTGATAGCTTGTGCTGAGTCTTCAATACTGGAAATTTTGCTAGCCCCAGGAATTGGCAAAATAGCAGGTGATTTAGAACGCAACCACGCCAGAACGATATTGTACACTGACACGCCTTTTTCTTTAGCTAACTGAGCGATCGCTGGGATCTCTTCTAAGTTTTGATGACGACGCCTACCACCAAAGGGACTCCAAGGTAAAAAAGTCAATCCTTGCTCTTCGCAATACTCCAGCACGCCGTCAATTTCTGGCTGTCGTTCCCAAGGGCTGTATTGATTCTGGACTGAGGCAATATCCACCACATCTTGCGCCCGCTTAATTTGTTCAACGGAAAAATTAGAAACTCCGACAAACCGAATTAAACCTGCTTCTACTGCTTCTTTGACTGGTGCAAGAGATTCTTCGATGGTGTAATTATTATCCGGGGAATGGTATTGCCAAACATCAATGGGTTTAGCGCCGCCCAAAGCCTCAAAGCTGACTTTAATTGTTTGACGCAGGTGTTCTGGGTTACCGTTGCGTGTCCAATTACCATCGGGACGCATCAAGCCGCCTTTAGTTGCGACAATCACTTGGCTAATATCACCTTGATAAGTAGCAAGTGCTTTGTGAATTAACTGCTCGTTGTGATGTTTATCTGACTCATCTTTGCAATAAGAGTCGGCAGTGTCAATAAATGTAATACCCAGGTCTAAAGCACGATGAATCACTTGGATTGATTCCGATTCTGGAGGGCGATTATAGATTGACATCGGCATACCACCCAAACCGATCGCACTTATAAAGATACCAGTTTTTCCTAACTGTTTGGTTTCCATGCTTTTAGTCATAGTTTTATGACCTAATTATGAAGCACTTAGTCAAAAATTTTTTAGCGATCCCCGCAACTTCCCTACCTTTAAGTCTTTCGGCTGATTAATATAACCGCCTCAATTACAAATACCCATTTTGTCAGTTTGTCTATTTAAGCTATGTTTGGTAAATAAAATAAGTAGCCTACATAATTGGCTAGTTATTCCACACTTGACATAAAGCATTGTGAGTGCTAAACGTCTGCCAGAAACCATTGCCCATGTCAAAATTACCCGCCAATCCTGGCAACACGGCTTCCTTGAGGGTGAAGTGAGTGCAGGTGAGTTTGAATGGCATTTCCAGTGGCATTTTCGCAGGGGAGAACTTGCCGTCAAGCCCTCCCAAGGTCGCGCCTTAATTAAAGAACCCCTCGGTCGATTTTTGGAGAAACAAGATTATCAACTAGAGCCTGGAGGAGACTATGCTTTTACTATTCGGGCGGAAATTTAGGAGTTAGGAATTGGAAATTGGGAGTTAGGAGGTAGGAGTTAGAAGTTAGGACTTAGGAGTTATGAAGATATTAATTCCTAACTAATGACTCGTCACTCCTGGCTTTTAACTCTTCACTCCTCACCCCTGACTCCTGATTCCGTGAGGCGATTTAGATATCTTTCGATTAGCAGGATGGCAACAATGTCATCTATAGGTCTTGGAGGCTGTCGCATACCCTGTGGCAATAGTTTTATTAGCCCTGTGGGCGGATACATTTGCCAATAGCGATCGCGTGCTTCTAAGGTGGTATAACGCTCATCTACTAAAATGATATTCAGCGGTTCTGGTAATTCTTGATACAATAACTGTTTCCACTGGTTAGCTGTTGTTTGGTTGCCCATCACCATTAACGAGATGGGAAATTTCTGACGCAGTGTCTCAATGGTAGCGATCGCCTCTTTTGCCGGCACGACTTGATGATAATATAATTGCCGATCCAGTCCCATTACGGCTAAACCACACTTATCTCGACCTGGATCGAAACCCAAAATCACTGGCTGTGTCGGTAAAAATTCACGGAAAGTCACGTCGCTTCGCTCCGAATTCAAAATTCAAGTTGCGCTGAAAGCGCACCAAAGGTGCGATTCAAAATTCAAAATTAATGACCCCATAAATACTGTGTTGGAAAGTTATGATGCCTATGGCAAGCTGCCCTCCTAGCCTCTACGGCGTAAGCCGCCACTGGTGACTTTCCGCGCTCATCTCCCACTAATTGTATTCTGAATTCTGAATTCTGAATTCTGACTCCTGACTTGTTGTTTAAGTACTAAAAATAATTTGTCCGTTGACTACTGCTACTAATTTCACCCTCAAAGGCCCAGCTGTATAAGTATCTTCTGCGGCGATCGCTTTAATTTCCAGTGGTTGATTGTACTGCCTTAATTGAGCGACAAAACGCAGAAAAGTCCCATCTACTTGTACATTTTCCACAATTCCGGCGTTACGGGCACGAAATTGCGAAGCAGAAATTAGTATTTCCAATCGCTGCTGCAACTGATAGGATGTCATGTTTTTGGGGTCAGCAGTAGTTGTTGCTAACTGGGCGCCTCCAGAAAAAACCAGTTCATTCCTGGCTATGTCAGCAAAAAATTCTATTTGCTTTTCTCCTCTGACGTAATTACCCGCTGAGAAAATTCGCACCACGTATTCTCGGCCATCTTCAATTTGCTTGCTCAATTGCTCAACTCTCTCCTGAGTTACGCGTACAAGCTCTACATTTGGAGAATTTCCACCAGGCTCACTTAATTCCAAGTTGGCGTTACGATTGGCTTGCTGTAAAAGTTGTACCACTGCTTGACGAGCCGCAGCAGCTTGGGTAACGCGAACTACAGCAGCGGCCAGAACTTGACCGCGAACTAAAGCTAGCTTACCCAAACGCAGGTCTTGGTAGGACTGATAATATTTTTCCAGCCTTGCAACTTCTTGTTCTAGTTGCTGTTGTTGTGCTTCCAATTCTTTGAGACGAGATTCACGTTTGGCAATCACTTGTTCTCTAGCTGTAATTTCTAAATTACGCTTTTGAATCAGTTGATCGAGTTGGGCAATTTTGCGATCGCGTGCTTCTATTACTTCTTGGCGGTTAGCAAGTTCGCGATCGCGTTTTTCAATAGCTGTTTTGGCTTCGTCAATCGCTTTTTTTGCCTCAACATACAGTCGTTGACGCTCTGTTTTTAGTAGTTCAACTGCTGCCTGTAGTTCCTTTCGCTGATTGTAAACGCTTTGCAGTTCAGCTATGGCTTTTTGGTACTGACTGACAACTCGATCTAGCTGCCCTTGAGTGCGCTGGAGTTGAGTTTGAGTTTGGGCTTGCTGCTCAATGGTGCGGTTGAGTTGGGCTTGGGTTTCCCTTTGCTTGGCATTGGCCGCCTGCAAGGATTGGTTAATTGCTTGCAACTCTTGTTGTGCCTTGGCTTGGGCGATCCTTGCTTGATTTAGCTCGCTTTCTACTTGACTTTTCTGGCTTTCTGCGGTTTTTAGCTGTTCCCGCTTTTGCCTGAGGTCTGTTTGAATATCCTCTAACTCAAAGACTCCCTGCCGCAATTTATCATCAGCAGTGAATAAAATCCCTAAGGTTGATGCTGAAATCAAACCGCCAGTAAAAATCGTCACTAGTACGGCGGTATTTTTCGGACGAAGGTTAAAAAGTGAGAGGCGGGCTTTGCCAACTCGTGTGCCGATGCGATCGCCCACGGTTGCAATTACGCCTCCCAGAATTAAAATTGCTGCGATGAGGATGTATCCGGTGGTCATGTTTAGCTACCGAAATCCTTCCAGATACAGCCTACTACTTTTGACCATTGTCTGTGGAGAAGTGGAGGTTGGCAATAGCTGAAAATTACTCAATTTTAGGTGTTCCTTTAGCTATTAGTGCGATCTTGAAAAACACGACACGTGCCGACTCCGCTGACTCCAATTGTTTTTATCCTACCTACTAAAAGGGGTTTTAAACCCTTCCATTTGGGTTGTTTGTCTTGTTTTGGGTTAGCAGTCGCCCTGACAAAACAAAATTAAGAATTGCTAACTGCCAATTGCTTATGTGAACTGCCGACTTAAAGTAACGGGTTTATGCACAGTAATCTTCTTCTTGTGGATAGAAATCATCTTTTTCTCACGCAAATCCCCTAGTAGCCTTGTAACTGTAACACGAGTCGAACCAATTGCCTCAGCGATCGCTTGATGAGACAACTTCAAATCAATTGTGATTCCATCTGCACAGGGAACTCCAAAATCACGACAAAGAATTAATAAAAAACTCACTAACCTGGAACCCATATCTCGGTGAGCAAGAGTTTCAATCATCATCTCTGTCTGTAAAATTCGCGAAGACAGACCCCGCAGCATTAACATTGATAATTCTGGATTTTCCTTGAGTGCTTGCTCAACTTGTTCGATTGGTGCCGACAGTAATTCCACAGGGGTAAATGCAACCGCATGGTAAAACCTATCCGATTTATTTCCTGTCAGCAATGACAATACACCAAAAACACTATTTTCTCGCAGCAGTGCTACCGTTATTTCCTCTCCTGCCTCGTACACCCTGGAAAGCTTAACAGCACCTTTTAAAAGAAAATAAACTCGTTCGGCAGGATCGCCAGGAAAAAAGATCGTTTTATTGCGTTCAAACGTTTCCACAACTGGCGGAAACGCCCCGGTCGCCATCTGACGAAAAACATTTGCTAGGGCTTTATCTTGTGTCACGATCATCTCCCTTCCCCTACCCAATGCCGGAAAAACAAAAACTAATTACCTAAGAATACACCCGAAAATTCAATAAAGCACCGTCAACCTTTCTGTACTTTCCTATACTCCAACTAATTGCTTCTTAACTCATTGTTTATAATGATACATAATTGTCAATCTCTTAGGCTATAAATTGTTGATAAATGGTTCCAAGTAGCTGTATTAAAAAGCTTTTTTGAAGAACAAATAAAGACAACTTGAGAATATCTTTAGAAAGAATCAAGAATTTGATGAGAGCAAACACCCTTACCAATATTCATTTTTGCAAATCCTGTGAAAAACAAAGACAAAACGTGCATCAGATTCTAGTATGCTCCTAATGATCGATCGCATTAACAATTCCTATGCTGAATCTGACTGGAAAAAATGCTTTGGTAACAGGTATTGCCAATAACCGCTCCATCGCCTGGGGCATCGCCCAACAACTACACAAAGCAGGAGCTAATCTAGGAATTACCTATCTGCCTGATGAACGCGGCAAAATGGAAGCAAAAGTAGCTGAATTAGTTCAACCCCTCAACCCCAGCTTATTTGTTCCGTGTAATGTCCAAAACGACGAACAAATTCAATCTACCTTTGAGGCAATACGCGATAAGTGGGGAAAACTAGACATCCTGATTCATTGTCTTGCCTTTGCCAACAAAGAAGATTTGACTGGAGATTTTAGCCAAACCTCTCGTTCTGGCTTCAAAACTGCTTTAGAGATTAGTACTTATTCGCTGGTGCAATTAAGCGGTGCAGCTAAACCCCTAATGACAGAGGGAGGTAGTATCGTCACCCTGACGTATTTAGGCGGTGTTAGGGCAGTTCCTAACTATAATGTTATGGGAGTTGCCAAAGCGGGTTTAGAAATGAGTGTGCGTTACCTAGCTGCTGAACTAGGGCCGCAAAATATCCGCGTCAATGCCATCTCCGCAGGCCCTATCCGCACTTTGGCTTCTTCAGCAGTAGGCGGAATATTAGATATGATTCATCATGTAGAGCAAGTAGCTCCGCTACGACGCACTGTGACTCAGCTAGAAGTTGGCAACACTGCGGCTTTTTTATGTAGCGATTTGTCCAGCGGCATCACCGGACAAGTTCTGTATGTAGATGCAGGATATGAAATTATGGGAATGTGACGCGATAAAGTTATGAGTTATGAGTTATGAGTTATGAATTTTTAACTCCTAACTCCTCACTCTTAACTCTTAACTTCTAACTCTTCCCTATGCAAACAACCAATCGCCAAGTCAATTCAAACTACGATCAGTTAATCCAAACCCCTCGAATTGCTACTGTTCATCGCACCACAGGGGAAACCGATGTCCAAGTCACCATCAACCTTGATGGAACAGGAAAATGCACCGCAGCAACAGGCATTCCGTTTTTGGATCATATGTTGCATCAAATCGCTTCCCACGGGTTGATTGATTTAGATATCCAAGCCAAGGGAGACTGGGAAATTGATGACCACCATACTAACGAAGATGTGGGTATTACCTTAGGACAAGCTTTGAACCAAGCATTAGGTGATAGGAAAGGCATTGCTCGTTTTGGTAATTTCCTTGCACCGTTGGATGAAGCTTTAGTTCAAGTAGTGTTGGACTTTTCTGGACGCCCTCACCTCAGCTACGGTTTACAAATTCCTACCCAGCGTGTAGGAACTTATGACACTCAGCTGGTGCGCGAATTCTTTGTAGCATTGGTGAATCATAGCCAAATGACACTACACATTCGGCAACTGGATGGCATTAATTCTCATCACATTATTGAGGCGACATTTAAGGCCTTTGCGAGGGCAACACGGCTAGCAGTAGAAATTGACCTTCGTCGTGCTGGCTTGATTCCTAGTTCTAAAGGCGTCTTGTAAAGGGCAAAGAGGCAAAGGGGCAAAGGAGCAGAGGGGCAAAGAAGCAGAGGGGACAATAGTAGCTCCTAACTCCTAACTCCTAACTCTTGACTCAGCACTGAATCTGTTTGCGAAAATTATCCAACTAAGTGGTGATTACGATCGCCCTGTTGGGTAACTTGTAATAAATACCAAGCTGCTAATTGTTGATTAAAACGAGATGAAGTCTGTTGCAGATGACGCTGATTCTCAACTGAATACGGCAAACACTTTGCCAGTAGTCGTAACTTCTGAGTTGCGAAAAGTTTATCGTACTGGTTTTTGGCTAAATCAAAAAGTCGTATCTCTCAAAAGCTGTTCTTTAAAAATTTATCAAGGTGAAACCTTTGGGCTGCTAGGGCCAAACGGTGCTGGTAAAACTACCCTTCTAAAACTATTGTTGGGGATTATTCGTCCGACTAGTGGAAGGGGACTATTGTTAGGTAAGCCAATCGGCGATCGCCATGTTAAACAATACATCGGCTATTTACCTGAAAATCCCTATTTGTATGATTATTTGACCGGCTGGGAGTTTTTGCAGTTAGCAGCTGGGCTATTCCAAATTCCTGAGGGCATACAACGCCAACGCATTCCCCAACTGCTGGAATTAGTAGGTTTATCCCAAGCCGATGCCCGCAAAAAACTGCTGCGCCGCTATTCCAAAGGAATGTTACAGCGTGTTGGTATGGCACAGGCGCTAATTAACGAGCCAGAATTGGTTTTTCTAGATGAACCAATGTCTGGACTCGATCCCGTGGGACGCTACCAAATGCGGGAAATTATTTTGGCTTTAAAAGCTGCTGGCAAGACGATTTTTTTCAACAGCCACATTCTCAGTGAAGTAGAACAGATTTGCGATCGCATTGCCATACTCGCTCAAGGCGAATTAATTTGCTCTGGTTCTCTCAATGAACTTTTAGGTGGCGACAACACATATCATGTTAAAGGTCAAGGTGGCGACTGGGAAGTTCTCAAAAAATGGCTACCTACTTTGAGATTTGAACCTGATGGTTCCTGGCAAGGTACACTACAAGATGACTACTATGATTTTCTTGCTAGCCTTCGTCTAATGGAAGGTAAAATTATTACCATGAACTTGTCCCGTCAGTCCTTAGAAGAGTTTTTTATTCAACAAATTCAAACAAAAATAACTCACTTAACTAATCCGATCGCTAAATAATTCCTGCTTGAAAATTGAAGATTCCTGATTTTAATTTTGACAACAAATGTTACTTATTAAATCTTTCAAATTAAAACTTAAGTGTTATTAAAATGACTTACTAGGAAACAGTTATTAGTAATTGCCTCATTGGAAAGCAGACAAATTATTGTATAAACTACTTGAATTTACTTAACTCCGATCTTGTTCAATAGTTATCATATTCAAACACGGTTAACTTTAAAGTATCTTCATTGAAAATTCAAATTCAAAAAACAAATTTTCTCCGGAAAATTACACTTTTCAAGGAAAATAAGAGTGTTGGGGAACTTGAATACTTAGGTATAGTCAAAATAAAAATGTTTAGACAGTACTTTATTAATCGTAATTTCAGAATCTCAAGGAAATATGCTTAAAACAAATTTGTTTAAATCGCTGACTCAACCAGTTGTGGGTGCGGCTTTATTAACTGCTGTCAATGTTGCCGTACCCTTTGCTAGCCTAGCTCAGGGACAACCAGCATCACCAACTACACAAATCCCCAATACACAACTAGATACTAATTATTTATTGGGAGGCGGCGATCGCATCCGTGTAAATGTCTTTGAAGTACCTGAATATACTGGTGAATACCAAGTTCCTCCAGGAGGAGCAATCAACTTACCTTTAATTGGCAGTGTTCCAGTTCTTGGGCTAACAACTGAACAGGCCGCTGATGAAATTGCCAGAAGATATGCTCGCTTCCTCAAACGTCCTTTAATCTCAGTTAATTTATTATCGCCTCGTCCAATTAATGTTTTTGTTGCCGGAGAGGTAACACGTCCAGGGGCTTATACTTTAAACTTGAGTGGAGGCGCCGGAGACAATCCAGGCGTACAATACCCCACTGTATTAGCTGCATTGACAACAGCCCAAGGAGTTACACTGGCTGCGGATGTGACTCAAGTTCAATTACGACGTAAATTCGGACGTTCTTCAGAACAAGTCGTCACGCTCAACTTAAAAGAACTTATCCAAACAGGTACATTATCACAGGATATAACCTTACGGGATGGAGATACTATAGTTGTCCCCACTGCGAATAACTTCAACATAGCAGAATCCCGAAATATATTTGCAGCTAACTTTGCTGCTAGTCAAACCACACCCCGCACAGTAACAATTATTGGTGAAGTTAACCGTCCTGGTTCCTATCTAGTTACCCCAGGTAGCCTAAACGATCAGGGAGGTGCAACTCCTAACAGTGGTACTGCTACTCCCACTGGTCTACCAAATGTAACGCGAGTAATTCAACTAGCTGGTGGAATTACAGCACAGGCAGATATTCGTAATCTCAAGCTACGCCGACTGACACGAACTGGCTCAGAACAAGCTATAGATATTAATCTTTGGCAACTCTTACAGAGTGGCGACGCCAATCAAGATATTATCGTCCAAGACGGAGATACGATTGTTATTCCGACAGCGACTGAGATCAACCCAGCAGAAGCTACTCAGCTAGCTACAACTACTTTGTCTCCTGCACGCATTCAAGTGGGTGTAGTCGGGGAAGTCAAAAGGCCAGGATTAACTGAGATTCAACCGAATAGCTCTTTAAACCAAGCTATACTTGCTGCTGGCGGATTCAACGATGCCAGAGCTAGTGACGATGCTGTTGATTTGATTCGTCTCAATCCTAATGGTTCCGTCACTAAACGTGTAGTAAAAGTGGATTTCTCAGCTGGGATTAATGAGCAAACTAATCCCATACTCCGCAATAATGATGTCGTAGTAGTCGGCCGCTCCGGCGGAGCAAAGGTTGGTGATAGCGCAGGCCTTGTCGCTGGGCCTTTAGGTGTTATCTTCAGTATTTTGAGGGTATTCGGACTTTAGTTTGAAATTCAGATTTCAATTGGGGGCATTGGTCAACTTTTCGTGTCCCCATAATTTCATTAGCATTACATTTAAATTAAGCCCTACGGGTATTACTGAGAATTTTCAATTTGGATTAATAGGCTTTTTAAAGGTTTGTTGTAATTACCTGAAATTCCTATGATAATGAGAATCTTTTAAAAGCAGAGACGAGTTTTGTTCGTCTCTGCCTTGTTTTTAGCAAAATCATGATTTTCATTACTATAAGTATTATTTAAGTAAATTAACCGATTGATGAGAGATACACTATCTTAACTACAGATCCCGCATATACACAGTAGAATGATGTCGAATTACGAATGATGCCATTTGTACTGATGCTTAGTGTTCATTAGAATGGTAATTCTGCATACTGATAGTTTATCCTCAGTATTTTTACTAGAAATTTGCCAATTTTGATAACACAATCTCAAAAAGCATTCAAATAATATTTACGCGGAAATTCGCAGGTGCAAACCTAAAAAACCGTGTATAAACTTACAAATGGCAGTGATACGACTGTATCGACTACTGAGTTACTTACTAAGGCTAGAGTTAGTAACCGTTGACAGTTCAGTTTTTGCAACATAACCTTTTTTTCCTATGATGATTCATGGTTTGAGTTTTCTCAGTTTGAGTGCATCTGTTGTACTTCCCTGGGCATTAGCAGGTATGGTTCAAGGACAGAAGATAACAGAGCCTTTACTTAAAGATGTTCCTCAATCATCCACTGTTCAAGTCAATAAGCTACCCAACCGCAAGCTAATAAGCCAAGTTCCAGGTGCTTCGACAACATATTATGTCAGTGGTAGCGGGAACGACAAAAATAGCGGACTGACTCCCTCATCGCCGTTTAGAACTCCTCAAAGAGCGGCAAACCTCACCAAACCAGGTGATACAGTATTTTTAATGAACGGAGTATACAGTAATTCAAGCCCATCAGGCTCAGTATTAGTGATTACACGCTCCGGTTCCTCAAATGCATGGATTACATATAAAGCGTACCCTGGACATTCACCCAAAATTCAGCACGATGGATGGCATGGTATTTGGATTAAAAATGGAGCTTCGTATATCGAGGTAAACGGGATAGAAGTTGAAGGAAATAATCGTAATATAAGCCTCAGCTATGCCCTGAGTCAAAAGAATAACACTGGAAACCCAAAAACTAGCGGAAGCTGCATTACTATAGATGGGCGACAAAATGGTCGTCCTCATCATATACGTATTCTCAACAGCGAGGTACATGACTGTGGAGGAGGAGGCATTACAGGCATTGAAGTGGACTATGTAACACTAAATAATAATGAAGTATACAACAACGCCTGGTATGCTCCTTTTGGTTGTAGTGGTATTTCATTTCTCAAAAATTGGAACTATGACAATAACCAAAGCAGCTACAGAATGATCGTGACTAACAACAAGATCTACAGAAATAGAATGTACGTTCCCTGGATTTTTAACGGGAAGATCCAAGACGGAAGCGGATATATTATGGATCGTGGAAGAAATAATGAGGCGGGATCAAAATTACCTCCGTATCAAGGCCGGACTTTGATTGCTAACAACATTTCGTATCTAAATGGTGGTGGCGGTTTTCATGCATTCAGAAGTGACAATATCGACGTGATTAATAACACTTCTTATCTGAATAACCAGACTCCAGAAATTCCATACGGACAAATCTCGATGAATGATACTAAAAATGTCAGAGTCCTGAATAACATCTTATATTCTCAGAATGGCAAGCCGATAAACTTGTCGAGTGGAAGAAATATCAACACCACTTTTAACTACAACCTTTATAACAATAACGGTTATGCTGCAAGTGGTAAGGGCCCTAACGATATTATCGCAGATCCACAGTTTGTTAATGCTGCCGGTAATGATTTTAGAGTCAGATCGACGAGTCCAGCAATCAATAGTGGCATTAAGTTTGATTTTTTGAAAACCGATTTTCTCGGCGGCCCCCGTATAAAGGGTTCAGCACAGGATAGAGGCGCATACGAAATTCAATAGTACGAAATTCAGTAGTACTAAATAGGTTCTTAACGGGTTGTAAGGTAAAATTTTGTAAAAATCAGAATTTTACCTTACAACCTATTTTTGTAATTAAATTTATGTCCTAAAGTATGGTTCAACTGCTGTAGCATTAACATTTAATCAAAAGCGGAGCTTTACTTGCTCCGCTAAACTTTCCTTATAAGCGTTTCGCTCTAATTCAGGTTTTACTGCTGTAATCTAACCAACATAAACTACTGTGGAGCTTTTACTTTTTCGCAAGTCCCTTAAACTCTTTTGTCAACTCTCTTGGTTGGAAATACTCATGACCGTGATACAAATAAGTACTAGATTCGTTTTTATCAATGATTCCATTGACAACTAAACCTAATACATTATAGTTAGATCTTTCTAACATCTCTTGAGCAGCGTTAGCACTGTTAGAATCAATGACGCCAGGTCGAGATACTAACAAAATCCCATCAGTCATTTGACTTAAAGTTAGAGCATCAGCAGCTAAAAGAAGTGGAGGAGCATCAATAATTACAAAATCATAATTAGATTGAGATGAAAAATTGTCAAGTAATGATGCCATACGTTTTGAGTCAAGCAAAGCAAGTGGGTTGGGAGGTCTAACTCCAGCAGTTAATACATCAAGGTTATCCATTACTTTGGATACAGCTGTGTTAACTTCAGCTTGACCTACAAGGACCTCACTTAAACCAACTACATTGTTTAGTTCCCACAGATGGTGCTGAGAAGGAACTCGCATATCTGCATCAATTAATAAAACTTTGCGCCCTAACTGAGCGATCGCTGCTGCCAAATTCGCTGAAACTGTAGACTTTCCTTCTTTAGGAACTGCGCTAGTAACTACAATTGTTTTGAGTACTTTATCTGAACTCAAGAATTTTAGATTTGCTTGAATCATCCGATACATTTCACTTGTTAAAGAGTGAGGCATATCTCGGACAGCAACTTTTTGAGTGATTGATTCTGCACTTGAAAAACGAGAGCGAACCTTTTTCACAGACAAAGGAACAATTCCCAGTAAGGTATATCTAAATACATCTCTAACTTCCTTAAGTGTTTTTAGAGATCTATCTCTCACACCTAAGAAGAGAACAGTTGTTGTAGCCAAACATAAACCGAACATTACTCCTAGCAGCAAAACGATAATTTTTTTGCCTGCTACTGGATCGGTGGGGACTAAAGCCTGAGCAATAATTCGGGAACTAGCTGTATTCGTATTCTCAACTAACTGTAATTCTTGAACCTTTTTCAATAAAGTTTGATATGTTGATTCTGCAACTTCAACTTTCCGCTCTAACTCGCGCTGATTTTGTACTAACTGGGGTATAACTTTCACCCGCTGTTCATAATTAGAGCGGGAATTATACAAAGAGGCAAGTCTTTGGCTCAAGCCAAAGCGTTGCACTTCTGATTGCAGAAAATTTTGGATCAGGTTTTGTCTGAGTTCTCCAATCTGCAATAAATTCTGAGGAACTTGTGCGTTGTTACCAACAGTTTGCGAAATTTGCTGTTGTAGTAAAGCTCTTAAGTTAGCTTTTTTTGCTTCTAGATTAATAATTGCTGGGTTATCGTCTTGGAAACGGCTACGCTCACTCGCTAATTGTCGGTCGATATCTTGAAGTTGTGTTAAGATTCCCTGTACAGCTGGTGACTGACTGAGGGCACTGACAGCGAGGGCGTTCTGGGAACTTAAATTTACTTTCTGTCTTAGTTCATTGGTTTGAGCGTTAACTTCATCTAATTGAGCCTGAACAGTATTAATCTCGTTATTTAAATTCCCAATAATGCCGACGGCTGACCTTGTTTCTTCTGTTAGGTCTGCAATCCGGTTCTTCTGCTTGAATATGCGCAATTCTCTCTCTGCTTTGTCAACAGCCTCTTGCGTTTTTGGAAGCTGCCTAGCAATAAATTGACGAGTTGCTGCTGCCTCTGAGCGATTTGTGATAATATCGTTTTCTACATAAACATTCATTACTGTGTTGACCACTGCGGCAGCTTCTTCAGGGTCAAGGCTGGAATAACTAATTCGCAATACATCTGTTCCGCCGATAATTTTTAATACCAGCGATTTTTGTAGAGCTTTTACTGTTAAGGGTTGGCCTTCTTTATCTTTGAGCTGTAACTTATCTATTGTCTTCTGTAATAAAGAAGGAGAGGAAAGAACTTCTATCTCAGTGTTGATAGGATTTTGAGATGCTATCAGAGATTTGAGGTCTCCTGTAGATCCTCCTTCTGTGGTTGTCGGCAAAAGATTAGACCCTACTACTTTAAAAGAAGGAATTCTGAACAATAATTTACCTTCTGCTTCATAGGACGGCTTCATAAATCGTGTAGCTACTGCACTAAGCATAACTGTAGCTATAAATATGGTGGCTGCGGGTATCCACCACCGTTTCAACATCAACAAGTAACGATTAAGGTCTAAATCAATAGTTTCTCTAGATTCCATAAATTTTTATGACATAAATCTTCAAAAGTACAGGTTTTGAGCGATAAACTAAAGATATTATGGCTTGGAACAAGCACAAGGCACTACAATTAACACGACTTGTACCATAAAACCTTACGCATAACACACAGTATAGACTATATAAGTTACAAATTGAGCTTCCATTCTGGCATGATTGCGCCATATTCGTTAGAAAAAACCTTGGTAAATTATAGGTTTTAGCTGATTTCAGCCCTTCTTAACGATTTGACGCATCATGAATATTAAGTATTTACCTATAGTATTTACCTATTACTCAACTTCATGAGTAATGATTGTAGAAATTAATGCTGGTAATTACTGAATTTGAAAAATTTTATCATATGCCTCTAAAAGTTTAGGAACTTGATATTGCCACTCAAGTATCTCCTCCATTCGCCGTCGGCCCTCGACTCCTATTTTTTCTCTGCGTTCAGGGGAATCTAGAAGCTCTAAAATTTTCTCAGCAAATTCCACCTCATCATTTGGTTTGGCATAGAGAGATGCCTCTTGTGCAGAACGTCTTCCCTCTCGCAAATCAAACTGGACAATTGCTTTACCCATAGCCATGTATTCGAGAATTTTATTCATGGTGCAGTTTTCGTTATAGGCAGATGTAGGAGAGGGTTCCACGCACACATCACAACTGGAGAGCCGCTCTAAAAGTTCCTCGCCTTGTTTAAATCCTGTGAATTCTACAAAATCAGTTACTTCCAGTTGTTTAGATAAGGCTTTGAGTTTTTCTGCCGCAGGACCACTGCCAATAAGCATAAAGTGAATATCTTGGCGATTTTTTTTCTTAACAATGTAATTTACCATTCTCAGGAGATAATCAATTCCCTCTGGTTCCCCCATAACACCCATGTAACCCACCAGGTAGTCCCTACCTTTACGGTAATTGGGGTTTGGAGGCATTCGGCGAAAACGGGAAAGGTCTGGCGCACTACGAACTACAAAGACCTTCTCTGGTTTCTTTTGACCACGGGTAATAGCTACCTCTCGATGCGACTCGTTGGTTGAAATTACGATGTCTGCTGTCCCATATGTCAAGCGTTCAGCCAACCGTAATCCATGATAAAAGACGTCACGCCTTTGATACTTAGCCTCATACATCTCAGGACTGAGGTCATGATGATCGAAAATAATGCGTACACCATGAAATAATTTAAACCACCCTGCTACTAAAAAAAGCAAATCCGGCGGATTACAAATATGGATGACATCAAAACCGCGCTCTCGCCACACCCGTTGAGCTAGGCGAAATTGCCAGTTAATCGCCCAACTATACTCTCGTAGATATCCAATGACTGAACTTTCTTCTGGTGGTAGAGGATGACGATAGATGTGAATTTGCTCAATAATCTCATAATCTTTATCAAAGCCATTACCTGTAGGTGAAATCACAGAAACCTCATATCCCGCTTTTTGCAAAGTAGTGGCTTCCATCCACACCCGCCGATCAAAGGGAACTGGCAGATTTTCAACGATAATTAGTACTCTTTTTGCTGATGCCATAATAACTTCAATTGTTAATTATTTGCCGAAAACACTTGTCAATTATAAAATCTGATTTTTCTAGATACAAACAGGTTTAATGAACCTGTGTATTTCGATATTTCGTACTTTAGTATGCTTCGATTCACTACCTTTTTAGGCTTACTTTAACATCTTAATTTAAGATTGAATTATATAAATCAATAAAAGAAATCCAATGATTTTTAATATCAAGACAAAAAACGCTTTTTCTAGCCTTAAGTCCCAGAGAAAATCTCAAACTTTCATTTTCAATCAAACATTTCAAAGAATTTGATAATTGCTCAAGATTACCTGGATTAACGATTAGCCCATTCTCTAAATCAGTAACTATTTCAGGTATACCTCCTACTGGTGTCACTATAACTGGTAACTCCCAAGCCATTGCTTCTAGCATTGCTAATGGCAGGCCTTCATTATAAGATGGCAGCACAAAAATATTTGCTTGAGTTAGGAGAATATCGCGCTCATCTGAGCCTATCCAACCAGGTAATTTTATGTAATCTTCTAGATTTAAAGTTCTAACTAAATTGCGTGCTTCTTCTACGTCTCCATCTCCTGCCATAATCAGACTCAATTTAGTGCGATGTTCATTAGGTAAAAGAGAAATGGCTTCGATCAAGTCAAATGCTCCTTTGCGTTGTCCAATTCGTCCTAAAAAAAGTAGATTAACTTTGTCAGAGGCTGAACGGTGTGGAACTTCAACAGGAAGTTTTACTGGATTATAGAAAACTACAACTTGTTCTGGTTTGAGACCAAGATGTTCTATATAAAACCTTTTCCAACTTTCAGATAATACAATCAACCTTTGACATTTGCCAAATATCCAACTGAGAAGTTGCTGTAGAGATTTTGGTAACCCAGTGTAGAATAGATGGAATTGACTACCATGAGCGTGTATTATTATTGGTTTGCGGAATACCCAAGCTAAAAGAATCATAATTGCTTGTCGCAAAATGCTGCCACGCTGTGAAATTTGAAGTTGAACAATATCAGCTTCTTGCTTCAGTAATATCCAGAGGAATTTCCATACAGCATTCAAAAATACCGTAATTTTTTTTGCTAAACTTCCTTCTTCATGGGTAATAATATGACATATTTTAACTTCAGGAGGGGCATCCTCCAAAAAAAGCTTTTCGTAGCCAGAAATCCCACCTTGTTGAAGTAAGCTAGGACCTAACATAATAACTTTGATAGGATTATTTTTACTCATTATTTTTAGACTTAGTTTTGCTACAAAATTTTGGGAGAAATTACCTTGAAATTCTTAAATTTTTAATTGCCCAGTATTGGCAGTGAATGTATTTTTATAACTTTCTTTGAAATTATGAGATAGTTGACTTGATAGTATAGCTGAAACATAAAGTGTCCATTCAATGGAATTTTGTTCTATTAATATAGTTTCGGTGAAGTTTGAAACAGCAAGAAAGGTTAAATAAATTAATAGCCATACATTATTTTCGACCATTTTATTTAACCGTATTAAATATATTCCTTTGAATAAACTACTTAAGAAACCTGCTATAAAAATTAAGAATCCTACTATACCCAAGGCTAAGCACAGATCCAAAAATCCATTGTGTGCACTAGGAACAGGCCATCCTGCTGACTCTTGTACATAAGCCGCACCAGAAGTATCAGCGCCAAACCAGAATGCTCCATAGCCATATCCAAGCAATGGTTTTTTCTGAATCATCTCCAACACAGCTGGCCATATCTCTGAACGTCCAGTTAACGTAGTATCCTTACCTATGCTTCCCAAAATTTGATCGGCGTATGTTACGAACAAGGCGTAAAAAGCTATACTTATGGTCGCTATAAATGTCAATGTAGGTATTAACGTTGTATACCTAAAGCGTAAAACTCTCTGATATACGGGGAAAGTTCCTGTAAGTATCAATAAATTCCCTAAAGATGTTGTTGAGCTTGAGAATAACACAAGTATTGCAGAAGCTACATAGCCAAGCCATAAAACCCAGCGATTTTGCCGAGTAGTCATGGCAAGGAAGAAAAATATTGCTCCACTCAGTACAAATCTCCTACCAAGAATATTCTTCTGCGAATATATTCCTCTCCAAGCACTTGCTTGTTCATCCCCTCCAAGACCATATTGCGGGATCAAAAAAACAACTAGGAAACAGGCTATTGCTGAGATAGCAAGCATATAAGCACACAATTTCAGTTGTTCTTTCAAGGTGTAGCGTGAAGCTAGATAAACCCCAAAAAATGTTGTGCCTATGAGACCAAAAACCCTACGTGTAGTTGTATCTGGATCTAAAGACCAAAAGCTAGAAATTGCACAAAATCCGAGTAAGGCCCAAAGAAGCTTGTTTTTGCTAATAACATAGATAACTTTCTTCCACCGTAGAATAATTAATAAAAAAGCTATTCCATATGTAAGAGTGTAAAGTAATCTAAATATAGTTCTATCACCTTCTTGTAAGGTATAGCCTTCTGTCAGGAATGGATCTAATGGAGTTCCTGAATAAATTATTAAGCAAATAACTGTAATGAGTTGTTCCGCAGAAAGTAAAAGTTTTCTCATTTTTTGTAGTATGCATCATCATGGACACAGACAAGAGATTAAGCTGATTGTCAGTGTGTAGCTGTTAGTTTCAGGTAATTTTAGCAAATACTTTGTTCCTTAAATTTATAAATAATGGCTTTTCTACATAAGTATGAATCAAACATCCCATAGCTACTGCTATGACGACAGTTAAAAACACAATGATATTGAAACTGATTATTGTGTATAATACTTCACTTTTCCTTGCCAACACATCCAAAATTTTACTGATATTACTTAAGAAAAAACCATGTGTTAAATATATAGAATAAGAAGCATCTCCGAGATAAATTAAAATTAATGGTATATTTATTTTATTCGACATTTCTAAATATACAGAGCCAAGAATCAGAAGTGTAAAGGGAATGCCATAACTTATTAATGAGGGAATACCTGATACATCAAATTCGCCATATTTTGTATTTATAATTGACAATACCAACATAAAAATAGAAACGTAAATTAATGAATTTTTAAATTTAATTTTTGATCTAGAGACAGTATAGGCAACTACGCAACCGAGAACAAATTCTAGATTATGTTCATCAAATATAAATGTAAGTATAAAATTGTTGCCAATTGGTAAAAGGCTGAAGAGATTGAGGATTACACCAGCTATCCAAGCAATAATTATAGCTCTACAAATTTTTGTGTTGAAGAAAATTAGCGCAGCAAACAGGCAGTAAAAAAATATTTCATAACTTAGAGTCCAACTGACACCAATAAAATTAGTGTTAAGTATAGCTCTGTCTTGTGGTAATAATAAAAAAGCTTTTATAACTTCACCTGCACCTGTTTGAGAAATTGTATCTTTATAATTTGTAAATGTAGAAGCTAGAATTTTGCTAGCCAAAACAATCCAATACAATGGATATATGCGAATAAATCGTTTAGTAATAAAAGATTTTAATTTGCTTGGTTTACCTATATCATATTGATGAATATAAAATATAATGAACCCACTTAGTACGAAAAAAAAATCAACGCCTATCCAACCAAAATGAAATATTTGCAAGAAGGTATTTTGATTTAATTCGCGACCAAGTATGCGATCGCCATGAGATAAGACTACGAGGATAGCAGCAATACCACGGTATACTTGTAACAAATTCAATTTTTTGTTCATATCATTAATGTAGAGTAGATTTTAAGAACTCAATTCACTTATATGGCTTTTGACAAACATAAAAGTATTTGATTAATCTTAAGTATTGCTTTCGCCCAGTTAGAGACACAGTATACATGAGTTGCCAGTCGCTGACGCTGATGAAGCGGTTTAACTGACAACACATCCTTTTGATACCTCAGTATATAGTCAATTAACTCACTTCAGGGTGAAATTTCCTTTAAAACAGCTGGTTGTTTTTTGGAATTTTTATTGAAAACAGAGCGAATTCGCTGTCTAAGATCTTGAGGAATCAACCACATTGTTAAGTACAAGCATATATCTATTGGTCTGGGTTTACCCCACCTTATAGCCTCCCACAATAAAGGGAAAAATGCTTTCCAATCACCCACTAATGACGCAGAATGACTAACAATTGTTGCAATAAAACCTGAATAAGCTTTTGGTGTTACTAAATTACGGGTTGAACGAATCCAATCCAAAGAATATTTCCAATCATTGACGTTACTCAAACGCTTGATTCCCATTTCTGAATGCCAGATTGCCATAGCTTCAGGTACAAATTCTATTCGTACATTTTCCATTGCACTAACCCTAAGCAACCACTCCCAGTCCTCATGTCTGTCAAATTTTTCTTCCAAAGGCATTTTTTCCATTAACTCTTTTTTCACAAAAAGAGTGGAGGTTTGTATGCATCCTTCTCCTTTAAAAAACGAGTTCCGAACAAAAAGATATTCACTCAAAGGTTCAGAGGTTTGAGGTAGCCTTCTTGGGCAAATAAAGTCACCTTTTGGAGTGCGAGAAATGAAACGGCTGGCGACAACTGGAAACTGAGAATTGGAATTATTAGCTACTTCTAATTGACGTTCCAATTTTTGTGGTAGCCATTGGTCGTCATCATCTAAAAATGCTATCCAAGTACCTTTTGCTTCCTTAACCCCAGTGTTTCTAGCACCTGATGGGCCAATATTTTTTGGTAATTCTATAACTCTGAGTCTGGGATCGCCTATCTGAGATAGTGCATCGACTGTTTGCGGATCTGGCCCGTCTACTATCACAATCACTTCAATGAATTGTAGTGTCTGACTTAATGCGCTTTTGGCGCCTCTGACAACAATTTGTGGTCTGTTACGCGTAGGAATGACTACGCTAACTACTGGTTGGTTATTTTCCTTTGATATTGGCATATTTTGAGTTGTTGTTTCTGTTTGAATAATTTCCATATTTATTGAATTTGATGCTTGAATTTTTTTGTAAACTAGTTAATTAGATAACAGAATTAGCGATACTATCGGTCATCTTTTTACAACTTTTTCCCAGAGAATATGAATTTTACCTAAAGCATGAATACTTGAAAAGCTAACGAATAGAATATAGCAGCAAGTGGCGATCGCTATAGTTAATAAAAAATTCAAATGACTTGTTTCTAAAACCATAAATACAACTGCCATTAAGATACTTATTATCAGAGGAGAGCGGATAATTCGCCATAAATTCAATGGAAATACAAGAGTATAAGTGAAATATAGATATTGACTAAAAGCAATAAAACTCATTAATAAAGCCATTATTGCTGCACCCAGTAAGTTATATTGCGAGACTAATATCAGACCTAACAAACTTCCTAATATAGTGTTGATAGCTACTTGACGCAAATTTACAATCTCAAACCCATTTGCTACCAGTAAAAAAGATAATGACTGATTAAAGGGAAGAAAAATTAACGATATGGCAATAATACTAAGAGCTAAACTTCCTTGAGCAAAGCTAGGATTATATATAAAAACTAGTAAGTTTTTCCCAATAAATAGCAGACCAACACATAAAGGTAATCCAATGGTTAATAAAATTTCAATACATTTTTCTATAATGTTTCGCTGTTTATCCCGCCCTTGATTCACTGCCTTTGATAATCCCGGAAACATTGCTATTCCTATACTATTGGCAATAATCAAAAACGGCTGGAATAATTGTATGATTCCACCATAAACACCGATTACAAACTCGCTCCCTGATAGTGAAAGTATCAAAATTTGAATTCGGGCATTGACCACAGCTAGTCCTTCAATTGCAAAGAAGGTACGCGCATTTTTTATTGTTTTCCAGACAAAATCTCTATCAATTTGCCATTTGGCTTTGACAATTTTAGTGATTAAAATCCATTCAATACCCAAAATTACTGATTCTGAAATAACTAAAATCGCCGCTAAATAATCAACTCCGTAATTCCTCTGCATTGCCCAGAGCATGATGAATAAACGTATTACATACACTGGAACTGTTGCTAGGGCAATTAGATGCATCTTTTCTTTTGCTTGAAAAATTGCCTCAGTAATATTGGAAAGCGAAAAAGGAATGATTGTTAAACCCATTATGTAGCAAGCAGTAGAAGTTTCAGAAGTGTAGGGCAATAAAAATACTATGATTACCAAAAGGACATAACTTAAACAGCTGAAAATTAACTGCAACCAGGTTCCACTTATTAAATAAAGTGGTGTTTTTTCGGGTTCGCGGGCTATTTCTCTAGTAAATAAGGTCTTTAACCCCTGTGAGGCAATGTTTACAAATATAAAGTAATAGGTGAATGCTAGTAGATATTGTCCTAGAACCTCGGCTCCTAATATGCGAGCGATAGATGCCGTTAACACAAAGGCTGTGATGCTTTGCGCTAAACGATTAACTACCATTGAAACAGAATTAGTTATTAGTTTACGGTTTTTTAGCATATAGTAATCAGCTTAATTTTTAGAATTTTTGCTCCACTGATTTCCTTATGTTACAGTTACTTAATTTAAATTAAATTCATAACTGTAAAAACCGTAAATCTTTGTAGAAATAAGTTCTCAATCTTAAAATGCATAAGTGAAAATCTGTTTTCTCAGATACTCTAAGGCTATTAGACATATCAAGCATTTAAATTAATTTTATTTATTTCTCCGATTTATTTTTGAAGAAAATATTTACTTACTTGGCACAAAGTGATATGTCAGTTTTGCTTTTTTTAATAAAGTAACTGAGACAGAAATATTTAAATAATTTGAGGATAAATAAAGAGGTTGCTTCGTTGAGTTTTTTCATGATTTTGGCAATTAATTGAGTGAAACTCAACGACAGCAACTCATTTTATTTTAGTATGCACCTTCTTTTTTCAAAACCACCATAACTGTTTTGAGTAAAATTTCAAAGTCTAAACTAAGCGACCAATTTTCTATGTAGCTCATATCCAGAGCTATAACTTGTTCAAAATCTAAAATATTTGAACGGCCTGAAACTTGCCAAAGTCCTGTAACACCAGGTAAAACTTCATGTCGAATAAAATGATGTTCAGAAAACTTATCTACATCTCTAGTTGGTAAAGGACGAGGCCCAACTATACTCATTTCTCCAAGGATCACATTAAAGAGTTGGGGTAATTCGTCTAAACTGTAACGACGGAGAAATTTTCCAACACGAGTAATACGAGGGTCGTCTTTTATTTTGAAAATAATCCCATCTTTTGTCTCATTTAAAGCTTCCAGTTCCTTCTGCAATTTGTCTGCATCAGCTCTCATGGTTCTAAACTTCCATACTTTGAACTGTTTTCCATGTAGGCCGATACGAGTTTGCTTGTAAAATACTGTGCCAGGAGAATCCAACTTTATAGCTATAGCTATAGCTATGTAGATGGGGAATGTTAACATTACGAAGAAAGTGGCGAAACAAAAATCACAAATACGCTTTATCCAGAAGTCTTTACCTGTAATTATCGGGCAATCTAAACTCAGACAAGGCATTCCTCCTATTTTGTTGAATTCTACGTTTCTATAAATTGGTTTTAATTCCATCGGTATAATATGTACTTGTATACCTGATGCTTGAAATAACCAACACAAAAACATTCTATTCTTCAAAGCATCCCAAGATATGAAGACTTCTGTTACGCCTAGCTGATTAAGTTGATTCAATGTTTGTTGACGTTGATATCTGTCTAAGGCGTTAGTGTTTGCTGTTCCAGATACAATGTAATGCTTCTCTTTTTTTATGAAGCTTGCTATTTGCTCGTGGTCTTGAGGATCGGAGATAATGAATACAGAAGAACGGACTATTTTCTTTTGCTTACGGAGATATTCGAGAACTAGATTTACACTATATCTACCAGTACAAACAAAAAATGTACTGAATAACCAAGACAACAGTATTAACCTCGGACTTTTAATATCTATAATTGGCTGATATGTCAAACAAAAAAGCAATATTAGTCCGTGAGCAAAAGTCAGTGATTTAATAATATTGAGATAGTCATACCGTTTTTGACCCTCTCGGTAAATACCCTCTAGAGCTAGCGATCCTATTTGAATGCCAATAGTTATTAATATGGGCAAATAATTAATTGAACTGCCCCAAGTAAAACTGTAAGAAGATTGGTATCCAGCTAAAATCCAAGCTAAGGATAAAAGAGTACAATCTACTAAAAACAGTGTTGTTAGTCTCAGCCACCACGAACCTTTGCGTACTTTCACTATTGAAGATGCACGTAGATCCAAAGGTACTTCACTCAATTTGTTTGTTGCGATACTTTGATTACTCATAGTTAGTAACACTTGGTGTCGTTAAAGTTGGATGAAAATATATGCAAGTGGAATATCTCACATGTCTTTAGAAACAAACTTGACCTTCTTAGTTGAATATTTACTCTCTTTTTAAGAGTAAAGTTAATTTTTTTAGCAAAAATATATTCGAGCGTCTTAGTGTGAGCTTTACCCAAACCTTCAGCATTTTTTACAACGTAGCATCTGGGAACTTGGGGCTTTAATGTAAAGGTAAGGGTTTTGTCTTAATTAAACTATAGTTCAATGCAGTTCCTGACATTAATAATTGGACATGCCAGGTCAAGATATCAAAGTTTGTAATTTTCGTAGTACATTAACCGGGCCGTCAAAGGTCTTTCACAGATCTGGGCTTTCAGAAAAAATTATACCCCTTACGAAGTTAATGTAGTATGTTTAGCTATACTAGTTCAGTTTTGCTTCAAGGCTTTTTGCTTGCTTACGCATAATTACTGATTAAAAAAACATACAGACATAACATATAACGAAATGCATCAAAATTGTTGATTTTTGTTACAAAAATTTACATTTCTTTGAACTTTGGTTAGATTCGTATCACTTCTTAAACATCTGAATAGACAATAGACCGTAACTTCAGTGAAATCCGAAGGTTCGCTTCATCACTAAATCGCTCTTGTCAAGTGAGTATTTTGTTCGCTGGAGTGTAACAAATCAAGATGTGTACTTCACAAAACCAATAAAATTGTTCCGCAAATATGGAACACTAAAAATGAGTTTTCAGAAATTGAAGCACTATCAAGTATGTTTAAGACGTATAAGGCTTGTTATATCTGCATTATAGGCATTTTTGCTCCTTTCGAGAGTCAATTATTTTGGCTATTCTTTGGATTCACATTAGATTTAGAACTAATTTAGGGTTCCATATCTGAAACTATAGACTTACGCAATTAAGTGCGTATGTAAAAATTGTAATGAATTTCCGTAATTATTGCAGCTACTCATACTAAGGCTTTACAGTAATTTTACATACTAAGAAACACAATGAAGATTCGGTAATAATTATTTTTTAGCTCAGCCAGTCAATATAAAAAGGGATAAAAAGGGATAAAGTAACTCCACTATGATATTTGCTACATTACGTAACTAAAAACAGCAATTCACTTTTTACATAAAACTCAAATATTTATTTTTAATTGGTCATATAGTTTTGAATTTTTAAAGCCTAAACTCCGAGATTATGGGATTTTTCAAGCATATATACATTTATTTTATATATTTTATAAAGGCAACTTTTGAAATAATAGATAATTATAATTTTGGGTATAAATTTTGATTTAAAGCCTCTTGAAAACTCAGGAACCTCTTTTATTAGGAAATATTGAAAAAAATTATTTTACTGACTGTACAGCTTTTTCCTGGCTTAAAAAATACAATATATCAAAAACATACAAATAATTAAGTAATATAAATATATCCTGATTATTATTAAATCAATAGGAATTTTGGCTTTAGTAAAATCACAAATGGAACGAGAGACTTTAGTAAATTCTTGATATATAGAAAATGCAGATAGACAATAATACTTCAAAAGATAAAGAAAATATTCCGTTAGATACCTTAACTAACATTTGGGGTACTGAAGTTATCCACGAATGGACTGATACCCAAACAATTGCTGGTAATCTGTGTATCCATCAAATGTTTGAGATGCAGGTAGAGCGATCGCCCCAAGCAATTGCAGTAGTATTTGAAAACACGCAACTTACATATCAGCAGTTAAACCAACGAGCAAATCAACTAGCACACTATCTGCGTACATTAGGTGTTGGGCCAGAAGTACTTGTGGGTATTTGTTTAGAGCGCTCCTTGGAGATGATTGTAGGGCTGTTGGGAATTCTCAAAGCTGGAGGTGCTTATGTGCCTTTAGATCCGTCGTATCCAAAAGAGCGCTTAGCTTTCATCTTGGAAGATACACAAACACCAGTGTTGTTAACCCAAGAGAAATTGGTTGAGAACTTACCACCGCATCAGGCACAAGTAATTTGTCTAGACTTGCTTTTGGAAGAAAACACCCAAAACAACCAAGAAAATCCTGTAAATCAAACGACGCTTGATAATTTAATTTACGTAATTTACACATCTGGTTCTACAGGACAGCCCAAGGGTGTAATGATTCCTCACCGTGGAATCTGCAATCAATTGCACTGGCGGCAAACAACCTTTAGATTAACTGACGCAGACAAAGTTTTACTGACCATTTCTTTTAGTTTTGACCCCTCAGTGTGGCAGATATTCTGGCCGTTGTGCTTTGGGGGGCAATTAATTATACCTCGTCCTGGTGGACATCAAGACGCTGCCTATCTTGTAAAAGCGATCGCCCACCAGCAAATCACTGTCCTAGCCTTGGTACCTTCAATATTGCGTGTTTTATTGGAAGAAAAGGGAATTGAGAATTGCCGACTTCTCAGGCACGTTACCTGCGGTGGTGAAGCTTTACCTGTAGAACTCATAGACCGATTTTTTGCCCAATTGAATTTGGACAATGTTTTACACAATTGTTACGGCCCCACAGAAGCGTCCATTGATACCACATTCTGGACTTGCCAGCGGGGCACTAGTTACACCATTGCTCCCATTGGTCGCCCCATTACCAATGCTCAGATTTACATCCTCGATGAAAATTTACAGCCTGTGCCTGTTGGTGAGTCAGGTGAACTATATATTGGCGGTATTGGTTTAGCGCGGGGCTATCTCAACCGTCCAGAACTGACGAAAGAAAAGTTTATTATCGATCCTTTTAGCTCTCAAGAAGGGGCACGCCTTTACAGAACTGGGGACTTGGCACGTTATAACAGCGATGGCAATGTAGAGTTTGTTGGTCGCATTGACCACCAAGTGAAAATACGCGGTTTCCGGATTGAATTGGGAGAAATTGAAGCTGTACTTAGTCAACATCCAGCGCTGACGCAGACTTTAGTTATAGCTAGAGAAGATATTCCTGGCGATAAGCGGCTGGTGGCATATATGGTTCCTAACCCTGGGGAAATTCCTACTCAGGTTGAAATACGCCAGTTTTTGCAAGGTCGCCTACCTGAATACATGGTGCCTGGCTACTTCGTATTTTTAGATACCCTGCCATTAAACCCCAATGGGAAAATAGACCGCCGCGCTTTGCCTGCACCTGATATATCCGACCTTCATCTTTCAAGTAACTTTGTCCCACCCCAAAATCCCACAGAAGAAGTCTTAGCAAGCATCTGGGCAAAAGTTCTGCGTTTGGAACAAGTAGGCATCTACAATAACTTTTTTGAATTGGGAGGCCATTCACTCCTGGCTACTCAAGTGATGTCTAGAGTTCGCGAAGCCTTCGGCATAGAAATATCGTTGCAAGTTTTGTTTGAAAATCCCACGATCGCTAATTTAGCCGAAGCAATTGCTCAAAACCAAATTGCAGAAAATAATCCCGAAAATCAGGCCATTCCCCAAATTGCCAACAGAGAAGCAGCGCCCTTATCCTTTGCCCAGCAACGAGTCTGGTTTTTGGAGCAATTGGAACCCAACAGTCGGGCATATATTATTTCAGATGCACAGCGCTTAACGGGTGAGTTAAATGTGGGTGTATTGCAACAGGCGCTAGATGCGATCGTTGTTCATCACGAAGCACTGCGAACAAACTTTATTAAATCACCCGATGGTAGCCCCATACAAGTAATTACTCCCCCTCGGTCTGTCGAACTCAAGGTAATTACAGTCACAGAGGAGCAAGCGCAATATCTCCTCACTCAAGAAGCGCAACCCCCCTTCAACCTCGAATCTGACTTGATGCTGCGGGCTAGCTTGCTGCAAATAGACGAACACGAGCAAATACTCCTGTTAGTCATGCACCACATTGCCTCAGATGGTTGGTCAATGGGTATTCTCTGGCAGCAGTTAGTAGCCGTTTATGAAGCTTTTTTAAATGGTAAGCCTTCTCCCTTAGCAAAATTACCCATTCAATATGCCGATTTTGCTGCTTGGCAGCATCAATGGTTGTCGGGTGAAGTCCTCTCCAACCAAATAAACTACTGGAAAACTCAGTTAGCAGGCGCTAATACTGTACTGGAATTACCCACTGACCGACCACGGCCACCAGTGCAAACTTACCAAGGGGCGGCCGAGTCATTAACGCTACCCCAAAGCTTGGGTGTATCACTCACAGAACTGTCGCGTCAGGAAGGTGTCACCTTATTTATGACCTTGCTGGCGGCCTTTGGAACAATACTGCATCGCTATACTGGGCAAGAAGATATTCTCATTGGTTCTCCCATTGCTGGACGTAACCGTTCTGAAGTTGAAGGGTTAATTGGATTTTTCATTAATACTGTGGTTTTACGGACTGATTTTTCTGGCGATCCCAGTTTTCGTTCAGTGCTGAGTCGAGTCCGGCAGATGGCCTTGGGTGCTTATGCCCATCAAGATATGCCCTTCGAGAAACTGGTGGAAGAACTGCAACCAGAACGGGATACCAGCCGCAACCCACTTTTTCAAGTGTGGTTTAATATGCTCAACTTGAGGGACATCCGACTGGAAATACCTGAGGTGGCTGTAGAACCAATCCCGATGCTAGAAACAGGTTCTAAGTTTGACTTAACTTTGTATGTTACAGAACAAAATCAAGGAATCAAGCTTGATTTAGTTTACAACACCGATTTGTTTACTCCAGAGCGGATGATGGAAATGCTGCATCAATTCCATCATTTATTGAATCAAATTGTTGCGGCTCCAGAAAATCAGATTAGTTTGTATTCTCTGGTCACACCACAAGCGCGATTTTTGCTGCCAGAACCAACAGCAGTGTTGCCTCAACCAGAGTACGAACTGGTAACAACAATGTTTACCTCTTGGGTGAACTCTGTGCCAGAACATTCCGCACTTCGTCAAGGTTCTCGGACTTGGAACTATGGAAAATTGGGGAAAATAGCTCAAGGTTTAGCTGAGGCTTTATTATCCCAAGGACTCCAGCGGGGAGATGTGGTGGCGGTGTTTGGGACGCGCAGCTTTGGACTGATTGCAAGTATGACAGCTGTGCTTTTAAGCGGCGGTGTGCTGTTGACACTCGATCGCAAACTGCCTAGCCAACGTCACCAGCTGATGCTACAACAAGCTAAAGCTAAATACATATTATATATAGATACTCAGGCTCAAGAAGATAGAGGCATAGCTGAATCTTTAATTAGTATCTGGGTAAATCCAGATACAGGAGAAATTCTAAATTCACTCCAAGGCAGTACTCAAACTGTAAACTTGCCTCAAATCGCTGGTGATGATGCAGCTTATATTTTCTTTACTTCCGGCACCACTGGCGTACCTAAGGGCGTACTGGGGTGTCACAAAGGAATGGCGCATTTTCTCAACTGGCAGCGGCAGACATTTAAAATTGGTCAGCAAGACCGCGTTGCGCAATTGACAGGCCTTTCCTTTGATGTCGTCCTCAGAGATATTTTCTTACCTTTAACTAGTGGTGCAACTTTGTGTTTGCCAGAGGAAGGGGATAATTTAGAACCGACTAAAATTTTGCGTTACTTAGAAGCCGAGCAAATTTCTGTATTGCACACAGTTCCTTCCTTAGCACAATCTTGGTTAGTGAATGTACCATCAGGAGTTTTTCTACGTAACTTACGTTGGTTATTTTTTGCTGGGGAACCTCTCAAGGAAACACTTGTACTTCGGTGGCGGGATGCTTTCCCAGAATCAGGGGAAATTGTCAATCTCTACGGGCCAACGGAGACAACCTTGGCTAAGTGTTATTACCAAGTACCTGTTGAGTGTATGCCAGGAATACAGCCAGTAGGATCGCCATTACCAGAAAGCCAAGCACTAGTTTTTACACCAAATCATCAACCGTGCGGCATTGGCGAACCGGGCGAAATTGTAATTAGGACTCCATTTCGGAGTTTGGGTTACATCAATGCCCAGCAAGAAAACCGTTCTCGCTTTGTCAAAAATCCCTTTGGAAATGACGAAGAAGATTTGCTGTATTATACAGGCGATCGCGGTTGCTATCGTCCAGATGGTTCTTTAGAAATCCTCGGTCGCAAAGATCATCAAGTCAAAATCCGTGGCATACGCATTGAGCCAGGAGAAATTGAGACGGTGTTAGCCCAACACCCAGATGTACTCCAGACTGTAGTAATTGTCCGTGAAGATGTTCCAGGAGATCTACGTTTAGTAGCTTACATTATCCTAAATCAGGATTCAGTAACTACAGTTAGTGAAATCCGGCGCTTCCTCTCGACCAAGCTACCACAGTACATGCTACCTTCAGCTTTCGTCTTGCTGGAGGCCATGCCCCTAACTCCCAACGGCAAGGTAAACCGCCGCGTCTTACCTGCACCCGACTTATCAAGACAAGAACCAGAAGGAACCTTTGTTGCTCCCCGCAATGAAGTGGAACGCCAGCTAACAGAAATTTGGGAACAACTTTTAGGCGTACAGCCCATTGGCATTCAAGATAACTTCTTTGAATTAGGAGGGCATTCTCTACTGGCAGTAAAATTATTTTGGCAAATTGAAAAGACATTTAATAAAAATTTGCCGCTTGCCATTCTTTTCCAGTCAAGTACTGTAGAAGCTTTAGCCAAAATCATCAGTGAAGAAGCAGATTTAGCTATAAATAAGACTTCAGCAAAAAACAAATCAAAAGCTACTTGGTCATCCTTAGTAGAAATTCAACCCAATGGCTCCAAGCCGCCTTTCTTCTGCGTTCACGGACTTGGTGGAGAAGTCTTGTGTTTCCGTGAATTGGCACAAAATTTAGGTTCCGAACAACCATTTTACGGACTACAACCACAGGGGCTAGATGGAAAACATCCTTTCCATACCCGCGTTGAAGACATGGCCGCGCACTACATTCAAGAAATTAAGACCTTCCAACCTCATGGCCCTTATTTTCTGGGAGGTTATTCTTTTGGAGGTGCAGTTGCTTTTGAGATGGCTCGACAACTCCACGAAAAAGGTGAAGAAATTGGTATTTTAATTATCCTTGATAGTTGTCGTCCTGGTTATAGCTGGCGATCGCCATTTTTCAAACGCATCTTCTTGCATTTAAATAATATCCTTCAACAAGGAGTTGACTACCTCTGGCAAAAGATTGTGAAATGGAGCTATTGGAATAAATCCCGCCTCCAAAATACATATAGGCGTTATTTGGAAGCCAAACTTGATTTACCTGAAACTGACAAACACTTAAAAAGTATAGACATTAATACTCAAGCTATTAGTCAATATACTTATCCAGCCTACCCTGGTCGAGCTATCCTCTTGCGGACTGAAGACCAAAACCGAGGCGAAGGTATAGGCATACAATACGATCCTCAATTTGGTTGGGGCGAGATAGTTGCCGGAGGATTAGATGTACATTATATTCCCGGTTCTCACCTTTCTCTACTTCACGAACCCCACGTACAGGTATTAGCTGAAATATTGAGAAATTATTTAATGCCAGCCCAGGCTCCGAAAAATTAAAACAGAAGTCAGAATTCAGAATACAATCAGAGAGACATAAATCTGAATTAGGTGCGTTAGGCTTTAGCCTGATGCACCATTACTTTTATAGAATCAGTTTAATTTAGCAATGAAACTCATACTATCTTTCAAAAGATTGGGATATTTATCGAGAAAATCCTGAACTTTTTTCTTTTGGTTATCATCAACCAACAAATTATAGCTTTCTACAAAATTAAAACTTCCTACTAAATATTTAGCTCCTAATTTTGCTTTAGATAAAATATATTCTTCAGTAACATCATTGTGGTTAATTAGCCATCCCTTCCGATGTGATAAATAAAGTAATGTTGGGTCACTACCAGTAGTAGCAATTATCAATGATTTTGGTTCTGTATTTTGTTTTATTTGCTGTGCCAATTGAAAAACAGCCGATTTTTCTGTTCTTTCTTTGAACATATAATCAACAGTATAAATGACAGAGCCAGCAGCCACAGTTAGACATAAACACACTACTATAGCTTTCTTATAATTAAATTGCTCAGCAGCTTGTTCCAAATAGTAACTACAAGCTTTACCCATGAATACTACTCCCGGAAGCATAAATTGAAGTTGATAATATTCATGAACTAAACTTGTAACAGGTACTAAAACCCAAGTTAAAATTACTGAAATTAACCAAATATCTAATACATATTCTTGTCTAGTTTTTCTAGGTAGCAATAAACCTAATAAAAATATGGGAAAGCCGAAAATTGCAAAATGCCTAACAATGGTTCTAAAGAATATTTCTGTCCAAAAACGTGAGGTAAGGACAATATTATAGTTATATCTATTGGTTGAACCCGACCAAAAGCCAAAAGTATTGCCATACTCTAAAAATAGTTGATGAGCATGGTAATACCAAATAGCTACAGTTATTAATATCAAGATACTATAAATCCACAGACATATTTGAGAAAAAACTCTTATACCATATTTAGTCCATGCTAAATAAAAAAGTGGTATTCCTAAATAAATTATTGGTAAAACTTTGATTAGACAAGCTAAGGCAACAAAGCTCCCCGATAAAATTAAATCTTGTAATTTTTCCGAGTCTAACCACTTAATAAAATAATATATGCCGATAACTGAACACATCAACAGCATCGACTCTGGTTGAAAAGTTCTACTATAATAAACATTCAAAGGTAAAATTGCAAAAAATAAACAAGACCAAGATGCAGTCTTTTTATCTAAAATTTTGCTAATTAACTGATAAAGGAAATAAAGAGCTACTAAAAAACAAATAACTGAGAAAAATCTTCCCCAAAAATCTGCAACTCCAAAAATTTTATAAAAAAGAGCAACGATAAATGAATAAATTGGAAACTCGGTTTCACAATAACCAAGAGAATTACCTCCCCAGTCAATTTGAGGATAAAATAAGTTAAAACCATTCTCATAAAAATTTCTAGCTATTGCTGCTGTATCTGACTGACGCCAGGAATGAATGCCGATAATTGGCGAATTAATGTTGTAGATTCTGATAGCTATGGTTAAGATTAATAGGAACAATATAGGCGAGTTTTTAGACTTAGTTTTTCTGATATTATTTTGCATATAGCTATGTTATTTAACTCATGATTAATTGCGGGAAATAAGTTTTAGCCAATTATCCTACCCAACGGTTGTTACCCCAACGATACCATTGTTCGATTAGTCCTAAGGCAGAAACCAGGATACACCCATAAAGAAATTCTCGTGTTTTTGGACTATCAAGATGGCCTATGACCATACCAAAAGCAATAAAAAAGAAGGGTGTTGCGAATACAAATCTTGCAAGACTATAGAGATAGCCTGAAGCTGCTAAAAATCCAATAGCTGCATTGGCTATGCAAATGAATAAGCAAAAAAAGAATACATAATTTGTTTGTAATTGGAAAATACTTGAAGTTACAGATTGAGGAGTAAGCTTGCCAGCTTTAGCTAACAGCCAATAACGAATGGAATAAATCAAAATCGCTATAGGAGGATAAAAAAGGGTTATCCATAATAGAGGATGTTTGGGCACATACAGTGAAATTTTCTGGTCTTTGGTATGAAAGTAAATCAGGATTACCACTAGAAATAATAGAATAAATGGAAAGTACAGACCGTGTAAATCATTTAACAGGGATCTAGGAAAGAGGAGGAATAACGGTCGTAACTGAAGAGTTCTTCCCCACTCCACTTGAGCCTTAAAGGGAGTCCAAAAGTTGCCTGTTGATAATAAACAATAAATGCCGTAGATTGAATAACCTACGATAGCGCATATAGCAATTAATCCAGCGGGTATAGTATATTTTTTCCACTCCCTAGTTTTGGAATGGGTTTCAGACCTGAAGTGACTTCCTAAAAATACGCAAAATATCGCACTAGATGAAGCAAAGAGAAGTTGCACTAAACTCGGCCGAGACACAGACATTAGAATCATGGACACTGCTAAGATGACATTCCAAAATACAGAATTTGAAAACAAAAGAGCGACTACACTAATAATTGCCCATAAGGAAAACAAGCTCTCAGTGTAGCCAATACTATGGAAAATAGAATTGGGATTGACAACATAAAGTATGAGAGTGATAAAGCTTAGACTTTCTGACTTAATGACTTTTCGCAAGACGTATAAGAGGATAGGCAGTGACAAGACAAAGAGGATGTTACACAGAATAAAAGCATACCGCAGCCCAACAAGGGGATTCTCTGGGGCAAATAAACGATTTATTTGAGACCAGAGTGGGTAGAAGGCTTGACATTGAGGATTAAAACCCAAATTGACATAATGAATTGCATCCCAGTACTGAAACTCTTTTCCCTCTTGTACTGCTAATTTTGCAATTCCATGTGGTGAAAGTAGGACACCTATACTACTGCAAATAACATAAAACAGGAGAGCAATAAAGATTTGCTTCCAAAAGGAGAAACGAGCTAAGTTTTGCATCTAAAATTTAGCAATTAAAGCACGAACATTTTATTTATAATCGTACTATTTTGCATACATAATATACCTTGTTCATATGTTTAAATATTAGAATCAGAGTCTATAACCAAAGAAAGAGCTAGTTGGTAGAGTTGGCGACGGGGAAGAGAAGTTACTTTTGCTAATTGACGGCTAGCTTGCGATCGCGATATTCCTTGAGTAATTAATTGTTTCAATTCGGCTTTTAATTCCTCTTGTGTTAATTGGATCTGACTCGGTGGAATTCCCCCAACAACTAAGGTATATTCACCTTGGGGTTCTCGCTGGCTGTAGTGGGCGATCGCTTCGGCAATTGTTCCCCGCCAAAATTCCTCATACAATTTAGTTAACTCCCGTCCGAGTACGATTTGGCGATCGCTTCCCCAAATTTCTGCTAAGTCTTGTAAAGTATCTTGCAAACGGTGGGGCGATTCGTAGAAAATCAATGTGCGAGATTCTGTTTGTAAAGATTCTAAATGTTCTCGTCGCTGTTGAGTTTTTGCTGGCAGAAAACCTTCAAAGACAAACCGATCCGTAGGTAGTCCAGCTGCGCTCAAAGCTGTAATTGCTGCACTTGCACCAGGAATAGGAACTACGGAAATACCTGCTTCAATACAAGCTTTAATCAACTCATATCCAGGATCGGAAATTCCTGGCATTCCAGCATCGCTGACTAGAGCGATCGCTTTATCATTCGCCAAATATTGTAATATTTCTGGAATGCGACTGGTACGATTATGCTCGTGGTAACTTATTTGGGGTGTCTTAATTTCAAAATGCTGTAGCAATTTCCCTGTGTGGCGCGTGTCTTCCGCAGCAATAATATCCACAGTTTGCAAAATTCGCACAGCCCGAAAAGTCATATCTTCTAAGTTGCCAATTGGTGTGCCAACGACGTACAGTGTTCTTGGTTTGGGATCGGTTTGCATGAGTTAAAAGTTAGGAGACGCGATGAATCGCGTCTGTACAAAAGTTAAGAGTAGAGACGCAATTCATTGCGTCTGTACAAAAGAGGTGATTAATCGCGTCTGTTAGAAAAAACAATTCATACACTACTACGAACACAAATGACTAATAACTAATGGCTAATGGGTTATTTGTAGGTTTGGTAACCTTGGATTTGATTTACCTAGCTGAGTCTTTGCCTCAGAATAATCAAAAGATAGTTGCTATTGACTATACTGTGGCAGGGGGTGGCCCAGCTACAAACGCAGCTGTGGCTTTTAGCTATTTAGGTAATCAGGCTACAGTCTTAGGTGTGCTAGGTTCTCACCCAATGACACAGTTAATTCGAGGTGATTTGGCAAATTATCAAGTGGCGATCGCCGATCTTGAGCCTACCATCGATTTAGCACCACCAGTCTCTTCAATTATTGTTACCCAAGCCACAGGGCAAAGAGCTGTGGTTTCCATCAATGCTGTGAAAACTCAAGCCAGTAGCGCATCCATCCCAGCAAATATTTTAGAAAATGTTGCCATAGTACTAATTGACGGACATCAGATGGCTGTTGGTTACTCCATAGCCAAAATGGCGAAAGTCCAGAGTATCCCGGTAGTCATCGATGGTGGTAGCTGGAAACCCGGATTTGAAGAAATCCTACCATTTGTAGACTACGCTATATGTTCGGCTAATTTTCATCCACCTAACTGTCAAACTTCAGAAGAAGTTTTTCGTTATCTAAGCAAATTTAATATTCCTCATATCGCCATTACTCACGGAGAACAACCAATTCAATACTTGAGTTGCAATAAAACTGGTATTGTAGATGTGCCCCAAATTCAAGCAGTTGATACCTTAGGAGCTGGAGATATTTTTCACGGTGGCTTCTGTCACCACATTTTAAGAGAAAGTTTTACCAACGCACTGGCACTAGCAGCAAATATCGCTGCTAATTCCTGCCAATATTTTGGCACTCGACGCTGGATGAATTTTATTTAGGGACGCACAGCTATGTCCCCCGACTGAGGTTATATATTTTTAAGTTACATTAAGCTAGATTGATGAAAGACTTACAAGAAATATTAGCGATCGCTCGTCAGATAGGTTGGGAAGCCGCGGATATACTGCGATCTTATTATCACGGCACTGCCAAAGATCCTAATTTAGCAGTAAAATACAAACAAAATGAACCTGTTACCGTTGCAGATGTAGCTGTCAGTCAATATATCCTCGAAAAGCTACAAGCAAGTTTGGGTAATGAAGATTTTAATTACATCAGCGAAGAAACCTATCAATCCGTAAGTAAGTCTCCACAATCTTCTACCCCTTGGGTATGGATTATAGATCCCTTAGACGGCACGCGGGACTTTATCGAAAAAACTGGAGAATATGCCATTCACATTGCTTTAGTCAAAGAAACACGCCCAGTGTTAGCAGTAGTGGCAGTTCCAGAAGCGCAAAAGTTGTATTATGCTACAAAGGGAGGCGGTACATTTGTAGAAACCTGCGATGGTTCTGTTGCTTTACAAGTGTCGTCAGCTAAACGAATTGAAGATTTAACTTTAGTCGTGAGTCGTTCTCACCGCAATCAACGGTTAGATTATTTACTGCAAAACTTACCCTGTCAAAATCAAAAAGCTGTTGGCAGTGTCGGCTGTAAAATCGCCACAATTGTCGAAAAACAAGCAGAAATTTACATTTCTCTATCTGGCAAATCTGCTCCCAAAGATTGGGATATGGCAGCGCCAGAACTGATTTTAACAGAAGCTGGAGGTCAATTTACTCACTTCGACGGTACGCCCTTGGAATACAACACCGGTGATATTAATCAATGGGGAGGTTTGCTGGCTAGTAACGGTGAACATCATGAGGTGCTGTGTAAAGAAGCAGAAAGGATTTTAGCCCAGTTCAGCGAGGGCTAAAATTGTTTGGAACATTTGGACATCGATGATTTTCCAGTTCGCTTTTAACACGGTAATTTATGGTACAATAAACCCCACTAGTAAATAATCCTTAAAGCTAAGTACATATCTAAATTTCCAAAACACTAATTTCTGGGCGATCGCTAGTTAATACTGATTGGCTTTTAAAATTAAAACTGTCATAGCAAAAACAGCCAAAGCGTATCGTTGGAAGGGTTAAAACCCCGTCCTGAAACTTTGGTTTGGGAATCAAATTCACTGTGAATGCATATTAAAAGGCTGTGCTACACTTATCCTTATAAGGATTATGTTCGGTTGAGTAACTCGTTTTGATCTTTAAAAGCGTCTCTCCGAATTTAACTCTCTACACTCCCTAAATTCGGAGACTCTTATGTCAATTTACATTGGTAACCTGTCCTATCAGGTTACGGAAGACGACCTCAGGCGGGCATTTGCAGAATACGGAACAGTAGCCCGTGTTCAATTACCTACAGACAGAGAAACAGGCAAGCCGCGTGGGTTCGCTTTTGTGGAAATGCAAACAGATGCAGAAGAACAAGCTGCCATTGAAGCACTTGATGGTGCTGAATGGATGGGACGTGATTTGAGAGTAAATAAAGCTAAACCCCGTGAGGAAAGAAACAATTCCTCTCGTGGGAGTTGGGGTGGCGGCAATGCTCGCCGCAACAGAAACTACTAAGTTGATTCTTAAAAATCTCACATTTAGAGTCTCCAGCAGATAAAGCCAAAGGCTCGAATCTGCTGGAATATTTTCTTTTGTATTTTAGTTTTCAATTATTCATCCACATTTAGGAGGAATGAGAATGACACAAGTAGTTTTAGGAGAGAATGAAGGTATTGAATCAGCCCTACGAAGATTTAAGCGGGAAGTTTCTAAAGCAGGAATTTTCCAAGATATGAGAAAAAAACGTCACTTCGAGACTCCAATAGAAAAAGAGAAGCGCAAAGCAATTGCTAGACATAAGCAACGCCGTAAACAAAATTCTCGTTTTAGGTAAGAATTTACAGTCATTGTACCCTTAATTTTGCCATTTATTCAGCATCTCTTCATCATGGCAATATCTGTTTTAAAAATAGGGACTGGGGACTAGGAAAGAAATATTTTCATACCTCGTTGCGTGATTGACCGCACGAATATCTAACTTGAAAATAGCTACTAGTGAGTAGGGGTTTAGGATTGCTAAACCCCTATAATATTATGTCAGCTTGATTGCTTGTTAAATCGCGAAGAACCTCACCCCGCAGGCCTACGGTGTACACACAAGTCGGAAAAACCCCATCTATAAAAGATTTGAGGAAAGGTAGGGTGCGTTATGGACGGCAGTCCTAACGCACCGTAAATCTTTGGCGGTGCGTTACGCTGGCGCGATAACACACCCTACAACACCCTTAGAAGAGTTGAAACCCATGCTGGCTATACTTGTGTGTACACCGTAGCCCCGCAGGCGGGGAGGGGAGACAAAGCACAGCTTTGGCGGGGTGGGGTGCAATGAGTGTGGGAATATAACTAATTAACCGGACATGATATAATCTTTGAAAATTAAGAGATTTCCCAGTTGAGTGTTCCCTTTTAAGGTTAACTTTCAACAGTCAACACTCAACACGAAAATACCTGCTGTCTTAAATGTGCGACAGTTCGGTTCCCATTGCATTGCCGGCTAAATATGCCGTTGTCCAAGCACTTTGGAAGTTAAAGCCGCCAGTCACACCATCAATATCTAAAATTTCTCCAGCAAAATAAAGCCCAGGAACTAGCTTACTTTCCATTGTTTTAAAGTTTACTTCTTGGAGATTGACACCGCCACAAGTAACAAATTCTTCTTTAAAAACTCCTTTGCCACTGATTAAATATTGCCCCTGGGTGAGTTCTTGGACTAACAGATTTAACGTTTTATTAGATATTCCCGCCCAACGATCCTCTGTGGTAATACCTGCGCGGGCAATGATATATTGCCACAGACGATGCGGCAGGTCAACACCACGATGCAATGCGATCGCTTTTTTTGCCCATTCATTCTTGACTGCTAAAATTTGTTCTCGCACTTGTTCTTGTTGCAAACCAGGCAACCAATTAATTAATAATGTTGCTTGATAGCGGCTTTCGTGTAGAACTCTTGCACCCCAGGCAGAAAGCTTTAAAACAGCCGGGCCACTCAAACCCCAATGAGTAATCAGTAACGGACCAGTTTGTTGTAATTGAGACTTGCCACCTACAGATAACCGCAATTGTACGGTGTCAACGCTAATTCCTGCTAACTCCCTCAGCTTTGGATCGAGAATATTGAAGGTAAATAAAGAGGGAACGGGTGATTCAATTTTATGTCCTAACTCTCTAGCAATTTTATAACCTATCAAGCTACTACCGGTAGCAAGAAGTAGGCGATCGCATTTTATTGTTTCTCCCGACTTCAACAGGATATCAAACCCGTGGTCTTTAGAAGTGCGTTTTACTGAAGTTACGGGTGTACCGATGCGAAGTTTGACTCCAGATGTCGCTGCCGCTTTAATCAGACATTCTACAATTGTTTCTGAAGTGTTGGTAACAGGAAACATCCGACCATCGGCTTCAGTTTTTAAATAGACTCCGTGTTTAGCAAACCAAGCTACTGTATCTTGAGCTTGAAACCGAGTAAAAGCGCCGCGCAAAGCTTTCGCGCCTCTGGGGTAATTTTGCACTAATTCCCCAGGATCGAAGCAAGCGTGAGTGACGTTACAGCGTCCGCCACCAGAAATAAGGACTTTCGCTAGGGGTTGGCGACTAGCTTCGATTAAAGTAACTTGGGCATCAGGGTTAACTTTAGCACAAGCGATCGCGCCAAAAAAACCCGCTGCCCCACCCCCAATAACTACAATTTGTAACGGTAGCAATTTCAAAAATATCTCTTTTCAGGCATCTACTCTCTAGGCTAGCTGTTATACCGGGGAACAGGGAACAGGCAATAGGCAACAGGTTTGAAAGTTTACTGGTGTTGGGGTTTTAGCATTAGTTTATGTCCTAACCTAGCTGGCAGTTGCTATATCTTCACTCTTCATAAAGTTCAAAGTCTGATTTTTGGGCGCCGCAAGTTGGACAGACCCAATCATCTGGGATACTTCCAAAGTCTGTTCCTGGTGCTATACCGCCGTCTTCATCACCTGCTTGTGGGTCGTAAATATAACCACAAACAGTACATATATACTTTTGCATTTTCCATTCTCCTAAAAAATTATTCGCATTGCTTGACTATTAAATACTTTGGGTACACAGCGACAATAGGCACGCCACAATTCTTAAACGGCATTGAATATTTACTAAATTATCTAATTTAATCAAGGGGTGGATCGTGAGTGATAGTGACTGTTGATACAAATTCACTTGATTTCCCGCTTCTGATGGCATCAAAAGTGCCTTTGATAGTACCAGCAATGGGAACAGCAACAAGTGTCCCCAACAATCCAGCAATCTCATACCCCATCAAAATAGCAACAAAAATCCAGATGGGATTGAGTCCGATAAAATTGCCAAGTAATCTGGGAGCTAATAGATTATCTTTAACCTGCTGCATGATAATTGATACCACGGCAACTTGAACTGCTAACCACCAATTTTGTAACAATACCAGAATCGTCACTAGACCGATGCCTAGAGATGCTCCAATAAAGGGAATGAGTTCTGAAAGCCCGATTAGTATGGCAAACAACAGAGCAAAAGGTACCTTCAAGACTAGAAAAATTGGGGTCAAGGTTGTTACCATGAATAGTCCCAACAACAACTGGCTGAGGAAGAAGTTTTGGAAATTTAGCCGCAAAGATGCAGTCAGGGGATCTGCTATATCAGAGGGTAAAAGATTTACCAAACCATACCAAACGCGATCGCCATACAAAAGCATATAAAACGCCAGCACAATTATTAGCACTACGTCAAATAATCCTGACAATAGCGTTCCAGCAAATCCCACTGCACCAGAAGCTAGTTGTTGCACTACATTCTGAATGTTGGCATTGATTTGACCGCTCACAACCCTCAAATCCAAACGTAAACGTCGTTGCTTGGCCAGCGCCTCAACCTGCTCTAGATTTGCTTGACTAGCAGTTAACCAATCAGGAATCTTATTTAATAATTGGGTTGTTTGGTCAATCACCATTGGTACTAGCGTCACGCCCAGGATTACCAAAATGGTTAAAGTGGCAAGTAAAACAACACTCACCGCTTGAGTGCGAGTAATCCGAGCGCGTTCAAAGAACTTAACCGGATAATTTAGTAAAAAAGCCAGAATTGCTGCAATGCTCAAAATGCTAATTGGATGCTGGAAATAACGAAAAAGCACCGATAGCAACCAGACATTGAGAGCGATCAGCGGACCGCTCAGACCATAGATTAACAGACGTTTAAGGGAGGCAGAACGGCGCATCTGAGGCAATCTGTTTTTAGGACTCCTTGAGATAAATTGTAAAACTGGCGTTAGTGTCGATCGCGATCGTAGATATTTTTAACAAAGGTATCTATTAGACTATCTGATAGCAAGGAAGCAAATTAAAATGGACAAAACTGTAGCAGACCTTCGCAAAGACTACACCTTGGAAGGTTTGAGCGAACTTGAAGTTGACCTTAATCCTTTTATTCAGTTTAGAAAGTGGTTCGAGCAGGCAGTATCGGCCCAGCTTCCCGAACCCAATGCCATGACCATTGCTACCTCTACACCAGATGGTAAGCCTTCAGCCAGAATGGTACTGCTTAAAGATTTTGACGAACGGGGCTTTACCTTCTTCACCAACTATAACAGTCATAAAGGGCAAGAACTGGCAGAAAATCCCCAGGCAGCTTTAGTTTTCTGGTGGGCGGAACTGGAACGTCAAGTGCGGATTTGTGGTTATGTAGAGAAAGTTTCTGAAGCTGAGTCCGACCAATATTTTCACAGTCGTCCTGTCAACAGTCGTTTGGGTGCATGGGTATCTAATCAAAGCGAAGTGTTAGAAAGCCGAGAAGTTCTTGAGCGACGTATGGAAGAGTTTAAGAACCAATATGAAAATCAAGAGATCCCTCGTCCACCTCATTGGGGAGGTTTACGAGTGATCCCCACAGAAATCGAATTTTGGCAAGGACGTTCTAGCCGTCTGCACGATCGCTTACTCTACAGCCATTTAGATAATGGCTGTTGGAAAATTCAGCGGTTGTCACCATAGGGATTGGGGACTGGGAACTGGGTACTAGGTATCAGAAAATCTTCCGAATCCCTATTCCCTAGTTCCCAGTCCCTTCTTACCACTGAGCAATCAAATCTTGAATTGCTGTCCGTGCTTCTGCTAAAGATTCGGTACGAGTGGCATCACCTTCATTCAAGCTATTAGCGTTAATAAATTGAATGTCTGTAAGCCCGATAAAGGCGAAAATCGTCCGTAGGTATGGTTCTTGGAAGTCATAGGCTGCCAAAGGGGATGTCGGGCTAAAGTTACCGCCACGAGCGGTGATGATAACTGCCTTTTTACCCTCGACTAACCCTTTATAGCCGCCTTGAGCATCCACAGCAAAAGTCTTGTTAACGCGAACGATTTGGTCGATGTAAGCCTTAAAAGTGGAAGGTATATTAAGGTTATACATTGGCACTCCAAAGACGTAGCGATCGGCAGCTAAAAATTCATCAATTAACTCGTCTGAAATTCGCAGCGCTTCGGCTAATTCTGGGGTGTGGGTTTCTGGCGGGGAAAATGCAGCTGCAATCCAAGGTTCGTCAACGTGAGGAACTGGGTGACGCCCTAAATCTCGATAGGCGATCGCATCTTCAGGATGCGCTGCTTTCCAAGCAGTGATAAATTCCTTAGATAGTTCTCTGGAGTGCGATCGTTCGCTACGGGGACTGGAATCAATATGTAAGATGTTTGCCACCAATTATCTCCTTGTTGGCTAGGATTTACTGCTTTTGGTTCTAAATTGCCAAGCATTACGTCAGATACTAAAAGTAAATACTTACTAAGTAAAGTAGTTACCAAAAAGTAACTATAGAGCTTCTATTTGATAGTGTAAAAAACTCGCCTGCAACTTGAAAATACTTATTCCTCACATCTGTGTCCATTCCCAGTTTAAGTAAATAAGTTGAAAAATTAAAGCAGATTTTATCCGTATTCCGGACAATTTATATTCTTTGCTTAGAGAATTTTATCATTAAAAAAGCCGATGTATTTTTCATCGGCTAAACTGATAATTTTGGATGTATCAATATTCTACTGTTGTTGAGTTGCTGGTACTTTGGGAGAAAACTGAATCCTGGGATCTGGCATAAAGTTGTATCTTAAATACAATCCTCCCCAGACAAACAGAATAATAAAAAATGCACCAATACCAAGGGGACTGGGAAGCCAAAAAACGGCTTCAATGTGATTTAGTTCGCCGATTTTGAGTTTCCACAGCAGTTGATTGCCATTCTTTTGTGGCTCAATTGCAGTTTCAGTTTGTGGAAGATTTTTTACTCCCCAAGGAGTCTTGAGAGCAAATTCCAAATCGAGAATCGAACCAGCGTTAGCTAGGACGTTTCCTTTGTTAGAAATTAAAGACAGCGATCGCAAATCCAAATCATAAATCAAGCGATTTTTTACTAACAGTAAAAAATTGTTTTGCTCCAAAATTACGTTTGATTCAATTTTTGGTAATTCTGAGCCAGATTCACTTTGCACAGGCTCAGAGACTTGATTAACACGCGAGTTAAAAAATTGGTTGAACTTTTCTTGCAATTCCCCACCACTGCTAAAAGGAATTGTTACAATAACTTCTTCTTGAGAAACTCGCTGCGCTTTACCATCAAGCTTCCGGGCACGTCGCTCTACGCTATTTAACCATTCGTATACATAATCGCCACTAAAACTCGTTAGCTGCTCTCCTAATTTTATATGTTGTACTAATTCACCACTATTTGAGTTATTAAAGTTAACTCCCACATCATACTTAACACAACCAGAAAGTAGTAGGGATGTTAACACTACTAGCCACAAAATAGGATTTGGGATTGGAAAAAATCGGTTGATTCGATTTCGACTAATTCGTGGCAAAAGAAATTTTATCTTTGCCAATACAAACCTTAATGGTCTAATCAACGACAAGAAAATTTTTCCTAAAATTGAAGAACGCATAAACTATAAATCTCCACAAAAGTCAAACTTTTTAACCAATCTTGACTTTTACCTCAACGGAAGGCAATCTGGTGTTAAAGGTTTCTTCCCAGTTGCTACAATTTTGGGAAACTTTGCAACAGACTGGCTCCTGTTGAGAAACTGCTCAAAAGCTTTCCTAATTTTATGCTGAGTGTTGATTAACCTTATCAGAAACATTCAAAAATCATCAGAGTGCCTATAGCTTTGTTAAATTCCCATAGCACTCTTATATGTTTGTGTGAAAAACTCGCCCTCAACCCAAAAAGGCTAATTCTTTACGTATACAAACGCCATTAATCGCGCTGTAGAGGGAAAAACAATGCCATCAAAATTGAGGGCATCAAGTCCACAAATCTGGTTTCGTTAGCAGATTAAGAAAAGCTTTAAAATCACAATCTGGAGTGGTGGTGAATCGAGTATTAAACAGTCCCTGCGGAAACACTCAACCAAACCAAGTAGAAAATAGTTAAACCTATTGCAATTAACGCTACCCAAATAAAGCGATTATCTTTGGTATTAACTTGACTAAGGTCAACGAATTCTCGCTCAGTAAGTTTAGGCTTCTGCTGTTGAGGAGATTTAGTAGACTTAGCAGCAACAGTAATTTTGAGTTCGTTATCAGGTAGTGCGCCCAAATCAGGGATTTGAGTCATCCACTCGGTTGGCCTTTTGAGCTTTGGTGCTTTTAAGATATAAAGCATCCGTCGCGCTTGTTTGCTAGTTTCAAAATGTGGGTGGCGTTTGAGTCTTTCACACAGAGCGATCGCATCATCTGTGCGTCCAGCTGCTTCATAAGCAGTCACCAGAGTAATTTCGACTTCACCTCCAAGACGAGAATTACGAGCTAATAAGGCGCTGGCCTTTTCTAAATTCTCTACAGCTTCGCGATATTGCCCATTCTCAAAGGCAATTTTCCCAGTCTGGTAGCGGGTTTTAGCAATTTCTATACTATCTGCACTCACGTTCTGCTCACAAATTACCACTATTTTAATTTTGCCAATTTCAGCAATCTTTTTAAAATCTTTTCCTAGACTGACAACTTGAAAGTAAATAAACTTCTAAAATTTTAACTAAGTAGCTATAGCTATTTTCTCGTTAAAAAGTCCGGTATCAAATACAAGTTATCAAACATATGGTTAAAATCAAGCATTCACAATTGTGCTGGCTAGGAGCAGGCATATCTTTGGCAGTTATGAGTGCTGCCATCGCTCCAGCATCTGCCGAGATAATTATAATTGATAGTGGCTCTGGAATTAGGCGATCGCCTGCTGTTGGTTCCTTCATTTATGGTAGCCCCATTTCCACACCAATGCCTGTAGACCCAGCAACAGGATTGACACCACAACGCATTGATTACTACAACAATTATTCCTATCCTGTCATCAGGCAGAGGGTGAGAAATTCCACCTTGATTAATCCAACTTTGGTTAATCCGACAATTCGCAACTCAACAATAGTCAATCCGGTGATTATCAATAACTCATGGCGTCGTACACCATTTAGCGGTGGGCGATCGCGGGTGATTATTAACTATCCTTGGTAGAGTGGGGAGTGGGAAGCAGGGGAGGCAGGGGGGCAGGGGGAGAAAGAATAAACAATGCCCAATGCTCAATGCCCCATGCCCTTCTACGATGTAAACTGCGAACCAAGAATCATTGTCCCGATCCCAACGTCAGTAAAGATTTCTAATAGTAGGGCGTGGGGAATGCGACCATCAATGATGTGTGCAGCACGTACTCCTTGAGCAAGCGATCGCACGCAACAATTGACTTTAGGAATCATCCCACCGCTAACTATACCAGCAGTAATCAGTTCACGAGCTTCGCGAATATCCACTTTAGGAATTAAGGTAGACGGATTTTTGTAATCTTTTAAAATTCCACTGGTGTCAGTGAGTAAAATTAACTTTTCTGCTCCTAGTGCTGCGGCGATTTCTCCAGCTACAGTATCGGCGTTAATGTTATAAGCTTGCCCTGTTTCATCTGCGGCGACGCTCGACACCACAGGAATATAGCCATTACCAGCGAGAGTTTCTAAAATTTTGATATTTACATTGCTGACTTCCCCCACAAAACCGATGTCTTCTTGACCTTGGGGACGGGCTGTAAATAGATTACCGTCTTTACCGCAAAGTCCTACAGCCAATCCACCAGCTTGGTTAATTAACGCCACAATTTCTTTGTTAACTCGACCAACTAAAACCATTTCCACCACATCCATTGTGGGGGCATCAGTGACTCGCAGACCATTCTTAAATTGTGGTTCGATGCCCAGCTTATCTAACCAACTGTTAATTTCTGGGCCACCACCGTGTACTACAATTGGACGCAAGCCTACGCAGGATAAGAATACAATATCGCGGATAACTTTGTCTTTGAGTGTGCTGTCTTTCATCGCTGCGCCACCATATTTGACAACAACAGTGCGACCAGCAAATTGTTGAATATAAGGTAGTGCTTCGCTTAGTACACGCACACGAGTGGCTTCAGCTTGTCTGATGTATTCAGAATCGTTGACCGTCATGAGGAGCCGCCGTTAAGAGTTAAAACCTATTCCAGTCAGTGTAGAAGAATTTGGAACCTGTAACAATAAGGCAAGGGGTATCGGGCATTGGGCATGGGGGATGGGGCAATACGGTTCGGATAAGCATTTTTAATCTCTGATGTGGGCTGGGAAAAGGGTAAGGGGAAAAGGGAAAAAGTTTGAAATTACCCTTTTCCCTTTTCCCTTTCCCCTTTAACCGAACCGTATTGGGGGATGGGGCATAGGCCGATCGCGAAAGGTTTGTAGGAAAGCAAAAACCGTGATGGAATGGTTTAACAGAACCACAAAAAGCTTCTTTTGCCCAAATTTGTCCTGACTTTGTAATTGAACTATGTTGTTTTAGCGATCGCTCTGTTTTTAATTATGAGAAACTTGTGTTTTGAGAACGCTCGGAATTGCCTCAAGTATGCGCGTGGCAATTTCTTCGGGTGTATCTCCTGCTTGTACGGTGATTTTGAGATCGGCTTGGGAATACAGTCCTTGGCGTTGTTCGAGGAGCGATCGCAACTTTTGTTGAGGATTGGCATCTTGCAGCAGCGGTCTTGTGGTATCCTCAGCTAAACGGCTGTAAATTAGTTCCACTGGCGCATCTAACCACACTATCAAACCGTGGTGTAAGTAACCCCAGTTTTCTCGGCGCAAGACAATACCGCCACCAGTTGCGATGGTTAACTTTGTAAAAGCACAAACCTGTGACAGGACATCGCTTTCCAACTGGCGAAATCCTGCTTCTCCTTCTTCGCCAAATATCTGATTGATGGATTTACCTGCTGCTTGAGCAATAACATCATCGGTATCCACAAACCCATAACCCAGCTGTTTTGCTAGTAAGCGCCCCACCGTCGTCTTACCAACGCCCATCATACCAATTAAGTACAGGTTGACTCCTTGTAATAAACTGCTCACCAGTTGCTTTGCTCCAATTGTCAGTTATTTTAGCGGCTTCGTCAGACTCAAATAAAGCCTGACAAGAGTTTAATTTTAGTACTGAATTGAGATTTTAGAGAATTAGACTGACAAGCGATCGCACTGCTCAGATCGCGACAACGGATATGGGTAAAGGTTTGAGAAATTAGACTTTTTTAAGGTTAACAAGAATTGAGCTTTAACCAAACGTAAATGCTAACTCAGCACACGTTAACCAAAATATATTCTTTAGTGATGCGACTCCACTAAACCCCCTGTGTAGTCATACAATAATCTTTCCTAAGATAGATGTGGTCTATAAATCATCTATTATTTGGTCTTTTTTCTCAAAGTAGAAGTCTTAGCTTCTATAAATTCATCTTCTATTTGCATAGAACCAAGTGCCATTATTACTGTTATTGATGTATTGAAAATAACAAACATCATAAATTAATAATTATTCAGTATAGATAAATAATTAATATTCTCACAAATTGAGTGACTTTCGTGAGGTGGCTTAACAAATTTTGTTGAGCTATATTTACGTTTAACGGAAATTTAAGATAACTTCTTTGAAACTTTATCGAAACAATTTCTGTCTATTCAAATAACACGCATTTTCTCTTGGACGGGCGAATTTAAGTATACAACATACCGTGTTTCAATCAACACAAAGTAGTTTTTTTAATAATTCAATTAGGACAACCAATGAACAATTAATTATTCATAATAAAGGTGTAAATAATGACTTATTACCCGTAATTAGCCGAAAAATATTTGCAAATTTAGAAATTTTCGACATAAAAACTACTGCATATTCCACTTGAATAAGCCTGAATTAATAAATAGTAGGATGAATGAGGCGTCAACTATGGCTCGAATTCGTGACCTTGTACAAGAAGCTTTAGCCACCGGCTATTTGACAGTCGAAGCTGAAGATCGACTCCGACAACTGTTGACTACCCGTTATGACTTGGAAGATTTTAATGCTTTCATGGCTTTGCAGGAAGCTGCCATGACTGGTAAAGTCAAGCAAGAGTCCAGAGAGCGGTGTGGTATTAAGTAGAGATATAGCTTAATACTTCTCACCGACGCGGGCGTTCATTGTCATCTTCAGAATCATCTTCAAAAAATCCCCAATCATCATCATCATCTGCTTGGTTCGTGGTTGGCGGTTGATAGGGGGGAATAATTACTCGATAATCAGCATCGTAAATTGATTCAGTTTTTCCCGCAGCCGTATTTTTCGGTTCGCGATAGCTGTAAGAGTAAACTGAACCAGACTCAGAACTGCTTTTAGGTTGTGATTGACGTTCGTAAATTTTAGAGTCTCTAGGCTGTTGAGTTTGAGGATTGCGAGTAGACGCTTCTTCGGGCTTTTCATCAAAGTCCCAATCATCTCCACTATTATTTGTCTCCCAATCGTCAAACACATCGTTGGTAGGTTCTTCTTTTTTACTAGCTGGAGGAGGGCTGGAACGACCAGATGTAGGTTCTTCTCTAGGATTTGCCTTTGGACGAGGTGAAGTTGCTGTTGGTCTATCACGAGTTTGGCGTTGTCCTGGGGCAAAGTAATTGGATACTTTAAACAACGTTGCAATAAATATAGATGTAAAAGCACCAGTGACTGTGCTGAACAAAACCCACATCGCTAGTGGTAATGGTTGAGTCCGCAGACCTAAAAATACCAGCGATAGGGGAGGTGACCAGTTTTGAACTAACAACAGTGTTAGTCCTCCCAGTATCGCCACCAATAGAATTAAGCGAATTACAGCCATAAGAAAGGCAAAAGGTAAAAGGCAAAAATAAAAAGTAACTCTATCTTTCTTTTACAACAAATAAAGCAGAAAGCCCAGCAGGAGCAAGGTGGCTGAGGAACGGCTAAAGTTGAACAGAACAGAGGATACAACAAACAACTAAAAAATGCTTAAGCCGACGGTATTGGCTTATAATCACTCAGTATTCAGCACTGGCTCAACGCCCCGCTATCGCTAACAGGAATCAGGATGCCCTCTGGTCGGACGCACGATCGCATTACTCTATATTCTCTGCCATTCGTGGCGGGTGTAACTTTCTGGCAAACTCGCAGTAGCAATGCAACTTTGTTAGTTGCCAGTGGATTTCTGTTCGGCGGATTGATGTTTGGCCCGGATTTAGATATTTATTCTGTGCAGTACCAACGCTGGGGTTTCTTGCGTTGGATATGGTTACCTTATCAAAAAAGTCTCCGTCATCGCTCTTTTTTATCCCACGGGCCGATTATTGGTACAACGCTACGGGTGCTTTATCTGGGATGTTTGCTAGCTGTTTTGGCAATTTTTGTTTTAGCAATTGCCCAAAAGCTGTGGAATTTTAGTTTTACCTGGCAAGAGTTGGGGAGAACTGTCGGGCGATCGCTCTTAGATTACGATACTGAATATGTCGCCCTTTTCTTGGGTTTAGAACTTGGTGCCATGAGTCATTCTCTCAGCGATTGGGGCGGTTCGGCATACAAGCGGTTTCAAAAACAGGGAGTTCGTGGATTACTTCCCAGTGGCAAAATGAAGAAGCGCCAAGTTACAAGTCGCACTAAGCGTCAGTCTAAACCTAGAAATACTAAAAGCCGCTCTTAATCAGTTTTACAATCTAATTGCAAGGATAAAAACTTCCACTGCATATTTAATTATTTATGTCAACAATAAATTTGATAATTTAACTTATGGAATCAAATCAAAAGCATAGTGATACTTTAGCCGCGTTACAGGAGTTAATAGAGGTAGTAGCAAAATTGCGATCGCCTGATGGTGGTTGCCCGTGGGATTTGGCGCAAACTCCCGAAACGCTGACACCTTACGTAATCGAAGAAGCTTATGAAGTGGTGGACGCGATTAAAAATGGGGATAAGGAAGCGATCGCCGAAGAGTTGGGCGATTTATTATTACAAGTAGTATTGCAAGCCCAAATTGCCAGCGAATCTGAGCAATTTTCCCTTAAAGAAATCGCTCAAGGCATTTCCCAAAAATTAATTCGCCGCCATCCCCATGTGTTTGGTGATGTCTCAGTGCAAAGTGTCGATGAAGTGCGGCAAAATTGGGAACAAATCAAAGCTGCCGAAAAAGGCGAATCATCTCCAGAAACTCAAAAACTGAGTGCGAAACTCAGTCGTTATGGGCGTACCCTTCCCCCATTAACTGCGGCAATGAAGATTTCCCAGAAAGCTGCGGCTGTGGGGTTTGAATGGGAAAACATTGATGGAGTCTGGAATAAATTTCATGAAGAATTAGCGGAATTTCAACAAGCTTTAGCAGAGGAAACACCAGCACGACAACAAGCAGAATTAGGTGATTTACTATTTGCTGTAATTCAACTTGCGCGTTGGCATAACCTTGACCCTAGCGCCGCTTTGCAAGGCACAAATGAGCGATTTGTCCAGCGATTAGAAAAAATGGAGGCAGTTGTTGACCGCCCCTTGAGCGATTACAGTTTGGATGAGTTAGAGAAATTGTGGCAACAGGCAAAAGTTCGACTTGCTCAAGAAGGAGATGGGGAATAGGGCATGGGGCATGGGGCATGGGGCATGGGGCATGGGGCAATACGTTTCAGATAAGACTAAAACCTTTATCCTCCAAACAATGTAGAGACGTTGCATTGCAACGTCTCTACAGATCTATGGTTTTACTTCGAGGCTTAAAAGTCTAACATTAAGGCTTAAAGGTCTAACATTAAGGCTTAAAGGTCTAACATTAAGGCTTAAAGGTCTAACATTAAGGCTTAAAGGTCTAACATTAAGGCTTAAAGGTCTAACATTAAGGCTTAAAGGTCTAACATTAAGGCTTAAAGGTCTAACATTAAGGCTTAAAGGTCTAACATTAAGGCTTAAAGGTCTAACATTAAGACTTAAAGGTCTAACATTAAGGCTTAAAGGTCTAACATTAAGGCTTAAAGCCTAAAACTTCAGCCTCAATACCTCAACTGTCGCCTTCAAACTCCTACTGCCTATTCTCCATGCCCCATGCCCAATGCCCAATGCCCCATGCCCCATGCCCCATGCCCACTTCAAGATTCTTTAGCATCAAACCACTTATCATACAAAGATTGATAAGTGCCATTTTCTTTGAGATTCAACAAAGCTCTATTAATTGGTTTGCGGTGGGGACTGTCATTGGGTAAAACAATACCGTAACTTTCTTCACGCAAAATACTGCCAACAACCTGTACCTTTCCTTTGCCTTCATTGGCAGCATAAAACAGAAGTACGGGTGCATCAAACACCACAGCATCAGCTTTTTTGGTCATTAGAGCATTGTAAGCTTGCTCAATTTTAGGAACTTGTAGAACTGAAATATGATGTTCTCGCAGGTATGCAGAGGCTGTGCTACCCGCTGTTGTGGCCACTATCTTACCGGGCAAATCGTCGATACCCTTGATATCGCCTTGAAGTTGCTGCACTGTTAATGAGGTGGTAGCGCTGGCTGTAAAGTAGGCAGCGAAAAGCACTCCGATGAACATCCAGACAATACCTACTAAGCGTCCTACTACTCCTTTAGGCATTTCATCAGCTTGGGTTGCTAATGTAGCAGCTGCCCACCAACAAGCTTTAAAAATGCCAGGAAAGTATTCTTGGGGAACCATTCCTTCTTTATGGTTGCGCTCAGATAACCAAATGATGTGGGCTGCTACGGCAATTAGCAATAGGGCAATACCTATTACTTGTAATAGGCTAGTGGAAAAAAACAGTTGGAAAATATCGGGGAAGCCACTGGTGTTGTTCTCTGGGTTTCTGACCAGAATTTGCAGCCCCCCAGCAAAAATTGGTAATGAAAAGTCAAAATACTGCTGGCGTTCGGCTGTAATGGAAATAGCTGCAATTCCCAGTTTGGCTTTGTTTTCCTGAATGGCAGCAAGCAGTTCCGACACAGTGGGATATTGAATAAATTTAGACTCTACACCCATTTCGTTAGCGATGCTGCGCCAGAGGTCGATACTGAATCCCGATAGCCGATCTTTGTCTTCTTTGTCTTGTAGTACAAATGGTGGTATGACTCGTGTAGCTACTAATAACGGTTGTTGGGATTGCGGTTGTTGAGTGAATCCAGGGGATGCTATTAACAAGAATGCCAAAATTGTACCTACTAATCCTATGCAGGTATACAGTACTAAGGAACGTCTGGTTTGGTTTTTGCGGCTATGACCGTGAAAATAGGCAATTCGGCTTTTCCTCCCAGCCATCAATTGGCGAAATTTAGTGGCGATCGCATTTATCATTAGAGTTATCTTTGGGTTGTGTGCTATGTCGTATTTATCATGCCCACCCCATACTAAAAATTGCGTTATGGCAATTGGTAATTGGTAATTCGTAATTCGTAATTCGTAATTCGTAATTCGTAATTCGTAATTAAGAAAGCTAGATATGGTCTTTTTTTGACTGTTAACTGTGAACAGTCAACAGTCAAAGCTAAAGCTAGACTCCAGCCAAACTAGAGTTTAATGGTAACTGTTTTGACTTCGGTGTATTGCTGCAAGCCATACTCGCCTAGCTCTCGACCAATACCCGATTGCTTGAATCCACCGAAGGGAGCAGCAGCATCGAATACATCGTAGCAGTTTACCCAGACTGTGCCAGCACGAACATTGTTAGCGATCGCGTGTGCTTTGGTGATATCCTGAGTCCACACAGCGGCGGCGAGTCCGTAGATTGTGGTATTTGCCCGTTGAATTACTTCTTCGATATCTTTGAATTTGATGATGCTCATTACTGGGCCAAAGATTTCCTCTTGGGCAATCTTCATCTCATCGCGGACATCGGCAAAGACTGTGGGGGCGATAAAGAAACCCTTGTCGCCAACTTGATTGCCACCGCATAGCATTTGGGCACCTTCCCGCATCCCAGATTCGATATAGCTCATGACTTTATCGAATTGTTCTTTGTCTACTTGCGGGCCTTGTTCTGTTTTGGCATCGAAGGGATTACCAACAATGCGTTTTTTTGCTCTTTCTACACTTTTAGCAACAAATTCGTCGTAGCATTTTTCTTCCACGAATACCCGCGAACCAGCACAGCAGCATTGTCCTTGATTAAAGAATAAAGCTTCGTGAGAAAGAGCGATCGCCCTGTCCATGTCAGCATCGGCAAACACGATGTTGGGACTCTTGCCTCCAAGTTCCAAGGTAACGCGCTTGAGGTTGCTTTTAGCAGCAGCTTCCATAATTAAATGCCCGACTTCAGTGGAACCAGTAAATGCCACTTTGTCAACATCCATGTGACGGGAAATTGCTGCTCCAGCGGTTGGCCCGTATCCTGATAAAATATTGACCACACCAGGCGGAAAACCAGCCTCAACAATCAACTCACCCACCCGTAGGGCTGATAAAGGTGTTTGTTCTGCGGTTTTCATCACTACAGTATTACCAGTTGCCAAAGCGGGTGCTAGTTTCCAAGCCTGCATTAGCAATGGGAAATTCCACGGGATAATTTGACCAACCACACCCACGGGTTCGTGGCGAGTGTAGCAGAAGTAAGGGCCGTTAATTGGAATAGTTTTACCTTGAACTTTGTCAGCCCAGCCTGCATAGTAGCGGTAACAAGCGATGACTAACCCCAAGTCACCCAAAGAATCTTGTAGCGGCTTACCATTGTCGAGAGTTTCTAACCGCGCCAACTCATCGATATTTTGTTCAATTAAGTCAGCTAGCTTGTAAAGTAACTCGCCGCGACGGGTGGCAGAAATCTTTGGCCATTCTCCAGAAGTAAAGGCGGTACGGGCTGCTTGTACTGCTTTATCGACATCTGGGGCGTCTGCTTCTGAGACTTCGCAGATGACTTCACCTGTAGCTGGATTGATTGTTGCAAATCGGCGATCGCTGATACTGTTTACCCATTCATTGTTAATCAGCAGTTGGGTGGGGCCAACTTTGACCTGTTGTCCTGGTACTGTTGCTGTAACCATCAGGCCTCCTTAAGCTTTAGAAAAATTTGCTTAAATCTATTTCTTATGTTTGTTGCTATACAGCTATTCTCTAACTTATTTTATAAAATCTTTAGTTTTGCTTTACAATATTATTTACATTTAAATGTTATACACGTATCTGAAAATTCAAATTTCAGATGGCAAATAATAGAAAAAAATTCTTTGAATAAAGATTTTTCTATCGGCTTCCTGTGTTCTATCAATGGCTAGTTTCAGTTGTTTATTATTTTTCAGCAATGACATTAACTTAATTGAGAATTTTTGGGGGAATACGCTAGATGCCCGACCCTACCGTTTTGGATGCTAACTCCTTGAGCCTGTTGCCTAATGACCCTATCGCCAATTCTCATAGTGTTATTTCTCTTGGTACATCAGATCTAGCGTTGTTATCTATTTCGGCAACAAGACAACCTGAACTTTCTTTAAATTACGGGTTTGATATTGATGCTATTGACCAAGCACTGACTACCTTGAGTTTTGCAGACACCTTAGATGAAACAGACCAAACAATAGCCGGAATTGATTATTTAACTGGACTTGCAAAAGACTATGTTAGTACTTCGGGTATTAGTAGTTTGAGTACAGAGTCTGTTTCCTCCTCTATTAGTTCAGAAATTTCTGGTACTGTTGCCAGTAGTTTTATCAATGCACGATGGGCAACTGCACAAGGTGAATTTTGGAATGACCAAAAATGGTTAACAGGCGACTTCAATGGTGACGGACGAGATGATTTTGCAAAAGTTTTTAATGACGCTGGTCGAGCCGATATTGATGTTTACCTCTCCAACGGTGGTAGCTTCATAAATGAGCGGTGGGCAACTCGACAAGGTGGATTTTGGAATAGTCAAAAATGGCTTGTTGGTGATTTTAATGGCGATGGACGAGATGATTTAGCAAAAGTTTTTTATGACGCTAATCAAGCAAGCATTGATGTTCATCTCTCCAGTGGTAATAGCTTCACAATTGGACGCTGGGCAACTCAACAAGGTGGATTTTCCAAGGATCAAAAATGGCTAGTTGGTGATTACAATGGCGATGGGCGAGATGATTTTGCCAATGTCTTCAATGACGCTAATCTAGCTAGTATTGATGTTCATCTCTCCAACGGCAGTAACTTTACAATTGAACGCTGGGCAACTCAACAAGGTGGATTTTCCAACGACCAAAAATGGTTAGCTGGTGATTACAATGGCGATGGGCGAGATGATTTAGCCAATGTTTTTAATGATGCTAATCAAGCCAGTATTGATGTTCACCTCTCTAGCAGTAGCAGCTTCACAAATCAGCGATGGGCAACTGCACAAGGTGGATTTTCGGATGACCAAAAATGGCTAGCAGGTGACTTCAATGGTGATGGGCAAGAGGACTTAGCCAATGTCTTCAATGATACTAATCAAGCTAGTATTGATGTTCATCTTTCCAGCACTAGCAGCTTCACAAATCAGCGATGGGCAACCGCACAAGGTGGATTTTGGAATGAGCAAAAATGGCTAGCGGGTGACTTTAATGGCGATGGAGAAGATGACTTAGCCAATGTCTTCAATGAAGCTAACCAAGCTAGTATTGATGTTCATTTTGCCAACAGCTTGCCAAATTATAGCTCTATAGATGGTTATGGTTTAGTCAATGCTTCTGCTGCCGTCGCTAAAGCTATCGGTCAACCTACCTTTTCCGGTATTCCTGATTTAGGTGGTAACAACTGGGGCGCAGATTTAATTAAAGCTCCGGAAGTCTGGACGAAAGGTTATACAGGTCAAGGAGTAGTTGTTGCTGTATTAGATTCTGGCGTTGACTATAACCATCCAGATTTAAGTTCAAACATTTGGACAAATAATGGAGAAATTGCTGACAACGGTATCGACGATGATGCCAATGGATACATTGATGATTTCTACGGCTGGAACTTTATTTATAACAATAACAATACTTTAGACGTTTACGGTCACGGTACTCATGTGGCTGGTACGATCGCAGCAGTTAACAATGATTTTGGAGTTACAGGCATTGCCTATAACGCCAAAATCATGCCTGTGAAAGTGTTGGGTGATGATAACAAAGGCACTTATTCTACTATTAGCCAAGGAGTTTATTACGCCGTCAACAACGGCGCGAAAGTAATAAACATAAGTGTAGCTGGAACCGTTCCTGACAGTGGCTTAGAAACAGCCATTCAATACGCCGCCAGCCAAGGTGTAATTGTAGTCATGGCAGCAGCTAATTCAGGAGGTTCAACTCCTTTATACCCAGCGTACTATGCTACAAACTGGGGTTTAGCCGTTGGAGCAGTTGACAGCAATAACAACCTAGCCGATTTCTCTAACCGAGCCGGAAGTGATTCCAACATGGCTTATGTGACTGCGCCAGGGGTTAGCGTTTACTCTACGCTACCAAATCAAACCTACGGCTTTTATAATGGCACTTCTATGGCCGCTCCTCATGTAGCAGGAGTAGCAGCCTTAATGCTCAGTGCCAATGCGAGTTTGACCGCCAGCCAAGTGCGGGAAATTATCACTCAAACTGCCGTTAACGTTTAGGGTATGGGGCATGGGGAATGGGGAATGGGGACTGGGGAATGGGGAATGGGGACTGGGGAGACAAGGGGACAAGGTGACTTGAGTGAGAACTTGTAACAAGTCTTTCTGTTTGTGCCCAATGCCTAATGCCCAATGCCCAATGCCCAATGCCCATTACCCATTATTGATAGGATGAGAAAGTTGAGGGTTTTTTTGTAATATGACTACTTTTCAAGTTGGGTCTTCCCTAATTACGATCGCAGCGCAAACTCGGCAAGCTGCAAGTAAGCTGGCGATTCTCTCCACTGAGGCCAAAAATCAAGCAATTGAAGCCATTGCCCAGGCTTTAGAATCAGCTAAAGATGAAATTCTGGCAGCGAATATTGCTGATTGTGAAGCTGCGACTGCGGCTGGAATTCCTAAACCGCTTTATAAGCGCTTGCAGTTAGATGAACATAAATTAAGAGATGCGATCGCTGGGGTACGAGATGTTGGTAAACTAGCCGATCCTGTTGGTAAAGTGCAGATTCACCGCGAACTCGACACTGGTTTAATTCTCAAGCGCATCACTTGTCCTTTGGGTGTTTTAGGGATTATTTTTGAAGCGCGTCCAGAAGCAGCAATTCAAATTGTTTCTTTGGCTATCAAATCTGGAAACGGCGTCATCCTCAAAGGTGGCAAGGAAGCTGTACGCTCTTGTGAAGCGATAGTTAAGGCAATTAAACAAGGATTATCTCATACTGGTGTTAACCCTGATGCAGTACAGTTGCTCACAACTAGAGAGGAAACTCTCGAACTTTTAAAGTTAGATAAATATGTAGATTTAATTATTCCCAGAGGTTCTAATTCCTTTGTGAGATTTGTGCAGGAAAATACACGCATTCCCGTACTAGGTCACGCCGATGGAATTTGTCATTTATATATAGATAAAGCCGCTGATATTTCTCTTGCGGTTCCAATTACAGTAGATGCCAAAGCCCAATATCCTGCTGTTTGTAATGCTATTGAAACTTTGCTGGTTCACTCGTCAATTGCTCAAGAGTTTTTACCCAAAGTTGCTGCGGCTTTAGCAGAACGGCACGTAGAATTGAGAGGCGACGAAAGTACTTTAAAAATTCTACCGGATATCGAAACTGCAACAGAAGTTGACTGGGAAACAGAATACAACGATTTTATTTTGTCGATTAAAATTATAGACTCTATTGAAGATGCGATCGCTCATATCAACGAATATGGTTCCCGTCACACAGATGCCATTATCTCTGAAGATTCTGCCGCTGTGGAAGCGTTCTTTGGACTGGTGAATTCAGCCAATATCTTCCACAATTGTTCCACCCGTTTTGCTGATGGTTTCCGCTATGGTTTCGGTGCAGAAGTCGGAATTAGCACTCAACAAATGCCTCCCCGCGGCCCTGTTGGCTTAGAAGGATTAGTTACATACAAATATCAAATGACTGGTGACGGTCATATTGTCGCTAACTACACTGGCGCCAATGCAAAACCCTTTACTCATCGGGATTTAGTATAAATTGTCTGATGTCTAGCACTCAACACTCTGAAATTAAAAAGTAATTTCTAGCAGTTGAAGCATAATTTCAGACATAAACCGATCGTAAAACCTAGACAATAATAGACTTTCAAGCCTATTGCTTATTGCCTGCTATAAATTTAAACTAATGCTTTCAACAAAGCCTGAAGTTTTAGCTGCACCTCTGCAAATTCTTTATCAGGATCGGAACCAGCAACAATACCAGCACCAGCATACAACCTAGCGCGATCGCCATCTATTAATGCTGAGCGAATTCCCACAATAAATTCGCAATTTCCCTTCGCATCTATCCAACCCAGAGGTGCAGCATATAAACCCCTTTCAAAGCTTTCATAACGACGAATTTCGGCACAAGCAACATCTCGTGCTGCACCAGCAACCGCCGGTGTAGGATGCAATTGCGCGACAATTTTTAATGGATGGATGTTAGCAGGAACTACAGCACTAATTGGTGTCCATAAGTGCTGGATGTTGGATAATTGCCGCAGACGAGGTGCTAATATTTGGGGTAATAAACCTAGCTGGCATAGGCGTTGAGTTATGAAATTAAGTACCAGCGAATGTTCGTGTCTTTCTTTTTCACTATTAAGTAAGCGATTGGCTTTAGCTGCATCTTCAGCAGGAGTTTTACCTCGTGGTGCAGAACCAGCCAAAGCATCAGTGATTAACTGCTGATTATTAATACTAATTAATCGTTCGGGGCTTGCACCAATAAAGTTTTGCCCTTTGCCATTACTTGTAGAAAAAATATAACAATTAGGATGTATTTGTCTGAGATTGTTTAAAGATTTAACTAAGTCGAAATGATTGCTGGATTTGACATCTAGTATATCTGCTAAGACAATCTTGCTTAAATGGCTAGACTGGATTTTTTCTAAAACAGAAGCTACTGAATATTTAAATAGCTCGGCGTTGGCGATGGATTTTTGGTAAAATTTTGTCGGAAAATCGATATCTGGAGAATAATTTTCTAAAGATTGAAGGAATTGAATTTTCGTTTGTACAGTGTCTAATATTTTTTGAATATTTACATCAGCATTTATCATTAAATTTGTTACTAATATACAGCGCTGGTTTTTCACAGCTACTTGCCAACATGGCAGAAAAATGGTAGCTGATGGAAATGGATAATCCACTTGGGAATTTTGATCGAAAAAGCTGAAATAACAAAAAAAATGAGGCCCAGAAAAAGGTAGGTTAGAGTTACCAAAATTAATTATATTTTTTAGACAAGATTTGATAAAATATTCAGCTTTAGTGAAACGGTCTGTGCCATCAACTTGTAACTTTTCTACAGAATCAATTGCAGCGATCGCTTCTCCTTTACCTTTATCCTCAAAGTAAAAATTTATTTCATTTGCTTGTGTAAATCGAGCCAATACAAGTAAAGGGTCAACTAAATCGATCTCTTGGGAGATACTGACAATTTGCTTGGAATTATTTTTGATGCACTTTTTTTGCACTGCTAACAGAAATTGATATAAATCTTTGTGCTGTACAAACAAGTTGCTACGACATGGTGAAACTGTCATGGATCTATCGATAGTAAATTTTTTTTAAGTTAACTTCCTAAAGTGTAATTAATCGTGGTCGTATTTTTACAGGTAACATATTAAGTTGCCATTTCACCAGCGTAAGATTTGCCTTTTGGTGGTGTTCCTAGAGCCTAAGAAGCCAGTTGTAGTCAAGACTGCAACTTCGGCATCACTGTCGGGAGTCCAACCCCACCCGCAAGGCGGAATTCAAAATTCAAAACTCGTACTGAGCTTGTCGAAGTATTCAAAAAGGTATGCAGCGTCAGCGTTTGATTGATTTGAAATGGGTGGTTTATTTATGCCGTGTTGTACTAGTATGATTGATATATTCATTCATCATAATATTCTCCTAAATCAGAGAATTATGATATTAAAAATATTTTGTAAAAGTGATATTGTGGGAATTTAATTAATTACGACTGATGACTACCAAGCAGATTTTATATCCGAACACTAAGTTATGGATGGCAGCGATTAAACCGCCCATGTACAGCGTTGCCATCATGCCCATTTGGGTAGGAACAGCAGTAGCATTTGCCGAAACAAAAATTTTCAATGGGGTAATATTTTCTACTTTTGTAGCTGCGGCAATTTTAATTCTTGCCTGGGAAAATATCAGTAATGATGTCTTTGATTCAGAAACAGGTATAGATCGAAATAAACACCATTCTTTGGTGAATTTAACAGGTAATAAGCCATTAATATTTTGGTTAGGAAACTTGTGCTTAGGTTTAGGGTTGTTGGCGATAGTAGCGATCGCTTTTTGGCAACAAGACTTAACTGTTATCGGTATAATTTTGCTGTGCTGTGGTTTGGGCTATATGTACCAAGGGCCTCCCTTTCGCTTAGGATATCAAGGTTTAGGGGAAATTCTTTGCTTTTTTGCCTTTGGGCCCTTGGCAGTGGAAGCAGCATACTATAGCCAAACTCAAACTTTTTCAATGACGGGTTTAGCAGCCTCAGTAATTGTTGGTATTGCCACAACTTTGATTTTATTTTGCTCGCACTTTCACCAAGTTAAGGATGACATAGCCGCAGGCAAGCGATCGCCCATCGTTCGCCTCGGAACCGAAAAAGGTGCCCAAGTGCTATTTTGGTTCACTGGCAGCATTTATCCTCTGGGCTTGTTGTTTGTGCTGTCGGGCATTTTTCCAGTTTGGACATTGCTAAGTTGGTTGAGTTTACCCTTTGCCATCAAATTATGCCGCCACGTCCAAGAAAATCATCATCAACCAGACAAAGTTAGTAACTGTAAATTCATCGCCGTCGCCATACATTTTTGGAGTTGCTTACTTTTAGGCTTAGGATTTTTGTTTTAGTTATTGGGCATGGGGCATGGGGCATGGGGCATGAGGCAAAGAAAAACGATAAATAACTAATGACTAATGACTAATGACAAATCAAGATAGTGATTTACACATTTAAATTTCGCCCTTATCGGCGAAGATTTGTGCGAACGGTTAGTACAAGTCATGGAAAGTGGGATATTCGAGATGGCATTATTGTGCGCCTTACCGACGAATCAGGTAGAGTTGGCTGGGGAGAAATCGCGCCCATTAGTTGGTTTGGTTCGGAAACCATAGAACAAGCTTTAGATTTTTGTCGCCAACTCCCAGCAGAAATTACAGACGAAACGATTTTCTCCATTCCAGATGAGTTACCTGCTTGTCAATTTGGCTTTGAATCAGCGCAGGAGGGGGTAGGGAGATGGGGAAACGGAGAGATTGGGGGAACTAATGTCCAATGGCCCATGCCCAATGCCCCATGCCCCATGCCCCATGCCCAATTTAGCGCCTTACTCCCTGCTGGGGAAGCAGCTTTAAATCAATGGGAAAGTTTATGGCAGCAGGGATATCGCACGTTTAAATGGAAAATTGGTGTAGATGCGATCGCTAATGAACTTAAAATTTTTGAGTTATTGGCACGGACTTTACCAGCTATTAGCAAACTGCGATTAGATGCTAACGGGGGACTCAACTATGAAGAAGCTAACTTGTGGCTATGGACTTGCGATAATCTCCAGGCAAATCGAGAACTAAACCCAGAAATTGAATTTATAGAACAACCATTACCCGTTGAACAATTTCCGGGAATGTTGGAATTGAGTATGTGTTATGGAACAGCCATCGCTTTAGATGAATCAGTCGCCACACTAAAGCAACTCATTGCTTGTTATCAACAAGGTTGGCGAGGAATTTTTGTAATTAAACCTGGGATAATTGGATCGCCATCTCGGTTGAGAAAGTTTTGTCAAGAAAATCAAATTGAAGCTGTATTTTCATCAGTCTTTGAAAGTGCGATCGGCAGACAAGCAGCACTTCAACTAGCAGCAGAATTATCCCAAAATCACAGGGCAATTGGTTTTGGCATTGACCACTTTTTTGAACAAGAACATACCTGGCTTCAAAGTCTATGGAAAACCCTTTAGACTATCTTAATAACCTGAATGAAAATGATTGGTTGATTGGTTATGATAGCGGCCAATTTAATCAATTAGTTCAAGAATTATATTTAGAGCTAATACAGTTATCCGCGTTTGAAACACCGCCAAAAATCATCTTAGCCGAACGCGAAACATTACGATTTTTAGCAAGTTTTCTTGCCGCTTGTGCAGCTAATTGCCCAGTTTTTCTTTGTAACCCCGATTGGGGAACACAAGAATGGCAACAAGTATTTGATTTAGTACAACCAGATATTGTTTTGGGAATAGGGCATGGGGCAGGGGAGATGGGGAGATGGGGAGACACGGGGACGCCGAGAATACCCAATGCCCAATGCCCAATGCCCAATGCCCCATACCCACTAATCATGATTCCCACAGGTGGTTCATCAGGACAAATTAAATTTGCTATTCATACTTGGGAAACCCTCATAGCTTCTGTACAAGGATTTACAGAATATTTTCAAATAAAAAAAGTCAACTCTTTTTGCGTCTTGCCGCTATATCACGTCAGCGGTTTAATGCAATTTATTCGTTCTTTCACCACAGGTGGTAGACTAGCCATTCTACCATTTAAAACTCTAGAATCTGGCAAAATATTGAATATTAAACAATCAGAATTTTTCATATCATTAGTACCAACTCAACTACAAAGACTTCTAGAAAATCCAGAATTAACAGAATGGCTAAGCGAATTTAACACCGTCCTTTTAGGAGGCGCACCAGCATGGGAAGAACTATTAGAAAAAGCTAAATTTTATCGCATTCGATTAGCACCAACCTATGGCATGACAGAAACCGCTTCTCAAATTGCTACTCTTAAACCAGATGATTTTCTAAATGGTAAAACTAGCAGCGGTCAGGTTCTTCCTCATGCCAAGGTAACCATTCACAACCAGCAAGGCGAAATTTTAAATTCCAATGAAATAGGAAATATTACCATTCAAGCTCAATCTTTAGCCCTTGGTTACTATCCCATAATTCAAGAAAATCAGGATAATTTTCGAGTAGACGATTTAGGCTTTTTAGATGACCAAGGTTACTTAAATATTGTCGGACGTAGCAGCGAAAAAATCATTACAGGCGGAGAAAATATTTACCCAGCAGAAATTGAATCAGCCATACGAGAAACTCAACTCGTTGCTGATATTTGTGTAATAGGCATTCCAGATAAACACTGGGGACAAGCCTTAACAGCAATTTATATTCCCAAAAAATCAAATATCTCTACCTTAAAAATTCAAACCCTACTCAAAGACAAACTTAGCAAATTTAAAATCCCAAAATATTGGATTCCGCAACAAAACTTACCCCGTAACTCCCAAGGTAAAATTAACCGCCAACAGCTAGAAAAAATAGCGATCGCATACCTACAAAATCCTCTCAAATAACCTCTCTTGCCCTTCTTCTCTCCGCGCCCTCAGCGCCTCTGCGGTTCGTTTCCAACCACTGAATTATCTCATCAGGTAATTCCTGCTTAACTCTACTATTTACATCAATACAAACATGCCGAGTAATAGCCTTACTAACCACCACTTCACCTACAGTAATTTCATAAGTAATTTCAAACTTATCAACACCTAGTTTTTGGGGAATTAAACTAATCAGCAATTTATCCCCTACAAACATAGGACGCAAAAAATCCACATTAGCATGAACAATGGGGAAAGCCGCAGATGGATTATTAAAGAAATCTTTGAGATTAATACTTGATGCTTCTAGAGATTCTTCATAAGCTTCATGACAAATACCCAAAACATTAGTAAAATAAACTACCCCAGCAGCATCAGTATCTTGAAAGCGAACCGTGCGGTTATAAGTAAAAGCCATTTTTGATAATTTTGATATTCAAAAAGAATAATAGTAGGCAATAAGCCTGCTTTGTTAATTTGGCGATCGCTTCTATATTAACCGCAACTATGTAACCTGAAGATCGTTAAGTGAAAAATTGTAAAACAAAATACTCAAAGCTAGAGAGAAAATGGAAAACAGGGAAGAGGCTGGGCACAAGTGTACTTTCACTCTGCTATGTATAGTTTAACTTGAGTTTCTAAAACAACGTGCTGTTTGTTTTCTGATTTAATCCTGCTAAATCCGAGTTTTTTCGCTAATTGTTTGAGTTCCATGACTCGCAGGAGTTGATTGGCTGGTACTGGCAAAGTACCATAGCGATCGCTCTCCATAGTAGAAGTATTAAAGTTCGAGTAGAAGCAAATTTTAAGTTGTCGCTACAACTGAGAGAGCAACCTGTCATACTCGGCGTGTGAACCAAGCCAAAACCAAATAATAGTATCTCCATCTAACTGTCCAACTGCTCGGTAACTTTTGCTAATCCGTGCTGAATAAATTGGTAGTTCTGGATGTACTTTTTTGAAACGCAAGCTTGGATGGCTAGGATCTTGTTTGAAAAGGCGGTATGCTTCACGCGTTTGCTGTTGAACTTGCTCAGGTAAATCGGCAAACCCTTGACGAAACTGAGCGGTTATACGTGACTTCACAATGTATCTGGATCTAACTCTTGGGTTTTACCTGCACGGTATTCAGCCATTGCCTCAGCTGCGAGTTTGGCAAGTATGTCTGGAGAACGGGCAAAAGCTTCATCCCAACGGCGTTCATCTTCTAGTTCTGCTAAAATCATTGCTGCAATGGCATCTTGTTCAGTGGCAGGCAAATTTTTTAGTTTAGCGATCGCTTGTTCAAGTAAGTCAGTCATAGCTATCATTCGTTACGAAAGTCATACTATCAATTATCTCAGTTTGCACTGTGTTGGGATTATTCGCGATCGCTTGAGGTGAGAGCAAAGCGCGATCGCTCTCAATAGCAGAAGTAGTTAGGCTTTAGTAGAAGCAAGCGTTCGATTTCCTGGTGTAAATCTCAATTATTACTACACAATTTGATGATAAGTAATTATACTTTCTGCATCATCTTGTGGGTCTGCAAGCCAGATTTGATCTACGCTAGGTGGAATAGTTGCATTTTCGATTATTTCTACAATTACTTCGGGTGCAGGAATAGACGAAATATCACCACATATTTCTAGAACTAAAATTTTTAAACAGTTGGCATATTCCTTAAATTTCTTATCTGCCTCGGATAAATATTTAGCTAATTGCTTGGCTATTTCCTCTTCAGCTTCGGCTAATTTATCAAATTGATACGAGAAGGGTTTTACTGAAGATAACCTTAGCCCTGATTTGTAAGATTCGTCATCACGTTCATTTTCTGGAACCTGGCGAAAGCACCAAGGAATAGGTTCTGCTGAGCAGATTTGATTAGAGATATGAAGCTCCTCAATATGCTGCAATACATGAGCTACGATCTGATTCGATATTGAAGGCAATTTTTGTTTACTATTTTGATACAGTGCATTTTCGTTTATACGAATTTCATATAGATTTTGAGATAAAACAGGTTTTAATTTGCGATTATAAGACTCATATAAATATTGATAAAAATTGTGAAAATGCCGATGTCGCTCATAATATTTGGGTGGATAAACTATCTTTTTACATTCAATTACCATAGGCTTATCACCCGGAGCCTCTAATACCCGGATTTCTCACCAAGATTGAAAGAAGAGGGGTCAAAAACTGCCAAAATGTATGTTGCAAAAGAATTCCAGCAGCTTAAAGCATGACCCCAAGTAAAAATCATTC
>NZ_JACJTU010000059.1 GCF_014698835.1 Nostoc paludosum FACHB-159 | reverse complement strand
TGTGGGAGGTGTGGGAGGTGTGGGAGGATGGGGAAGCATTAATTCTCTTTCCCCCCACACTCCCCTCTCCCCCCACACTCCCCTCTCCCCCCACACTCCCCTCTCTCCCCACACTCCCCACACTCCCCCCTCTCTCCCCACACTCCCCATCTCCCCATCTCCCTACCCCTTCCTCAACCTCAAAACAGATGCCATTGCTGCCCCACACAATATTAGGGCTGCAAAACGAAAAGTTCCTTGGAAGCCGACAACAATTGCTTCAGCAGGGGCAACGGACACATCTGCACCCCCAGCCATAGTGGCGATTAACCCTCCAAATACTGCCCCAAACAGAGAAACACCTACGGTATTACCTGAGGTGCGTGACAAAGACAGCAACCCAGAACCAATCCCTAACCGTTCGCGAGGTACTACTCCCATAACGGCGCTGTTGTTGGGGGATTGAAATAAACCCAGTCCAATACCATAAATAAAATAACGGCAGATATAGCCCAATTCAGTGATTTGGGCATCAAAGGTGCTAATCCCCAAACAACCGCCAATCATCAATCCCAACCCAATTGAGCTAATCAGTTGAGCGCCAAAGCGGTCTGCAAGTGTTCCAGCCAAGGGTGCAATTAACCCACTTAGTACTGGCGATACTGCTAGTAGTAGCCCTACTTTTACTGTGGGATATTGCTTTACTCCCTCTAAAAAAAATGGGACGATCAGTAGTGAACCACCAATGACAATGAACGCAAGCCAGCCACTGAGCAAACTCATACTCAACTGAAGATTGCGAAACAAGTGCAGTTCTAGTAGTGGCTGCTCTATCATCGTTTCTACTATCAAAAAAATCGTCAAACTAACGGCGGCGATCGCTAGTAAGATCAATGCATTGATACTACTAAAGCCTTGGCTTTGCCCTAGTGTCATACCTAGTCCAAAACTACCCAAAGTTAATAAAGCCAATATTGCTCCAAAAGGGTCAAATTTCTGTTTCCCCTCAAGAATTACAGAAGGTGGCACTACGCGAGCGACTAAGAAACTAGCTACGATCCCCAACGGTACATTGATTAAGAATATACTATGCCAGCCTGACCACCCCAGCAGTAGTCCGCCAGCCGAAGGGCCAAAAGCAATACCCAATGACACCACGCTACCGATGATGCCCACAGCTCGACCTCGTTCGGAAGAGGGAAAAACTTCTGTGATAATTGCCAAACCAAGGCCGGAGATGAACACAGCACCTAATCCTTGAAGTGCCCGAAAGCCGATTAACCACTCAATACCAGGTGCAAGACCACACAACAGCGAACTGAAAGTGAACAAAATAAGTCCGCCTTGATATAACGACTTTTTGCCCCACATATCCCCCAGCCGAGTTGCTGCCAAAACCAAACCGGAACTGACCAACTGATAACTCAATACAGCCCATTGAGTTATGGGAAAAGTGGTGTCAAAAGCTTCTACCAATGTGGGTAAAGCAACATTGATAATGCCCACATCCAGAGTAGACATGAACACCCCAAGCCCCACACCAACTAAAACCCAATTTTTTTGAGAGCCTGACAAAGCCAGAGGTTGTGCTTGCAATTTTCCCAACGTTTAGTCTCCGCCTTTAACTTTACGATTATGAATAGTTTGCATACGTACATTAATTGTAAGTTGTTACCATTAGTGCCAAGTTTAAGAAAGTACCGTGGAGAAAATACGGTGAATCGATAGATTTAGTGTATTTTACGTTAAAGTTGTGCCTATTGCCTATTGCCTTTTGTAGTTGACCAGAGATTTCAGTTCAGATGCAGTGAGGTCACGCCATTGGCCGGGTTGTAGGTCATTTAATTGTAAGTGTGCGATGCTGACCCTGACCAATCGCAAAGTCGGAAACCCGACAGCCGCAGTCATGCGGCGTACTTGGCGGTTTTTTCCCTCTGTCAAGGTCATTTGCAGCCAAGCTGTTGGTACATTTTTGCGAAATCTAATTGGTGGGTTGCGTTCTGGTAGCTGTGGTTCTTCTGGTAAGAGGCTAACTTCTGCTGGCTGAGTGCGGTAATCTTGAATTTCCACACCTGTTTGCAACCTTTTTATCGCCTCTGCATCAGGAATTCGTTCTACTTGTGCCCAATAAGTGCGTTTATGAGCAAAACGCGGATGGGCGAGGCGATGTTGCAATTGTCCATCATTGGTTAATAACAACAAACCTTCACTGTCCCAATCTAAGCGTCCCACAGGATAGACATCAAGCACATCAATATAATCTTTGAGAGTGCTATGTGTGGGAGTTTCTTTTGTAAATTGGCTGAGAACACCGTAAGGCTTGTAAAAAATAATATATCGATATTGATTAGTCATTAGTTATTGATTATTCTCTGCGTCTCCCTATCTGCGCCACCCACCACTCTGAGTAAAATCAATATTACACCCACTTCATAGCACTCGTATTTTTATTTAAAAATAGATAAATATACAAGCAAGACGCAGTAAAAAAATTATTGTCCAAGCAGTAAGGCTCAACTCAACAAAGATTATAGTGATTAAATAGCGTTGCTGAATTTGAATATGAACAAAAATCAACTCTTCTCAACTCTTACTCTGGAGCGACTCTGCGCTACGCCAGTTGCTTCAAGTCGGGCATTGCCCGCCCAACGCACTGGCTCCTCTGCGTGTTAGCAAAGCGGGGCGTAGCCCGCTAAATTCATATTCTCAATCAGCAAAGCCGATTAAATTAATCTAACTAAAGATAGAACCAGTTGAAGATAGACCTTGAATAGTCCATTGTATATATTCTGTTATCGTGGAAGTTAATCCCATAAGAACCCAGGTAGTAGGTATTTTCAGTATTGTTGATGCCACCAGTGCCATTGAATAAATTAACATACATATAACCTCCAAATACAGCCTGGCTTTGAGATGGAGTTAGGTTATGTATAAATGCTCCTAATTCCGTAGGGTGAAAATAATAAATTACTATTTTAGCCATTATTTTAATTTCTCCTGACAAAATGGAATTTACTTTAAAATTATTGGATTAAGTCTGGAAAATTTAGTCTATTCTCTGCATTCCAAAGCAACGAATATTAATAGTTAAAATATAAATTGTATTTTTTTAAGAAAAGCTTATTACTAGCATTAGCAAACTTCTTTAACTAGCCGCCCATCTTCTATATGAATTATTCTATCGGATATATCTAAAATTCTAGTGTCATGAGTAACCATTAAAATAGCACAGTTTTGTTCTTTAGCTAATAATTGCATGAGGTTCACAATATCTCGACCTGATTTACTATCTAATGCTGCGGTAGGTTCATCAGCCAGAACTAATTTAGGATGGTTTACTAAAGCACGGGCAATTGCTACTCGTTGCTTTTGACCACCAGAGAGTTCACATGGATAGTAATTAATTCGATTCCCTAATTTAACAGCATCAAGCATAGCTTCCGCTTTTTTCTGAGCTTCCCACTTAGAAATATTGTTGTCTAATTCAAGGGATATTTGAACATTTTGTCTGGCGGTTAAGAAATTCAGTAAGTTATGAGACTGAAAAATATAGCCAATATGACGACGTATTTGTACTAATCGATCGTTACTAGCTCCATAAAGCTCTTGATTGAGAAATTTCAAGCTTCCTTTTTGAACAGAACGTAACCCACCAATTAAACTAAGTAAGGTTGTTTTTCCTGAACCTGAAGGCCCAGTCATAGTCACTATTTCGCCATGTTTAATCTGAAGATTAATGTTAAACAAAATTTGACTTTTTAATATCTGTTTGCCAAAGTAGTGATTAAGATTTTTGGCACTAACAATAAAGTCTACCATAAACATACCTCAAAAATAATTAATTTAATTACGGAAACCTAAAAAAAATCGGCTGGATCTACATTACGCAGCTTTTTTGTAGATATTAATCCAGATGCTAAACACATTAAAATTATAAAGAATAATACTATAGCTGCTTTATCTACACTCATGCTAATTGGTAAGTTAGTAACACTTTGAGCTACATCGTACAAACCTATAGATATAGCAAAACCAGGAATATACCCAAAAGAACCTAAGATTAAAGCTTGTTGAAAAACTAAAATCAGCAGATATTTATTTTTAAAACCCATTGCTTTGAGAGTTGCATATTCAGCTAGATGGCTAGCAATATTACTATAGAGAATTTGATAGACGACTACTACACCAACAACAAATACCATAGTCACCATCAATTGAAATACAAATCCAATAGGCGCTCTAAGTGTCCAATAGTTTTTTTCCAAATTAATAAAATCCTCGCGTGTAATGACTATTACGTCTTTAGGTAATTTAGCAGACAAAATAGCCAAAACTTCTTGGTGGTTAGCATCGGGTTTGAGATTAATTGAGCCTATATCTACATTTCGTGCTGAACGGCCTTGGAATATTTGGAAGAAGGTGGAAGCACTAACAATTAAATTTCCATCAACTCCAAAGGATGGGCCAAGACTAAATAATCCACCAACTTTTACCTTATAGCCAATTGATGAAGTATAGTTAAATATTTCCAGTATTACAGGCTTTCCTTCTTCAAAATCGTGAGAAATTGGCCCAAATTGTGGCCGAGATTTGCTGTCAAATAAAACTATGTTAGGCAATTGTAATAATCTATAATTTTCCTGAATATCTGGTAATTTTAAAATTGCTCCATTCGGCTCAAAACCAAGTACATGTATGGGAAATTTTATCCCACTGGTTAAATTTTTTAGCTTGGCAAACTGCATATATAATGGGTTAACTGATTCTATCCCTTCGCATCCTAATATTTGATATAAATACCAACGTGGAAAGCTTTGATTGAAAGTCAAGGATTGATATTGAGTGCTGATTATAAATAAATCACCTTTGAGATTGTTATGTAACTGCGTAGCACTAGTATATAAAGCATCTTGAAAACCAACTTGGATAAACATCAGTACCGCAATAAAAGCAATTCCAGTCGAAGCTATAAAAAAGCGAGCTTTTTGTCGGGCTAGCTGTAGCCAAGCTAGAGATATATTAATAATCATTTGATAAACCCAAAGTGATAGAAATGAGATTGTTTACTAAAAATAATCAAGCTCTGTCTATAGGTTTAGATATCAATACGTACCTGTACTTGTAAATTAGTAAGAGCAGCAATTTGTTTGTTATCTTCCATATTGTCGATGCGAATTTTTACCTGAATTACTTTGTTATCTGTATCAGCTTGCAAATTATTAAACATATTTTGTTGCTCAACTTGCAGACCAATATCTGTGACTGTTCCCCGTAATTGCTTTGGTAAAGCATCGCTAATGATAACGACTGACTGACCTAGACGTACTTTTTTAATATCAGTTTCATAAACTTCTGCTATTGCATACATTTGTTGTGTGCGACCTAAGTCAGCTATTCCTGTAGCGCCAATAATTTCTCCAGGGCGAGTACTAATTTTAAGAATTTGGCCAGCAATAGGCGATCGCACATAACTTAAATCCAATTCTGCTTGAGCTTGTTTAACTGAAGCTTTTGCACTCTCGATATTAGCTTGGGCTGCTTGCACATCGGTAGAACGCACTTCTGTAATACTTGCAAACTTAGCTTTGGCCTCCATCAACTGCTGTTGAATAGTTTCTACAATTCGATTGTGAGAAGCCTTAGCTTCGTTATACTGCTGTTGAACAATTTCGACTCGCAAGCGCCTAGCTTCTGACTCAGAAGCAGAAATACCACCTACTTTGTATAACTGCTGATAACGCCGATTTTCGCTTTCAGCATTACGTAATTCAGCTTCTAGACGAGCAATTGTGGCTTGCTGTGCAGACATGGCTCCAGACAAATCAGCTTGTAGACGAGTAATTGTTGCTTGCTGTGCAGAGATATCTCCTGCTTTGGCTCCCGCTTTTATTTGATTTAGGCTAGCTTGCGCTACTAAAACTTGTTTTTGTGCTTTTTCTAAGGCTGCAAGACGGGGATAATAACTATCAAGAACAGCAACTATTTGTCCTTGATGCACCCAACTTCCTTCTTTGAGAAAGAGTTTCGCCACTCGAACACCCCCTTGAGAATTAGGGGCAGATAAACGAATAACTTCTCCTTCAGGTTCTAAAGATCCTAAAGCAGTAACAGCAGTGATTGTAGGAGCATTATTGGGAGTAGGTGAGTCTAACTTAGAGGTCAACTGAAATCGTGAAAAGCTATAGACAGAAAGTGTAACAGGAACTACAGCCATAGCAGCTGTCAACATTATTAAGTACCAACTTACAGGTTTTGTTAATGGCTGCCTTTGTTTGTATACCATAATTATCTTTTCCAAGTTAGTATGCAAAGCTTCTGCATTTAATTCACTCCAACACTTACAGCAGAATTTAAGAGTAAAACAAACTCGATCTTTGGCTTTGTCCCTTAAAATTTGTACTTCACTGAGTGAAAATTAAAAATGTTTAAGTCCCAGTAGTCAAACTTAAAACTTGTGGTGTACCTATAGGTAACATGATTACGAAATTAATAGTTAATCTTGAAAAGTCAACCGTAAAAAGCTTGTTACCATCTAGAGAAAACAGGCTAAGGCTATTTGATACATTATTGATACCATCCTGAATGTTAGCCAAATCAACACCAGTAATACCTCCTAATACAGTAGCAGATCCTTCCCAAGAGACTTGGGCGAACAGTTCGTTATTTTCGAGATCGAGAATTTGCAGCATATTGTGTAGTTATTAATAGCATCAAGCTGAAGAATGAAGTGACGCTTAGTCATATCCAAAAGGTACGCACATCGTTTCTAGCCACAGGTAGTATTCAGGTAAATATGCAAGTAATTTTTCGAGGAACTTGTTGATTTTTATCAAAAATCTAATAACGCGTCTATCTCCTCAGCTTTCAGCAATGAGTATCCGATGCAATTTCTGGAAAAATTTTGGTTTAATCAAGCTTTAAACCTTTATTTTCTAACATTAAATAAAATTCGTAGCCAAAATTTGGAGATTAAGCTACTGCAAGATTTCCAGCGGTTGGGTTCCCCATCTCTGACATCAGAGAGCTAACTCCAAAGGCAAGTAACCCGGCAAAAAGTCCAGCGGTGAGGGCGGCTGCTCCGAAGGCATAAGGGGCAACTTCACAGCCACTAATAGTAGCAGATTCTTCACTGGAGATTTCGCTAAACAGTTCATTATTTTCGAGATCGATAATTTGCAGCATATTGGTAATTAGCAACATCACAACTAAGAGGAAAGTGATACTTGTTTCATAGCGAAAAGCTATGTACATTAGTTTCCAGCTACATATTGTATTAAGGCAAATATCGAAGTAAAAACTTAGTAATTATTTACTCTCCTCTCTCTAAAAAATTGTCAAAAAAGTTTATTCTTTGTAGAAGAGTAGGGAGAGTAAACATTTAAGGAGGGAAATGTCTATGATTAGAAGAGGTTTAATAACGCGCACACTTGACTCACTTTTAAGCGGTGGGTATCCGATCTAATTTCTTGGAATCGAATAAGGGCGCGTTATTTTCCTCAACTTATGCAAACAAGCTTATTCGAGAGAGGGGTTAATTGCGGTAAATAGTAGCACGGCTTGTACAACTGGGTCTGTAAAAACGCCAGTGGCTATTGCAAGGATACTTGCCAGTCCAAAGGATTCAAGTCCACCGCCACTAACGCTAGCAGATTCTTCATTGGAAATTTCGCTGAAAAGTTTGTTATTTTCGAGATCGATAATTTGCAGCATATTGTGTAATTAAGAGCATCAGGGTCAAGGTAAAGTCGTACTTTTTTATGGTGAAAAGGTACGCACATTGTTTCCAGTCACAGCTCACACCAAGGTAAATATCCAAGTAAATTGTTTGCTGATAGTCAAACTTGCTTGTCTATTTGTGAACTGTTCCTATTTCCTTTAACGAATACTCGATGCAAAATATTCCAAAATCAGATCGCCAAGTTGGCATAAGATTGGTGAGTCTGTCATTTACCTGTCAAAAGCTTTTGCACAATAAGAGGTTTAGGTATTATGTAGTGTTTCTATAACTCTACATAATGCCTAAACTTTATGCGAATAAATTTAGATAATCTCTCAAACTCTTATCTAGATTGAGTTACAGATTTAGCAGAATTTTTGTTGCTAGTTTAGGAATATTTTGCATTGAGTATTCGTTAAAGAAAATAAGAACGGAAGAAAGAGATATGATTAATATTCATAGATAGATTTAGTTTTGATTGCTCAGAGCCTGACCTGAGATTTTTTGTATCTGTTTCTGCCGTGATTGACTCCTAAATACTTGCTTTCTCAAACCTCAGTGAATTCGCTGAGGTTTTTTGTTAATAACTAAAGTTGCAGGTTATGAAAATCCCGATTTTACTGTTATTTTATTAACAGAGCGATCGCTGATACTATTTCACGAAATACCTGATACAAATGATTGGTTTTTAATTCTTCCCTCCTGTTGCCTATTTATATATATTTGAAAGTGAAATTGTATGACTATACTGCTATGGCAAAGTCTGATTTTTTGGTAATTCATAAACTAGTCAGCTACACTTTTTATTGATATATTTTTTTGATACTAAAACCTCAACAAACATTTAGTAAAAATGCTTTATATAAATGCATAAATCGAATCATCAAATACAAAAAACGGATTTATTACTTGTAATAAATCCGGAGCAATATCGATAATTTATTGGGTGATATTTGCAACAATTATCAATAACTAATAAACAAACCGATTGTATATTGATCTTGAACTAGTGATTGTATTTATATTATTATCATGGTAATTGATTGAACCTGGGCCTCCACCGTCATATCTAACACTACTGTCAACAGCATTGATATAAGTTCTATCAGTAGTGTTCATTATGCGAAACCCATAGGGATAGCCACTTGCCAGTATACTTTCTGCTTGCTCTGTAATTAGATTGTCGATAAATGTTTCTATGGAATTAGGATGTAAAGTGGAAATTACGATTTTCTTCATGATGTTAATTACTCTAAAGTTAGTAGAATTGACTTTTAATGTATTGCATTACTGAACTGTTTTCTCTAACTATAGCAATCCTAAATTAATTAGGAGAAACAAAATGCCTAAAAAGTTTATAAATAGGTATTTTTTATTTCATATTTATTTTTCTCAAGTTTGACTTATTATTGCTATATACTTTCAGAGAAAGTTAAATAACTAGCATCTAAGTTTCTGTATGATTACTACCAGAATGCTAAAAACTAAGAAAAAAATAAATTAATTGGATATTGACCTTGAACTGGTTGTTGTATTTATATTATTATCATGAGAATTGATTGAATTTATACCTCCACCGTCGAATCTAAGATTAGTGTCAGTAGCATTGATATACACCCTATCGGTAGTGTTCATTATGTCAAACCCATAAGAATAAAAACCTGCAAATATACTTTTTGCTTGTTCTGTAGTTAGATTGTGTATAAATGTTTTTCTGAAATTAGAAGATAAAGTGTAAATTACTATTTTTGCCACGATATTAGCTCCTCTAAAGTTAGTAGAGTTGACTTTTACTTTATTGCATAAGTCAACTTTGCTCACCGACTATTATATGTAAAATCCCATCTTTGAAATAATTATTTTGGGATATTTATAAGACATAAATACTTTTTTTGTCTCAAAAATTTATGTCAATGTTAGTAGTTTTGATCTAAAATATATAGCACTAAATAGTATAAAAATATACAAAAAAATTCAAAATTGAAATATCATAGACTAAATTCCTTAAATATTGTCTTATAAATATTTTTTAGAGCTTAAATAATTACTGATGAGGTTACCAATAATTTAGCCGTAACTAAATTTTCAAAATATTTCATTCTCATTAATAGAAGTTTTTATCATTTTTTTCTGTCTTAATTAAAAAGATACAAACAATAATACCTGCATTATTGTCTATTTTGCTTGCTTGATAAAATTATTTTTTTGTTTGTTTTCCCTTAAATTTATTTTAGAAAGGTAAGTTACTTTAGTAGAAATTTACCTAATTATTTCCATAAAACCCAGCTAATCAAGATTGAAAACATAGTAGATAAGACCAAATACAGAAATTTACCACAATATAGTTAGTCGGTTTTCAAGTGTAAAGGCATTTTTACTAAAAAATTAATTTTGCTTAATAACTTATGCTATTAGAACAAGAATCATTGTCTGTTTATCAAGAAATTCTGCTCAGATTGGACTATCGCCAGAGATTAGAAAAGATTGCCCGCAAATACACTAGAGGAACAGGTTTATCTTGGGAAGATGCTTTTCAGATCGCCCATTTAAAGGTCTTCCTGGCTTTTCAAGCAGGAAAGTTTCGCCAAGGGAGTGTAGAAGAGTTTTATTACTGGGCTGTTGCTGTAGCTAGATGTGCAATTATTGATTTTATTCGCAAAGAAAGCGTGCGGAAGTATCAGAGTTTAGATGATAATATCCCAGGAACAGATATGCCTTTATTAGATACAATTCCTGATGAATTTAGCACATTGGATGCAATAGAGCGTGCAGATTTAATTCTGAAAGCACTAGAGTCTATTTATAAACTTGATAAATGCTATCCACATCTAAATTATCTTAAATTATGGCAAGGAAAAGTTGATGGTAAAACACAAACTCAAATCGCTGCTGAATTAAGAATTAGCCAGGGTGAAGTTTCCAAGCGATGGCAAGAACTTTTAAGGCGTATTGCAGAGCTATTAGGACTATTAGAAATTAAAGATATGAAAGATAAACTGCGAAAAACTTGCCACGATAAGATATCAGAACGTCAGTCAAAAAAGCAGTGGTAAGCCAATAAAATATTTGATTACAGGCTGATTATCCAAATTAGAACAATTCATCATAGTAAAAATAGCTGAATTGTTAACTAAATATCGCTTGGATACTATCAAATCTTGAAGATTTGTTTCCCAAAGAAAATTATTTTAAATAAAAGTCTATGCGTGTAAATTTGGGTAAATTCATTTTTTTAAATAAGCAGAGGTGTAATATCTTAACGCCACAACCTGGAGAAATTTGGAAAGTGAATTGCTTAGTACGAAGCCCTCTAGATTTGCTAAGCGAAGAGCAACAGCATTTATACTCTTCCTTAGCACGGAATTTTTTGGCAGGCAATTCACCACCGCGCTATGTAATGATTGTCAGAGAACCTGAATTATCTGAAAACATAGAAGAGGAATGGTTGATTGTTTATGTGATGTTGCTATCATTAGAAACAGATTTCATCAGCAACATAGATTTGTTGATTCCCGCCAAAATATCAGGGTTAGATCGAGATTTATTGGCAGAAACTTGGCATATTATTCCCGCGCTAGCTTGTAACTTACTACAGCCAGTTGGCAAACGGCTCTCTCGCCAGATTTATGAGTATTTGCTAACAGTCAGAGACTATCATGATGGGTTGGTTTCTCAACTGCCAGCAATCACAGAAATCCAACACTTAGGGTTCACAGATGAAAACTTATGCTCTGCAAACAATCCGAGAATTCAAAATTTTCATAAAGCAGAACAAGCCTGGAGTGATGTATTAACAGTGCCAGTAGCGGCTTATTATACTTACTTTAAAAGTATAAAGTTCACAAATGCAATCTTAAATGAAGCATTGCAATTAGAACAAGATTTACAATCTGACATTAGTGGTTAAAGTTTGAGGTTCTGCCGTTTTAATAAGTGGTTAAGCGAACACCATATTACTCTGCCTAGAAAAACATGCTTTGAGGTGATTATATCTCAAGGCATATTTTGATGGTTGTAGAATATTACCTCTATCGGAAGTAAGAAAGCGAATATTTTAATTTAGAACTTAAGCCGAATTTAAAAACTATCAAATGCTTTTATAAATGAAGAGATAAGGATTGGTGATAAAGGAAATTGAGAAAATGGCTAAGATAATAGATTCAGACTTACAAGTAATCGATCCAGAATTATTTTTGCAAGAGATGACCATCGCTCAAGCTGAGACTGTACTAGGGGGATATTGCCAAACTCATGAGGGTTATCCCTGCGGTTATATAATCAATATTACTGAAGGTATGAAAAAACCCAAAAATCCGAATGAAGATTCAGACCAGAACAATATTAGTAATCAAAAGATTAACACTATAGATAATTCTAGAAAAATTTATATAAATGGGATACCCATTAAAGGAAAAAGAAATATTACAGTCATTTGCTGATTAATTACCAATAAAATATTACTACTAGTAAACATGATGTTCGTTGCCAGCTAACGTAATATTTACAACGATCGCATCGCTAAAACCTTCAAAGTGCGATCGCTTCTCATAACAATCGCTTACCTCAGTATATTTAGTACTATACATCACTCCAGTTTCAGGAGTATTTTTATTTATTTATATATAGATAAATATACAACTAAGCGAAGCGAAGAAATTTTTAAGCAGGTAGTGACACTCAATTAAACACAGATTATAGTGATTAAATTAACCTACATTACTGCGTAAGCATACTAGCTAATCACTGCTTGTAAAGCTGTGAATAGAGTAATTACACTGTCAAGCTATTTTTGCTGAATCTGCACTATATTATACCGATAGTCCCAGCTGTCGGCTAATTTTTTGTGTCTGAAAACAGTAATACCAGCAGGTTAATATCTCAAGTTTCCAAAACAATTGATTTAGATAGGTAGAATTTATGGCAACTTTCAAGGGTACCAATGGTAACGATCTTCTGAATGGCGGTACAGCTGCTGACATCATCTATGGCTACGAAGGCGATGACTCGCTCAATGGTGCAGCAGGTAATGACACACTAGATGGTGGCCCTGGTAAGGATACATTGAAAGGTGGAGCGGGTAACGATACTTACATCGTTGATAACACTGAGGATATTGCCAGTGAAGATAACGGCTCCGGTGGCAATGCGGGTGGTGTTGATACGGTTAAGTCTTCTGCTTCCAAATATATTTTAGGTAGCTATATCGAAAACCTGATTTTAACTGGAACCACAGGCATTATTGGCAATGGAAACGAGCTAAATAACATTATTACTGGCAATGTAGTCAACAATGAGCTTTATGGCAACGATGGCAATGACACCGTTTATGGTGGCGATGGCAATGACAAACTAGCTGGTTGGAATGGTAATGATAAACTCTACGGCGAAGGCGACAATGACACTCTTTATGGAGATACCGGTATTGACACTCTTTATGGAGGAGAGGGAGACGATCTCTTATTTGGTCAGGCCGATGCTGATTATCTCTATGGTGGCCTGGGTGATGACACCGTTTATGGCGGCGCGGGAGATAATAAGCTGTACGGCGAACTAGGCTATGATTACCTCCATGTTGAGGGTTCTGGGAAAAACCTCTTAGACGGTGGCACAGACCATGACGAACTGTATGCTTTTGAAACCACTGGGAACAATACTCTCAAGGGAGGAAGTGGGGATGATTATTTAGATGTTTCTGATTCTTCTGGGAAAAATCTCTTAGACGGTGGCACAGGCCATGACGATCTGTATGCTCAAGGTACCACTGGGAACAATACTCTCAAAGGAGGAAATGGGGATGATGATTTAGATGTTAGTGGCTATGGAAAAGATTTAGAAGATCTAAATGCTCGTTTAGAGACAGTTTTTTATTCTTCTGGGAACAACCTCTTAGACGGCGGCACTGAGTATGATGACCTTGACGCTAAATATACCAGTGGTAACAATACTCTCAAGGGAGGAAGTGGGGATGATGATTTAGATATTTCTTATTCTTCTGGGAAAAACCTCTTAGATGCTGGCACTGAGGATGATGACCTTTACGCTAGATATACCAGTGGTAACAATACTCTCAAGGGAGGAAGTGGGGATGATGATTTAGATATTTCTTATTCTTCTGGGAACAACTTCTTAGACGGCGGCACTGAGGATGATGATTTTTTGGCTTACAATAGCAGCGGTAACAATACCTTCAGTGGAGGAGATGGCAATGACTCCTTCGATTTCAGCGCTCCCTCAATTGCTCCCTCTTCCTTGGTGACTCAAAAGGTAGATGGAGGTGTGGATGACGATTATTTGTTCGTCGATTTCCAGAATTCTAATATCGAGGGAATTACTTCGACTTTCAATGCAATCACTAAGCAAGGCTTGATTAAGTCTGGGACGTATCAAGTTAGCTATAAGAATATTGAAGAATTAGAGATTCAGGGTACAGCCAAGGCTGACACTATTGTGGGTGGTGATGGCAACGACAAACTCAATGGGAACGATGGCAACGATCTTTTGATTGGGGGGAAAGGCACTGATACCTTTGATTTCTATACATATAATCAAGGCATTGATAGTCTTAATGATTTCGACGCTAGTATTGACCGTATTCAGGTATCGGCTTCAGGTTTTGGCGGCGAGTTAATAGGAAATACACTTTCGGCTGACCAGTTTATCATTGGTTCAACGGCAATAACAGAGGCTCAGCGATTTATCTACAACAGCGGTACAGGTGGCCTGTTCTTTGACCAAGATGGTAGCGGTGGTGCATTTACTCAGGTACAATTCGCACAACTACTCAACACTGGTTTGTTACTAAGCGAAACTAATTTTACTATTGTTGCCTATGTTGTCTAAATTGTAATAGCAAATTTGCGCTTTGCAGATTAACAGCGATCGCATCACACAAAAAAATATCAACGTTGCACAGAAAAGGGGATGATTTAGCAGATCATCAAGTATTTGGTCGTGCTTCAAGAGTCTGCTTCAATCCATCCCAATCTTCTGCAAAACCAAGATATCTCAAAAGTGCGATCGCTATAAGATCTACACTCTAAGACATTGCTTTATTTAGCTGAAAAAAGCCTGGTTATTATTTATTATAACCAGGCTTTTTTTTATTCCACTCTATCTAAAGAAATAGAGATAGTTATCTCCTCTCTATCTAAAGAGGTAGACTATTTGAATATCAACCGATTGACAACCGTTTATAGATTTACTTTGACAACTTTGTTCTTTTCTTGCTCAGTTTTAGGCAGTGTCAAATTCAAAATGCCGTCTTTGTATTCAGCGGTTACATTGGTATTTTGGACTCTAGTAGATAGAGGAATTACACGTTGGAATTTACCATAATAAAATTCACTCTTGGTAGTACCTTTTTCTTCTGTTTTAGTTTCAGACTTCCGCTCGCCACTAATATGCACAGCATCTTCAGTGACTTGAACATCCAAGTCTTTAGCTGAGATTCCTGGTAATTCTAGCTTCAGATGAATAGCATCTTTTGTTTCTTGCAATTCAACAGCCGGAACTCTAATAAAGGCTTTTTCAAACCGTGCAGATGGTACTTTAGTATCTCCAAGTAAACCGTTGAGGTGACGTTCTAAAGCATTCAATTCTTGCCAGGGGCTGTAACGAACTAGCATATCAGCTTTTTCCTTGTAATAATAGTAGCTTGTAGCAGAATCAATGAAGATTTCAACCCTTCCTTTAATTGCTATGTTATTGAAAAATGACAAGCATGGAAATTCGGTTTTTACGTCTAATTAATGATGATTACCGCCAGCAAATTTAGGTAGGTTATCAGGTGTAGAAAACCAGAAAATTATTAGTTCGGTAAACCAGAATATACTTTTATTTGAACTGGGCTATCGATTTGGCAAACTATCCTGAAATTTAGCGAAAAGATTAACTAACAAGAAAGGTAACTGCCAAGCATTGCTTGATTTTAGAAGGTAATTTTATCAATGAGCCATATATTCAGCAGAATCAAACGAAATCACTTTTTTGTTTGCCGCTGTTGAATCAAAGTAAACTTGTTGGTGTGCTGTATCTGGAAAAGGGACTTCCAAATAAAAAAATAATCAATCGCTTGGGGGAGCAGAAGGAGAGGAAATTGGATACTAGTGTTTGATGTAGAAATTGAGTAATTTAATTCTTGGATGTCCCTTATCGCACTACCAACATGATTGGCGAGAAGGCAGCGGATTTAATTAAAACCAGTCGGACTCGACAAATTGTAATGGCCAGCTATCAACAGAGGTAATCATGGAAACAGCAGATGTAATTGTAATTGGAAGTGGTCAGGGGGGAGTTCCACTCGCAGCTGACTTTGCCAAAGCAGGTCGAAACGTCGTTCTATTTGAGCGCGATGCATTGGGAGGCAGTTGCATAAACTATGGTTGCACACCTTCTAAAGCCTTTCTAGCCGCTGCCCATGCCGCAGGTCGCGCAGGGCAAGCGGCAAAGTTAGGCATACACGCGCAGGTTGAAGTCGATTTTTCTGCGGTGATGGAGCGTGTGCGTAGTATTCGCAGCCAGTTTAACCAGGGTACCAAGGGGCGACTAGAGAGTGCAGGGGTTCGAGTCATCTGCGCTGAAGCTGTTTTCACCGGAGAACGAACTGTGAGTGGAGGCGGTGTGACTGTGCAGGCTCCGATCGCTGTTATCAACACAGGAACATCCTCTAATATTCCTGAGATTCCTGGTTTAGCTGGAACGCCTTATCTCACCAACCGAAATTTCTTTGATTTACAGCAGATTCCGCCCCGGTTGCTCGTGGTCGGCGGTGGCTATATTGCCCTGGAGTTAGGGCAGGGAATGGCACGTTTAGGGAGCCAAGTCGAATTAATTGTGCGGGGCGATCGCCTGCTAGCTCAAGAAGAATCTGATGTCAGTGCTGTGCTTGCTGATGCTTTTAGACAAGACGGAATAGGGCTGCATTTCAATGTGACGGTTCAGCAGGTTGCTTACACTAACGGTGTGTTTACCTTAACGCTGAACAATGGTGAAGTACTTGATGGAGAAGCATTGCTGATTGCGACTGGGCGCAAACCGAATACTCAAACATTAAATTCTGCGGTGACAGGCGTTGAATTAGATGCCCAGGGTTTTATTAAAATCGATGAGCAATTTCAAACGAGTCATTCTGGAATTTATGCGATCGGAGACGTTGCCAAGCAGCCTGCTTTTACCCATGTTTCTTGGGAGGACTATCGGCGCTTGAAAGCAATTCTGTGTGGCGAACACCGGACGCGCAACGATCGCGTGTTAGGCTATGCCGTCTACACTGAGCCGCAAGTGGGCCGGGTGGGGATGACGTTAGAGCAGGCTCAGAAACAGGGCATTGCTGCCCGTGAAGTCACCCTGCCGATGGCTCATATCGCTCGTAGCATTGAATGGGGGCACGATTTGGGTTTCTACCGCATGGTCATCGACACCCACACAAATTTGATTTTAGGAGCAACGCTGGTTGGCTACGAAACGGCTGAACTTGTGCATGTCTTTTTGTCGCTGATGGAAGCTAAAGCAACGTGGCAGGTACTCGAACAATCGGTTCACATTCACCCAACTTACGGTGAGGCATTGCCCAGTCTCGCAAGGCTACTCGTTGGAGATGATATGCCAACTTGTCCCAATATGTAACACCGAACAGGATTTAGCGGCGGGTTATTGACTTTTGATAGTGTGTTGAGAACCGCAATTGGGGTAAGTAGGTCTAGAGGCTGACATCAGTTTTGAGACAGTCAAATTCATATTTACCACTATCCTGATTTCATAGCTTTTCTACTCGAAGTTTAAACTTGGTCAATAAGTGTATCGTAATTTAAAACAACGAGACCCAACTGTATCAGACATCCTTTAATAAAAAACTTGCAACTGAGGTGAAAAAATGGCAGCTGTGTATGATGATATAGCTCTCCAGTTTCAAAAACTTAACAAATTGCCTTATCGCTTGTATGGTGAGGCATATACATACTTAAATCTCATCGGAGATGTTGCCGGGAAATCAATCCTCGATCTAGCTTGTGGAGAAGGATTTTTCACACGATTGCTTAAGCTAAATGGCGCTGCACGTTTGGTTGGTGTGGATATTTCCTCAAAAATGATAGAACTGGCAAGACTTGAAGAAGCCTCCGATCCCAAGAAAATTGAATATATTATCGGTGATGTCACCGAAGTTGGTTCTCTTGGCAGCTTCGATCTTGTGTTATCCTCCTACTTGCTGAATTACGCTTCAAGTAAAGAGCAACTACTCAAAATGTGTCAGGCCATAGCAATTCATCTCAAACCTGGTGGTCGATTTGTCGGTTTGAACAATAATTTAGAACTGCCAAGAGAGTTTTATCATAAACATGAGAAATATGGCATTTCTAGAAAATGTGCCCAGTCGCTTAAGGAAGGTACTCCCATAACTTTAACATTAACAATTCTTGATGACGGCGAGTCTATCAGTATCAGTTTTGACAACTACTACCTCAGCAAAGCGACTTATGAATGGGCCTTGATGAGTGCTGGTTTTAAAGAGATCTGCTGGCATCAACCAACAATCAGTCCTGAAGGCATACAGAAATTTGGCTTTGAGTTCTGGCAGGACTACATTGACTATCCCGATATGGTAGGCATTACCTGTATAAAATAGCTTTCCATTTGGCACACTTCGCGATCGCCGTATAACAATGCCCATACACACAGATTGTCGAGAGTCGATCGTTTGTGATGCAGTTAAAATTACCAAAGTATGAATTGCCAAAGGAAGGAAACTCATGAGTTCATTTGTCCTTTGTTTTCAAGATATTGACAAAACAAAACTCAAGGTTGTTGGGGGCAAAGGTGCCAACCTGGGGGAACTATCTAGGATTGAGGGAATCCACGTACCGGATGGCTTTTGTATTTCTACTGAAGCTTTTAAAAGAATCATTGGGGAAACGCCGTCGATTAACGAATTACTTGCTCAGTTATCGCATCTATTGGTGGAAGACCGGCATAAAATCAGTGAACTTAGCGGTGAGATTCGCTCTTTCATCGAAGGGATAACTATCCCTGAAGACATTAATGAAGAGATCGCCAGCCTCCTCTCCAGGCTTGGAGAAAAAAATGCCTATGCAGTAAGATCCAGCGCAACAGCAGAGGATTTACCGACGGACTCCTTTGCAGGCCAGCAGGATACGTATTTGAACATTATTGGAAAGGAGGCAATCTCTCAGCATATCAGCAAGTGCTGGGCATCGCTATTTACCGAAAGAGCAGTAATTTACCGCCTTCAAAATGGCTTCGACCACCGTAAAGTCCACCTGTCTGTGGTTGTTCAGAAGATGGTCTTTGGGCAGGTAGCAGGAATTTTGTTTACTGCCGATCCCGTCAATTGTAATAGGAAGGTGTTATCCATTGATGCTAGCTTCGGACTTGGTGAGGCTATGGTCAGAGGCATTGTGAATGCTGATATCTATAAAGTGTGTAACGGCAAGGTTATCGATAAGAAGATATCCCCCAAGAAACTGGCTATTTACGCCTTAAAAGATGGCGGTACGAAAGAACAGGAGATTGAACCACACAGACAGAACAGGCAAGCGCTAACGGATGAGCAGATTTTACAGCTTGAGCGCATCGGTAGGAAGATTGAAGAACATTTCGGCTGCCCCCAGGACATCGAATGGTGTTTGGTTGATGACACATTTCATATTGTCCAGAGTCGCCCCATCACGACTTTATATCCCATTCCTGAAGCGAGCGATCGCCAAAATCACGTCTATGTATCTGTCGGTCATCAACAAATGATGACTGACCCTATGAAACCATTGGGATTGTCTTTATTTCAGTTAACAGCTGCTCGACCTATGTATAAAGCTGGTGGAAGGTTGTTTGTTGATATCACACCCGATCTGGCTTCACCTGTTAGAAGAGAAATTATAGTAGATGTCTTGGGAAAATCCGAACCGCTCATAAAAGACGCACTTATGAGCATCATAGAGCGAGGAGATTTTATACAATCGTTACCAAATGATAAAAAAGAACTGGATTCCGGTAAAAGCAATAAATCTCCATCGCCTGCGGATTTTCAAACACTAAACGAATACGATCCGACAATCGTTTCTGATTTAATTAAGAGTAATCAAGTGTCGATAGACGATTTAAAACATAACATCCAAACGAAATCAGGATTGGATCTAATTGATTTTATTCTGGAAGATATCCAGAAATTAAAGAAGAGTTTATTCGATCCACAAAGTTTCGGTGTGATTATGACTGCTATGAATGCTTCATCATGGATCAATGAAAAGATGAAGGAGTGGTTAGATGAAAAAAACGTAGCAGACACGCTTTCTCAATCTGTACCCAACAATATTACTTCGTCTATGGGTCTGGAACTATTGGATGTCGCAGATGTGATTCGTCCTTATCCTGAAGTAATTAATTATTTACAACATGTAAAAGATGATAGCTTTTTGGATGAACTGGTTAAGTTTGATGGTGGAAAGGAAGCCCAAGACGCTATCTCTGCTTATCTCAAGAAATACGGAATGCGATGTGCCGGAGAAATCGATATTACTAAAACTCGTTGGAGTGAAAAACCAAGTACACTTGTCCCCCTGATTCTCAGTAACATCAAAAACTTTGAGCCTAATGCCAGCGATCGGAAATTTGAGCAAGGGCGACAGTCGGCTTTGAAAAAAGAACAAGAGTTATTAGATCGATTGAAGCAATTACCGGATGGTGAACAAAAGGCCGAACAGACAAAACGAATGATCGGTCTAATCCGGAATTTCATCGGTTATCGTGAATACCCAAAATACGGCATAGTTAATCGCTACTTCGTTTATAAGCAGGCTTTACTCAAAGAAGCCGAACAACTCGTACAAGCGGGCGTTATCTATGAAAAAGAAGATATATACTATCTCACTTTTGAAGAACTTCGTGAAGTCGTATGCACAAATAAACTTGATTACCAGATTATCAGTAAACGAAAAGACGAGTACAAATTATATAAAAAACTAACTCCCCCACGTGTTATCACCTCTGATGGTGAAATCATTGCAGGTCGGTACAAACGGGAAAATCTCCCAGCCGAAGCTATTGTAGGTCTACCTGTTTCCTCCGGAGTTATAGAAGGACGAGCACGTGTCATCTTAAACATGGAAGATGCCGATCTAGAAGATGGAGATATATTAGTCACCTCCTTTACTGACCCTAGCTGGACACCATTGTTTGTATCTATAAAAGGTCTAGTCACCGAAGTTGGTGGACTGATGACTCATGGAGCAGTTATCGCACGTGAATATGGCATAAGTGCAGTTGTCGGAGTAGAAAGTGCTACCAAACTGATCGATGACGGACAGAGAATTCGGGTTAATGGAACAGAAGGCTATATAGAAATCCTATATTAAAGCCGAAAATTACTTTCATTGGATTTTAAATATTGAGGATTAATCTTTATTTATTTTATGTTTAAGAATGAAAATTTACCTTTAATGCCGTTTGGTTCCATCTTCAATTGTGCAACATAAAACTCTTTTTGAATCACATCACCTGCTGGTGTAAAAGCAATTTCCCCAAGAGGAGTTTGATATCTTCCTTTTAATAACTCCTGATTCAATTGTGTACGCAACTGTGGCAACGTTAATTTGTTAATTTCAGTTTTTTTATCTAAAGATTGGAGAGCTTCTACATATACCTGCATTGCTGCAAAAGCTTGGGCGCTAACTTGGGGTGGTTCTCTTTGATATTGTTCTATATAAGCTTTGCGAAATATTGTGTTAATTTGGCTAGGATATACAGGACTATAAGCTTGAGCAACAATCACGCCCTCACAAAGCGCCCTACACACAGAAAATATATGGGATGTATTAAAACCGTTGCCACCAATAATTATTCCTTTATAACCAAGTTCTCGTAATTGTTTAACTAAATTACCTCCATCTACTGCTAACCCCGATATAATTACTAAATCTGGTTTTAAATTAATAGCATCACTGGCTTGAGCTTGAAAGTCTGTATCTGTAGTTTGAAATTTTTGTACTGTGACTAAATTCAATCCTAAATCTTTAACTGTTTTTTGAAAAATGTCAGTTTCTGATTTATTGAAAGCATCATTTTGAGCGTAGAATACTGCTACTCTTTTGATTTGAGGATTTTGTTTGAGTGCAGCTTTCACGGAATAAGGAGCAACCACAGCTACAGATGAAGAAACACGGGCAACATAATCACCAATTTCGGGAATGCCTTGAGCTGTATTTGATGCTCCAATTACTGGAACTCGATTGCGCTCTGCTATGGGGTTAGCACTAAAAGCTTGTTGTGATAGAGTAGGGCCAATTATGCCAACGACTTTATATTGATTAATTAGAGTTTGAAAAGCATTAATGGCTCCAGCTTCATCGCCGCCAGTATCTTGAAATACTAATTTAATTGGTTTACCATTGATACCTCCTATGTGATTAAAATACTTTTCGGCAATTTTTACTCCATCGGTTCCCTCTTGACCAAGTAATGCTACATTGCTGGTTTGGGCAAAAGCAATTCCTATGGGAATAACATTAGATGTATTGGTTGTTGGATTAATATTACTAGTTTTGCTACAAGCTACGAGTAATATAGAGGATAAAAATAAGAATGCAGTTTGAGCAGCGATCGCACTTTTCATAAACGCCTAAATATTACTTTTTTGACAATCAATTTATTCATTAAGGTGCGCTAGGTTTTGAGCGTAACGCACCATATTATTTGTTTACTTTTTATTCCACAGAGCGATAAATTCTTTATAGATGGCTGGGGTTATCTGACTTTGTAAGTGATTAAGTGCATCTCGATGATTGGGATTGTTATCATCATAATAAGTGAATACATTTGTCAGCTTGACAATTTCAGGATTTTGATCGTTTGTCCCCCTCCATTTATTAGTAACTTTGTGTAAAACATCCTTGGGAAGATTTTGTTGTAAATTATTTAGTGCTGCAATATAAGAAGGATTTTGAGGATTCTTTTTGAATTGCAACCACAAATCTATCAGCTTGGTTTGCGGCTGAGGCTGGGGCTTATTTGGTGTCAGAGTCGGTTGCTGGAGAATTTGACGCTGTTCAACACTGGCAATACCATTTTCAGTTAAACCTTGAGATTTTTGAAATTTCTTTACGGCTTTATAAGTGGCTGGCCCATAAAAAGGCTGATCGGAAGGAATTTCAGTATTGGTTGCAAAACCGTGAAACTTCAATCTATTCTGAAGCCCTTTGATTATATCCTCTAGTATTTCTCTGGTTTGAGCATCAGCGTTACCATTAACTACAAGTTTTTGTGGGTACTGTTTTTGAAACTTTTTAATGGCTTCTTCGGTAGGATCGTCCGTTAAGGGGTTATTATTCCGTTTCCAAGGAGCAAATTGAGGATCGGGATTAGGATCGATCTCAGGAGCTAAATATCCCAGTCCGATCAATATATGACGGATGGCTTGAGGACTATAAACGACCATGCTTTTTGGTTCCTTCACTACTAAATTCAAGTTTATGTATTGTATTTTACAAAAAAAATTAGGGGTGCATAGCTATGCACCCCTACAAATTGTTTTACTCAAAGCAATATTAGTAATACTAAGCGGTTTGAGCGCCCTCTGCTAATTTTTTTAGTGCGTTACGTCTGCGAGTTTTCCTGCCTTTGCGGATGCGATCGCTTGTACGCACGCCTCCCGCCATCATATATTCACAGCTATCTTTGCCGTATTTCACAGCCACTCCCAACAGCATTCTCTGACTCATCTCATTTAATTTTTGTTCTGACTCTTTAATCTGAATTCGCATAGCATCAATAAGTTCTAAAAGCTTATTATACTCATCCATTTTGCTGCGTAATTTTTCAATTAGTTCTGTTAAGTTTTTTAAGCTACAACCATTCCCTAAATCTAAATTTGGATCGATTTCCTTTAATCCAGCAGCTCTTAGCTCAGCCTTTTCTAAAGCGCGAGAGACTTGTCTTTTACGAAGCATAAATTGACTCCTGTCCAACGGTTATAAAGCTAGTTTGCTCGACTAAAACCATATAGCGGCTCAGGATAATCCACAAATAATTGTATTTTTGATCACAGTATAATTGCCGCGATCGCTCTTGATTATCTCAACGCCTAATTTAGGCTTGACCAAGCTCCTTTGGGGCGGGAACTCTTAATAGACTATAACGAGTGCAAACTCTGTGTTGCTGCCTGTCCCGTAGATGCCATTAGCACAGATAGCCACTTTAACTTGATGCAAAAGCGTTTGTCACTCGCTGATTTTCCCGCAAGCAAGTTAGACGAGTTGAGAACACTCTCAAGGCGCGATGGATTCATGCATTCTTGCAGCGAATTTCCTTGACGTTTCAACACGACCAGCACAAGAAGAATAATTCTTAGCTGCCAACTCTTGAAAAGACTTGGGTTCATCGCGTTTCTCTTAATCCCACTTACTTTTAGGGCAATCTCTTGTCTTTAATTTGCTGAGATGTAGCTTCCATAAAGTTGATGAAAACCTGTATTATCTGATGAATTCCCTCGCTACCTCCTGCAATTAAACCTCCTGTTAATAATGCATCTAAAGAACGAAAAATAACTAACTGTATTTGATTATTTGAATCAATAATTACCAATGGTTCGATTGAACGAACACCGATCGCACTGATTAAAAGACCGACTAAAAGCGATGTCCATAGCGCAATGGTTCGCGTATCGGCTTTATAGGCTGCTCTTTGGCGTTCTTTTGTATTTAAATCATCAAGTTCTGGTTTAGCTACTAATAATACTTCTTCTTGACTCTGGATAAAATTTTGGATAATTTGTTGTTCTAAGCTCATTCCTTCTGGCGGGAGAATACTGGCTCGATTAGATTTAATGTCAGTAATATTACTTTGTTTATTTTGTTTGGCTAGTTTTAATTTTTCATCAATCATAATTTTTTGTCGCTGAATCTCAATATCCAGTTCTTCGATAAATGGGCTTCGCCAAGTAGTTATAAAAACTTCTAAAGAACGCTCTAGCAATAAAGAAATAAATAATGGCAGTGTCAGTTGTTGTATAATATCACTCAGCCCAAAAGGTCTGAAAGTAAATGGTTGAGATGATAACCAAGTTGAGAAAGTTACTACTAAAAAACTAATAATGATTAATACAATAAATAGAGGAGATTCTGAAGAAAGCCTGAGCAAAGTTTCTATACTCCTGTGGGGCGTCACAATATCAGGTGAGAACTGCACCTGCTGAGTAACTTAACAAGCTTAATTTGATAGAACAGTAAATAATTTATTAGCTAAGCCTTTTCTGTAGAAAGTCTTTAAGGTAACCCTAGTGAAACTGCGATGTCCAAGGGCGTACTCACCCTGGGTATTTCACAGTTGCATTATGAATGATGGTGCGGAATCATACCAATTCGGAATACCCTCTGCATCGGTAAACAAGGTACGCAATAAGCTACGCCCTGGTGTGCTAACACAATTAAGTAAAGTCAGATTTTACCTGGGTTTGTGGCTTTACATCTGTTCCTTGATTTTGGAGGATTGGTATCAGTTATCAGTCAGTATGCTTCAGTTAAAGATAATTGTAAGTTCGCCTTCCGGTGTGAGAACCCAACAAATGCCCAAAGTGAATTTTTGGTGATACAACATTCAACTTGGTAAACTACACAACGATTTGCCTAAAAGTCAGATACCAATTCTGTTTTAGTTCTGAATTCACCAATTGTACTGTAATCGTTATTCCGGTTTACCGAACTTGATAAGTAGAGCAAACCGTAACTTTTTTTTATCCCAACTTGGTGCGGTAATCCTCATTTATTAGGTGAGAATAACCGAATTTACAGCATTTTTAACTCGGCATAATATCAAAAGTAAGCACACAGACAAGTGCAAAAACAAATCAACAAAAGCTAATTAATGCGAGGAAGAGTTATGGCAGTAGTTCGTTGGAATCCTTGGAGAGAAATCGACACTCTACAACGTCAAATTAATAACTTGTTTGAAGAGACTATAGCACCATCTAGTTCATTTGAAAGAAACTTAGTTAGAGTTCCGGCTGCTGAATTACAAGAAACTGAAGATGCTGTTCATCTCAAGCTAGAACTACCGGGAATGTCAGCTAAAGACCTGGATATTCAAGTAACAGAAGATGCTGTCCACATTAGCGGTGAACGTAAATCTGAAACTCAAACTGAACAAAAAGGTACTATTAAGAGCGAATTTTATTACGGTCAATTTCAACGTGTGATTCCTTTATCTGTGAGAGTTGAAAATACCAAAGTTACTGCTGAATATAAAGATGGTATTTTGAGCCTGACACTGCCTAAAGCCGATAAAGAAAGGAATAAAGTTGTCAAAATCAATCTGGAACAACCCACCGCTTAACTAGTTGTGATAATTTACTCTACCTCCTTTGATTGATTGAAATACCTAAAAAACCGGCCATGAGAATGTCCGGTTTTTTTGTAAGCATTGTCAATTATTCAATAACATCGCCAACCTTAAAAGTTTGTCCTGCTACTGTTACTTGGTCGCTTGATATTAATTGTCTTCCTCGCCGGGTTTCAATTGTGCCATTGACTTTAACGTTACCATCAATAATCATCAGTTTTGCTTGGCCTCCAGTTGGAGCTATACCCAACAACTTTAAAAACTGGTCGAGTTTAATCATTTTGCTATTTGTCAATAGTAATTAACGTTGTACAAGTTTTTAATTAATTATCATTTTTCAATGATAGCAGAATCAAAGATTATATTTGAGGCTAAAAATGCGATTATTTGGTAGAGACTTGTGTAGGCGATCGCCATTTTTTATTCCATCAAAATATCGCCAAATCGTGTAGGCGATGGTAATTTTTTCCACCTTTTGTTTTGTTCGGGTCAAAAATAACTACTTTAGGGAATGGGTACTGGGGATTAGGTACTAGGTATTAAATATTAAGTACCAATAATTTTTCCTAATACCCAATCCCTATTGCCCATTACCTTATTTATCAAGAAAGGCAGATGGCATGGATTTACCCTTCACGGAAAAGCCCGATAGCGCAGCTCTCTTCGACGCAGGAGCGTCACCGTCTGTGCGACGCCTTGGGAGCAAGGGTTTAAAACCCCCATTAAATTGGAAATTTGGTGGTTCTGGTCATGGTTTGAATTCCCATCTGTTGCGCCAGCTTAAAGCAGGGTACGAAACATAAGTGCCTTCTTTCTGCCCTCTTCAATTTATTTCTCCCCTAATTCTCCCCTTTATGTTTTTAGACTACTAAAACTTACTAAAACTAATAACTCTTTATTTAAATTCCGGATTACCCTATGAAATTCTCTATCTTGATAGATTCTTTACTAGTTGTGACTTCAATAACTCTTATGCCTGGAATCAGTACTGCACAAACAGTTGCTACAAACGCTAATCAAGCAATAGTCAGTAACTTGAACAAATTACCCAATGATTATAGTAGCATTAGTCACCTGGAACCTTTCGATCTTGTTGCTTATGCTTATCAAGGGGGCCTTTTGCAACATGGTATTCCCAGTGGCGGAACACTAGTATTTAAAACTCTAAATAGCAATATTCTTGCAAAAGATTTGGTCGTAGCTGCGGTAAATGCTAAGAAGTTACAACCACAACTTTTGGATGACCAAAATTATATTAATGCTGTGAGTTCTGAATTGATAGCATTACCTGATTATGCTGCTGCTGATTGATGATGGTAATAGCGTAGTAAGTCTAAAATAATGAATTAAGTTTAGGTTGGGCTGAGCAACGCTAAACCCAACATTAGCTTTAGTACACGTCACCGTAAAAAAGTGTCGGCAATAAATGAAGATATTTTTAGAGGGTGGCACAGAAACCACAAGATGCACAGACTGATCTCAAACTGGGGAGCTTGATTAATTAAACACCCACCTTTTGTATTTCATCATTCTTTTTTTCAAACCTTTTTTATGGTGACGTGTACTAGGTAGCATAATGACCAAGCTCAACGGCCACAATGGAGCACATTAGAATTGTTGCTAGTGGCTTTTTAGCTCCTTTTTATTGCCCATTGCCTATTGTCATTATCGGAGTATATAAGAGTATATTTTCCCGAACTTACAAATTCATTTACAGCTTTATAAACTCCATAATGCCTACGATTTGGGTCTGGCTGCCAATCATCGCCGGCTATTATACCATCTTCCTTCACTTTGCTCTCTAGTAAGAGTAACTCCTGTTTAGTATGTTCATACTGATGAGACGTATCGATGTAAACCCAATCAAAATATCGATCGGGAAATGTGGCAACTACTTGAAGATCGTCGCCCACATGTATCAAAATACGTCCATCTTCAATTTCTTTCTTGAAGATTTGCAGAATTTTTATTAAAGCATCAACCGTACTTTGATTGCCGTTTGCCCATTCCCAACGACTTGACAAGAAATACCAAGGATCGATGAGGTGCAATTTTTGTGGCTTGGTATGCTCCAGAAGAGTGGGGGACAGATGACCTTTGAATACTCCTAATTCCGCACCGATTCCATTCTTCGGCAAAAATTGTTCTATAAATTCTATTCTTTTTCGTTTTCTGCGGATCTCAAGCCGTCGATCGATATACTCCCATTTCTTAATAGGAGTGTTTTCTATCATACCTTTTACTAAACTTGTAAACATGGTATTAATCTCCAATACAGGATAGATAGAATTTTTTCATACATTAGCTCAATTAGAAGCTTTTGCAAAAACTTTTTAAACAAAGCTTTAATTAATACCATTTTTTTGTGAGGCTGGGCCAAATTTTTTGAGTTCTTATTTCTTTCTTTACCTGCTAACTTGCGGGTTCTACGTTGGCGGTAGGTATTTATGGACCATTAGCGTCTGTGTTCATAATTTATGACGTATTTTCATGCATTATTGCTATAAATCAGCGTAATTTCCGAAAACTAAGGGATCTTCCGTATTTTTACAACAAGGCTTAACTAAGTGTAACAATTTTAAAAAAAGTCGAGTGATATAGTACTTTTATACTAAAGTATGCGATCGCCCCTTTCGATATCAAGGACTATTCAACGCAGGTGCTATGCCCAAACGCCTCCTTGTGGTAGAATCCCCCGGAAAAGTCAAAAAACTCAGTCAAATTCTGGGTTCAGAATGGAAAGTTCTAGCTAGCTGCGGCCATATCCGCGAACTCAGCGATGAAGGCGAAGATTCGTTGGGTTTCAGTATGGATGGTAGTCGGGTCAAATGCAATTATATTCCCCGCGACCAACGAGCCAAGGAAACCATTCAGCAACTAAAAGCCGCAGTTAAACAGGTTGATGAAGTTGTTATCGCCACCGACCCAGACCGGGAGGGAGAAACAATCGCTTGGCATATCAAAGAAGTGCTGGGATTAAAAGAACCAAAACGAGTAATTTATACAGAAATTACAGCACCAGCAGTTCGAGAAGCGATCGCCAAACCCAGAAAACTAGATTTAAACTTAGTAGGTGCGGGACTGTGCCGCGATTGTTTGGATAAGTTAGTCGGCTATAAAGGAAGTCCCCTAGTTTGGGCATTAAACAACGGTGCAAAAAGCGTCGGTCGAGTTCAAAGCGCCACATTGCACTTGATTTGCCAGCGCGAAAAAGAAATTCAAACTTTTGTACCCCAAGACTACTGGAGTGTCTGGGTAGATTATGCTGAAGGATTTCGCGCTTTCTACAAAGGAACGGCTAATTCTGACGCAGATACGCCAGAACAAAAAACTGAAACTAATGATGATGCCGCAACAAATACTACACAAGCACCAGAAAGTAAGCGTATTCTCTCGGAAGCAGAAGCAAACAGGTTAGTTGAAGAAGCACGCCGCCATCCCCATCAGGTTATTAAGTTTGAAGGGAAAATAGTTCAACGCCAACCACCTCCTCCATTCACTACTTCTAGCTTGCAACAAGCAGCTGGTTCCAAGCTGAGGTTTTCTCCAGACAAAACCATGCAAGTTGCCCAAAAGCTTTATGAAGCCGGGTTAATTACATATATGCGAACAGATTCAGTGATGTTAAGTCCTGAATTTTGTGCTGCTGCGCGTCAGTGGTTAGAGCAAAATGACCCCCAAAATGTACCGCAGTCCTTATCCAAACATCGCAGTGCTAAATTGGCTCAAGAAGCACACGAAGCTATCCGCCCAACAGATGTTTTCCGTCCTTCAGCCGAGTTACGGATAGAACTGCCAACCGATGATTTTAACCTGTATGTAATGATTTGGAAACGGGCGATCGCTTCTCAATGTCGTGCCGCCCAACTCCGCAAAACCCAAATAGTTACTCAATCTGGAAATCTGCTGTGGCTTTGTAATGGACAAGTAGTTGAGTTCTACGGTTATGCCCGGTACTGGAATAATATCAGTAAAGATACAGTTATACCGCAGTTGCAACAGGGGCAGATACTAACATTAAAAGATGCACAGCATGAAAAGAAACAAACACAACCGCCGCCTCGATACAGCGAACCGAAACTAGTACAACTAATGGAACGCAAAGGTATTGGTCGTCCCAGTACTTATGCTCCCACCGTCGCCACCTTGAAAAAGCGGGATTATGTGCAGTTGACCAAGGATCATCTGCAACCAACGGCTTTGGGTTTAGAAGTTGATGCATTCTTACAAAAAGCCTTACCGGATTTACTAGAGGCGGAATTCACCGCTAAGATGGAAGATGCTCTAGATGCGATCGCAGTTGGCAAACAAGGCTGGCAACAATATTTAAGCACTTGGAATCAGGAATACTTTGCACCAGCTTTAGCAAAAGCCAAAACTGTGGCTGTGAGTAGCGCATCTCCAAGCAAAGCTTCACCCGGACGAGAACGCAAATATGAAACCTCCAGAACTCGCTGCCCTGAATGCAAAAATTGTTTAGCTAAAATTCCGAGTAGCAAAGTTAAAAAGAAATACTTCCTCAAATGTGTTAGCGGTTGTGAAAACATCGTTCTTTTTTGGAGTGACCTCAGCAAAACTTGGGAATCACCTCGAAACAAAGTATCCAAAAATGAAAGTGTTGCCAAACCTCCAGCTAAGCTAACTTCATACTCTTGTCCAGTATGTAAAAAACCATTAGAAGAATACACTTACATTAAGGAAGGGCAAAACAAAACAATGCTAAGGTGTTCAAACCCCCAATCTCGTCAGGACAAAAAACATCAGCAAGTAGCTTATTTTTCTACACAAAAAGGCTGGTGGAGTCCTAAATTTGGCGAGTTAAATTAACTAGCGCAACCATCAACTTTGACTAAATCAAAAATTGAAATATTGTAGGCTGGGTTGACCAACGAAAACCATAGTCTACTACGATTAGATTAGGACTTAGGCAAAACTATAGAAATCATCATGGATTTTATCAAAGCAAAGATTTTAGAAAAACTAGAACGCCTTCCAGATAATGCACAGCAACAAGTTCTAGATTTTATTGAGTTTTTAGAGTGGCAAAAACATAATCGTCAGGAATCGCAGTTATCTATAGTCAGCGAAGAATTAGATGAAGAATCTGATACAGGATGGCTAGAGACTGACTTATCAAATTTGGGCAGCTATGAACCTTATGATTGGCAACCGGGCGAACTGAATAAGGGTTTACCTGTTAAATATGTTCCTGAAATGGGAGTAGTAATTGTTGAGCAATGACAAATCGTTCTTTACAGTTTGGGGACGTTGTAACAGTACGTTTTCCTCCTAAATTTAGTTACTAGAGTTTGGTAGGGTGCGTTATGGACGTTAGACTTCTTACAAAAGTCCTTTTCTTCGCTCTCTTCTTTGCGTCTTTGCGCCTTTGCGTGAGACAAAAAATTATTTATGCAACAGGTCTATTGACGGTGCGTTACGCTGGCGCGATAACGCACCCTACTGGCTAGATTGATAGTGTATTAATCCATACTAGTTTTAAAAATGTGTTGCTGGTTTCATGTATGAAAACAATTGTGCATGATATCCAGAATCCTTGTAGAGACGTTGCATTGCAACGTCTCTACGTCTGGATTCAGATTGCAAATTTTATAGCATTTGGCAGCTAAGTTAGGACATAAACTGGTCGTAAAACCCGGACACAAAGATACTTTTAACTCTATTGCCTATTGCCTGTTGCCTATTGCCTACCATAGCGAACCATTTAAAGTACTTATCCTGACGTTGCAAAAAAGCAATAAACTGTTACAACATCAAACGATGTAGAATTTTTGTTGAATTCAACGAGCATCTACAGTTTCATTTCATCGTCATAAGGTACTCAGCATGACTGCAATCACCCCAAAGGCTTCTTCTGCGCTTCCCAATTTTTCTGAAGGAATTCAATATTTTGGCGAAGCACTACCAGGTTTTGAAACTTATGGTGCAACTCCTGCTATTGAATCGGGCAATGTAGCGATCGCATCTCCCACAGACAAAGCAGCAGTATATCAAACTTTACTCGCTGCCGATGCCCTACGTTATCTAACTTTGCAAGTTACTGGTAGTAAAGCCTCTGGACATCCCGGCGGATTTGCCAGCCAAGCGGAAGCTTATGCATCTCTTGTCATGCTGGGATACAAGAACATTATCACCGAAGTCGGACACCACGCCCCCGGATTTTATAGTGCCATGTTCTTGGATCGTTCGCTAGAGGACATGGGAATTTATACAGTCCAACAATTGCGCGATCGCTTCCGAGAAAAACACGGTCTTTTAGGACACCTTTCTGGTTATATACCTGGTATTCTCGCACCTGCGGGGCCTTTGGGACAAGGACAACACTTTGCAATGGCGGCTGCACTGTTGCACAAAGATAAGTTATTCCCTTTTACAGTTGGCGATGGTGGATTGGGCGAACCTTATATTGTAAGTGCGATCGCACATTTCCATACTGCTTATCCTACTGCGACCAATTTTTTACCGATATTAGTGTGGAATGGTTATAGCCAAGAACACCACAGCATGGTTTCTCTCAAAACCAACCAACAAATGCAAGCATATTGGCAAGGTAATGGTTTTGAGGAAGTCGTGTTAGTGGATGCTAAAGATTTTGACGACCAAAATCAACCAGGTGATTACGTTGATAGTACCGTTTTTTCCTTTGAAAAACGCCTAGCATTTACCCAAGCTGTACTTGAGGGTGTAGATAAAGCAGCGCGATCGGCATTAGGTGGCAAGCTTACTGTTTTTATTATTAAACAACTTAAAGGTGCAGGAGTCCACGCCCGCGGTGCAAAATCTCACAACCTTTATCCTAAAGATACGTTAGATGCGCCGCATATTGTGAGTGCATTGCAGACTCGCGCTTTATCTGCTGAAGCTTGGCAATTAGTCAGAACCAACGCCGAACGCGCAGGCGGTGGCCCCGCAGCCAAAACAGTGGTCACAGAATTTGAATTACCATTGCCAGAATTAGGCGAATTACCTTTAGAAGAATATGCAGTCGGTGGCGAACCAAAAGTTTCTACAACTGCAATGGGAAGATTAGTAGGAATAGTTGGACAAAAAGATAAAAATTTCCTTGTCACCAACGCCGACGGTAACGAAGCATCGGGAATTGCTAATATCAACCAAGCATTAAAAATTATCCACCCGACAACCGACGATTTATATAACCAAGCGCCAAACGGACAAGTTTACGAACCTTTGAGCGAAGATGCTTGTGCGGGTTTAGCAGCTGGTTTGTCATTAATGGGTGCGAGAACTTTGTGGTGTTCTTACGAATCTTTTGCCATCAACGGATTACCAATTTGGCAAACTGTCACCCAAGCAATGGCAGAATTGCGCCGTCAAACTCCTTCGACTATTACTTTATTCACAGCAGGCGCATTAGAGCAAGGGCGCAACGGTTGGACTCACCAACGTCCAGAAATTGAAGCTTACTTTGCTTCGCTAATGCGAAATGGAAATGTTTTTCCATTATTTCCTCCCGATGCTAACAGTATCCAAGTTTGTTATAACTGGGCATTGCAAACTAAGAATAAGGGAATTGTAATTACTGCAAGTAAATCACCATTACCAATTCGCATTACTTTAGAACAAAGTCGCCAAGGTTTACAAGATGGTGCGGTGGTATTGCATGAAGTCCCTGGCGATAAACAAGTTGTATTTGCTGTCATTGGCGATATGACATTAATGCCAGTATTTGAGGCGGCTACTTTCTTAGAAAATGAAGGTATTGGTGCGAAGATAGTTTCTGTAATTAACCCCAGACGTTTATATCGTCCTCATGATACTGCTTGGGATACCTGTTCGGAACCTGATGGCGGTTTCTTGGATGATGCGAAATTTGCCGAATTATTTGATGGCGATGCGCTAATTGCGGTGACAGGTGGTGCAGCCGCGATGCTAGAACCAATTTTGTTACGGAGTACAGCGAAGCGCGATACTTTTGCCTGGAAACGTGGCGAAACTACAGCCAGTGCTGGTGAGTTGATGGCGTTTAATGGATTGACTGCTGAAGCATTGACGAAAAGAGCGATCGCTTTAGTGCATTAAAGGTGCGATGCCCCTAATTTTAGCGCAAATATACGTATGGAAATGCTGAAATTGCGTTTAATGCGTATATTTGCGTTTTTTATGAGAAGTTTTAAGGCATTGGGATTAGTTCATAAAATAAATACAGCAGATTTCAAGTTGGTGAGGTACAGAAATACCCCACCCGCCTTACGGCACCCTCCCCTTGGTAAGGGGAGGGTTGGGGAGGGGCGTACCTTATTTAGTTGTAAAATGTTGTAAATGTGAGTATATTTGCTGAAATTCTTTGAGAATAGTAGCTTTAGGAGTCGCAAAAATTAGTTTGGTAGTCAAAAATTTAATTTAGGAGTCGCAAAAATTAGTTTAGGAGTCAAAAATTTAATTTAGGAGTCGCAAAAATTAGTTTGGTAGTCAAAAATTTAATTTAGGAGTCGCAAAAATTAGTTTGGCAGTCAAAAATTTAATTTAGGAGTCGCAAAAATTAGTTTGGCAGTCAAAAATTTAATTTAGGAGTCGCAAAAATTAGTTTGGCAGTCAAAAATTTAATTTAGGAGTCGCAAAAATTAGTTTGGCAGTCAAAAATTTAATTTAGGAGTCGCAAAAATTAGTTTGGCAGTCAAAAATTTAATTTCCAAGCTAGGAGCGCGATAATTTTATGGAAAATGTGATGTTTAATGGGTTAACTGTGGAGTGTTGAGGAAAAGTGCGATCGGGTTAGTGGTAAGACTTACGCAAAATATCTCTCAAACTCTGATTTCTCCGTGTCCTCTGCGCCTCTGTGGTTCGTTATTCGCTAACTCGTGCGTAAGTCCTAAGTGGATTAAACTGGGTTTTGTAAGTAGAAAATTTGGAATGTTTAACAGCATATGCACGCAAATAAGCGCGTAGTGATTCGCGTTATAATGCGTGTATATGCGGTTTTGAATGTAATTATTTTTTCGTATATTTTTATATATAAATAATCTCCAAAATATTTTATGTATAAGATAGAAGTCAAGATTGATGGGCAATTTAACAATAATTTTTATCCAGGTTCTATTTATGATTTAGTTTTTATTGACTTAGAATTTTGGACGCATTATGTACAGGGAAAGGCAGTACAAAAAATATATGGATACACCATTACTCGGCTCCTCAAAACAAGTAATCAACAATATATAAAAATTAAATTTTTAGAGTTTGAAGCGGAAGAAAGGCAACTTGTCGAGGAAATTATACAAGATATTGAAAGATTAAAAAATAAAATATTTATTGGTTTCAATATACAAGGTAGCGATATAACAACATTGAAAAATAGGATAATATCTTTATCAATTTTTTCAAATATAAATACAATAAATTTATTTGATTTTAGGAAATATTCAACAAAATATGGATATAAAGGCTTAAATGGTTTGTTTGAATATCTAGAAGTAAAAGTAAATAAAAAAATTGATGGAAGTTATTTTCGTAAGAATCCCAAGAAAGTATTTTTCCGAAAAAAGGGTTGGGCAGATATATTATTAAATATGTTTGAATACTGTTTAGAAGATGCCGCAGGTTATTTTGAAATAGTATCAAATTGGAATAAAAAAATTCCCAAAATAACTAAAGATATGATTATAAATGAATCATTCAGTTACTCTGAATCAGATGAACAATCATCAGCGAAACTAATAGATGAGTATACAGAAAAATTTTCTATGGAAAACTTCCAAATTACCTCAGACCAACTTCTCAGTAATCTCACAGTAGCAGACTTAGAAGCTTTAATTATCAAAATCGTTCAAAAGGCTTTGAAAGAAGAAATACAGAAGTTAAAGCATGAGCATTTGCCAGAGAAAACAACACAGATGAATCATCCACTACAAGTTTTTGTAAAAACCGCCCCACTGCCTTAGAGTAAATATATTGCAATTATCGTATTAATTCATCAGACGCGATCGCGCAATTTCTCTCTTACCAATGGGACGTACTTGTATGCTGTGGAGTGAAACAACTGCCACAGTCTCGCAATCTAATGTGACAAATTCAACCTCATATCCTTTGCCACCTTGATGTACTAAAACAACCGTACCTATATCACCCTCTTCTAAACTATACTCTGGGAGATCGCTAGTCAGAATAACTCTATCAAGTTCTTTAATCATTCTTCTCTCCGTTTTAGTGGGTATGAAGTAACAAACTTAGAATTTGAGCGTTATATTTATTCTAGGCGCTATATACAAGATTAATTTATTATGAAATTTCAAGTAATTTTTACTTTTGATTCAGAATATGAAGGCTATATTGCTGAGGTTCCTGAACTTCCAGGCTGTGTAAGTCAAGGCAAAACATTAGATGAAGCAATTGAAAATATTAAAGACGCGATTACAGGATATCTCCACGTTCAAGCAAAACATGGCAAACCTTATACTGCTCAAGAATTGCCAATTTTTATCGGAGAAGTTGTAGTGTAAATGGGACGTTTATCGAATATCTCCGGTAAGGAAGCTGTCAAGATTTTTGAAAAGTTTGGTTATGTATTAGACCACCAAACAGGAAGCCACATGATACTTTGGTGTGAATCAAAACCAACTTTATCAATTCCCAATCATCGGGAATTAGCACCTGGTTTACTTAGAAGTTTGATTCGACAGGCAGAAATTACAGTTAATGAATTTCTTGAAAAGAGATGAAATGTCAAATATCCTGCTCTGAGCAATGGTAAAAACTGCCATAAGATAAAAAAACAGATTTATAAAATAACCTTATGAAAAGTATCAATATTTTCTTACCTGACACCATGCGAACTTATGTAGAACAACAGGTAGCTGAAGGTGGTTACAGCAGTGTCAGCGAATATTTTCGTGAATTAGTGAGACAAGACCAAAAACAGGTAGCTCAAGAACGTCTTGAAACAATGCTTTTGGAAGGATTAAACTCTGGAAATGCAACAGAAATGACTATTCAAGATTGGGAAGATATCAGTCAAATAATCAGAGTAAAAATTCACAAATCTCAAGATCTACTTTAGCCATTATCACATTAATTCATCAGACGCGATCGCCCAACAGCCAACTATAATATATTTAACGTTTTACATAAGGATAGAACCATGACTAACACCCAAAAGATGGTTCGCTTAAACTTAGATTTATCACCTGAACTAAATCAAATACTAGACGAATTAGTAAATAAAACAGGCACAAGTAAAAGTGATGTTCTGCGTCAGGCTATAAGGTTGATGCAAGTTATGGTTATAGCTAAAGAGGAAACCGAAAAATTAGGAATTTCAGAAGCAAATCAACTGATAGTGAATGAAGTCATTTTTCCATCTGAACAGCAGCCAAAACCGCATCCATCAGAAGCTTTTTTAGAAACCTTTGGAACTTGGGAAGATACACGCACCGCAGAAGAAATTGTTGAAGAGATATATTCAAGTCGTACTGTAAGCGATCGCAATTATAGCTTGTGAACTATTTACTAGATACTGATACATGTATTTATTGGCTTAACGGTCGCCAGCCAGTCAGAGAAAAACTCTTAGCAGTGGGATGGAATGAAGTATGCATTTGTGTTATCACTGCTGCTGAATTATATTATGGTGCATACAATTCTAATAGAGTTTCAGAAAACTTAGCTAATGCAGAACAATTTATTCAAAACTTACCCGTTGTACCTTTAACCGATCCTGCTCTGAGAAAGTTTGGTGAATTAAAGGCAGAACTTCGTAGAATAGGGCAGACAATTTCTGAATTTGATTTACTAATTGCTAGTGTTGCATTAACAGAGAATTATATTTTAGTAACAAACAATACTCGCCATTACAGCCGTATTTCTAATTTACAGTTGGAAAACTGGATTTCAGCTTAAAGCGTCAGTGTTTCCCATTTTTCTCATAATTCAGATGTTGAAATCAATTGCTCAATTGCTGAGGCATCTAAACCTGTAACTGTCGCCACCTGTTCTACCCCCATCCCACCCGCTAGTAAGTTGCGTGCCGTTTGTAATAACTGCGACTCTGCTTTATCTGCTCGTTGGCGTTCCTGTTCTTCAGGTGTTAGTAATAATTCTCCGTCCAAAGTTGCCCAGCGTAACCAAGTCGCTTCAATTCCTTTGTAATTTCCTTGCCAGCGCTGCAAGGCTAACCCTAAAGATTCACTTACCAATTGATTACGTTCATTAACAACCAAGTGTTGGTAAACTCTCTGTTGGATAGAAAAACCTGCCCAATCATCTGGGTTAAATGGGTCATACCAAAAATATTCTGGCACGCGCATTTGATTTTGATAAATCAGCTTTTTCTCGTTTTTATCTGCTGCGGCTGTACTTTCAGAAAGCAATTCAATCACAACATCCGGTGCTTTTTCTTCTTCCCAAACCACCCAACTTTTGCGTTCTCCTTTAGGGACACCCAAGACCACAAAAAAATCTGGCCCTTTAAAGTCTTTGTTGCGTAACTGCGCCAGACTGTAGTAAACAAACATATTACCGCCAACAAACCCATCTTCTCGCTGTGACAACCAAGGGATTAAGGCATCTATCAGCAAGTTCATAGCAGCTCTGTGCTGTGCGCTTTCCATAGGGACACCATCATCATAAGGAAGTTCTGCTTGGGTGGGTGGAATTTCAATTAGGGTTGCAGGTAGAGTAGTTTCTGACATGGCGTTTATCAGTGGCGTAGCCCGCAGCAAATATATCTATAGTACTAGAAACAATCGACGTTGACGGTTAACTGTTTTATCTATCAGATAAAGAGGTGTTGTTAAAAGCGATGTCTACGCCGCATTATTTATAGTCAATATATTAGAATTATCGTGTTAATTTATCAGGAGCGATCGCTCAATAACCAACTATCATATAGATAAGATTTCATACAATGATATGATTCCACAAACTCTAGACAAAATTACTACCCTTGAAGAACAGCGGTTTCTCTTACCTGGTCATTACACTTGGGAAGAATTTGAGAAACTTGAAGCATTAACAGCAGAGGCGCCAGGTTTGCGGATAACTTATCTTGATGGGTGTGTAGAATTTATGACTCTTGGCGAACAACATGAATTGCTAAAAAAAGTAATCGCTATATTGCTGGAAGCTTACTTATTTGAATTACGTATAAATTTTATACCTGTAGGTAGTGCTACTCGTCGAGCAAAAGAAAAAGGTGCTTCCTTTGAACCTGATGAATCTTATTATTTAGGGGAAAAGAAAGAAAATCCAGATTTAGCAATTGAAGTAAATATTACTAGTGGCAGTATAGATAAACTCGAAAAATATAAGCGTTTTAACATTACTGAAGTCTGGTTTTGGGAAAATAATCAGATATTTCTATATCACCTGAATAATGATAACTATGAGCAAATTACTCAAAGCAAATTACTACCAAATTTAGATATAAATTTATTAGTACGTTGTGTTTTAATGCCTTCGATAATTGAAGCAAGGACAGAGTTTATCAAAGGAATTCAGCAGTAATATTTTATATTAAAATATTTGAATAATAACTCGATAAGATAAAACACCAATAATCCAAATAAATATAGATTTATCGCAAAAGCTTTGACGTTGACTGTTGACGGTTTTATGTAGCGCTGAGGTGTTACTAAAAGCGATGCCTACGGCTGGTTACGCCTACGCCACACTAACCCTCTTCTGTCACTTTCCGGAATAAGCAAGTAGTAAAGAGGCTAAATTATCCAGAAGCATAACAAGGTTTAAATTGATTCATTGCGGCAATTAGATGATTGAATCC
>NZ_JACJTU010000058.1 GCF_014698835.1 Nostoc paludosum FACHB-159 | reverse complement strand
GCGAAGGCTTCTATAATTGCGATTTGAGACATGGGACAGATGCATTAATATAGAATTTGCGCTGCATCTTACCATATACTGCCTACATTTAGAATGAAATAGCCCTGCAAGCTAGGCAAATGTCTCTCACTAGTTTATCGACCACAGATACAGGAAGTTCACTAGGGAATGACACATTCTGAAATTGCAGCCACTCTTTAATTAAGTCCACTGGATAATTCGTCAATGTGCGGACTTGTTTTATCCTTAAATCTTGTGGATGAATCGCAGCAGGTTTTGGTTTACTAGGAGAGGGTGGTTGTAGAACAGCATTATCATTTTCATCCTCATCCAAATTATATTTAGGACTGGTGGATAATTTTGACTGAATCTGCTGTATTAGTCCTGCCCAGTCAGCGTTGGCATCCCAATCTCTACGAATTTTAGTTTTGGCTAAAGCATCATACAAGGCGCAGAACACAACATTTTCCTCTCCAGGATTAGCAACAATTGTCACAGGTCTAGAGAAATCCTCGACAACTGATGCGGCGAGTAAGAAAGACTTAGTAAAGTTAGTCTCTATCCCGCTTCTGACGACATAAAGTTCATCTGCCAAGATGAATATATCTAGTTTGAGGTTGTCTTTGCCTTTGTAATCTTTATCTGTCAGTTGTATTTCGCTAATATAACCGGTTAATGCTCTCTGGGGTATAGGAGTTTGTTTATCGAGAGCAACATCAAAGTTATACCAACCATAAACTTGACCGTTGATTTCTAGCTTCTTAACGTACAAGTAAACGGGTAGTGGTGGATTACCTAAGCCTAGTTTAATTTCAGTGTTCATTAGAAATTCTCTCCTTTATCAGTAGTATTGTTTTGTGCATATTGTTTGTACATTCGAGCTTTATTCATTTGATGACTAGATGCCTTAATTAACGGCATTGCTGCTTCTTTTACAGACGCTTTCGCTTGCTCAAAAAGAAACTGTGTTGCGCCTTCTGCATCTTCTTCTGGCTCGATTTGACCCCATAATGAGCAGCCTAATTCTACCGATTCAAAGTCACCAAGATTAAATTTTCTGTGGTAAGTTACGGAGATTGTTTTGATTTCCATACAAATATATTCAATTTTTTAATGGTTTTCAGCGAAGCTATTCTCTACTAAATGAATTCTTAAAATTATCAAGGATGATCGTTTATAATTGATTATTATAACTGATTCCAAGTAATGAAAGTCTGCCATAAAACTTAACTAAATAATGAATGATGTTCGATAATACTTGTAAATTAATTGCTGAATTGTATTCTCCTGATTTTGCAACTTGGTTGTTAGGTAAACCCATCACTTTAACTAAGTTAAGCCCGACAGAACTATCAATAGAACCAATTCGGGCCGATGCTTTAATCATGTTGCAATCAGATGAAGTTGTTCTCCACATAGAGTTTCAAACCGAACCTGATGAAAATATGCCATTTCGTATGGCTGATTACTACTTGCGGATATATCGTCGTTTTCCCAATAAACAAATATATCAATTTGTGATTTACTTGGATAAAACCACGTCGGAGAAAGTGTATCAACTCACATTTACAACAGGAAAAATGAGGCATGAGTTTGATGTAATTCGTTTGTGGGAACAACCACCAGAAATATTTCTCTTGACTCCAGGGCTGTTGCCCTTTGCTGTATTAAGTGCGACTGAGAATAAGGCTAGTACACTACAACTTGTGGCGGCGGCTGTTGATAAAATTAGTGAAAGACGGACACAGAGCAATATTTCTGCTGCTGCTGCAATCTTAGCTGGGTTAGTATTAGATCAAGAAGTGATTGGGCGTTTATTCAGGAAAGACATTATGCGAGAGTCAGTCATTTATCAATCAATTCTGAGCGAAGGTAAAGAAGAAGGGATTGAATTAGGTGTTCGCCGTGTTGCTGTTAACCTTCTAAAAGAAAATATGCCCGTCGAAATGGTGGCTAAAGTCACTGGATTGACAATCGAACAGGTGCAAAGTTTGGTTATGACAGACGTTGAGCAATCCGAATAAGCAATACACTTTTGTTTCAATCAAAGGAATACCATACGTGAGTCAGTAGTTTATCAATCAATCAAGACCGAAGGCGGCGATGAAAAAGCCCGTCAAATTACTATCAATATGTTGATTGAGGGTATGAGTGTTGACTTAATTGCTAAGTTAACTGACTTATCAGTGGAACAAGTGCAACAATTACAACAGCAGCAAACTCAAGAGTAACTTAAGATACTTCCTCCCTCGTTATCCTAACTTCCACAAACGGCTCAAGACAACCCACCGCCTCACTCAAGTAATGCAGCACATCGCCCAAATACGTTTTCATTCTTCAGTTCCCAAATTATCTTGATTGTTAATACTTGAGTGTTGTTGCTTATACTTACCCATTTGATAAGCCGAAGTTTTAATCAAGGGCAGAAACTTTGGCTTGTTTAAACAAAAATTCTCTAGCCCCTTGTGCATCTTCTTATGGGTCAATTTGTCTCCAGAGTGAACAACGTATCTCTACCGACTCATAATCGCCTAAATTGAATTTTCTTTGATAGGTGACAGAGATTGTTTTGATTTCCATAAAACTACTATTTTAAAAGTTCTAGAGATTCAGCGTAGCTGTTATTGAAAACGTAAGAATTCAGGATTGGTGAATTCAGCATTCAGAAGTCAGAATAAATTCATTATCAATTCTGACTTCTGAATCCTGGGTGCTGAATTCTTACTTGAAAACTTTTAACTATACTCCCCAGCCAAATAAATAACTGAGGAATATGATTATTTATTCTGCATTGATATAATCGCTTGTATCTAATTGATATGGAGAAAATCCATCCGCATCACTACGGTAAATTGCTTCTACATAATCTAATACCACCTCATCCGCAATAATCTCTGTTTTTGTATAAAGAGATGTGATTTGTGTGTCAATTTCTGGGATATCAATTCCTAATTGTTCACATATTTCTCGAATTTTTAGGTATTGAGGATGTATTTGTTCATCATTATGAGAATTATGTCCATACCCCTCTGATTCCCAAGAACTAACAATTATTTTTGCCATAGTTTTACTCCTTCTATACTGCAAATTACGCTAAACCACTCGCCAGAAATTCTTGCTGATTGACTTCATACTAACAACTTTCTCGCTAGAATCATCTTTTGACTGCTGCAATTGTTCAGTAGGCAGCAGTGAGTTTAGCAGTTGAATCTGGTGGTCTACATCTTTAACTGTTCGGTAAACAGTGCGCGGATCAATCTGCATTCCCAGTGGCGTTGGCACGAGTTTCAAATAATTATTCAGTGATTCAATGTAGCCAGGATTAAAGTTTTTGGTGGCTACATAAAGACGCAGAGTATTTAAGATTTGCAGCGCCCTTCTGATATCTCCAATGCTGCAAGAATCAACTTGAGGTCGAGTCTCTTGATATCCCTTAGATTTCTTCTCAAAAACCAAATTATTATACTTGCTGATGGCTTGTTGGGGATTGTTGAAATTGTGGGTTTTGGTTTGGAATTTGTAACCCACTCGTCCCCACTGGACTATTAAGTTGTTGCCCTCAACTTTCGCTGACCAGAATTTGTTGCTGTTGTTTACAGCGTCAGCATAAACTAAATATGTTTCCATGATTTTTAGCGATTCAATCAATGAAATCGACAGCTATTTGCGAAGCATTTACTCAAGCAAAATTCGGAAGTCCTCAGCATAAAATTAAAGTTTTTACTTCCGAATTCTGCTTTGATAATGTCAGTTCAAATTCCGAAACTTTGCAGTCTTCAGCGACTGAGTGGGTTTGTCCGCGATCGCACTAGAAGCCGCCCGTGCAGTCTTCGCCCAGTCCCTCATTCTTTCGACTGCCGCCGCATCCTGCACAGCCAGTGGTGTGATGGTTTTTCGGCAACTTTCCAGATCGCCCAAAGTTACCTGCTGAGGTCTGCCTTCATCAAACGCCAACAAAGCAGCTTCAGCAGCCAGCGTTTCGAGTTCCGCACCGGAGAATTTGGCGGTGTTAGCAGCGATCGCCTCTAAATACTCGTCCTCAACAGCAATCCCAAAGCGTTGTAAATGAATGCTGAGGATTTGTGCTCGTTCAGGAACAGTTGGTAGATCGACAAAGAAAGCCTCATCAAAACGTCCCTTCCTCTTGAACTCAGTTGGCAGTGCTGATGGGTCATTGCAAGTAGCGACGATAAACACACCACTCTCGCACTCACTCATGAACGTCAGCAAAGTTCCGAGGATGCGTTGAGAAACGCCACTCGTATCGCCCTGTCCTGAAAGTGCCTTTTCGACCTCATCAATAAATAAGACACACGGTGCGATCGCTTGGGCTGTTTTCAAAGCACGTCTGACATTGCTTTCAGACTCACCTACCAGAGAACCAAGAAGTGATGCAATATCAAGCTGAAGTAGTGGTAGATTGAGAATGTTGGCAATATTCTTTGCCGAGTGAGATTTTCCTGTTCCGGGTGGGCCAGCCAGCAGCACACCTTTGGGCTGAGGTAGGTGCAGCAGCCTTGCTTCTTGCGTGAACAACCGCCGCCGACGATTAAGCCACTCACGCAATAAATCCAAACCGCCAAAGGGAATTGTAGCTGGTTTACCCAACTCGATGCCCATTTGTGAGAGCAGCCGAGTTTTGTACGCAACAGCTTCTTGTGTCACAGTGGCATCAATAGTAATACTATTGCGGCTCAAACGCTCTTTAACTGTTAGCCGTAAGAAATCACTGATTTCTTCTAATGTTAAGCCTAGTGCCGCCCGTGCTAAAAATTCTCTTTCAGCAGCCGTTAAGGAGACTGTAAATTTGACTTGCTGCTGGGTTGCCGACTCTCCTAAATACTGTAAATATGAATCAAGATGTTCTTGAATCTGTTCAACGGTAGGCAGTGGCACTTCTGCAAACGGAATCAGCCTCACCAAAGATTCGTGCAATTGAATATTTTGACCCAGGAAGATAATCCGTTTGTCGGTGGGCTTGAGCCGATGGTAGAGGTTTTTGACTCTGGTGAGGATTTCCCAGGATAACTGCTGCGAGTTCTTACCAACGAATGGATGCACATCACCCAGTATGAATACCCCATTGCCTGTAAAGCTTTCGATGTACTGGAAGATGAAGATTAACGGGTCTACTTGCAGGGGTCGTTTGTATTCCGGCACGGGCTTAAAGACCAATCCACCATCCGAGGCAATCTGGCATTGTTCTAACGTTGATACTCCCAAGTTCCAGAAGTATGTGGGGCATTCAAGTTTTTCTTGTGCCTGGGAGGTGAGCCACTGAATGATTGTGGCTTCTTCTGGGGCAAGTACCTCAAGGGCAGCAATGGGGATTTGTGAGTCGAGTGTTGCGAATAAGTTATTCAGGTTCATGTTTTTTTTGATACGGTAATGGAGCGAGTTCTTCATGAGTGCTTATGTGTTGAACAAGCACTTGATAACATTCGGCATCGCCGCAGAAAATCTCTGCTGTACTGTTGTTTTGTGGATAGGCGAGTGCTGTTACTATTGCATTTAAAAGCAAACACAAGCCTTCAGTATTAGCTTTGATAATCGCGGGTTGTCTTGCTTTGTGCTGTGCGTAGATATGAATAAAGGGATATTCTTTAGGTAATTGACTCATTGTTTTAGGGGGATTTTCACCCCCTTAAATGGTTTATTGTCTCAAACGAGTTTGATGGTTGTTCGTGGTTGTGATTTGTTGGGTTTGAGCTTCGTCTTTAAAAGTGCGATCGCTCACAATTCCCAAAGCTTTCTCAAACGGCTGGGTGGCTTCTAGACAACTCAACCCTTCAAAGCCTTCTGCTTCCACTCGCACTTCACCCGTGAGTTGGTCAAAATGTATCAAAATTGCGCGTTCCATGAATTATCTCCGTGCGTACTGCGATATTTCCTGATGTCCGGCAAAGGTTAAACGTAGGGTCTGCACTTGCCCTGTCCCTGATTCAGTTATGTTGCATTCACCAAATCGCTCTTGAAGTTCTTGGGCTTTCGCCATCACCATACGTTTAGCGTATGCCTGCATCAACTGATGGCTGAAGAAGTTCTCACCAAGCCGCACAGCCGTTTCGTACTCGTCATGGATAACTTGGTATGCTTCGTCAGCTTTACTCCAACGGAAACCAATATCTGCACGAGCTTTTATGGTGTAACCAGCAACTACAATTTCTGCGCTTTGCCCTTCATCATTACCGTAGTAGCCCGTTAATGGCTGTGGCGAGGAGTAGACCTTGGGTTGAAGCTTCAGATCCTCTAAGGCTTGCACCAAACATTCAAGGGATACCAAGCGAGTTCTAACTGTGGAAAAGTGTGACATATTTAAAACACCAAGATTTTTCAAGTAAGTGCAATGCAATGAATTATTCTCACTGCATTGCATTTTTTTAGCGGAACTTAAACGCGCTAACAGTTGCAACCGTCAGTCCAACGTCAGAGCTTGCAAGTTGTTGCAGATTGCGCTGCTCGTCCAGAAGTTTGGCTGTGATGGAGTCCATCTTCTGTTGAAGTTGCGATCGCCCATCTGCACCCAAGTTCTTATCAACAATTGCTGGATCATCCACAATTGAATTCAAATACTCCATCATTGACTGAAGACTATCGCCAGCTTCCGGTGAGGCATTCGCCAACAGCACTTGTACCTTCATTAGATGTTTTTGCATTTTCTTTTTGAACAAGACTGGTTTACGTCCCGGCTCCCAGTCAGCTAATTCTTCTAACAACTGCGCGGCGAGTTGTTCGCCACCAGCGATCGCGGCTTCCTTTAAACGTTGCTCCAGGTTTTGGTCGTACTGCTGAATAAACTGGGTGATTTGGTTCAAGCATTCGGCTTGTTGTTCATTTAACTGTTCCGACAATGCCGGAATGATGACTGGACGACCGATAATCACCTGCAAACAATCTTCCAACTCAGCTAAAGTGGGGAATGCCTTGAGCAAGTTAGCTTTGACTTCCTCTTGCCTAGAGAGTGGCAGTTCCCAAGTATTCAGAGAGATGAAGTTTTCGATTCGCTGTTGATAATCCTCTAAGCCTTGGGTGTAATCATCTTTTAGTTTTGCTCGAAAAAGGGGAGCGATCACATCTCTAATGTTGAGCAATTGGCTCCACACCAGGGGTGCAAGGTCAATCGGACAAATCCAATCACCGTTGTCAGATGTCATCCATTCCTGAACAGAAGCGATTTCTTGTCGGAGTTGGCTTGCAGCTTCATTTAAAGCTTTGAATACTTTGATTCCTCTTAATCCGACCTCAGAACTCGTTACTTTGATGAGGTCGGATTCTGTGCCAGTATCTTCAGTTTTCAGCACATCTGCCCATTTAGGGGCTGCGCTTATGGTGCTGTTTTTAATTCGGATACTAAAGCGAATCCGGGTTTTGTTTAATTTGGAGAAATTGATTCTTTCAACAGTTGCATCAGTGAGAAATGTTTCGTTAGGTGCGATTGCTTGTACCATTGTTCAGTACCTATACTAATGTTTTCAAAAATTATTAGCGAAGCATTCCATATCACTAAACTTCGCTTACACAATCTCAAGCAAAACCTAAATAACAACCCAATAAGTACCTTGTTTGCGAACCATCTGAGTCTGTTTATTGACTCGGATTCTTCCTACTTCTTGGTTGTTTTTGATGTACTGTATATCCCTAATAGCCCTGTAAACTATTTGGCTAGAATTCCCTCTCTGCACCTTAATCGGGTATTTGACAACTGGTGGCTTATGTATTGACATCACAGCAACCCCATCTGCACAACAGTTTGCTCTTTTGGAGGTTGATAAACTATTCCTTCTATCTCTTGACATCTAATCCCCAATTTTGTGGAATTTAACGATACTTCAGATGTCTTTCGATGGTTCGGCAGTGGTGAAAACACATACTTGATATGCTTACCACTACCCTCTGTTCGTACATATCTGTATTGAGTACCATCAATCAGATAAACTTTGGAATAGTTGAGAGTTTTTGGTTCAAAAACAGGATTTAGTTTCACGATTTATTCTCCAATTCCAAATAAAAACCTGCACCTGTATTCTTCACCTTGGCTATATCCTTGGTTATCAAATCTTGAATCACATTCTGGCTAAAAGTTAATTCGGACAATCTAGCTCGTCCGCCTTTATTCTTGAGAAACAGAACACAGGCATTGGAATTAGGAGCAGACTGTTTACTACTGGTTTGGGTTGGCATATTTTTGATGATTGAATTTGTTTGAAGTAAGAATTCAGAAATTGCGAGACTGGAAACTCCTGAATTCTTATGATTTGTTCTATTAGCTGTAAACTTTCAGTGATGGGGCTTTTCTCTTGAGGTTCCCCTGGCCATCATCACCATTGGTAGTGATAGTAGGACATTTGCATTCCGATTGATTGCAAATGAAATCCCAATGATTAATTTGTTGTTTGAGCCTATGCTCTACCAGCACAATTTGGTTTCTATGCTTGGGATCTTTGCTGCTGATGGTGAATGCATCGCCTAAAGCATAGAAACCAGTCGCAACATAATGCCGTTTATCGACACCCATTAGAGCATCCCAGGCAAGTTGTTTTTCTTGCTGCTTATTCATAGTTTGAATTGATAATTTCAAATGAATTTGGCGAAGCTATATCAAGCAGCAGAACGTCTGGAGATGCCTTTTGATTTTGATGAGGTAAGTATTGGTTTAACATCTCCAAACGGAGTTTTGATATCCAAAGGAGTTTCTAACTGTGCTTGAAGCATTGCAACCTGATTGAGATGCTCGTCAATTCCAGTCAAAATTTCTTCTTCTGTTTCTTCTGCTGAAAGTTGTTGAATTTCGTTCTCGCTCATGTAAACTATATCTTTGCTATTCTTGTCCGGCAGCAAACCATACTGCCACCCTCCACCACTTTTTTTGGCTATCAAACTGTCACTGGGAACAAATTCAATCCCTACTACTAATCCCTGTTTTGTACGCTGACCAAACGTAAATCTTGGGTATCCCCAGCCGCGTGGAATTGTGATTGTGGCTTGCATACAATCGCTCCTTTTGGATTATTTCTGGTTTAATCATCAAAGCGGTTCAATCTTTGATTACTGAACACCAACTTTCAATTGAGACTTGGCGTAGCAATACTATTTATGCAAAAATCTTAGAGTTGAATCGATTTTATTTTCTTAAGCGATTGCTAGTTGAATAAAACTGCGATCGCTTGAGTTTTTAGAACAACTTTATAGTTGACCGCTGCCGAAGCTTAATTCTTTGACAGACAAAAAGCGGTCTGCTGTTAACAAACCGCCTTGGAACTTGATAAGTTGTCTCGAAAACTGGGAATTTTTCTTATTGCGTAAATCTTGTTAATAGTTCTTCACGGGACAATTGCAGACACAAAGGAGTAAATTCTTCTGGTGGCAACTGTAGTAACCCTTCTATAACTCTTGATAGTTCTTCATCAACTTGTCCAAACCGGAATCTCAACAAGTTCTCTACAACTTGGCGGCGTTCTTCTAGCTTTGCTTGCTGTTTAGTAGTTTCTTCCCATTGTTGATAAGCTTGCGACAAATTCATAATTAGCTCCCGATCATCCTCTGTTAATTCGTCTTGCTGTTGAATTACAACAATGCGCCAGTTAGTAATTAGTTTGAGAATGTTCTGTCTTAACAAATTACTTTCTGGCAGTTCCAGTAATTCAGTGACAGCTTGACGTTGTGTTTCTCCCCTACCTAGAATCCTCAGCCATAACGTTTCTGATGTTACTGGTAGCTGATTAACTGCTATCAACGCTCCTCTAAAGCACTTTTGGAAGAAGTAAACCCCACTTGGCCAATTTTCTAAATCTAGTTTAACCTCTAACTCTGCCCATAGAGCCTGATTAGCACTAGGTGATATAATCCACAACTGCGGCAAGCTTTCTTCTGCCAATTTCCGTCTCTGTCTTTTCGCTTGGCGTTGCGATGCGGCGATGACAGCAAATAACTTGAGAAAACAATTGCGGATATCTGTTCGAGTCGGTTGGGTGCTAAATGGCTCAAACAAAGTGGTATTGGTTAAAGCAATCTTACCCAGTAATCCTAAATTTGGGTCTTGGGAAGGAATTTCTGGGGTAAAGAGTACATCTACAAACCTTGCTTCATCCCTTACTTGAGTGTTAATTTTCACTCTTCCCAATGGAGACAGCAATTCCTCCAAAAAATCCTTTGCAAATTGATCGTGCGGTTTGGTAGTCATATCAAAAATCGGAATCTAGTAATGATTGAGCATGATTGATTAGGTTAAATAAACTGGGTTGTTTGTTTTAGCACAGATGTAAATCTCCATTTAATAAATATTTAGCGAAACCAGCATCGTAAGTAAGTAAGTAATATCGGATATAGCTAACCATTACCAACAGTTTGAGCTAAATGTTGTGTTTTTTAGCAAAGATTCAAGCCTAATAACTAGACCTTAAATATTGCCTATCCCAAAGTGAATCGAGGAATAGATTCTTAAGAAATACTAAAGAGCAATTGTATAATATTTCCTGATTGTTGAGTTTAATAAGTTTGTAAAAAACTTTTGGAAAGATGTTAGTTGAGCAGCCCCATATAAAAAAACCATAGCTATAATCAGTATCTAGGACGAGAAAAACTATATGCACTATTAAGGAGAATGGTTGCTGATAGCAATCATAGATTTTATCTATTAGTAGTTGGCATCGATAAGTCGAGAGACGTGAACTTTCTACAGTAGCTACTTAGGCAATTTAAAAGCAGAGTGATTCTTAATTGAAGTTGAAGTTGTTATACAATTTCAACCTGAAAAGCCTGCCATAAATATGACGCACAAGACAAAATTTTCTCTAACAATCATCTATAACTATGACATTTTATCAGTTACGTACAGGAGAGTTTTTCTGTTTTTCTGGAATGACAAAAGCCAAAGTTTATCGAAAGGTAAATGCCTCTTATTGCAGCCAGAATGGTTTTTTACAAAGGATTCGTTCACATACAAGGATTAAACGCTTAACTTCATCGGAGGTTCAAGTGTATTTAGAAAGTAGAATTCCTCAGCAGTAATTCATAACTAGCCGCTCAAAGAATCTAGTTGTAGAGCGAAATTAGACGGGATCGCTTTCTATTCGCATAGAGTAATTGCTCTGGTTTTACTCTTTGTACGATTTGGACATGGTTGAGATTTCAGATATGTTATAAATGAGCGTTGTTACTCTGCTCACAGTTATGACTTTCCACCAATTACGCACAGGAGAGTATTTCCGAATTCCTGGGATGACTAGTCGTTATGTGTATAAAAAGGTAAATAATTCATCCTGCCGCTTGAATGGTTTTTTGCAACCAATTCATTCTCAATCTCTAGTAAAACGGTTGAATGTGGCTGAAATCAAAGAGTACATAGTGCAACAGCAATCTGAACTTGAAAGTTTTGAAACAGATTACTATTAACTAAATTCCGCACTACTTTTTTTATTGCGTAAGTATAGTTAAAGGTAACAGGTTAATACCTCAATAATTTCTAAGGTTAAAAGCATTTTCTAGCATTGAATGTTTCATAACGTCGCTACAAACTCGTGCTATTTCTCGTTTCGATTCTGTAACTCATACTGATTGCTGCAAATCCCGGTGTAAGGTAATCTGTACTAATTCAGTAATTGAAGTTGTGTTTATGACATTTGAAGAACTTCAAACAGGCGATTATTTCCGTATTCTAGGCATCAGCACCCATTACGTCTACAGAAAAACCAGCGATGACTATTGCACCTTAAACAATACTTTGCAGCCGATTCGCCGCCACACATCAGTTAAAAAGCTAACTGGGGATGAACTTGTTGAATATTTGGCACAACAGACGACTGCTGCTGAACAAAAGCCAAAACCCGCAGTTAGACTAAAATCCCGTCCTGTCCCCTCAAGAGAAAAAGCAGGCAGCACAAAGTATGGCATTATCAACTAATCGGTAATCTCGTGTTCCGGGCAAGTGTTTGTTCTTTCAATCCTTGCCTTTTTCACACAAAAATGAAATTAGTAGCCTCACATCTATCGACCAAACAATTCGCAATTCGCAGTGACGCTCCTTCGTCGCTAACGCTGCGCTAACGCAATTCGCAATTGAAAATGCGAATTATGGACTAATTGATTAATTGGCTAACCTTGGAGTCAAAGCCCCCACCATACCGTAGGTTGGTGGTCTTCAATTAGTGGGAGGTACAAGCCTCCACTAAATTGTCTTAATTGCGAATTGCGTTAGCGAAGCGGGGCGTAGCCCATTGCGAATTGCGAATTGGAGTTGACTAAAGCCTCACACAAATCAGCCGACTTCACCCCAACAACCCCCGGCTGAATCTCACTAGCCAATCCATTGATGAGCGATTGAAAGTCGGGGTGGTTGTCGTTAATTTCTAGCTCTATCAAGTTTGGGGTTTTTGATGTGATTGCTGCCCAATAGGGAAGATTTGGAGATACGTTAGTCAAGTACAGTTTCACGTTATTTGCTCCTGGTTCGTCAAGACATCGATAAACAGCCCCCAAATGCTCTTCCTTTGCCTTTTTGATGTTAGGCAATCGCCAAAACAATTCGCAATTCGCAATTGAACGAGGGCTTATCATGTAACAACCTTGTCTTTGTTTGAGTTAGAAATGCTGTCTCGGTAAGCTTTCTAGATAATGAATTATCAAAGTTGTTTCTTGACAGACTCTAACTGCGGATTGTGAATTGCGAATTGCGAACTGGTATTACGCTGCTGCTAGTGGTCGCACTCCCAGATAGCCAATCGCACTATCCGCAGTCTGGGCCATCTGATTCCTTCCATACAGTCGTGGTCGAGAATACCAGCCTTCTCCATTGCACCCGACGAAGCCCACCAAACGCCCTTCCTGAAAGATTTTGGTGCTGAATAACAACCAATCAATCTCACCATGCGACAACCCATACTTACGACAGGCTTGTTCGAGTTCGTCAGATAATCGCTCGTTGCGCTGGCGTGGGGTTTCTGGTTCAGCGATGGTTGGTTTAACTTGGGCTACTCGTGCGGCGAACCAAGTGCGATCAAAAGGTAATCTTCCGCCACCCTTCAGTTGCACCCATACAGTGATACCGCCTTCGATCCAGATAGTTTTGATTTGGTCGGGGGTGCTATTGATGATGGTTGCGATGATTTGGCGATCGCGGTGGGTTAGCGGGTCTTTGGCTGGGGCTACTGTCTCGCACTGGGTTGCAAGAAGGTCGTTGAGTTCTTGCTGTGCTACGGATTGTTCGTCTACAGGAAGGGCTTGCTCTATCAGTGTTCCGTAAGCCATAATATAACTCCTTGAAGAAAGGGAAAGGCGATCGCTGAGTTTTCCAGACCATAGCGATCGCCTTTGTTTTTTACGAACGAACGTTGTGGGAATCCACAACGCATTCACTCAAATTTGGCGCAGCCTTTCTAAAAAAATGCCCCGTGTCAGTGACCGAGGCTTGCAACAGCAGCATATCTTTTGATCGGGCGACAGTCGGATGAGAGGAGTTTCAAAGCGACTGTCGTACTACTGTGGCAATTTTTGATGATCGAATCCGTTTTCCCGATGTGTACCCTTCCCCTTCTCTGGTTGTACCAGTGCCTCAGCTATCTCTCAATCGGTACTTCTGGATTCTCTTTTCATGGTTCTGTAATTCTGCTGCAAACTCTTGATTGCGTTCTGGTGCAGGCGGCTTGCTTTCCTCTGTCCTAATTACTATAGTGCAACTAAAAGTTGCAATTGTCAACCCCTAATTGGACAATTTTGGTTGCTTTCAAACACAACAATTCAGCTAACGTACAGTTAAATACTTTGCAAAGCCCTGTGACAAGCTCAGGGGAAGCTCCTTTAACATCTGAAAAAGTCTCCATTCTGTGCAAATACTGGCGAGATATCTCTACATCAATCTCAGCAAGCTTTTTAGACAAAGCTAACAATGCCATTTCACCGCGTAACGAGCGCATTTTCTCTCCACGCTCCTTTGTCCACTTTATCGACCCCACCTCAGTTAGTGGTAACATTACAACCTCTTCTATTTTTTCTTGCATTGCCATATTATGCAATATTTTGTTGACAAAATCAATAGTTATATGCAACTATAAGTATCAGGGCAAAGCGCAACCGAGCGCCACTCAATGATGATTCTATTTTGAATCTTGTTTTATCTTGACCTAATGACCAACTTTGATTTTAGAAATCACGCTCTATCTGTTTCATCGCTGCAAACGATTTGCACCTGTTTTGGAGCAAAAATTATGCCACAGCCTGTCTAAAATTGCTCAATCTTTCAAGGTTCAGAAAATTCCCATAAATCAGACTCAGCCTAACAACTTAGATACTGATATCCAGAGCCAGACAGATACACAATCATACTCATCAACGAAAGCAGGCAATTGGATTTCTCTAGTGGGCAGGACAAGAAAACAGCCATCTGGTCTAGAACCATTTGAACTTAAAGGTAAAATCAAAAGTTTTAGCTATGTACGTCATCTTACAGATGGCAATCTGTTTAATCGCTCACTGATAGCAGTTACTTAAGCATTTATAGCGATCGCCATCATCTTGGAATGCTACGCTTTTGACGTATTCGTACTTAGTTCATGCGTACTAATAATCTGATTTAGTTTTCTAGCTAGTAACTGTTTTTCAGCATTTCAAAGCGGTTGATGTCATACCGCTGACTTTTCCGTGCGTCTATCGGAGGAAAATATGGATAATCATATTCATCACTTAGCACCGCATCATTGGCAAGAATGGGTGATTGGTTCAGCTGTTGACCCTACTATTGTGGCGTTAAATGTCCGTTCTTTACAGGGAGACGAAATATACGAATACTTATTGTATGCCCTACCCCAAACCGCCCGACGCAATGATGGACGGTTACGCGATGGTTATTTGATCCGCTATGTTCACTTGAGAGATGGTTCGTGGTGGTCAAGTGGGCTAGACCCTCACAACAATTGGCTACCGATGATGTGGGGACGGGCGAAGCCGGACTCCCCGCGCCTACCGTGGGAGGGGGAAAGGAGTAGAGGAGCAGGAAGAGAATTTACTAATATTGCCTCCCCTGCCTCTTCTCCCAAGCCCATCAAATACGAGTCTCCCCCAAAAACTCCCAACCGCGTCACGTATTTTAGGGTTCCCCTGCACATCTGGCAAAAGATATCTATACGCTATGACGTGCCAATGCCGGATGATATTGTTATTACTCAAGAAGGGGAAGCATTAGGCTTTTGGGCTTGGGTCTTGTCACATCTAGAGATTCCAGTATTCCTCACAGAAGGTGAAAAGAAAGCAGGTTGTCTGCTGTCGTTGGGATATGTGGCGATCGCACTTCCCGGCATCTGGAATGGTCGAGTTGGTAAGGAAGGTTTTGAGCGATTACATCCTGACTTAGTACCAATGGCACGGGATGGACGTAAATTCATCATTCTCTTTGACTACGAAATCAAAACCAAGACGAAATGGCAAGTTTTCCAAGCCATACGCCGCACCGCCAATGTCATCCTAGATGCTGGTTCTCAATGTGAGGTGGCATTATTACCTGGGCCAGAGAAAGGGATTGACGACTGGGTGGTAGCACTGGGCAATAAAGCCCTTAAAGCTGTAGCTGCGATGATTGCCGACGCTTTGACTGTGCAAGAATATCAAAAGCGGTTCTTCCTTAAAAAATCCAGAGACTTACACAAGTATAAACCGGATGTGACCGTTAATACTCGTTACCTCTCCGAAGCAATTGGTTCCTTACCTCAATCCGGGTTAGTAGGTCTTGCCTCAGATATGGGGACTGGCAAGACCGAAATCATGGCTATTGTCAGACGGGATAACCCAGAATTAAGCTTTTTGAACAACGGGCATCGGGTAAACCTGCTCAAGAACCTCAGCGATCGCCTTATCAGCGTGATGTATTCGGCAATCGCTTGCAGCGATTGGTCAAAGGCCAAGGCTTTAAGCATCACCGTAGATTCTTTATACAAGATGGTGAATGATTTACAGGCTTATGACATCATATTTATAGATGAAGCCTGTCAGTATCTCGCGCATTTGCTTCAGTCCAAAACCTGTAAGGAACATCGGGGGCTGATCCTCGAAGTGTTGGAATATCTGGTCTACAACGCCAAGCTGGTGGTTTTGGCTGATGCTCACCTGGACGATTTGACCATCGATTTCTTTAGAGCAATGCGACCATTCGGCGAAAAACCATACATTATCAAAAACGAGTATCGCTCAGGTGGTCGTCAAGTCCACTGGTACGAGGGTGAAGACAGCAGTGCCATCGTCGCTCAAATCCATCTTCAACTAATGCTGGGCAAAAGGCCGATAGTCGTTTCTGACTCTAAGCGATTTATTAAAAAGTTAGAACGTGCCTTGAATGAAGTAGTACAGCAGAGATCAATTCGCAATGGGCTTCGCCCCGCTTCGCTAACACAAGTCGCAAGTCGCAGTTTGAAAAATTGCGAAAAGCAGCGAACTGACAATTGCGAATTGCTAGAAGATGCACCAGAATCAGAAGATGACCGGAAGTTGCGCGTCTGGGCTATTCACTCGGAGAATAGTGGTAGTGAAGAGAATATTATTTTCATCAGGGAGATTAACACTGCCATTCAATCGGTTGATGCACTGTTAACCACTCCCAGTCTTGGCACTGGGGTTGACATCTCCACCTATCATTTTGATGTGATATTTGGGGTGTTTCATGCTGTTTCCCAATCCGCTACCGAATGCGCTCAACAGTTGTGGCGGTATCGTCCGAATGTGCCGATGCACGTTTGGGTGGCTCCTCGTCCTCCCTTTGGTTACGCCCAAACCAATCCCCGTCACATCAAACAGAAAATTCTTCAGAAAAATGAAATGACCGCGTTTCTCATCCGCATCGACAAGGAAACGGGTAAGCGTGGTGCAGAAAAAGACTGGGCGTTGGATACGTATTGTCAGATTGAAGCACAAAGGAACTGGTCTATCAATAATTTGCGTGCTGATTTGCGATCGCTATTGGTGGAAATGGGGAATACCATTGTATGTGCCGGGGATGGCACGGATGAAGCAGCGCTGCATTTGATGAAAGCGGCGGGAAATACTATTGACTCTGAGCATTATCGAAAAGTAGCTAATGCCAAGGACATCGATAGAAAAACTTACAATGCTAGGCAACACCAAGATTATCTTAAACCTGAAGAAGTTCTAGAGTGCGAGAAGTTCCGCATCCATGATACCTACGGTATGACCGTTACGCCTGAGTTGGTGGAGAAAGACGACGGTGGAAGGTTAATCAAAAAGTTGGTGGCGTTGGAAGCAATTCTAGCTGCGCCAGGGGAAGCGATCGCCGACGAACACGGACGGGAGTTTGTGACGCCGCCTTTTGTTGTGGCAGAACGAGATAGGATTGAACGAGATCGCTTGCCCATTTGCACCGACTGGGGTAATCATTCTACATCCTGGTTAATGCGTCATCGATTAGGGTTACGGGCAATATTAACTGATTTGATGGATGGCGTAGAAATTAAGGGCGATGAACCCATGATTAAGGCATTGTCTGATTTCTCCAAGCGCAATGCACCACATATTAAGGGCATTCTTAACCTAACTATTCCACTGGATGAATCCCCTGTGTGGATTTTGAGTCAGTATCTTTTGCAGTTGGGATTAACTACCCAATCAAGACGGCCTACTGAGAATGGTCAACGGGTCCGGTACTACCGGCTTGACCCTGATGATGTTGCTTTTGCGTGTCAAGTGTTGATGTATCGGCAAGCACAGAGGGCGCAAAGAGAACGAAGACGGCAAGAGAAGCAAGCGCAGAATGCGGCGTATGCAGCCAGAATGCAGACTATGTATGGTGTTAACACTCCGTCCACACCCCCCATTATTGAAGATGGCAGTAATAATTGCGAGGGTGTGGACGGACAGGAAAATCCGGCTGATTCATGGTGGCAGCAGGTTAAATATTATGCTGCGGTGGTCATGGAACGGGTGAAGGATGGGGTAAATGCGGTCAAAGAGTTTCTCTCTACTCTTACTCCTGACGAGCGTTGGGGCGCGATCTTGGCGTTTGATGAGCTAGAGCCTGTGATGTTTGGGGAGTTGGTAGCTGTGGCTCCTGATTGGGTTGAGTGGATGGGGTGAAACCTGAGTTTAGGAAAAGCTTACTAGCGAGGTCGATTTTCTCGCCCATGATAGATGCGTAGTATCACAACATCATCCTCAAGAATAACGTAGTGAATTATGAAGCCGTATTTTCCAAAAGGAACTACAAGCTTTCGTAATCCTGCTATTTCATCTACAATTGCACCTCGACGGGCATTCTCCTGTAAACTCTCACCCGAAGAGACAATTGCTTGTACTGCCCGTGCTGCTGCTTCAGTATCATTAACTTTGAGGAAATCATAATGACGATTTAAGTCATCAATCGCCGTTTGCGTCCAAACTATCTGGGGCATGGACGTTCTTCATCTGTTCCTAAAGAGTCTGCCCATTCACGCACATGCTCATGTGCCACTCCTGAGCCTTTACTACGATAGGCTTCCAGGGCTTTGCGACTTTGCTCAACCATTTGGGCTTGGGTTTGTGGTTGAAAATGTAATGCTGTATCTATTTCGCCATACTCAAAGATTTCTTCTGTACTTTGAGTAGGTTCATGACTCAGTAACTGCTCAAAATCTTCTAAGTTTCCTTCCGAAACAGTCAACCATGTTTTAAGCAGACTTTTCACCTGCTCTCCTGGTAACGCCTCAAGATGCTCTAAAATTTGCTGCTTGATATTCTTGGCTGTCATAGGTATAAGATTTTTGACGCGATCGCCTTAAAATTCAGCGTTTTACTAGCATATATAATTTTAAAATAGTTCTCATGAGTAGCATAAATAATCTTGTGAAACCACCCGAAAGACAAGCAAAGATGCGACTGCAAGATGGTCGTCGTCTGGCATGGTCTGAATGGGGGCCGATTGATGGGCTGCCAGTTTTGTTTTGTACTGGAGCAGGTGTGAGTGGACGACTTGGTTTTGGGATCGACGAACTTCCAGATCTCGGCTTGAAACTGATTGCTATCGATCGCCCTGGTATAGGGTTATCCGACCCACACCCTAATAAAACGCTATCTTCTTGGGTAGACGATACACAACAATTCATTCAAGCTAATCATCTGAATAATGTTGTGTGCGTTGGATTTTCTCAAGGCGCACCGTTTGCATTTGCTCTTGCTGGATGCAATCTTGTCAAAGCGATCGCAATTGTATCCGGGCAAGACGAACTTGCTCATGAGCGTTTGAAGCCGCTGTTGCATCCAGATGTTGAAAGGATGATTACTGCCGTCCAACAAGACCCAGCGAAATTCGAGCAACACTTTGCACAGATGGCTACCCCAGATGGAATGTGGCAGTTAATTATTGGGATGAGTGCCGAATGCGACCGAGTTTTATATGAGAATGATACATGGAGAAAAGCATACCAACAAGCTTTGAAAGAAGGTTTCTCTCAGGGCGGACATCCTTACGCACGAGATCTGGTGAATGCACTCAGCTCATGGACTGTAAAATTGGAGGAAATTACCGTTCCTGTAGATCTATGGTATGGTGCTTTAGATACTAGTACAGTTCACTCCCCAGATTTTGGTGCAACGTTGGCTTTACGTCTACCAAATGCAACACACATCATAGACACAACACAAGGGGGATCTATTCTCTGGACACGAGCTAGAGATATTCTTGCCAAACTGAAATCTCATGTTTCTACTAAATGACCACCGAACCCAATCAACTAAACCTATTTTCAGATGTAAAGTCTACACTAGCACCCAGAGCAAAACAACTGGTGATGAGCGAGGCGGCGCTGCTGAAGTGGAAATCCCGAATACTCGCTCATCAGCAACAACTCAGGCAAGCTCAACCACTACAGCAAACAAGCTTATTTGACCTCACACCCAAGCACTGCGATCCTGATACAATCGATCCACTAACGCTACAGCTTGTACCAATGTCATTCTACAGAAGACCTGTTGATGGCTCTGGTGAAGCTTGTTTGTATTTCATCCTCGATTCGGCAGTTGAATTAGTACTTTATGTTGGGGAAACTTGCCGTAGTAATAAGCGATGGAAGGGGATTCACGATTGCAAAGATTACATCGCCAGTTACCAGGATTTGCATTCTCGGTATGGGTTGACGACGGCTGTGAATGCAGCGTTTTGGTGGGATGCTCCGGTTGACCGACGCGCACGGCAGCAGTTGGAGTTGGAGTTGATATTGAAATGGCGTAGTCCGTTCAATAAGGAGAACTGGGATTTGTGGGGACAGCCGTTTAAGTAAGTACTAATGCTGCTTCTCCTAGCTAACTAGAAAGCGATCGAGTTATCACGTTATTGGCTGGATTGGTAAATTGTCGTCAATCTCAATTAAGTTAACTTTGGCGTTTTCAACCACCGTATTCCCTAGCAGCGTGTCCTGTAAAGCATCAAATTTAGACTCGGCTTTTCTAATACGTTCGTAATGCAAAATCACATGATAACGCTTTTGAATTGGTTCGCCAGCAGCCGAATACTCTACTGCTTCCCAATCAGTATTTTGAAGCTCCTCGGCAATCTGGCGGTATTGGCTGGCTAACTGCTCTAGTGCATTGGCTATGGCGTGTTCTTCGCTCTGACTTTTCCCGTTAAGTCTTGAAATGCTTACTGGCAAAGGATTCAAGAAACAGCGCAGCATATACGGTACAGTGATTAAAATTCGGTGCTAAAGGTGACAAGCAATGCTGGACTGGTGGGAAAAAAATTTTGCGACCTGTGAGTTAGGCGATCGCCGATTAAATGAGCGTGCAATGTCGATAGGCTATGCTCTCAGTCTTGGATTTGGCAAAGCACTGTCGGAAATCTTCAGTAGTGGAACAGTACTCAAGAGAGCTTATGAGTTTTTGCGAACCCAAAAGTGGAATTTTCAAGGCTGATTGAACCGCACTGTCAAATGACGGCAGAAACGGTTACAGAATACGATGTAGTGCTATGTGTTGGAGACACAACTTTTCTTGATTATGGCAGTATTGAGGCTAAAAGAGAAGGTTATGGCCCAATTGGCAAGGCAGGTAATGGTTTAATATTACACAGTGCCTTAGCGATAGAGCCTGAGAAAGGTCAATCCATAGGTCTGTTGTGGCAAAAACTTTGGAATCGTGAGCTAAAACAGAAACCACCGAAAGATGAAACGCCGACACAGAAGAAAAAACGGCAAGCAGCAGCTCGAAAAGAAGCCCGAAAACGCCCCTTTGAAGAGAAAGAATCTTACAGGTGGATAGAGGCACTTACCACTGTAGAAAACCTTGTAAGTAAGCACACACGAGTGGTTCATACTTTCGACCGAGAAGGTGATATCACAGAAGTTTTCGATAAAATTCGTCAACTTCAGCACACAGGAGTTTTGGTACGTGCAGCTCATAACCGCAGCCTAGAAACTGAACAGCGAGCGTCTTTGGTCAAAGCTAGAAGCACAACCTGTCAGTCTGGAACAGGAAATCGAATTACCCAAGACGAGCAAGCGTTCTGCCCGGAAAGCCAAGCTATCTGTACGATTTTGTCCTGTGAATCTCCGCATCCCCTATCGTTTTGATAACCGTGACCCTCTACTTGTGTATGCTGTTTATGCCACAGAAGTTGATTGTCCAGAAGATGAAACACCTGTAGAATGGATGTTGCTCACCACAGAAGTTGTTGCAGATATCCAGACAGCTTCTACAATTTTACGGTGGTATACGTATCGTTGGCGTGTAGAAGAATACCATAAAATTTTTAAGTCGGGATGTCAGGTAGAAAAATACAGGCTTGCTGCTGAGGGTATGAAAACCCTAATTGGTTTTTTGAGTGTGATTGCGGTAGAACTGTTGCAGTTGACTTATCTACACCGCACCCAGCCTTCAGCCCCCGCCATTGAAATTCTGAATCCTTTAGAACTCAAGATTTTAAAAGCTAAGTCTCCCAAACCACCTAAACTCCTCACAGTTAATTGGGCTATCGAAGCGATCGCTCGTCTTGGCGGCTACCTAGAACATCGAAGCAAAACACCAATTGGTATCCAGGTACTGTGGCGAGGCTGGTTAAAATTGCATGACCTTTGTGAAGGTTGGCAGCTTGCAAAAGAGACTTAACGGGAAAAGTCAGATTCTACAGCCTCGTCAACGTTGGACACAAGAACAACAGTTAGACTTACTAGACTGGCATCCTTTATTTACTGGCAAGTGTCCGCAATGTGGGTATGAGTTTGAGCGAAATTACACCCGATAAATCCGGGAAACTTGGTAGCCTCGTCTCTTTAGAGCGAGGCGGAAAAGTGACTCGTGCAACTTTAGTCGCCTAGTAGTGGTGCGGGTCTTCAATGTACTTCTGGATAGTTTCAGCACTAACATTACCTGCTGTCCTAAAAAAATAGCTTTTACTCCATAAGCAGAAGATTCTGAAGATGATGGTTTCTTTAATGATGATGAGGATGACCCAATTGCTAAGGCAGAAATAGAAGTTGATGCAGGATTTCGTCTGGAGTGAGGGGATTATTAGGGCCTGTTTTAAAACTAGAGCCGCAGGATGATAGAAGCGGGTGTTAGCATTGCAAGATAGTTATCAGCTTTTTTGTCATACCGTGTAGCAATGCGACGAAATTGATTTAAACGGTTGAAACATCTCTCGACCTGATTACTTTGGCGATAATAGGTAGATTGACTTCTCAAAGTAGAACTTGAATAATAAGTATTAATTCTATTTGGGTTTGCGGTTCTTTCTATGCTTTGACAAGGTGATAAGAATGATTACGCTACCTGACGTTGCGGTTGATGCTCAGATATATTCCAGCAAGAATTCTGTGGTGTATCGTGGCATCAAGCTGTCAGATCGCACGCCTGTTATTCTCAAAATTCTCAAACAGGACTATCCTACGGCATCGGAACTCACCCGCTACAGGCAGGAATATGAAATTACGCGATCACTTAACTTAGAAGGCGCGATCAAGGCATATAGTCAGCAGGAATATCAGCGCACACTCGTTATTTTTTTAGAAGATTTTGGTGGAGAGTCTCTGGAGAGATGGATACAGCAGCGTCCAGATTTCTGCCCTATGCCCTTATCAGCTTTTCTATCCCTTGCCATTAAACTCACAGGTATTCTGGGCAGAATTCATGCTGCTGGTGTCATTCATAAAGATATCAACCCTAGCAATATTGTCCTCAATCTAGATACTGGGGTCGTTAAATTTATTGATTTCGGAATTGCTACTCGATTTAACCGCACCAATCCAACCTTCAAAAACCCTCATGTTCTAGAAGGCACTCTTGCATACTTATCTCCAGAGCAAACCGGACGTATGAACCGTTTGCTTGATTATCGTACTGATTTTTACTCCCTTGGCGTAACGTTCTATGAACTGCTCACTGGACAGTTACCGTTTGCCACAACAGACATTCTTGAACTTGTCCATTGTCATCTTGCCAAATCACCTGTTCCGCCGCATGAACTGAAGGCAACGATTCCCAAAGCAGTTTCAGATATCGTTTTGAAACTAATGGCAAAGAATGCGGAGGATCGCTATCAGAGTGCTTGGGGTATCAAAGCAGATTTAGAAATCGGTCTTCACCAGTTCGCACAAACCGATAAAATCGATGGCATTCAACTGGGTCTTCAAGACGTTTCGGATCGGTTTCAAATTCCCCAAAAATTGTATGGACGCGAAGCAGAGATTGAAGCATTATTAGCAGCGTTTGACAGAGTAGCAGAAATGGGGAATGAAGAATTGAGAGTGAAGAATCAAGAAAATTCTCAATTCCAAGTTGAGATGATGCTGGTATCTGGCTACGCTGGGGTTGGTAAATCAGCGTTAGTACAAGAACTCTACAAGCCCATCACTGCAAAACGCGGCTATTTTGTCTCTGGTAAGTTTGACCAATTTGGGCGCAATATTCCTTACAGTGCGATCGCAAATGCCCTGCAAAAATTAGTACAACAATTGCTCGGTGAACCAGACGAGCAACTTCAACAATGGCGATCGCGCTTGTTAACGGCTTTGGGAACCAACGGACAAATTATCATTGATATCATCCCGGAAGTTGAATTAATTATCGGCAAGCAGCCGCCTGTATCAGAAGTTGGAGCAACTGAAGCTCAAAATCGCTTCAATCTAATTTTTCAGAAATTTGTGCGGGTGTTTTGTTCAGAGTCACACCCGCTTGTGATCTTTTTAGATGATTTGCAATGGATAGACTCAGCAACGCTGAAGTTAATCGAGCTGATATTGCTTGATGAACAAACCCAATTCCTATTTTTAATTGGAGCCTATCGAGATAATGAGGTAAATCCAACTCATCCGTTGATGTTAACGCTAGAAAGACTGCGAAAACAAGGGGCAGTGCTTCAGGAGATAATCCTGGCACCATTAACGCTGGGCCCACTGAGTCAGTTGATTGCCGAGATGCTACATCAGAATGCAGACACCGTTTGTTCCTTAGCCAAGTTAGTACTGCGTAAAACCGAGGGCAATCCTTTCTTTGTGGGAGAATTTTTAAGAATGCTGCATAGCGAAAATCTACTGACTTTTGATGTACAACACTTATGCTGGGAATGGAACATTGCTGATATTCAAGCCCAGGATATTACTAATAATGTGGTGGATTTGCTACTGATCCAGTTAAATAAATTACCAGAAAACACACAGCAAATTCTCCAGTTAGCAGCTTGTATCGGTGCTGAATTTAATTTAAATACGCTAGCGATCGTTTGCGAACAATCTCCTAAAGCAATTTCTCTAAATTTACTAGTAGCCATTCAAGCTGGATTAATTCAACCTATATCTGAATTAGACGAAAATCTCTTAGTTCAAAAATATAAGTTTTTGCACGATCGCGTACAACAAGCAGCATACACCTTAATCGATGAGTCGCAAAAACTTGGGGTACATCTGCAAATCGGTCGCAATTTACTCCAAAAGACTTCGCCGGAGCATCTAGCAGAGCGGTTGTTTGAAATTGTTGACCAACTTAATTATGGAACCGAGTTAATTAGTGAGCAATCCCAACGGAATGAGATTGCCAAACTGAATTTGCAAGCAGGTCAAAAAGCGTTGGCAGCGATGGCTTATGAAGCAGCTTTCAAGTATTTCAATACAGGGCTTAAACTCCTTGATGTGGAAAGTTGGCAGCGTGAGTATGACCTAACTTTGGTGTTGCATTCAGAGGCAGCAGAGGCAGCATACCTCAGTGGTCACTTTGACGAAATGGAGCAGCTTGTAGAAGAAGTCCTTAACCGTGCGAAGACAGCGCTCGATAAAGTGAAAGCTTACGATAGCAGAATTCAAGCATGGCTGTCGCGGGGCGATCCTAAAGAAGCCCTTAAAACTGGCTTGGAAGTGCTGCAACTCTTGGGAATTAGTTTAGTAGAAGCTCCAAGTCAGTTAGACGTTCAAGCAGGATTAGAGGAAACAGCTTCACAATTTGCTGGGCGGGAAATCGAAGATTTGATCGATCTGCCAGAAATGACTGAACCTGTGCTACTGGCAGCAATCTACATTTTAGTCAGCACAGTGGGTGCGGCTTTTAATGTGTCACCTGCTCTGATGGTGCTGATTGTGTGCAAGATGGTGAATTTATCGATCGCCAATGGAAACGCTATCTGGTCGCTTCTTGGTTATGCTGCTTATGGCATGATGCTATGTGGAGTTGTACAAGATATTGAACTGGGCTATCGATTTGGCAAACTATCCTTAAATTTAGCGAAAAGATTAAGTAACAAAAAAGGTAACTGCAAAGTATTGCTGATGGTGAATTTTCATATCATTCACTGGAAAGACCACCTGAAAGAGACGTTCCCTAGTTTAACTGAGGCTTATCAAAGCGGGATAGAAAGTGGAGAGTTTGAATTTGCCAGTTATTGTGCATTCAGCCTATGTTATTACCCCTTTTTTGCAGGACAAGAACTGACAGAACTGGAACAACAAACAGCGATTTATCGTAAAGCCACCAATCAAATTAGACGAGAGACTGCTTCCACTTGGCTGGCAATGTTGCAGCAAACGATCCTTAACCTGCGAGGTCAATCTGAAAATCCAAGCCGCTTAGTGGGTTGTATCTATGACGAAGAGCAAGCACTATCACGGGCGATCGCTGTCAAGGATGGAACTAGCCTTCACTACTTTTACTTAAATAAGCTGATTTTATGCTATCTATTCGGGGAGTATAAGCAAGCTGCAAAAACGGCTACTTTGGCAGAACAGTATTTAGGCGCAGCCACAGCAATAATCTCTGTACCTCTATTTCATTTCTATGACTCCCTAATATTTCTGAGCTTGTTACCCGATGCTTCAAACTCTGAAAAAGCAGCTTGGTTGAATCGCGTTAACGCCAACCAGGAAAAAATGCAGAAATGGGCACACCATGCCCCCATGAATTTTTTGCATAAATTTCAGTTAGTTGAGGCAGAGAAAGCACGAGTTTTGGGTCAGTTTTTTGAGGCAGAGGAGTTTTACGAACAAGCAATTTTTGGTGCTAAAGAAAACGAGTACCTTCAAGAAGAAGCTTTAAGCTATGAGTTAGCTGCCAAACATTACTTGGCTCGTGGTCGAGAAAGGTTTGCTCAACTCTATATGAAGGAAGCCCATTACTGCTATGAGCGGTGGGGAGCAACCGCAAAAGCCAAAGATTTAGAGACTCGCTATCCCCAGTTTTTTCCTCAATCGCTGAATGTGTCTCCCACACCAGTTCACACCATTGCCGGAACTACTTCTAATACCTCATCTATTGCTTTCGATTTAGCAACAGCGATCAGAGCATCCCAAGCCATCTCTCGCGAAATTGAACTGGATCGGTTACTCAATTCTTTGATGCAGATATTAATTGAGAATGCTGGGGCACAAACTGGATGCTTGATTTTAGAAAACGCAGGAGAATGGGCGATCGAGGCTGCTTGTGAACTCAATGGTAGTGCGAATCTTTGTGCTACACAAGTATTGCAATCGATTTCAATGCTAAATCGCTTACCCGAATCCATCATTCATTATGTGATTCGGACTCATGAATCTGTGATCTTAAATGATGCAACTCGTGAAGGTAATTTCATCAATGAGCCATATATTCAGCAGAACCAAACGAAATCACTTCTTTGTTTGCCGTTGTTGAATCAAAGTAAACTTGTTGGTGTGCTGTATCTGGAAAATCGATTAGTAACTGGGGCATTCACAGCAGAACGCTCGCAACTTCTAAGTTTACTATCTACTCAGGCAGCAATTGCGATCGAAAATGCCAAACTTTATTCAAAGCTACGCACTAGCGAAAGTCAGATGGCTCAATTTCTAGAAGCGGTTCCGGTAGGAATTGGAATAGTGGATGCGACTGGTCGTCCCTACTATGCCAATCAACGGGGAATTCAGTTAATGGGCAAAGAGATCGATCCTTTGGTAGCACCGGAGCAAATCGCAGAAGTTTATCAACTTTATGTGGCGGGAACGGATCGGATATATCCAACTGAGCAACTGCCAATTATCCGGGCGTTGAGCGGCGAACGCATCAGAGTTGACGACGTAGAAATTCACCAAAACAACGCAACCATTCCAGTTGAGGCATGGGGAACTCCAGTATTTGACGAACAGGGTAATGTGGTTTATGCGATCGTCACCTTTCAAGACATCACAGAGCGCAAACAAGCAGAGCAACTATTAGCCAATTACAACCGCACCTTAGAGCAACAGGTAACTGAAAGGACGGCAGCTTTACAGCAAAGCCAAGCAGAACTGCGCGAGCGAGAACAGGAATTACGAGTGATCACGGACGCTCTACCTGTTTGTATCACATATATAGATGCCGATCAGCGTTATCGGTTTGCCAATCGTACATACGAGGAATGGTTTCACCGTAGTCGAGGTGAGATTCTGGGGAAGCATATTTGCGAAAACTTGGGTGAGGCGGCTTATCAAGTTGTACAACCGTACATCAATCAGGTACTGGCAGGGCAAATCACAACTTATGAGGCAGACATTCCCTGTGTGTTGGGCAAGAAATATATCAGTAATTCTCTCATCCCTGATTTCGATGACAATGGTCAAGTCAAAGGATACTATGGTCTGATTACAGATATCAGCGATCGCAAACGTGCCGAAGAAGCCTCAATTTTAGAGGAACGCAACCGCATGGCACGGGAAATCCATGACACTCTCGCGCAAGCCTTTACGGGGATTCTGGTTCACATGGGAACCGTTTCTCGATTAGTGGCAACCAACCCCCAAGCAATTCAAACACATATTAATACCGTGCGAGATTTGGCTCGCACCGGGCTGACAGAAGCTCGACGCTCCGTTGCAGCACTGCGTCCCCAATCCCTAGAAGACGGCAATCTCTGGACGGCACTGCAACGATTTGTAGCTACAATGCAATCTTCAACCGAAACCAGCCTGATTTGTGATATTATCGGCACGCCCTATACGTTACCACCTGAAACAGAGAATAATCTGCTGAGAATTGCACAGGAAGCATTTACGAATTCAATTAGATATGCAAATGCAAACGAAATTCGGATTGAATTAGTTTATGAACCAACGCAATTCTTCTTACGAATTAGAGACAATGGACAAGGATTTGAAGCCAACCATACAACCCTAAATCGGGGGTTTGGCTTACTGGGGATTACCGAACGAGCGGAACGAATTGGGGCACAACTCTCAATTGAGAGCCGACTGGGGCAGGGAACAGAAACGATCGTATCTGTACATCGGGAGGCATCAGCGTGATTCAGTCTACAGCAATCCGCATTTTGATTGTTGACGATCACTCAATCGTCCGGCAAGGACTGGCCGCGATGATTGAGAATGAGCCAGATATGACGGTGGTGGGTCAAGCGGGCAATGGCCAGGAAGCGATCGCTCAATATAAACAACTACAGCCTGATGTCACCTTGATCGACTTACGGATGCCCCAGGTAAGCGGCGTTGATGCGATCGTTGCCATCTGTGCTGAATTCGCCCATGCCCGGATGATTGTACTGACCACTTATGACGGGGACGAAGATATTTATCGAGCATTACGCGCCGGAGCCAAAGGCTATCTGCTGAAGGACGCTGAACCGGATGCACTCCTGAATGCGATTCATATTGTTCATAGTGGGCAACAATATATTCCTTCCGAAGTCGCTGCCAAACTGGTGCAACGGATGAACATTCCAGAGTTGAGCGATCGAGAACAAGAGGTTGTTCGTCAGATGGTGCTTGGCTTGAGTAATCACGATATTGCTGTGGCTTTGAATATTACTGAAAGTACCGTCAAATTTCACATCAACAAAATTTTGAGCAAATTAGGCGTGAGCGATCGCACTCAAGCGGTGATTACCGCATTGAAGCGGGGACTTGCCAAGTTGTGAAAGCAATGAGAACTGAACTTAAGTTCGGTTGAGGGTTAGTTTTAGAGATAGTAAGCAACTGTTGTTTCATCCCTTCAATTACTCAACTCTGAGTTGGCGACAAAGCTGAATTAGTTTCATAAGCTAAATACATAGAAAAAACGGAGTCGGGAGGAATGACAGATAGGAGTCATGGCAATCCCTCGATGCTATGAAAAACCTTCTTGGTAGAGTGTGTGATGAATCAAAATAGTCATCTTAATCAACTCTTTGTTCCACCTTCCCAACGCGATCGCTATCAGGGGATGCTCAATGCCCCGATCATACTTGTGGAATATGGGAATTACCAATGTCTTCAGTTCCGGGAAATGCATCAGTTGATTCAGGCAATTGTGCAAGATTTCAATTCTGGGCTGACTGAGAAAAATTCAATTTGTGTAGTGTTTCGTCACTTTATTGAACATTCAATCTATCCTCAAGCACAAAAAGCAGCAGAAGCAGCAGAAGCAGCAGCAGCGCAAGGTCAGTTTTGGCAGATGCACGAGATGCTGCTCACCCACCAAGAAGCATTGGGAAACGGCTATCTCGTTGAGTATGCCAATGATTTAGGTCTGGACATCTGCCAATTTTTGCAGGATATCTCCAAACAAGTCCATGTTGACCGCATCAATCAAGATATCGAGAGTGGTCAACAAAGTGGAGTCGTGACTGCACCAGCTTTGTTTATTAATGGAATTCGGTATCGCGATCGCTGGAACATGGAGCAGTTAATGGCAGCCATTATCGCTGTAAGTAATCAAGTGCTTTGATCCTCAATCACATAATTCAAAGCAAAACAATTAAGTTGCAGTTTTGCTCAAAGAACTTGAGTGTTCTGAATTGAGCGATGGTCGCATTGCGATCGCCCAAGAATGAAAACTAACCAATCTGAACATCAAACCCATCAACCTAAAGGAGAACAAAATGAGTAGCAACTCCCTAAACAGTCAAAACATGAAACTCGAAGTTGTGGTATTGCCCGTCTCCGATGTCGATAAAGCCAAGGACTTCTATAAAACGTTGGGATGGCGGCTGGATGCCGATTTTGTCACCGATGAGGACTTCCGAGTGGTGCAGTTGACCCCTCCTGGCTCGGAGGCTTCAATCATTTTCGGCAGTGGTGTTACATTAGCTGCGCCCGGTTCAGTTCAGGGTCTATACCTCATCGTTTACGACATCGAGGCAGCCCGCGCCGAACTCGTTGAGCGGGGTGTTGAGGTGAGTGAGGTGTTCCACGACGTGGGCGGCGTCTTCCACCACGCCGGAACTGAGGGACGAGTACCTGGCCCCGATCCACAACGTCGTGACTATGCCTCATTTGCCTCGTTCAGCGATCCAGACGGCAATGGTTGGTTGCTCCAAGAAGTGAAGGAACGCGCTCCCGGACGGTAACGGGACATCAATCGATAAGGATCAAAAGGAGCCAAAAATATCAGGCTTTTTGCTCCTTTTGATACTCTCGATCAGTGCAGCAATTATGCACTAACCGAAAGAGCTAAAGCCAAGAAACTAGTAGGCGGCAAACCACTAGACAACACCTAAAACGAGGATACACGATGAAAACGCAGAAAGTATGGTTCATTACCGGAGCCTCCAGAGGCTTTGGGTTAGAAATTGCCAGAGCAGCCCTGGCAGTAGGCGACCAAGTAGTAGCGACGGTTCGCAGTCAGCCCGCACAACTCGCCGCAAAAGAGCACAACCACCCGGATCTGTACGTTGTGCAGATGGATGTCACCCAGGAAAATCAGGTACAAGAGGCTGTCAAGCAGAGCATTGCCCGTTTCGGCCAGGTTGATGTCTTAGTAAATAATGCCGGGTTTGGCATGATTACTGCGATCGAAGAAGCCACGGATGCCGAAGTCCGCAAACAGTATGATACCAACGTGTTTGGGTTACTGAACGTGACTCGTGCGATATTGCCGTACCTGCGACAGCAAAAATCCGGGCGGGTCATCAATATCTCATCTTTATTTGGCTACGATGCAGTTCCGGGTTGGGGATTGTACGGGTCTACTAAATTTGCGATCGAAGGTCTCTCGAAAGGGTTAGCCCTCGAAGTAGCACCGCTCGGCATCCACGTCACGGCAGTAGCTCCCGGTCTTTTTAGTACTGACTTTCTGAGCGCTGAATCATATACCGCCGCTAAAACCATTATCGACGATTACCAGGAAACGGTAGGATCGATGCGTAGCGGAGCCGATGCGCTACACGGGAACCAACCTGGCGATCCGAAAAAGTTTGCGGCTGTGATTATTCAACTCGCCAATACAGAACGTCCGCCGTTGCATTTGCCCATCGGCAAGGACGCGATCGCCATGTACCAGAGCAACGCCGCAAAAATGGCACAGGAAATTCAAGCATGGCTGCCAGTTGCTACCAGCACCGACCATGACCACCGCATAATGGCTTCGACCATAGCCTGATCTGCAACATTAGAAGCGTTGACTGAACTTATTATCAGGAAAGCAAAATCAATGACTTTTATAGTAAACCATTTCACCACGGGCTATGGCAAAACGGCTCGTAACTTGCTTAATGAAGCGACTCAGCCATCAGAAGCAGGGGCGCGTGCGGCACTTGAAACGTTCTATTATGCCTTCAATCAGCACTCGATTGAGACACTTACTCAGATATGGCTCAACTGTCCACTAGTTCAACTAAACAATCCGGTGGGAGGAATGCTCCGAGGCTATGAACCGATTCGCGATCTCTACTCCAAACTTTTCACAGGATCGTTAAACGTGTGGGTTGAGTTCGAGGATATTGTAGAGTACTTCAGTGGAAAGACAGCCATCTTTGCTGGAGAAGAGCGCGGTGAATTTACAACTAAAGATCGGATTATTCCACTTAGATTCAGAACGAGCCGCTGTTTTCAGTACTCAGAAAATGACGGTGGGTGGCGACAGATTCATCATCACGGATCGATCGACAATGTGAAACTGCTGGAAGCGTATCAACTTGCTGTAAACGATAAAGTTGTGGCGTGATCTCCACAACAGATTGATGCGATAAACATAAACTGCAAAGTGGACTGGCAACGGCTCAAGCGTTTGACGACGAAGGTGCAAAAGTTGTTGTGACGGGGTGTAATACTGCTCGCTTTGTGCATTTTTAACTCGGCATTAGGTTTGGGGAAAAGGTTAAAGGGTAAAGGTATAAAGGTTTTTTCTTTCCCCTTTCCCCTTCCCTTTTTCCCCAAAACCCGACAAGTATTGTGACGGGGTGGAGTGCAGAGAGGTGAAGACACGCACTCCCAGACGGTAATTTGCAATATTCACACATTCACTTTCCAAAGGAGATGTTATGAAACTTGAAGGTAAGAAGGCACTGATTACCGGGGGAAACAGTGGCATTGGCTTTGCCACCGCTAGACTCTTCATTCACGAAGGGGCTGAAGTCGCAATCACGGGTCGAGATCAGAAAACGCTCGATGCTGCTGTTAAAGAACTGGGTTTAAAAGCCGTTGCCTATCGTGCAGACGTGACGGACTCCAATGCCCGTGCCGACCTTTTCAGCAAAATTGGTCAACGCTTCGGCAGTCTAGATATCATCTTCGCTAACGCTGGTATTGCTGGAGCTACACCCATAGGCAGCGCTGATGAAGCGGTGTTTGAGAACATCATTCGCGTCAATCTTACCAGCGTTTTCTTTACAGTCCAAGCCGCACTGCCACTGCTTAATGATGGCTCCTCAATTATCTTGAACAGTTCCGTTATCGGTTCGCTGGGTAGTCCCGGCAGGGCAGCCTACGCAGCAAGCAAAGCGGGTGTTCGCGGCATGGCGAGAGCGATCGCATCTGAACTTTCTCCCCGCAACATTCGAGTCAATGTCGTCGCACCGGGAGCAATCAAAACTCCCATCTGGAGCCGTGGGTCTACTCCACCTAAGAAGGCGGACGAACTGACAGCGGAATGGGCAGCAGCAACTCCACTAGGTCGTTTGGGAGAAGCAGACGAGATTGCCAAAGCTGTCCTCTTTCTTGCTTCAGACGACTCATCCTATGTCCAGTCGGTTGAACTTTTTGTTGATGGTGGCATTGTTGGTTCTCCAATCGGTGGAGCGACTTTCCGCAGTGCATAAATCTTTTGACATTCTTTGTTTCATCAACCCCTCAAACACATCAAGGAGTTTTATTATGGGCATCGAACAGAAAGTCGCTGTGATTACCGGCGCATCGCAAGGCATTGGCGCAGCCCTTGTCAAGGCGTACCGCGATCGCAACTATCGAGTGGTCGCTATCTCACGCTCAATTCAGCCATCGGATGATGATGCAATCCTGGCGGTGTCAGGTGACATCGCTGATCGAAAAACTGCCGAGCGTGCGATCATCGAAGGCGTGACCCGATTTGGGCGCATTGACACGCTCATCAACAATGCTGGTATCTTCATCGCCAAGCCATTTACCCAATACACCGAGGTAGACTACGAGGCGTACCTGGGCACTAACGTCACTGGCTTCTTTCACATGACGCAACTGGCGATCACCGAAATGGAGAAGCAGAGCAGCGGTCATGTTGTGCAGATATCGACGAGCCTGGTTGACCACGCGATCGCTGGCGTACCGTCTGTACTCGCGTCGCTGACAAAAGGCGGACTAAATGCTGTGACCAAATCGCTGGCGATCGAGTATGCTAAGCGCGGTATTCGGGTGAACGCGATCGCGCTGGGTACTATCAAGACACCAATGCATCCTGTCGAAACCCATGCACAGCTCGATGCTCTGCACCCGATCGGTCACATGGGCGAGATATCTGATGTCGTCGATGCAATCCTCTATCTCGAATCAGCCAACTTTGTGACGGGCGAAATCCTTCACGTCGATGGTGGCCAGAGCGCGGGTCACTGATACCGCCTTGCGATCAGAAAAATGCAGCAGTTTTCAGTTTAGTAAGCCATCGGCTGACGAATTTGGGTGTGGGGTGTGAAATGGAAACAGTTGTAACTCTGACATTTCCAAAAAAGAACACAGCTATGATCTATGAATTACGCATTTATCAATCCGTGCCTGGACGACTGCCAGCACTGATTTCGCGCTTTCAGAACCACACGATACAGATATGGGAAAAACATGGCATCCGCCAAGCTGGATTCTGGACGACGCTAATTGGCGAGAGCAACCAGCAACTCACCTACCTGCTCGCTTGGGACAGCATGGCTGAGCGTCAGGAGCGTTGGAGTGCATTTCTCGCGGACCCCGAATGGATCGCGATCAGTAAAGAGAGTGAGAAGGACGGCCCACTCGTGCAAAACATCAGCAACGAACTGCTTCAACCGACCGCCTTCTCCTCGGTGAAGTGAGCGATGGGGTGAGTTCTAGATGATGTCTGGGGTTACGAAAGTTTCGTCAGTTTCAATGAGCTAAATCCAATCAGAGAACGATCAATGTCTAAAAAAATCAACCAACAACGCCGCCGCTTTTTGGGCATTGCGGCGATGACTATTGCGACTACACAGCTAGGTCGATTCGGTTCTGCCAATGCCCAATCCAGCAAAGTAACACCAAAGGTGACCACCATGACTCAACTTGAAACCTTGCACACCGACACAACTACAATCCGTCCCTTCCACATCAACGTTCCGCAAGCGGCACTCGACGACCTCCGCCGTCGCATCATAGCAACGCGATGGCCCGAAAAGGAGACGGTCGCCGATCAGTCGCAGGGTGTGCAGCTCGCAACGACTCAGAAACTCGCGCGCTATTGGGCAACCGATTACGACTGGCGCAAGGTTGAGGCGAAACTGAAAACTCTACCGCAATTTATCACCACGATCGATGGACTTGATATTCATTTCATTCACGTTCGATCGAACCAGGAAAACGCCTTGCCGCTCATCGTCACGCATGGCTGGCCCGGATCGATCATCGAGCAACTGAAGATTATCGAGCCACTGGTCAACCCCACGGCACATGGCGGCAATGCAGCCGACGCTTTTGACCTCGTGATTCCTTCGCTTCCAGGCTATGGTTTTTCAGGCAAGCCGACCACGATCGGCTGGGACCCTGCCCGTATCGCACGCGCCTGGGTTGTGCTGATGCAGCGCCTTGGCTACTCGCGATTTGTGGCGCAAGGGGGTGATTGGGGGAATGCAGTCACAGAGCAAATGGCCCTGCTGACACCTCCGGGACTACTCGGCATTCATACCAACATGCCTGCCACTGTTCCAGCCGATGTTGCAAAAGCACTCAAGTTCGGCGACCCACCGCCATCCGGTTTCTCAGCCGAAGAGAAGAACGCGTGGGATCAGCTCGACTTTTTCTATAAGCACGGACTTGGCTATGCTCAGGAGATGGCGAACCGCCCGCAAACGCTGTACGGCATTGCGGATTCACCGATCGGTCTGGCTGCCTGGATACTCGACCACGACGCACGCAGCTATGCGCTCATCGCACGTGTCTTTGACGGACAGTCTGAGGGATTGACGCGAGACGACATCCTCGACAACATCACGCTTTACTGGTTGACGAACACGGCTGTCTCTTCGGCTCGTCTGTATTGGGAGAATAAGTTTGTCTTTTTCGACCCTAAACACGTCGCCATTCCGGTTGCCGTGAGCGTCTTTCCTGATGAGATCTATGCAGCCCCGCGAAGTTGGACAGAGCGGGCGTATCCCAAACTCATCCACTATAACCGAGTGGAAAAGGGCGGACACTTCGCGGCGTGGGAGCAGCCAACGATTTTTACTCAAGAACTCAGGGCAGCGTTCAGATCGCTGCGCGCGTCAAAATGACTGCTTTAGAAAGAACGTAACTACAAAGAGGTCGGCACGTGTCCCAAGAAATTAATCATAATCGTCGCTACTCTTTAACAACTGCGGCTTCTGCTCGGAAGTGATGCTGCTCATGCGGTGGAGCAGAGTGACATCGCACAGTTTGAAGCTAACCGAAAGTGGCGGAACTTAAGCATCTCTAGCGATTTTGAGCCGAGTGACAGATATAACGGAATCATTTCAATTTTGAAAGCAAGGTAGACCCAATGAAAACGAATTTTGAGCATGAACGGAACAACGATCCGGGTAGCACCAGTAATGATGACAATTTCACTGATCGCGTCCGCAGCAACCAGCATAAGCTCACCTCTGAACTAAGACACCAGTACGATTTTATTGTTTGCGGATCTGGATCTTCTGGCTCAGTAGTTGCCCGCAGACTGGCTGAGAACCCGGATGTTAGCGTTTTACTGCTTGAAGCTGGCGGCACCGATGATGTACCCAGTGTTGTCACCGCGAATCAATGGTTTATGAATCTTGGAAGTGATCGCGACTGGAGCTTCCAGGGACAGCCGAATCCCCATGTCAACGATCGTTCAATTCCGTTCTCGATGGGCAAAGTACTCGGCGGTGGATCAAGCATCAACGTCATGGTTTGGGCACGCGGACACCAGCACGATTGGGATCTCTTCGCCGCTGAAGTGAATGATCCAGCCTGGGGCTATGAATCGGTCTTGAATCTCTATCGCCGTCTGGAAGATTGGTATGGTGCGCCAGACCCGATGTACCGGGGAACGGGAGGACCCGTCTTTGTGCAGCCCGCGCCAGATCCAAACCCGATCGCACCCGCAACGATCGCAGGAGCGCGATCGGTCGGTATTCCTACTTTCGAGAATCCGAACGGTCGCATGATGGAAGCAGTGAAGGGCGCCGCTATCAGCGATGTGCGAGTCCGCAATGGCAAGCGCGAATCTATCTTCCGCTCCTACGTCTTCCCTTATCTGGATCGACCCAATCTGACGGTTCTCACTCATGCACTGGTGACGCGGCTGACGTTCCAGGGTAAGCGTGCCACTGGCGTGGAAATTTCTTACCGTGGCACACTCTATCGCATTGGTGCGGCAGTCGAAGTTGTACTGTCGCTCGGTGCGATCCATACGCCGAAGGTGCTGATGCAATCTGGCATTGGCGATGAAGCTGAGTTGCAGCGTTTGGGAATTCCGGTCGTGCAGCACCTTCCCGGTGTGGGGCAAAATTTTCAAGACCATGTTGCATTCGATTGTGTCTGGGAATATAAAACCGCTCTCCAACCAAGAAACAACTTGTCCGAGGCAATCTTTTTCTCAACCAGCCAGTCCGGGCTTGACAGTCCAGATTTATTTGTCTGTCAAGCCGAGGTGCCAAAATCCAGTGCTGAGAATGCCGTCTGGTTTGGGCTGCCTGATGCAGGCTGGACGTTATTTGGGGCGATCGCCCATCCCAAAAGCCGAGGCCGCCTGCGCCTAACGGGAGCTAATCCATCCGACCCGATTGTGATTGATGCAAACACTCTGTCTGACCCAGATGATCTCAAAACCGCGATCGCCTGCATAGAACTCTGCCGCGAAGTCGGTAACTCCGCTCCACTTCGTCCGTTTGTCAAGCGAGAAGTAATGCCAGGTAATTTGAAAGGGGCCGAACTCGAACGTTTTATTCGAGATGCTGCGACGAGTTTCTGGCACGAAACCTGTACCGCAAAGATGGGACAGGATGCCATGTCAGTGGTGGATAGCGACCTGAGAGTTTATGGAATCGACAATCTCCGGATTGCTGATGGATCGATTCTGCCACGAGTAACGACCGGTAACACGATGGCTCCCTGCGTAATAGTCGGGGAGCGGGCAGCGGAAATTTTACATCTCGAACACCAGCTGCAAACCACCGTAAAAACAGACTCAAGCGTGCAATAAAACCACCGCACTTTTCATTGGCGGACGCACATCTAAGTCGCGTGTTAACTCAAAGAACTTGAGCTGTCTAAATTGAGCGATGGTCAGATTACGCTCTACTCGCTTCGTGAGTTCCTTCAATCTTCGATTGGAGGCAGCCCAACCCGCAATCATGCGATCGCCCAAGAATGAAAACTAACCAATCTGAACATCAAACCCATCAACCTAAAGGAGAACAAGATGAGTAGCGATCGCGTAAACAGTCCAAACATGAAACTTGAAGTCGTAGTGTTCAGCGTTTCCGACGTTGACCGCGCGAAAACATTCTACGAGAATCTCGGCTGGCGGCTCGACATCGACGTGGTGGAGGGCGACTTCCGTGGTGTGCAGATGACGCCGCACAACTCGGAAGCCTCCATCATCTTCGGCAAGGGAGTCACTCCGAACAATTCTGGCTCGGCGCACAGCCTAGTCCTCGCCGTGGACGACCTCGACGCCGCTCGCGAAGACTTAATCGCTCGCGGTGTCAACGTGAGCGAGGTCTTCTACTACGCCGGCGGCCCCTTCAACAACGCCGTGGACAACCCACGCATCCTGGGGCGCGACCCGCAAGGTCGTTCCTACTTCTCATTTGCCTCGTTCGAGGACCCAGATGGGAACCTCTGGCTGCTCCAGGAAATCCAAACGCGGCTTCCCGGTCGCGTTTGGAACTCTACGCAAGCACGAGACATGGACATTGCAACCCTTGCAAACCTTCTTGGCGAGACGGCAGAGTCCCACGATCGCTACGAGAAAACTCACGCCGAGCATCATTGGTGGGACTGGTACGCGCCCTACCTGAGTGCGCGTCAGAATGGCAGCAGTCCAGAAGAGTCCGCCGCCGCCGCTGACCGTTACATGGAGGAGGTTTTTCATGCTCTTTCCAGATGATACGGCCAGAGTTGCCACACCCGCCGAGTACGTCGGCGACTAGGTAGCAGCAGAGGCTTACAAAGCCAATGATTTTTGCTCAGGAACTCAGGGCGGCGTTCAGGTCGCTGGGCTGAGTCCGCGTCCTCACTTCAAAACTTGCCCAGATGTGTCGGCAGCGTTCCTTTGCCCCGTATTACCCCGTATCAGATGAGGAGATCGGCTGTTACCGGAGATCATTTTATCACCTGGGATGAACAGTAAATTAAATTATAAAACAATGAAAAAGACTAAAAATATCCTTGCCAGTACGATTGTTAAAGCCGCCGCCGTGCAGATTAGTCCCGTGCTGTACAGTCGGCAGGGTACCGTCGAGAAGGTCCTGAAGAAGATCCGCGAGCTGGGCAAACAAGGCGTCCAGTTCGCTACCTTCCCCGAAATCATCGTTTAGCAAGCGTGGTAGATACTTATGTGGCCTAAAACAGAACTGATAGATTTGCTCAAAATCGCGCATCCAATAATTCAGGCTCCGATGGCTGGCGCTTCCACACCTGAGTTGGTTGCGGCTGTTTCTAATGCAGGAGGTCTTGGCTCCTATGGTGGTGCGGCCACCGCACCAGCCAAACTTCGCTCCATTATCAGGCAAATTCGAGAGCTGACAGACCAACCCTTTGGAGTTAATTTGTTTGCCCCAGCAGTTGAAGCGTATCAACTTACACCTGAGCAGCAAACACCGATGTCTGAATTATTAACAAAATGGCACAACGAACTTGAGGCGGGGCCTGTTCCCGAACCAATACCGATACTAGGGCCATTCCTAGAACAATTTACTGTCCTGCTTGAAGAGAAAATACCTGTATTTAGTTTCCACTTTGGACCTGCGCCAATTGAGGCAATTCGTGAGATACACGCTATAGGCTCAATTGTATTAGCAACCGCCACGACCGTCCGTGAAGCAAAAGCTCTAGTCGTTGGAGGAGTCGATGTCATCATAGCCCAGGGCTTTGAAGCTGGAGGTCATCGCGGAACCTTTGCGGTACCTTATGAACATGGATTGATTGGAACAGCAGCGTTAGTGCCGCAAATAGCTGATGCAGTATCGGTTCCGGTCGTTGCGGCGGGCGGAATCATGGATGCTCGTGGAATCGTTGCTGCATTTGCACTTGGGGCGAGCGGGGTACAGATGGGAACCGCTTTTCTCGCCTGTCCTGAGAACAATATCCCAGAAGTCTATAGGCAGGCTGTACTCAAGTGTAAGGACGAAGACACGGTTATTACTGAAGTATTTTCCGGCAAACCCGCCAGAGCAATACGAAATCGATTTATACGTGAAATGGAAAATAACAGTGATAAAGTGCTGCCATTCCCGGCTCAGATGTCTATAGGGCGGGTTTTATATCAGACTTCTGCTCAACAATCAAGTCCAGATTTTGCCAGTATGTGGGCAGGACAGGGAGCAGCATTAACCGAAGCTCTCCCGGCAGGTGAACTGATCGAAAAAATGATACAAGAATTTCTTGCCGTAACTGCTTCTTTACAACTCAAATAAACAGATAGCCGATTCAATTAAAGCAAGTTGAGTTAAATCCAATTGGAAAAAGAGAAATGTCCGAGAAAATCAATCATCAACGCCGCCGCTTTTTGGGCGCTGCGGCTATGACCATTGCTACTACACAACTAGGCATATTCGGTTCTGCGATCGCACAATCAAGCAAAACAAAACCAGCAGTTTTATCCATGATGAAGTCGGGGACAAACACCTCGTTCGGCTCACTGAGGCAGATCGATGCTGGTGTTCTAAATGTTGGATACGCTGAGGTTGGCCCCGCCAATGGTCGTCCGGTAATCCTCCTGCATGGATGGCCCTACGACATTCACAGCTATGTCGATGTCGCTCCTTTGTTGGCGTCGGCAGGGTACAGGGCGATTGTTCCATATCTGCGCGGCTATGGCACGACGCGCTTTCTTTCGAGCGAGACGTTCCGCAATGGGCAACAGTCGGCAATCGCTGTCGATATTATCGCGCTGATGGATACACTCAAGATCGAGAAGGCGATTCTCGCTGGTTATGATTGGGGCGCGCGAACAGCCAACATCATCGCGGCACTCTGGCCGGAGCGCTGCAAGGCGCTCGTCTCCGTGAGTGGTTATTTGATCGGCAGCCCTGAAGCCAACAAGACACCGCTACCGCCGCAGGCCGAACTCCAATGGTGGTATCAATTTTATTTCGCGACGGAGCGGGGCCGCGCCGGCTACGAAAAATACTGGCATGACTTTAACAAGCTCATCTGGAAACTTGCTTCGCCGCAATGGCACTTCGATGACGCGACGTTTGAGCGTAGCGCCGCATCCTTTAACAATCCGGATCACGTCGGTATCGTCATCCATAACTACCGCTGGCGGCTCGGTCTGGCTGAAGGCGAGTCGAAGTATGACGAGATTGAGAAGCGACTCGCCGCAGCCCCCGCGATCGCCGTGCCCACTATCACCCTTGAAGGTGACGCCAACGGTGCGCCGCACCCAGATGCCAATTCCTATGCAAGAAAGTTCTCGGGCAAATACGCACATCAAATCGTTAGGGGCGGGGTCGGGCACAACCTGCCGCAAGAAGCGCCCCAGGAGTTTGCAAAGGCCATCGTCGAAGTTGACGGTTTTTGATGTAGGAATTGAGTAATTTAATTCTTGGATGTCCCTTATAGCACTCTGACTTTTCAGAGTATCTGGAAAACCTCTCTCAAAATCTCTCTCCTTTTAGGAGAGAGACTTTGAATTTTCCCCCTCTATCCATTAGTCACATCTTTCTTAACAAAGCTGAAAGCTATTTATAGAAGTAATTTCGCGGTGATAATGCCTAACTTGGATTGACAAATCAAGAAAAGTATGTAAAGAATGGACTCCTGTTTGCCTATCCGAAAGTTTTGTTCATTTCTCTAATACGTTTGCTGGGCTAATTTCCAGGTGGTGGCAATATCGTGTAATCTTCGCAATCGACGCATTGGCTTCAGTCACTAAAACGCCAATTAACAATCCTTGGGAATCTACAACGATATGCCGCTTACGCCCTTTAACCTTCTTACCACCGTCAAAGCCGTAGACCTCCCCTTTTTTTCCGTTGTCTTCACTGACTGAGAATCTGCTATCGCCACGGTAGAATCTTCATCTTTTCCTAAATCTTGTCGCAGTTGATGACGTACTTGATCGTGGATTTTCTGCCAGATGCCTTTGCGTTGCCATTTTTGAAAGTAGCCGTACACTGTTGTGTAAGGAGGAAGGTCATGAGGTAACATCTCCCACTGACAGCCAGTGCGTTGCACGTAGAAAATTGCATTGAGAATTTCTCGCAAATCTACTTCTATAGGATGCCCAAATCCTTTAGGGTTTGGCAGAAGAGGCTTGATAATTAACCATTCGCTATCGCTTAAATCACTTGGATAGGGTTTGCGCTGCGGATTTTCAATTACTGGTAGACGGCTCATCGACAACAACATTAATGTTATTAATTTAGCCTATAACCTGAATATACTGAGGCTCTGTTCTCTTTAGATTTTCTTTACGAATCAGCTCTAAAAGAAAAAACTCTCTTCAGGTAAGCAGGACAATGGATGTAGAAGTACAAATCCTGAAACATTTGGCTAGAGACGCCCACCCAACAGTTGCGATCGTAGATGAATATTGTGCAGAGTATAAAGAGTTATTTAAAGAAGTAAGGAATTATGAG
>NZ_JACJTU010000057.1 GCF_014698835.1 Nostoc paludosum FACHB-159 | reverse complement strand
AGTCCCCAGTCCCCAGTCCCCAGTCCCCAGTCCCCAGTCCCCTTACCTATACAGCCAAACCCGGAGCAGTGAAAGCAGTTGTTCGGTATCCACGGGTTTGGTGATATAGTCGGAAGCTCCGGCTTCGATGCATTTTTCGCGATCGCCTGGCATGGCTTTGGCGGTTAAAGCAATGATTGGTAGCGAGCGAAATTGGGGTTGCTGGCGGATGGCCTGGGTGGTTTCGTAACCGTCCATTTCTGGCATCATGATGTCCATCAAAACTATGTTGATGTCGGGATTCGCTTGCAGTTTCTCAATGCCATCTGTGCCATTTTCGGCAAACAGTACTTCCATGTGATAACTTTCTAAAAAGCTGGTGATGGCAAAGATGTTTCTGAGGTCATCATCGACAATCAAAATTTTCCGATTGGCCAGCACTGGGTCGGTTTGGTGTAGCTGTTCGAGTATTTGCCGCTTTGGTGCTGGCAGATTTGCCTGGACGCGATGCAAAAACAAGGCAGTTTCGTCTAATAACCGTTCTGGCGATCGCACGTTTTTAATGATAATTGTCTCTGCTAGCCCTCGTAGTTGGGTTTCTTCTTGGCGGCTGAGTTCTTTGCCTGTGTAAATAATTATTGGCAGTTTCATCAGCCTGGGTTCTAGCTTGATTTGCTCAATCAGTGCAAATCCGGTCATGTCGGGCAGACCTAAGTCCAGTACCATACAATCAAAGTGCTGCGATCGCAATATCTGGAGTGCTTCTTTTCCCGTACCTACTGCTGTACTGTGGACATCGCCATTACCAATGAGTTCGATAATACTTTGGGCTTGTCTGGGGTCATCTTCTACGATTAAAAGATTTTTTACCTGACGTTCAACAAAACTTTTAATCTCGGTCAAGACTTCATTTAGGGCTTCTGGAGAAACAGGTTTTTGCAAGTAGGTAATTGCTCCTAGCTTTAATCCCCGTTGCTGTCTTTCATCCACAGAAAGTATATGCACTGGGATGTGTCTGGTGCTTGGGTTATGCTTGAGACGATCCAGCACTGTCCAACCATCCATCTCTGGCATGTGGATATCCAGCATAATGGCGTTCGGCTCGAATTGTTGCGCTAGTGCTAGACCTTGTTTGCTTTGTAAGGCAACGATTCCTTTAAAGCCCTGCTGACGTGCCATGTCTAGTAAGATGCGGGCGAATTTATCGTCATCTTCGATAATCAACAAAACGCGATCGCCTGATTCAATTGTTAGCCGATCGTCTGGGATTTCGTTGACGCTGGAAACCATTTTTGGTGCTGGAGAAATGTCCCCAGACGTATTTCGGCTTTCAACCGTCAGCACTTTTGAGATGGGGGGCGTAAATTTAGTTGGAACATTTTTCGCCCTTTCCCCATTGACTTCAAAGCTTTTTTGTGGTAATACAGGCTTTAATGTTAACGGTAAGTAGAGAGTAAAAGTACTTCCCAGATCTGGTTGGCTGATTAGTTCAATCCTTCCGCCTAAAAGTTGAGCTAGTTCGCGGCTGATGGATAAGCCCAAGCCAGTGCCGCCATACCTGCGGCTAGTTGTGCCGTCTGCTTGCTGAAATGCCTCGAAAATAATTTTCTGCTTTTCGGGTGGAATGCCAATGCCGGTATCGCTGACTGCAAAAGCGATCGTTGGCTGTTCGGCTGGGGCTGTTTCAGTTACCATGCTAATTTGTAACTTCACGCCTCCCTGTTCGGTAAATTTAAAGGCGTTAGCTAAAAGATTTTTTAATACTTGTTGCAGACGCTTGGAGTCGGTAGAAATTACTGGGGGTAATTTATTATCTAGTTCAATGGCGAAACTGAGTTTTTGATTTTCGGCAACTTGACGGAAAGTTTGCTCTATAGATGTCCGCAAATCCACAAAGGCAATTTGCTCAATATCTAAAGACATTGTACCGGACTCAATTTTTGCCAAATCTAAAATGTCATTAATTAGTTCCAGCAAATCAGTTCCAGCAGAGTAGATGGTGCGGCTGTACTCTACCTGTTTCTCGGTTAAGTTGTTCAGAGAATTATCTGATAGCAGTCTTGCTAAAATTAACAAGCTATTTAGCGGTGTCCGTAACTCGTGGGACATGTTCGCCAAAAATTCTGATTTATATTTGGAAGATAGTGCCAGCTGCTCGGCTTTTTCTTCTAATGACTGCCTAGATTGCTCGATTTCCCGGTTTTTGCGGGCAACTTCCTGATTTTGGATTTCTAAAAGTTCTGCTTTTTCTTCTAATTCTTCGTTGAGTTGCTGCAATTCTTCGTTAGACTGCTTGATCGTGAATTGTGATTCTTGCAATTCGTGGGCTTGTTCTTCTAGCAGTTGATTGCTTTTTTGTAGTTCTTCTTGCTGGCTTTGCAGTTGTTCTGTTAAAGCAACAGATTGGGCAAGGAGTTGCTGAGTTTGCAATTGTGAGGCGATGTTATTTAAAAATACACCCAAAATGTCACTTAATTGCTCTAGAAATGTCAGGTGTAAGTCCTTAAAAGCTGTAAAAGAAGCAAGTTCAATTACGGCGGTGACTTTATTTTCAAATACTATAGGCAATACAAGAATATTTAGCGGTGGAGCTTCTCCCAAGCCAGAACTTATGCGGATATAGTCGCTGGGAACTCCAGTTAAGAGGATTCTTTGTTTTTCTAGGGCGCATTGTCCCACTAATCCCTCGCCCAAGCGAAACTGATTTGCCAAGTTTTTACGCTCTTTGTAAGCATAACCACCCAACAACTTCAGCACTGGCTCGTCGTTCATTGAGTCCATGAGATAAAAAACGCCAGCAGACGCCCCAACCAAGGGTGCTAGATTTGACAAGATCGTGCGAGACACACTTTCTAAATTTCGCTGCCCTTGGAGCATTTGAGTAAATTCAGCCAAATTGGACTTGAGCCAGTTTTCCTCGTCATTTTTTTGAGTTGTGTAGCGCAGATTGACAATCATCTGGTTGAAGGTTCGCTTCAGGACGCCAATTTCGTCTTGGCGATCGGTATCTGGTAAATTGACCGATAAATCCCCATCTGCCACTTTTTGAACTAAATCAGAAACTCGCTTAAGCGGTAGTGAAATGTGCCTGGTGAGGATAATTCCAATCAAAACCAAGATCGCACCAAATAGAGGAATACTATAAACAATAGTGGCGAGTGTTTGCCGTGCAGCTACCTGTGCCCGCTCAGAACGCTGCTTGAGAAGTAGATTTTCCTCATTTTTCATCGCTTGGAGCAGTTTCTGGATCTGATCCATTAGCCGCTTACCCTCGTCTGTCTTGACGCCTTGCTGGGCAACCTCTAAACCCTGGGTCTGCCGTAGTTCGATGACATTTTTCATTACAGCCATTCTCTGGATTACCAGTGGCTCTAACATCTCAAGCCGATTTTGTTGGTTGGGGTTATCTGCTGTTAAGCTTTGAAGTTCCTTGATTTTTTGATTAAGTAATTGGGCGGCAGTGTTGTAAGGTTCTAAATAACGCTGTTCTCCAGTAATAATGTAACCACGTTGCCCAGTCTCAGCATTTGTCAATTGCAAGTTGAGGTCTTCAATCTCACGTAATACCTCATAGGTGTGGCTTTCTTGGCGCGAACTTTCAATTAGCTCATTGGTACTTTGGTAGGAGATTAAACCAATTGAGGTCAGAATTGCTAGGCTTAAGGTAAAACCTGCCCCAATTTTGGTTCCAATCTTCAAACGGTTCAACATTTTTAATTGACAGTATAATAATTAGAGTTTTTTCTTATCGTTATAAATATTTCGCTCATCTTTCGACTATTTAAATAGTGAAAGCATCTCTCGATTGATTAAATTAAAATGTACGGAATTTTGAGAAAAAATAACACATATTAAATAATTTTTCTAATTATATACTTATGTTAATAACATCTTGTCCCATTTTTTACATAACAGTTAAATTAACTCTGGAGATAGTATAACTTATTTCAAAAGAAGCAACCACTTAATTTTCTAATTAAATCTCGCGGTGGAGAATGAAATGACGATTTGCAAGTATAAATTAAATATCTAATTTTAATCTAAAAAGGTGGCTTTTATGAGTGCAGTTATTGAGCTAGCAAGACCAAAATTTTGTCAAGGACAAAAGGTTGAATTTATTGGTGGATTAGGAACTATAATACAATGTTGCCGTAGCTCTGGAAATTGGGCTTATCTTGTAGAAATGGAAATGGGTGCAGAACCAGAAATGGGCAGAATTGGTTATGAAACTACTATTTTACTATTTGAAACAGATATTATCTTACTCGAAGACTATCCTCTTGTGGCTTAGGATTTTAGCATGGCATTATTGTTTTGCAAGGTTTAAATCCCCGACTTACTTTAAAAGTCGGGGATTTAAATAGATTAGATTTGACATTTAGCTAGAGGTTATTAATCACCTGGCGATCGCTTTTAATTGGATTAACTACGGATTGGTTATAAATCCGAAAATTTTGAATCTTGTGACTCTCTAAAATAGCTCTTGCACCTGCCATATAGATATCAGTAGCATTTAGAAATACAATAAAGTTGCCAAGATTCAGTTGATGTTCATAATATGTGGCTAAATCTTCAGGAACTTCTAAAGGATGATAGTTACCTTTAGTAATTACTGAAACCTGACTCATAGGAAAGCCAGCTTTTTGGAGTTCTGTAAGTGCTGTGTCTACATGTTGACGCTGACAAAAAACACCAATTCCATGTTTATAGCGACTTTTAGGTGATAAATAGGGCTGATAAATACCCCTGTATTGAATGCTATGACGATTAAAAATCCTCTGAGCAAAACGGATTTCAATTTCTATACCGGTTACGATCGCCAAATAGTAACCTTGGAAAACTAAATCGCTATAAACCTGTGCTTGTTCTTGAGGAATTCCTAAAGGTAGCAACGCGCCAGCCAAATTACCTGGGGGTACACCGATCGCACCACCTGCGATCGTGGTAGCGATCGCTGTTGCTTCTGCTCCCGCTAGCATGACTTGGCCCATACCAGGAATTGCCAACTGAGTTATACAGCTAACACCACCTAAAGCGCCACCACTGAATTCTTCAGATATATTGCTAGTGTTCTCTTGAGCCTTAACACCAGCAATATCACTTTGTTCTTCTGCCTTGCGTGCAATTACAGAAACTTTGTGCATTGGGAAGTTTGCAGCCCGTAGTTCCTGAAGCGCCAATTCTGCTTCTGAACATTTAGCGAAAATCACGATAAATTTTCGCTCTTTTTCTAATGTCATTTTATCTGTTTTGACTCAAAATGATTCCCAAAATTGTTAACTAACTTCAGACAATTAAGCAGCACTACGAGTTAGTAATCCCCAAAGGAAAATCAATAGCATTGCGCCAAGAACAGCAAATAAAATGCTTCCAAATGATAAAGCTCCTACAGATGCCGCTGCCGCTGAACCACTTCCTAACAATACTTGACCTAAATAACCACCAACTACCGCTCCGAGAATCCCTAACACAATGGTGGAAAGAATACCACCACCTTGGGTTCCCGGATAGAAGAATTTAGCTAAAGCACCTGCAATTAAACCCAAAACCAACCAAGCAATGATATTACCCATAATCTTTCTCCTTGTGAAAATGTTGTTTTTTTTGACAATTTCATATTAAATTTTTTCTGATAAATTACCGCTCTATCTGGAGAACTAATATGAAAAATCTTCAGACATTATTTGATGTTCCCAAGGCTCACATACCCGACTTATCTAAGAAGTCGGGTATCTAGTTGTTAGTGAATAAAGGCGTCCTTACTCATTTGTGAAAAACTAGCTCCTCAGGTTAGATTGAGAAACCTAGACGCACACACAACAGGTTAAGACATGACTTTTTACATCATTTGCAAAGGTTAACGCCAAACCTAACCCTGCGGTCTGCTTCGGTAATTACTACGCTAGGGAGTAGAGATAATTCAAAGCTCCTCAAAAAGCACAAGACAAATTTTGTTGATAACAGTGAAAAATCAGCCTGAAAACAGGGTAACCCAACATTGAACCTTAGTTATTGGCTTTTAACAGCATAAAGCGAATCCAGAATTTATAGCAGTTCAAGCATGGTTGAAGACATAAAGCGATCGTAATTTGACATCAACAGACTTTTAAGCCTATTGCCTATTGCCTGTTCCCTGCGATAAAGTCCTATAATTTCATCTTTAGATAGAGTAATAGAAGCATTCTTTTCTATCTTTCGGGTATTACTTTAATTTTCTTCAGATGAACTCAACTTTTAAATAAGTCTACAGAACGGATAAAAATATTTTGAATAAAAACATCTAGAGATAGAAGTATTTCTTTTTTAGAAAAACTATTCTATAAACATTGCAGCCCAAGTTTGGGAAGCAAAAACGAATAAATAGTTAGTGAATTTTAGGAGTAAATTATGAGTCTCGAAGATAGAGCAAAAGCTGTTGCTAAAAACATTGAAGGTAAAGCTCAAGAAGTAATTGGCGATATCACCGGCAACCCTGATGATAAAGCTCAAGGTCAAGCTAAGCAAGCAGAATCACAAGTTCGTCATACAGTTGAAAATGTCAAAGATGAAGTTAAGAAAGCTGTAGAATAAACTTAAGTTTATCTTTGCAGAAAGTTAAAGTAAAATCATAATTTACTAAATTTTCTGCTTAGTTCTAGTTTTTCTGTATCTGTGTTGAACTCAGTTGTAATGCAGTGGCTTGCAACTGAGCCAACTAAAAAATCGAAAACTCAAAACCAGATTTTGATAATACGACTGCCAAAATAATTTTTTAAGCCATCCCTGAATTTTTGCCCAAAGGTGCTAACTCATGATTAATCTATTATTTACTTATCTTTTAACAGACATATCTGTTGCATCAGAAGCTAGTTCTAGTTACTCTGCTGTACTGACTGGATTATTTGTAGTCGGCTTTATTGCTGCTGTAAGTATAGGATCTATTGCTTGGTACAATTCAAAACGTCCTGTAGGTTGGGAAGATAAAGAGCGTCCTGATATTGTTCCAGAAGTAGATAAATAATCAAATTATTGCCTACCTCCTCCTAAGTCTAAGTGTTTTTTAGTGTTCGTCGGTTTTGCCAATGAACACTATTTTTTTTGATAATACTTTGCTCAGACAATGAATTTACCTCTATATTTTGAGAGGGGTAGACACCTTATCGCATCTCAGGTTTGGTTAGTTTATTGGTAAGCGATCGCCACTTTTATCCTGTGCTCAACGCCTTACGGCATCAAAGGTTTGCTCAGTTCAAGAATTTGCATATATGTCTGTAAGGTAATTGTGTTTTAGCGCCTTACGACATCAGAGGAAATGAAATTTTAGGGAATTAACCCAGCTTGTTGAAAGATTGCGTTAGGGGTAAATTCCAATTGTGGTAGTAAATCAGTTTTCGTCAGCCAGAGGTAAACGTATTGTAAATGTACTACCTTGCCCTGGCTCAGATATTACATCAATTGTGCCTTGATGTGCTTCGATAATGCAGCGAGATAAATATAATCCTAAACCACTACCAGAACGTTGGTGTTTACCTTGGCGAAATCGCTCGAATAATATTGCTTGGTCTTGTTTAGAAATTCCTGGCCCTGTATCTTGGATACTAATAATTACCTCTGGCAGATTAACATCGCAGTGAATATTTACAGAACCTTTGTCTGTAAATTTGATGGCGTTACCGATGATGTTTGTTAAAACTCGCCGCAGTTCTACGCGATCGCCCATCACTGTACTTATACTTTCTCCTCTATCAATGTTGACAGCTAATCCTTTTTCTTCAGCTAAAGGAGTTAATTCTTGGGCAACTTCACTAACTAATTCCTGAATATTACAAGGAGCAATTTTTAATGTTTTACAGCCTGCTTCATGGCGATAAACTTCTAACAACGTATTTACCATTTCTAGCAAGTCTTGGTTACTGCCAATCATGGTATTAATTATTTCTTGTAATTGTGGCGAAACGTCGCAAAACCTACCTTCGAGCAATAATTTTAAAATCCGGTTAGAGGCTACTAGCGGTATGCGTAAATCGTGGGTAAAACGCGAGACAAAATCTGCCCGCAAATTAGCCATTTGGTCTCGTTCGTCAATGCTATGCTTGAGGCGCAGGAGCGATCGCACTCGTGCATGTAGTTCATCTGGATCGAATGGTTTACGAATAAAGTCATCTGCACCAGCATCAAGTCCTTGCACAACGCTGGATTCATAATGAGCTGTAATCAACAAAATTGGGATAAATGGCAACGCTTGATTTTGTCGGATACGTCGAGTGAATTCATACCCATCTATCCCTGGCATCATCACATCTAGCAGAATTAAATCTGGCGGTGACTGCTCAACCATATTTAGAGCAATTTTACTATCTTCCACCAAGCTAAGTTCATAGTCCTTATCTTGTAGGACTGCTTCTAAGATCAGTAAATTGTCAAAAATGTCATCGACAACGAGAATTTTATCTTTTTTAACAGTTTTAGTTAAAGACATGGCTAAATAAAAAAAGAAGTGCTTGGCTATCCCTCGCAAATCTAGTAATAGCTTACTCCAATAGCGTTGAGATGATTAAAATTTCACATTTTCCTTTCAAGTTTCCTGAATTTGGGGCATCTTTTTTCAGGAATTATAGTGTTTTTTCTGTTTACCTCAGTAATAATAGTGCTAAATATAACTTATTTATCAGCATATTGTCTGCCTAACTGATTATCCATAATCTCTGAGTAGAGTGTGACGGTGAAGTAGCTTAGTGATTAATTTTATCTGCATCATCCGTGCTACAGCAAGGGGAAGTGATTGAACATTCAACGATTCCTAGTTGCTATCAAATTTTGATAATCAGTTGTAGCGTATAAAACATATATCTTGGCAATAACGTATAAAATTAGTTTTTTGATTGAATTGTATTATTCAGATGAAACTCTTGCCTCTTGAAAAACTTACAATATAAGGTTATTTAATGTCTAATGGTAGATGCACTCATGGTAACAATAGCAAACATATTGCTTTTTGTATAAAATCCTGAATTTGAGAACAGGATTATTTTAATGTGTACTTTAGATAGATAACAGTAAACTTAAGCAACTATGGATGAAATCAAGATCCTCGTGATTGAAGATCATAACCTTACAAGAATTGGTTTGCGGGCTGCCTTACAAACTCAGCCAGAAGTAAACATTGTCGGTGAAGCCGCTAATGCCGCAGACGGAATCGAGCTTGTGAAAACTCTCAAGCCTGATGTTGCTACTATTGACATTGGTTTGCCTGATATGGATGGTATCGAGCTAACACGGAAAATTAGGCAATATCAAGGAGAGACTGAAGATTATACAACAAAGCTGCTGATTTTAACAATGCAGAATAGCGAGCAGGCAGTCTTAGCTGCATTTGCAGCGGGCGCTGATTCCTATTGCATGAAGGATATCGAAAGTGAGAGACTAATCGAGGCTGTGCGAACAACCCATGCAGGTAGCTCATGGATCGATCCAACGATCGCAGACCTTGTACTCCAGCAAATACGTCAAGATTTCCCCGATGGCAGCAGAGGATCGGCCACAAAAAGAGTGTTGATTGAAGGCATTGACCCAGATATCGAAAAAACTATCGTCACCTATCCTTTAACTCAACGGGAAATGGATGTTTTAGAGTTGATTGTCGCTGGCTGTGACAATGCAGAAATCGCCAAAAGACTCTATCTCACAGTTGGCACTGTTAAAACTCATGTTCGAGGTATTCTCAATAAACTCTGTGTTGCTGACCGTACACAAGCCGCTGTGCGTGCTTTGCGTGCAGGGTTAGTGCCTTAAAAATATAGCAGGGAACAGGCAACTTGTACTGAGCGACTTGTGCCGAGCGTTCGCGTAGCGTCTCGCAGAGAAGTCGAGGTAAGTCGAAGTATAGGCAATAGGCAATGGGCAATAGACTTAAAAGTCTCTTTGTATCAGAGTTTTATTGGCAACTGCTATAAAAAGATAAAAGTAAAAAGAAATATTCAATTATTCTTTCTTTTGCCTTTTAACTTTTGCCTTTTTACGCTTGACAAAGGTAACAAAATACGTAACAATGAGAAATTGTGAATAAAGATAATTGCCAGCGGAACTGGCGGAATTGGCAGACGCGCTAGATTCAGGTTCTAGTGCCGCAAGGCTTCCGGGTTCAAGTCCCGGGTTCCGCATATTTTAAGTTAGGAGTTAGGAGTTGAGAGTTAGGAGTTTATTTAGTTTGTTTTAACTCCTAACTTATCGCTCCTAACTCCTAACTTTAGTTATCACTCCTAAGTTTTCGATGTTGACCAGCTTACAAAATCCTCTAGTCAAGCAAATCCGCAAGTTACACTCTACCAAAGAACGGCACAAGCAGGAGTTATTTTTGCTGGAAGGAACGCACCTGTTAGAGGAAGCTTGTGCGGTGAATTATCCATTAGAGACAGTGTGTTGTACCCCAGATTGGCAAGCAACCCACCCGTCATTGTGGGAGGAAGCTTGTAGGCGATGCGATCGCGCCGAAATTGTGAGTAAAGAAGTTTTAGATGCGATCGCCACAACAGTCCAACCAGATGGTGTAGTAGCAACAGCAAAACGCAGCGATGGTCAAACTCAAGTACCATTTACTGGTTTAGTCCTAGCTTTAGAAACAGTACAAGATCCCGGTAACCTGGGTACGATGATTCGTACTGCCGCAGCGGCTGGGGCGTCGGGGTTGTGGCTAAGTGGAGATAGCGTAGATTTAGACAACCCCAAAGTTCTACGTGCTTCAGCGGGGCAATGGTTTCGCCTAGCAACCGCAGTAACCGAAGATTTAAAAGCCACAGTCCAACAAAGTCAGCAAGCAGGAATGCAGGTAATAGCAACATTGCCGAATGCAAGCTTAACTTATTGGCAAGTGGACTGGCGAAAACCGAGTTTGATATTACTGGGAAACGAAGGTGCTGGTTTGTCAGCAGATTTAGCAGCAATGGCAGACAAGCAAGTAAGAATTCCTCTAAGTCCTGGGGTAGAGTCTTTGAATGTAGCGATCGCAGCTGCTTTAATGTTGTACGAAGCTCAGCGGCAGATGAGTCAATAGTTAGGAGTTATGAGTTATGAATTTTAACTCCTAACTCCTAATTCCTAACTCCTAACTCCTAACTTTTATTTCGTTTTTTGCTCCAAATATTGTTCAATATCGGCAACAGCGTCTTCAAAAGCCGCTAAATCAATATCTGTCGAATCATTAGCGAGTTCGAGTTCATTAGCACTCTCAGTATGCAATTTTGCTGTATCTTCATCCTCACTAGGATTTTCTTGTAAGATATCCTCCAATTGTTCGAGGGCTTCTTCAAACTCTTGCTCAGCGTTGTAGTGCAGTGGTCGGTGGCTTGGCTCCATAAGTTTGACTTAAAAATCCTGATTTACTAGCGTAATTTTTATTGTAATTTTGCATATATAACATGATATTTGTGCTTATCTGCTTTATCAACTTGACAGCGATCGCTATTTTTGGCTAGTTGCTGGGATCGAAGGACACAGAGGAAGGCATAAGCACTCGAAAGCACGATGCAACGCACCTAGTAGCCAACAAGGACGAGTGCGATGGCTTTTGTATTACCTTTATCTAGCAAAGTAAGCACATCTCAAATGCTATCGACAAGGGGTTTAGAACCATCATTCTCTTAAGAGAACCAAGCGCCAAAAATGGTCAGGATATAGTCACAGCGTATTTTAAGGAAAGTGAAGTACACAACTATTCATCTTCAAGTTTTGATTTTTGAGGACACCATTAACTTAAGTTTGGCTCAAATGCGATCGCTTGACTAACTTTTCCCATTTCACGGTTAACTACACAGTCAGCATTTTTTCATATTTCTAAGTGAATATTTAATCACCAGTTATTACACTAGGGTTCACATACCCGACTTCTGTGAGAAGTCGGGTATCTTGTCTGTCACGCAGTGGTTAAGGTTGCTTAACTCGCAATGCTTGAATTTGAGGATGAGACATAAGTTTTTGCGCCTCTACAATCAAGGTTTTTCCCCAGAGATTTTGTTTGAGAATCTCAACATCACTCCAACTATTATCTAAACTTAAGGCAGATTGCGCCATATCTAAACCTTTTTGTTGTTCGCCTATGGCGTATAAAGCCACAGCTAGTGATAATTTTGGTTCTGCGGCTTGCCCATTAATTTGTACTGCTTGTTGCCATTGTTGAATTGCTCCTGCTATATCTCCTTTTTCGTATTTGATATAGCCAATATTGGTCATTACTTCCCAAAATTGTGGTTCTTTTGTGAGTGCCTGATTATATTCTGTGAGTGCAGCGTTGTTATTCCCTTGTTTGTGATAAACAACTCCACGTACAAAGTAGCCAATAGCATTATTAGGTTCAAATTGAATAAATTGACTATAATCTGCTAGCGCACCTTGATAATCTTTCATCTGAGAACGCACAACACCCCGCCAGTAGTAAGCACTAGCATTATTAGGGTTGAGTTTAATGATTTGATTAAAATCTGCTAGTGCTGCTGGATAATCTTTTAACTGAACGTAAACATCACTCCGCGCAGAATAGGTACTGGCACTATTAGGGTTGAGTTTAATCGCTTGATTAAAATCTGCTAATGCTGCTGGATAGTCTTCTAACCTAACGTAAACATTACCACGTCTACGGTAAGTAGAGGCATTATTAGGGCTTAATTTTATCGCTTGATTATAATCAGCCAGCGCAGCTTGGTAATCTTTTAACTCAACGTAAATATTCCCTCTTTCTACATAGGCTATTGGAGAATTATTTTGCAATTTAATTGCTTTACTGTAATCCGCTAATGCTCCTTGATAATCTTTTAACTCAAAACGTACTATACCGCGTAGAACGTAATCTGGTGCATCTTTAGGTTTTTTGACTATTTGGTTGATATAATCAGGTAGTTTTCCCTGATTGTCTTTAAGAGACAAGCGAACACCAAGGCGGAAATCTGCAACACCTCCGTAAATATCATTCAAAAAAAAGCGTCCAGTACTCCGCATAACGTAAGCAACAGCAAAGTCTGGTTGAAGTTTAATCGCCTGATTCATATCAGCGACTATGCCCTTATAATCTTGTAAATAAAACCCAATCACACCGCGAAATCCATAGAGAAAAGATAGCGGTTGAATTTCAATCGCTTTGTCAAGTGTTGCTAAGGCCTCTGGATAACGTTGTAACTTAAACAATATAGAAGCGCGTTGGTAATAAAGACCTAAGTCACTATCATTATATTCAATAGCTTTGTCAATTGCTGCTACAGCTAAGGAATATCTTTTTAAATTTGTTAATACAATACTTTTAAATTTCCAAGCTTCATAGTAGTCAGGTCTGAGTTTAATAGCTAGATCGAGAGCAATTAAAGATTTTTCAGGTTCTCCACCTCCCTCTCCTAACACTAATCCAAGGGCATAATAGACTTCAGAAAAATCAGGTTTATATCTGACAATTTTTTGGAGAACAGCAATAGTTTCTGAATATCTTTTAAGACGCCACAATTGATTGGCATATTCCAGCCAGTCATATTCATTAGCATCTGCTGAAGGTCTTTTAATAGTAACTAATGGATGGTCTGTCAATAAAGCAAGTTCTGAATTACTAATGCTTGGTGGTTTGTTATTATCCACTTTTAATAGATTTCCTAGTCCTGCTTTTGTCGCTAAACGGAGAATACTACTACTAGGCACTCCATAGGTAAAACCGATTTGAATTTGTTTCAGTCTAGGAGTCTCAACTCCGGCATTAATCCCAATGACTTGTCCTTTAACGTTTAACACTGGCCCACCACTCATTCCTGGTAGGGACAAATTAGAATATGCTAGCCTATACCCTCCCTCTACCAATGACTGCGACAGATAATTACTTTCTGCACGAAAAAGCAATGCTTCTGCTATGTGAAGAAATCCAGGAGATGATCTTCGCTTACCTCGATCTGATACTGGAAATCCAGATACAATAAGCCAGACTGTATCTTCATAAGAAGATGAAGAAATGAAGGAAAGATTATATGTTGAAATTGTAGCGATCGCATAAGTTTCATTACTAGTAAATTTAACCAAAGCTACATCTATTCCTTCTGGCTGAAATATGTCTTCTGGTTGTAGTAGATACCTCTTACCATCAGGAGCAGTAATTTCATAATTATCAGGCTTCTGCACCACATGACGTGCCGTGGCTACGTAATAAGTATTTCCCTGTTTGGCAATAATCACTCCTGAACCATTACCATGATTTTTAGAATCAATTCTCACAGTAATCTGTTGAGCAATGTTATCAACTTTATCAATGACTGTATTCCCGGCTCCTGGTCGTTGTGCTTGTTGTTGATTCTGCCATTCTTTAGGCAAAATTTCTAAGTTAGGAGCAACTTCAAGTAGAGTTCGGATGGGAACTGTAAAACTCAATTTTCGTAAATTCTGTATTTGTTTTGCAATGACATTTGAAGAGGGGTTGTCTGGATTCTGTGAAGATTCATAATTAAGTATTTGTTGAGATTTAGCAATGTGTGGGTTGAAAGCGATTAATAATCCACTCAGGCTGGCGTTAATTGCAAGGTTAAATGATTTCATTTTTGAGTGATGATCGGATGGTTAGTTAAAATAAAGTTTTGCCGAGGTTCCCAAAGTTTTAGATTGAAGTTGGGTTAGAGTTCGGTTGTTGAATTGTACTGCTGGTTTGATTTGTTAACTTAGTAATTGATTTTAAAATGACATGAAAAGACAAGGCGATATGTGAAGAAAATTTCACCAGGTTATAGCATTCAAGGAATACAAAAATGAATCATCGCAAATTTTTGTAGGGTAACATCGCTGTGTTACCCTACGATGGGATGTTTTTTTATTGGAAGTCCGTTTGTACCACCAAACATTGCCAACTCTACAGCAACTCGAACCGTGCTTGAAAGAACCGCAGATATTTTGGTTCGTAAATCATCTTCAGTCCGCGTAGGCGATCGCGATTATAATAAACTTCTTCAACTGCTTCAGCAGTCAAATCCATGTGAGCTTGGGTATACACTCGCCGGGGAATAGTCAGCCGCACTAGTTCTAAGTCTGGATAATAATTATCCCCTGTTTCTTTACTGCGCCCGGCGGAAACGATACCGCGTTCCATTGCCCGAATACCTGCTTCTACATATAGTTCGGCTGCTAGGCGTTGTGCTGGAAATTGCTCTTGAGGAATTTGCGGTAAAAAGCGTTTGGCATCCAAATAAATCGCATGTCCACCAATGGGCACAACAATTGGAATACCCCAATCTAATAGCTTTTGTCCCAGGTATTCAACTTGACCGATACGGGCACGAATATGATCGTCTTTAACTGACTCTTCGATACCGCGTGCCATAGCTTCCATATCTCGGCCAGCCATACCACCGTAAGTATGCAGCCCTTCATATATTACTATTAAATTACGCGCTTCTTCGTAGAGGTTATAGTCATTGAGAGCCAGCCAACCACCTATGTTTACTAGTGCATCCTTTTTACCGCTCATGGTGCAGCCGTCGGTATAGGAGCAAAATTCATGTAAGATGGTGGCGATCGCCTGATTTCTATAATCTTCTTCTCGCTGCTGGATAAAGTAAGCATTTTCCACGGCGCGGGTAGCATCAAGAATTATGCGGATACCGTGGGTTTGGGCTAACTGATGTACCTCCCGCAAATTAGCCATTGATATCGGCTGTCCACCAGCCATGTTCACGGTTCCGGCGACGCTGATGTAGGGAATGCGTTCTGCCCCAACTCGCTCAATGAGATCTGTGAGTTTTTGCAGGTCTATATTACCCTTAAATGGATGCAATGATTGGGCATCGTGGGCTTCGTCAATAATTACATCGACAAATGTACCGCCAGCCAACTCTTGATGCAGCCTGGTTGTGGTGAAATACATATTGCCAGGTATGTAATCGCCTGGTTTAATCAATATTTGAGAAAGGATATTTTCGGCACCACGTCCTTGGTGGGTGGGCACTATATAGCGGTAGCCGTAATATTTCTGGATGTTTGCTTCTAAATTATAGAAATTCTTGCTGCCAGCGTAAGCCTCATCACCCAGCATCATCCCTGCCCACTGATAATCGCTCATCGCTGCGGTGCCACTATCAGTCAACAAATCAATGTAGACATCTTCAGAACGTAACAAAAAAGTATTGTAACCCGCTGCGGCGATCGCTTGTTCCCGTTCAGCGCGAGTAGTCATTTTTAATGGCTCAACCACCTTGATTTTATACGGCTCTGCCCAAGAGCGACGGCGGCGCGGGGAAGTATGCTTGGCGTCGGTCATAGATTGATGCTCCTTGATACCGATTAGCTAAATATTTGCACCATTGTGGTTGCTAAAACCTGCTGTTGCCAAGACCTCAAACTCAAGTACGGCTAAATATTTATCGTTAGCACTTACACGGCTATTCTGGCGATTTTTTATACAGCGTATTTAAAGTTGTAAAGTACACAATCTAAGTCTCAAACTACAGCTTCAGCGTCTTTTACTTCTAAATTCTGAATTCTGCTTGAGTAATTAATCGGAGTTAATATGACAACTCATTTTAGTGCTTAGGGGCACACCACTGAGCTATTGTTTCAATTCGCGCTTGCTGCATCAATTCCCGAACTTGCGATTGATTACAACCATAGGTAGATGCTAATAATTCTTCGCCTTGATTTTTTGCCTCATCGGCAGATGCACCAAAGCTCATGATTTCTTCGTCTTGGTTACCTGTAATTTTATCAACTGGAATGATACAGAGATATTGAGGTTCGTTTTGCCTGATTTCTTGCACCATTACTTAATAACCTCACTGTTAATAGGTGTCTATTTTTAATATATTTCTAACTCCAGATAAACAGTAGTCAAAGAGAAACATAGCCAATATTCCCGTGCTTGAGATTTTAAAAATACAGTTTTTTATACATGGTTAAGGGAGTGTTAAGAATTCTCTCAAAATCCTGTTTATCTGGAGTGTAAACAGTTACCTATGTGAGAATTAAGTTAAGCATCAATAAATATCTTTTTGTAAAGTTTTGTTTTGAGCTAGTAATACATTCTGAGTTCTGAATTGACTCAGTAAAAACATCATAAAAATTGGAGGTTATAAAATGGCATTTCGGAATAACTCAGTCACTAATTTATGGCAGAGATTACAACAAGATTCAGTGGTTTGGGGATCGTTAGGTCTTTGGATTACTGCATTAGTTGTAGTGTTACTAATGCTGACAATGTTTTCTAACGCTTAATAAGGGCAAAATTATTCTAGTTCTAGTTCCTGGGCAGCAGTCTGGGAACTAAGATAGGGTAAAGAGTCATCTAAACTTAAATTATGAATTGCAAAATTCTGGCTACAGTCATAGTGCTAGCTACTACTAGCTTTGTGACTCCAGTGAAATCTCAAGAACCTGCAACTAAAACTCCAGCAACATCAAATGAAGTTGTGAATGCTTGTATTCAAAATCAAGCCCAAAATTTACCAAATCCTTTTACTGATGTTCCGTCAGATCATTGGGCTTTCAAAGCAGTTATGACTATGCACTATTGTGGTGCATTTCGCCAAGCTACACCACCAGCTTTATTTGAAAAACTCCAACCAACTGAACCCCAACAGCAACCGCAGCAAGAACAGCAGTTTGAAAAATAATAAATATAAATCAGAATTCAGAACTCAGGAATCAGAATTCAGCATAAATTCTGTAGACTGGGTATTATTTTATGGGTAAATTATTCTGATTTCTGTTAGTGCAGCAGGGCGTAGCCCATTCTGAATTCTGACTCCTTTTTATGATTATTTCAACAAAAAATAATTAGCGAAAATAGCAGCTTGAGTACGATCGCGCAAATTTAACCGAGTTAAAATACTCATTACCCACCAGAATAAAAATTAAACTCCGATTTAATATTCCATCGCTTGCCGTCGTGCAGCAATAGGGTTAATTTGTCAGCCGTAAATTCAAAATACAACTGACGTTTTTCAAATTCTGGCCAAGCAGCTTTAAAATTTTGCTTTGTTAAATCCCGAAACGCAACTGTCATGTGAGGTGCAAAAGGTCGGGTTTTAGAAACTTTGTCAACAATTTGCAAATTGCTTTCCACATAAGCCATTAAATCAGCTTGCAAAGTCAAAAGTTCTTGACTTCTCACCACATCTATATATATAACGCGGGGTGGAAAGGCAGCAAAACCGCTGAGTGTAATTGGTATTGACTTTTGTTTGCTAGCAAATTCCCTCAAAGATGTCTCTAGCAATAAAACGTTAGTATCTGCCCATTCAAAGGGCGGTTGCAGGGTAATATGAGGCGGAGAATTTTGTGCCCCACGACTGGCATAATTATCAGCAAAATACTGCCTAATCTGATTAGCGTAGTCCTGAATGTCTTGCGGTGGTAGAAGCGCAATGAAAAAACGGCTCATATATCTATGATTAATTATTTTTATTCCTTAGTAATTAAATAAAACCAGAAAATAAATTATCGGATATTGTGGGATGGGCATCTTGCCATTGGTGTCAACTTAAGGTGAAAGCTATGTCCTGCAAGGAACTGAAGTTCCTTGCTCATAGCAAAAGTCATCTCAAGATGACTAAGATATCCACAAAAATCTTGAGTCTACTTCTGTAGACTTTAGCTATTAGCCTTGAACTTTAGTTCAAGGGGAGTGACAAAGCCAACAATGAAGCTATTTCTAGCTTAAGTTGACACCACTGGCATCTTACCCGTCCTTTAGTATTAGTGCTACTAAATTGCTACCCAAAAATAGTAATAACTTAAGCAGGATGTCTGTTGCAACTGGAGTTCAGAAGCTTATGCCAATATTTGTAAAGATTGAACAAGGACAAGTCGATAAATCTACCTTTGACCAATATGTACCAGCCCATAAAGCCTACGTTCAAGAGCTGATTGCAAAAGGACACAAAGCCCGAACAGGCTATTGGGCAGAAGCGCGAGGCGGAATGTTGCTGTTTGAGGCAGCCTCAAGGGCTGAGGCAGAAGCGATTGTAGCTAGCGATCCCTTGGTACAACACGGTTGTGTCAACTACCAACTATATGAATGGCGGATTGTTATGGAATAAGACACATTTACTGAATTTTAATGTTATGCTTTTATAAGACCTGGATCTATGCGACTGCAACACCCAAACCTTGTCAGAACCGGAAGGTAGCAGCAACACGGGAGGCTTGTGGTAGGCGTAGTCTCCGGGTCGCCCTATTTTTAGGAGCGTTCAGGAGAAATGCCTGGTTTTGGAGATATTGTTCAAAAAGCTTTTTACCTTGGTGTAGGACTAGCTTCTTACGCTGGCGAAAAAGCAGGGGGAAAATTAGCCGAACTGCGATCGCAAGTCCAAAAACTGGCAGACGAAATGGTGGCCAAGGGCGAAATGTCCACAGAAGAAGCGCGCCGCTTTGTCGAAGATATGATGAAGCAAGCCCAACAACCGCAAGCATCTGGTGAAAACCCTGAAAAAACACCTCCTTCAGAACCTCGCCGCATCGAAATTTTAGAGGAAGATGAAGAACCAACGGTGAAAGAGGCATCAACTGACAACAACGTAGATGAATTACGCCAACAAGTGCTAGAACTGCAAGATGAGTTAAAACGATTGCAACGCGATTAGTAAAAAGCATTGTTTTAGTTCTAAATTTAGTAATAACTGGCAGTTTGACATAGCGCTATATATATAAAATTGATATGATACATTGCCTAATGTGTACTTTAGTACATCAAATTAGACACCACCAACGTCCTGTTTATAGCCTGTAAAGGCGTCAAGTTTATGGAACAGTGGCAAAAAGATTTAATAGAAATAGTAGAAACAGTAGCAGATGAAGTAGAGCGTTTCTTCCTGGGAATGGGTGAAATGGTAGACGCCTTTTTTGAGTTAACGGAAGAAATTACTGAGCAAGTACACAGTAACATTATCACTGAAGTCGATCAGTATTTACAAGATTTAGCTGAACCGATGATGGAAGCTTACTGGGACTTGGAAGATGTTGTGGCAGATATAGATCCAGGTTTTCCGTATTCAGTGGAACCCACAGCCGAAAAAAATCCAGCTTGCATCGGTTGTACTCACTACCACGGTCAAGTTTATGGTGGTAACTTGTTAGTTTGTGCCATGCATCCCCACGGTTATGAAGATGAAAGTTGTCCAGACTGGGAGAAGGAGGAGTGTTGAGTGGAGACTGGGGACTGAAACAGACGCGGGGACGCTCTGACGTGGGGAAAAATTAATGATTAATGACTAAGTAACAAATGACAACTAACAATTTACCTGAAAGTGCATCTGGGCTAAGCGAAGAAATGAAGTATGGCGAGCGTAATATAGCAGAAGGCGAACTAATTACCTTTCCTAATCCGCGGGTTGGAAGGCGATATGACATTAGCATTAGTTTGCCGGAATTTACTTGCAAATGCCCATTTTCCGGGTATCCTGATTTTGCGACTATTTATATTACCTATGTGCCTGACGAACGAGTAGTAGAGTTGAAGGCACTCAAACTTTATATTAATAGTTACCGCGATCGCTATATTTCTCACGAAGAATCTGCTAACCAAATTTTGGATGATTTTGTCGCAGCTTGTAACCCCTTAGAGGTCACTGTAAAAGCAGATTTTAGCCCTCGTGGCAATGTTCATACTGTAGTTGAAGTACGTCACCAAAAGAATCATTAATTATTGGGTATGGGGCATAGGGCATTGGGCACTTGTACTGAGCGCAGCCGTTGGCGCAGCCTCTCGTAGAGAAGTATTGGGCATTAGTTTTAGACTAATGACTAATGACTATTGTACAGACGGGATTAATCGCGTCTCTACTAATGACATTAACAGCCAAGATGTGTAAAGTAGTTGAAGATCAGTTAGCAAATCTCATCTTTAACGCATCCATCTATGGATAGAAAAAGTAGAAAAACCCAACGCCTTTTGCTGCTAGTTGTTTCTTGTAGTATAACTGGCGTAATTTTAGGAGGTACTGCCAGTTGGGCAGAAAGCAATCTGTGTTTGCAAGATAACAAGGTTACAAGTGATTGCGTAACCCAAGATCCAATCGAAAAAACTATCCAAGGAATGAGTACAGGATTGTTAGCTGGGGCTGGAGCAGCTTTTGGTGCAGCATGGCAGTTACGCCATGAAGACTAATACCAATTCAAATAATGTTTGCGATACATCAATTATTTGTCAGGGCACAACAATGTTGTGCCCCTATCCATCTGTCGCATTCTTTTTTTAAATTGGTATAAGTAATTACAGAAAGAGAAGTCTGAGCCAAGGCTTCCTTGGCTCAGAACTTCGGTGATAAATCTTGCGATTGGACATCCAAGTTTATTCGCGTAAGAACTTAAAAGCGATAGTTGCGATCGCGTACCCACATACTAATTGGTAGTGCGTTTCCCTGAGGATCGACTTTCGCCTTCACCACGATGGGTGGTACTTGTCCTCTCCTGGCGCGTTGGGCTTGCAAGTCGTTTCTAATCTGCTGCCGTTGGTTTTCTGGGATGTAATATGTTTCTAAGCCGTAGTTGACGGAACCATCTTGATAGACACCTCTTAAGGCAACTTGATTAGCTCTTAGGGAAGTGGGGCGATCGCTGCTGACTCGTAACGGTCTCCAAGCTGTAGGGACACCACGACCAGAAGATACTTGCTCTTGTAAAGTCACGTAGATGTTGGTTCCCTCAGGCAATCTTCTGCCACTTCCACGCCCTTTGCTAACTATAGTCTGCCAACCAGGCAGTCTGCTCAAATTAGCAGTCCGGGAGATGTTATAGTCTAACTCTAGAGCGTTTCCTTGGAGAACATTATTAGGATTTACAGGCGCGGTTTGCAAAATCACCGTCTTGCCTGTCATATCTGTATAAAGCGCTTGGGCTGGTACTGCCATAATTAACGCTGTTTGCACCGCCAATGGTGCTATTAACCGCCAAACTGGTAAAGGCTTATTCGATTTTTGTTCAGTAGCAATCAAGTAATCCCGAAAAGTCACTGTCTTGGAAAATTCAGCTTCGGGAGACAAGGATTTATTTTTAGATTCAGAAGAATTACTGGTCATGAGCGTAGTCCTAAAAAGCAGGGGGTATTGAGGAGGACAAAATTAACGAGATTAGGACTGACGCAGAGAAATTTTAACAATTTTAGATTTTAGATTTTGGACTTCGACTTCGCTCAGTCGAACGATTTTGGATTGAAGAAAAAATCTCAAATCTAAAGTTCCAAATTTTTACTGAATTCTGAATTCTGAATTCTGAATTCTTTCTTCCACTACTTCTGACTTGTAGACTTAGATGTACCTGTTTGGCGACGTTCAAACCAAAGTCCAGCACTAATTAAAGCTGAACCGCACAAAACAAAGACCAGAGACTTAAATAGTAAGTCGGTATCATACTCTTGTACCCGACTGATAACTTGGAGTGTGAATAACAGCATACCGCCCCAAAAGGAACTTCTGTTGTTTAATTTCAATCCTTCTTGAATTAGTCCCCAGGCTAATGTTGCTAGAAGTACATTGAAAATAAAAATCCCAAGTTCATCAATTCGGCTAATAGTTTGATGCCAAAAAGGTGCTAAGGCAATAAACACAAGAAAAGTAGTAATGACAGCAGTCGTAAAAATCACTTCGCGACGGGGAGGATTATTCCTTTGACGCAACAGAAACAACCATTGCAACACCGCTAAGCCGCTGAGAATCCCTAAATCAATTATCGGCAGAGACTCGAACAAATTTGTCAAAGTCGTTGGCTGATTAGAGCTATAATCTGGAGAATCCCAGACCCAACGAAAAGACAGGACATAGAAGACCACACCAAAGCTTACCAACGCTAAATTACGAGCCAGGGATTGAAACAATCTGTAATTTATGGTTGGAAACAGCAGATCGTCATAACTCCAGAATAATGCAGGTGGGAGTGCAAAAGCAAAAGAAGCCACCCAAGGGGCTATATCAGCATAATTTAGCAGTGGGAGAGGATTGAGGTTAGCTTGCAAGGAACTAGCAAACACAAAGGCTGCTAGGACGAAAATCCAACGCGATCGACAGAAGTAAGCCAAGGGTACAAATACCAGCCATGCCAACAGAGGCATATGCTGTACCACTAGTCGCGACCAAGTTACTTCACTTGAAGAGTACCACAAATCTTCTAGCCCCGTCCAATAGCCAATTTCCACAAGGATAATTGACAGAATTCCTAAAGAATTTAAGAACAGACTATAGGCTAGAACTGCAACACCAAACCCCCAAGCGAGAAACAATTGGGAAATTGAACCGCTAATATTGAACATCTGGGCCATCAGCAGTAGATTTGCGCCTAAAATGAAAGCACTTAAAATTAGCAAGCACTCTCCCAGTAAGCGTTTGCTTTGTTGTGGCTTCTTGGCTTCACGTTGTCTCCAAGTGTAAAAACCAGTTATGGCTGTGGCAAAAAACAAACTCATCAGCAGAATAAACTTGACTTCTCGCGAGCCTGACTGCCAGTTTGCTGCTACAAAGGTAATTATGCCTAAGCATAAGAGTATGCTGCCTATAGCAACCACTATTGCAACAAAGCGATCGCGTGCAGCAGCCTCCAGGTTTTTAAATTGGTAACGTTCTGCTATTTGTTCATACTGCGAAGAACTAATTATTCCTTCATCCCTCCATAATTGTGCTTCTTTGCGTAATTTTTGCGGAAAATTATCTAAAAACATGACCTTCTCCGGTGCAGTGGGGTAGCTTGGCCATTGCATTCCCAATGGCGGTCATTATATTTTGAGTATGAAGCCAAAAGCCTTAATTACACTGTTCTTGTGTAACAGTTTTAGTTGTATTCTGATACAGCCAAATTAGTAAGAATTCAGAATTCAGGAATCAGAATTCAGAAGTCAGAATTCAGAAGCCAGAATTTTAACGGCAATTATTTATATATCTACATGGAAAAACCTTCTAATTTATTACTTAAACTCTCGCGGCGTTTGTTTACAAATCTAGATGAACAAGAAAAATTTATTGAGGCGTTAATAAATCCTCAACTGTTTACATCTAGCATTGTTTGGTGTCATGAAAAACCAGAAAATTCACCTTTTGCTGTGGAAAAACCTATTAATTGGCAACCACAATTTATAGACCGTTTACAGTTGGGAGAAAAACCCGGTCAACATTCACTGCATGAAAAAGGATATTTTTATTGTTTGGATTTTTCTTCAGTGTTTGCAGCTTCTACTTTGTTAACGATTCCTCAGCCAGTAGATTTAATTTTTGATATGTGTGCTGCACCGGGAGGAAAAAGTATCTTTGCTTGGAAAGTTTTGCAACCTGATTTACTCATTAGTAATGAAGTGATTGGCAAACGTCTAGGAATGCTAATTTCTAATTTAAAGCGTTGCAATATCAGTCCTAGTGCTGTAGTTAATAGAGATTCGAGTATATTTGCCGAAATGATTCCAGCTTCTAGTAACTTGGTAATAGTTGATGCTCCTTGTACCGGACAATCACTACTTGCTAAAGGCGAAAAAGCACCTGGTTGTTTTCATCCAACTGCTATTAATAAAAGTGCAAATCGACAAAAACGCATTATAGCTAATTCTGCTAAATTGGTTGCACCACAAGGATATCTTGCTTATATGACTTGCACCTATTCACCAGAAGAAAATGAGCAAGTTTGTGAGTGGCTTTTGGAAAGGTTTCCTCATTTCCAAGCAATGGAAATTAGCCATTTAGCTAAATATCAATCTCATTTAACTACGATGCCTTGTTATAGGATGTTTCCTCAAGATAGGTTAGGTGCAGGTGCATTTACAATACTGTTTAAAAATACTAATGAAAATGAAGATCGGGAAATTAATTTAGATGCTATTTCTTCGCTATATATCTACCACAATATCAAAAAATAAACCCAATCACTGATGTGACAGCGATCGCCGAAGTCGCAAATGTAGTGTCAGAACTCTAATTAATTTGGCAATATCAGTAGTTTTAGCCTTAATTATGGTATCAGCAATAGTGATGAACTCAGTGTAATCTCTATTGGCTACTTTTATACCACACAAGGTAATACTGACTCATAGAATATTAAAATTTGGTATGGAGTCAGTTGCAATGAACGCAGTATTAGATTTTACCTTTTCAATTCCCGGATATAATCTGGTCGAGCAACTGTATTGTGGTTCTAGAACAATAGTATACCGGGGGATACGAGAGTTAGATGGCCAACCAGTAGTTATCAAACTCCTGAAACGAGAGTATCCCACTTTCAATGAACTATTGCAGTTTCGCAATCAATACAGCATCGCCAACAATTTAGAAATTCCGGGAATTGTGCGTTTCTTGTGCTTGGAACCATACCGCAATAGTTACGCCCTAGTAATGGAGGACTTTGGTGGCGTTTCCTTAAAACTATATGCTCAAGACCAATTACTTTCGATAACTGAAATTTTGGAAATTGCTCTACAACTAGCAGATATTCTTCACGGTCTGTACTGTCATCGTGTCATTCACAAAGACATCAAACCTGCCAATATTCTGATTCATCCCCACACAAAACAAGTGAAGGTGATAGATTTTAGTATTGCTTCCCTGCTACCCAAAGAAACCACTGAAATCAAAAGTATTAATGGGTTAGAAGGAACATTAAGCTATCTATCACCAGAACAAACAGGAAGAATGAACCGGGGTATCGACTACCGCAGCGACTTCTACTCTTTGGGTGTCACTCTTTATGAACTCCTAACTGGGGAACTTCCTTTTGAATCTAACGAACCAATGGAATTGGTGCATTGTCATATTGCAAAACTGCCAAATCAATTAGGAGAAAAAAGGGAAGAAATTCCTGAAGTTTTGTCAGATATTGTGATGAAATTGATGGCAAAAAATCCAGAAGACCGCTATCAAAGTGCCCTGGGGCTAAAATTTGATTTAGAAAATTGCTTAGTGCAATTACAGCAAACAGGAAAGATCGATCATTTCATTATTGGTCAAAGGGACTTGTGCGATCGCTTTATCATTCCGGAAAAATTATATGGCAGAGAAAACGAAGTCGAACAACTACTAGCAGCCTTTGAACGAGTCACTAACCCCCCTATCTCCCCCCTTAGCAAGGGGGGAGATAGGGGGGTAGAACTAATGTTAGTTGCGGGTTTTTCTGGAATTGGTAAAACTGCCGTTGTTAACGAAGTTCACAAACCAATTGTCAGAAAACAGGGATATTTCATTAAAGGTAAATTTGACCAATTTAATCGCAGTATTCCCCTATCTGCCTTCGTGCAAGCGTTTCGGAATTTAGTCGAGCAAATTTTAACACAAAGCGATGCTCAAATTGCACAATGGAAAGATAAAATCCTTGGCGAACTAGGTGAAAACGCACAGGTAATCATAGAAGTTATTCCCGCATTAGAAATAATTATAGGTAAACAAGCAGGGATACCAGAGCTATCAGGAACTGCCGCCCAAAACAGATTTAATTTAATATTGACAAAATTTATTCAAATATTTGCCAGCCAAGAACATCCGCTAGTAATCTTCTTGGATGATTTGCAGTGGGCAGATGCGACTTCATTGAAATTTTTGCAATTATTAATGAATCAAACAAGTTTGGGATATTTATTATTAATTGGAGCTTATAGGGATAATGAGGTATCGCTAGCACATCCTTTAATTTTGGTATTGGATGAAGTTCGCAAAGCTGGTGCAAAAATTAACGCAATTACCTTGCAACCGCTAAGTCATTTGAAATTAAATCATTTAGTTGCTGATACCCTTGCGTGTCTAGAAGAGGTGGCATTTCCACTATCACAACTGGTATATCAAAAAACTAAAGGTAACCCGTTTTTTAGTACGCAGTTCCTCAAAGCATTACACCAAGAAGGGTTGATTGAGTTCAGCTTAGAGTCAGGCTGTTGGCAATGTGACATCGCGCAGATAAATCAGCAAGCTCTCACAGAAGATGTGGTGGAATTCATGACATGGCAATTACAAAAGTTACCTGAATCTACTCAATTTGTGTTGCAGTTAGCTGCTTGTATTGGAAATAAGTTTGATTTAAAAACATTAGCGATCATTTGTCAATTATCAGAGGTAGAAACCGCTGCTGCTTTGTGGAAGCCATTACAAGAAGGTTTAATTTTACCCCAAAGTGAGGTTTATAAATTTTATCAAGAGTCAGAATCCAGAATTGAGGATTCACAAGAGCAAAGAAATTCTCCTGATTTTTCGCTCCTAAGTTCTGATTCCTGTTGTTATAAATTTTTGCACGATCGCGTCCAACAAGCTGCCTATTCTTTAATTCCAGATGACCAAAAACAAGCAACGCACCTAAAAATTGGGCAACTGTTACTCCAAAATACAAAAGCAGCAGAACAAGAACAAAACTTGTTTGAAATTGTCAATCAACTCAACATTGGTAAATCTCTAATTCTCGAACGTTCGCAGCAAATACAACTCGCCAAACTCAATCTCAAAGCAGGACAAAAAGCCAGAATCGCAACAGCCTACACCGCAGCTTTGGAGTATTCCACCACAGGGATTTGTTTGTTGAACCTTGGTGAAGAGGATTCTTGCTGGCAAACACAATATGATCTCACCTTACCACTGTATGAACTAGCAACAGAAACCGCCTACCTCAGTGGTAATTTTCAACAGATGGAGCAATTTGCAGATATTGTTCTACAACAAGCTAAGACTGCGATCGACAAAATGAAAGTTTATGCTGTTAAAATCCAAGCTGAAATGGCCCAAGCAAAAAAGCTGCAAGCGGTTAAAATTGGGTTAGAAGCTTTGGAATTAGTAGGAGCCAGTATACCCGAATCGCCTGATTCCTCAGATACTCAACAAGCAATTACTGAAACTACAAATAATCTAAATGGCAAGAATATCGAAGATTTGATTAACTTGCCTTTGATGACAGATATTGAAAAACTAGCAGCTGCAAGGATATTAAACAGTATTGGTACTGCTACCTATCAAGCTGCGCCCGAAATTTTTCCTTTGGTGATTTGCAAACTCGTGAACTTATCAATCAATTATGGCAATTCGCTTTTCTCCAGCTATGGTTACGCTTGTTACAGTATTCTCTTAAATGAAAAATTTCAAGATATTGACTTAGCTTATCAATCCAGCAAATTAGCTTTAAAGTTAGCAGAAAATTTCAATATTCCAGACATGAAAGCATCTGCATTTATGGTGGCTGGATGTTCGACAATTTTTGGCAAAGCTCATTTGAGAGAAACATTGCCAATTTTGTGGGAGAGCTATCAAAGTGCAGTAGAAAGTGGCAACTTAGAATTTGTTGGTTATGCTGCCTTAACGAAATACCAAAATTCATATTTAGTCGGGAATGAGTTAAGTGTATTGCAAGAAGAAATAGCAACTATAAGTGATGTCTTGACTCAACTCAAGCAAGAAAATATCTTATATATACTAGGCATTTATCAACAGTCAGTTCTGAATTTGTTAAATCCCTCTGGGGAACCATCCAGTTTTCGGGGTGAAATCTGCGATGAAAAAACTTGTTTACAACTGTTGAATCATGCTAGCGATCGCACTGCGCTTTTTCAGTTTTATTTTAACAAAATGATTCTTTGTTATGTGTTTTGCGAATACCAAAACGCCTGTCAAAATGCATTGCTAGCCCAAGCGTATTTAGATGCAATACAAGGAACTATCTTCGTCCTAGTATTCAATTTTTATGATTCTTTGGCACACTTAGCAATCTATTCATCAGTGCCATCAGAACAAGAATCTATCTTAAATCGAGTGGCAAACAATCAGCAAAAGATTCAGCTATGGGCAAGCCACGCACCAATGAATTTTTTGCACAAGTTTTATCTAGTGGAGGCAGAACGAGAGCGAGTACAAGGTAATAAAGCCAAAGCTATAGAATTCTACGATCGCGCCATCAAAGAAGCTCACGAAAATGATTATATCCAAGAAGAAGCGATCGCTAACGAACTGGCTGCTAAATTTTACCTGGACTGGGGCAAAGAGCGCATCGCTCAAGATTATTTAATTGCAGCCTACTATGGCTATGCCCATTGGGGTGCAAAAGCTAAAGTTGCCGACTTAGAACAACACTATCCCCAATTGTTAACAACAATTTTGCAACAGTCTGCTAGAGGATACACGCCGAATGAAACTGTCTATGCAAATGAAAGCCGATTTATCTCTCAAACCTCCTCATCCGGAAACAGTGGTAGTGTATCCACAGCTCTAGACTTGAGTGCCATCCTCAAAGCCTCTCAAAAGCTATCGAGCGAAATTCAACTCGACAAGCTACTGTCAGCACTGCTAGAAATTGTTACCGCAACCGCAGGCGCAGATAAATGTGTGTTGATGTTGCTCAATCAAAATCAACTTAGTATTGAGGGAGTGGCTCAAGTTGGGCAACCTGCGGTGGTTTTGCAGTCCATACTGCTGTCAGAAAGTAAGGATGTGCCTGTGAGTCTAGTTAACACAGTCAAACGCAGCTTAAAAACGACTGCGATCGTCAATACAATGGAGCATCCATTGTTGTTAACCGAGGCTTACATTTTACGCCAACAACCCAAGAGTCTGCTGTGTACGCCAATTTTGCATCAAGGCAAACTCCTTGGCGTGCTGTATCTAGAAAACAACTTAACAACTGGAGCATTTACCCATGAGCGCGTCGAACTGCTGAATCTACTTTGCACTCAAGCCGCCATCTCTTTGGAAAATGCCAAACTCTATCAACAAGCACAACAAGCAATCCAAGATTTACAACAAGCACAGTTACAAATCGTGCAAAGTGAGAAAATGTCTGCACTGGGTAACTTGGTTGCTGGGGTAGCTCATGAAATGAATAATCCTCTCGGTTTTATTGCTGCCAGTCTTAAACAAGCTAAACCCACTCTTGCTGATATTGTTGAACATTTAAAACTATATCAAGAAAATCTACCCAATCCAGCGGATAAAATTATAGATCATGCCGAAGAAATTGACTTGGATTATAGTTTGGCAGACTTACCCAAGATGATTGATTCCATGACTATCGCCTGCGATCGCTTGAAAAATATCAGTACTAGTTTAAGAACTTTCTCCCGTGCAGATCGAGATTACAAAGTACGTTTCAATATTCATGAGGGTCTAGATAGCACAATTTTAATTTTAAAACATCGTCTGAAGGGAAATGAACAACGTCCAGCAATTGAAGTTACCATAAACTATGGCAATTTACCACAAGTTGAATGTTTTCCGGGTCAATTAAATCAAGTATTTATGAATATCTTGGCTAATGCCATTGATGCATTAGAAGAAGCAAACCACGGACGCAGCTTTGAGGAAATTAAAGCCAATCCTAACCAAATTACAATTACAACTTCAGTAGTAGATAAAAATGTGAAAATTGCCATTGCTGATAATGGTCAAGGGATGAGTGAGTCAGTCAAAGAAAAAATATTTGACCATTTATTTACTACTAAAGGTGTTGGCAAAGGTACAGGTTTAGGTCTGGCGATCGCCCATCAGATTGTCGTAGAAAAACATGGCGGCACTTTGGATGTGAATTCTACACCAGGTGAGGGGACTGAATTTACCATTTTCATACCGATTCACGAGCAAACTAAGAGTTAACTCAATACTGCTGGGGTTTTACATTTTGAACTCGGAATTTGGTTTGGGGAAAAGGGTAAAGGGTAAAGGTTTTTTCTTTCCCCTTTTCCCCAAAACCCGACAAGTATTGAGAGTTAACCCCTGTTTTCTCTGCATCTAACTTGTGTTATTTATTCACGAACGATGGTTAAACCTAAAGCTTTGTAAGAAGTTAGCATCCGATCGGATACAGTTGGTGCAGTTACAAGGTAAGTAACTGCATGAATCGATTCCACAACATAAGGAGCAGCAGTATCTAACTTTTCCTCTGTGGCTAATGCAACTACCTCAGCGGCTCCAGCAATCATAGCTCGTTTGACATGTGCTTCGTCCAAGTTCTGTACGCTAATTCCAAATTCTGGATGTAGACTACACACACCCAACATGCACAAATCTGCACGAATCATCCGTAATGCCTCAACTGTAGTAGCCCCAACATTTACCAAAGCTTTTTTGTAGAGTTGTCCGCCTAACATTACAACTTCTATATGGGGATGTTCTGCTAAGGCAACAGCAATGGGAGGGCTATTTGTGACAATTGTCGCTTGCAAATCTAAAGGCAAATGACGGGCTACTTGAAGAGTTGTAGTGCCTCCATTTAAAATTACCACCTGTCCAGTAGAAACCAATTTGGCAGCTGCACGGGCGATCGCTTCTTTTTCTTTGGGAGCCTGTTTTTGGCGATCGGCATAAGAAGCGATCGCTGGCGAAATCAAAAGTGCCCCCCCATGAACCCGCTGCAATAAACCGGATTCCGCTAATTCCCGCAAATCCCGGCGAATCGTATCCTCAGAAACCTTTAAAACCGCACTCAATTCCGATGACAGCACCTTTTTGTCACGCCGCAGAATCTCTAAGATAAATTGTCGTCGCTCCGCAGTTAGCATAATTGATTTTCCGGAAATTGCATATTTTATCTTGAAATTGCACGTTTGTGAGTTTATACTCATAGGTATGCAGGTTAGTGCATGTTTCCCCCGAATTTTAAATAAATTCAAGCGCATTCGTGCAAGCGAGATTTAACAATCTTAGCTGCATTTTCAATGACTTTTCATAGCCTGCTTTGTTGAGCAAAAGCGATCGGATTGCTATTGCCTGAATTTCTTTTTTTTTGCAAGTTTCCAAATGCCATTGTCCTTTGTTAATTCCCAGGAATAAATTATGACTGTTACTAACGTTCAATTTCCCATTGATTTGAGTGCTTATAAGCCAGTGGTTCTCGATGTGGCAAATCCAACTCTTACCTTGGAGCAACGAGAAAACCTAAAAGCAAATATTCAACTGTGCCGTGATGCGATCGTCTTTTTCACAGCCACCGGAGCTGCTAGAGGGGTGGGCGGCCATACTGGGGGGCCTTATGACACAGTACCAGAGGCGATCGTACTTGATGCCTTGTTTAATTCAGTACCCGATAAGTTTGTGCCGATTTTCTTTGATGAGGCTGGACATCGAGTCGCAACTCAGTATCTAATGGCAGCTTTACACGGACACTTACCAAGCGAGCAACTCCTACACTATCGCCAAGCACACTCGCGCTTACCAGGACACCCGGAATTAGGGCTAACTCCCGGCGTCAAGTTTAGTTCTGGACGACTAGGACACATGTGGCCTTACGTCAATGGTGTGGCAATGGCAAATCCAGGTAAAGTGGTTTTCTGCCTTGGTTCCGATGGTTCCCAGCAAGAAGGCAACGACGCTGAAGCCGCACGCTTGGCTGTCGCTCAACATCTTAACGTCAAACTCATCATTGATGATAACGATGTGACCATCGCCGGACATCCTTCAAAATATCTGTTTGGTTACAGCGTTGCCAAAACCTTACAAGGACATGGATTGAGGATACTCGAAGGAAATGGGGAAGACATAGACGACCTATACCATCGTATTTACGAGGCTGTAAATACTCCAGGGCCAATTGCGATCGTCAATAAACGCCCCATGTGCCCTGGTATTGCAGGGTTAGAAGGTTCTACTCACGGTCATGATGTGATTTCTGTAGAGTTAGCAATTCAATATCTCGAATCACGGGGACAAACTGCTGCTGTCGAATACATCAAGAGTATTCAAAAACCGAAACAAACCTACACTTTTCTTGGCTCCAGTAATAAATGGGATGCTAATCGCAACGTGTTCGGTGATGCGATGGTTGCTGTCTTAAGTCGCCTCAGTGAAGTAGAGCGCAAGGAAAATGTCAGAGTCATCGATAGCGATCTTGAAGGTTCGTGTGGCCTGAAGAAAATTCACGATGCATACCCAGAAATTTTTATCTCGTCTGGCATTATGGAGCGCGGTAACTTTTCTGCTGCTGCTGGATTTGGAATGGAATCAGGAAAACAAGGTATTTTTGCAACCTTTAGCGCTTTCTTAGAAATGTGTATTTCAGAGATTACAATGGCGCGGTTGAACTACTCGAATGTACTTTGTCACTTTTCTCATGCAGGTATCGATGATATGGCAGATAACACCTGCCACTTCGGTTTAAATAATATGTTCGCTGACAATGGTTTGGATGATGGCTATCAAACACGTCTTTATTTTCCATCTGATGCTAATCAGATGAAAGCCTGTGTAGAATCAGCGTTCTTTGAGCCTGGGCTGCGGTTTATTTTCTCCACCCGTTCTAAAGTACCATTAATTCTCGACAATAATGGTCATGAGTTTTTTGGTAGTGACTATAAATTTGTTCCTGGTAAAGATGAAGTAATTCGAGAAGGAACGCAAGGCTACATTGTTAGCTTTGGTGATGCTTTATATCGTGCCCTCGATGCAGTTGAGCGCCTCAAACAAGAAGGTTTAGATATAGGTTTAATCAACAAACCAACTTTAAACGTTATTGACGAAGAAATGATGGCAAAAATTGGTAATGCTCCCTTTGTACTTGTGGTCGAGTCCTTTAATCGTCGAACTGGATTAGGCAGCCGTTTTGGTAGTTGGTTATTAGAGCGTGGCTTGACTCCCAAATACGCTTATCTTGGCACTCATAAAGAAGGCTGTGGCGGTTTGTGGGAGCAATTTCCACATCAAGGAATTGACCCAGTGAGTATTATCAAGAAGGTGAAGGATTTAGTGAAATAATTTGCGATCGCCAAAAGTCAGAGATACCCGACTTCTTTAAAAATTCGGGTATCTTGCCTCTCACGAATTCCTTAGAATTGTTATATCATGATTAATAATTAAAATATCTTAATACCTATAAATTTTAATGATAGAAACTGTACTATTAAAACTTTCTCAAGCACCCACCCCTGAACAAAAATTTCTCGATTTGAAAAATCAATTAGAAAAATTTGGGTTTCAGGTAATAATTCAGCTACCGCCTAAACGGGGTGCCTATGGATTATTACAGGAAGCTAGCAAAAAAATTTGGATTAATCCAGTAGTATTTGACCTACAAATTGGTACTCAAACCATAATTCACGAAGCTGTTCATGCCGCACAAGTATGTGCGGGGAAAGGGAAAATAAAAACTTTAGGTTTAGATATTCAGCCTATCAATTATGCGCGACCGTTTTTTATGCACTATAGCGATATCCACAGGCAAGATTTAGAAAGAGAAGCTTATGCAGTACAAACTCAACCTAATAGTTTTGAACTGGCTACATCTCTTCTTCAAAAACACTGTAAATAATCTACGAGCAAAAATTAGTATAAATACTTATTTAACTGCCGATGCAGCGACCAAATTACAATTCTGGTTGATCTCCATTAGAGTTGGTGGAGGGCGATCGCACTAACAGGTATTTCGTGAAATGGTATGAAAGGCGATGGGATTTAGCCTTAGCCGTTGAGGGTTTTATTAAATTTAATTAGCAATTAGCTATATTACTAATAAACTATTAAATAACTATTGTGCTGACCATTAAATTATCCTATGCCAAAAACTAAGCCACCCAAGGCCGATCCAGTTGTTCTCGTGGCGGTTGCTGACTACTTCAAGGTTTTATCAGAAGCAAGTCGCTTACAAATTTTGACCTGTTTGAAGTCAGGTGCAATGAATGTGATGGAAATTGCCGAGGCTACTGCCTTAGGGCAGGCAAATCTATCTAAGCATTTAAAAGTTTTAACTCAGGCAGGAATTTTATCTCGTCAGCCTAAAGGCACCAGTGCCTATTACGAGATTGTCGATCCGATGATTTTTGAGCTTTGTGAGCTAGCGTGCGATCGCATTAGCGAACGCGTCCAACAGCAGGCCGAAAGCCTAAAAACTCTCCGGGGCAAAACAGCAATTTTTTGAACGAGAAAACACCCTCATTTTGAGGGTGGTAGTAGGGTTATGAGCCATTGAGCCAAAAGCTAGCTAATTACAGGAGCTACAAGGGCGATCGGTTGAGGGTCGCCAGAGGCCAAATCTAATTTCTTTAGTTAAAAGCTCCTAAAACTCCATCTCAACCAACAATTAACACTGAGGTGCTAAAATTACTCAACAGTTATTTAGTTAAACAAGGAACAAGATTTTAATGGCCTCTATCTTACATCCCCTGCGGATTGGCAAACACATTGCCCAGTATCCCATTATTCAAGGTGCAATGGCAGTAGGGGTATCTGGTGCGAAGCTTGCTGGAGCGGTTGCCAAAGCAGGTGGAGTAGGTACGATCGCTTCACTGGGGCTGGGGTTGCATTCTCCTTACTTTCACCAACGCAAACGCGGGAGCTTTTTTGAAGCTAATCGACTTGCTTTGATAGATGAACTCACCAAAGCCCGCAGCATTAGCCCGGATGGAGCGATCGCGGTAAATATTCTTGTTGCTACTAAAGATTATTCTGTGTTGGCTCAGATAGCAGCAGCCCAAGGAGCAAATCTGATTATCACTGGAGCAGGACTGCCTCTAACTTTACCACAGTACACCGCAGACTATCCCGATGTGGCATTGGTGCCGAGCGTATCTAACTTTTTTTCAGCCCAGCTAATCTGCCAAACTTGGCAACGTCAATATAATCGGCTACCCGATGCCTTGATTGTGGAAAATTGTCAGCGAGTCGGAGGGCATTTCAGCCAGTGCGAAGATGCGAACTCTTCAGGATTTTCCATAGAGTCTGTGATTTCTCAGTTGCGGGAGTATTTCGAGCAATACCTGGGCGTCAAGATGCCGCTGATTGTTAGTGGGGGAATTAGCGATCGCACCGACATCGATCGCATATTGGAAATTGGGGCAGATGGCGTCCAAATCGGTACTCGCTTCATTACCACAGAAGAATGCGATGCCGATGAACGTTATAAAGATTATCATCTCCAAGCCTCTGCCGCAGATATTGTGACTGTGCCCAGTCCTGTAGGCAAACCCAGTCGTGCTTTACGTAATTTCTTTGCAGAACAGGCAATTACTGACTCATCAACAAAACTGGAACGGCGATGTATTGCCAATTGTTTAGAAACGTGCTTGTGTCGAGACACTGGTAAAACTTATTGTCTTCTGCAAGCCCTGTCTAAAGCTGCTCTTGGGGACGTAGAACATGGTCTAATTTTTTCTGGAGCCAATGTTAGGTACACTGAAAGAATCATGTCCGTCACAGAACTGATGGCAGAGTTAACCCAACCTCACAAGCCAATGGTGTCAAACGTTGTTGTCCAGAGGAAAAACCCGCTTCAGGTAAATTAAAGGTTGTAATAATTATGGACGTGGATGAAATTCTCAAACGCTATACTGCTGGAGAACGAAGCTTTCAGGGAGTAAATCTCCAAGAAGCAGAGTTAACCAATGCCAATCTCAGAGGTGCAGATTTTAGCAATGCCGATTTACGTCAGACACGGCTGGGTAAAACTAACTTCAACCAAGCATGTCTGCGGGAAGCAAACCTGAGTGAAGCGATCCTCTGGGGAATAGACTTAAGTGAAGCCGATTTGTATGGCGCCATTCTGCGTGAGGCTGATTTGACTGGTGCAAAGCTGGTTCAGACATGCCTAGACAAAGCCAACTTAATCAAAGCTAGTTTAGGCGGTGCGAATTTGAATCGTGCAAAGCTCTCTGGTTGTCTGTTAATTCAAGCAGACTTTCGTCCTAGTTCCAATCAACGGACAGATTTAGGATACGCGGTTTTGACTGGGGCAGACTTGAGCTACGCTGACTTGAGAGCGGTTTCACTGCATCACGCCAACTTAGATGGAGCAAAGTTGTGTCGGGCAAATTTGAGCCACACAACATTGTGGGGAGATTTGGCAACAGATCTCAGTCAAGCGAGTTTGCAAAAAGCAGACTTGAGCTATGCAGATCTCAATGGTGCAATTCTGCGAAAGGCTAATCTGCAAGGAGCAGACTTAACAGGAGCCATTCTCACTGATGTTGATTTCCAAGGTGCGATTATGCCTGATGGTACAGTTCACGATTGAGAATGAGCGATCGCAAAGCTGACGCATACCCCTAAGGCGGAACCTGTAGGGTAGACACAAAGAAACTTCCAAGTAAAAAATATTCCATTGTTATTGTTGACAGTTGACTGTTAACTGTCAACGAACAAGAACTTTAAGGGGAATAATTTATTTTTTGGAGTTTCCTATAATGATATCAGGTTCGTCTAATTAGTTACGATAAAAACTTTGCAGACTTCTTTGCGTCTTTGCGTCTTTGCGTGAGATTTAATCATAACTATTTTGCCGAACATGATATGAGCGATCGCCTCAAAAATCTAACGTACCGTTTCCCGCAAAGCCTCAGCATTAATGGGTTTGATCAGGTAAAGTAACAGCAGATTCCAAACAATTGCTGCAATCAAGGGTAGTTTGCGAATCAGCTTCACCAATTTTGGTGTAGAACTGCGCTCAATCTCTGCAATTTTCAAGTTGTAGTCCGAGCATTTTTGCAGACGCGGGAAAAATTGGGGATGTTCGGTATCCAACATTACAGGAAAAGCCCGTCCCGCAGTTTCGTTAGTCTTGCGAACTACTTGGCGATCGAATTCCGTTGCTTCGAGTCCGAGAGAATCGTAAAAACTAGCCCGTTCGTGAACTGTTAGTGTGTGGGTGGCAAATACTGATAACAGGAAAAAGCGACTCCACAGTCTAGCTTTCCAGGTTTTCCACAGTTGTGGTTGAGAACGTAAAAGTGCTTTGAATATATCCCCATGACGGTTTTCGTCCTGACACCAACTTTCAAATTTACGGAAGATAGGATAAAACTGGTTTTCTGGATGCTTTTGTAAATGTCGGTAAATAATAATGTAACGCCAGTAACCGATTTTTTCTGATAGGTAGACTGTATAAATCACCCACTCAAGGGGAAAAAACGTATAAGTGCGAGTTTTCGTCACAGTCCCTAAGTCGAGGGAAACTTTGAAGTCTCCCATTGCTTTGTTGAGAAATCCAGCGTGGCGGGCTTCATCACGCGCCATTAACTGAAATATTTCTGCCAAAAGCGGATTGCGGGCTTTAAGTTTTCGGGATAGTTCTTTAAACAGCAAAAACCCAGAAAACTCTGAAATACACGAGCGTTCTAGATATTCAATAAAGGCGCGGCGTGATTCTCCGTCAATATGTTCCCACGACTGCTCAAACGCCTCATCCCGAACGAAATGGTGACGGTTGTAGTCTGCTCGCATTTCTTCTAGCATCGCTGTTAACTCAGTTTCTTGAGCAGACAAATCCAGATTGGCAGCGGTTTCAAAGTCTGTGGTGTAAAACCGGGGAGTAAGTATAGTTTCTTGGCTTGGCTCTTTGATTCCGGCTTTTGGTTGCTTGGGGGCAGACTGAGGTAGGGTATTAACCATGATTGCGCTGTTTTTCTACTATTGATTTCTATAACTATAAAGTTATGCTACATATAGTTTTTTGACTAGACCCACAATAGAAATTTCTAAATTTCTTCAGCAAAGTTCACATTTATCAGCTACAAATCATGTGTTACGGGGAAAAGCTAAAAAAACCAGTTTATTAAGTTTTGAAAAATTTTCAATTTTATTAGTTTAATAACTATACAGTGATTTAGTAAATTATCCTTAAAGATGAAGAGGTATCGATTATGGGCCGTCATTGTGAGAATCAAGCACAATTACTTACACCTTTAGACAATACACTTCCTGTGGAACGGCGACAGCACACAGAGTATAGCGATCGCCAGCGCCAATTTCAACTATATCGTCGGGGTCGTTACGCAGAGTTTAATCTGGTCTATGACAGAGGAACAGTTTTTGGTCTGCAAACCCAGGGACGGGCAGAATCTATTCTCATGTCTCTACCACCTCTAGCACGGTGGGAATATTGCTACGAGCCACAACCAGGTACACCAGAAGCAAGACTCAGCGAAATGTTTCTCCAACCTCACGATTGGTTGAATGGGACTTTTGCCCAAAAATAACAACATTTTTCAGCAATGAGCTATTAATTATGAGCAGTCATTTAGATATTCGTTTGCGAGAAGGGACTAAACATTCCCATACAATGGCAGAAAACACCGCCTTTATGAAATGCTTTCTCAAAGGGGTAGTAGAAAAGAGCTTTTTTCGTAAGTTGTTGGCGGATCTCTACTTTGTGTACAGCGTTTTGGAAGAAGAACTACAGCGCTATCAGCATCATCCGATAGTTGAGATGATGTACTTTCCCGAACTACATCGTCAGGCAAATTTAGAGAAAGATTTAGCTTTTTATTACGGTGAAGACTGGCGATCGCAAATTATTCCTTCCCCCGGAGGTGACAAGTTTTATTGATGGCGATCGCACCGTTGGGCAAATGTATTGGGGCGGAGGTACTCCCAATTATTTATCCCTCAGTCAAGTTGAGATGCTGTGGAATACCCTTTGTAATCATTTCCAGTTTGATGAAAATGCAGAAATCTCCATTGAAGTGAATCCGCGATCGCTCAACGTAACGGACAACTGCACCGCAACTTTCAAGGATACACCACTAAACCAGAGTCTGATTTATTTGGATTTGGTATAAGCTCGATTAGTATGCTGCATGATGTATACGTGCAGAATCATAAATCTTTGAAAAATTATTTTCGGGCGATAGATAGTGGCGAATTGCCAATTGAAAGGGCAGTCATACTCGATAGCGATGACATCATTCGCCGCACAGTGATTATGGAATTGATGTGTCAGTTTCAACTATCACCAGATGAGATTCAATAAAAATATCATCTAAGCTTTGATTGTGATTTTGCAAAATATTTTTCCCAAGAATAATTTGAACTGCGACAGTTAGAAACCGACGGCTTGATTAAATTTTCTCCCAATTATATCGAAGTTACGCCTGCTGGACGATTACTCATCCGCAATATCGCTGCTGTATTCGATCGCTATCTTCGCCATCGGGCATTTAGTGGCTTTTCCAGGGCAATTTAAAGTTGTAGAGGGCATTGGGAATCAGAAGACAAGGGGAAAGTTTTTCTGTTTGCGTCTTCTATTCTCAATACCATAAAAGTAGATAAACTTATATCAATTGAAAATTAAGAAAGCTAAATTTTATCTGGATTTATAGGCTTGGATCTATAACATTTTTTTAAATTGGTATTATCTTCAAAGCCAGCCAGGTATAAATACTGCTTTAATTATGGATTCTGAATTCGGAACTCTACTATATTTTCTGAAAATTAGTAATAAAGAAGGTGCGATCGCCGTGTTTAATCAATGAACCATTTCAGATACACAGGCCGCAAAGAGACGAGAAATATAAAACATTATGCATCAATTTTTTATTTAGAAATCTATCAGTAGTTATTTAACGAATTATGACAATATTATCTTGAGAAACTTGGAATAAGCGATACACTAAGAAAAATTCCTTGAGGAAACGTTAATGGCACGGGCAAACGGGGTTAAAAGTGAAACTTCTGCACAGGAATTACCTACAATTTCAGACAAAGATACTCTAACAAGTGAAGAAGAACTTGAGTCAGTGGAGGGTGGCCAGGATATTGATGATATATTGAATTCCCTAAAAACCTTACTCAGTTCTGTAGAAAAGCTCCAAAAAGTCCGCCAAGAAGTGGGGGACATCAAACCCTTGATTGGGCGGATGCTCGATGGAGAACTGGTTACTGGTGAAGAACTTGAACAACTTAAAACAGGCGTGAGCAGTCTTTTTCGCCTTGTTCGCGCTCATAGTGACCATCAAGCAGCCTTGGCTAAAGCCCAACCTGCAAGAGACTTACTAGATCGGGTACTCAAAGAGCGTAAAGCTAATTGATATTGGGCATTGGGCATTGAGCATGGGGCATGGGGCGTTGAAAGTTATTTTCCTTGTCCCCCTTGTCTCCTTCATCGTTTAAATATTTAGCCAGCTATGAATTTAAAGTACTAATTGAAGAATTCGTAATCTGTAATTTATTGATGATGAACGTTGCACCCGCCATTATAGTATTAGGTCAAAATAGCGTGGCAGTAGCACGCAAAATAATCAGCGTTCTACCAGGCTCGACATTATATGGTTTAGAGGGTCGCACGTCTGGGGTTGATGTCAGCTTCACGAATTTTGGTGAGACGCTAAGAGAGTTATTTGGTCAGGGAACGCCAGTGATTGGCATTTGTGCTGCTGGTATTTTGATTAGGACGCTAGCTCCGATCCTCTGTGACAAACGACAGGAACCACCAGTGTTAGCTGTGGCTGAAGATGGTAGCGCTGTTGTCCCCCTTTTGGGTGGACTTGGTGGGGTAAATGATTTGGCACGCCGCATTGCCCAAGCTCTTGATGTCAAACCTGCAATTACTACTACGGGGGATTTACGTTTGGGCACAGCGCTGTTGTCTCCTCCCCCCGGATACCATTTAGCAAACCCAGACGATGCCAAAAAATTTATCTCAGATTTGCTTGCTGGGGCACAAGTCAAGCTAGAAGGCACAGCACCTTGGTTGAGCGATAGCAAACTGCCCATTAATGCAAATGGAGATTTGACAATTCAGGTTACAGAACGTCTGGTGACTCCTGCGCTCAACTGCCTTGTCTACCATCCTGCAACTATAGCGATCGCCATTGATGCCACTGTTAATTATACAGACCAAACACTAGCTCTAATACATCAACTATTAGCTGATGCCGCACTCACACCTGCATCAATCGCGGGCATATTTGCACCCATCACCACCGCTGCCGATCCCGCGATACACGCGGTAGCTAAAGCCTTGAAAGTGCCTGTTCGGTTTTTCACCTCAAATCAGCTAGAAAATCTGCTTTCACAAGGTTATAGTCCCGCAGAAGCCGTAGTAATCGCCGCCACAGGGGCATCTCCTATATCTTCCTCTGCTCACATTGCGATCGCCATTGCCCAGCAGCCCATCGACCCCAACACCATTGGTCAGGCACGCGGACGGTTAGCGATTATTGGCACAGGCCCCGGTGGTCAAGAGTGGATGTCTGGGGAAGTGAAGGAAATACTCAAGTCGGCAACTGATTTGGTAGGTTACAAAACTTACTTAGATTTAATCGGTTCTCTTGGTGATGGCAAGCAACGTCATGAATCCGACAACCGCCAAGAAGAATCACGGGCAAAGATGGCGCTGGATTTAGCTGCATCTGGGCGATATGTAGCCGTGGTTTCATCTGGCGATCCTGGTATCTATGCAATGGCAACAGCGGTTTTTGAAGTATGCGATCGCTATGCTAAACCGGAATGGGAAAGCATCGACATTCATGTGGCACCAGGCATCTCAGCGATGCAGGCCGCTGCTGCCGCCATTGGTGCGCCTCTTGGGCATGACTTCTGTGCAATTTCCCTTTCTGACATCTTAAAGCCTTGGTCAGCGATCGCCCAACGAATTGCCGCTGCTGCCGAAGCTGATTTCGTAATTGCTTTCTACAACCCTGTTTCCAAAGACCGTACTTGGCAACTGGCAGAAGCAAGAAATATTTTGTTGCAACACCGAACACCGGATACACCAGTAGTCTTAGGACGGAATCTCGGCAGACCAGGACAGACTGTAAAGGTGATAACACTTGAGGAATTAGCACCAGCTACCGCCGATATGCGGACTGTTATTCTTGTAGGTTCCACAAAAACCCGAATTATCAAGCGCAGGGATGGTAATGTTTGGGTTTATACACCACGTCGTTATACCGAAGAATAATAAGCTGCCAAAAGCATTTTGTGTTGACTGTTGACTGTTAACCGTCAGCGGTCAACAGCATGAGCAATCGTGCAATTTAAAAGCGTAATAGCTTATCAGGTTCGGATGAATATTTGTAGTTAGGTCTGATATTATGTCCGGTTGATTAGTTATGATTAAATCTCACGCAAAGGCGCAAAGGCGCAAAGAAGTCTGCAAAGTTTTTATCGTAAGTAATTAGACGAACCTGATATGATTCTTGGGAAAAAGCTAAGGACCTTAGTGGTGCAGAAAAGTCCTGAAGAGTTGATATATGGGGGATATCACAGTGAGACAAGAGTGACAGAATGGGGGACGACATGGGATGCTCAAGTTTCCACACAAA
>NZ_JACJTU010000056.1 GCF_014698835.1 Nostoc paludosum FACHB-159 | reverse complement strand
GGGCTGACATCATCAACCGCGCTAACTTGGGTATGGAAGTAATGCACGAGCGTAACGCTCACAACTTCCCCTTAGACTTGGCGGCTTCTGATGTTGCTCCTGTTGCTTTAACCGCTCCTTCCATCAACGGTTAATCAGTAATTAACCCAAATACACTAAAAAGCGATCTCCGAAGGGGGGCGCTTTTTAGTGTCTTAAAATTGGGGGTAAAGACATATGCCTTCAACTAATTCAATCAAGATATACGAAACTTCAATCATGCGATGGTAGTCGTCTACAGACCTTTTCATATCACTGGTGCAAGCCTGACTCAATTTTATGATGTTTCAATCGAGCGATCGCCCCTCACCAAAGCCATTGGCTCAAAACCACTCCAAAATTCTGTAGGAATGTCATCATAGTTAAGGTGAAAACATTCTGGAGACAAAACCACGGTTTACGCACGTCCTTTAGCACGGTTAATTGAGCAGTTGCAACGCTTACCAGGAGTTGGCCCCAAATCTGCCCAGCGACTGGCTTTGCACATTTTGAAGCGACCAGAAGCAGAAGTAGAAGCTTTGGCGCAAGCTTTGGTAGAGGCAAAAAAACAGATCGGCTTGTGTTCTGTCTGCTTTCACTTATCTGCTGAGCCAGTTTGTGAAATTTGTCGTAATGTCAACCGTGATAACAATACTATTTGTGTAGTAGCAGATTCTCGTGATGTGATTGCCCTAGAAAAAACTCGCGAGTACAAGGGCAAGTATCATGTTTTGGGTGGGGTAATTTCTCCCATTGACGGAATTGGGCCAGAACAGTTAACGATTCAAGCTTTGGTACGTCGGGTGAGTAAACAACAACCCCAAGAAGTGATTTTGGCAATTAGTCCGAGTGTAGAAGGGGAGACAACTACACTGTATCTCGGTCAGCTACTAAAGCCATTTACCAAGGTGACACGAATAGCTTTTGGTTTACCTGTTGGTGGTGATTTAGAGTACGCTGACGAAGTTACTTTGGCAAGAGCCTTGGAAGGACGCCGGGAATTAGACTGAACTACCCCAACTAAAATTAAAGCATCAGCACGAATTGGTTCGAGAGATAATTATTATGACGTTCTCCCCCGTTAACCCTATGAGTATAACGGGGGCTTATTGTTATCTGCGGTTTACTGTTGTTAGCTGATGTTTAACTTATGGCATATCTATAGCAGGCAATAAGCAACAAGCTTAAATTTACACATTCATTTTGGTGTATCGTTGAGCCGAAAGCTTGCGATATAAAACTTTAAAGCGATTTTGTTTAACGTAACAATAAGTTGCTGGATGTTCTGATATTCAATTTTAACGAGAAGATAAAAAATAGGCTCAACTGAGATTAAACAAGGGAGGTAATACTATGTCAGTTAAGCTTTTACCCGACCTTGGCGATTTAGTAGAAGGACTGGGAGTTACAGGAATTGTCGGAATAATTCTTGTACCTGTTTTTCTTCCACTCATAGGTAGTGTTGGTAGACCCATAGCCAAAGCGATGGTCAAAAACGGCATTCTTTTTTATGAAAAAAACAAGGCTGCATTGACAGAATTAGGTGAGACTTGGGAAGACATCATAACCGAGGCGAGATCTGAGGTTGGAGAACAACGAATGAAATCGGCTAAACCTATGGATACATAAACTAAAGGGGAAGCTCACTCAGAAAATGCGAATTTTGGTTGGCGCTATTATCAAGTCCATTGTTGGTTGAGGAGTTTTTGCGTCAGCCGACGATCTCACTAAAGCTTTTTGGAGATGGTTTGCAACTTGTTAAGTATAAGCGATCGCAGATTTATGTAAACTATCCACACAATTAAACAAGACATGTAATGACTGCATTCAACGTAAGCAGCGACAACCAACTTTGGCAACCCGACCACAGTTTTTGAACCTTCTGCTTTATAGAATTGTTAGCCAGCATTCGGTAGGTTTTTCTACCGATAGAGTTTAATATGCTCATTTTTAAATTTAAAATACTTTACATACTCACCGTTAATCAGCAAAGCTGAATTTTTACTATTCCTGTAAAACCGTCTTTGATGCAATCCTAGTTTTCTTCAGGTCTGCTTCAGAAAGTTGTTCCCCAGCTTGCAGGCGGGTGGCGGAAGTTTGCAACACTGTCGCTGCACCTTTATCTCCTATCTGTAGTGCGGTTTTGGCAGCTGTTTGTAACATTGTAGCTGCACCAGTGCGATCGCCCTGTTGCAATTTCGCCTCCGCTAACTGGGTTTGCCGATACTTGGCTAATGCTAAAATAGATTGCTGCACCTGAGGATTAGATGCTGGTTGATAGTCCCTGACCACATCTGTGTAAACTGGCACGATGGGCGAAAGTAACCCCTGCTGGTTAATCAAAGGGTCATCGTAACGGATTTGCAGATGCCCAATTACCTGTTTACCTTCTGGCAACTGTCCCAAATAAATATTAGCCAAAACTACCCGTTCTACATCCTGCATCAAATCTCCCAAGCGCACAGCAAAACCAGAATCAGCTTCTGATTCCACTGGTAACTCAATGGTGTCTGGGGAAACTTGGGCAATGGGTTTAAATTCTGCTAATCGCACATTGGGCACTAAAGATAATAACAAATAGGCATTGGTTAGCCCCACAGATTGAATGCGTCCAAACAAACGGCTAAACTGCTCTAGAGCTTGTTCCGGACGCTCAATATAAGCTAAAGTTCCACCACCGACATCGGCAATTTTTTCTAACAAATCTTGATTCCAGTTATTACCAAATCCGAGAGTATTGATAGTTAAGTTCAGCTTGGCAGCTTTTTGCGCGAGTTCCAAACAGCGCTTGTTGTCATCAGGGCCGATGTGCCACTTCCAAATTCGCAAACTGCTTTCACCTTGGCCATCCGTCAGCAGAAAAGCTTGGGAAACAGCGCCTCTTGTGCCCTTCATCAGTTCTGTAATTCCCAGTTCCAAACCCTGAGCAATTATTGTACCGCCACTAGCACTGAGTTTCTTTTTAATTTGAGATTTGATGCTTTCGGGGTCTTCAATAATTTGGTTGGGGATAATGACTTCCGCAGAACCCGCAAAAGCGATAACTGAGATGCGATCGCCAGGCTTCAACCGATCGATTAATCCTTCCACTGCTTGAATCACCGTTGTAATTGGTTGTCCATGCATGGAACCGCTTTTATCTAGAATCAAGCAGAGGTTAAGGGGGAGATTTTGGTCAAACTCACCAGCAATTGCCGAAATTGTCATTGCCAATTGACGTTGGCTGCTTGTTTGAGCCACATCAACATTATTGTCATTTAGCGCCGAGAGCAATTTAACTTTCATTGCGGAGGGGTATCTTGCAAAACTGTTTTGGAGACAATTCTGGTTTTCTTGCGATCGCTTTCAGACAAATCTCCACCAGATTGTAACTGGGTGGCAGAAGTTTGCAACACTGTCGCTGCACCAGTATCTCCCATTTGCAAAGCAGTTTTGGCAGCCGTTTGTAGCATCGTCGCCGCACCAGTGCGATCGCCTTGTTGTAATTTCGTCTCGGCTAACTGGGTTTGGCGATACTTCGCTAATGCCAAAATCGATTGTTGCACCTGGGGATTGGGGTTTGGTTGGTAATCTCCGACTATATTGGCGTAAACTGGGATATTTGGCGTCAATATACTCGTTTCGTTGCTAGCTGGGTCGTCGTAGCGGACTTGCACATTGGCGATCGCTTGTTTCCCTGATGGTAATTGTCCCAAATAAATATTAGCCAAAATCACCCGTTCTGCATCTTTCATTAAATCTCCCAAGCGCACAGAGAAACGTCCGTCAGGTTCTTGTTGCAGTGGTAACTCAATTGTGTCTGGAGAAACTTGGGCAACGGGTTTGAGTTCGGCTAGCCTGACATTGGGCATGAGGGAGAATATCAAATAAGCATTAGTCAACGCTACTGCTTGAACGCGGCTGAACAAACGGCTAAATTCATCAACTACGCGATCGGGTTTTTGAATATAAGACAAAGTACCCAAACCAGCATCAGCAATTTTTTCTAAAACATCTTGGTTCCAATTGTCACCAAATCCTAAAGTATTCAAAGTCAAATTATAGCTGGCAGCCAATTGGGCAAATTTCAAACAGCGATTATTATCACCATGTTCATTTTCGCCATCGGTTAATAAGAAAGCTTGGGAAACGCTATCTTTTTTACCCTTGGCTAATTCTTCAATCCCCAACCGCAATCCTTCATCAATGGAAGTCCCACCATCGGCGGCTAGACGCTTAATTTGCTGTTTAATTTTTTCTGGATCTTCGATCGCCTGACTCGGCACTAAGACTTTAGCACGGTGATTAAAAACTACAACACTCAAGCGATCGCCAGGACTTAATCGATCCACCAGACGACTCGCGGCATTTTTCACCGTTTCTAGCGGCCGCCCATTCATCGAACCACTATGGTCGAGAATCAGGCACAAATTGAGTGGCACATTGCGGTCTTGAACTTCTGCGATCGCCGAAATCGAAATTCCCAACTGGCGTTGAGAGTTGATTTGATTGGCGTCCAAATTACTATCATTCAAGGCAGGCTGTAAGCTAACCCTCATAACTCAAAATTCCTATTTAAGATATAGATATTTGTAAATAACTTCAAAGCACTACTTTAGCGCTACGGAAAACCTATGCAATACATTAATATAATCAGAATATCTTAGAAGCCAAATATTGGCAGATGCTAGCCCCCCTTCAGTACTAGGGAGAAATCCACACCTTGAACCAAGTTAGCATCACGCTAGGATGTATTACAGTTAACGGCATAATTTCAGGCGATCAGTTGCTATGGACATTTCCGCCATCAAGGCTGTTCAATCCCCTTATTACGGCGATCGATTTTACCGGAAACCGCCGCCAGATTTACCGTCTCTACTATTAAAGGAGCGAATTGTCTACTTAGGAACTCCTTTAGTTCCACAAATCACAAAACTGATCATCGCCGAACTCCTGTATTTGCAGTCCGATGACCCAGAAAAACCAATTAAAATTTACATCAACTCTACAGGCACTTCTGGTTATAGTGGCGAACCCATAGGCTTTGAAACCGAAGCCTTCGCCATCTATGACACAATGAAATATATCAAGCCTCCTATCCACACCATCTGCATCGGTTCCGCGATGGGAATGGCAGCGATGATCCTCAGTGCTGGTACGAAAGGTTGCCGTGCTAGCTTACCCCATGCTTCGATTATTCTGCACCAACCCAAGAGTTTCGCCCAAGGTCAAGCAACGGATATTCAAATTCGGGCCAGGGAAGTTCTAGTCAACAAGACAGCAATGATTGACATTTTGTCTCGCAACACAGAACAACCGTCAGAAAAAATTAGCAAAGATATGGATCGTTTACTATACATGACTCCCTATCAAGCTAAGGAATACGGATTGATTGACCGAGTTTTTGAAAAAGAAGAATTGGCCAATCCCCCACTACCTGCCAGCGTCCTTTAAAAAATGCAGTGAGTCTGATTTCTTCTGATTTCAACTCACTCTACCCCAGAGGAGCTACCAGGCTTCATCCTTGCTATAAATCATTGTAATAACGGAGCAAATTATGCCTATTGGTTACCCTAGCGTTCCCTATCGGTTGCCAGGGGGACAGATGGAGGAATGGGTTCACATTTATACTCGTCTTTCCCTGGAACGAATTATTTTCCTGGGTGAAGAAATTGATGATAAGATTGCCAACGAGATTATAGCCTTCTTGCTATATCTGGATTCAGAAGATCCAGGCAAAGATATTTACATATACATCAATTCCCCTGGTGGTATGGTTACCTCTGGGCTGGCAATTTATGACACCATGCAGCACATCAAATCAGATGTGGTCACGATATGCACCGGTCTAGCAGCCTCTATGGGGTCATTTCTACTAGCAGGCGGAGCCAAAGGCAAACGTCTAGCGTTGCCTCACTCACGGATTATGATTCACCAACCTTCTGGTGGCACCCGCGGGCAAGCAAGCGATATCGAAATTGAAGCCAGAGAGATTCTGCGGATTCGTAACCAGCTAAATCAAATTTATGCTGACAACACAGGTCAAACCCTAGCAAAGATTGAAAAAGACATGGATCGTGACTTTTTCATGTCTGCCCAAGAAGCTAAAGAATACGGTTTGATTGACCGTGTGATTGAAGAAAGACCGTAGGAAGAGGACGTGGGGACGCGGGGACGCGGGGAGATGAGGGATAAGAATTAATAACCCATGCCCCATGCCCCATGCCCCATTCCCCATGTTAAAAAAACTGTCAAAATTGAACTTTAAAATATTAAATTTACCTTTATGATTAATATCTCAGGCTTTAAGTTCATAGCTGATAGCCCGTAGCTAAATATTCGATAGCTCATAGCTCAAGATGGATCTTGGAGATTGCTACCGTTTATTGGGTTTAAGGTCGGGAGCCTCTTTTGCTGACATCAAAGCGTCTTATCGACGACTGGCGCAGCAATATCACCCCGATATCAACCCAGATGACAACAAAGCAAAAGATAAGTTTATTGCCTTGACAGAGGCTTACAAAGTCCTGCTGACAGTGGTACTGCCAGAAGAAACAGCTGCACATTCCAATTCGGTGTCAACGTCGGGACGCGATCGCCCCAAAGCAACGCATCGGGAAAAAACACCAGGCACAAAGGCGAAAACCCACCAACCAGGGACACCAAAGCCACCTAATTTGGTGGAAATAGAACAGCGGCTCAAATGGAAAACTTATGAGCAATTGCAGCGATTTTTGCAAGAAAGACGATTTCCCCAAGCGATCGCCTTAGCCGAAGCTTTATCAGATCGGTTATCAAGTGATGCAGAAGTCCGCCAATGGCTAGCAGTTGCCTATCAAATCTGGGGCCGAGCATTAATTTCTGAAAACCAACTGCTCAAAGCTAGAATTTATCTGAAAAAAGCCCTGAAAACAGACCCTCATAATAAAAGTCTCTGGTATGAAGTGCAGCGGGATTTCGAGCGTTTAGAACAAATTTTTTGAAGAAGAATACAGAATTCAGAATGGGCTACGCCCCGCTGCGCTAACAGAATTCAGAAATAAATTAACGTGAGTTGGATGGGTTAAAAAAGGCAAAAAGCTTGCCAGATATCAAGTGTGAGAAGCTGAGCAGGACATAAGGCGATGCCTGCGGCTGGCTTTGCCGACGCTAAGATTGATTGAGAATCGGTCAAAAAGTCACAAAAAAAGGCCGAAACTAAAAATATCTAAGAAAAATAAGATACAAAGAAGCCTGTGCTACATTGCAGCAAGCACAAGTTAATTTTGCTGGATAAGGAGATTTAGAACTCAATCTGGTAAAAACGTGTTTAATTCAATATCCACTTTTTCAACCATAATCTGCCGCGCGAGTCCTCAAGCATAATGTTGCCGCTGGGGCAAACTTATGCTTGAAATCACAAAGTGCGACATATAATTTGCGAATCTACAAATGGGCGATACTGGATTTGAACCAGTGACCCCATCCGTGTGAAGGATGTGCGCTACCCCTGTGCTAATCGCCCAAGATTTCAGATTATATCATAACTGTTACAAAAAATTGTAGATTTTTACTAATAAGAGAATAATTTATTAAATTCTAAGTGCGTAGGCGTAGCCCGTCGTAGACATCGCTCCCTCTCCAACACCTCAATATCAGCTATCGCTCTAAGGACTATAGTCATCAAAGATTCATTTCTTTAGTTTATCTAAAGTCGCATCTCAGTTCTCAAATTACCTTCCTAAGATAGAAACAGCGACCATAAAGTTGCGACATATAACCCAACTAACAGCTAGTGGCTACGGAGAACACAAAAATGACTCAAGCGCCAGAATCTTTAGACTTGTCCGTCAACGACGCTACAGACAAAGCTTTAGATCGTGATTGTACAACTCTATCGCGTCACGTCTTACAGCAACTTCAAAGTTTTTCGGCAGATGCACAAGATTTGAGTGCGCTGATGAATCGTATCGCCCTGGCTGGCAAATTGATTGCTCGTCGCATGAGTCGGGCTGGTTTAATGGAAGGCGTTCTCGGATTCACTGGAGAAGTGAATGTGCAAGGTGAGTCCGTCAAAAAAATGGATGTGTATGCCAACGATGTCTTTATCTCAGTATTTAAGCAAAGCGGCTTAGTTTGTCGCCTCGCTTCTGAGGAAATGGAAAAACCCTACTACATCCCAGAAAATTGCCCCATTGGGCGCTATACCCTGCTATATGACCCAATTGACGGTTCATCCAACACGGATATTAATCTCAGCTTAGGTTCCATTTTCGCCATTCGCCAACAAGAAGGAACTGATAGCGATCAGCAAGCAAGTGACCTCCTGGCCAACGGACGCAAGCAAATTGCTGCCGGATACATCCTCTATGGGCCCAGCACAATGCTAGTCTATAGTATAGGTAAAGGCGTACATTCCTTTGTTCTCGACCCCAGCTTAGGCGAATTTATTCTTACAGAAGAAAATATCCGCATTCCTAACCACGGTGCTGTTTACAGCGTAAATGAGGGTAACTTCTGGCAGTGGGAAGAATCAATTCGAGAATACATTCGCTACGTTCACCGCACAGAAGGCTATACCGCTCGATACAGCGGGGCAATGGTGAGCGATATCCATAGAATTTTAGTTCAGGGTGGTGTATTTCTCTACCCAGGTACTATTCAAAAACCAGAAGGGAAATTGCGTTTGCTTTATGAAACCGCACCTCTAGCGTTTTTGATTGAGCAAGCAGGTGGCCGTGCAACTACAGGGCTAGTAGATATTTTGGATGTAGTGCCAAAAAAACTGCATCAGCGCACACCTTTAATTATTGGTAGTAAAGAAGATGTCGCTAAAGTGGAGTCTTTTATTCAAAACGGTCATTAAATGAGGATGAAAAAGCGTCAATAATGCATTTAGATTTCATTAATTAAAGGTTAATCATGGTGATTTAGGATTGGGAATGCAGAATAGCACTTCTTGAAAATAAATTAAGGATTATCTCAGCTGGCCGATGCGATAAGTGATTGGCAACGTCACAATTCAAGAGTTACCGTCAACAATCAACAGTATTCAACACTTAATAATCAACAGATGTTAACTGATAGCTGTTTGAGAATTTGATGGATGCCAACTTCACTAGGAAACATCATACAGGAGTGAAACAAACTAGGTTATGGCAACCAATCATCTACTAGAAATTAAGCAATACGGTCAAAGTATCTGGATGGATAATTTGACTCGTGACATTATTCAATCAGGCGAACTCCGAGACTTAGTTGAAAATCAAGGAATTGCTGGGATAACTTCCAACCCAGCGATTTTTGAAAAAGCGCTCGCTGGCAACGTCATTTATGATGCTGATATAGAAGCTGGAGTTCGGGCTGGCTTACCAACATACAAAATTTACGAATCGCTGATTTTTGCAGATATTCGTAGTGCGTGTGATATTTTACGCCCTGTTTATGAAGCCTCGAATAAACTCGATGGTTATGTGAGTATCGAAGTACCACCCACCATTGCCCACGATACCCAAGCAACAATAGCCGAAGCCAGACGGTATTTTCAAGAAATTGACCGGGAAAATTTGATGGTTAAAATTCCTGGTACCGAAGCTGGTTTGCCAGCAGTAGAACAGGCGATCGCCGAAGGCATCAATGTTAACATTACATTGCTGTTTTCTGTAGAAAGCTACGTCAACACAGCTTGGGCGTATATTCGGGGATTAGAAAAACGGGCAAGCGATGGTAAAGATATCAGCGAAATAGCTTCAGTTGCCAGCTTCTTCCTCAGTCGGATCGATAACAACATCGACGCCAAAATTGATGCTAAGTTGAAAAAAGGTGTTGATGATATTGCAGTAGAAGCCAAGCTAAAAGCTGTGAAAGGAAAAGTAGCGATCGCTAACGCTAAGATAGCCTACCAAGAATACAAGAAAATCATCGAAAGCGAGCGTTGGCAAGCCTTAGCAGCAAAAGGAGCCAAAGTACAGCGGCTACTGTGGGCTAGTACCAGCACCAAAAACCCCAGCTACAGCGACGTGATGTATGTCGATGAGTTGATTGGCAAAGATACCGTGAACACCGTACCGCCAGGCACTATCAAAGCTTGTGCCGATCATTGTAACGTAGGCGATCGTATAGAAACAGGAACAGAAGAAGCTTACAAGCTGATCGAAAACCTCAAAGACCCCGACATCAACATTAATCTCGATACCGTCATGGATGAACTCCTAGCTGAAGGTATTGACAAGTTCATCCAACCCTTCCAGTCCTTGATGAACTCTTTAGAAGAAAAAATCAAGGTATTGTCGCCAGTGTAGGGGCTGGGGAGTGGGGAGATTGGGAGATGCGGGGCAGAGGGGCAGAGGGGACAACGGGATAAGGGGACAAGGGGACAAGGAGAATAATTCTTAACCAATGCCCAATGCCCACTTGCCCTGAGCGTTCGCGTAGCGTCTCGTAGAGAAGCCGAAGGGATGCCCAATGCCCAATGCCCCATGCCCCATGCCCCAATCCCCAGTACCCAATCCAAAATCCAAAATCTAACATCCAAAATTCCTATGGTCAGTCTGCTAGAAAATCCCTTGCGCGTTGGTCTGCAACAACAAGGGATGCCCGAACCGCAAATTATAGTTATCTTTGGCGCTTCCGGTGACCTTACCTGGCGCAAACTAGTACCAGCACTTTTCAAATTGCGGCGAGAACGGCGCATTCCACCTGAAACTACCATCGTCGGCGTAGCACGTCGAGAGTGGACTCACGAATACTTCCGCGAACAGATGCAAAAAGGGATGGAAGAGGCACATCCCGATGTCGATTTGGGGGAACTCTGGCAAGACTTCTCTCAAGGTCTGTTCTACTGTCCTGGCGATATCGACAAGCCCGAAAGTTATCAAAAACTGAAAACTTTATTAACCGAACTAGACGAAAAGCGGGGCACGCGAGGCAATCGGATGTTTTACCTCTCCGTTGCCCCAGCATTCTTTCCCGAAGCAATTAGGCAGCTAGGAACTGCTGGGATGCTAGAAGATCCCTACAAACATCGTCTGGTAATTGAAAAACCCTTCGGTCGTGACTTGGCTTCCGCCCAAAGTCTCAACCAAGTAGTACAAAAATTTTGTAAAGAAAACCAAGTCTATCGTATTGACCACTACTTGGGTAAAGAAACAGTCCAGAATTTGCTGGTGTTTCGCTTCGCCAATGCGATTTTTGAACCCTTGTGGAATCGGCAATTTGTTGACCACGTGCAAATTACCGTAGCAGAAACCGTGGGCGTGGAAGACCGCGCTGGTTACTATGAAAGCGCCGGCGCACTACGGGATATGTTGCAAAACCATTTAATGCAACTTTACTGCCTGACAGCAATGGAAGCACCCAACTCAATGGATGCCGACAGTATCCGTACTGAAAAAGTAAAGGTTTTGCAAGCTACACGTTTAGCTGATGTCCACAATCTCTCACGTTCCGCAGTGCGCGGTCAATATAGCGCTGGTTGGATGAAAGGTCAACCAGCACCAGGGTATCGGGAAGAACCAGGTGTCAATCCCCAATCTACAACACCCACCTATGTCGCCATGAAGTTTTTAGTTGATAACTGGCGCTGGCAGGGTGTTCCTTTCTATCTGCGGACTGGTAAGCGGATGCCGAAAAAAGTCAGTGAGATTTCCATCCACTTCCGCGACGTTCCTTCTCGGATGTTTCAATCCGCCGCGCAACAGAGAAACGCCAATATTTTGGCAATGCGGATTCAGCCGAACGAAGGAATTTCCCTCCGCTTTGATGTGAAAATGCCTGGGGCAGAATTCCGCACCCGTTCCGTGGATATGGACTTTAGTTATGGTTCGTTTGGCATCCAAGCAACTTCCGATGCCTACGATCGCCTCTTCCTTGATTGTATGATGGGCGATCAAACATTATTCACCCGCGCCGACGAAGTAGAAGCAGCTTGGCAAGTAGTAACCCCAGCCCTTTCAGTTTGGGATGCACCCACAGACCCAACTACCATTCCCCAGTACGAAGCCGGTACTTGGGAACCAACAGAAGCAGAATTATTAATTAACCAGGATGGCCGTCGTTGGCGCAGACTGTAAAAAGTTAGGAGTTAGGAGTTATGAGTTATGGGTTATAGGTTATGAGTTTTGAGTTAATAATTGTTAGCTTCTAACTCCTAACTTTCAACTTCTAACTCCTAACTTTCAACTCCTAACTCCTAACTCCTAATTCCTAACTTATCCAAAATCCAAAATCCAAAATCCAAAATTGACTATGGCTCCCCAAGCTCCTACTATTTTTTCACTTCAAGCTCCGAAGGATATTTCACTCACAGAAATAGAAGCGGAACTGAATCAAATCTGGCAAAGTTACGGTATTACCGGCGAAGATGGTGCGCTTCCTGCTGCCACTCGCGCCACGACATTTACTTTAGTGGTTTACGAACCAGAAGAAACCCAGTATCTTTTAGCTACTTTAGGTTTTTATAACGGGCCACTGGATGGAATTTTAGGGCCTCAAATGGAAGCCGCTCTACGACAAGTACAGATAAAATATTCACTGCCAGAAACCGGAATCGCAACACCTGAAACCCTGGCTTTATTGCGAGAAGAATTCACCAAACGTCAAGGAAATGGCGCTAGCGGGGATAATGGTTCTTCCTATAACTTAAATGCCCCAAGCCCCCGAATAGCTGATGAAATCGCTCTCCGTAACCCCTGCCGGATTATTGCCCTGTTCCCCATTACTGGAGAAGATGAAGGCGTTAAGGCTCAAGTTTCTGCCTATTGCCCCATTCAAAAGCAATCTTCAAGTACACTCATCTGCTGCGAATACATCACTCTTAGTGGCACCGCTGCTGCCTTGGAACGCGTAGGCGGGATGATTCCGGCATTGTTGATTGGTGGCTTGCCCAAATTTCTTTGGTGGAAGGCAACACCAGACCCCAACAACACTTTATTCAAGCGGCTGTCAGCAGTTTGCAATAACGTGATTGTGGATTCTTGCCGCTTTAACGAGCCAGAAAGCGACTTACTCCGCCTCCAAGAATTGGTGGAAACTGGTGTTCCTCTAGCTGACTTGAACTGGCGTCGCCTTTCAGCATGGCAGGAATTGACAGCTGAAGCCTACGATGCACCCCACCGTCGTGCTGCTCTCAAAGAAATTGATAGAGTAACAATTGATTACGAAAAAGGCAACCCCGCACAAGCATTGCTGTTTTTGGGCTGGCTGGCAAGTCGGCTAGAATGGCTGCCAGTTTCCTATCAAAAGGAAAGCGGAGATTACGACATTACCCGTATTCGCTTCCTTGCCAAAGACCAGCGACAAGTAGAAGCTGAGTTAGCCGGAGTCCCTGTTGCTGATGTCGGTGAAATTATTGGTGACTTGATTGCTATCCGCCTGAGTTCCACAAATACTCAAGCAGATTGTGGTACAGTAATCTGCTCAGAAACCGGTGGTTGTATGCGGATGGAAACACACGGTGGTGCCCAAGCCGCAGGTCTGTTTCAACAAGTGAGTTCACTCTCAGAACAAAAGGCGGAAGCATTGCTGAGTCAGCAGGTGCAACGTTGGGGTCGCGAGTCACTTTTTGAAGAAAGTCTAGGAGTGATAGCGAAAACTTTTAAGATTGGAAGTTAGGAGACGCCATTAATCGCGTCTGTACAACAGTTAGGAGTTATAATGCATAATTTCTGACTCTTAACTTTTAAATTTTTCATGTCTCTAATCATTGCTGGAGAACGTAGTGGGGTGGGCAAGACAACAGTCACGCTCACCCTTTTAGCATCTTTATGTCGTCGCGATCGCTCTGTACAATCTTTCAAGGTCGGCCCAGATTACATCGACCCCATGTTTCACCAACATGTAACTGGTCGTCCTTGTCGAAATTTAGATCCAGTACTAACTTCTGAGGCCTACGTCCAGCAATGTTTTGCCCGTCATAGTCAACTCACCGAATATGCCCTAGTGGAAGGAGTGATGGGGCTATTTGATGGAATTGGGCATAGTGTGGGGGAGACGCGGGGAAGCGGGGAGACGGGGACGTGGGGAATACCCAATGCCCAATGCCCAATGCCCCATGACCCATGCCCAACTGACTTTGCTAGTACCGCACACATCGCACGGTTGTTAGATTTACCTGTGGTGTTGGCGATCGATTGTAGCCGTTTGTCTGGTTCTGTGGCAGCGATCGCCCACGGCTACCAATCTTTCGATCCCCGAATTAAAATGGCTGGGGTAGTATTAAATAGAGTGGGGAGCGATCGCCATTTGTCTCTCCTCAAAGACTCCCTACAATCCCTACAATTACCGATTCTCGGTGTGCTGCGGCGTCAAGATAATATCACAATTCCCGATCGCCATTTGGGTTTAGTACCCACGGCCGAACTTCCCGAACTCGATGCTGTAATCAATCGCCTTGCCGATTTAGGAGATACGTGCTTCGATTGGCAACGCTTATTACCGCTGTTACAATCAAAACCTCTCCCCATTTCCCCATCTCCTCATCTCCCTACAGACGCGATGAATCGCGTCTCTACCTACTCCCCTGTTAGAATTGCCATTGCCCGCGATCGCGCTTTTAATTTCTATTACCAAGACAATCTCGATTTACTGCAACAACTGGGTGCAGAACTAGTTTTCTGGAGTCCTCTAAAAGATGCTGAACTACCAAAAGATGTCCAAGGAATGTATTTTGGGGGTGGTTTTCCAGAAGTTTTTGCCCAGCAATTAGCAGAAAATATCAGCGCCCGTAATGCAGTAAAAAGAGCAATTCTCAAAGGAATGCCCACAATTGCTGAGTGTGGGGGATTAATGTATTTGTGTGAAGAAATTATCGATTTTGAAGGTAAATCTTGGTCGATGGCGGGAGTTTTACCAACATCTGCCGTGATGGGTGGGCGTTTAACTTTGGGTTATCGTCGTGCTGTAGCTTTGCAAGATAATCTGTTAGTCAAGGTAGGTAAAACTGTTTACGGACACGAGTTTCATCGTTCTCATTTAACCTCAATTCCCAATCAGCCCCTATTTGAAACTTCTCGCTACGATTGTGAGGAAAATATGGGATGCGAGGGATGGAGTTTACCTGCAAATGTTCATGCTTCTTATGTTCATTTACATTGGGGAGAAAGTGTAGAAATTCCACAGCAGTTTATTAAAGAATGTCTGAAAGTAGCATCTTCAAAAACATGGATTTAAGGGAACTCCAACCCACTTCCATTCCTCTGACCGAGAGAGTTTTTTTCAGAAATCAAATACAGCAGTTTGCAACTAAATGAGGTTCTTGTCAGCTTTTGGTGATCACTAGTGGGCTGGTTTAGGCAGAAGGCAGAAGGCAGAGGGCAGAAGGAAGAAAGAAGAAAACTACAGAAATTCCTGCTGTGCAAGGGTTACAGAACCTCTAGATCACAAGAAAAGTCTTCAAGTTTGATCTGAGTCTTGGCCACAAGTTCTACGACGACAGGCAGAATCTTAAAACCCTTCTGCCTTCTGCCTCCTGCCCTCTGCCTTAAAGCGCGTAACTTTTCATCATCACCAAAAGTTGCCAAGAACCCTAAATGAGGTACAGAACCAAGGATTCACAAATCAAATTATTCTTCTCCCTCCTGCCTGGTTGTTGAATCTCGACTTCGCTCGATTACCGCGTAGTCGAAACACTGCCTTCTGCCTCAAAACCAGTGACTTTGTACTTCATGCAAAAGAAAACTGCTGTATTATTCCTATAGATGATTAACTTGGCAAAGAAGTCACATTCATATCATCGTTCAATCTGCGAATCAGCCGCGATAGCTCACGAATGATATTCACCGCAATATCTGGAGTTTCTTCAATGGCATCATATAATTGCTCTTGGGTCAGCTCTAGAAATTCGCAAGGTTCCAAAGTGGTGGCGCTGGCGGAACGGGGTTGAGTATCAAATACTGCCATCTCACCAAAGTATTTTCCCTGTTCTACTTCTGCCAGCTGTTTGTTCCCAATATGGACTCTAACACGACCTGATACCACAATGTAGAGCGATCGCCCTTCTTCTCCTTGCCTAAAAATCGTGTAATTAGCTGGAAATGACAATTCATTCATCACTGAAGTCAGCCGCACAATAAAATCGTCCCGCAATTCCTTAAAAATTGGGACTCGCCGGACAAATAATAGACGGTCAACACTAGTTAGCATAATTACGAGTTGAAAATAAGAATTCAGAATTGGTGAATTCAGAATTCACAAATTAGAGCAAGGAAACGGGATTAGACCCGCCACTAATTGTAGTCCACCAAATTAAAAATTTGGTGTGGTGCTTGAGCAGTTATTCATTAAAAGCGACGGGAAACTCCACAGAGCAAGTGGCGTGGAGTTTTTTGTTTATGACTTCTCAGTCTGGAATTATTTATTGTTAAAAAAATTAAACATTACTAATACCATTGACAAAAATCTTTGCAATCCAAGAATTAACGTAGGGGGATACAGATGTACGCCCCTAGCAACGCATTTGCAACCAGAATTTCGTTTGACACTCTCACGACTAAAGTTGCAAAGCTTCTTCTGATTCTGAATTCACCAATTCTGACTTCTGAATTCTCTTTTAATCACTTTAATTTATCATTTTAAAAAACAAGAGTATTTGCTCTTATTCGGTCAAAGGTCATAATATTGACTGCATGAACTCCCAAGGTACCTTGCTGAGAAAAAAATCACCAATTTGATTGGAGGCGTAGTTTACTACCGTAGGCATCGCTTCTAAAGATTGGGCAATTGGCTGGTGACTGGTGAACCTCTATTAGTTGTCGCTAGGAAGAACAGTCAAAAAACCTGAACTGCCATCACATCGAAAAGCAGAGTCAGGATTTAGGAAAAATAGCATTGAATTATTGTGAGTAGCGATCATGAGTTGGCTAATCAGTACGGTAATTATTGGGTTCTCTGTAGCTTTTGCAACTACCTTTGACGACAATTTATATTTGACAACTTTCTTTGGGAAAGTCAATCGCACCTTTAGTGCTAAACATATTGTTATCGGTGAATTTGTTGGATTCACTGTATTAGTGCTTGCTAGCTTGCCTGGTTTCTTCGGTGGTTTGATTATTCCTAGTACCTGGATTGGGTTACTAGGTTTACTTCCCATCGCCATTGGTATCAGTAATTTCATGAGTAGAGAAGACGACGGAGAGACAGTACAAGATGTGTCAATTAGTTTACCCTCTCCGAGCAAATCTGGGCGGCAGAAGAAATCATTATTGGCAACCATCCGCGATCCCCAAACCTACCGTGTTTCAGCAGTTACCATTGCCAATGGTGGAAACAACATTGGAATTTATGTACCTTTATTCGCCAGTAGCAATCTTCCAAGTTTGGGCGTAATTTTGTGTGTTTGTTATTTGACTGTTGGCGCGTGGTGCTTCTTGTCTTACAACTTGACCCGTAATCCTCTCATGACGCCTGTTTTAGCTCGGTATGGTCGAAAAATCTTCCCCTTTGTCTTAATTTGGCTAGGATTGTCTATTTTGATTAAAAGTGAAACCTATCGACTCTTACCTAGTTTGGCAATGCTTGGCAGTTAGTTATGGTCATACAATTTTGGATTTGGGATTTTAGACTTTGGATTGGGGATCGGTTTCTAAATCTAGTAGCCTGTCAAGCCAACTTTGCAGAGTTTTAAATTCTCTGCGTCCCTAATCCGCTTCCCAGTCCAATAGTTTTTTAATCACTTGAATTTATGTTTTTAAATCAAAAAAATATTTGCTCTTATCAATCAACTTATTTAAAGTGAACATAAAGCACATTATTGATGGCTCTTACAAAAGCAAATCTAACACTGCAAATCATCACAGGAAGCAAACGATGAATAAACTAAATTCAAAAAAATTAACTCAGTGGCTCGTAACTGCCCTATTTGTAGTAGTTGTAGCAACATTTTCGCTACTGGATCAACCCAGCGCTAAAGCTCAAACAATAGCACCATCAGAACCAGCTTTAGAATCAACTCCAGTAATATCTCCAGTTCCATCACCAGTATTGGAACCAACCCCAGTAATACCCCCAGTTGCAGTACCAGTAGAATCTGTAGCAGCCAACGTTCAACGTTTACTAACAACCAAAGAATGTGTCGGATGTAATTTAACTGGTGCAGTTCTCAAGGATGCAAACCTGCAAGCAGCAAACTTGCAAGGTGCGAACTTACAAAAAGCAGATTTTGAAAGAGCAAACTTACAGCAAACAAACTTACAAGGAGCCAACTTGCAAGGAGCAGATTTAGGCAAGGCAAACATCGCAGGAGCAAACTTAGCGGGAGCCAACCTATTTGATGCAGACTTAGAAAAGGCTAGCTTCTTGGGAGCAAATTTACAAGCGGCAAACTTGCAAGGCGCAGACTTGGAAAAGACAAACCTCACAAATGCAAACATCCAAGGAGCAAACCTGATGGGAGTTGATTTAGAAGGCGCCATCAGACCCGAAGGATTTATTGCTCAGTAGTGCAAAATAAATCCTAGCTGCCACTACCATTAAACGAGTCTAAATAATCGCAAACCCCCTCAGTAAAAACTGAGGGGATTATTGCTTTGGCTCATCCACGTAATACTATGTAAATTCGATCGCTGATAAAGACTCATATCATAATCTGCTGAATTGCTCATAATAAAAGAACCTCTTATTGAAGGAGGGGCTGGGGAAGAGATTACGCTTTAATAACAAGTAATTTGGCGCACGTGATATCATCACCAATGCCCTATGCCCAATCCTCAAATCCCAATCGCCAATATAAAATGTTCTGGAAATGGAGCTTTAGAGTATTTATCATATTCCTGGGGTTATGGCTACTCTTGGATTTAGCCTCCCGCGTGGGAGCAGAAATTCTTTGGTTTCAGGAAGTCGGCTACCTGCAAGCATTTCTAGTCAGGTTATTGACTCGTGGTATTTTGTGGGTAGTGGTAGCTAGTGTCAGTGCTGCCTATCTACTGGTAAACCTTGCTCTGGCACAACGGCTGAAGTATCCCCGGTCTTTGAAGATTGAGGAAGTTGAACTACAAAGTGAATTCCAAAACTTTCTCAGCGTTGATTATGCAAGACGCGATCGCATTTCGACACCCCAGACCCAAGACTTAAAACCATTAAAATTACGCTGGCTGTTACCCTTAGCTTTGATACTGAGCTTGTTGACAGGGTTAATGGTAGCTCACTACGGTCAAATTGCTCTTGCTTACTGGCATTCTCCAGTGGATAACGCTAGTTTACCGATTCCCGCCTTATTCCGACCAGAGAGGATCTGGCAACTTTTAAACCAGATTGTCTCTCAAATTTGGGATCTCGGCTTAATTGTGGGGGGAGCGATCGCTATTTTAATTTTTCCAGGTTTTTTACTCACAGCGATCGCTATTGTCTTTAGTGCCATTTTTGGGTTGATGCTATTCCAAAACTGGGCAAAGGTATTGCTATATTTTCACCCTACCACTTTCAACAGCACTGAGCCTTTATTTGGTCGCGATATCAGCTTCTACATATTTTCCTTACCGTTTTGGCAACTGCTGGAACTCTGGCTGATGGGATTATTTTTGTATGGCTTTGTCGCCGTCGCCTTAACTTATCTCCTGTCGGGTGACAGTTTAAGTCAGGGAATTTTTCTTGGTTTTTCCCAAAAGCAACAGCGTCATTTATACGGTATGGGTGGCTTGTTGATGCTCTTGGTAGCTTTGAGTTACTGGTTGAGCCGCTATGAACTGGTGTATTCTAGCCGTGGAGTCAGTTATGGTGCCAGCTACACCGATGTCACAACCCAGTTGCCAGCTTACACGATTTTATGTGTTGTGGCTGTTGGCATCGCCTTTTACTTACTTTGGCGAACATTATTCTGGAAACCCAAATCTCAGTATCGCCGCTTGGTGTTTTACGGATTAGGCATTTATTTGGTACTAGTTCCAGCAGCTGACGTTGTTCTGCCTAATGTAGTGCAATATTTAATTGTGGAACCGAATGAATTGCAAAGAGAGCAACCCTACATTCAGCGTACCATTGCCTTAACTCGCCAAGCATTTGATTTAGAGGCGATCGATGCTAGAACCTTCAACCCCCAAGGAACATTAACTGAAGCTGATATTCAAAAAAATGACTTGACAATTCGCAATATCCGTCTTTGGGATGAGCGACCATTGTTAGAAACCAACCGTCAGTTACAACAAATTCGCCCATACTATCGCTTCCCCGATGCGGATATCGATCGCTATACTTTGAAAACAGAGGTAAGTTCAGACCAACCATCTGTTCCCCAACCAGCCCCGAAACAGGAAGTAATTGAACCACTACAACGCCGTCAGGTACTAATTGCTGCACGAGAATTAGACTACACAGCCGTACCACAGCAGGCTCAAACCTGGGTTAACCGCCATCTAATTTATACCCACGGTTTCGGGTTTACTGTTAGTCCAGTGAATACAGTGGGTGCGGGTGGACTACCAGAATATTTTGTCAAAGATATTAGCGGTGATAGTACCGCCCTGACAACTTCCAGTCAAGGCATTCGTGAAAGTATTCCCATTGGAGAACCCCGAATTTATTATGGGGAAATTACTAATAACTATGTAATGACTGGCACAAGAGTTAGAGAATTGGACTATCCCAGTGGTAGCGACAATGTTTATAACTCCTACGATGGACGGGGTGGCGTTAAAATTGGTTCGCTATGGCGTCGCTGGCTGTTTGCCATGTATTTGAAAGATTGGCAAATGGTCTTAACGCGAGACTTTTTGCCAGATACCAAAGTGTTATTGCGGCGGAATATCAGGCAAAGAATCCAGGCGATCGCACCTTTTTTGCAATTTGATAGCGACCCTTATCTAGTCAGTGCTGATGCAAATCGTAACAATACCGATCCAGACTACCCAAATGGTAAAAGTTACCTTTACTGGATTGTCGATGCTTATACAACAAGCGATCGCTATCCTTACTCAGACACTGCTAACGAAGGTATTAATTATATCCGTAACTCTGTAAAAGTAGTAATTGATGCCTACCACGGCATTGTTAACTTTTATATTGCCGATCGAAGCGATCCGATTGTGGCCACTTGGTCGAGGATATTTCCCAACATCTTCAAACCGCTCAGCGCCATGCCCATCAATCTCCGCAATCATATCCGCTATCCTGAGGACTTGTTCAAAATTCAATCTGAGCGGTTGATGGCCTACCACATGACCGACCCCCAAGTATTTTACAACCGGGAAGACCAGTGGCAGATTCCTAACGAAATTTATGGTAGCGAACCCCGTCCGGTAGAACCGTACTATTTGATTACTGGTCTACCTAATGTAACTTTTGAAGAATTTATTTTGTTTTTGCCCTACACTCCCAGACAGCGGACTAATTTAATTGCTTGGTTGGCAGCGCGATCGGATAGCGTAAATTACGGTAAGTTATTGTTGTATATCTTTCCTAAAGAAAGACTGGTCTACGGCCCAGAGCAAATCGAGGCGCGAATTAACCAAGACCCGGTAATTTCCCAGCAAATTTCCCTGTGGAATCGCCAAGGTTCGAGAGCCATTCAAGGAAATTTACTAGTAATTCCCATTGAGCAATCGCTGTTGTACGTCGAGCCAATTTATCTAGAAGCCACACAAAATAGCTTGCCAACTTTGGTGCGAGTAGTTGTGGCTTACGAAAACCGAATTGTCATGGCACAAACATTAGAACAAGCATTACAAGGAATCTTTCAACCAGTAGTTACACCACCCGCCCCCATTATCCGTCCAGTGGAAGAAGGAAGCCCGACAGCGCAGTAATATCTAGGATTGACGCGGGGACACGGAGACGCGGAGATCGATCTGCTGGGAGGTTATAAAGAATTGGTATCAAAGAGACTGGAGATTTGGTTCTGTTGACTCATAATTCAAAACTCTCCCTATCCCTGCTTCCCCGCGTCTCCGTGTCTCCCCGTCTCCCTCACAACATCACTGGTTATACCAACTTTTCCGCCATTGCTGCATTTGTTTAATTTCAGTATCTTGTGCTTTGATAATTTCTTGGGCTAATTGTTTAATTTCGGGGCGTTTAGACTTAGTTAAAGCGTCTTGTGCCATTTTTACAGCCCCTTCATGGTGAGGAATCATCGCATTAATAAAGCGCAAATCAAAGTTAGCATCAGCCGCGCCTAAATCTTGACTCATCATCATCGCTTGCATTTGCTCAGGTGACATCTCCATCATGTGACCCATTTGACTGTGATAAGCCATTGGTTTATTTCCTGCGCTGGGATACCAAGCTTTTCGCCACTGCTTCATCTGGGTAATTTCTTGATTTTGGGATTTGATGATGTTGTCTGCTAGTTTTTTAATTTCAGGGCGTTTGGATTTTTGTTGTGCTTCTTTGGCCATTTCCAAAGCCCCTTGATGGTGGGGTATCATCGCATCGATAAACCGTAAATCAAAGTCAGCATCGGCTGGGCCTAAATCCATTCCCATGCTGTGATTCGTGTGGTTCTCGCTAGCATTGGTAGGAGTTGCGTTTGGGGTTTGCGTTGGGTTCTGGGAAGCAGCATTGGAACAGGCTGTGAGTAATCCACTTGCTGAAGCGATCGCCACAAAGCTTAACGCTAAAAAACCCTTCCTCAAAGATAGCAGTTGCATAAGTTTTATCCAACAGTTTTCTAATTCTATATTTACTTACTAACTTCGCAACCAGAAATGAAATTAGGATGAAATCTCTTGAGAATTCAGAATTCAGGAGTCAGAATTCAGAATAAATTTTATCTAATACCGATATAATCCGACAAACAAACCATTTGTAGAGACGCGATTCATCGCGTCTTAACCCAAGAATGTGTTGCTGATTGTATTCTAAATTCTGAATTCAGAATTCTTAACTCTCAGTCAAAATTGTGTAAGCTTCATTCACTAAGTGCATTTTCTCTTCTGCTTGTTTTTGTTGTTGCGGTTTACCCACAAATAAATCTGGATGCCATTTTTTTACTAAAGTTCGATAAGCTTGCTTCACCTCACTTAAAGAAGCATTAGGTTGTAATCCTAAAATGCTGTAAGCACGAGTAATTTTATCTTTTTGTGTCTGCGTTTTCGGGGGATTTGGTGCTTTATTATTTTGAGTTGTATTTTGCTGTTTGTTACTTTGAGAACCAGGCGATCGCATTTCTGCTTTCATTCGCGCTATTTCCTCATCAAGTTCCCAATTATGAAATTTCGCGTCTACTTCTTCTGGACGTGGAGAAACAGAAGTTTTCGGTGGTGGAGAAACTTGTTGACGAGAAGATTCTACTTTTTTCTGGGTATTTTTAGCAGGATTTTGCTGTGCTACTTGTTCTGAACGTGGAGAAACTTGTTGATAAGTAGATTCTACTTTTTTCTGGGTATTTTTAGCAGTATTTTCCTGGGCTGGGCGAGAAGTTTGGAATTTTTCTGGTTGTGGCAAATATCGAGTATTTATAGTTTTGGATTTCGGTATTTCTTGATAAGGTTGATAATCAACGCGAATTTTGACTTTTTCTAACTCTCGCAGTAGCTCATTAAAAATATTTTGCAAGCGTTGTAAATCTTGGCGTTTATTAGCGATTTCTAAGGGTTCTTCATTGACTTCCAAGTAAATTACTTTTTCGGCTTTACCATCGTATTTAGCCAAAATTGATAATCCTTGACTACTAAAACTAGACAAATAATCTTCTGTTGCAGCTATACAAAGTTTGGCAACTTGCTGATGATAAGATTCATTAGCTGATTTTTCTTCTTGTTCTTGAATATTTTTATTTAATAAATAAGAAATACTACCAACGACAGCAGCACCGACAGGCCCGCCTAACAACCAACCAATACCACCACCAACTGCGATGGAACCAGTTTCACTCAAATCACTGTGATTATTCGGCTTGGGAGGTAATATGATTTGGGGTTCGTTAGGGAAGGGAATTAATAAGTCTTCTGGTCTTTCTGCTTGGAAAAATTCGTAAGCTTGATAAAGCCATTTCACCGTTGCTAGTTGCAATTGATTTAAGTCTTTTTTAAGAGTATTTGTTTGCCATGATTTAAAGTTATTTTCTGCCAGTGCAACTGCGGCGTCAGCTTGATATTTTGCTAGTAGTTTTGGTAAACTTAACCAATCGCTTAATTCCGAGATACTAGTAGCAAAGCCTTGTTTAATTAAGTTAGCAGCTTTTTCTTTGATTTCAATTTTGGCATTGTGTTTATCAACAAGTGATTTTACTTCCTGAGCAATGGGGTCAATTTTGGCTTTTAATGATTGTTGAATTTGAGTAGCGATCGCCTCTACTCTTGGCAAACGTACACTACCACGATTTTGCTGTAAAATCCCCACAATATTTTGCAAAGCCGTTTCAAAAGCCACCAACCCGCTACTATTAGCTTCTGCCACATCGCCTTTTAATCTAGCCCGTAAGGCGGGTAAAGCATCAACACGATATAAATTACTAAAACCTGGAGGTAATTCGGCTCGAAAGCTTTCCGCCACAAATACCAAGCGATTTTGCACTTGTTTTTGTTCTTCAGGCTCAAGTAAATTAATAAAATTGGCAATAAAAATAACTGTTTTAATCCCACGATCTAATAGCCAATCTCGCAAGTTTTCTCGTTCGCCTAAAGTCATTAACTTGCGTGCATCTAATAATTGTACAACTAAATCTACACTTAAAAGTTGTTCTCGTACTAAATTATCTTGTTCTTCTCGGTCATTAGTGCCTGGTAAATCAAGAAATTCTACACCCGTTTCTAAAAAGGAATGGGGACAAAAAACTTCTACAGATACTACATCTTTTCGCATCTGTCTATTCCCATCTAGAATAGCAAATTGCTGTAAAATTTCCGTCCCACTGCGGTAAATTTCTGTACCATCTACCAACATGATGCGAGTTCGCACATCAGAACCATACTTAACAGTAATCGCTGCACCTGTAGTCGGAATTAAATCAATGGGTAATGTGCGATTCCCCAACATGGCATTTAATAAGGTAGATTTGCCATGATTAAAAGGGCCAAATACCGCAATCCGAAAGCTAGGATTAATTAGATAATTACAAATAGAAATTACATCTTGATTGAGTTGCGATTTCCGTTCTAAGTTTAATAATGCAGACGCAGATTTGAGAGAATCTACTAATTTTTCATACTGTTGTTGCATAGTTCCTTAATTCCAGATTTCAAAATAGATTTTTAAATTAAATACTCTATTACAAAAACTCCTCACTTCCCCTCTGCGTCTCTGCGTGAATTTAGAATATTAGTAACCACAGATAAACTAATCAGTGTTTATCTGTGGTTTTATCCTTTATTTCCTGAGTTGTGAATTTTTTTTCAACGAACCACAGAGAGCGCAGAGAAAAGAAATAGAGGTTTTCACAAATGATTGAGTATTCCTACACTTTAGCTATAGTAAGCTAACAAATTGCTATAAGCAGCCTCAATTTTTTGCAACTGAGCTATTACATCTTCTTGTAAGGTTTTTAACCTCTTGAATTCACTTTCACGATTAATTTCACGGGTTTCTTTTTGCTTAACTAGATTATCTAATTCAGATTTACGAGAGACGATATCATCATTAATCCGCTTGCTCACTTCTCTTTCATAAGCATCAAAACACTCTTTCACAGCATCGTATACAACTTGAGATTGCTCGTGCGCTACTTGGGGTAGGTGTTTAACTAACTCTTTTTTAGCCGTTTTTACTAACTCTTTACGCGCTTGATCTGCTTGTAAAAAGCCCACTCCTAAACCTAGCAGTGCAAATCCAATAGGCCCCAGAAAAACACCCGTCACCGCTGTAATTATCCCACCAATACCAATTACAGTGAAGTAGTTTAACAAGATATTTTTCCAATCAAATCCACTTCCAGCTAGTGCAACACCAGCAAGATTTCCCTTAGATAGTGATAACAATCCCATTGCCCATTTCGCCCAAGCTGGAGAGTTATCATCTTCACTAGCTATAGTGGCATTTACTTTGATGTTTTGCCCGGTGATTTTTTCGGTGATTTGGTCTGTGACTTGGCTGTAAGATGCGCCATATTGTGCTGCACTGCGAGAAAGTTCTTTAAAAGCGGCATTGATATCTTTTTCAGCACTTAATGTCCAAGCAGCAGATTTGTCAGTGATATATTGCTCAAAGGCTTTTTGCAGTGCAGCGTTAAAGGCTTCCCGTTTTCCGCTACTCAGAAAATCAAACAAATTTAATTCTGGTTGATAACGTAAAAAATCGTTTTCAAAGGTATTACCTAAGTTTAAAACGTAGCTGCGGAAGGATTCAGAAATTGTTCTTGCTTGAGAATCTCTGGTGTTGAGAATTTCTTTTTGGAATTGATCTCGAATAGTGGTGAGTTTATTAAACTCTGGTTCTACTGAATCAATTCGTTTTTTCAACTCATTTACATCTTGGTCGAGTAATGGTACTCTTCTGGCAACGGCTTCGAGGATGTGATTGACAGCTTGCCTAGATAGGGTTCTGATTTGACGAAGTTCGGCGATCGCTCTTTCTCTGGTAAGAAAAGTATTCAGTGCCCCCATAAACTTAGGAAACCCAGTCCCCTCTAAATCAGCTTGGGGGTTTTTCAGCCGTCTTCTAAGTGCTTGAATTGACGAAAGCTCAAATACACGTTCGTCATAAATATTTTGGCCATCTACGTAACAATACTCTGCTAAATTCGCTTTAAATACTTGCCGCAATCTGTCTTCAGCTGCTTTTAATTCTTCTTCATCATCAGGATCTATCAATGACTCCCGCAGTTGATCCCAAGCGTTAATTAAGAAGAAAACCGTCAGTCCTCTACCTTTAATGTAATTTTCTAAATACCGACGTTCGCCCAAAGTGCAAGGTTGAGAAGCTCTCATCACGAACAAAATTGCATGGCAATTATTCACATAATTCAAAGATAATTCGTTTCGTGCTTCTGTATCATTTAATCCTGGGCTATCAACAATTTCAATTCCTTTTTCTAGTAACGTTAAGGGATATTCGACTACTGCATAATCAACATCAGGAAAAGCTTGCTTTTTCTCCTGTTCTAATTTTTTTGCTTCTGCCGGATCGATGGTATATTTATGTTTAAAACTTTGAAAATCTAACTGTTGTGGACTTTTGCCATCATTAAAATGAATAGTAACTTTCTTTTCTGGCCCATAGCGTAAAACTGTTAACACTGCGGTACAAGGGTTAACGTCACTGGGCAATAAGTTTTCTCCAATTAAAGCATTGAGAAACGTACTTTTTCCCCGTTTCATATCGCCCAATACCAATAGGCGAAACACACCTTGGCGGAGATTTTTACTAGCTACTGTAATATCTTCAATATCTCGCTCTAAACTGAGTTTTCCTGATGATGAGTCTCCAGCTAATTCAGCTTTATTAATGATTTCAACAAGTTTACTCAAACATACAGAAATTTCCGATCGCACTTGAGCAACGCGCTCTAAGTCTTGGATAAATTTGTCAGTTGCTACCCGATCGCTCATAATAGTTACACCTGAATTAAGAATTGGTTTTTTTGGATTCAAAAAATAATTTGTAAGACATCCACCCCAGTGCAGCAACAATAATAAACCCAGCTAGCACTGAGGCTATCCTCACCGCAACTAACGCTACCACACCAAGAGCAAACAACTTTCCACCTAGAATTAGTTTTTTCATCCAAGGTTTCTGAAAATTTTCTGGCTGATGCTTAACAGTTTGATGAAAAGGTGCATCAGCAGTATGAATTTTAGCTTCCATTTCTCGAAGTCGCAATTCAACTTCTCGTTCTCGTAATATACGTTCTCGTTGTTCAAGTTCTTTATGGCGGTCTTTCTCAGATGTCATCAGTATCCACTCCGTCTAAGAAATTTTCATTGTCAGCTAAATTTAAGCTGGAGTTAAATCTTACAAAATGCACTTGCTCGCCAAACATGGGCATCATTCACTATGAATGATGCTTAGTTATTGCTTGCTGGTTACACCGTCTGGGTAGAAGCCGATTTTGAATCTGCACTCGATTTTAACCGGGTAATAGTAGCTTTACGAATGCGTTCGCTTTTACGTACTCCGCCTGTCATCTCATATTGCCGACTGTTTTTGCCATACCTCGACGCCACACCATTGACTAGGCGTTCTGAAGTTTCACGAATGCTTTTTTCAAGGGTTTCTATTTTTTCCTTTGCTGTGTCAATGGCAGTGAGCATCATATTATACTGGTCAATTTCGTTGCGGAGTTCTCCGGTTAGCTCGGTTAAATGGTTTACACTAACGGAATCACCAAAATCAAGGCTGGAATCAATTGATTTAAATCCGATTAATTTCTGTTCGGTTTTTTCTAGCAGCGGAGAGGTTCTTTTTTTGCGTGGCATCAATGGATACCTTTTACTAAACTCTATCTTTCTAGGATGTCTTAATAGAACAATGTTTCGGCTCAGTAAAGCTGACGAATAGAGGTATTTTTTGTATTTAAATTAGATTTAAAGCTAAGTAATTACACGAAAAAATAACAAATCGTTGAGAACAGACTTGTGTTGTGGACGAATGGACTTGCGTTGTGGACGAATGGACTTGCGTTGTGGACGAATGGACTTGCGTTGTGAACGAATGAACTTGTGTTGTGGACGAATGAACTTGTGTTGTGGACGAATGGACTTGTGTTGTGGACGAATGAACTTGTGTTGTGGACGAATGGACTTGTGTTGTGGACGAACAAGAGAGACGCGATAAATCGCCGTCTCTACAAGACTATGCGATCGCCCCTGTTCAAACAGATATTGTAAACAGAATGGAGATGCGTAGGCGTAGCCCGCCGCAGGCATCGCTTTTACGGTTTATATACCTCACTGCGATGAGCAATCGCCACAACAAGTACCTGCACAACTTCATCGTCTATAGAATAAATGACTCTGTAATCCCCAATTCGGTAGCGATAGTAACCTGCATAATCTCCTTTCAGGGCTTTAATGTTGGGGTGCGATCGAGGAGTTTGTTCTAGCTGCTGCAAACATCGGGCAATTTTCTTAGCAAAGGCTTTGTCAGCATTGACATAAACTTCCTGGACATCGGGATGAAGAATAACTTCATACATCAGAGCGAAGAGTTCTCCAGGGGGTATATTGGGCTTTAGGCGTTACTTGATTTTGCTTAACTCGCTCTAACAATCCAGGAATTGCCAAAAGCTCTTGGGTTGCAGCTTCGCTTTCAGCATTTGCCAAATAAGCAGCAAAATCAGTCAGCACCCGTAATCGTTCTGGAGATAATTGCTGGAGTAATTCATTAAGCTGTTGCTGTAACTCTGCAACAGAAATCAAATCTGCTGATGACCCATCATCCATCGGAGAATTATCGGTAGTATTCATTGCCTACTTCAGGATTTTAAGGTTTAGTTTTTATTATGCCGCGATCGCTAGAGATGATGGAAGCAAATAGCTTTGATACTTTGAGGCAATTGTAGCAGAGGGCGATCGCCCCTAATAAAACAGATATTGTAAACAGAATAGAAATGCGATTTTATCCAATCTGGAGTTGAGCCGATAGCTTTGTAGCAAACATTGGAATTAATACTCGATACATCTTGAGTATGGGATTTTACGCACTGGTTTGCAACTTTTATGGTTATTTCTGGAGATGTGTCAATCATGCCACCGCTATAAGCCAAAATTTTTATAGAAGAAAACACAGGTAGAGTCAAAATGGACATTAAAAATGGCTTCGTCGGCGCTGTTGGGAACACACCTCTGATTCGCTTAAACAGCTTTAGTGAAGAAACAGGGTGCGAAATCCTTGGTAAAGCAGAATTCCTCAATCCTGGCGGTTCCGTCAAAGACCGCGCCGCACTTTACATCATCCAAGACGCAGAAGAGAAAGGTTTACTCAAACCTGGTGGTACTGTTGTGGAAGGAACCGCTGGTAATACTGGTATTGGACTAGCACATATTTGTAACGCCAAAGGCTACAAATGCCTAATTATTATCCCTGATACCCAATCACAAGAAAAGATAGACGCACTGACAGCCTTGGGAGCAGAAGTCCGTCGCGTCCCGGCTGTACCCTACAAAGACCCCAACAACTACGTCAAGTTATCTGGTAGAGTCGCCGCCGAATTAGAAAACGCTATTTGGGCAAATCAGTTTGATAATTTAGCCAACCGCCGTGCCCACTACGAAACCACAGCCCCAGAAATTTGGAAACAGACAGATGGTAAAATAGATGCATGGACAGCTGCAACTGGTACTGGTGGTACTTTTGCTGGTGTAGCGTTGTACTTAAAAGAACAAAATCCCGCCATTCAATGCGTTGTTGCTGACCCCCTGGGTAGTGCACTTTATAGCTATGTCAAAACAGGCGAAATCAAAATAGAAGGAAATTCCATTACCGAGGGCATTGGTAATGGTCGTGTTACAGCCAACATGGAAGGCGCACCTGCTGATGACGCTATCCAAATCGATGACCAAGAAGCTTTGAGAGTAGTTTACCAACTACTGAGAAAAGATGGCTTATTAATGGGTGGTTCAACGGGTATTAATGTTGGGGCTGCTGTTGCCTTAGCCAAGCAATTAGGCCCAGGACATACCATTGTCACCATATTGTGTGATAGCGGTTCCCGGTATCAATCGCGGATATTCAACCCTGAATGGCTAGCCTCAAAAGGACTTTCAATAGATTAGTTATTGGGTATGGGGCATGGGGAGACGCCGGGACACAGGGACGCGGGGACGCGAGGACGCGGAAAAAGACTAATGACTAATGACTAATAACTAATGACTTATGACCAATGACAAACATCACTCAATTATCAAACTTTTCTGCAATAAACCAACCCTCTTCTCCTACATGTGTGCGGGTTTGTCAAAATCGCACTTGTAAAAAGCAAGGTGCTGCGAAAGTCTTAGCAGCTTTGACGGCTTTACCAATTCCTGGGGTAACGGTAACAGGTAGCAGCTGTTTAGGACAATGTGGCAATGGGCCGATGGTGCTGGTATTACCCGATATAGTATGGTATAGCGGTGTTCAGCCCGATGAAGTATCTCTACTGGTAGAACAACATTTGTTAGGTGGCCAAAGAGTCAAACAGATGCTCTATCATCGATTTCATTCCTAAAAAATAAAGTCTGCACTGTTGTTAACTGCTAATTTTAGTTTTTAGATTGTTGATAGCCCAATATTGGCAAGCTATCAAGCTCCTTTTACGCCTCCAGCCCTACCCGTTTATTGGTAGGGTCAATTGAAAATTGTTCGACTGAGCCTAGTCGTTCGCGTAGCGTTCCGCAGGAAAGTTTAAAATTCCAAATCCAAAATTGTTTGACCTAAGTGAGGCATTCAATGAATATCCAGCAACTGCGTCAATCCTTAAAACAGAAGTGGCTGAGTTACTACGAGGAAAATAGCTCTTGGCTAGTTAAAATGCGAGTTTGGGCTACTTACGATGGTCTGCGGCGTCCTTCGTCTGGTTTTATTTTGGCAACGCTGTCTGTTTTGGAACCGCAGTTTGAAGAGATACTTGATTTTATATTGGAATTAAGTAATAATCCTGATAAAATAGTCGCAGCTTTGGGTCTCAACTTCAATCCCGATGAAGAGTTACGTTTAATAAAATCAACAACCCAAGTTAAAAGCGAGTCGTTAGAAGATAAACTTTCTCACGAAAACAAAGGTATTCCATTAGTTTTAAATACTACCAGCAATACGCTACACTCTGATTTACCACGCTTAGAGCAATCTGTAACATCATTTACAGATAGCACAGAAGTAGATCTGACACAAAAAGGTGGAACATTAGTTGCAGTTATTACTAAGATTCCTGCTAATACTTCCGTAAAAGCGCTACATTCAGTCAAGCCAGACTCCGGTTTATTCAGGGAAGATAAACCAGTAAAATCACCCGTCGATCGCTTTTCTTCAACAGGAACACTGGCCATAGCTCAGGTCAACAGCAAAGCCAAAACTATGCCATCTGTGGCATCGGGTAGCCAAGTTTCTAGCCACAGCAAACCAGTACGAACGCTACCAATTACTACGGAAATTTCTAGTAATAATAAACCAGTGCGATCGCTAGCAATTACTACCGAAGTTCCTAAAAATACCCAGCATGTTAATACACCACCACAAGACGTTAAAACGAAAGTGAATTTATTACTAAGTACCAATGCCCGTAGTGTAGCTTCTTGGGTAGATGAATTTTGCCAAGGTACTAGATGCGATCGAGAAGAATTGAGAACTCAGGAGTCAGAATTCAGTATTAATTCCAGTCCGACTCTTTAATAAATAAAGATTGCTGAATTCTGCATTCTGAATTCTTCTTTAACTATGGGTATTCGTGAGAAACAAATGGGATTTCTACTATTTCACCTTCAGTTTCTCCTACCTTAACTTTCAATCCCACACCACCAGCTTTGGTGCGGATGTAACCTAAGCCAAAATAGCCATCAGGAGTTTCTGTATAACTGGTCAGTTTACCGACCTTTTCATCTCCAACGGCGATCGCACTACCAATTTCCGCAGCAGCGCTGAGTTTAATGCCAAATAGGTGTTGCTTTACACCTTTATATGTGTTTAACCGAGCAATGGTTTCTTGCCCAATATAGCAGCCTTTTTCAAAAGAAATTGTCTGCCATAAACCAACTTCTAGGGGATTGTAATCATCGGTTAGTTCTGCATCTGGGGCGGGGCGACCTTGTAAAATTCGCAACATATCCCAAGCGCGATCGCTCATCTCTACTACTCCAGCTTCTACCAGTTTCTCCCACACTGTTGCTTTGTCAGTATAGGGAAAAGTTAAAGTGTAGCCGGGAATTCCTAGCCCACTACCTACAGCAACTCGCACTCCCTGAGCATTGGCAATGGTGTATACTTGGTGACTAGCGTAAGATTGACCGATGAGTTCGCCAATACCCAACTTTTCGATTACAGCGTCGCTTCCTGGGCCGATGAGGCTGAGGGTGTTAGTAAATTCTGTGATATCAGATAATTCCACCTTGTCGGCGAAGAAAATATATTTGTCTAGCCATTCCATGAGAAACTGGCGGCGGTTAGGCGAAACGAGCAAAATCACCGCATCTTCTCTAACGTAGGCGGTTACTAAATCAATTGTTCTGGCTGTGGAAGTGACGAAAACCGTATCACAACCTTGTCCTGGTTTGAGTGCGAGGAAATCATTGGTACTTTGGTTATGTAAAAAGCGGAGGCGGTCATCGCCAGACACTTTGATGCGTCCCCAGCCAGAGCGATCGCATATTGCAACCCCTTCTGTTGCAGCTTCGATGGCGGCTGCATCTCGATTGTCAATTGTAGATGTTGCCATGATGAGGAGTTTGCCCTGTTTGAATGTTGTCGCACTGGAAATCTTAGCAAATAAGGGTTTGCAGCTTCAATGCACGCGCCAAGTAAGTTTGAAAAGGATCTTGACTGAAGCGATCGCTTAAATTAGCGAACGACTGGAGTACAGGCAGTAAATATCCGATGGACAGTGCAATTTGGTTAATTAGTTTAAAGCTATGGTGACTAAAAGCATGAGTTTGTCAATGAAACTAAAGTGTTTCGTCAACAAAACGATGAGTTTGTAAATATTCCTAAAGTGTTTCGTCAACAAAAGCATGAGTTTGTCAATGAAACTAAAGTGTTTCGTCAATAAAACGATGAGTTTGTAAATATTCCTAAAGCTGTTGTCAATAAAACGATGAGTTTGTAAATATTCCTAAAGCTGTTGTCAATAAAACGATGAGTTTGTAAATATTATTAAAGCGTTTAGTCACTAACAAGGATAAATTTGTAAATATTTCAGCCTGAGAAAAGGTTTCTGCTTCTAAGTTATCTGAAGACATTAAATTTATCTACTCTTCTTTCTCAAGTCCAAATTTATTGCGGAGTTCATCTATAGACTGGGGTTGATTAGTCTTAGTCTTAACACGTTGTAAAGCATCTAGAAGTCGTGCTGCATTTTCAGATGATTGAAACAAATATGCCGTTTCTATAATGCTATTAAGTTCCGCAGTCGGAATTACGGATACACTTTCAGCACCTTCACGATTTACCACTACAGGTTCGCGGCTGCTAATTGCCTCTTCATAAATTTTGTCAAAATTATTGCACGCTTCGGTGTAGTTTATTTGGTTAGGCATTTTTTAGTTCTCAACTTATCTGTTATTCTCAGGAGTTACGCAAAATCATGAAAAAACGTAGACGCGGAGCGGCTTGCCGCAGGCTACCACAGAGGACGCAGAGGGCACGGAGAAATAAGAGTTTCAGAGAGTTTTTGCGTAAGTCCTAATTCTTTGCTAAACACTTGACTAGAGAGATGTTTCGGCTTGAATTTCTTGAATTATGGTTAAAATTTCCTCTTTGGATTCTATGTGCCTTGCTAGAACTTCAGCAGTTGATTCAAGTACCCGCTCAGAAAATAATTTAGCTAAATCTTGTCGCAAACTCTGTCCAATGTAAAACTTGAGTAATGCTTCAAGTGACATATCTCGATTAGCTGCAACTTTTTTGAGCGATTGTAATGCATCTATTGGTATGTTTATTGATACTGTTTCTGTTGCACGGGGTTTGAAATGTAGTTCGAGTTCTTCATCATGGTTGTTCATATAACTTTCTTTCTGTACGAGTAGCTGGACGAGCAGAAATAATGCGTGTTTGCCTACTGCGTTCTACATAAACTACGAGCAATAAGCGTTGAGAAAGAGAATAACCTAAAATGAAATCGCGCTGTTCATTATTAGCAGTAGCATTACCCATTTTGTAGAAAGGGTCAAAGAAAACTTCTGTTGCTTCTTCAAATGTAACACCATGTTTTTGAATATTACTTAGTGCTTTATTCTCATCCCATTCAAATCCAATACCTTGTAGATGATAAATAATATCCATGTATCAATTTTGCTTTTGCATGAATCTTTCTCTTTAATCTTCTACTTGATTTTGGGTGCAGTATTTTAAAATATTATCCGTTTCTTTGTCGGAATATTGATCTTGAGAGTTGTGGATGAACTCAACTAATGTGGGCATCGCTCTTAACATTTAGTCAGAGTGTGTTGGCATAATGTTAAGAGCGATCGCACTTGATTTTTTCAACTTTCAGGTAAACTGGCAAACCTTTGCTCAACTAATTCCTTTGCCTTAGCATCTAAACGCAGCCAATCCACTTCGCCAAGTTCATCAATCAAACTAGTATCAATATTAGCCGCTTCCTCCTGTGGGTTGTATTCAATAAAACACACTTGATAACACAACTCCCACAAATCGATACTTGCTTGTTGCTGTTGACGCTGCAAAAGTAAATGATATCCTGGATGGGGCATCGGTAGACGAGTTAGAGTCTGTCTGATTTCATCTGCTTCTTCGGGCGTTGCAGTTTCCATTGCTTGCAACAGTTGAGTCACCAGTGCTTTGATTTCATCAGTGGTGTTAGGCGGCCAAATCAGGACATCGTGGTAAGTTCCCGTCCAAGAAGACTCATCAAGCTGTTTGCGGATATTGTCGATAACGCGAATGAAAGCTGGTTGCATGAGGATTTCAGCCTGCTGCCATGCAACTGAGTTAGTTATTTTAGGTGGCATTGGTAATAAACAGGGGCACTAAACAGAGAAATAAACAGTCTGCGTTTATTAAAAAGCTGCGTTTTTAATCTAAATCTTTTTTCAAGATAGCGGATTTCATTGAAGAAAATTTGGAGATATCTATTACTAGCGGAAAATTTCGGTGATAACTCTGGGGAGTGAATATGATAGGCAAGTTACTAGACCATCGTTACCAAATAATTAGAGTCCTGGCGACGGGAGGATTTGGTCAAACCTACATTGCCGAAGATACTAGGCGGCCGGGTAACCCTATTTGCGTTGTCAAGCACCTCAAACCCGGAACTGACCCCAGAGTTTTTGCTACTGCTAAGCGTCTGTTCAACAGCGAAGCCGAAACCTTAGAAAAACTCGGCAACCATGACCAAATACCCAGGCTACTGGCTTACTTTGACGAAAACCAAGAATTCTATCTAGTACAAGAATATATAGAAGGGCACACCATAGCCGAGGAACTTTTACCTGGTAAGCGTTGGAGTGAAAGCCAAGTAATTCAACTGTTGCAGGAAATTCTCGGCATTCTCGAATTTGTCCACCAGCAAGGCGTGATTCACCGTGACATCAAACCAGATAATATTATCCGCCGCACTTCAGATAATAAATTAGTTTTGGTAGACTTTGGGGCAGTAAAACAACTGCGTACCCAAATGGTGACAGTTGGCGGACAAGGTTCTGCCACAGTGGTTATCGGCACTCCTGGCTATATGCCCACAGAACAAGGGCAAGGTAAACCCCGCCCCAACAGTGATATTTATTCCCTTGGAATCATTGCCATTCAAGCATTAACAGGATTGCCGGCAACAGAATTACAAGAAGATCCAGAAACGGGGGAAATTATCTGGCGGCATTCAGTGACTGTGAATCCTCGACTGGCGGCTGTGTTGACGAAAATGGTACGTTATCACTTCAAAGACCGCTACCAAACTGCCACGGAAGCACTGCAAGCGTGTAAAAACGCCATTAATCCCGTAGTTGCAATTTCTACGCCTCAAGAAGCTGTCAAAAATTCCAGCTACCAAGCAACCAAACCCCGAACCCAAGCAGTATCTCGCCAGCAAACTCTGGCAGTTGCGCCAGCAAATCATGTCCCTCCTAGACCTGTCCGTCAGAATAGCAAATCCGACCCGTGGCCAATATTAATTGGTATATTGTTGGCGGGTGGCACCGCGGCTGTAGTAGCAAATGTATATCCTAATGTAAAAAATCTAGCTGCTAATTTTACAGGGAATGATACTGCTTTAGCCAATAAATGCTCGGCTGTGGTTGTGGGAAATTCTAATATCCGTTCTCAACCTAGTTCCATCGATTCTAGTAATATTGTGCAAACTGTTGGTAATAATACTAACTTCGAGGTGACTGGCAAGCAAACAAAACGAGGTTGGGTAGAAATTAAACTCAAATCTGGCAGTTTGGCTTGGGCACACCCGGATGTGATAGCCAATAAAGGAGAATGGACTTCTTGCCTGCGGGAAAAAGGCATTGCAACTAAGACAATAGATGATAGTACCTTAATTACTACTCGACCGATTGCTGCGGCAAAACCAAAATCTAAGGATGTAGTAACTTCATCGTCAGAAAAATTAAAACCGGCAACTTCTGATAATGGAAAATCAGAGCGATCGCAACCTAATGAAAACAGTGCCCAGATTTTAGAACAGGCAAAAAAGAAGTATGATTCTGGAGATGTAGTTGGAGCGATCGCACTTTTAAGATCGGTTCCAACAACTGCTGCTTCTGATATCCAAGAGACACGCAAAGTCATCGCCCAGTGGCAAGAAGATTGGGCTAAAGCAGATGCATTATTTAATGATATTAATCAAGCACTAGAATCCGGTCAATGGGATAAAGTTTTAGATTACAAAAATCATCCAGAAAAATTGCCTAATACTCAATATTGGCGAAATAAAATCGAACCTTTATTTAAACAAGCAGCTGAAAATCTGGCAAAACAAACACTAGAAAAAATAGACGATCGAGTTAATCAGAAGAATCCTCAAAAAGAAGTTACAGATACTAAGCAATCTGACACCACAGAAACTCCTAAAGGAAGTTTGTAATATTAACGTTGGCAAACCAAGGATCAAAAGCCCTCACCCTAAATCCCTCTCCCAAGCATGGGAGAGGGACTTTGAAATTTGCTCCCCTTCTCCCAATTGTGGGAGAAGGGGTTGGAGGATGAGGCAAATTTTGCATTCGTGCAACAGGTCTATTGCTTTAGTGCAGCGAGGTGCAGCCCATTGCGAATTGGAATTAGATGCACGACACATTATGACCAGTTGTAATGAATTTTAATTCCTCGGCTTTGCATTGTATATTCAAATAAATCTGTTGGTAATGCTTCTTCTACAGCAAAAACACCTGGTTTCTGAAGTTTGCCTTCTAGCAATAATTGGGCAATACTACCAGTGCCACAACCAGAAGCAGCTGCTGTATTTTCGTGTACTAAATTTGAGCAATAAACGGCTGTTTTACCATTTTTTTGCCCTGTTACTTCTGAACGAACTGCTACGCCAATACCACTCAAACTATCGGTGAAATCTGTCATTGAATGGCTGACGTGAGAAAGAAATTCAATCATGTAACGACGCTGCATTAACCACTTGGGAAAAACATGTGCTGCTATCCAAGTCAAGTGATTGTAAAAATCAGGTACAGAACCAAATTTGGTAATTACAGTTTTCACTGATGGGAATGCATGGGGTAATGTAAAAGTTTCTGGCATATCAAACCAGTAAACTCCACTATCTTCATAGGGAGATGGAAAGTTAACTATTTCTCTTTCACTATAAGGTTTAACTATCTCCCATTTTCCATTTATCCAAGCTTCAAAAGGATGCTGTAATCCCAGAAAAGTTGTTCGCATGACTGTAATGCCGGCACCACCAGAACCAGAAACTAAATAACTTAAATGGATCTTTTCTGGTTTATCAAATTGTTCAACGCCCTGACGTACCATGCTGTTAGAAATGCCAGGAAAAATACCAGTATTAACAATGGCTGTCACTCCAGCAGCAGCAGCTTGTTGATGATAATTGAGAGCTTTACTGGTATAAGAACGATGGTCGCTGACATCTACATAGTTAACGCCTTGAGCAATGCAAGTTTCCAGAACATTAGTATCTCTATAATGGAATGGCCCAGCACAATGGATGACTAAATTAGAGTTGGCGATCGCTTCTCTTAATTTATCAATTTCTGCTAAATCTAATACTAAAAACTCTACTTGCCCCCCTGAAGATAAGCTAATGCTTTTCCCAGTCTCGGCAGAACGTCCAGTAATTGTAATATGTGCCTGCGTATAAGTAGCAAGATCGTGAGCAACACTGCTACCAATGCGCCCACGTCCGCCAAGAATTAAAACTCTGTCTGTCATTACTCCGGGATTAGCAACATTAGCTTTATTTCATCAATTTTTTGTCTCCTTTGTCATCAGTTATAAGTGTGATTTATATCATTTAATGAAATTCTTCCTACAGATATGTTGTAGGAGTGTAAAGCTATGCGTTGCTACATTTGCGCCTCAATTTGCCTGACTACTGTTAGTGCTGAATAACTTACCCCAGCAGTACCTTCGCCGGGATGGGTGGAGTCACCGACTAACCATAGATGTTCGATTGGTGTACGATTGGCAAAACCAAAGGGGCCAAAAGTGGGGATTCTTTGACCGATACCGCCAACTATACCGCGATCGCGGGCTGTGTAATGTGCAAAGCTACGGGGTGTTGCGGCTTCTACGTGAATAATTGTTTCTGGTTTGAGATAAAAATATTGGGCAAGACGAGCGATCGCTTGTTGGGTATACTTTTGTTTTAATGCTGGATAATCTTGAGTATTCCACCAAGGTGCAGGATCGACGAATGAGGAAGCGATAATCGTCGCTTTACCTTCTGGGGCCCGACCATCTCCGGGATGACTGACAGAAACAAATAAGGAATTATTCTCGCCAATGGGGCCATTGGCATCATACATAAATTGTAGGTGGGGTGGACATTCCAGGGGGATAGCGCTGGCGTCTACACCCAAATAAACCACGAAGGCGCCCGATGCTTGGGGGAGTTTTTCCACTCTGTTTTGATAACCAGATGGGGCTTTTTCTCCTAACAACTGCACCAAGTTTTGTACGGTGACGTTGCTAACTACATGGTCGGCTGCTTCTGTCCAGACTTCCCCAGTTTTCTGATTTCTAATTACTACAGCAGTGGCTTTGCCGTTTTCTACTTTGATTTGTTCGACGGTGTGGCGCATCAATAATTTGCCGCCATCTCGTTCTAAGGATTGTACCAGGCGATCGCTCAATACTTGCATACTACCTTCAAGATGAAACAATCCTTGGGGCAGTTGCGATACACTCAAGGCTGTGGCGGCGTAAAGTAATGCTGTTTCCTCTGCATTCACTTGGGAATACAACTTCAGTTGCAAATCTAAAAATGTTCTCAGTCGTCGGTCATTTCCCAACCCACATAACCGTAAAGCATCGCCCACGGTGAACAAAGTGAAGGGTACAGTAATTAATGTACTCGGACGTACTGCTTGGGTTAACTGCCACAAATCCCATAAATTACGCGGTGGTAGCACCGGGTCGCGTCCTTGAAATTCCCAACTGGCATTAAATAATGTTGCCATCAATTTCCAGAACGGTTCGCTACCAGGAAATTGCCTTTGTCGTTCCTGTTGCCATTTCTCTGGGTCGCGCCAAACGTTAATGGGCGTAATTTCTCCAGGTAAATACACTGCACAAGCAGGATCGCAAGGTGTTGCTTCAGGTAAATCTATTTCTAATTCTGAGAAAATCCGGTGGTGAATACCTCCAGGTTCCAAGCCTGCAACTTGGGTTGCGCCTACATCAAAGGTAAATCCTTGACGTTTAAATGTAGATGCACAACCTCCCGGTACGATCGCTTGATCTAAGATTAATACGCTGTAACCTCTATGAGCTAATAATGCCCCAGCAGTGAGTCCACCGATTCCCGCACCAATGACGACGACACGAGATTTAGTTTTGTCTACAGAAATCTTGGACATTGATACTGATTTTTTATAATTCTTAACATTACTACTCATAATTTTACAGCGTTTTTCATCTAATTTAAACTTGAATCACATATCTAGCCTGTAATTCGATTGCATCGGCTTACAATGCCATTGCATCGACTTACAATTCGATTGCATCGGCTTACAATGCCATTGCATCGGCTTACAATTCGATTGCATCGGCTTACAATTCGATTGCATCGACTTACAATGCCATTGCATCGACTTACAATTCGATTGCATCGACTTACAATGCCATTGCATCGACTTACAATGCCATTGCATCGACTTGTAAATACGGTAAATTTCTAAGTGCTGAATATAAACCCAATTGCTTCAAGGTTTTTAGCAATCAACACTGTCAGGACTTACGCAAAAATCGCCAAAAAGCTTTATTTATCGAACCGTCTTCTCTACGAGAGGCTTCCGCCAACGCGCAGCGTCTCGTAGAGAAGAACGCCAAGGATTCGTAGAGTGTGCGTAAGTCCTAACTGTTCTAACCTATGTAACTACAGCTATATTTATTACCCAGTCATCGGCACAGTGATGGTATGAATACCTGAAAACTCTTGTAAGTCGTAGATAAGATAAGAGAGTAACGTAGCTCCCTCACATAAAGTAGCAATGACCTCAACCGTGGACAAATTTCCTCGTCTAAATGCTCCAAACCTGCATAAATTACCCAATGGTTTGACAATCATAGCCGAGCAGATGCCAGTTGATGCCGTGAACCTCAGCTTATGGATAAAAGTTGGCTCATCTGTGGAATCTGATGCCATTAACGGCATGGCTCACTTTTTAGAGCATATGATTTTTAAAGGAACAGAACGACTAGCTAGTGGTGAGTTTGAACGTCGAATTGAAGAACGGGGTGCTGTCACCAATGCCGCTACTAGCCAAGACTATACTCATTACTATATAACTACTGCGCCGAAAGATTTTGCCGAGCTTGCGCCATTACAAATAGATGTAGTAACTAATGCCAGTATTCCTGATGATGCCTTTGAACGGGAACGATTAGTAGTTTTGGAAGAAATTAGACGTTCAGAAGATAATCCCCGCCGCCGCACTTATAGACACGCGATGGAGACAGCATTTGATAGGTTACCTTATCGGCGTGCGGTGTTGGGGCCAGAAGAAGTAATTGCCGGACTCAAACCCCAGCAAATGCGAGATTTTCATGGGACTTGGTATCAACCCCAGTCAATTACTGCTGTGGCTGTGGGCAATTTGCCCGTAGAAGAATTAATTGCAACTGTTAGCGAATCATTTACACAGGTTATTAAAACTCCTCATTCCCCATTGCCTATTCCTTATTCCCGACTCCCCACCGAACCACCATTTACAGAAATAGTCCGTCAGGAATTTATTGATGAAACTCTGCAACAAGCAAGATTAGTGATGCTGTGGCGGGTTCCGGGAATGGTTGAACTGGAACAAACTTATGGACTGGATGTGTTAGCAGCAATTTTGGGACATGGACGAACATCAAGACTAGTGCAAGATTTAAAAGAAGAACGGAAATTAGTTTCTTCAATTTCAGCAAGCAACATTAGCCATGAGTTTCAAGGTACATTTTATATTTCAGCTAAATGTGAAGTGGAAAATTTAGCAGAAGTAGAAAATGCGATCGCTCAACATATCCGTAGTTTACATACAGAATTGGTAAAAGAATCAGAAATTGCCCGCGTGCGGCGACGAGTAGCCAACAGATTTATCTTTGGTAACGAAACACCAAGCGATCGTGCTGGGTTGTATGGCTATTATCAATCTTTGGTGGGAGATTTGGAACCTGCATTTAACTACCCAGCTAAAATTCAGAATCAAGATGCTATTGATTTAATGCAAGCAGCCAAAGACTATCTTTCTGGTGATGCTTATGGTGTAGTTATTATGAAACCGTGAGTATGCACGTATCATACCATTTTAGATTTTGGGCATAGTTGATTTCATGTATGAAAACGATTGTGCATGAGACGTTGCAATGCAACGTCTCTACATGTGGATTAATACTGAACTTAACTAACTGTAATCACCGTTCCTAAACTCTCATTCGCCAGCCTATCCACTGCACATACAGCATAGGTTCCTGCTTGTTGGACAGTAGCAAAGGTTGTGCCAGCAGACAAAATTCGCGCAATTGTCCAAGTATCATCATCAATTTGGCGATAAAGTGCCCAGGAACGAACCGGCTGATTATCTCCAGGCTGCCAACTGAGTTTGCGGTTATTAACTTGTAGTCCGGTGGGTGGAGGAAGTGGTGTTGTGTTCTGCCAAGGCATAGTAGGAGGTAAGGCAGGTTTATTATAAAGAAAACTTTGGAATCGATCGGCTATGCCTTGACTATTTTCTCTTAAAACAGCGAGATTAAAAAAGATATTCCCTAATGATAAGTTTGCGGCTTGGCTACGACTAATTTTCACTTGCTTTTCAATCTCATCACTTTCTCGACTTTTATTGCTTGGTTCTGTGAGATTGTTACCTGCGTAAACGTGTCTTTGCTTTGTGTTGATGTCTGTCCACCACTTTAACAATGCAGAATAACTTTGTTGTGGTTGGTCTGTGCGCCAGTAAAGTTGAGGCGCAATATAATCAATCCAACCTTGTTCTAGCCATTTCTTCGAGTCGGCGTAAAGCACATTGTAAGCATCTAAGCCAGTAATACCGGGGGGTTGTCCGGGGCGATAAATTCCAAAGGGACTAATACCAAATTTCACGTGGGGTTTAGTTGCTTTAATTCCCTCAGAAAGACGCAATACCATTTTGTTAACATTGTCCCGCCGCCAGTCGCCGAGGCTGAGTGTACCACCAGTTGCTTTGTAAGCAGCGTAGGTTTTGTCATCCGGGAAAGATTGCCCGTCAACAGGATAGGGGTAAAAATAATCATCTAAGTGAACGCCATCGATATCGTAGCGCTTCACTACGTCAAGAATGACATTGTAAGCCCTGTCCTGAACTATTTTCAGCCCTGGGTCCATCCAGCGTTGGGTTTTCCACAAATAAACGGTTTCTGGATTAGTGACTGCTATGTGCGGATAGACGGTTTTAGCTGGGTTGGTGGAAGTGCTGGCGCGGTAAGGGTTGAACCACGCATGAAGTTCGATATTGCGTTTGTGGCATTCTGCGATCGCAAACGCTAAGGGATCGTAAAATGGTTCCGGTGCTTTTCCCTGAGTTCCCGTAATCCAATTACTCCAAGGCTCTAATTGCGATTCATACAAAGCATCTCCCTCTGGCCTAACTTGGAAGATTAGGGCGTTGAAGTTCAGTTGTTGTAATTTAACAGTAATTTCGGTGAATTCAGCTTTCTGTTGCTCAACAGAAAGTCCCGGTTTGGAAGGCCAATCACCATTCCACACAGATGCTACCCACGCCCCACGAAATTCTCTGATATGATTTAGCTTGACGCTACCAACAGGTATGGGTGTTGGAGTTGGCGTTGGCGTTGGTGTTGGCGTTGGTATTGGCGTTGGCGTTGGCGTTGGTGTTGGCGTTGGTATTGGCGTTGGCGTTGGCGTTGGCGTTGGCGTTGGTGGCAGCACGAGGTAACTAGAGGCAATCTTTTCTGCTGCACCTAAATAAACCAAAGCTTGATAAATAATTGCAGCTACATCTGCACGGGTGGCTGCAAGATTGGGATTAAGTAATTTTAGATTTGGGAAATTTACTACTAATCCTGCACTAGTGGCAATAGCTATTTGATTTTTGCCATAGTCAGGAATTTGAGCAGCATCTTGATAGATTTGTCCAAGTTTTGAGAGGAGTTCAGGTTTTACCTTCGTGGCAATTTCTAAACCTGATACTAAGGAAACTAAAACTTCTGTTCTAGTAATTCGGTTAGCAGAACGGAACGTTTTATCAGGAAATCCGCTGATAAATGCTTTTTCGTAAGCTGTTTGAATGGCTGCTGCTGCCCAAAAACTATTGGGTACATCAACAAAAGGTACATACTGCCGCTTTTTGGTAACACTTGGAAATGCCTTAGCGATGATGGCGGCAAATTCAGCGCGGGTGAGTGAGTTATCGGGGCGATAAGTGCCGTTAGGCAACCCGCTAACAATTTCACGTTGGGCTAAAGCTGTGATAAATAAGCGTGCCCAATGGTTTTGAATATCTGAGAACGGAGTAGAGATAGATACCATTGTTGAGATTGCAGCTAGCTAGCCTGGATTTTGATTACCTTTGTTAATTTAGCAATACCAGAGCGATCGCTGCTGCAATGTCTTGTAAACTTTTTTGGGCATTGGGCAAGCAGGAGGTGTAGGAGGTGTGGGAGGTGTAGGAGGTGTGGGAGGTGTGGGAGGTGTGGGAGGTGTGGGAGGTGTGGGAGGTGTGGGAGGTGTGGGAGGTGTGGGAGGTGTGGGAGGTGTGGGAGGT
>NZ_JACJTU010000055.1 GCF_014698835.1 Nostoc paludosum FACHB-159 | reverse complement strand
TTCAGTTGCAATTAATCCTGGCTGAAGCGTAATTATAGTTGCAAATAATCCTGGTTTGTAAATGTCTTGATTGCAGGTTTGAGCGATTAGTATTGCAGGTCGTTACACATAACTCTGAAAAAATACTCTCCCCATACTGTAGTTGCGATTGAGAAAGCGCCCTTTCAACCACTTGATTATGGTCAAGCTGTATTAGAGGTAGAATCAGCAGCAAAAGCTCATCTTGAACTAAATCTTGCTGTGCAGGAATTAGTAGCAGCAGCGAAAGCAGAACCCAATTCCAAATTTCATGAAATTCAAACCATGCCTAATTTGCAAAAATTGGCAGAAAAAATTGGTCAGGTGGTTATGCCAGGTGGAACAGGAAATGTCGGCAATCAGTCCTTTTAAACTTCGTGACAGGTAACTGTATAAATGTCTGACGACTCTGGGAAGTTTGCTGAGAAAATTGGTGTTTATGTTGCCCCAGGTGGACATGCTTTTATCGGAACTCAGAATATTGAAGGGCAAAAACAGTTACGTCCGTTCCAAGCACCACCATTACCAACTTACTATGTAGATCGTCCCGAATACAGCCAAGACTTAAAAACTCGTCTGCTTACAGAGTCGAGTGATGTCCGTACTTTGGTAGTAACAGCTATTCACGGTTTGGGTTCGGTTGGTAAATCTACCCTCGCAACGGCTTTAGCACGCGATCAAGAGGTGCAAGCTCATTTTTGTGATGGGATTCTCTGGGCAACATTAGGTCAGCAGCCTAATCTTCTATCCTTGCTTAGTGATTGGGTACAGGTATTAGGGGACAACAACTTTAAAGCTACTAGCGTAGAAGGTGCTTCCAATCAACTGCGTACACTGCTGTATGATAAAGCTGTGCTGGTAGTAGTAGACGATGCTTGGGATACAAAGGATGCACAAGCATTTAATGTTGGTGGAGCGCGTTGTCAAGTTTTGGTAACAACCCGTGACGCTGCGATCGCTGATGTATTAGGAGCCAGCACTTATCGCCTGGATGTCATGACACCATCCCAGGCTATAAAACTGCTAACTAAGAAGTTAGGACGCGAGATCATAGAAGCAGAACGTCAGTTAGCGTCCGATTTAGCCAAAGAACTTGGGTATCTTCCTCTAGCATTGGAATTGGCAGCAACTCAAGTTGAAAGTGGTGTATCTTGGGCAGTCCTGTTACAAGATATTCAAAGAGAAATTGCTCGGTTAAAAACATTTGACAGACCAGGAGCGAGAGATATTACTGATGAAGTGAGCTTAAAACGCCTCAGCTTGACTGCATCATTGAATTTGAGCGTACAGCGATTGCCAGATGAAAGGCGAGAAAATTTCATTTGGCTGGGAATATTACCGGAGGATGTAAACATTACTCAGACAATGGCTGCAACGCTCTGGGATATGGATAATGAGCGGGATGCAGAGGATGAGTTGCGCTACTTGCACTCGAAAGCACTGTTATTGTCTGGTGTCCCTTTGGCTTCGGGAACACCAACCTACCGTTTACATGACTTATTTCATGACCTTGCACGTAATTTGCTAACTGCTCCACCTTGCCCGAAGCGCAAAGGTAATCTACCAGGATTAGGTATAACTCTGCCTCAAGCTCATACCCAATTCTTGGAGAAGTACCAAAATAAAACCTCTAAAAATCTTTGGCATACCCTCCCAAATGACGGTTATATCCATCAGCGTCTAGTCTGGCACTTGGAAAAGGCTGAACAGATAGAAGAGATTCACTCCTTATTGCGGGAAGATTCGGAAAAAAAAGGTAATGGTTGGTATGAGGCTTGCGATCACTTGGGACAAACTGCCAACTTTGTAACTGATGTTGCTCGTGCTTGGCAATTAGCAGAAGCGTCTTGGACTGAAGCAACATTATTCACAGTTGTTGGTTTACAGTGTCGCTATGCTTTGGTTACAGCTTCCTTAAACAGTTTAGCTGCGAGCATACCAGAAAATTTACTGATTGCATTGGTCAAAAAAAGAGTATGGATGCCAGAGCAGGGTTTGGCCTATGCTTTGCAGATTCCAGACCGACAGAAGAAAGCGAACTCACTTATAAATTTAGCTGAACATCTAGAACTATCTTTAAAAAAGCGGGCATTGCAAGAAGCCCTGAAGACGGCTTGCTCCATTAGCGATGATAGGTATCGCGCCGCTGCACTTGGAGCTTTAGCCGATAAACTACCACAGGAATTATTATCAGAAGCACTGGCTACCGCCACACAGATTCGGAATGAGAAGTATCGCGCCGCTGCACTTGGAGCTTTAGCTGCCAAACTGCCACAGGAATTATTACCAGAAGCACTGGCTGCTGCCAAACAGATTCAGGATGAGAAGTATCGCGCCTCTGCGCTTGGAGCTTTAGTTGACAAACTGCCACAGGAATTATTACCAGAAGCACTAGCTGTTGCCAAACAGATTCAGGATGAGGAGTATCGTGCTGCTGCGCTTGGAGCCTTAGCCAACAAACTGCCATCTGTATTACCAGAAGCACTGGCTGCCGCCAAACAGATTCGGAATGAGGAGTATCGTGCTGCTGCGCTTGGAGCTTTAGCTAACAAACTACCATCTGTATTACCAGAAGCACTGGCTGCTGTCAAACAGATTTGGAATGAGGAGTATCGTGCTGCTGCGCTTGGAGCTTTAGCTGACAAACTGCCACAGGAATTATTATCAGAAGCACTCGCTGTCGCTACACAGATTCAGAATGAGGAGTATCGTGCTGCTGCGCTTGGAGCTTTAGCTGACAAACTGCCACAGGAATTATTATTAGAAGCACTGGCTGCCATCGAAAAGATTCGGGATGCGAAATATCGTGCTTCTGCACTTGGAGCCTTTGGACTTGGAGCTTTAGCTGACAAACTACCACAGGAATTATTATCAGAAGCACTGGTTGCTGTCAGAAAAATTCCGGATGAGGAGTATCGCGCCGCTACCCTAGAAGCCTTAGCTGACAAACTGCCAGAGGAATTATTAAAACAAGCGCTGGCTGTCGCCACACAGTTTCGGAATGAGGAGTATCACGTCACTACCCAAGAAGCCTTAGCCGACAAAATACCAGAGGAATTATTATCAGAAGCATTAGCTGCTGTTAAACAGATTCAGAATGAGTATTATCTCACCACTGCACTTGGAGCTATAGCTGTAAAACTGCCGCCGAAATTATTATCAGAATTACTGGCTGCCGTCACACAGATTCAGAATGAGTATTATCGCGCCACCGCACTTGGAGCTATAGCTGACAAACTACCAGAGGAATTATTACCACAAGCATTGGCTGCCGCCAGAAAAATTCGGAACAGGAAGTATCACGCCTCTGTGTTAGGAGCCTTAGCCGTAAAACTGTCACCGAAATTATTGTTAGAAGCACTAGCTGCTGCCAAACAAATTCAAAATTATTACAATCGCGATCAGGCGCTAGGAGCCTTAGTCGTAAAACTGCCACCGGAATTATTATCAGAAGCACTGGCTGCCGTCAAACAGATTCAGGATTCGAGGTATCGTGCCTCTGTACTAGGAGCCTTAGCCGTAAAACTGCCACCGGAATTATTATCAGAAGTACTGGCTGTTGTCACACAGATTCGGAATGAGGAGTATCGCCTTGATGCTTTGAGAACTTTAGCTGACAAACTGCCAGAGAAATTATTAAAACAAGTACTGGCTGCCGCCAAACAGATTCGGAATAAGGAATATCGTGCCTCTGCATTAGAAGCTTTAGCTGCCAAACTGCCATCTGTATTACCAGAAGCACTGGCTGCTGCCAGAAAGATTCAGGATGAGAAGTATCGCGCCGCTGCACTTGGAGCTTTAGCCGACAAACTACCACCGAAATTATTAGCAAAAGCACTGGCTGCTGTCAAACAGATTCAGGATGAGAAGTATCGCGCCGCTGCACTTGGAGCTTTAGCTGACAAACTGCCACAGGAATTATTACCAGAAGCACTGGCTGCTGCCAAACAGATTCAGGATGAGAAGTATCGCGCCGCTGCACTTGGAGCTTTAGCTGACAAACTGCCACAGGAATTATTACCAGAAGCACTGGCTGCTGCCAAACAGATTCAGGATGAGAAGTATCGTGCTGCTGCACTTGGAGCTTTAGCTGACAAACTGCCACAGGAATTATTACCAGAAGCACTGGCTGCTGCCAAACAGATTCAGGATGAGAAGTATCGTGCTGCTGTACTTGGAGCTTTAGCTGACAAACTGCCACAGGAATTATTACCAGAAGCACTGGCTGCTGCCAAACAGATTCAGGATGAGAAGTATCGTGCTGCTGTACTTGGAGCTTTAGCTGACAAACTGCCACAGGAATTATTACCAGAAGCACTGGCTGCTGCCAAACAGATTCAGGATGAGAAGTATCGTGCTGCTGTACTTGGAGCTTTAGCTGACAAACTGCCACAGGAATTATTACCAGAAGCACTGGCTGCCGCCACACAGATTGAGGAACTGGAGTATCGTGCCCAGGTACTAGGAACCTTAACGGTCACTTTATTAAAGATGCCAACTACTCAACTTTTTTCTGTTTGGAAACAGGCACTTCATGAGTTATCTCTTCGTACTCGTCAGAATTTACTGAAAGATATACAAAAACTAGTTCCAGTTATCTTTGCATTAGGTGATCAGGCTGTAATAGCAGAAGTTAATAGTGCTATCCAGAATGTGGCACGATGGTGGCACTAAAGAAAAACATCGAAGGTTAGCGATCGCGTTACACCTTTGAGCCAATACGTGTAATCGGTGGCTCAAAGTTATTAAAAACTTCGATCGCGCAACAGCGATGCGGTTCATTGGTTCTCACTCATGCTTCGAGAGTCGATTTTTAATCAAATGTCCAACCAAGGACGCAGATGAGCGCGTCTAACCTTCACCCCTGGCTGAGTCTTAGTACCGATGCGAACATCGTTTGATTGTCCGCACTCCCAAACGTAGACTAGTTCACCGTTGTAATCAGCTAATGAATCTGCACCTAATCGCCACACGCTATTAGCTGCGTCCTTAATATGTTGCAGTTGTTCAGGACTGAAACCTTTAGCTATTTGCTGTAATTCAGCACTATCAAGGCTTAGAACAATTTCGCCCAAGGTTGACTTGTTATCCCAAGCCTCAATAATTCGTTGTTTGGTGCTGACTTGTTTTTGTGTGGTGCTGTCGGTGGTGCTGACTGGAACCGTTACTGGTGCTGGCTGTGCTGACTGTGCTGAGTTATCCTGCTGATTTTGACTGCTAGTAGTATTCAAGTAGTGTTGGTTGGTGGCGTCAACTGCGTTACTATCAGCACTCATGTCAGCACCGCTCTGAAAATCAGCACTATCAATACTTTCAGTTAGCATCTGGGTCAGCACAGAGTTAGCACCATTTTTATTAAGGTCAGCATCTAAGTCAGCATCTTTTTCCGAGATTAAGAGTCGAAAGTCATGTCCTGGCTGCCGAATAGCAATTTTAGTGATAAAACGTCCTTTCTTGTTTCTGACTTTTGCGGCATTAATATTGAGTTGAGACTTCAGCAGATTGAGCAAAATTGCTGAGAATCGTTGCTTGGTCATGATGCCGTGAGAATTACGCTGCGCCCATTCGCAGTAGTTAGGATAGAGGAACAATTCAGCACTTTGACCGTTATCACCGATTTGCGTTTGTGCGTTGGGGTCATAGTAAAGACAGTCATTAGCCCAATCCGCCAGAGGATTAGTGCTTAACAATACCTCTGTGCTAAATGAGGCGAGTGAAGGTACTAGTTTGTTAGTGTCACCTACATAAGCGGCGACATCATTAGCAGGCATCTCTAAAACCCATTGCAATACGCCAGGCAAGTATGGTTGAAATTCCTTTTCTAAAGGGCGGCGCTCATTTTGAGGAACCACCCGCTCAAAAGGCATTGACAGACGACGGCGGGCCAGCGCGTTAGTGTAATCACTGCTTTGAATGATTTCGTTAGCGGCAATCCAGACCACCCCACTAAATCTAAAGCTGCCTGTTTGCTGGATTCCTTTTTTCTCGTGTCGCAGCTCATCATCGCCCGTCAATTTCTTGAGAGTGCTAACATCACCTGTGTAGCGCTCAGAGTCAGTGATAAACACAGCTTTCTTGCCGTAGAGAGCCGCAGTTTCAAAACGGTTTTGCTCCAACTGCTTCAGTTCTGTAATTGCGTAGTTTTCCCTGCCAAGTAGCGCTTGTACCAGCCGCAATAGAGTACCTTTGCCAGTGCCGCCAGCGCCCACTAGCTCCATGAATCGTTGTAACTCTCCGCCGCGTTCGGTGACGGTCGCATTGATGCCAGCGCGAATTACTTGCACCCAGTCAGCTTTACCTTCACAAGCTTCGAGCAACCATTCTTTAACAGGCTCACAACCTACACTGCGGTCAGCCCATTTAAAAGGTAGCTGACTAAGCATTCTGTATCCCGGCTCATGTGGATACTCTTTGAGGGTATTAACATCAAGCACACAATCCTGAAGACAAATAAAGCCTTTGCGGACTTCCCAGTGATTAACCCTGAGCTTGGCCTTGAGTAAAGTCAAAACGCCGTTGACAAACTTGCTGGAAAAATGGCGTGTCCGCGTTTCTAACTCTGTTAAAACAATTGACATCGCCTCTTCGACGGGAATTTCACCCCAGACCCCGCGTTTATTTTCTGCTTCATACCAGTACCAAGCTTTGTTTGCTACGTGCCAAGCCAGTCTTGCGCGGTAATCTTCGGCGATTTGTGCAGCAAAAACCGACTCTGACAAGGTTTTGTTATCAGAATCGTCTTCTTTGAACTGACGTTCCCAAGTTTCAAAGTTAACAGCTAATCGTAACACCTTGTCTCTGAAAGCGTCGCCGCCGTTGGACTGAATGTAATCGTCCATCCCTTTCCCCTCTGCTGCACTCCATAAGCCCGTGGCAATGTACACAGGCACTTTAAACTTAGCTAATTGACAAGCCAGTTTTCTCTGTGCTGCAATCACATTTTTGTTAGCTTTGGCGGATTCGTCCGCATCAAATGCAATAATCCATCCAAACTTAGCACGGGCTAACAATTCTAGGGTATCGACTAGGTAACGTTTCCCTTGTGGGTCATTTTTGGCGGATGTTAATCCCTGTTCAACACCAGCAAGTCCAACTGTAGGGAATCCGTGAGAACACCCAGCGATCGCCTTAAATAGGCCCTCAGTTATAAGTAAGCAAGGATGACCATTGATGTAATAGCAAAGTGCTTTGAGTGCCTCTAAATCTTGCCAGTAGCGCGGATTATGAGGATGACGCGGTAGCATTGCGTCATATTCTTCCAGTGTTGCTGTTCGATACTTGGGTGCTTTGTTGTCGTCTACGCTTTTCCAGGGCTTGTTAGGGCGATACTGCCCAAAACCGTTGACTCCTTCTAGCCAGATGCCAGAGGAAAGCGCTTGGTATCCTAAGCGTTCGCTCGCTTCTTTTATTTCCATTGAGCGACAGTTAGCAGCTATCCATTCTGGACACAGGCCCCGCTTTGTGACGCACTCCTTATAATGTCTGTCTGTCAGTCTGTTAGCAGTCAGGTTTACAGTTGTCTGTGTAGTGTTCACTTTTTATTACTCCGAATTTTTTCAAATCCGGGTAACTCCTTATTGCAACGCGACCGCAGAACTGGTTAACATAGAGTCAGCGATCGCGGTTCCGAAACGTCTGCCAGGACATTTTCAGTTCGGAGTTACCCGCGTTATGACAAGACAATTAATGAAATCCAGCTTTCGCTGGTACGAATCCCCTTTTAGTTCCACCTAGAAGGGGATATCCGTAGGTTTTCTTGACGATGCTGATGTATAGCAGTCGCAAGTTTTACGCTACATCCTTTACTGTAAAACCCTTGCTACACCACTGAACTAACAGCCATCTGTCAGATTCTTTGTCTAAAGCTGGCTTAAGGCGGAAAGCAAAAAAATCTTCCCAAGCCTCTATACCGTGCTGTGTAACGAATTGTTTTTCAACTTCTTTAAAGCGTTCCCAGTTGCGCTCGGCGATCGCGATCAGCATTGGGATTAATTCGCTAACTGGTATCTGGGTAGTTGTTTCACTCATCTGGGTAGCCCTCAAAAATACAAATTATTGGTAAAGGTTCTATCTTGGTATCAACAACTTTAACTAATCGTATTCCCCTTTTTCTGCCTATCCTTTTGCAGTGTTGTTCTGAAGCAGCTGGCAGCCAATATCTAGTCTCGGCTAAAGGATCAAATTTCCCTTCAACGCGCTCTATACCGTCGTTTGGCTGTTTTTCTTCTGTCAAATTATCTCCTTATTTTGTTGTGAGCGTTCGCGGCGTGCGTTTGCTGCCTCAGCCAGCATGACTTTTATCTGCTGATTGACTGATCGCTTTTCCTCTTTTGCAAGTGCTTCGATTGTTGCGTAAAGCTCTATCTCGTCATCTTCACTGAAATAAACATTTACTCTCTTTTTCTCCATGTGTGAGTTTTAGCTCTTTTGTGCCATCATCACACAATTTATCACGCCACTCCTTGACATGCTCGTGCTTTATTGTGCTATATTAGCACACAAGAGAACGAAAAACAGTAAGGGCTAGACGCAAAACACTGCGGACTCCTCAAGACGAGGTTGTTTAAAACTCTGAAACGTTCACACAATAAACATCTTATAAATTCAAGCTGAATCTGCGGTCGCGGCTTATATCTGCGTTCGTGATAGACTTCTGCACCGTGATGGAGACGGCGAGAGTACGGTCATATTTTCTTGATTTTCTACTGCCGTAGTTGGCAGTAATTAGCTAGTAGAAAAGCCATGAATCAGAAACGAATTGTATTACCTCAAGACTTGATACCCCTTGCCGACCACATTTGCAAGGAAACAGGCGTTTCAACACACAGTCAGCTATTTGTGCTTTTGCTCAAGAATTACGGCGAACGCTTTGTCAAAGCAATAAAAGAGGCTTAAACGATGCATATCAATTTACGCAATTTAGAAGCAATCAACGAACTACCTCTTGAGAGAACAATGCTTAATCAAAATCAAAGAAGAAGGTTAAAAGCAATAGATCGCTGGCTCAGAGAAATCCGAGATTCACAGGAATTCAGACAACTGGAATACTCTCCAGATTGTACTCTTGGTGATGCAATACAAGCAGTAGGCGAACTACTTGACGAACACGAACATTGTGATTCCAAGCCCTTGAATTTTACTGATCCAGAGTGGGATTCGTATCTAGAAAAAAAGCCAGTAATGCACATTCGCCGTGTAATTCCTTGGCGTAAAAAGATTAACTCATTCATACTCGATGCAGCGTCAGAAGTAGCAATTCTGAGCTTACTAACAACAGGTTTTATGGTTGTTGGTACTATCTTTTGTCACGGCATTGACAGGATTGAAGAAAGCAAAGGCGACCAATATCAGCCCACATGGATTTACAACGCCAAAATTTTTGAAGGAAGCGCCATCGCATCTATAGCGGTCTTCCTGGGTGCAAGTCTTACAGGCGCGTGTGCATCTGGAGACAAGAATAATGATTGATAAAGAGCTTGTGGGATGCGTCACGCTGTTGACCCAGAGCAAAACTTATTGGATCGATGGAACGCTATACAGATATTTAACAAGCAGCGATAGTATCAGACACACACAATATTATTTCCGTCCTTTACCGCGTCAGTCTAAGACTGCTGACTTAAAGCTCAATCGGGACAAGGTGCTAAGACGCTGCTACGAAATTCCGAGCTTATATAAACAGCACACAGCAGAGATCACAAACACGAGTGTGCAGTTGAGTTTGTTCTAACTTTTGGTAACATCTACTACCGCGCAAAGCATCCAAAGGCTTTGGCACAAGCGCGTCAACTAGTCCAAAAGGGGCGCTTTTACGGGGGTAAAATCGATAATTCAGTAAGTCTTCAATCGGTAAGCGCTTTGTTATTACGTGGTTATAGCCATTGAGTGCAAACCGTCATCGGCTTCTAAAAAGTTATTTTCTAAGGTTATTGACAGCCTCTAATAACAGGGGCATATCCATAACTCTGAATCAATCTTGGGGGCTAGTCAAATACCTGAGAATGCCCGGACAGTCAGTTGATTTTATACACACTTAAACAAGATTACAGAGGCAATGTGGCAACAAAGAAGTATTTAGCTAAGTATCGCCAGCTCAGACAGACGTATGAGCGAGCGCTAGGCAAGACCATCTCAGACGAGACTTGGTATCGGGTGGTGTCTTTTCTCAAGCAGCGTTTTAACTTGAGGGTGGAATCCAAGGATGCAGACACCATAGTTGAGACATTCGCGGGACTGAAACGGCGTTACGGTGCGCTAAGTCCAACTAGGGAGGGATTTGAGGAACGTTGGCAAGCATTCAAGCATTTTTATGATTCACAGGGCGGCTACAGCGGTATTGAAGCACTAACAGCACTGGCAAACTATCTAAAAATCAATCTTGACGACGTACCATCAAGCACTCGTTACTACTGGTTTAGTCAAGCTGGTTTGTCTTACAGCGCTCATGGCATCTATCACAGCAAAGATTTAGCGCTTGTCGCGTTCGTCGCTGCCAAATGGGCAATCAATAAGCGATCGCAACCAATGAAATCTGCAACCATCGAAGTTTTAGCACTAGCCCTCTGAGGAGCAATCACCATGCCTGACAAATTTACTAATAACGTCCGCGCTCGCTTGTACAAACAGGGCTATCAAGGATTCACTAAAGATGACTACACGTCGGCAGCTCTGGCTGTAGAGTGCGATGACCTGAACAATCCCACCAAAGACCAATTGAGCCAAGCCGTTGACTATCTGAAAGCCAAAGCGACCAGCCAATTATCCATAGCTGATGAACCCGTTGAAGAAAAATTGCTAACAGAAATAGAGTCACTTCAAGCCGAGACTGAACTTGAAACAGGTGCGCTCGCGGTGGCTCCTCAAGATGTAGGAGAGATGATCACGAATAAAGCTGCTGTTATGGGTGTCATCCTCTCAGAACAACAAATCAATGACATAGCCGATAGCGTTGACACCTCAGCAAACACCTTTGATGAAATTCTAGAACAGGTGGAAACAGCATTACTGGCTTATGCTGACTTTTCCGCAAATCAGGTTGACGCAAAGATTGACCAAACGTTGACCAGAGTACAAGAACGAGTAGTTAATCGTCACGAGCAAAGCAGAGACAAGCTATCACTTGGGTTAACTGGCATTAGTGCGGCTTTGGAGGCTAGCCGTAATCAAACTAAAAGCCAACTTTCAGGCATCCTCGCCAGGCTCAACGCGGCTCAATAGCGATGAATTAACACTGCTTGAGTGCTTGGTAATCTACTGGACAAGGATGAATTACTTCTCAAGAATTGCTGTTAGTTTATGTGCGCTTGCTGCTTTCATTTTACCCTTACATTACTGGGTATATCTGCCACTGAAAGAGCATTTAAGCTATCAGCAATATCTCAAACGTAAGTCAGCTATTGAGCAATATGTGAGGCGAATGGAGTACCACTGCACTCAAATTTTTACCCCAGAGAAGGAATATCGCTGTGAAAAGTTCAATGAAGCTAAAAAATCTGGTAACTTCAAAATCACGACACCTAGAGCGCCAGTTAAAAACTAAATTCAATGCATCTACTAACTTAGTAGTAAGAGCATTAACAGGGGATAAAACAGCCCTTAAACTGATAGGACAAATGGGTAATGACGGGGCAAAGATTAGTGAATTCGCCCCACAGGTTAGAGAGCAAATGCTAGCTGCTATCAAAGGGACTGAGGACTTAAATATAGTCCTAAGCGATATCTACAAACAGGCTGGTGTTAGTGGCGAGAAGATTGAAAGAGCAGTGCAATCAGCAATTTTAGCTGACACTCATTTAGCGAACATCCTAGAAGAGATGAAGCTGGATTTCGCTTCATCCCAGGATAAAGAAGTGCTACGCCATCAACAAGCAACAAATCACATCAAACTGAAATCATGGGTTGAGAAACACATGATGCAAGTTGATGGTGAATATAAGATGTTGCAGACAGAATTACAGACAGACATTAGACAGCAAACAATTGACCTGCAACATGATAAAGAAATAGGCAAGTATTACTTAGAAATGGGTGATAACGCTCGTGATGATTTCAAGCCGAAAAAGCAATATGTAGGGCGCTCAATTGTACAAAAAATCAAAGATGCCCTAATAGGCTTTTGACAGTTCACGCCCGACAGCCACCGCATAAAGTTACTGTCGGGCAAGTAAATATCTTGGTGCTAACATGACATACGATATTGAGTCCGACCAAGAAGAATTAGTAAGCGAAATCGCTCCTGATACCCCGTTACCAAAAGACTTGATAGAACACTTGGAGTCACGCAAGCAGCATCGTAAAGATGTTATCAATACAACTGATAAATTGACCCGCTTCTTTGTTGGCTGGTCGCTAAATTCTACAGGATTCTTTATAGCTAAATATCTATTAATAACTGGCGGTGGCGTTAACTTGTGGCTGGCAATTACGCTCTCGTTTTCTATATGCAGTGTTGGCTCTTTAGCTGGGCTGACTGGCTTAAGAGTTAATTACAACAGTGACGGACTAGAGGTAGATAATATGCAAAATCTTTTTAAAACTGCTGGTGGCTTAGTGTTTGCAGGTATCACAACTTGGTTAGCAGTCAAAGACTATCAATATTTTGAGAATTTAACTAAAGAAACAGTGACCCAGATTAACCAAGACATCCAAACCATTGAAAAACAAAATCCACAATCAGACCCTTGGTTAAGTATTGCAGTCGCGTTGGCTTTATTCATTGGTTCCATTGCAATTATTTTTAGGGGACGCTCATGAAACAAGGTGTTTTCGAGTTAACGCTGGCTGGTGTATGTGGTGTAGCTGCAATCATCGGGCTAGCAACATCGCAAACACGCCAGCCTTACGATTTGACACAGATTCAGTTCTGCCCAAGGTCAATTAATGGTGTACAAAGTCAAATAAAACTGGATAAGCGTTTTTGTAATCAACCGCGTTTTGTTCTGACTGAAGAATGGCAACGCTACGGGCTGTATGGCAGTATCATTCCCTACAAAGGAGATGCGATTCAATGGGTGCGTGATTTGCCCACAGACAACCCTAATCAGTTGCTAGGATATGGGGTTGCAGTTATAGGGCTATGGGGTATTGTGGGTTGCTTGCTTGTGCGTTGCTCCCGCCTCAAGCGCACGGATTATGAATTGGGAGAGCTTGAAAAGACTGGTGACTATGCAATTTGGCAGCATAATAAGCACAAACGAGAAGTTAAGCAGCATTCGACCCAGCTTTATACTGAGCGCCTAAAAGATGGGCTGTCAGGACTGGACACAGAAGAACGCAAAGCACTGGGATTGACTGATGAGGAGAACGAACGCGCTAAGGCTCGAATTCAGTTAGAGGATTTTATGAAAGCCCGTGCTGTCAATCATTCTGTGATGGATAAGACCATTGCTGAAAACCTGAGAGATAAGGCGAAAGCGGAACAGGAACGCGGCAAGATTGAGGGGAAGACCAAGGGCGCGATCGCAAACGGTGACAATCATCCTTTGACTGACCAGCGCCTCCAATGTGATTTAATCGAAGCACTCAAGAATCATGAAGATGGCTGGCTGTGGAAAGTTATTGATAATCAAAAGCCCATTTGGGTGTTAGGAGAAGCTGGAAGCGGTAAATCAACCCTAGCAGCTTCGATTGTCATGCTCAGAGAATATCTGTTTGGTATGCCTTTGTATCAGCTTCTCGACGCTCACGCTGGGGAGAATCTGAGAAACGCATGGAAATATTTAAGCCCCCAGTTGATAGCTAAAACAGAATCAGAGATAGGACAAGCTTTTGATGATGCTCGTGAGCGATGGCTGGACAGAATTAATAACCAACCTGATAAGCAACCGCAACAGTTATTAGTTGATGAATTCACTAACTATTCTGAGTCAGACATCACCAAAGAACCTGCCAAAAAGTTTGTTAAAGCGTCTCTGAGCGACCCTAGAAAAGCTTCAGAAAGATTAGTCTGTATTGCCCATTTCTTCACTAATACTGCTGTTGGTGGCAGTGATGGAACAGCCAAAGGTAGAGCTAGAGGCACTATTCAAATTGACCGGAAAACAGCAGATGGTAAGACACCTTTAAAAGTTGCAATAGTTAACGGTTTAAACAATTCTGATGGGGATGCAGAAATAGATAAAAAGGTGACAATTCCTAGTTGGTTGACTCCTGAAAATATTCACAAACATTTCAATGGCCAGCCAATTGATTTTGATAATTAATCGTTAGAAAATCAATTCTTTAGGTGTTCAGAACTGGGGTAGAGGGGGTGGCGACAGCGGAGTGTCGGGGGCGGGCTGCCGAGTTATTGGCCACTTCACGATAGGCTTTCTGCCCGTCCCCGACACCACCCGCTCTAAACGAAGTGTCCCCAGTTCGGCAGGATTGCAGACATTTTCCGAATCTTCTCTTCAACTTCCTACTCAAGTAAATTCCTAAATTTTTTACAGTTAATAGGGTTTCATGAGACTATTTTATATCCTGTTGAGAATTTAATAGTTTTATTAAAATGATGCGTCTGTACAAGAAAGTATCAAAAGAAGATATAATTTAACGAGTTATTATAAGATCGATTAATTGTTGCCTGCTTGTATTATCTTTACAATTAATAGTGATAGGTATACGAAACCCATCCCATGCATACCCACTTAGTTTAAAGCCATCACTTGGATCATTTCTAATTTGAAATGGCTGGTCAAAAGTTGGATGTAGTTGATATTGAACATAGTTTACTTGCTGACGTACATCCTCTGTTTCAGTCATCCATATTTCAAAAATATAAAGGGGCTGACCGTCGTTATTGTAACGACCAGAAAACGGAGTTGTTTGGCTTTGAACAAAGTTAAAACTACGAGAACAAAAGGATGATTGAATAGGTTCAATAGATGTATTTGAAGATAATGTTACGTCAGGTTGTATCGGTGTTGTTGTAAACCTTGGTGTTGGTGTTGGTGTAGTAGATGTATTTGAAGATAATGTTACGTCAGGTTGAACTTTTCCTGACGTATGCTTTGGTGTTGATGTTATTGTTGGTTTAGAGGAAGATCCTTTATTTTTAATACAGGAAGATTTGTCTACACCTAAAGAGCATCTTATCCATTCGTTGCTAGTAATACCTAAAATAGCAGTTATAATCAATCCAATTATGGATATCCAGTGTTCTGGTTTAAGTTGTTTTATTAAATTATTATAATTACTATTCTGAGGCTTGATTTGATTATTAGACTTCAATTCGTCTATTTTTTTACGCAACCTTCTAATACCAGAGTGATCATTAGTTCTTCTATTCCAATCTGATAAATTTTCTGTTGGTAATCCATAAGATTCGCGGGGTTCGAGTACATTTTGTTCAATTAGCACTGGTATTAAAGCGTGTCTGTCTCTGGCTTTACCTGCTATTTCTCTCAAAGTATCGGATTGGGCTGATTTATTAGACCATAAAATAATAATACATTCTGCATCTTCCAATTTTCTTTCTTGTTCATGAAAAATTGTCCTACCCGCCTTGGAGTCTCTCTCTGCTCGCCAGACTCTAATACCAAAACTACTTAATACACGTTCTAAATCATCTGCAAAGGATTGATCTTCCACACTGGAGAATAAACATATACTAGCTTCTGGATTGCTTGACATATTTTACAAATTTTTAAATAGATTTTATAATTAATAAGCAAATCTTTATTTTTAAATTAAAAATAGAGATTTGCATTAGTTTAAAAATTGCTACTTATTAACATATGCACTCGCAGATATAAAGATAGAGTTTTGCTGCTTTGCCATTAATAATTCGCAGTTTAACGATTTATTATACAGAAAATCTTTACCTCTTATGGCTTTAAATTATACATTTTTTAGTTTTACTTTTTTGCTATGTCATAATATCAGAACTGTTCTATACGTGTTTACTGCCTTAAAATATACAAAACCTTAAATATACATATTGTGATATGTAAACTTTGTTATTGACTTTGGTACAAAGTTCGTGTATATGACTGCTAGGTACAGCATTAATATCACTCATTAACAGCAACGATTTACCATTCAAAGATATAAAAGCGAGTACAGCCAATTGGACAAGCCACTCATCAATATATATATAAGCAATATTTATCAATTGCCCTGTGTAGAGAATTTTTCGGTGCTTAAAAGATAAGTTTAAGTTAACAGAGGTCAGTTTCGGGGTAGTTCTTCACGAATTCATCGGCTTTTGGGACAATTGATAGTGTCCATAATATGACGCGTAAAGCGGACAGTTATCCCAAACAAATGACGACCACCCCGCCAGGACGTAAACCTAACAAGCATTACAGGTCTAGAGAATACCTTACACCAAGCGAGGTGCGATCGCTACTCGATGCGGCACTTAATCGCAAAGCTCGTTATGCCCACCGTGACTACACACTCATGCTGATGATGTTTCGCCACGGTCTGAGGGTGGGTGAAGCTGTGGGTAAGGCGTGTGGGTTGCGTTGGGATGCGGTTATGTGGGGTGAACGTCAGATTTTTATCACCAGGGAGAAAGGTAGTGATTCTGGGGTGCATCCCTTGAGAGATGATGAAACAACTCTGCTCAAGGAACTCAGAGAACAGTTCCCGGATAGTAAATATATTTTCGTTTCTGAGCGTGGTGAAGTGATGTCTACTGATGCGGTGCGGAAGCTGATTGGGCGGCTGGCAGTGCAGGCAGGGCTTGATATCAAAGTCCACTGTCACATGATGCGCCATGCTTGCGGTTATTATCTGGTGAATCAGGGCTACAGCACTAGGGAAATTCAAGACTTCTTAGGGCATCGGGATATCAAACACACTGAAAAATATACCAAGCTGAATGCTCGACGTTTCCTGAATTTTGATTGGGGTGATTTGTAAAATTTGGACGAAATTGGTTTTTTAAGTCATATTCATAAGGTCAGTGCTGATAAAATCCTCAGAGATACCTGTGTGCGGCTCTTTATTTAGGGGGTTAGTACCCACAGCTTTCGTCGGACTGCATTAACCAGGATGAGCGATGCCGGGATACCGTTGCGCCACATTCAGGAGATATTGGGGCATCGGACTTTGACAGCTAGGGAGCGTTATTTGGGGGTAACTGAAAAGCAGAAGCAAAACGCTATCTCTGCTTTGGATTTTTGAGCAATGTAGGGAGATATAGCTTAAACGACTTTTCTGTTAAGAAGGAAGCAGGCGAATATTAGTGATCGCTCAAAGATAGGGTATTGTTTGCTAGGCTAAAGCGGAAGATTTAAAATTTAGGTAGATAATTAAGGCTAAATAGTCTCTATACCTCACTGCATTATGTCAACTCTTTATACTTGCTGAGTATTGGCCTTAGATAAGACTAGAGTTTATTGGTACAGCAAATTAAATTAATCAAGTAAAAATTATTGAGATTGTAGCTAAATAATGATGCATTTTAAGTTTTCACCAAAAATTCTGCAAAGGTTGGGAGAAGAACTCGTACCAAATCCAGACCAAGGAATCATCGAATTAGTTAAGAACTCTTATGATGCTGATGCTACTGAATGCACAGTAGAACTTATCAAAACTAGTGCCATAGGTGGCTCGATTATTATTTCAGATAACGGTGTAGGAATGGATAAAGATGCCATTAGCGAGGGATGGCTGGTGCTAGGGCGCTCGAAAAAGGCTATCCGTGAAGTTACTCAATTAGGTCGCTTACCTGTAGGTAATAAAGGATTAGGTAGGTTAGCCGCTCTACAGATGGGTTCTCAAGTACTTTTGAAAACTAGACCTAAAGATGAACCAGGTATTGAATATTCTCTAACGATTACTTGGGATGATTTTCAGGAAGCTGATGTAGTAGAAGATGTTCCTTTTGATGTCCAAAAAAGTAGTACGAATCAACGGTATGGAACTGATATTATCGTCAGCAATCTTAAAAATATATTTAATAAACGTGATATTCAAAGACTAGCTAGGGAACTTTTACTCCTAGCAGATCCATTTGACAATAATGCAGGTTTTCGCCTGAAACTTGTTGCTCCAGAATTTTCTGAAGTTGAAAAGCAAGTAAACAATGCTTACTTTGATGATGCGGAATATCATTTGCAAGCTAGTATAAATGAACTTGGAATTGCTGAAGCAAATTTGCTGGACTGGCAAAATAACGTAATTTTTCAGGCAAAAAATAGTGATATTTCTCAAGAGCTTTACAAAACACCTCCAACCAAATTTGAACTGTGGGTATTCCTGCTAAATCCTCAAAGTTTCTCAGCTAGAAAAACTTCTATTTCTGTCGCACAAGTAAGAGAATGGCTTGCTCAAGTAGGAAATGTTCGTCTCTACCATCGAGGTTTGCGGGTAAAACCCTATGGAGATCCGGACGATGATTGGTTGAACTTAAATTATGCACGAGCAAGAAATCCGGAGGTTCGTCCTTCAACAAAAACAGTTATTGGTAGAGTAATTGTTAATGACCCTGACGATATGTTACTTCAGAAAACTGATCGGCTTGGTTTTATTGAAAATGAAGCTTTTTTAGAGTTAAAACGCTTCGCAATTGATGTGTTGGAATGGATGGCGAAAGAAAGGCTTAAAGTCACTGAAACGCAAAGACAAAGGGTTAAGAAACAAGTTCCTCGTGATATTACACAAGCTAAAGCCAGGATTGAAGAAGTTATTGAAGAAGAAGTTCCTCAAGAATCTCGTCCTAAAGTCCTAGAAGCTGTTCAGCAATACGAAACTGTAACAGAACGTGAAACCAAGGTATTACGTGAAGACCTTCAGCTTTATCGTAGTCTGGCTACAGCCGGAACAACCGCAGCAGTTTTCGCTCATGAATCTGGCAAACCAGTGACTTCAATAGAAAAAATAGCTAACAGAATAGAAAAAATGGGTAAAAGAATTCTGGGAGAAAAATATGAACACTATTTAGGAGAACCAGTTACAAAGCTTTATCAAGTAAGTAAATCATTGCTACGCTTTTCTAATTTTCCCCTACATCTTTTGAAACGAGAAAAACGTCGTGCAGGTGTTGTAGATGTCCATAGTGTTATTGATGATATTGTTGCACTTTTTCAAACTTTTTTTGATGAAGGTAAAATTCAAGTCATCAAAGAAACAGTTGATGGTAAACCTTGTATTTATGGAAGCAATGCTTTGCTAGAAGCAATTATTGCAAATATTTTAACAAATGCTATAAATGCTTTTAATGTTGAAGGCGGACGCATAGAAGAACGCAAAGTAATTATTAGAACTGAAATTGAAGAAAGTAATTTAAAAATTAAATTTTTAGATAACAGTTTAGGAATTCATAATATCAAAATAGACGAAATTTGGCTACCTGGTAAAACCACTAGGGAAGGTGGTACAGGTTTAGGATTGACGATTGTGAGAGATTCTGTAACTGATCTGGGAGGCTCGGTAGATGCAATTCCAAAGGGGGAATTAGGTGGAGCCGAATTTATTGTAGAATTAACACTTATTAGAGAATAATTTTTATGCTCATGACACCAGTTTTGAATGAGAGAAGAATAGCTATCATTGATGATGATAAAAACCTAGCCGAATTAACAGCTTGGGAAGTAGAAGAAGCAGGATATGAACCCTTTTTATTAGACAATAGACACTTTCTAAAAGTCAATGATTTAGTATCTTTGATTAGAGAAAATACTCAAGGTGCTGTATGCGATCATCGATTGATGAATTCTGGATTTGCTAACTTTTATGGAGCAGAATTAGTTGCAAATCTATACGATTTGAAATTTCCATCAGTGTTAATAACTCAGTATACAGAAATGGATACGTCTTTTTCGATTAGAAAATGGAGACATAAAATACCTGTACTACTGAGTCGAGAAGAAGCCGATGCTTCAAGCATTGCTAAGGGAATAGAAGATTGTACTTTAGAGCTTTCTGGTAAAATACCGAGTACTAGAAAACCTCGTAGAACAATAGTTAGGATTACTGATATCGATGAAGAATCTGGTGAAGGTGTTGTAGATGCATTTGTTCCAGCTTGGAATCCCCATAAGGCTATTCGTTTTCCAGCTTCTCTGATACCAGAAAATATTAAAGTTGTATTAAAACCAAATATCCGTTTATTTGCTCACGTAAACACAGGAGCAGAAAAATCTGATGACTTGTATTTTGAAAAATTTGAATTAGCACCTGAACCAGATGAAGACGATGGACTCACCTGAACTGATTATTTTAGATGTTGGACATGGAAATTGTACGTTAATTAGAGATGCAAATGATGTAATGGTTATAGACTGTCCAGCTGGAGGTACGTTGGTAGAAACTCTTGAACATCTATCTATTAAAGAAATTTTACATATCCTTATTTCCCATTCTGACGCAGATCATATTGCAGGTATGATTGACTTACTCTCAAATGAATATATCAAAATTCACAACGTACATATAAACCCTGATGCAATTAAGAAAAGTGAAATTTGGAAGGATGTACGTTATGCTTTAAAAGACGCACGCCTACGTGGAACTAAAGTTTCATCAGAATTAACAACAGCAAAAACGGGAAGTTTGAACATTGGTTCAGTTAATATAGAAGTTCTTGCACCAACACCTGAATTAAATTTAAGTGGTGCTGGAGGAACTGATTTACAGGGGCGGCGATTAACTTCCAATTCAATATCAGCCGTTATAGGTATAGTTCACGATTCTCATAGAGTAGCTATATTAGCAGCAGATATTGATAATGTAGGACTTGACAATTTGATTCAAGACCAGAAGAATTTGAGTAGTGATATACTTGTCTTTCCTCATCATGGTGGAAAACCTGGGAGTGCAGATGCTAGAACATTTGCCCAGCAAATTTGTACTTTTGTTCAACCAAAGTTAATAATATTCTCAATTGATAGGAATCGTTTTAATAATCCCCGCATAGAAATAGTAAAGGGCATTATTTCTTCAATTTCAGATGCTCATATTTTATGTACTCAATTATCTCAACAATGTGCTGCTAGTCTTCCTAGTTCAAAGCCTACACATTTAAATACACTTCCTGCCAGAGGGTTTAATAGTAATAGCTGTTGTGGAGGAACTATTAGTATTAAAATAGATGGTAGCAGGACAACTTATGCTGAAATGGCTTTACATAAAGAGTTTATTATTAATCAAGTAACTAGCCCAATATGTCGAAAGTTTGGTACTATCGTTTAACCAGATAGTATCCCTATAAGGTAGTAATTCTGGGGTAAAGGCAAGATACGCGCAAAATGTATCACGGTGTAAAGTAGTTATGTATTTATGTCTTTCAAACATTGCCTAGTTGGAGACAAACTTCTTACTCATCTAAACGTCGTGCAATTGCTTTTGATAATTCCTCGAAATCTGACTCTTCATGAATGTCTGGTGTTAGCGTATTCATGTTTTTGAGCAGGTTGGTAAGTTCGGCAATGATGTGGCGGATTTTGGTATATAAATCAATTTCTTCTCTAAATCCTTGTAAATTAGCGGCAGAAACACCTTTGATGGCTTCGTCTAATTCTTTAATTTGGTCTTCCCAATGTTTAATATATTTAATTCTTTGAATAGGGTTATAAATCTGGGCATCTGCTAACACAATCGGGAAAATTCGGTTATAAAATTCACCATTGTTAGCAATTTGCACCAGTTCAAACATACAGTTTGGCGATTTTAAATACTTATCACTAATCACAGCAATTACACATTTACCGCGTCCAATCTTTTCCATGAAAGCTTTGATTAGTCCTTTGTAAGCCAAGTCTCGCTTATCTCGAATAATGCTGATACCTTTGGATTGTAAAACTGCGTCTAAGCGATTGACATAGGTTTCACTGTCTCCACCCCAAGCATAGGAGATGAAAATTTCTTTCTCATATTTGGGTTTTTCTCTCTCTTTTTCTAGTTCCTTTTGTAAGTGTTCTTGTTTATCTTCCTCCTTAGTCACAGATTCTAGAGCTTGGATTAACTTTACTATACCTCGTACTACTTCTTTAACAGGTCTTTTGCCTTGACGGGTGGTTAAACCAGAGACCAAACTGCCAACAGTACTGACATCAGAAATATGGACGAAACGATTAGGTTCTCCACGCATTTCCATTGCTAAACGTGAACCTCCTCCACTCCCATCATTGCAGCTAGAGCCAATCTGAAGGTCAAGGGGAATAACAGGTTTACCATTTTCCATGTATAAGCTAGCCAGGTGTTCGACCCCCTCCCCTCCACCAATAATAATGAGGATATCTCCTCGTGGTGCTTGACGTTCCCGACGTAAGGCTGCTGATGCCAAACCTACCTTAAGAAAATTTATTTCAACTGCATCCTTATCTTGAAGGGATTCCCATAATTTGCGTCGGGAATCGGGGATTTGGCTTTCTGTCTTACTTGTTCCTGTTGTATATACTAAACGCTCTGAAAAATCGAAGGTACTGATCAGCCCTTGCTGCAAACAGTCATGTATGGCGCTCAGTGTAGTCCAATCAAAAATGATTGGCAATGAATTACAGTCATTTGGTATTAAGAGAGGTTCTTTGCCAACGCCTGTGATAAACATTGCACCCTCTATTAACAGTGTCTTTACCAGTTCTGCAACCAACTCATGGGCATAACGAAGGATATTTGAGTCTATGCTTGTATTTGCACTACCCGTAATGTGAATTCGTAGTCCTTTGATTAACATTGATAACTATTCTCCAAACCACTCTTGCCATTTTTCTTTAGATTTAAACTTGTCGCTTGCCTCGATTTTATTCGTTAATCTTTTCAAATATGCTGATATATGAGTTCTTGCCTGACTATTTGCTTCTCCTAATGAGTCATCCACGTGTAGTGATTGCCCTGTTTTATCTTTAATCGGTGATTTGACAAGATTGGTTGCCTCGCGGCAAAGATGTGTCAGCATATCTTTATATGTTCTGCTACCCTGGTAGTTTTTGAAGGCTTCAATAGCTAGTGATTCTGCATGGTAGCCAGATATTTTTAGGCTTTTAGGTAGAATATCTTTGACTACTGCCTTGAAAAGTTTGATTGTTGGTACAACTTTTCCAGAGAATTCTTGATTGACAGCAGTTAGCTTACGAGCAAATGAATCAGGACGTACTACATTACTCCATTTACCTGTTTCTGGATTAGAAATTCTTAAACCACTTGCAGTTCTTATGGCTGGTAAAATTTGGATTTCTTGTCCATCTGAATAACGGACTGTTACAGCCAATTTACCTACAGAAACATCAGTATTAGGAAGTCGTTGTTGAATTCGCTGTGCAAAGTAGTCTAAAACTTCTTGAGGAGAATTTTTTTCTAAAGACGTGTTATTAAGAAGTACTAACGTATCTACATCACTCAAACCGTTGATGAATGTATTTTTACGAATTGAACCACCAAATAATAAGTCAACGCTATTTTCTATTTCTGACTCAATCACTTCCTTAAGAACACTTAAATGCTGCTGAGTCGCGTCTACATCTCTATCATTAAATTCCTTTAATGCTGCTTGAAGTAGACTGTTGACTTCTGCGTTATAAGAGGAAGTGTCTGTGCTTTCACCTGCACGTTTGAGCATTTGGCTGATGTCTTCTGAGGAACTACTAGAAGACCAGCTATAACTTCCACCACTGCTACCCATAACTCTTACTCCTCAACTTCTAGTCCAGCATTTTTTATTAAATTAAGCACTTGTGGCATGACCTTTTCCCATGCAGAAAATTCTTGGATAAGTTTTGTATTACAAAATTTATTCATTGCATGAGATAACTGTCTAAGATTTTGAAGGTTTTTAATACTATAAAGTTGATTTAGCTCTGATTCAGAATAATGCCAGTCTTCCTGCATAAGGATAGCTGTTGATTGGTACAAGGTTAGACCGTCAACAAAAGCGTAGCGCAGCCAAGCAAGTCCATCAAATATGTCTGCTCCACAAAGGAAGTATGAAATCATTAAAACTGGGTCTAGGCATCCTAAAATATGGATTGGTATTTCGATACTTTGTTCTTGGAGAGCGGAGCGAATCTTTATAAGATTATGACACCTTTCAAGGATAGAATTACCTAGTTCTTTTTCTGTGATCCCTAATACCGAAAATGAAGTTAGGTGATGACTATATTTGAGTAAGTTATCTATGTTGATTACTGCTGATTCAGGTGTTTCCGGTTTGTAAAGAAAATTTGATGCAAAATATGGATATCGCTGAAAAAGAGATTTAGCAGTTTCTATTTGACTGAGTGTTAATTGATGTTTATCCCAATTGTCATAACTTATGAGAACTAACTGAGATAAAGATTGTAAATTGTCAAGTACAGACTGATGTAATTCTGTAGACCAAGTACGAATAGATGAACTGTCTCTGTTTGCATAGACATCATCTGAAGTAGCAGTTAATTTAATTGCTTGAGTTTCATAACCACCACTGTCTATAAAAATAATATCAGAGGCATAAATATCCATTTCTTGCATTTCATAATAGATATCATAAGCACTGAGAAGTGAGACATCAGAAATATAGTCTTTTAGAGATGTGTAAATTTCTTTAAATTCAGTAAATCCCCGGCTGGAAAAGGATGGAACAATGAGGGGAGTAGAAACATCAATAATAGAAATCTGACGAACTTTACAGGTTTCCGAGACTCTCATCCAATGCTCTCCTGTCTAAACATGATGGGCATTCTCCACAGGGAATATCACCACGACGTTCGCAACTAAACGTAATGTCTATTGGCACTTTTGCATTTTTACAATATTTGAAAATATCTTTTTTGGTGAATTCTATAAATGGAGCTTCTACTTGAACAGAACCAGAAAAATAACCATTAAAAATTCGTTGAATATCTTTTAAAAACTCCTTAGAGCAATCGTAATAAGGTGTTCCGGCATGAATTCCTATAGAAAATCTGCTCTGTTTAGTAGGAAGAATGCTGGCAGATGCTAGCAGTAAGGTTGCGTTGCGACAATGGTATTCTCCCTGAGTGCAAGCAATTTTCAACCCTAAGTCAATTGTCTTAAGGGAGATACTGTAATGTTGAGCTAATGCTAGGACTGCACGGCGTTCTCCTTCAAAGCTGGGTTGGTTGTAGTTATAGTGGACACCCCTGACTGTTGAACCTCGTGAAAGGTAGAAGGCGATTAACGCTGCGGAATCTACGCCTCCGCTAAGTAGTAAATTTACTTGTGCCTCCGATTGAAGCATTAATTATTTGTTTCCCTCTAAGTGTAAAGCTTGAGTATATTTAGCCGCCTTTGATACCAGTTTAGGTACGCATATTCATGCGTTTTTCCCAAAAAATAAATACATAATATATGTATACTACACTTTTCAAGATTGCGCTTAATATAGCCTAATATGCTCGGTTATTGCTTCTGAATACAACTCTGTTGAAGGATCTTCTGTTAGTCTGTCCACCAAATCTTGAAATTGCTGCGCGTGTTCGTGCATGGTTTCTGCAAACGCTTTGATACGTTCTTTTTCTTCCGGCTCTATTTGGTCATTTGTTTCTAAACTCTTAGCCAACTCTTGTATCTGTTTACTATGCTCAATTGATTGTTGAGCATGTTTCTGTGCTTGCTCTATAGTCGGCTTTGAAACTTCATGCATAATGTTAATCCCAACTATCTCTTTCAAAGGACTATAAAATAGAAGCCATCTCGCCTATTGTAACAATTAGTGAAAAACCCCTTACCTGTCGGCACGGGGTCGGGGTCGATGATTTATTTTCTGAGGTCGTTTTCAAGGGTGGCACGTCGTGACGATCGAAAACTAACTACTGATTGTGTCGATATCGCTTAACTCACCACTAATTACGGTCAAATGGTTGTAGGCTGTGGATCACAGGGTCAACAGTCTTGTAATGAAAATCAATCGGTACGGACGCGCTAAGGTTCTTACTCAGTCAGAGATACAGCTAATTTTCAGTGATGGCTTAGACAATGACCGCGATCGCGCTTTGTTCGGTGTCTGCCTGTTTAGCGCTTGCCGTATCCGTGAATGCTGTACCCTGTTCACCCAAGACATCTACACACCCAAGGGCAATGTCAGACCCCGGCTGGTGATTCGGAAAGCAAACACGAAGGGGAAGCTGGCTACTAGGTCAATCCCAGTGATTGAAGACTTACGGCGGTTACTGGTTGAATACTACCCACTGGCCGGAGAGATTTATTTGTTCCCCGGTCGCAGTGATGGACACATCAGCGAAGACTCAGCCGCTAGGATTTTGAGAGGAGCTTGCAAACAAGCTGGGATAATTGGCGTGAGTAGTCACAGCTTCAGGCGTACCGCGCTCACCCAGATGAGTAACGCTGGCATACCGTTGAGAGTTATTCAGGAAATTTCGGGGCATCGGAATTTGGAGCAGTTGCAGAGATACTTGGAAGTGACTGACGAACAGGTGTTAGGCGCAGCGGCTAGTTTAGCTATGCTGTCAGGGGTCATCGTGGTCGGGTAGCAGGACTATATCGCTATAATCCCGCCCCCTCAGAACCGGACTTGCGCCTTGCAACGCATCCGGCTCAAGCAAGTCATAAACTACAAATTGTTCCAGAATGTATTTGCTGATGGCAGTACAGATGTACGAGTTGTAGGTTGCCGTAATTATCACCACCACCCTGGGATTTTGGCTTTTTATGATGAAGATGTAACTCTTCATCATTTAATAGCGATTCCCCGCAGACAGGACAGACATATTGTTGCCTTTGGGCTATCTTCTGCCTACTTTTGATTAATTCGGATTTAGTTTTAGCTTCTTGCCGTTTAATCCAGTAGTCCCTTAATTTGGGGTCATCGGGTGATGATTTACCTTTAACAAGAATGTGCCTTTTAATCTTGAAGTAAGTAAATTTCAACATATAGGCTCCGGTTTGTTTATTACCAAAAACCCATCGGTCAAATGGTCTATCAAGATTTAGATATCCCCAGTATTTAGCCTTACACCAGCTATCAGATTTATTGCGATGAGTGCGTTTGGCATACATTTTCTGTTTCTCATATAACCAGTGGTCAAGAGAATTGAAAATTTTTGAGGATACCCCAATTCGGAAGTAATTCGCTTGTCCCCGAATAATCGGGTTGAGCTTTTTAATGACTGCATCTGTTGACTTACCTTTACAGTTAAGCCATTCAGAACGCAGTTTACTCCGAATATTTAGCACAGACTTTTTACTAGGTTTGATTAACAGCTTCCATCCAGTTTTAGTAGTTTGGTCTTTGTAGTGTCTGATATTGAAACCCAAAAAGTCAAACCCTTCTGTGAGATGCGATATTTTGGTTTTCTCCTGAGAGAGGGTAAGCCCTCTAGCTTGCATCCAGTTATTCAGGATTTGAAGAACAGTTTTTGCATCTTCAAGTGTTTCACAGAATACCACAAAATCATCGGCGAACCTCACCAAAGCTCTAGATGCACGGAGTTCTCCGTCTTTATTATATTTAACTCCCAAGGCAGATTCCATACCGTGCAAAGCTATATTTGCTAACAACGGACTGACAACAGACCCTTGCGGTGTACCAGCATCTGTTGGATGCCATGAACCTGCTTCCATATATCCTGCTAGTAGCCACTGTTTAATTAATTCACGGGCTGGAAAGCCTGTTAAAAGCTCTAACAGAAAATTATGTGAGATGTTGTCAAAACATCCTTGAATGTCTGCATCTACCACCCATTTCTTCCGTTTATTCGGACGTGCGAGGTTATAGATACTTTCAATGGCATCATGGGGGCTACGTCCTGGTCGGAAACCGTAACTTGACCTTTCAAAAATTGCTTCCCATTCGGGTTCTAAGGCATTTTTAACCATTGCCTGGATGGTACGGTCTTGTATTACTGGAATTCCTAAAGGTCGTTTCTTTCCATTAGCTTTTGGGATGTAAATTCGTCGTGCTGGTGATGATTTCCAGGGGGAATAATCAGTTAATTTATCTACTAACTGACCCCTGGCTGTAGCAGTTTTGACTACTACTTTATCTATTCCTGGTGTGTTTCGACCTCTGTTATACTGCGTCACTTTTCTAACGCTAACTAGGCGATTAGAATAGCTGCGTAGCATCAGTTTCTGGAGAGAGCGTACCTTTTTCAGTTTGCCCTCAGTTTTTGCCCTAAAGATTCGCTGTCTCAAATTCCGAACAATCCGATTAGCTTTGCGCCAATTAACACAATTCCAATCAGTCTGTCCCTTGGTTCGGTTTACAGTTGCCTGCATCTAACTTACACCTCGGTTTGAAATCATTACAACGGATATTGGTTGACTCACCTGCTTCCCGTCAGCACCCTTTCAGGTTAGACATCTGTCTTATCCACCGGGTTATGGATTCCCCGAACCTTTCGGCTGGTGGCTTTCGCTTTTGGAAGCATCCTTGACCCACTGAAGAATTAGGCTTCCCTTACGGGTTGCTTACTGGGTAAATCCCAGACTTCATTGGGGTTACTACGTTACGCACGGATGAGATGTAATTGGGTAGGGTGTCCTCTCTACACCGGAGTGTTTGGTGTCCCAGTTCAACTAAAATGGGGAGTTGAACCTTGACTGAGTATTTCTGAGGTATTCAGTACATTCACTCGTATCACCGTGTCAGCCTTTTCGATGACCTTTTCTTACGATGCCTCAATAAGGATTCATTTACATTCACCCATCCAATCTTTCCTTTGCCCGGTTACATTTTTAGGCTAAATGCTTCCTTGGGCTTTACTTTCCGCTTCACACACCACCGTTATCAGTGGCGCATGGGAATGTTAGGAACAGCCTTGGACACTAGACTGGAGGAATCGGTTCCTCACTCATCTTCTGGAAGCTTTGTATATAGGGGCTTCCAGCCCTTCGTGCGCCATCGTATCGCACCCATTTTGGGAAAATTGTACGTTAAGGAATACTTTCAGACTCTCAAATCCTTACTATGCTTGACTTACAGACGCTAATTGATTGATTTTTTTTGAATATTGGGGCAGAACTAGGTTTTAAAACTAACTTGCTCATAAACGATGCTTGGGTGCTGTGAATCTGGGTACGGTAGAATCAACTTTTCAGACTACTTCAGGTCAAAAACTTATCCATAAATAGTTCTTTTGGCAATGATCAATGCCACTTCAGAGCTTTAAACCTAAAAAATCAAAAATTTTCAAATTTAAGAAGCTGTAATTCAGTCTGGGCAATAATTGAGGCGATTATCTAAATTTCTTAGCGTGCGATTTTCCCGTTTCGGCACGATGACCCCAACTCATTCTCTAGTTATACTTCAGAATTTCAACTCTCTCTCATGTATGAATGCAAAGTTTAATTTTGTGATTGGCGCAAAAGCCTGAAATTTCGTTAACTTTTTTCTAATTTATGGTTCAAAATTTTTCTCATATTATGATTCAAAGCATACTTATCCCCACTTCACTCAACCCATCTACCAGATTTTTCAACACTGTTCTCATTGATGCTTTTAACCACAAGCTCATTGCTACCACCAAACAAATCACGCTTAGGTGTTGGTAAAGCTCGCTTCCTTTCTTCATTACTGTGTGTGTCTGCGATCGCTTGCGTAATTGCCTTTGCTGGTATAGCTGTTTCTAAAGCTTTGAGTACTGTACCCGACTCAATTGCTGACGAGATCAGTGAGAATTCTTTGAGTTGCATTCAACATCAGTACACTTGGGTAACAACTCTCAGTCTACCTGCTTTTGAGCTTAACCGAACCGTATTGGGGTGACTTCCTGCCTTAGGCATCCAATTAAGAATTGTCTTTGAACACGTTAACCGTCGGCTAAAAATCTTCAATATTTTATCTAATCAATACCGAAATCGCCATTACAAATTTGGCTTAAGGTCTAATCTGATTGCCGGAATCTATAATTATGAATTAGCTTTAAAAGCTTAAATACAGCATAATTAATCATCATAATTCAGCAAATAAATAATTGCTGAATCATTTCGTTATCTCAACTTTTTAGGTTAGGATTCTCCAACAAAAGTTAATATTAGAGATTTTGTAAATTGTGGCTATTTGAACTTATTGACAATAAAATCAGGAGAAAAAATGAGAAAATAAATCTTAATTAAATAAGAATGCCAAAAAATATGAATGACCGAAAAGAAAACTTAGAGAGTAAAAACTCAGATTACTTAGGAATTATAGCAGTTAAATCAGCAAGTTTGCTCAATTTTTACCAATGCTCTGCTTGTCGAAAATGGCCGTTACCTAACCTGTTGCGAACAATAGTAGGGGAAACAGTGATTGAAAAACCAACTTACTACGATAGTTCCAGAATTTCTGACAGTGGCCAATTAATTTACGGTAAGGGGCATTACTTCCCGATTAGAGACAAAGCAGAAGTGGTACGAGAAATTGTCAAAATTAGGACTAACTTTTCTGATTTATTGGCAGCACAGCAGAAATTACAGCAAGAGCGTGATCATGCTGCTACTAAACAGATCAAACTCCTGGAGACAATCGCGCAAGTAGCAAATTTGTTGTTGCAAGCGTCCGATTACACTTCCGTGCTACCTCATGTAGTGCGGCTATTAGGCGAAACAGTGGGGAGCCATCGGTGTGGTCTTTCACAAATACTGATTGTTCCAGCGTCAGGAAAACGTATGGTTAGGGCCGTGGCGGAATGGTGTCAGCCAGGAGTCTCCACGTCAATCGAATGTACGCCTGATTTAGAACTAGGCCTGCCCACAGAGATATTTGCTGACTTGGGTGTTCAGATTTTGTATGGAGAGATTGTTAATGTTTTAATCGCTGATTTACAACCCCCTGTTCGTGATGTGTTTGTCGGGCAAGGCAACACTTCAATGCTACTTGTTCCAATTATGATGCAGGAGGACTGTTGGGGTGTGATTAGTTTTGATAACTGCGGAGCGCCTCGATTATTTGATACAGCCGAAATTGCCATTCTGAGAATTGCCGCCGATAGTATTACAGCCGCAATTGAACGTCAGCAACAAGAGAAAGCTTTGTTGCAGGCAGAACAGGAGAAGCAAGCGGCGATCCAAGCAAAACAGTCTGCCATCTTAGAAGAACGCAACCGTATGGCACGGGAGATCCATGATGTTCTTGCCCAAGCATTTACTGGTGTGGTTGTAAATCTTGAAGCAGCAAAAATGATCACCCCTCAAGATGCACCCCTACAGCCGCTCCTGACTCAAGCACAAGATTTGGCACGGGCTGGGTTAGTCGAAGCCCGGCGCTCGGTTTGGTCGTTGCGCCCGCAAGCTCTAGAGAACAACAACTTGCGGAGTGCATTGGAACAGCTATTACAAGCCCTGATTCATAACACCTTGATTCAAATTCACCTACAAATTCAGGGGATAGAATGTGCGATCACGCCAGAGGTGGAAACTCATTTATTGCGAATTGCTCAAGAAGCCATCAATAATGCCCTCACTCATGCTCAAGCCAGCACGATTCAAATTGAATTAACGTTTGGCACTCAAAAAGTCGAATTATGCGTGCGCGACGATGGGCAGGGATTTGAGCCAATGGCTGTTCGAGGACACGGCTTTGGGCTGATAAGTATGCAAGAGCGGGCTGACTGTATCAACGGGGAATTCACCCTCACCAGTCAACCAGGTTGTGGAACAATGGTTCTTATTACTGCGCCACTGTCTGCTAAGAGCAATGCTCCGATTCGGAGGTCGTGATGAATCAGAATCCCCTAATCCGCGTGCTGATTGCTGATGACCATCCAGTTGTGCGTACAGGACTTGCAGCTATCCTGGAAATTCACCCAGAAGAAAACATTGTGGTGGTTGGGCAAGCCAGTGATGGACAAGAAGCAATTGATCTGTTCACCCAACTGCAACCAGATGTCACCTTAATTGATCTACGAATGCCAAAAGTAGATGGAGTAGGAGTGATCATCGCCATTCGCCAACGATTTCCCACGGCAAAGTTGGTGATTTTAACGACTTATGACAGCGAAGAAGATATTTATCGCGGACTCCATGCTGGAGCAAAAGCCTATTTGCTTAAAGATGCGCCACATCAGGACTTGCTCAACTGCGTCCGCGCCGTTCACTCTGGAGAGTCCTTCATTCCACCCAAAATCAGCACCAAGTTCTTTCAACGCATGAACCTGCCAACTTTGAGTGAACGAGAACGCGAAGTAGTGCGCTTGATCGCAACAGGTCGGACGAATCAAGGAATTGCAGAGGTCTTGGGAATCAGTGAAGGTACAGTCAAGTTTCACGTCAATAATATTCTTTCAAAGTTACAGGTGAATGATCGGACTGAAGCCGTTATCTTAGCTCTGAAGCGCGGCATCATCACTCTGTAAAAACTTTGCACGTAACAGTCCAACAGGCATAGATATAGCGTAAATACTGTTGGCGAATGCAATACATATTTGTATTTTCAAGTACAACGTAAGTTCAAACCTTCAATCTGTGGTTGTGGCTTTTAGTTGTAACACTTTTGTTTATGCGTTTGTAACACTTTCGCCAATAGCATCAGATCCGGCTCCATACCAAATAGTTAGTATTACCTGACCAATAGTTAGGGTCGAGTCCCCATCGACTTAGTGTAGTCAAAACCTGGCAGTCATCCTAGTTGTAAAACTGAGAGAAAGACTAGCGACAAAGTCAAGCAAATTGCCTACAGTAAGCAGAAGATAGGTAAATTGATTGATGGGCATAAGTCAGTACCACAATCTGATTTAATCGCTCATTTAAATCCCGTCATCCGTGGATGGACAAACTACTACTCAGGTGTCGTTAGTAAACGCATATTTAACCAGGCTGATACAACATTATTCAGCCAGCTAAAAGCATAGGCAGAACATCGTCACCCCAATAAATCTTCCCGATGGAGTTATCAAAAGTATTGGCAAACTGTAGGGTCTGATAATTGGGTATTTAAACCCCATAACTATCAAATAATGAGAGTGAGGATTGTAGATAATGAAAAAAACAAAATTACTTTTAGTACAGTTAAGTACTACATTTGTAATATTTTTAGTAGTTATAATTTTCAATTCTTTGAATAATAAAGCTATAGCTTGGAAAGATAATTTTATGGCTACTTGTAAAAATATTAGTCTCTCAGATAATAATAAAATGCGTCACGTAAGATTATTTGCTGATTGTAGAACATTTAATAAAGAATATACTAGAACATCAGTAAATTTAGATGAGAGTATTTGGAATGAAGATGGTCGTTTAACTTGGGATGTTTTTAAAGGTTATGGTAATTTCTCTCGTAGCTGTTACAATATACGCTTAAATAGAAACGCTGTCTTATACGCGACTTGTCGAAAAGTAAACGGAAGATGGAAAGAAACTGTACTTCCTTTAAATAAAATATATCATAATCATGATGGTGTTTTAGGAATCGATAGTATTTGGAATGGTATGCCTGGTAGGTTGCGAGGACAATACTAGTCATCAATGAACTTTTAATAACTAAATCTGTGTGTACAGCACTTATTTAAGTCAAAATCTCCTCAAATGGCATCCAACCATTTTGGAACCATTTACGAACTAACGCGCGAACCATTTGCGAACTATCTTAGAACTGTTTTCAAGTCAAAATTTTTTTCACGGGTCAAAAACCTGGGTTTTAGAACCATTTGCGTACCATCGCGCGAACTAGGGTAGCCGCCGAGATACGTGCAAAAAGAGACACGTTGTAAATAAATATTGCAAATAATCCCTTGTTAATTTACTAACTTGCCCAAAAATGATAATGGGCAAATCAAACTTTTGCACGATAAAACCAAGCTTTCACCTCTTTTTGTCCCTGACACTTGCCCAAAAATGACCCTCTTAGGGAATGTCTTCATTTGAATAGCCAAGTTTTGGCTGAGGCTGAAACCACGGTAAATCAAGGTTTTTGGCACTTAGCTTTACAAAACTTTACAACGTGTCCCATTTTGCACATATCTCGGCGGATACCCTATACTGAAAGTCCAATATTGCTCACCAGTCATCTTATCTACTGGTGTTCGTCCGATTTGTATAGAATACCCTTTATATTCAATAATGTTTTGACTGTTCATGATTTTTAGTACAAAAATACTATTAAATTCAGAAAAGTAACATATCATTAATAGATAAAAAAATCAAGATATATACTATTATTTTTTGTAATTTCTGCTTTAGTAAAAAAATATTCAATCCTTATAGCCACGACAGGGCAATACGCCTGAGCAGCATTGGCTCTCAATAACCTTGCTATACAAGGATTGTGACACCAACTGAGAGTATAAAAGTACCAGTTTCACTCATTTAGGTTATGCTGGCAATCAAATTAGATGCAGAGTACCAGTAATTAAATGAGTCGGGTCATCGCATTCTTCAATCAAGCAGGAGGGGTTGGTAAAACGACCCTGACCATGAACCTGGGCTATCAAGTGCTGTTACGGGGTCACAAAGTTCTTCTCATTGACCTTGACCCCCAGGCTTCCCTAACTTCTTTTATGGGTCTTGACCCAGAAAAATTAGACAAAACTCCTTTTGATGCACTTATAAATGAGGAACCACTATTCATCCAGCCAAAACAGCATGGTATGGATATAGCTCCTACTAATATCAACCTCAGCGTCGCTGAAATTCAACTCGTTAACATGGATTTTCGTGAAGTCCGGTTGAAAGAGGCTATTGAGCCAATTCGCAATGGCTACGACTTTATCCTCATCGACTGCCCACCCAGTTTAGGGCTGTTAAGTTATAGCAGCCTTGTCGCTGCCTCTCACTTGCTCATTCCCATTGAAACCCACTACAAGGCTTTCCAGGGAACAAATCTATTGCTGCAAACTATAGCCCAAGTAAAAAAAAGGGGAAATCGCCACTTAAAAATAGCTGGGTTCATTCCTTCTCGCTATGCTGCTTCTAACTCCCAAGACCAACGCACCCTCAAAGCTATCTCAGAACAATTTTCTGACATTGCCCCCGTTTACGATCCAATTCCCAGGGCTACAGCTTTTGTAGATGCTTCTGAACAACAAGTACCCTTAGCTGTCTACGATCCCAAGCATCCAGTTCTCAAAATATTAGACAAGATAGCAGAAAAAATGGAGCAATTATAATGGCCCGACCCCGCAAAACAGAGCAACCTTACAAAGCCAAAGCTGACATCAGTGTGTTGATGGGTGCGGAACTACCCTTGACAGAGCCTTCTATGTTGCCAATTGACTCTATCTCTTTACCTGATAGCCAACCTCGCCGTTACTTCGACCCGGTGAAGACCGAGCAGCTAATTCAATCTATCAAAACTCACGGAGTTTTAGAGAACCTACTTGTCCGTCCCCTTCCTAACCAAGAAAATCAGTACGAGTTGGTAGCAGGAGAAAGACGCTATAGAGCAGCTATCGCGGCTGGACTCAAGGAAGTTCCTGTTACTATTCGTGAACTCACGGCTGAACAAGCACTCTCGCTTGCTCTGGTAGAAAACTTGCTACGTGAAGACCTCAATCCAGTAGAAGAGACAGAAGGCATATTGCAACTGCTGGCTATCCGGCTTTCTGTGCCAGTAGCCGATGTCCCTAATCTACTTTACCGGATGCAACATGAAGCCAAAGGGAAAGTTGCCCAAAACGTTTTGGGCAATGAACAAGGACAGACAATAATGGCAGTTTTTGAGGAATTAGGAAAGCTAAGTTGGGAATCTTTTGTCTCTAGTCGTCTGCCACTGCTGAAGTTGCCAGCAGAGATTTTATCAGCACTCCGAGCCGGGAAAATCGCTTACACCAAAGCTCAACTGATTGCCAGAGTCAAAGATCAACAACAGAGACATAATCTGTTAGAAGAAGCGATAGCCGCCGATTTATCTTTTAGTGAAATTCGAGAGCGAGTTAAAGCACTACAACCTGCAACAGATTCCGAGTCGCCGCAAGCCACAATTCAAACTATTACCCGTCGCATTACGCAGTCAAAAGTTTGGGAAAACCCCAAAAAATGGAAACAAGTGCAGACACTCTTGAAAAGGCTGGAAGCCTTAGTTACAGATGAAAAGGATTTTGAACAGACAGATTCTCAGTCAGAGTGAACGGCATCTTTAGTGAGCATTAACCTAACGAATTTGATAGTTGTGTTTTGTTTTCAACCTGGAACTTAGCTGTAATAAAAATTGCCCAAAACGTTTTGGGCAGTATCCAGAGGCAGCCGCAATGCTTTCTTAAGCAGCCGACAGTTGACTGATTGGTACTTTGTGATGTATACCCTCAATTTCAGCCTGCTCCTCATGGACATCTACACGTATCACTCTAAAAGGCTGCATCCATTCCAAATAGCCAGGACATTTAATCCAGGTAACAACAACTCCTGGTCTAATTTCCCTGTCGAGTGCTTCACACATCGCTAAAGAAAGCAACTCTAACATATCTCGCCCATAGGTTGTGTTGGCGTAATATTCACACTTGTTGCGGTAAAGGAATTTGATTTCCTCAACATCCTTTATTGGCTTACTCAGCCCCAAAATTGACCACCAAGGCTGATAATCTGGATTTGATTTGTCGCCAAATTCCCGATACATCATCAGCCTAATCCACTCATTGCTCAAGCGATCGTCTTTATGACTGCACTCTTGACGTAAAAATCGTATATAAAGCTGTTGATGATAGAGCATCAACTTAGTATCGCCCTGGAATATAGCATCCATGCACCAAGAGTTAGGTATCTGGTACTTAAATCGCTTACTGAAATTCGCTTCTATTTCTAATATTCCTTGTTTTTCCTTCCAGTAGGCATTGTAAAGGTACTTACGCAGGTACTTGGCTTGTTTCTCCTGTTCGGGACTGAGGATTTCACCAAAAGGTCTAGGTGGTGGGGCAATTTTGATTTTTTTAGGAAATATGTAACCACAATTGGGACAGACCCCAAGCATTGCTGGAATAATTTCACCACAATTCGGGCAGGTTTTTAGTTCTATTGACTCTTCTTCTTTAACAGTTTCCTTTGAGCCTCTGGGACACAAAGGAGTTGTAAATCGTTTGGTGTGCAGTCCCAGGCGTTTAAAATTCTCGGCAAAGTCGAGAAAATAGCAATTCTCCTTGCCTTGTGATAGCCTCAGTCCCCTACCGCACATTTGCACTAATAAGGCGCGGCTTTTGGTGGGTCTGGCCAGCAGAACAGCTTCAACGGTGGGTTCGTCAAAACCCTCACAAAGGACATTGACTGATATGAGAATATGTGTGGTACCATCCTGAAATCTTTCAAAGATGGCATCCCGTTCTTTTTCTGGTGTTGCTTCAATGATGCACTCAGCAGTTATCCCACTAGCACGAAATTTGGCGGTGATATCTAAAGCTTGGTTGACACCAGCGCAGAATACGATGGCTTTGCGTTCTGGACAAATTTCTTGATAACGCTTGACTACTTCACGGTTGTAAACTGGAGTGCAGACACTTTCCATTGATTTTTGGGTAAAGTCGCCATTGCCGCCAGTGTCGAGCTTTTTAAAATCGATTAGCCCATCATAGCCAAACTGCCTACTGCGTACCAAGTATCCCATGTCGATCAGTTCCTGGGGATATGGTGCGCGGACGAGTGCTTGAAATAGATGGCAATATCCTTCTGTAGCTTTGGTGCGCCAAGGTGATGCGGACAACCCTACAAAAAAGCATTTAGATAGAGCTAGTATCTTGCCGCCATAGGTGGGTACTACTTTTTCACTATACAACTTGTAAAAAGCTGTAGTATGCACTTCGTCGGCAATGACTAAGCCGATATCAGGTGGTAGTTCTCGATTCTGTAAAGTCTGTACCATTGCCACTTGTACTAGAGAAGAGTAGTCTGGCAGTTCGTCCCATCCAGCCCAAATGACACTCGGCTCAATTCCCTGAGTAAGTAGAGTTTTGACTGTCTGCTTTACGAGTTTGGCTCTATGGACAAGGAACAGGACTCGGCGACCTTTTTTGACTGCATCAACAATCATTTTTGCTGCCAGTACTGTTTTGCCTGCTCCTGTGGGTGCGTAAAGCAGAACGGCTTTGATGCCTTTGCGAAAAAAAGCGTAAACTTGGGCAATAGCAAGTTGTTGATAGTCCCGCAATTTAATTGATGCAGATTGAGCAGCACCCGCCGTCACTATGGGGGTCGGCAATAAGCCACTGTGTTGATGAATTGGCTCCCCAGTTCGGTTGACTGAAACTAAGTTTGAGCTATTGGGTTTTCCGACAAGTAGCGACTGCCTTTCAAGAGTGTCAGTTTCAACCACTTTGTCAGTTATTGCCTCTAGCTGCATAATTTACACCCGTAATACTTTGTCAAGCTTGGATATTTAAAATGTAGCGTTTTGCTTCATTTCATTGGTCTTAACGTTTAAGTTCTTACTGCGTTGAAAGCTGAACATTAATGTAGTGCCATTCTGGAAATAGCCATTGTCTTGGGTCTATTTCCTGTTCCACCTGACTGTATACTTTTTGCAACTGTGCCGCCGTTACAGTATCTCCTTGCCTTTGATACAAATATGTGGCTGTTTTTAAATGGTTCAACCCTGTCTGCTTGAGTTTAGCTCCTACTGGCTGCTTTCTTTGCTGATAGAACCAATTAAGTAGTTGAATTTTAGCCAAGAGAAAATGTGCTTTGGCAGAATTGGGATTAACTTTAAGCATCTGCTGATAAATAGCGATCGCCTCATTGTTGTCACTAATATTAGCCTCTCTTAGCAGTTCATTCTCGGCTGTTGCTCTTACTGCTGGTGAGGATTGGCGTTTACTATCAGTCTGTGACAATAAATGTTCGATTTTGGATTGACGGGAATTTGCATAATTTTTGGGTAGTTCAGTCAACGACCCAACTAACAAGCCCAAGATACAAGCTTTGGCTAAAAGACCACGAGACATAAACATCATTTGCACCCTCTCAATTGTCAAATAGCAGCATCTACAAATCTCGGAGCTTTGGGAGCATAGTCTGTTGGGGTTACTTTGACTCTTGCTGGTTTTGTACCATCAGCAATTAATAAATATCCTTCCAGGGGTGGCAGTGCTTGCAACTCACTGGGTAGTACAGCAAAAGTTTCTCGTATTTGCTGATTAACAGAACGTGTTTCACTGAACCAGCTGTTACTACTTCTGCCTTGAGTCGTTTCTAAGCGTTCCTGTCCACCAATCAATTTGGAGCATAATTCAGCCGTGTTGTAATCCCGGCAATTAAGGATGAGTTTGGTGCAACAGCCCTGGAGGATGGTTTGCATCCCGTACTCCCCGTAAATGTTGGCTATCTGTCCTGTAAGTTGAGTACCGAGCATTCCGATACCTGAGAACTTCCGCCCCTCTGCTAATAAACGCTCTAAACCAACCAGCTTACCCAGTGCTGAGAGTTCGTCAATGCAAATCACGGTTTTGATGTGGTGGTTCTCATTGCTCAACAGTCCCCTGAGCATTAATGAAAATGCCATTGTGTACAGAGGTTTAAAGAGTTCAGCCTCATTTTCAAATATCGGTAAGAATATCCAGCGCGGATCATCTTCTCTTCCCCATCGACTCCAAGAAAAGTTAGCTGTGGCTTGATTGTCAGCTAGGACTTTATAGAATCGCAGATAGTTAATGGCTGAACTTTTAATGCCTGCGGCTGTGTTTTCTGCTTCTAGGTAAGTGGCGCTTAATGTCCCAGTCAGTAAGTCTTTTAAATCTTGCAAGGGTCTTTTGGCCATCATCTCCCAAACTTCAGCGTTGTTATATGTTTGGGCGTACAAATCAGACAACAACCCTTTGGCGGCTTCATTCCAAAACGGATCTTTGGCATCTGGGTTGGGAGGAATTAAACCAGCGGCTATAGTTTCAAAATCAATCCCTTCGCTGCGGTGGCTCCAGTGAACTGTTCTGCTGTCTCTGGGGTTGTAGATTAGGGTATTGCGATCGCTGAATTTTTCCAAAATTTCGCCTGACCTGTCCAAGCAGATAACGCGGTAGTCTGGGCGCTGGCGCATAATGTCAAGCATTTTTAAAATGGCTTGGGTCTTGCCGGAACCGGGGGAACCCAAGAACAGAAATGATAATGGCGCTAGGTCGTCTGGTAGTTGAATATCTGCAATTTCTAATTTGGGAAGTGTCGGCGGTGGCGTTTGCTGCTTTCTTTGCATCACTTGTTCTTTGTGACGCAGTTGTTTCTGTAGCTGTTTTGGTGTTTGCAGTTGGGAACCGCGCACAACTCCCGACACCAATCTTTCTGGAATCACCGCAAGCACTAAGCCCAAAATTAAGTTGTAGCTCCAAAAGTTCTGCCAACCTACAAAAGGTGTGAGTAGCAGTTCAATTGCGGATATCCCTAGACCAATTTTTAATGCCAGTTCTTTACTAGTAGCAACCGACGATACATAGATACCACAGAGCATCATAGGGAAAATAGGCCCGCTGATTTTAGCTATACCGTAAGCTACAGCACCGAAGAAAAATGCTATGCCCAAGCCTACTAAAGCTGATGGGTCAGGTTGTTGATTTTGACCAAACATTTGCTCTTACCGATTTAAGTCTTGATTAATTTGTTTGGATTGTTCTGGTGTTGCACTTTTCGCCCTGTTATGTGCGATGCGTTCGTCTAAGGTCATCTTTGAGGGGTCAACGCGCTCCTGGTGGGTTTCTGCATCTGGACTGCTGGGCTGTAGGAGTGTTGAGTTTAAGGGGAGATTTTCATCCAAGTTTTTCTCTTGGTTCTCTGCTTCTTTACTCCCCTGCTTTATTTGTTCTGGTTCTGGTGTTGGGGGTGTACTCAAGGAGTCGCGTTGAGCGCGAATTGCTGCCAGCCTCGAATCTAATGTGGGGCGTTCTGGGGCTGGGTCTGATTTTGTGAGGTCAAGCCCTAGTCGGCCGAATACTGCTAAACCTGCTGGGGTGATGTTCTTTCCCTTGTCTCCTAAGCCGGGAATCTGCTCTGAAGCAGGTTCTAAATAATAAGAAGCTGGGAGGTATCCAAATTCTTTGCCCAGCTTGGGAGAGTTAGCGTGTTTGTTGAGTTCTTGAGGGTCGGTTCGTTTATCGGTTTCGGGGTCAGGTTTTTGTGATTGAAGCTGGTTGTTCTGTTGGTTAACCGTTGACTGCTGCTGGATGAGTCTTAACTGCTCAATTGTTAAATCTGGTTCTTGCTCTTGTTTTTGGGCAGAGGTGCGTTTTGGTTGAGGATGGTCTGGGCTAGAGCTCATGGAAATGCCTCTCAGTTTTTTTGGTGGTTGATTTATCTGCTCAATCCGCGTCGAATGGGCTTTTGTTCTTGTTTCTCTGACTCATCTATTGCCAATTCCACTAACTGTTTGAATTCTGATTGGGTGCGCTGTATTGAACCATTTTTGATGATGTCTTTGATATCTTGAACTGATTGTTCTTGGTTGATTAAATGGCAAATGATTTTTCTATCCCGGTCGTTGGGTGACAGTGCTGTTAGCTTCAGAGTCAGTGATAGCTGTTGATATCTCTGCTGCCAGTGGTTCAGTTCAGGTTGATTTTGAGGTTCTTGTTCAGCGTTCTCTTGATGCTCCTTAGATTTAAATGATTCAACTGGTTTTGACTGTTGTGTTGGTTTGGCAGGATTTAACAGCAGTGAAATAATGCGTGCGTCGTCGCGTTTTGGTTGGTAGTTAACTCCTTTGTGTTTCTGCAATCCGGGGAATGTATAAGCTGCTCCCAAATGTGTGCCGCTAAACTGCTGGTCTTTCCATGAGTATGAGATGCCCTTACTTTTACCATTGCGTGTTAGACCGTGGCGAACTTTCACACCTTCTATTTGGAGCCGTTCAATCAGTTGGGGCATTGTCGGGTTATCTGCGGTGGCGCGGTCGATTAGCTCCTGAAGCTGTTGTTTGATGGGGCGTTCTTGAGGTGTTGGGCGATCGCCACTAATGTATTCTTGTTGTTCTCTTTCTAAGCGTCTTTGTTGCCCAATACTTGGGTTGCGCGATAATTTCTCATGGCTGCTGGGGGTTTGTTGTAAGCCATAATCTTTTTCAAGCTGCCGAATAATAGTTTCACTGCGTTTGTAATCCCAGCCATCATGTACAATCTTCCCGTTATCTAAACGAATGCGGCTGGCGCAAATATGTACGTGGTCATGTTCAGTGTTGCTGTGTCTGTAGACTACATACTGGTTGCTGTCAAATCCCATCTCTTCAAGGTAGCGGTTGGCGATTTCGTTCCAGGTTGCATCGTCTAGCCGCTCGCCGTGTGGTAGTGACAGTGATGCGTGGTACACTACTCTGTCGCCTTCTGGGTTTAGTTGTCGGGAAATTTTAAATTCTCTGGCCAGTGCTATGGCATCGTTGCCACCCATGTTGCCACCAATGAGTTTGGCATCTTCTTGCTTTTCGAGATAGTCCAGTAGTCCGCGGAATCCTCGCCCTTTAGTCTGGTTGCCAATCATCTGTTTCCTCCTCCGATTCTTCGATGAAGGTATTGGCTATTTCTCGTTGGCAGTGTCGTAGCAGTTCTAGAAGTTCTTGTAATAGTTCTGGCGATGCCGGTGGTGGCAGCTGCATTTTAATGGCAGTGTTGGTGGCTTTGGCCAGTTGGTTGATATTGTTGCCGATGCGAGAAAGTTCTAGGTAAGTGGCAACGGTAACTCTGCCCAGTCGCGGCGGTGGTGGTGGGATTGGCCGCAGTAATACACAACGTCTTGTCAACTCTGCCAAGCTCATGCTCGCATCTTCTGCTTTCGAGCGAATCATTTCATACTCAATTGGGCTGAATCGCGCTTGCAACATTTTGGTGCGGATGAGTGACTGAGAAGAACGCTTAGGCATAAGTCAAACCAAATGATGGGCAACTCTTTGAGGGGGTTTCCAAAGCGGGGATACCTCCCCCTTTGGCAAGCCTGCCGAGCCGAGCGCAGCGACGGCACCCCGCAGGGGTAGGCATGGCTTGCTCCAAACCAGACGCGGGCGGGAGAGGGAAGGATGGGGGCAACTGCCAGCGTGGGGACACAGCAGAAAGAAGTGCGGCTACTGCTACGAAAACGAGCTACTCATCACGCGCTTCTTAGGCATGGTCAATTCTTACTGATAACTGTGTGATTTATTTTTGATTAACTGTTTTCTCGTTATCTTACACGTTATTACTAATCACTCTTCAATCATTTACGTTAATATCTGTTGCTGTCTCTTAACTATTTGTTGCATTGATAATTACCTGTCTTTAGATAGATGCTTCAAGGGAAAGTAAAGTTTTAAACATAGACATTAATTGGGTTTTTACTCTTTGTGACTAAAGATAATATTCCTAAGTCGAAGATTCCAGAGGCTCTTGATGCTTTACGGGCTTTAAATGCTAAGGAATTAGATGATATTCCGGCACGAGAGGCTATTAGAAAAATGCGCCGTCAAATTGAACGGGTACTTCGTCTGGGCTATAGCTACGAGGAAGTGTCTAAAACTTTAGCCCCTTTGGATATCAATATCAGTCCCGAACGTATCCGTTATTTACTTAACGATATTAAAAGGTCTACGCGCAAAAAGCCTTCTTCTACTCCGAGTCTTGAGGATAGCAATACTCCAGTTATTGATGAGCCTCTTCAGAGCGAGAATTCTGACAGAACACGAAGCAATACTCAATCTGCCAAAAAACCTGAGTCGAAATCACAAGCAAAATCAAAATCCGCTTCATCAAACTCAACAAACTCAACAAACACTAAAACGGCTCAAAAAATCTCTGATAGTAACGGCAGTGAGTATCAAAATTCCTCTCGCCCTGCTTTTGTGCCTCAATTGATATCAGATGAGGATTTATAAATGGTAGTTAAAGCAAAAGAATCGACTGATTCGGCTGACCAAAAACCGAATAATGAGCCAAAAACTGTTGGGCGATTAGTTTTGGTCACTGGTGATAAGGGCGGGACTGGTAAAAGTGTCGTTGCTCGAATTCTGCTTGATATTTATCGTCACAGAAATATTAACTGTATTGCTTACGAATGTGACCAGTCGAATCCTCAGCTTTATCGGCATTACAATAAGGTGGCTCCTGGGGTGTCAGGGTTGAAACTTAATCAGCGCGGTGGTGCTGATGCTTTGCAGGATGATTTGAAGCGTCTTTCTCCTAAAGTTTCTCTGGTGGATTTGCCTGCTGGGGCTGCTGAGTATTTTGAGTCGGTGGCGAAGGATATTTTTCTTTTTCAGAATGCCCAGCGTTTGGGTTATCGCATCACTATGGTATCGGTTTTGGGTCGGGTAAAGGATAGTGTTTTGCAGTTAAAACGGCTGGTAGATTTCTGTGGCGACCGTGTTGATTATGTGGTTGTGAAAAATCTTTACTGGGGTGATGAACACAAATTTACTCGCTACAACAATTCTAAGGTGAAACAATCTGTAGAAGCATTGGGGGCAATTGAACTTTTATTGCCTGAGTTATATGACGATATTTTTGATTTGATTGACTCGAAGGATCTAACGTTCAGGGAAGCGTTAGAGCATGAAGATTTCAGTTTGAGTAATCAATCGAGAGTTTATGGCTGGATTGATACGGTTGAAACTGAGTTTGCTAAGGCTGCTGTGCAATTGGGGCTAGAGTAATGGCGATCGCAAATGGTAACGGTAATGGCGGAGTATCTCATTTAGATAGGTTGCTGTCAGAAAAGCCGCCAGAATTTCAAGCGAAAGTGCTGCGGTTTGCTATGGATTCTGGGATGAAACAGGATGACCCAGCTTTTAGGTTAGTGCAGTACATCGGTTATTTGGCGCAGTTGACAGAAACTGCACCCAATGATTGGAAATTATTATTTGAAAATTTACAAGATGAGTTAAACGAATGGAGTCAACTGACGGCGGAGCAATTGAAGATTCAAGCCGACCACACGGAGAACATCAAAAATCTAGCGAACAGTTGCAGTCAGCTAGGGACAGCCTTGAGCGCATTAAATCTAACGTCGCAGCAACAGCTCAAGCAATTGACGAGCTTAACCAAACTCTCCGAGAATTTGAACAATACCTCCCCAAGGCAACCAGAGACATTGAGCCAACCGTTGCAAGAACAATTGAACGAGATTCAGGCGAAGATTTCTCTATTGAACCAAAAAGACGCGGAATCAGTCGCTAGAGGTTGGGGTAGAGCTTTTATTATCTGGCTTGTCTCTCCCGTTACATTTTTTATTCTGTTTTGGTTTTATTCACACATTACCCCAATACCCACCCCTGTTGAAACTACTGAGTCTCTACAGAAGATTTTGAAGCAGACTGGCTGGACTAATACCAAGCTTCAACGGGTTGAGAAAAATTTAGGGACAGATCCTAACTCTAGACGGCGGTAAAAATTTGCTGTTGAAACGTGATTTCAAACAACTGTGTCAGCATTACACGAATTAGCCCATACGTGTAACTACGGAATTCACACTCAAAACCATGTGGTATAAATAGAAGGCTGCGCTGACGAGGTAGTACATGGAACCATTAACTGCTGGTGCGATCGCCATTGCGACTGTCATTGCGACTAAGGCTTTGGAAAAAACAGGCGAAAAGGTAGGCGAAACTTTATGGGATAAGACTGGTCAGTTCCTCATAACTGTAACGACCTGCAATACTAATCGCTCAAACCTGCAATCAAGAGATTTTCAAACCAGGATTAACTGCAACTATAATTACGCTTCAGCCAGGATTAATTGCAACTGAA
>NZ_JACJTU010000054.1 GCF_014698835.1 Nostoc paludosum FACHB-159 | reverse complement strand
ACTTGCTAGAGCTTGTATTTGGTCAAAAGTTATCCAATTAGGGCGTGCCGAGTGATTACGGTCTTTGCTGTAGACCTTATTAATAATCGTGTAGCGTGCATCAAATAAAGAATTAGCTAAACGCTCTCGGTCTAAACCACTGGTCATATCCAGCACGATATCCAACATATTGGCAAAGCCCAACAGTGGACTATCCCCCAGCTTCAGTTGCCCCCGGTCAAAATAAAGTGCTGTCGTGTTCCTGTGACCGAACATCAATACAGCTAGTTGTTGATTGCGTAACCAATCTACCCCCTGCTGTTTGATTCGCAGTGCCGCTAGTCCCCCACCTTCAGGACGGCACAAGAAACGCTCTAGGTTCACCTTTAAAGAAAGTTGACGTACCGTAAAATCAGCCAGCATCACCCGTAACTGTTCTTCAAAGCGGCGGCGATCGCTGTACTCATTCCACGGCAGAAGTAACGCCAGCTCCAAGTAAATTTGTTTTTTCGCCGTCACCTTGACCTTGCTTAGTTCAATAATTAAGCCAACAGCCCCTAGTACCTTCCACAAGGCATTCTCATATTTGAGTTCCTTAATGCGGTCAAGCGGATCAAAGTTAGCCGCGAACTCACCCAACACCACCACTCTGTTATTCCACTCGACCCACAGTTGTTGATCTGGTGAAGGGCTACCAATCCAGCCCAAGCGTTCCATAAAAAAATTGAGTTTATCCTTAGTAATCTCTTCTATGGCAGGTGGCAGCAGAAGATAACTAGGTTTAGTCTGGTCATCCACTTGATAAATTATCTTAGTTTGCGACCCACCAACGTCCACGCTAAGGTAAATGTCAGTCATGCAAATAGCTGGTTAAAGTAATGACTTTATGATGACGCATTTTTAGAGCAAGTTGGCACTAAATTGGTACAGATTTATCACCAATTTGGCACAAGTTGGCACACAAGACTGACTCCGACCCATGAGTGTCAGTGGTGATTTAGCCGTACTCAATTGTGCAGGTTTGCTCTAAAGCTGTGCTAAAGAGGCACTATTGTGTGCCAAGAAGTGCCAATGGCTTTCGGTTGGTGGGCGGTAGCCGCAGAATTTCGGTTAGGGGTACTAGTATGGAGGTGTACTCACTACACTTCCGCGCCCTTCGGGTGGTCGGAGACCATCCTTCGCTACGCTCAGGACGCAGAAGCTACGTTCGCCCCTTCGGGGAATTTGCACCCCTTTGGCACAATTGTAAAATCCGAAAGAAAACCAATGGTAGCTTTGGCGATTCTGCGCGTTGAAAAACTCAAATCTTTCGGCAATGTCGGGGGTAGCGAGAAGCATACCGCCCGTTTACAAGATACCCCAAACGCTGACAACACTAAAAGAAATTTCAGGCTGATTGGTACTGAGGACGGTACAGCACTGGAAGATTTAGTCAAAACGAAGATAGCCAGCACCACAAAGCACAAACCCCGCAAGGATGCCGTGCTGTGTAGTGAGATATTTTTATCGGCATCGCCCGAATATTTTCGCCCTCATGACCCATCTAAGGCTGGGGAGTGGGAGCAAGACCGCATGGTACTGTTCGCTGGAGCTTCTCGACAATGGCTGATTAACCACTATGGTGATAAGTGTGTCCGAGCAGAATTGCACTTGGATGAAGCTACTCCCCACATTCATGCTTACATCGTCCCCATCAACGACAAAACTAAACAGCTAAGTCACAAGGAAATGTTCGGTGGTGATGGTCGTGTTGGCAGCATTAAGTTATCTAAGCTGCAAGATAGTTACGCTTCGGCACTCGCTCCTTTGGGAATTGAACGGGGTGTTAAGGGCAGCAAAGCAACCCACACCAAAGTAAAGGAGTATTACCAAGCCGTTAACAGCGAACCACTAACCAACGTCTGGTCGAATAAAAAACTTGAACCCGAACCTTTTGAATCCGCTACAAATTACGTTGCCCGGATTCAGAATGATGACCAATTCCATGTCCTCAACCACCAACTGGCTGACCGGGCTTTCATGCAAGAGCGACTATCCCGTGCTGAGCAACGAGCAAGAGCCAGCGAGAAGGAGCGACAACGGTTAGAAAAAGAAGTGCGCGAACTTGAGTTAAAGACCCAACAACTGCGCGACTTGGCTTTGGAGGATGTCGCCTGGGAGTTGGGGCTAGATTACGATCAGCAACGGTGGAGGGGTCACAGTCACATCATTAATATAGATGGCTCAAAATTTTACGACTTTTCACCCGACCAGCAGAAGGGGGGCGGTGGTGCGATTGATTTGGTGATGCATGTACAGGGGTGCAATTTTCGCTCTGCGATCGCTTGGCTGGGTGACCGATTTGGTGAAGCCGGGGCAGAACGGGCAGCTCTAGCCCACGCTAAAAAAGCTACTGCTGACATTATCCAGGCTGAACCGCGTCCCCAATTCACCCCACCTGTTGAGGATAAAGCTAACTGGACTCCCGTTGAACGTTACCTCACCCAAACACGGGGCATCCCCTCTGACTGTATTCAAATGCTTCATAACCAGGGGCTTGTTTACGCTGATGACCAACAAAACGCTGTTTTTGTCATGCGGAATCTTGATGGTCAACGTAACGGTGCATTCCTACGAGGAACTAGGGGAGAGGACAACAGATTTAAGGGTTACTCTAAAGGCACTAAGCGCAGTGATAGCTGGTTTTACTTCAGTTTGGGGGGAAAGGCTAATGATAAAACCTCAACAGCGATTTTGTGCAAATCCCCCATCGATGCTATCTCAAGAGCCATGCTGGAATATCTTATAAGGGGCGATGTTCCACCCGAACGAACAGCTTATATAGCCATTGATGACATCAAAAGTTTGCCTGTTGAGCGATTGCAAAAAGTTCCTAATATACTGGTGGCGTTTGGTAACGATAAAAGCACTGATGCAATGGCACAGCGTGTATTAGAACTACTGCCACAGTCCCAAATCAAAAAATCTAAAGCCAGTGATTGGAATCAGCAGCTTATTGATTATGGGCGACAGTTAAGGCAACAGCAGCAGCAACAGCAGCAGGAGGATGAATTGAGTCTTTAAAAGTGGTTTTTGTAGTGCTGATGTAGTTTTTAATAGTCTTTTTTTCAAATTACTCTCCTTTCTACATGAATTTTCGCTCAAAAAAAAACAAAAGCAAAAATTTGGCGTACTGTGCCTCAAAAAACAAAATTAAAATAAAATCAATCTGACGCAAAACTGCCAATTATTAGCCATGTTGTCTCCACATATTCACTTCTTACCGAGGGTTCACCGGATTGTGTCTCTAACTCAAGTGCCGCCACTGACAGCGTATCAATCGGTGACTTACACAAAATCACCCTCAATATTTCCGAATCGGCTTTTTCACCCAGCTTGACATAAAACCAACAATCTCTGCGGCTATCAACTTGCTTAATTAGTACGATTTAACATGAATAGATTAACCCTAGCCAAACTCAAAAAAATTGCAGCACATAGAGGGTACGAAGTTCGATTTGATAGGGGCTGCTACAAAGTTTTTGAAAAGATTGCTGATTTCGATTCTTTGTCGGATGCTTCTGAGTTTATAGCCCAAAAAACACCTCCACCACCCAAACCCCCAACACCACAGTATGACCTTACTGTTATATGGCAGCGTGTTTTGGAAAATATCCCCAAAGCCTCCACTAAGGCATTAATTGGGCAAATGTGTTTTTTACGTGATTATGATGGTGAATCTGCATTAATACAGTGCAAATCGCTTTGGTACGACAAAATAACAACAGAATTACCGACACTCAGCGAGGCTTTTAAAAGTGCATTTGGTAGAGCCGTCGCTGTATCGCTGTCAAAGATTCCTACTGCACCAACGCCATACCTTACACAAAAACGAACACATATACCAGCACCACCACCGCCACCACCACCGCCACCACCAGCACCCATAACACACCCACCTATACCACCCGGCACAACCCAGATATTATTCCTCAGTTCTGGAAAATACAAAATTAGGGTACTTGATGAAGTTATTAACCAAGGCTACCCTGACTTAGATGGTCGAAAATACCTGGATGTGCTGAAAACGGTAGACATAGCGAAAATACTTGATTGTTATCAATTATCACAAGGCATGAAGTTATCTATAGCTATCCCTTTTAATTCATATCAATCTTGGTTTTTGAATTTTTCTGTTATCAGTTTGGCTATTCAATCGCTCAAGAATGGTAATTACTTACTTGTTATTTTGCAACCAATATCACGCCTTACATCCACAGATCACTATTTGAGTATCCACACATACCAGCAGTGAGGTTTTGTGTGCTTCTAACTTGCTCTAGTTCAACCTGGTGACACGTTAAAGACAATAGCAGAAAAACTTTATGGAAATGCTAATGATTGGGAGCGAATTTTTAACGTTAATAAACCCATAATAGGCCCCGATCCTGAAAGGATATACCCAGGGGTGGAAATTGTTATTCCCTAAGTTAAGGAATACCAGATATTAAAAAATACGGCGTATCAGAATAATTATTTCTACACAAAGGGAGAGGTTGTCGGCGGCAGCCTTTCCCTTCCTGTAGGAAATTCAATAATAATTCATAACGCAACTGCCACATTGTTAAGCTTCCCAGCCGGGTGAAAACGTGCTACTTCCCCAACGTGAGATTAGTGGTTGTAGCACTGGCATTACAACTGGCACAGTTCGTTACATAAGTTAATCATTTCTCGAAGTGCGATCGCGTTTGGATACTAGTAAACATCCTTTGGCAGTGTTCCGTTCCAAGCTCTTTGAAAATTGCCTCCACAATTATGTTTAAAAAGAGAAATTAACCAATCACAAACGCTTCCCTGAAGTAGGCGCACTTCTCCCCGTCTTTGGTCGCTACGTTAATAGTTCCGTGCGCCTTATCATAGCTGGCCATCTGTCCTGTGAATTTAACAGCACCCGAAAGCGATCGCAATTTTCAACACAGTTCCAGCGCGAGTGTGCTCACTCTCCCGATTGAGCCTTAATCCCCAAACGAGTTGTCGTTGACTAAAACGCGATCGCAATCGTACCTGCAATTGCTCAATGTGCTGCAACCATAAGCAGGTTTTATCAGCCAACGAAATCATCAGGGTTGTAGCGATTGCGATTGATAAGTTGGAACTGACCAAGAGCGATCGCGATTGCTACACGAACGGAGTTACAATACTTTCGGTCACTAGTTACACGAATTAGCCCAAAAGTGGAATGTCAGCTACATGTAGAAAACTGCAATGTTCAGGCGATTCGTAAACGTTCAATATCCTTTATAGGTGGTGCACCAAATAAGCGGGAATATTCACGGCTGAATTGTGAAGGACTCTCATAACCAACTTGATACGCCGCACGGGTTGCATCTGCATTTTCAGCCAGCATCAAACGACGGGCTTCCAATAACCTCAACTGCTTTTGATATTGCAACGGACTCATTGAGGTCACTGCCTTGAAGTGCCGATGAAATGATGCGGAAGACATTCTCGCTTGCTTTGCCAAATCATCCATGCTCAGTGGCTTTGTAAACTCAGCTTTGATCTGGTTAATCACCTCGGCAATGCGCTGCATCTGGCTGCCGGAGGTCGCAATCTGCCAAACCGCTTCGCTCTGGTCGCCCATTAAAAGACGGTAATAGATTTCGCGAATCATCATCGGTGCCAGGAATGGAATATCTTCGGGCGTATCCAGAAGCCGTGTGAGTCGGGTAGCACACTCAATCAACGGGGCATTTGCATCGCTAACGAACAAGCCTCTGACTGAACTTTCTTTTTGATCTCGATGGCGCTGAATTTGCTCAATAATGTCCCAAAGCCCAGTCACGTCCAGACTTAGCTTAAAGCAGAGATACGGCTGATCCGCCGTTGCTTCGACAATATTTCCGCTGAGCGGCAGATCGACCGTGACAACAATATATTGAGCCGCACCATAGTGATAGGTTTCCTGTCCTAGTAAGGTTTCTTTTCTGCCTTGAAGAATAATGCAAAGCGTCGGTTCATACACCGTGCAGAGTTCTGTCGGAGCCGCAGATTCTCGCATAAATTCCAACTGAGCGATCGCCGTTGAATGAACACCGTTTCCTCTGCCATCCGTGTGGCGAGTCACTAATCTTGCCAATTCTTGACAAGCATCAATCGTGGTCTCGCGCTTTAGAAATTCATCTGCCATACCAGATCCTTGTCAACGTTTAGCGACGTATCGTGAGACATCCCTCTCATCGTTTTACTGCACCTATTATAGAGGATTCTTTTGAGCACCATCTTGCTGTTTGAGAAAATCAGGCAATAAACTGCAAGGTTTATGTATTCATAACCTTCTTTCCAAAGCCTATGATGAACTCATGCCAGAAGAGCAATGAAAGGATAAGGCAATAAAGGAGAGCGATGCACAAAAGAACTGCCAGTTTTGACAGTAAAGGGTTAAAGTGTTCCGTCACCTTTTACACTCCAGATCAAGCCGCATCTGGTCAACGTTGTCCTGCCATTGTCATGGCGCATGGCATTGGCTTGACCAAAGAGATGGGGCTACCTCAGTTTGCTGAGCGCTTCGCTCAAGCTGGATTCGTTGTCACGCTGTTCGATTACCGCTACATCGGTGCCAGTGAGGGAAAACCTCGTGGACAAATGCTCCCGACCGAGCAGCACGAGGATTACCGCAATGCTATCACCTGGACTCAACTGCAACGTGAAGTTGATCCCAATCGCATCGGTGTTTGGGGCTTCTCCTATAGCGGTGGTCATGTGCTGCATCTGGCGGCATTTGATCGGCGCGTGAAAGCCGTCGTAGCCCAGATGCCGACAGTGAATCTTTTTCTCAACTCCCGTCGCCTGACTTCACCCCTTGACCTTGATGAACTCACAACGTTGCTTTCACAAGACCGCATCAAACGGTATCAAACTGGGGAAGTGAGCTACTTTCCCCTGGTTGCCGCACCCGGGCAACCGAGCTTTCTGCCGACACCCGATGCATACACCTGGGTTGAATCTGCTAAAAGCGCCAGTGAAGGACGATGGGAGAATCGCATCACCTTTGAATCGATCGAGCATTCGCTCTATTACGAACCCGTTCCTCACCTGGAGGCGATCTTTCCCACTCCGCTATGTCTGATTGTAGGTGAGAAGGATTTTCTTGCACCTCCCGACTTAACCGCTGCTGTCTACGCTCATGCGATGGAGCCGAAGTCTTTCACAATCTTGAAGGGTGGACACTTCGACGGTTTCCAGGGAAAGGGTTTCGAGATTGCCAGCACAACTGCCGTGAAATGGTTTGAGAAATATCTGCAACACGTTGAGGCTCCTGTCTTGGAAGTTACTGCCGCTTAATGGACGCTGGAGCAGACTGTTTTTGCGATAGCGAAGTGCTGCTGCGTTCGCCCTTGGCGTTGCCGTTAGCGAAGCGGGGCGAAGCCCAGGCTAGCGCAGATCGCATCTTTTCCACGATCGTGGCGCTTTTGATTATGTCTACAACACAGGTGACACTCTTAATCCAAACGTGAGTGTGATTAGTCAAACTTCGTGATTACTGCAATTCTGTTCCGGCACTTCTAGTTTTGTTACTGAACAATCGATCGTCATTGATAGCGGAGTTAACTTCGCCATCACAAAAGATGGTGAATGGAGGAGTGTATTGGTGTGAATCCATTACTGTTCATGACACAGCGCATTGATGAACAGGAGTATTTTTATGTCTCTAAACAATGAAAGGAAGTAATTAATGTCAGAACAACATCAAGGAACTGCTCAATACGAGCAAAATGGGCAAACTCATGTTCAAATAGCATCTCCACAAGAGAAGCTGCATGACTACGAAGAAGCGATGGAGATACTTGCCTCGAAGATCCGAGGTGAACTGATCCTGCCTGGTAACCCTGCGTATGAAGCTGAACGAAAAGTCTGGAATGGTCTCGCTGATGGCTATCCCGCTGCAATCGTGCGTTGCATTGATGCGGAAGATGTCAAAGTCGCTGTCAATTTTGCCCGTGAGCAGGCAATGACGCTCTCTGTGCGGAGTGGAGGACATAGTGCAGCCGGACATGGCACCAATAACGGTGGGCTGGTGATCGACCTCTCCTACATGAAGACGATGACAATTGATCCGGTACACCACACAGCGCGTTTGGAACCAGGTCTTACCTGGGGTGAGGTTGCCAAAAAGCTCCAACCCTTTGGATTGGCATTGACGGCAGGCGACGTTGCTTCTGTGGGTGTGGGTGGCTTGCTGCTGGGTGGCGGCATCGGTTGGATGGTTCGTGCCTACGGTTTAACGATCGATCGCCTGCAAGCAGTGGAACTGGTTACGGCAGATGGACAACTGCTGCGTGCCAGTGCTGATGAAAATCCCGAACTGTTTTGGGGATTACGCGGTGGCGGTGGCAACTTTGGCATTGCAACGGCTTTCGAGGTAAACCTGCATCCAGGCGGAACTGTTTTGGGTGGTGCCGTCTTTTATGAGGCAACCGAGGCAGAGCGCATTCTGCGAGAGTATACTTGTCTAGCAGCGGCAGCACCCGATGAACTTTCCACTGAAGTTTTGTTCATGCTGGCACCTCCTGCCCCCTTCATTCCCCCTGACAAACAAGGCACTCCAGTCGTCGGGATTATGGTCTGCTACATCGGTGACATCAGCGAGGGTGAGCGGGTTGTGGCTCCCCTGCGTCAGCTTGCCACCCCGATCGCCGACCTGATCGCTCCCATGCCCTATCCAGAGATTTTTGCGCTTACAGCGGTTGGTGAAATCCCTGGCTTTCAGCATCATTCGCGATCGCAGTTTTTCGAGACGTTCTCAGACGAGATGATACACGCATTAGTTGAATCCGCTCAATCTGTCATATCTCCTGAAACATTGGTTTCCCTACGTGTCCTGGGTGGCGCGATGAGTCGGGTCGCAACCGATGCGACCGCCTTTGCTCATCGCGATAAACAGGGCATGGTGTTGATCGCTCACTTCGCACCATTATCTGCCGATGCTGCCAGTCTCGATGCCCGTACCCAGCGAGTCTTTCGGGCGCTCTTACCCTACGCTAACGGTGCTTATGTGGGTTTCCTGGCGGATGAGGGGGAGCAGCGGATTCGTGAGGTCTATCCGACTGCCACCTACGAGCGACTCGTGGCACTCAAGAACCAGTATGACCCAACCAATCTGTTTCATCGCAACCAGAATATCAAACCCACCGCTACCCCAGCGATGCTTGTTACCTCAGTAAGTTCATAGCACTACCTTTACCCCTAAAACAATGAGTACTCAATTCAATCAAAGCAAAGTTGCAATTGTTGGACAGAGCGAGAACCTCGACTGGTTCGATACAATGCCCGGCGAGCAGATGGCTATCCGCGTCCATAGCAAAGATGTCGATGGGGCTTTCACAATTATTGAAGTGAATGTTCCACCGTTTGTAGGGCCGCCACTCCACTATCACAAAGATAGGGAAGAAATCTTTGAAGTGCTTGAAGGCAGATTTCGCTTCCACTGTGCTGGTAAAGAGTTTGAGGCTGGGCCAGGAACATCGGTTGTGGTACCCCGTAACACCGTGCATGGATGGGTGAATCTTGGACCCGGAAGGGCCCGGATGCTCGGCACTTTCGTCCCCGGTGGCATCGACGAATTTTTCCCCAAAATCGGTCAAACGCCGCCCGAAGGTTGGACAGAGCTTGCACGCCAGCACGACACTTGGATCGTTGGAGCGCCCCTGTCTGTTCAAGCTCCATCTTCCAACGCTGCTACTGAACCTGCACTGAATTAACGTGAGTTTGGGATAGGGAGGGGTGGAACAGATACCGTTGAAAGTACTTACTTCTCAACCCATCTAACCACCCCATCCCTATGTCGCGACATAGATGATCGATTGATGGGGCAAGATTCCTGGCTGTCACCAGCCTCTTGAAGTCGCTGTCATTTAATACCCTCAAGCATACCGCGCCTTTTTCTCATACCGAAGGTCTCGCTGATACAGATGCATTGGCAAATCCCCTGTTTAGACTTTACGGAATTGTGCAATATCCTTAATGGGTGACATACCAAACATACGAGAATATTCACGGCTGAATTGTGAGGCACTCTCATACCCAACTTGATAAGCAGCATTGGTTACATCGGTGTTTTCGATCCGCATTAGACGACGGGCTTCCATCAGCCTCAACTGTTTTTGATATTGCATCGGACTCATTGAAGTGACTGCTTTGAAGTGACGATGGAATGATGCGGGAGACATATTTGCTTGCTTTGCCAAATCATCAACCCGCAATGTTTTTGTAAACTCAGCTTTGATCTGTTTGATCGCTTCCGCAATGCGCTGCATATGACTCCCAAATGTCGCAATCTGCCGAACTGCTTCGTCTTGTTCACCAATTAAAAGGCGGTAATAGATTTCGCGAACAATCATCGGTGCCAGAAATGGAATATGCTGCGGCGTATCTAAAAGCCGTGTCAGCCTGATGGCACAATCAATCAACGATTCATCAGCATCACTGACGAACAAGCCTCTGACTGAACTTTCTTTTTGATCTGAACTGTGCTGGATTTGATCGATAATATTCCAAAGCTGAGTCGCGTCCAGACTGAGCTTAAAGCATAGATATGGCTGCTCCGGTGTTGCTTCGACAATCAATCCGCTGAGTGGCAGATCGACCGTGACCACGATGTATTGAGCCGTCCCATAGTGATAGGTTTCCTTGCCCAGTAAGGTTTCTTTTTTACCCTGAAGAATTATGCAAAGTGTCGGTTCATACACGGCACAGAGTGCTGTCGGAGCAGTAGATTCCCGCATCAATTCCAACTGCTCAATGGCGGTTGAATGGATACCGTTTCCCTTTCCATGAGTGTGCCGAATCACTAATGTTGCCAATTCTTGACATAAATTGCTCGCTGTACCCCGCTTCATTATTTCAATCGCCCTGCTGGATGCTTGAGAAATTTAGGCATTTCCAGACACTATATAGAGAATATTCCCTCTGGTCAATCCTCTACCTGAGAGTATTAGGCAAGTATGTGCAAGTTTTATGTATTTAGTGCTAACTCTTTCAACTCTATGATGAACACATTCCAAGGGGAAATGAAAGGATAAGGCAATGAGCAAGGCATAACGAAACTTGCTTTGATAGCTGGATCAATCGGACTATTGGACAAAAATACGGCTACTCATTCAATGAGATAACGCTGTTATTCACTAATTCTTAGAAGAACAAAGATGTCTCAAAGAACTTGAGTGATTTGTATTGGGCAATCGCTGAACACTGAAATGTAGCTAGGATAGGCAGCAAGCTCACTAACCTAACGGGGACAAAATGAGCACTGAATTAGGTTGTAACGAAAAATGCGTTTGAGCTTCTGTCTATCGGTGGGCATTATGCGTCAGTCGGATTGGTGGGCGATCGAATTGACATCCCGCTGTTTCCGTTGGTGGCTCGCGAATATACCTATCACGGTTCGTTCTGGGGCAATTACAACGATCTGACCGAAGTCATGGCGCTTGCCTCGCAGGGCAAGATTCGTCACACGGTCAAAATTATCAACCTCGATCAGGTCAACGAAACCCTCGATCTCCTGTGGACGGGCAATGTTGTTGGGCGGGCGGTCATCAAATTCTGACTGATCGGTTCCGTCGCAAAGAAACTCGTGGAGCGATGATTTTGAGAAGCTACCTCAACCCCAGAAGGAGTGTACATGTTTACCCGCGCAGGATACCTTTTTGTTGCCGTCATCATCGCATGTTTGATGGGAACTCCAACTATGAATGCCTCTGAAACAAAGACCGAAGTGAACAAGCAACTGATTCAAGCAAGTTTTGATCGCTGGCGCGCTGGAACCGGAGGACCATTCGAGTTGCTTGCGGCTGATGCTACCTGGACAATTACAGGAAATTCTCTAGTTGCTAAAGAATATGCGTCTCGCGATGAATTTCTAGATGCGGTGATCAAACCGTTCAACGCCCGGTTGACCAAACCCCTATCCCCCACTATCCGCAGTTTATACAGCGAAGGTGACACAGTTATCGTGTTGTTTGATGGTGAGGCCACAGCAGTGGACGGTAAGCCCTATCGCAACACCTACGCTTGGTTCATGGAGATGCGGGACGGAAAGATTGTCAAAGTCATCGCATTCTTTGACTCGATAGCCTTCGATGAATTCTGGAGGCGCGTACCGCCGCGCAAGAAGTGATAAAACATTGCGATTTGCAGTACACCGAGCGTCAATGCCTGTTTCACCCTCCAGTTTGAGAAAATTAGGCAATAACCTGCAAGGTTTATGTATTTAGAACCTTTTCCCTAAAGCCTATGATGAACCCATACCAGAAAAGTAATGAAAGGATAAGGCAATAAAGGAGATAGACAGATGACTCAGAAAACATGGTTCATTACAGGTGCTTCCCGTGGAATTGGTGCCGAAATCGCGAAAGCTGTTTTGGCAGCAGGGGACCAATTAATTGCAACTGCCCGCAAAAAGACCGATCTGCATCAATTTGAGTCGAACCCAAATGTGTTGGCGCTCAGTTTGGATATTACCGACGAGGCTCAGGTGCAAGCGGCAGTTGCAGCAGGACTGGAACGCTTTGGGCAGATCGATGTGTTAGTCAACAATGCCGGATTCGGTGTACTCGGCGGCATCGAAGAAACCAGTGCCGAAGAGGTTGAGCGGGTCTATCGCACCAATGTCTTCGGGCTGTTGAATATGACCCGTGCCGTATTGCCCAGTATGCGCCAGCGCCGCTCTGGACACATTATCAACCTATCGTCGATCGGGGGCTATCGCTCCACTCCAGGGTGGGGCATCTACTCCTCAACCAAGTTTGCAGTTGAAGGCATTACCGAAGCGCTGCATGATGAGTTAGCGCCTCTGGGCATCCATGCAACGGTGGTCGAGCCAGGATACTTCCGCACCAATTTTCTCGATGGCAGTTCACTCCAGCGCACTGCAATGGAAATTCCCGATTACGCCGAGACAGTTGGTAAAGTTCGTAAAATCGCCTCCCAACTGAGCTATCAACAGCCGGGAGACCCGACCAAGCTTGCCCAGGCGATGCTTCAACTCGCGAATGCGGATACGCCACCGCTACGGTTGCCGCTCGGCACAGACACCCTTCGAGCCATTGCCCAGAAAAACGCTTACGTCGAGCAAGAGACGGCACAATGGCGGACTCTGGCTGAATCCACTGATTACAGATAGTGGAAGATGGTGAAAAAAAAGTAGATATGAATAAATGCTTCAAGTTCTCGGTGGCAAGATTACTTCTTACCTTCTTACTGAGGACTTGAGCCGCGTCACAAAGGTTATGTTCCTGACTTGGTTGCATCAAGGTGTCGATCTTCAGTCTGCCAAAGAGCGATCGCGTAGAGAAAGGAATTGTTGATGCTTGGCGGGAGCATCCTAGTGAGCCTGTTCGCGGCGTTTAAGTAGCATCTGTGCAAGAACTTACACATTCATATTTTTAGCCAGAAAGGCAGAGGGCAGGAGGCAGAAGGCAGAAGGGAATTCAGATTCCTGCCCTCTGCCACGACCGAAGGGAGTAAGGGTTGAAGCCCCACTCCAAAATCTCTGATTTGGTGTCCTGCAATCAGTGTAGGTCTGAAGCCTACACTGATTGCAAACCTTCTGCCCTCTGCCCTCTGCCTTCTGCCTTTTTCACTTTGAATGTTTTGTCAATAGAACTCTTGCCACGACTGGGCAACAGCGATGCTCGGTCGCAGATCTCGGCTGCTGTCTGGGTACAGCAGTCATGGGCCACAGTCGTCAGTCTGAACTGAGAATGAGTAAATCACAGTCCGGAGTCTAGTTAATCTTGGTCATTTCATTTAAGACCCATTCATAACAAGCCAGAATGTACTGCTTTGATTGAGAGGGAATGGTAGCACTGTCGGCAATTAAAATTTGTACATTGCTGCAAGAAGAAGCGTAAATCTTGCCTACAGCCACTTGGTAACCTTCACCCAGCATACAAGCCTTATGTAGTGCAGCCACTACACTTTTGTAATCAGAGTAGTTGATATTATCTATATCCAATTGTAGTTGGCAACTGTCGGCGACTGTCGGCGGGACTTTTGGCAAGATGTCGGCAGACTCTTCTTCTTGTTCTACATCGGTTTGCGCTTGTGTTGATGATTTTGTCGGCAATTGTGTCGGCGATTTTGTCGGCGAGTTTTCGGCAGCCCCAACTGGCTCTGTATCAAGGGTTGGCGCTTCTAATGGTGAATTTGTCGGCGATGTCGGCGCAATTAGAGATATATTTTCATCTCTTTTTAGGGGTGGCGAATCTCCAAGATTGATTGAGCCAACATTTTGACCCCCTTGCACCAAATTTGAAATTCCTAAACCGCCGACAAATTCATCCCCTTGCGCCAAATCTGAAATTCCTAAACCGCCGACAAATTCACCCCCTTGTGTCAAATCTGAAATTCCTAAACCGCCGACAAATTCACCCCCTTGCGCCAAATTTGAAATTCCTAAACCACCGACATTTTCACCCCCTGCCAAATTTTCAGAATTTGCCCAAAAATCGCCGACATCGCCGACAAAATTTAATTGAGATGGTTCAAACCCAGTATTTTCATTGCTTCCAACTATTTCATCAGTCGCCGACATTTCGCCGACAACCGCCGACATTTTTTGAGGCTCAGGACTCAAAACCATTGGTATATTAGGCTTGGCTGCGTTTAACCCATTCGCCGACATTTCGCCGACAATTTTGCTGGAGCGAAATTCTAACTTTGTTCCACTCCCCCTTAACTCCCCATACCCCATATCTTTGGCTTTAGTCATCAGTTCTCTAATCTCAAGGGACTTCATCCGTCCCTTAGCACTCTGATGGCGGCTAATCTCCCTGGCGTTTAACCATCCTTCTTCTCCTAGTGACTGCCGTTTTACCGACAAGTTAATCATGGCGACGATCGCCGAGGAGGTGGTTTCCCCTGCAATCTGTAAATGGACTGCCTGAATCTGCTTTAATAAATGCTCTAGTATACCTGCGGCTTGTTTTACCCGCATTAAGGGGATAACTGTTGGCGGTGTGCCACAATACGGATTTGATAGTTCATGGATGAGATGCAGGTTGAGTGATAGCCGTCCCAACAACCCTTTGCATTTCTTCAAGAATTCTTTTAATGCCCCATTGGGCAACTTTGCCGCTTCATACTGCCATTTAGTATCTACTTCCCGGAAATATTTATACGCTTCACCCGTAATGTGATACGTTTGTGGCTGGCAATCCAGAATGGCTCTGTAGAGTCCAGTTAATATCCCGGTGACATCAATGCAAGAAGCATTCTCATCCGGTAATAGCCGAATGATTTCCGGCAAGACAGAGAATGTGAACCTGGGCAGTAGCCCATCGCTTGCCCCTAACTGAAAATACTTGTGGAGTATGGTCGGTTGTAACCCGCCCAGCCAAGCGGTATTACTTTTTTCCACAAAAATATTTTTGGAAACTTTGGCTTCACTGAAACCATCACCGTCATACAAGCTTAAAAACTCTTGACGGTCATTACCTTGCCCGCGTTTGTATTGATTAAATCCCCCGAATAAACCTGATAACTCGTCAACCACATTCAGGATTGAGTAATCTGGGGCTTTGGCTATGTAATCTTTTAATCCCTCTAGAGTTGCCCCGGTTAGGTACATTCGGTTAATCGGTTTTGGCGGTTCTGGTTGGGGAGTAGATTCACCGGATTGTTCCCAAGCGGCTAAATCTTTGTCGTACTGTTGTGAGGACTCTAGGTAGCGTTTAGTTTCTGCCTTTCTTAAAGCATTGAGTGGTTTTTTCACTAAAGCTCTAAAAATAATTGATTTCCCAGACCCACTATCACCAACTAGGGCATGGTTGATGGCGGGATTTTGATAAAATTCGTTGTGTTTATTGCCAATCAATACCTGTGTACCAATCAGGTGAGATGCACTAATGACGCTAATTAGCGACATCATTAATGATGTTTGTGGCAGAGATTGGTTGATGCCAAACAGCATCAAAGCAGTGGCTAATTTTTCGGGTAAAAACTGCCTGATATCTAGTTCGTGTTTGTCGGAATCAAGTACGAGTTGGATATCTTCTTTGATGAGTTCGTCATCTTCTGCTGTGCGATATTCGGTTTCGACATCGCTCAGGAATTTATCTAGTTTAATGGGATAATATTCTTTGCCTACTTCTGCTTTAAAGCGGCTTAACTCTGATTTGGATGCACCTGCTTCCAGTAATTTGATGTAAGAAGTTTTGAGTGCATCGTAGTTGATGGTGACAGTTGGGTGCAGGACAACATTATTTGTTGTGTTGGTGTGAGCGCCTTTGGTGGTGCTGTCAGTGATTGCGTTCCGCCCATTGCCGGCGGCGTGAGCGCGTCCCTGATGATGGCTTATTCCCTGACTCTGGTTTCTGTGCCATGCTTTAATGCAATTCAAAAGAGCGTCATCGGTCAGTGTGGCTGAGGGATTGCTTTTGGCTGCTGATTTCCAGATGCGCTCTGCATCTTTAGTAGACAGGGGCGGCGAACATCTAGAGCAATAATCATCAAACAGTTGCCTAGCGTCACCCTCATACCGATACCCAAGGTGCGTTAATCGGCTAGCTGTGCCAATCAAGTTACGGGCAAGTTTAGCCCCGTTATCATCCCTTGAGCCTGACCCTACACCGCAGTCAATTAAATCCCTGTCATCTTTAGTTAAGCACTGGTAGAGAGGTACATCGCCAGTTAGTAGCGTTGTGGATGTGCTATTTGTAGTGACAGTAGTGGATTCATTTAAGAAATACTCAATTATCCAGGTGGGGCATTGGGCGATCGCGCAATCTTGAGGCGAATTTACCCATTTATATGAGCCTGTTTCTGGGTGAACTGATGGAGGTAAAACGCTTTGACATCCATTCCAGCGCAGTTCTAGAAGCTGGTCTTTCCCGTCAGCACCTTTTACGCCAGTGTTAATTTTTTTGGTTGAAATCACTGACCAATATTCTTGAGGTACTTGCACAAGATACTGGCATCGCCCTGGCTTACCTGATGTGAAGCTGACGGTTTTGGGCAATCCACCAAGTTGATTTAATTTTTCATGGGCTGCTTCTCCATCAGCGTCGAGAGCTAAAATCCCGTTAGACCATTTACCAGTTCTCAGCCCGTACCCCTGTGGATAAACCGTAAAAAGCCCATTTTTTCCGCTTGCTGTATCGCCATTTTCTATGACCGCTATTAATTGTCGGCGACTCATGGGAATAGCGTGGTTCCAATCTTCGCGGTATGGATTTTTATTGCCTAAAACTGGTGTTAATGCCCAATCTAAAGGTATTAGCTTCAAGCCACAGAGAAGTTGAGCTTTGTCAAAGTCGGAGGTAGTGAAGAATTGTGCAACCATTACACCATACCTCCAAAAACATTATTTAATTTTTGACCGTTGCTTAATAGATAATTTTGTGGTTCCTTGGATGCGACTGATGCGTAGTGTCGCTTGCTACGAGTGGCTGAGTCATTAAATAGCTGTATCTGCACTTCCCGATCCTCCATTAACTGTGTGTTTTGGAGGAATTGGAGCTATCCTTTACAGTAATCTTCTAATACAAACTTTCAGAAATATAAGCACGAAATTACATAAAATTCCTGAATTACTGTTTGTCTCTAGCTATGCAGTGTAACAAGGGCTTAACACTCACTTCGTGTAAGATAAGATTACTATTAGGGATATTAATCAGGCGCTGTTAAAACCCGATACCCCAATTCCATTGGAAAACCTCGCTGTCCTCGCAGGACGTGAGGTTTTCATTGTTTTGCCTATTTGTACTGGGCTAACCAAGCCTTGATAAACTCGGTTATTTCCTCCTGTTGAATTACAAATGCAGTCCCTTTCCTTCTGAGAGCTAGAGTTTTCATACCTCCAACTTCAGAAAAAAGGTGTGAATTATGATCGTCGGCCGCCTTGGTGGGAGGCCATAAGACCAAAACTTTTGCTGTGGGTGTCTTTTGAGCTTCACGAGAGGACATCCCAAACAAATTTCTGTTTTTGTCAAACCAGCTTTTGTAATCTGCTAGTTCAACTAGAGGGCAGGGTTCCCAGGTTCTTAAACCACCTTTGTTTTTCCGCTTTACCTGTAAAATCTCCCTCTTTTCGTTATAAATAATCTCGCTGTCTCCTTTTGAGCGAATCGAGATAAATAAGTGAGTTTTGCGCGGAAACCTAATGAACAAGTCGATAGGGTTTTTGTCTTCTACCTTAATTACCGGAAAGACTTGTATTTCCTCGCTCTTAAACTCATCCAAAAGAGCAGCTGTTAATTTTTCTAACCGTGCAAGTTTTTGAATTCGTACCAAAGGTTTGTAAGCCAATGCAAAAGCAACCCAGCCAAAAGGACTAATGAAACTGCCTGTACCAAGTGCAAAACTACCAGCCGCTAGAGCAAGAGCGGATTCATGCTCTATAGCTTCCCTAATCATCTCTAACGCCGCTTCGTTGTGCGGCGGGAGTTGAAAATTGGGTAGTGGGTCTTTAACTGTGGTCATTGGTGGTATCAAAAATCATAGTTAAGTCAGGGTTCATCTGTATGCTGGATTGAATTTATCTGTCCTGTCTTAGTGATTAACTTATGCTGTACCCTTACCTTTTTTAGGTTTGGCAGATTCACTTTGTTCTTGATGTTCTCTGACAGCCTGACTTAGCAAGTAAGCTGCAAGATTAGCCAATGGTCGTTCTTCTCGATCTGCCCATTCATTAAGATACTGATAAACGTCATCAGACACGGTAACTGTAATTCGCGGTCGTGCCATTAATTCACAACTAATTGCTGTATACAGCATCCATATTACTCTCCTAGCACATTAAAGATATCAAAAGCACTAATAACATTAGTAGCACTAAAAGTTCTATTAGCACTATTAGCACTATTAGTGCTATACTAGCATCATCAAGCCAAAAGCAGTCACCCAACAAAGGCAACAGAAGCCAGAAAGTGAAGTTTAGGCTTGCCAAAACCTGGATGAGTGGATTATGGGCACTTCAGCCGATAAATTCTCCAAACCCAGAATAAATAAGACTTTTACCAATCATCTGAACCATGACAACCACATATACCAATGCCAAAAATTGGCTCGTTCAAGCTGACTTATTAGCCAATTCCGGGCTAACTGACCTTACAGGAGGTAAAGACCCAGGCGCAGGATATGGCAAGGCAATCATCGGTGATTTTTGCATCATGATGCCTGCCGCATACTCACTAGTTCGCAACCGCAACATCATGCACCACGAAACCATCTCAAAAGATGGGGCATGGGTACGGTATGTAGAAGGTTCACGCCTGGACTTAAAAGATATTCAATTTTTCTGGGGCAGTGCAGCTCTAGCACAGGCTGACCACACCCTACTTCATGAAGACAAAGCTAAAAAAGCAGAACTGGCATTAGAAAGCATCCTTGCAGACTTAGCAGTTCTCAACATTCCCGATGGGTTCAAGCTTTCAATTAGTTTGAGCAACCACAACCCGGAACGTTGGGGACAAGAGATTAAACGCAGAGTGTCAGGAATTCACACCTTTGAGCATTTACACCCACTTACTCGTTCCATTGTCAACAAGACAGTTGAAATCGCGGTTACTGGCGTATATCCAGAGGGTTTTGGAAGCATTGCTCACTGCTTATTTGGTGAAGCATCTTTAGTACTAGACCCTTCAGAATTGGCGATCGCTCTCGATATCGGTTCATCAACTTGGCTAGTGACTGTCTTTAACGGCAGTGGTGCAGTCATAGACCGCCATCTAATTGAGGGTGGAGCCGGTGAACTCCACTCGATGATTGCAGAAGCCCTCGATAAGCGAAACGACCGAGTAAGTCTGCTGTCCAAGGATGTGAAGCACTCACCCAGTCTCGTTAACCAGGGCATTCTAGAAGGCACTTTCACATACGGGGGCAATCACCTAACTGGTAAGAAGTTTGAAACCGAGTACAGCCAGTGTCTTGACACTTGGTGGAGTACCAGAATTGAGAAATTTGCCAACTTTGTCACTGCTGGTAATTACCTAGACCGCGCTAAATACCTTGTCGCCTGGGGTGGGGGTGTTTCTCTACCAGTGGTGGATCAAAATCTCGCCTCTTTAGGTTTTGTGGTCTTGAAAAATCCCCAATTTATCAATGCATTGGGCTTGAAACTATTAAGTCAAATATCTCTAGGAGCCTAATTAATGAATTACGAATCTCGGCGTATAACCATCTCCTACCTAGCAGTAATTGAATTGTGCAAGATTTTTGATTTACCCCAAGATGCACCGACACAAGCCCTTAGTGCAGGTGTAGAAAAGTTGATTTTTCAACACGGTAATGTACAAACATCGCCCAAAGTAGAAACACCGCAACCTACACAGCCAAATAAATCGGCACTTAGCGCAATGGTCACTAATTTTAAGGGAGCAGCATGACCAAATCCACAGTAAAGAACACGCTTTTTGGCATTGGTGCAACAGCCGTAACTATTGCATTGGGCTATTTCGGAGTGCAGTACATCGGTAAAAACAATATGTTCACTATCGCTGCTGCTGTGGGTGGTGCTGGGGCAATCAGCTATGTACTTCAAAAGCCAAAAGAACAGCCAGTCTCGACACAATTGGAGCCAGAATTATCCAAAACAAAAAAGAGGTCTAAGAAGGTATGAGCGACCAACAAACCATGCAGACACAACCATCACTAACAACAACCGAAATAATGACCATTCTCTTGGGTTGCGAACAGACTCTTAGGTTCGTGCAAGCATCACCAAATTACAAACAAATTGAAGGCTTCTCAAGGTTCAGCACATCGAATGATTTGCGTTTGGGTGATGCCATTCAAGCACTTTTAGAGATTCACGAAGCAATCCTAGATATCGAGTTTTATTCCCAAGTTGAGGGAGAAACAAATGCTAAATAGAGTTTATGACTCAACCCTACTAACCAATTCCAAAGTTTACCAAATCGACCGAACGCTATACCAGTACCTATTTAGAACAGGGACAATCCAGCATCAAAAATATCACTTTCGCCCTCTATCTGGACAACGAAAGAAGGCTGATTTATTGCTGAATCACAAAGCTTTAACTACTCGCTGTTACGAAGTGTCAGGGATGTCTACTAATGCTTCAGTTATCAGTCAAGAATCGCTGCAATTATCAATTTTTTGAGGTGAATTATGAATATTCAACCACTGCCAGAATTGATTGCACAAGCCCAACAATTAGTAACCCAAATTAGGCAGCATCCACAATATCAAGGCTTACATTTTGATTGTGATTTAACGCTTGGGGATGTCAGCCAGTTTTTCAATACTCTGCAATGGTCAGCCACAGCTTCAACTGTGGACATTTCTAGAGAAGGCTTTTTTCAGTGATGGGAGAGCGATCGCAGAAAGCCGGCAAGCACAGCGTTCGCCCATCTGATGCATCAAGTACATCACACAATTTGGATCTTACAGCATGACACTTGACTACAAAAATCCCAACGATTGGGGCAAATCACCCCTGACCGACTCTGCCCTTAGACTACAGCAAATCAAAACCGAAAATCCTGAACAGTGGGCGGCAATGATTGAGGCGGATATCGAGGCACTTGACACACCATTAGAAGAGATTGAAGATTACCCACCTTTCACCGGAACCGAATTCTTAGCAACTCATTCAACCATTGATGACCATCCATACTCTGCTGCATTTGGTCAATTCTTGGGTAATGGGATTGACGCGGACATTGCAAATATCTTGGCGTTTGGCTCCAACAGATTTGATTTAATTTCTGAAGATTTTGACGACCCCGTAAGGCAACTGGCAACGAGAATTTATAACCGATTTGAAGAGATGGGTTACTGGGATGAAGTGCCCCAAGAGTCGAGTGATATCAACTACGACTACATACCTTATTAGGAGTGTCAGCAATGGACTTTGCAATACGCAATCCGGTACTTGGTCATGCAAGCCACATTGATGAGAAAGCACAATCTTGGGGAGGATTTGAGTCTGATATTCTGGGCTATCTTTCGGATATAAATAAGCTCGAACAATTCGCTGATTATGCGAATAATGCCCAAGAATTAAGTGACCGATTAGAGCCATTTCTGGACAATGCCAAGGTTGTCTTTGAGGCGATGGAGAAGCTAACAAAAGGTCAGGTTACTTGGACAGAACTTCGTAAACAATACGGCTCTCATGTTGCGGGTGCTATCGCCAAAATTCGCAAACTAAACTCCGAGTTCGATTCGGAGATGAGTAAAATAGATGCCCAAGATAGAGCAGACCTCCTGCGAATTGACCAAAAACGGAAGCACGGTTTAACCGAAATTGCAGCCCAATTACACAATGATTTACAAGCTGAATTGTGGCGGCATGAAAATAAAATCAGCAGCATAGAAAATAAGCAAACTGTGCAAGCTGAAAGGCAAGCAATTACTACGGGATTAAGAGAGAAACGACAACAACTTTTAGCCCGTGCAAGGTTTGGCTCAAGAGCATTAGAACCGAATCAAGCCCCCCAAGAAGTGATACCAGTTACTAGCCAAACTTCTGCACCATCTTCTAGTGTTTCTGCAACCGGAACAGTTCGCGGTTGGGGTGCAATGTTGGGTAACTTGTGGCAGAAACTAGGCGACAGATAATCAATTAATTAGGTAAGGCTGATGCTAGTAAGGAAACGAAATGAAGATCCTCATAGCGTCAGCCCTTTCTTGCATGAAGGGCTGGCCCAGAAATCACAACAACAGCAACCAGAACAACCACAACCACTTCCAGAAAATAACAGAGCTAGAACATTTAGACGCGCTGGTAATGCTTGTGAAATTGTCGCTGGCAGTTGTTTAAACAGTGCAGTAATTTTCACCTTTCATTTATTGCAAGTTCACCCAGTTGGAATGTTCTTAGCTGTGGGTACTGCACACCTGTATTTTACTGCCACTGCAACGGGTGAAGGATTCAACAAATTTGTCACTAATTTAATGACTGGTTGCAGTGCATCACTAGCTCTCTTGTGTGCGCTCTATGAACCCATTAGTGAGTGGAATGAATCGAGAACTTCTACTAGTACAGTTAAGACTTCTATTGAGTCGGTTTATAAACCAAAAACCGCTGAATCTTCAAGTTGGATAGATGGTGCAGGAGTGGCCATATTTCTAGTGATCTTAATGTTTTTTCTATTTGGTGGTGGTAAGAATAAATGAATTATTTAACCGAGAAACATAAAGAGTTAGAAGAGTCACAACAATCGGGTTTAATGTTGTGGTTTGGTCAGTTGCCAATGGACAAGAAAGCTGTTGCAATTGGGCTGAGTCTGACTGTAGGAATTAGCTCGGCTGCGATGGCATGGCAGGGAACGAGCAGCGACCGCATTTACTTCTGCATCAAAACCCCTTTAAAAACATTGGTGTGTCAGGACAAGAATAACCGACCTTTCAGAATGACCCCCTTCTATTGGCAACAGTGGCAGAATGATGGAATGCCCACTCAGATTGTGCGTGACCCAGCAACCGGAGTAAACGGGCTGGTGAAAGCAACTAATCCATATAAACCGTTTTGGGCGTTTGGGGGATTCCTGGGGTTTGCGCTAGCTGGGTGGATGTTGCGCCATTGCCAGGATGAAGAGAAGCAGAGAGCAGTTTTTGTTGACATTGCCCAAAAACGGGATGCTGCAAAAGCAGAAATGGCAGCACGTTCAGAGCTACTGGACAGTTACAAAGACGTTGCTATTAAAGAAGTAGAGTTACAAGCCGATTTGGATTTAATCGCCGGCGATCGCACTGTTGACATCCAAAAAGCAGAGATTTACGCCAACACTGAAATTGAAGTTACCCAGATGGAGGCATCTGACGCTATTTTTGAAGCGCAAACGGCGGGGATGAGCGAAGAACAGAAGGCAGAGTACATTAAGCATCTGCGCGACACGAAAACGCCTTACTTACAAGGTAGCCAGACTTTACAGGGGACGATTGACCCCAACGATAAAGTAACTGGGGGAGAACAGCCGGCGATCGCTCCACAGGAGAATAAAACGGCGTGGGTACAGAATTTAATCAAACAAACTGCCCTCATCTGGGGCAACCAAGGGGGTGGTAAGTCGTGGTTAGCCCGTTACGTCGCATTAAAGAAGAAAGAGGCAGGTTACAGGGTGATTGTGCTTGACCCTGACAGCAACCGCGCCGAATGGAAAGGGCTAGAAAGCTATCACTCATGGTCAGATATTGAAGCACAGATCCGCGCTTATGTTGAGGAAATAGAAAGCCGACTTTTTACCTTCAATAACTCCAACTTGAGTGAAGACCAATGGCGACAAAAGCTATGGGCTGATGGTAAAGCAACCGCTCTGATTTGTGAAGAAGTCACTACCTACAGCGATTTTATTAAGGATGAAGAATTACTTTCAAAGTTCGGCAAGCTGGCGTTAACCAAATCCAGAAAACAGGAGATGCCTATTACTGTGGTAGCTCACAACAACACCCAGACGTGTTTATTTGGCATCAAGGGATTACATAATCTTGTTTCTAAAATGCTCCAAGTTGAATGTTTAGCAGAAGTAGATCCTGTCACACTACAGCCCAAATCTACGGGTAAAGCCAAGGTAAAACTCGATAGTTCTAACGAATGGCTTGATGTTAATCTGCCGACTATGACAGCCAAAATATCTGATTTTAGTGACACTGCAACACCAGTATCTAACTCAATTCCGCCCATAGATAAAGCCACTTGGGAACGCATTTATGAACTGGAATTTAATATCGGTGGCAAGAGTGGTGATACTCAAAATAAAAAGAATCAGCTATCACCCCAGGCGCAAAAATTGTATGAATATCTCACCAGGACTGAGCGAATAGAAGCTGATGTAAGAGAGTTCAAAGGCAATTTTAAAGTGAACGGTGAGAGATTTACTGTTGAGCAAATCAAGGGCTGGATGTACGAAATTGTTGGGGCTGATTTAGCAGAATGGATAGGCGAGGGAGTTATCAAGCTCAATCAAATTTGACGGCGATTGGTGGCTGGTGTCTAGCCCCAAAAACGCCCTTTTTTTGCGGACACTGGACACCGGACACCACAGACACTAAAGCCCGAAACCCTTATACAGCCGAGACACCAGCAGACACCACCCCAGACACCGCCCAGACACCAAGTGTCTAATACGTGTCCGCTAGACACCAATAATAAATACCCGAATAAACAGCCATTTATTATTAGAAGATTATCAACATCATGCTGAGAATAGTAATTGTTGAACCAGAAACATTCACGCTCTTAGGCATTAAAGGAGCTATTGAAAAGTCTCCTGATATAGAAGTTACAGGGTCAGCCACCAGTGGAAAGATAGGTTTTCAGTTAATTGAACAAGTAAATCCTGATGTTGTGTTAGTCGATTTACTATTGCCCGATATGAGTGGTTTAGAACTTACTCGTTAAATTAAAAGAGAAGCTAATAGTAAAGTGGTGATTTTTCCTAATCAGACTCATTCAGACTTTATTAACTCGGCTTTCCGTCATTGGGCTGATTCTTATATGCTCAAGAGTGCTGATATAGAATTGATTGAACTAGCCATCAAGAGAGCTTACTTTGATGAATGCCTGCTCGACCCTAAGTTGGCTAAAAAATTATTAGAAAATCTTTATCACAACAGATATATTGACCCCAAATTCGTTGACAAAAACTTGCTTGACTCTCCCACCGAGTGCCAAATACAAGTCCTGCGTTTACTGGCTCAGGGTTTAGTTTTTCAAGATATTGCCAAAGAAATGTTTCTCTTAGTTAGTACAGTCAAATGCTATGCCAGTGATTTATATAGTAAATGGGGCGTAAAAAATCGTTATGATGCGATAAAAAGAAGGGCGATGCTTGGTTATATCGACTATAGCTTGATTGTGAATGAATGATGTATTGGTGAGGAGAGGGAAAGAATTAAGTCGGGAATTGAAGTATAAAAACTGGTATTGCCAAAATTAATGTGCTTTAAAGCGTTGTAATTACGGAATTTATCGTGGTATATCTGTATCCAAAAAACAAAATTGGATGCTGCACCCAACCATGCCCAAAGACTTCTCTGATCAAAATCTCCGAGGATGCTCATTTAAGGGTCAAAACCTTGAGGGAGCAAATTTTAGTGGCGCAGATATTCGGAGCGCAGATTTTACTGGTGCTAATCTGAAGGGTGCAAACTTCAGCCATGCTACTGCTGGACTGCAAAGGCGTTGGGCTATTTTTCTAGTTTGTGTTTCGTGGTTGCTGTCTGGAGTTTCTGGATTTTTATCAGCTTTGATTGGATATTTAATGGTTTTCATATTTGATATTTCTATTCTGGAAACTCAGGTTGGAGGCTGGACTGCCTTAATAGTAGTAATTGTTGTGGGCATCGTTATAATTCGTCAAGGATTAAATACAGCTATCCCCGTCGTCATAGCCGTCACCATGGCCGGAGCCTTCGGCGGAACCGGATTCTTCGCTGGAGGCTTCGCCGGAGCCTTCGCCATCGCCTTCGCCGGAGCCTTCACCATCGCCGTCGCCGTCGCCGTCGCCTTCGCCGGCACCATCGCCGGCACCTTCGCCATCGCCATCGCCATCGCCTTCGCTGTCGCCTTCGCCTTCGTCGGAGCCATCGCCGGAGGCTTCGCCGTCGCCTTCGCCGTCGCCGTCGCCTTCCCCGAAGTTTTACTCAGTGCCTACATTGCTTGGCGAGCGATGAAAGGAGATGAAAAATACTCCTTGATTCGCAACATGGCTATTGCCTTTGCAGCTATCGGTGGTACAAACTTTCGCAACGCTGACCTAACCGATGCTAAGTTTACCGGAGCCACACTCAAAAGCACAGATTTAAGAAATGCCATGCTTATTCGGACTTGTTTTTCCAACACCAAACTACTCAATCGTGTTCGTCCTGGGAACACTTATCTTCAGAATGCCCAGTTACGCCAATTGGTAACTACAGGACTGGGGCAAGATAAGAACTTTGACCGTCAAGATTTGCACGGTGTCAATTTACAAAAAGCTATTCTCACAGATGCCAGTTTTATTGGTGCAGATTTAAGTGAAGCTAACTTACAAGATGCTGATTTATCAAGAGCCAAGCTGGTAAAGGCTCAACTAGATACAACAGACTTCACGGGTGCAACTCTGACTGGGGCATATATTGAGGACTGGGGCATTACCAGTGATACCAAATTTGATGGAGTTAGGTGTGAGTATGTTTTCATGCGACTACCCACTAAAGACAACCCAGACCCCCTACGCAAGCCTGACAACAATAAAGAAGTATTTGCAGATGGGGAGTTTGGTGATTTTATTAAACCCATTGTTGATACTCTCGACCTTTATCATAACCAAGGAGTTGACCCACGTGCGATCGCAATTTCATTCAAACAGTTAGCAGAGAATCACCCTGATGCTGAATTAGAAATCGTAGCGATGGAAAAACGAGGTGAAGATAAGTTTTTGCTTCGTGCTAAAACAGCAGATTCTGCAAACAAATCAGAACTGAGTGCAGAATATTTCAGCACTTATAATCAACTAAAAGAACTGCCAGAACGAGAAATACAATTATTATTAGCCGAAAAAGATAGCAGAATTCGTAGTTTAGAAACTATGGTGATGACGGCGTTAGAACGCCCTAGTTTTTATGCTCAAACTTATCAAAATCAAGGAGATACTATCGTGACTGGAAATCGCAATATCAACACAGGTGGCGGCAACTATAACGAGCGCATTCAAGGTAACTATGTTCAAGGTAATTACTACGCTGCCGGACAACCCCAAAGTCTTGCTGAAGCTGCTGCTGAGATTCAACTATTACTAAAACAATTAGAGCAAACTTACCCAACCACTACTACATCACAACAAATGGTAGTAGCAGCAGAAGCCATCAATCGAATTGAAAACAATCCAACCTTGAAAAAACGAGTAATAAATGCTGTTAAGGAAGGTGGTTTAGCTGCTTTTGAGAAAGCTATTGATAACCCAGCAGGTGCTTTTATTGTTGGTGCTATCAAAGGCTGGCAGGAAGTAGATGCAGAAGATTAAGGAAACTGAACTAACATACTTCTAAGTTCATAGTTTACCAACCCGCAGCTTCTAGGCTGAAAATTTAGCTCATGCAAAAATATGGAAGAGCCGAAACCGCCTGAAAACCGCAATATTAATACTGGAGGAGGTAATTATAACGAACGGATTGAAGGCGACTATATTCAAGGTAACGTTTTTCAAAATATTTTTAATATTCTAGGTGGGCAGACAACAACACCAGTGGGCAACCCTGCTCAACCGATGACAAATGATTGGCTTCAGAAACGATTAAATGATGCTAAAGCTCAAGCAGGTAAACGATATTCGCCAGAACTTTCAGTAAACGTTCCCGCGTTTAGTGCCTTAGAAGCTTTTACCCATCAAGATACTTGGACAGAAAAAACTAAAAGGTATTTAAAAGAGTTAAATGAGAATATTCAAAAATGGAATATTCATGTTAGTAATGCGGATGAATTACATAAAAATAGCCATCAGATAATCCAAAATATTACAGAACATATTGTTTTACTTAATTCTATTTTAAATGAAGCTGTTGACCCTCTACCCTCTACTAATGTACAGACTGTAAGCTTACAAGTTAGTAGTTTAATAGAAAACATAATAAGAATAGAAGAAATATTTCTGAATGTACTTCTAGAAGAACATGGTCAAAATGCAGATACTCCCCAATTTAGACAGTTTCAGGCTGAGTATCAATGTGAGTTCCCTGCTGCAAAGTTAGATACATCTCGTGATTTATTAAAATGTTTACATACAATTGCTGAATGGGTAAATAGCCCAGAATTTCTCCTACCTAAAAGCCAATTTATGCTACTTCGTGGCTGTGCTGGAGTAGGGAAAACTCATGCTATTGTAGACCATGCTCTACATAGTAGTAAAACTGGACAGATGTGTTTAGTATTTTACGGTGAAGATTTTACTGGAGATGAACCCTGGAAAATTATTGTTAATAAACTGGGGCTATCTAGTAATGTTACCAGGGATGAACTTTGGGGGATGATTGATTCGGCAGCAGAAACAACTGGAAAACCCGCAATAATTTATATTGATGCACTTAACGAATCGCCAGAGATGCAAAGATGGAAGACATCTTGGCTGGCTCCTTTATGCCAACAAATTACTCATTTTTCACGTTTAAAATTATGTGTTTCATGCCGTGATACTTATTTGGATGAAGTATTTGATGATAGAAATCAATGGGTTGAGTTTGAGCATAATGGTTTCTTTGGATGTGAGTTTTATGCAATTAAGCAATTTTTTGAATTTTATAAGTTAGAACCACCAACTACTCCATTATTACAATCAGAGTTTACCAATCCTCTATTTTTACATTTAGTATGCCAAGCTATACAAAGCCTAGAATCTAGATCGATACCTCTAGGCACTCTTGGATTTACTGATGTTTTACGTTTATTACTCGAAGAAAAAAATAAGCGAATAGCTAAAGTGTGTCGTTATGATGGAAGAAATGACAAGGTGACTGAAGCTGTTAATGCTTTAGCTAAAAAAATGGCTGAAGAAAAAACTCGACTCCTTTCAAGAGAGGCAGCTGAGGAAACTGTTCATCGAATATTTTACGTTGATGATAGTGAACGTTCTCTATTTATTCAATTAGAAAAGGAAGGGCTAATTGCTCTGATTGAACATAGAAGTAGACCTCTTGCACCAAAACAATGGTTTTGTCGCTTTACATTTGAACGTGTAGCAGACTTTTTAATTGCTTTATTCTTATTAGAAGGAATTGAATTTTACCAATTGAGCGATATTGTTGCTTCTTATTCTGACAATGAAGTTTTCACTCAACATCAAGGTTTGCTTGAAGCTTTCTCAATTATCTTACCTGAAAAATTTCAAATCGAACTAAGTGACATTATTAGTAATCTAGATCGGTATAAATTTTTATTACCAATTATTAGTTCGGGATTCCAATGGCGTGCTATTGAAAGTTTTTCTGAAAAAGCTCAGGATTTAGTTTTTGAAGGGTTATCTAATTCTATTTGTTGTGCAACAATTTTAAATTCTCTTTTTGGAATTGCTATAATTCCAAATCATCCTCTTAATGCGGAATTTATTGATGACTTACTAAATCAACAGGATTTAACAACTAGAGATCCGTTTTGGTGTGCTTTGCTTCACGAAGATTTTGAGAATAAAGGAGGAGCTTGGCGTTTAATTGAGTGGTCAATCAAAGCAGATTTATCTTCATTTAGTGAAGAAACTAGTTGTTTATGGGCATTATTCTTAAGTTGGTGTTGTGCTGCTTCAGATAGACGAGTAAGAGATAGAGCAACTAAAGGGTTAACCAGACTTTTTATTAGTCAGCCTAGCATTATTAACATTACTCTACTTCGATTTATTGATATTGATGATGATTATGTCTTAGAAAGAGTGAGTCTAGCTGCTTATAGCTCAATCTTACTTGCCAATGATAACAATTTAATTCAGGATGTGGCCAACACAATTTATACTCAGATTTTTGAGACAGATAATATTTCTGAAAATGCTCTTATTCGTGACTGGCTAAGATTAATTATTGAACTAGCTTATAGTCGTCATCTTTTGAATGATACTATTAGTATCAATAAGTGTAGACCACCCTACAATAGTCAACCTATTCAGATTCCTTTAGAAGAAGAGATTGCTCATTTAGTAGAGCAAGATGCTTTTGGAAGAAATATGAATCTTGATGAATTTCCAGGTGGATTTGGAGAAACTGATTTTGCTAAGTATGTCTTAAGACCTAAAGTTCTTAGACACTATGATCTAGATGCCACAGGCATAAATCAAAAGCAAATTCATCGCTGGTTTATTAAAAGTGTTTCTGAGTTAGGGTATCCAGGCTTTAATGAAAAATGCTACAACTATGATCGCTATCTTTTAGGGAAATATGGCGGAGGAAGAGGACGGCCAACTTGGGCTGAACGGCTTGGGAAAAAATATTATTGGATTTTATTACACCGTTTAGCAGGAATTTTGGCAGATCATTTACCGAGAAAGATAGAATCTTGGGAAAATGAAACTTCTTTCCCCAGACTACAAGGGATAGACTTACGAGATATAGACCCAACTGATTTAAGGGCTTTTTATTCTAAGGGAGAAATCAATACAGAGTGGTATCAACCTGTTGATTATAATTTTAATATAGCTTTCAATTCTAGTCATGAAGAATGGATAGCATTACAAGATTTTCCTGCTCTGGAACAGATAGTAAACATTACTGATAATCAAGAAGAACAATGGCTCCATCTCTGGCTTAATTCTTCATTAAAGAAAACTATTTCTAGTACACTGTATCCTTATCGGAATTTAGAAACTGGTATCAGAACAGCTTTTATACCTTATTCTGATATTGAGAGCATTAAAGAACAATTGTCTATTACTCATTTTTTTGCTGATTTAGACATTCCACATGACTATAGACTATTAATGGCAGAGTACCCCAATACACTGTCCTGGACGCAGCGTTTAGAAACTGGAGAGCTATCTTTAGAAGATGAACTTTTAGGTACAGAAAATGCTCACTTTACAGCGATTAGCCTTCTAAGAGGTAATGAATGGGAATATGATTGTACTCAAGGTGAAGATGAATATGTTCCCAATTTTAATGTTCCTGCACCAGATTTAGTTAATTTTAGCAACTTTACGTGGGATGGGCAATCTAGTTGGTTAGATGAGTCAAATACTATCCAAATTACTGAAATATCTACAGAGAGCAATTCTGGTGTTTTAATTAAAACGGATTATATTAAAAAATTTCTTCAAACTTCTTCATTAGCTCTCGTTTTAATTGGATATCAAAGAAAATTGCTGGTGAATGGTCATTCTCGTAGTCCTAGTATTCATGAGCTTATAACTGTCTATATATTTGATGGTCACAATATTACTCAAGCTTATAACTTTTTTGAAAATAGTTAGGCGTAAATTAGTTAATAACGACACATTAAAAATTAGTATTAAGATTGCTTGAATTTTCGCATTTCCTTCTTTCGCAAATTCAGTAGCAGAGCTAGTGAGGCTGCCACTAAGACCTGCTTCTCAAAATTGATATCACGAGTTTGATAGTCACAATTTAGCAAACGGCGTTACATAAGCCAGTACAGACAGTTTTGATAGCAATATTGCTATCAACTGTTGAAATCCCTACCTCTGCTCAACACACACTCTTACACCCTAACCCCCTCTAGATGGATAGTGGTGTTCGTTGACCGTCAAATCACGTACTGACTCGTCAATCCTTACACTTTTATCGCAGAAAATTTCGCCTCATCGCCCTCCCTCACTGTAAATCATCTGACAATTACTTTTCAAACCCCTCCCCCCACCTTGCTGAGACATAGTGCGACAATATAGTTTTTCACACCACTTAGAGTAATAAACACCTCTCTTCAACTAAGATAGAGCAAGAGTATTCAACTTCCCAAATCTCTGCGGCGCTATCACCAATGACACCCATTCACCCTGAAAATCTTAGTGTCTTAGAAAACTCACTCGCCTTAGCGATCGGCTCTGATTTCTCGCTAGAGAATGACCCTGATGTAATTCAGCAGTTGATTGGGGATAAGCGATCTCTGAATACCAAGCGCGAATACCAGAAAGACCTGAAAGATTTCTTTCTGTTTGTCGCCAAAAAAGAACCCAGCCGGGATTTAGTGTTAGAGTTTCTTCACCTGGAACAGCGTCACGCTGTCGCTGTGGTTCTCAAGTACAAGGCACATCTCATCAAAAAGAAACTGGCTGAAGCTACGGTGAACCGTCGTCTTAGTGCTATCAAGTCAATGGTAGAGATGGGGCGACGGCTGGGGGTCTGCAACTTCTCTTTAGATGATGTCAAAGGTGAAAGGGTCGAAACCTACCGGGACACTACAGGTATTTCCGCTAGTGACTATGCTAAGGTAATCGCCCTGGTTGACCAGAATACTTTGAAGGGCAAGCGTGACTATGCCATTCTGCGGTTACTTTGGGATAATGGCTTGCGCCGTAATGAGATAGTCAACTTAAATGTAAGTGATTTTAACCCCAAGGAGAAAACGCTTTTTATTCTGGGTAAGGGCAAGGGTAGCCAGAAGGATATTCTTGATTTATCAGACAAAACTGCAATGGCGATCGCCGGTTGGATAAAAGCTTCTAAGAAAAAACGTGGCGATGACCCGCTTTTTACAGTGCTGGCTTATCACAAAAATGGCGCGAGATTAACAGGGGAAGCAATCAGGCGATTGGTGGATGGGCTTTGCAAGGAAGCCGGAATTACTAAGAAGATGTCACCGCATCGTGTCCGCCATAGTGCGATTACTACAGTTTTGGATCTTAATAATGGCAACTACCGGGCTACTCAACGTTTCAGCAGACACGCCCAAGTGCAGACGGTATTGAAATATGATGATAACCGCCAGCGTTTGCAAAAGCAGATGAGCGACTCGATATCAGAACTTATTTAGGAATGTCAATTTGAAAATTCTGAGGATTTCTCAGAATAAAATGATTGTCTACTTTGACTAAATCACCTGTGCAGTGAATTGGTAAACGTTCCTGATAAGCTTTAATCGCTAAGATATAATCATGGTCAGCCAGTGAGGTTTTAATCTCTTGTAATCTCTCAAAAATTGCTCCTAGTAAAGTAATTTCTCCACTCAATTTATCAATTGATGGAGTAGCAATTTGCATGACTACACCAAGAACCGTGAAGTTGGGATAATTGGTAATAAATTCGCTTAAAATATCAACTTGTGAACGATTTTCTACCGCAGATAATGTTTTTAATATGTCGCTGATTCTTTCGGCGTAATCTCCTAAATCATGTTGGAGAGGTAACAAAATTTCATATTCAGGATCTGCATCTTTTTTTAGTCGCCAAATTGCCCCAGCATCGTTATATATACGCCCTGTCTCCTGCCAGCCTGTTGCTTGCAAATGTGTCTGTATCACTTCCGGGTTAACGGTTTTGAGGATTTGGCTATCTTTAAACGCTTGCATTTGCGGAAAATCGCGCTGAATAATTTCGATAGCTTTTGTTTGACTTTCTTTGTCGTTAACAATCAGTTGTGCAGTACCATCACCCTGAGAACCAACGCCTTTTCCTCCAAAGATATAAGGACTCAGAGGCTCGTGATTAAGAAGGAGATGCAGCTTCTTTGCAGTTAATTCTTCTGGACAAGCCGGTACTACGTACTGATCAAATTCAGCTTGGGCTTTTGTCATTAAAGCCCCAAGAAGTTGGGCATCTCCAAGCTGTATGGCTTCAACGGCCGCCTGGGTAATTTCCGCGCTAATAGAACCCAAGTATTTTTGTACATTTTGCCCTATTGGATTAGTAGCTATTGGATAACACTCATTCAATCGTCTGAGAATCTCTTGTGTGTCTTTGCTGCCACCGAGATCCACAATTACAAAAAACAAATCTTTGCTAACTGTAAGCTCCCTTATGTCGATTTGTTCACCATCAAATATCATCAAGATTGGGCGATTTCCATAAGCACAAGCCTGATCCATACGACCACAAAGACTAGGAGTGGTTCTTTCTCCGAGGTATGCCAACTCCATTTCTTCTCGAATTGTCATCTTCAAGTCGTACAGATGATTAAATGCCCTTGCAATGAGAACGCAAAAGGCAGCACTTGAAGATAATCCCTTTTGGATGGGTAAGTCGGTTAGATAATTATCAACCTCAAGTCCGCCTACACCATAACGAGTAAGAAATTGATAAGCTGTACCAGCAGCATAACTAAAAAAACCGCCCTTTTGGGCTACGCATAAAAGGGTGTTAGATTCCATAGGTAATCTGAGCGGTTCATAATGCCTTCCATCATTAAGAGAAGGGCGAATAATTAACTCAGTTGAATTAGGTTTGACCGAGGCATAAATTCCTTGATTAGTACCAACAATTAAGGTATAGCCCTTTTCAATTTGAGGATTAATCCGCCGATATTCTCCTGCCCAATCGCTATGTTCTCCGAACAAACAAAGACGACCCGTCACAAAAATTCTCATTTTCAGTTTCCTATTGTTAATCGGGGTATATGCTATCCTGATTAACTTCAATGATTCCATTGCTACTGTTTCAATCCCACACTGTTTTAACCGCAACGAGATTGTTGGGCGCGTCTTTTTATTTCACAAATTGAATGTTTCTGACACTTCCATATCCTGCGCTCATATTGAATCCAGCAACTTGATGAAAGTCATCACGGACAAACTGCAAAGTGATGTCCGTACCTTCCAGTAAATCTTTGTTAATTGGCTTGAGGGTTTCTCGAAGAGAATTTCTTCGATTTAGCAGCAACTCTCCGTCTTCTATACTGATTCTGTAGGTGACATCTAACTCTTTGCAATAATACTCTCCTGTAAAATCCATCAACTGTTCAGAATCAGGAGGAGCAAAGTCTAGCCGTTGGAAAACGTCCCGTGTTTTGCCCTCCCAACAAACGTAAAGATGGGAGGGTTCATCTAAACCTGCCTCTTCAAATTCAACATCGGCATTATAAGGAATATCCATTATTACAAAATGATTTGAACTCACAGGAGCAAGTGTAAAGCTCATTCCAGCAAATTCCACGCTTAATTTCCCATCCTTGACCAATAACTCCCAAACGGTTCCTGTTTTTGGGTTTTGATAAAAGCCAGTCTTGCTCTCTAAATCAACCGATGGAATTTCTCTTATTTGGGTTTGGCGGCTTACAGATTCTATGCTTTGCTCAGTAAAGTCATCAACTAAGTAGATATCTGCGACTTTTCTGGCAAGTTCTGGCGGTTCAGCGCTGCCCAAATTTGACAAGCAAATTACAGAGAATCTCTGTTTGGGGAATCGAAGCATCTGTGAGCTGTAACCCATCCATCCACCACTGTGGCTGATGGTTTCTAATCCTCGGTAATGCCCTATAACTAAACCAAAGGCATAATCTATCCCTTCGCCGCTATTCAATCTTCCAGGTGTAATGATTTCTTCGATCAGGTCTTGCCCATATCCTCCTAATTTGTTTTGGTAAAAATTCTCATCCCAGATACATAGATCCTCAACTGTGGTATAGATACCACCGTCACCCACGACATCAAAAATAGACATATCAATCCGAAAGCTACTTTCGTCCCTCACAGAGTAGCCAATCGCTCTATTCCTGACAATCCTTGTGAAATCATCGTGAAAGTGAGTTGTCTTCATCCCCAGCGGACTGAAAATATGCTTATCAGAAAAAACCGCAAGAGATTCTCCGGAGACACGTTTTACAATTTCTGCCAAAAGAAAATATCCTGAGTTGCTGTACAAATGCTCCTCTCCTGGCTTGAAGTTCAATTCTTTTTGACGAGCTATTAAACCAATGATTTCGTTCTCAGGATACTCATTCTCACATCGCATTCCTGCCAACCCCATGAGGGTTAGGTAATCACGAATGCCGCTTGTGTGGTGAATCAGATGCCGCACAGTAATGGGATACTCATATCTGGGTATCTCTGAAATGTAGATTTGGATCTCGTCATCTAAAGAAAGTTCCCCCTTTCTTGCAAGTAAAGCAATGCACATCGCTGTAAACTGCTTGGACGTTGAGGCAATATCAAAGACCGAATTCGGAGAAATCGTTACGTTGTGTTCTAAGTCAGCGATACCATAGCCGCGCTTATAGACAGTCTTACCATCTTTGATGATGGCTAAAGCAAAACCAGGAGAGCCTGGTTTATCCCATTCAGAAAATAATTCATCGACTTTATTTGGTGATGGGAGTGTCATTATTGAAAGCTTGAAAGATTACTTATTTACTTATTATTGTACGAAGCGTCGATTATTAAGCCATTTTCTTACTTGTAAGCACCTGTGTAAGTTTCTTTACCAACTTCGATGCTGACGCTTTTTAGTGCTTGGTTATTCATCTTATATGGTTAAGCAATGGTTAAAATTTTCTTATCTTGGAAAAGATACAAGAAGTTATCAGTAAAATTACTTTTCATATATAAATCCTTATTAAATTTATTTTTAAGATAATTAAAAATCTATCCAAGTACCGACCGAGCAAGAAGGTTATGCTGTCGCACCCCGATAAAACCCTTACTATTCCTTAGCTCTTGACAACTCTTGGTAAGAAATTAATTGCTCCGTTTCTTAATGCAGTAAAACTTTATTTTCATAATTTCGCATTGGCGAAATTTCGGCAATTGAAAAATTCATATTTTCGTATTACTGCCATTTTATATTGTTAAATCTCGTTAAATTCTAACCTTCTGCTACTGAAGTAATTTTGGCTAAAAGTGATCAAGCACAGATGAGGATAAGAAATAGAGTTTACAACCAAGATTCAACGGATAATGTTTTCACTTGTTGAATCCTCTGAAAGTCACTGTCGGCTGACACAACGATAAGACCATGTTGTAAGGCAGAAGCCGCAATCCAAAGGTCATTTTCATCAAAGCCTAGATCAGTGATTTTTGTTTTTCTCCGCTTGCTTTTATCTTTTGGTGCAAATTGATTAAATAAAGCAGCTTTGAGTTGTCCGTAGATAGTGGCAGTAAATCCATCAATATTATGAATGTATATACCCGTTAGAAAACGGTGAATTAGAGCTAAGTTACTTTCTTTACGTTGAGAACGTTCTGCCATGTCTATCAATTCGCCTTGAACGATGGCACAGGTTGTAATCACAGAATTTTCCACTTCCGCAAGGCGATTAAGCACATTGGGATTACCAAGTATTGCTTGGCTACAGTGATTTGTATCTAACAGGTACATTATTCAAAAGGGTTTTCGTAATCAAATTTGGCTTTGCCGCGAGTGGCATAAACTAAAGAAAGACATTCTTCTAAATCATCACCTGACCATTTACCAATTGTTTTTAAGTGTTCGAGCAGTGAGCGACCTGTGGAATTTACCGTAGTGTGAGGGGCGGAAGGAGAAACTTCAGAAACAGGCTGTGTTTGAGTTGACTTCGTTTTCAAAAAGCGTATAAAGTCTAGCGTTTCAGCCAGAATGGTATCTGGGGTCGATTCGATTTCCAAGAGAAGCAGTTCTTTGATAGTCATATTAGGTATATCCTCCACTGGAGCGAAAATCCACGCATCGCTGCATCTGTCTTCTTCATTATTGCAATAGTTTCTTTTAGCGTTACTACACTAAGTTCCAGGCATTCAGCTAGGGGTCAGTCTAATTTAGAATTTCGCCTTGGCGTAAATTCATCAATTAGTAAATTTATATTTTCACCTTGCTGCCATACTAAGTTCCAGGCATTCAGCTAGAGGTTAGTCTAATTTAGAATTTCGCCTTGGCGTAAATTCATCAATTAGTAAATTTATATTTTCACCTTGCTGCCATACTAAGTTCCAGGCAGTCAGCTAGAGGTCAGTCTAATTTAGAATTTCGCCTTGGCGTAAATTCGTCAATTAGTAAATCTATATTTTCACCTTGCTGCCATTTAACCCAGACAGCCATCAGAAAATCTACCAATTCGCTTTTATCAATCTCTACGCCACGTCTTTTGAGTTTGAGTAATTCTTCCTCTACATCTAAATCTGTTGAGCGTTTCACATAGTAAGTGCGCCCAATCCAAGAATCATCAGACCGCTTTCCAGTTGCAGGTCTGCCACGTTTGCGTGGTTCATTTTGAGTTGGTACTGGTGTGGGTGGTGTTGGAGTTTGTATCACGTTACTCTCTATAGTTTCCTCTTTTGGTTGTTCTGGCTCAATTTGTGGTTCTTCTTTGGTTTCAAATAACTTTTTAAAAGGGCTAGGCTTGCTCATGACAGTATCTCCTTACCCACCTCTTGATACTCGCGCCATGCTATTTTGCTGCTGCGGTCTTTTACTTGATAAACTGGCAGACCTTCCAGTGCCGCTTTTTCATAAGCAGCAAATCGTCTAATCCCATGTTGAAATAGTGGTATTCCTTCTGCTTCCAATGCTTCCCGTGCCTGCTGTCCTGTTAAGCGAGGGGCAGGAGGAATAATTGTAAGCAATACACGATAGCGCGAGCTGCCCAATGATTTGAGAGTGCCTACAGTCTGTAACAATGCATCCATCGCTAAAGCATCAGGAGTAGTAGGCAGGATTAATAGATTGCACCCGTCAGCGAGTGCTTCTAAATCTTCCTGGCTGGGTCGGGCTGCTGTGTCAATGACCACATGATCAAAATTACGGCTGTGCATAGGGGCTTGTAATAAATCTACAACTTTAAAAGGTAATGCTCCTCGCTTTGCCCATCCTGTAGCACTGTGGTTTGGGTCGCCATCCACCAACAAAGTGCTGCCCTTCTGAGATAAAAAGCAAGCAATATGAATGGCGCTTGTCGTTTTAGCTACGCCACCCTTGAAACTAGCTAGGGTGATAATCACTCCATATACTCCAATAAATGCTGCTAGTTTACCCTCAAAATAACGAAAATTTGTATTTCTTAATTTATAAAATGTTAACTTGGCGAAATTTTATATTTTCGCCAAGTCAAAAATCTAAAATCTCCTAAGTTGCAACTGTCAGTGTTCGATTCCCTAACAGTTCAAGTTGCTTATACTGAAAAACACTTTTACTCAAGTATTAGATGCCGTTATCACCTGAATTTTATAACTTTCAATAAGATAGGTAATTCAAACCAGGAAAACGTTTGTATTATCTACTACAAGAGTTATTAATTTTTTGAAAAAATCTCTATCAACTCCAGGATATGTATCAAAAAAATCATTTGGCATAATGTATCGACCTCCCTAGTTGCCTAGTCAACTACAGAGACAGACAGCCTAAGACAGCCACTTTTACTCCTTGAAAGCCCATTTGCTCCCTATGGCTATTACCTATAAGTTAATTCAAGAAACCACAGCACGGTACAAACAGCGTCATCATGAGCGTGAACAACACCTGAGTGAGATGGAAGCTGGGAATTTACTTAATGTAGATACTCCAGAGCGAGTCAGAAAGAGACTCGAACGAATTGCCAACCATCCTCTGGCTGTTAGAACGATGGTTGAGGAAAGCCAACCTGAAGTTACTGGGGTTAAAATTTTATCTCCAGAAAATTTCAATCGTCTCGTCCAAGAACGCATTCTCGGTCAAAACGACCTAATGAGTGTGAGTTACCTAGAGTATGGGTTGAGCGTCTCCCGTTCTATCGGTCGCATTCTCATCCGCAATAATAGCAACCGCCTTGTTGGCTATGGCACGGGCTTCATGGTTTCTCCTCGCCTCCTACTGACTAACAACCATGTCCTGTCAGATGCCCGGCAAGCAGGTTTTAGCCTGATAGAGTTCAATTACCAAAGCGGTGTGGGAGGGCAAATGCTCCAGTCCTATACCTATGAACTCGATCCTGCCACTTTCTTTCTTACCGATAAACTTCTTGATTTCAGTTTAGTGGCAGTCAAAGATAGTTCTAGTGGACAACCTCTTCTAGGGACTTTTGGTTGGAATCGCTTGATAGAAGAGGAAGGCAAGGCGATTCTAGGAGAGTACGTCAACATCATTCAACACCCATCTGGGCAACCGAAGCAGCTGGCACTGCGGGAAAATCGGCTAGTCGATCTCTTCGATGATTTCCTTCACTATCAGACAGATACAGCACCTGGGTCTTCTGGATCTCCTGTCTTCAACGATCAGTGGGAAGTAGTCGGGCTACACCACTCAGGTGTTCCCAAAAAAGATGAGCAGGGCAGAATCTTAGCAACCGACGGTCAAGTGTGGACTCCGGAGTTGGGAGAGGATAAAGTGGCCTGGGAAGCCAATGAAGGCATTCGCATCAGCCGCATCGTCAAGTATGTCAAACAGCACAACCTATCTCTAACACAGCGCCCTCTGCGAGATGAGATGTTCGAGAAGCTCCCACTTCCCCCAGAAGTAATTAAGGAAGAAACACCTAAAATTAGTCCCAATTTGCCTAACCTTGCTAGTGATGGCAGTGTAACTTGGACAATTCCGCTTCTGTTGAGCGTGCGTTTGGGAGAAGCAGCTACGCCCTCTGTTCCTGTGCCTCAACCTGACAACCTGTCATCCAAGCCCACAGCTAGTAGCCGCCAAGACGATACCCAGTGGGATATTGAAAGTGACCCGGAACTGGCTAAAGAGCTACAAATTCTAGAACAAGCCCGTCGCGGAACAATTCCCTACTATGATGAAGCTACCGATCGCACTGAGCAAGCTAATTATTATGGCAATCTAATTGAAACAGTTTCATCACTGAATTCACGGGAGTTGTTCAAGCAATTAAAGGATCTACTCCGTACTACTCATACCAAGCTGTTATCTTACAAGCCACGAGTGTATCTTTATCCTTGGGTAGACATACAGCCCGATCTCAAAATTCGGAGCATCTATTCACAGTTGGAATTCGAGCCTGAGCAGATCATCCGGGAAGATTTACAAATTGAGCAAGAGCGAACTGCTAGGTTACAGGAGTTAGTACGCTCTGAATCCCTTGGTAGGACTTTTCAACTGAGTGAGCAGCTCGAACTGTTGGAAGCAGAGTTACCCTACAACTGCGAACACGTCGTACCTCAATCTTGGTTTCAAAAAAGAGAACCCATGAAGGGAGACTTGCACCACTTGTTTGCTTGCGAACCAGCCTGTAACAGCTTCCGGGGCAACACCCCGTTCTATGACTTTCCTGACTTTGAAGTTGAAGAAACAATCCGCAATAACTGTGGCAAGTCTGAAGGCAACAAATTTGAGCCAGGCAATGGGAAGGGAGAGGTAGCGCGAGCAACTCTTTATTTCTTACTGCGATACCCAGAGCAAATTGACAACAGGAGTAATGAATACGAAGCCCAACGCTTGGAAACTCTACTGAAGTGGCATCAAGATTACCCTGTCAACGAACACGAAAAACATCGAAATATGGCTATCTATAAAAAGCAGGGCAATCGCAATCCTCTTATCGACTTCCCTGAATGGGCAGATAAAATTGAATTCCGCTTAGGCCTTGGGTAGCTACTATGAAAATAGTTTGGCTCTAGCCCTAATCATCGTTTTGTCTAACTTTGGAGAATGATCTACTGGTTAATACAGTCTTCACAAGTTTTTTTGGCAACAATTTATATTTCCGTCAATCTAAATTGTTGCCAATATGTATTTTCAAAAAATCGTATTTTCGCCAAGTCAAAATAAAAAGCAGTATACTTTATTACCTAAGTTTCACGATTGCATGAGCGATCGCCACCTCATCACAATACTGGTTAACCATCTATTAACCATCTACTGGATGCGTAGATTTGCCTTCTATGTCATCCTAAGAATGAGAGTTAATTCGGTGGCAGTGTTTGTTTTTAGTATTCACAGGCTTCTCTCCGAAATTTAAATCTCTACACGCTGATAATTTTGGAGAAAATCGATGTCAATTTATGTAGGCAACCTCTCTTACCAAGTTACGGAAGATGACATAAGAAGTGTTTTTGCTGAATATGGTACTGTAAAGCGGGTTCAAGTACCACAAGACCGGGAAACAGGTCGTCCGCGAGGCTTCGCTTTCGTGGAAATGGGAACAGATGCCGAAGAAACTGCTGCTATTGAAGGACTTGATGGTGCTGAGTGGATGGGCCGTGACCTGAAAGTTAATAAAGCCAAGCCCAGAGAAGACAGAAGTTCTTCTGGTGGCAACCGGGGCGGATATGGTGGCGGCGGTGGTGGACGCGGACGCTACTAAGATTTGAAACCGTATTGAAAGAGAGAGCAAATTTTTAGGACATTGATGAAGTCAATTTACTAGGAGAGAGAATGACCCAAATTATAGTGGGTGAAAACGAACATCTTGAGTCAGCGTTACGCCGATTTAAGCGAGAAGTATCCAAAGCGGGGATTTTTCAAGATATGAGAAAGCATCGTCACTTTGAAACCCCTATTGAAAAATCCAAGCGCAAAAAACTTGCCTTGCAAAAGCAGGGTAAAAGACGTTTCCGCACTTGAGAACTGACATAGATTTTAACGAATGCCCTCATAGTGTTGATGAGGGTTTTCTTTATGGAATTTAGCAGCAGTAAGCAAAATTTAAGCAATGGTAATTCTTACTGGCTTCAAAGCTATAAAGGAATTGGCCCAAATAAACTTTAATTTTGTACCTCATAAAGAGCGAATCTGCTGTATTTAGCATTGCTGTATCAAAAAGTTTCAGTATAATAGTTGTTTGGAATTGAACTTGACATTTGACGAGTTTTATCCAGTTGCATTCTACATAGAGCAAACGACTATGAAAAAAAGAAATACTTTTGTCCTCATCACCTGTCTAACCTTTATTTTGTGGCTGTTTATTTACATCAACCAGACAACTATTAACTCTAACGCCTTAGCTTCCGTCCCCAATAGTGGAAATATCGCAGATCAACCTACATCTATTAACTTTGACCTGAATAGACGCTCAAAAGTTGGTTTTGTGTATGAAGCTTTTTTAAGTCCTCAGCAAGAACCGGGCGAAGAGAAAGACACACCCTCCATTACCCCCAAAGAATTTCGGTCTACTGCACCATCTTTGCTGAGAAATGAGCGCAAATCACGCGGTTATGGAGTAATACGCTTTACGAACGACTTGAGTAAAGCTTATGTGGATGTCAAAGTTGAAAATGTCAATCCTAAAGATGTTGTCATGTTTCACATTCATTGTGGTAGACCTGATCAACTTGGCCCGATCTTAGTTGATTTTGCTGTTGCTGGTAATATTCAAGAAAATATTGCTGATGGTGTGTTTTCAGTAGAAATCAACAATGCACATATTGAAAAAACCAGTAAATCAGGACATGGAATAGTTGGTGCATTTACGGTGGGATGTCCAATTGTTCCAGGTACATCAGATAAGGTGAAAACAATTGCAGGTATGGAATACATTCTCCAAAAAGGCGAACTTTACTTTAACTTACATACAAAAGGACAAACTTTTTACGGAGATATTCGCGGACAACTCCATCGTGCATAAAATCATTTATCTGGAGTTATATGTAGCAATTTCTTTATTTCACTATTTCGCTACATAACTCCCGTTGAAAGCTTTCTCAAATACTCAATCCGACAGCACCCCCGCTTCCATAGTTGTCTAGTAGTTTTATCGTCAGGATGGTAATAAGCCCAAATACTTCCATCTGGCGCTTCATATAAGGAGATAATAAAAACCCTTTGTACACCAAAGTTACAGGTACTTACTTCAATCTTTTCTTTAATACTAAATGTTTGCCCTTCACTATTAGTTGCTGTCTCTAATTTTTTATAGGACGGTTTTTTCCTAGATTGGGCTTGGTCTAAATCTATCTCTGATTGCCCATATTCATCAGATTTACCTTCAGCAAAAGCAGTTGATTCTGATAAATTAACTGCTGCTGTCTGTTGAGTTTGGGGTAAATCCAACTGTTCATTCTCTGCTTCTCTTGTTTGAGGCACAGCCTCAGAAGCCAGGACAGAGCTACTGTTTGGTTCTGAAACTTCAATGCTTTGACCGTAGTTATTATTTACTTCTAATTCCGCCTCAACTGGCTGATTTTCCGTTGGTAATGCAGTTGATACTGAGTCAGATTGTGCAGAGTTATTATCGTCAGTGGCAGTATTATTCTGTTTGACGACACGTAAAATAGCAGGTTTATTTGGCGTGGCTTCTTCTTTTGATGCTGAACTATTCGTTTTAGGGGATTTACGTTTAGGCATAATAAATTCTTGGCAGCAATGCACTCTGAAAGGTTGATTAAATCAGCAATTAACAAAGAATAACTACACTTTTTCTGTCGGTTTAGCTCTCAGTTAGCTCACTAGTATCTTCGGCTGTATTGGTTGAGATATCTGAAGTTGATAATTGCTCACGAAGAGGAGATTTAATGCACTCCCCTGATTGAATTACCAAGCTAGTCCCCACTCGCCGCACGTAAAAATTCCAGAATTGTTTAATTGATTTTGGCGGTAAATAACCTTGGAGTCTTAGTTGAAAATCTTTAGGTGGCTCAAAATCACTCCGAGGTTTTCTGTGAATTTTGACTTCGACTATCCCTTGTTCCAAGTCTTGATGTACAACTACTCCTTGTACAGAAAAGTTATCAGCTAGCAATTGCAATTCGGCTTTTACTGAGTCGGTATATTCTTTAGGTGTGCGAACATTTATTAAACTTACCCTTAGTTTGGTCAGAGAATCTTCTAATAGTGTCCTTGGGTAAGCAGTCCACAAGTATTCAAGTGATAAGTCAATTCGAGCGTTTTGAACTAGTATTGATGCTCTTTTTGCAAGGTTTGTCTCAAGCATTACACCGTCAGCAGTTATTAGTTGACCTTGATAAATAAGATCCTCACTTGGAACATACCTCCCCCAGAGCCGACCAATTGCACGATATTCTAGTGGCTCTGTCGGCCTTATAGGTTGACTATTAACTAATAACTGCTGTGTATCGGTATTAATGCTCATGCAGACAATCTGAAAATATAGTTTTTTGAACGCTATGAATGATTGTAAACTGCGGCTAGAGCTAAATATTCTTCGCTCAATCTCCTCCAAAAATCGCATCCAATTCTTGCGATGAAGCCTGACCCGGAACTAGAGTTGCTGGTCTGATTGAATCAGCCGCTTCCCCCTCAAGCTCAGGCGACTCTAAAGCATTACTCAAGTAACTTGGGGCATTGACCGTTACAACTGGTGCAGGCAAAGCAGGCTGTGACAGCACAAACTGCGGTTGTTCCACCGACAGTGCCAAACGCATATAACTACCGTGTTTATTCAATGAATCCTGCGCTTCCCAACAAGCAAAACGGATCTGCTCTGGCGTAAAATTACCGCTCGAATACCGCGCCACTGGCAAGAAAGCAGCCACCAAGATATCAGCCACCTTACGCTGTGCCTCATCCTTGGGCAACGAGTTTAAGTAATCAACCACCTCCGCTAAAACATCCCCCTCATAAGGCTGAAGCCGCAAACTCAAAGACTTGCGTTTCTTTTTGCTTTGGTTCATTGACTTGTCTCCATCCCCAATAAATAATCAAACATCCCAAAGCAGTCCACCAAACGCGCTGAGGTACTATACCTATACGTTTGCTCTGAATCTAAATTAAAAGTTTCTTGCACCTGAGTTATAAAACCACTACCCCAAACCATCGGTATCATTGGCAATTTGTCGTCTTTGGGGATGTATTCACCAGTTCTTTCGTAAACACTGCTATACTTATCTATTTTCTGGAGTTCCCATGC
>NZ_JACJTU010000053.1 GCF_014698835.1 Nostoc paludosum FACHB-159 | reverse complement strand
TGGAAAATTACCAATTGGTAAGGACCACCGTTGTACAGCCACTCATCAAGAGATGCTGCTTCCCAAATTGGGTAGAAGTGTAAACCAATGGCGTTGGAGGAAGGTACAACTGCACCAGAGATGATGTTGTTTCCGTAGAGTAAGGAACCTGCTACTGGTTCGCGGATACCATCGATGTCTACTGGAGGTGCTGCGATGAAGGCGATTACGAAGCAGGCGGTGGCGGCTAGCAAGGTGGGGATCATGAGGACGCCGAACCAGCCGATGTAGAGGCGGTTGTTGGTGCTGGTGATCCAGTTGCAGAACCGCTCCCATACGTTGGCGCTTTCGCGACGTTGAATGGTTGCTGTCATTGTTTTATAAATGCGGTTGTTTTTACCGAATGAATTAGGCGATTTGTTTTCGCCTGTGAATGTAATTTACATTGCTTTACGTAATTTAATCAAGTTTTATTAAGACAGTAAAACTTATGTAAAATATAAGCTTTACTTATATTATAAGAGGCGATCGCACACTCGCCCATACGTACAAAAAATTGTGATGAAAAAGCCCAGTTTCCAGTGGGACTGGGCTTTTAGCTATCTCAATCTATCAAAGGAGGTAAACTAGTGCGATCGCAACCGATTAAGCAAAGCTGATTAGAGATTAACCTTGACAACTTTGTTCTTTTCTTGCTCAGTTTTAGGTAATGTTAGGTGCAAGATGCCATCTTTGTAATCTGCGGTGACATTGGTGTTTTGAATCCGAGCAGATAAAGGAATTACACGGTGGAATTTACCGTAGTAGAATTCGGTCTTGGTAGTACCCTTTTCTTCGGTTTTAGTTTCAGACTTGCGTTCACCGCTGATGTGAACAGCATCTTCAGTGACTTGAATATCTAAATCTTTGGCTTCGATTCCTGGCAGTTCTAGCTTCAGATAAATAGCATCATCAGTTTCTTGAAGTTCAGCAGCTGGAACTTTGATAAAATCTCTATCAAGCAATCCAGATGGTACTCTGGTGTCTTCAAATAAATTATTAATTTGACGTTGTAGAGTGTCGATTTCTCTCCAAGGATTCCAACGAACTATTGCCATAACTCTTCCTCGCAATTAATTATTTGTTTAATAAATTTTGCACTTGGGCTTGTGCTTATTTTTAATATTACGCATGGTTAAACTGCTGTAGATTCGGTTATTATCACCAACAATATTGATGATTACCGCACACATTAGCGACAAGAAAAAATTCCGGTTTACTCTCATTTTTATGTTCGGTAAACCGAAACCTGTGTAAGAATTTAGAAATAAAACGCAATAATTAATAGGCAACAGGCGATAGGCAATAGGGAATAGATTTTTTACAAATGATTTAGGTTTACACAATAAAGGTAAAATATCAATTGAGAGTGGCAATAAATGAAAAGGCTTATGACCACAGTAGTCAAGAGACTCACGTTGGAAGAGTATCTTGTTTATGATGATGGCACAGATACTCGTTACGAACTTGTAGATGGAGAGTTGGTGGAAATGCCGCCGGAAAGCGATAGGAATAATTTAATTTCTCTTTATTTACTCTCGCAGTTTCTCAAGTTTGTTCCGATTCAGCTTATCCGGCATAAAGATACCGAACTCGTGGTCATAGGTAATCGCACACGAGTTCGATTACCTGACTTAATGATATTAACGCAGGAGTTATTAGAGGCGATCGCCGGAGGACGAGCTACAATCACTCCAGATATGCCTTCCCCAACAATGGTAGTTGAGGTTGTCTCCCCAGGAAAAGTCAACGAGGATAGAGACTACCGCTATAAACGTTCTGAGTATGCAGCACGGGGTATTCCTGAATACTGGATTGTTGATGCCCAGAAAGCTAAAATTACTCTACTGACTTTGGTTGATGGATTGTATGAAGAAACTGTGTTTCAGGGGACAGAAATTATTCAGTCAGCTACTTTTCCACTGCTGAATTTGACAGCAGACCAAATATTAGCGGCCGGACAAGTCTAATATTTTATAAAGGAGAATTCAGATTGATGAATTCAATAGTAAAACATGCTTTTTATATCTAGTTAGTATGTTTAATTTGTGTACTTCATCAATATGAAATCTACTCTGGCTACTAGATGCATCAACCAATGGGGCGATTGCCAGGATTGACTGCATGAATATATTCACTACCCGATCGCGGTCTTCCTCGTTTATAATAAGCCTCTTCTGGTTTACCCCATCCAAGCTGCAAAATTATTTCCAAAAAGCTAGAATTTTCCCACTTCCATAAACTTGCCCATTCTGTGATTTGAGCAATTCTTTCAACATCAGGTATAGCAATTTGTTCGTGTTGTTTACTATTGTTAAAACTTAAATACAAGTCCATCCCTGTAGTGACTTCATACCAAAATTCTAAAATCGAATTTTTAGCGGCTTTTAAAATCTCTAAATCACTGGTAAGGGCTATTAATTCGGTATCTACTTCGGGATAATGCAAGGTTTTCCCTTTGACTGTCATTTCCCGCCAGATAATACCTGACACTTGATTTTCTCTTTGGTAATCGTGAATTGCCGCTTTGAAATCTTGGTAGGCTGTGAACTTTTGCAAACCATCAGTTCTGATAAACTGGTCAATTACGGGATTACCAGAAACTTTTACCTCTAATTTCAAGCGTTTTCCTTTGAGGCAAGCTTGGCGTTCGTCTGCCAAAATTTGGATTAGTTCTTGAGTGGTGTAAACCTTTGACATCAGAATACACTTTGGTTAGTCATTGGTTATTGGGCATTTGTCATTAGTTATGAACTATAGACTATGAATTAACTTTTTAACGTGTTATACAGAATATTTCAATAAGTAGCCGTCATGAGCTGTGCAGACAAATAAGGGATAAAAAGAGAATAGGTAAAGAATTTAGTTTAGAACCTTCTGCCTTATGCCTCTTGCCTGCTGTCTTATATTGATTATGCTTTGGCATGGAAAACAATGCAGTAACAGACAGCACTAAAATTTAGGGCAGACCAATTGGCCTACCCGATAAGTTACTTAGCTAACTCACTACTGAACTCATTGAAAGCCCGTCGCTTTAGCTGTGCTGTTTCGGTGCGTGGTGATAAATCGAATATTTTACGAAATTCATCGTCTATGTCTTCAAAAGGTACTTGACCCGTTTTATTCAGGACTACTTGACCTGATTGATTAAACACTAAAACCTGAGGAACGCTCCCAGAATAGTAATATCCTGGTTCTGTGGGATCGTAGGTTTGTTTGGGTGGGATGCTATCTACACTAATAGGGATAATCTCTACTACCCGACCATATAATTCCTGTACTCGTGAAATGGAAATGGCATATCTTTTGGAATCGCTGCTGTCATCGAGATAAAACGCCAAAAATACGGGTTTATGTTCTGCTAGAGACTGTGCCAGTGTCAGTCTAGAAGGGACTAATGAACCATTACCAGCGTAAACCACAAACATATTGCCATCATATCTATCATCATTGAGACCAGCATATGCAGGTTGCATACTTATAATGAACAGACAAACAACCAAGAATATGCATTTGGACAGGAATTTTGGCCAGCCAGTAAATCTTTTATGTAAAAAAAGAAACTTTATGCTATTCATCAAAATAAACCTTGCAAGCTACTACTTGTCGTGAGTTGTGCTGAAATCGGCAAACTGGGCTGGATATATAATTACGCCCGCGCACTATTTTTTAAGATAACTTGTATTGGTAAGCTTACCCCAACCTGAAGGTACAGGGCTTTAACCTCAGATTTAAATCATCACCGAACTAACCGCCTTAGCGTTACCAATCACACGGCGAATTGCTTGGCAGACATGGTTTGCCTTCAAACCCGTAGCTTCCTTTACAGGCTTATAAACCTTGTGGTGAAGTTTGGTTGTGTTCCAGCAATTTTCGCGTTTTGCAATCTCATATATCTGATTGCAAGCTTCAGCAAATAAGAGCAACGTGCGGTCTATTTCAGAGCGCAACTCTATGGGGACTTGAAGCTTGCATTTAACAGATATCGTTTGCATTTGGATGGGTTAAATACTCATCCAAATGTACCATGTAAAGCCGCCGTAGAACGGCGGGATTTCAGACCCATTCTCTTGATGAATCGAAGGCAAGGCACTATTCCAAACACCGCAGAATCCGAAGATCTTGCAGTAAACTACACATATTTTGGCTCAATGCCTAATATGCTCAAAAGAGCCTGTATTAATACTTCTGGTTCAATTGGCTTGGAAATATGGTGGTGAAATCCGGCTGCTAGTGCTTGTTGCCGATCGCTGTCTCCAGCATAAGCAGTGAGGGCGATGGCCGGAATTTCTCCGCCGCGATTGGGTGAGAGCTTTCTAATTTGGCGGATTAGTGTGTAGCCATCGATATCAGGCATACCAATATCGCTGATTAGCAAATCAAATTTTCCTTGCCCCAAACTGCTCAAAGCTTCACTAGCAGAGTCCGCTTGAGTCACTTGCACCCCGTATTGTTCTAAAACGAAGGCGATGAACTCCCGTGAATCTCTGTCATCATCTACAAGTAATGCTTGCAATCCATTGAAATTCAAGTCTGAGGAATTATCAGAGGCAGTATCATCTTGATTCAGTTTTGCCGCAGCGATCAGTGGAAGCTTGACTGTAAACGTTGCTCCTTGTCCTTCTCCTAGACTGGCTGCTTCAACGGTTCCGCCGTGCAGTTCAACCAAATGACGCACGATCGCTAACCCCAAACCCAAGCCGCCAAATTTTCGGGTGGTTGTCCCATCAGCTTGGCGGAAGTAATCAAAGACGTAGGGCAGAAAGTTACTATTAATACCTTTACCAGTGTCGCTAACAGTGAGCTGAGCGTATTTTGAAAGGTTCCCTTCTCTTTCATCCTCGATGCTTTCTAACTGCACCTTGACTCGACCACCTTGTGGGGTAAATTTAATCGCGTTAGCAAGTAAATTCCAAATAACCTGTTGCAAACGAGCAGAATCACCGAGTACTTGACCAATGTTCGGTTCAAATACTGTTTCAATCTGAATGGATTTAGCTTCAGCTGCGAGGCGGACGGTTTCCAGGGCAGCTTTGATGGTAAAAGTTAGACTGACTGGAATTGTCTTCAAACTTAACTTGCCTTGGAGAATGCGCGACACATCCAGCAGATCTTCAATTAGTTGTGCTTGCAATTTGGCATTGCGTTCGATGGTTTCTAGTGCGTACTGACTTTTGGCTGTGTCTGGGTGGGTTGTTTGCAGAATTTTTGCCCAACCCAGAATCGGATTCAGGGGCGATCGCAATTCATGAGACAAGACTGCGAGAAACTCATCTTTAATTCGGTTGGCTTGCTGTGCTTGTTCAGTCTGTTGCTGCAAAGAGACCATCAGTTCATTGAGGCGATCGTTCTGTTCTTGCAGTAAAGCTTCTGCTTGTTTGCGCTCGGTAATATCTGACAGGATGAAAACGGCACCTGTGAGAGTTCCCTGTTGATTAAATGCCGGGTCGATGGTTTTAGCAAACCACCGTCCTTGAGACTGAAATTCTAGAACTTGCCGTTGGTGAGTTTCTTTAGCACGGCGAAAGCAAATGCCGTCACCGATTCCCCATTGGGAGTTAATCAACTCATGGTAGAGACGACCCAAAATTTCGCTCTGATGCTTGTCAACCATCTCTATCATCGCGCGATTACAGCGCAGAATTATACCTTCTCGATCTACCAGACATACGCCGTCGTTGATGGAGTCAAAGGTGCTTTGCCACTCCCGCGCTGAGGAAAAAGCAGATTCTTCTGCCCGTCGAATTCGCAGTAGCGATCGCACTGTAGCAACCAATTCAATGGGTTCGACTGGTTGTGCTAAATAGGCATCGGCACCGCTGTCTAAGCCTTCTACTTTGTCCTGGCTTTGGATAAAACTTGCACTCAGGTGTAGCACCGGAATAAAAGTCGTTTCGGGGTTTGCCTTGATTTGGCGACAGACTTCAAAGCCGCTCAAATCAGGTAATTTGACATCCAAAATTACCAAAGCAGGCTGATATTCAACAACTGCCTTTAATCCAGCTGCTCCAGTTGCTGCTTCCAACACGGTAAACCCTGCATTTTTCAAAATCCGGGTGACAACGTAACGATTGGCTGCGTTATCGTCAACATGCAGGATCGTTACGTGTAGATCAGACATTGTTTTCTCTCCAAACATCCAGAACAATTCCGGCTTTCACGAGCGCATCTTGAAGTTGGGCGATCGCTGCCGTTTGAGAGCCTGTTTCTTTGGAAAGAATGGCAATACTTTGTTTTTCTAACCGTCTGTGCACTTCTACATCCAGTTGAGCAGACGAGTGGATGATTACAGGAATCGACTGAGTGACGGAATTGTTTTTAAGCTGCTCAAGTACATCAAGCCCCCCGATCTCTGGCATCTCCAAGTCCAGCACGATGGCACTTGGATGCTCGCTTTGTGCCAAATTTAATCCTTCTTCTCCATTCGCGGCTTCTAAAATACTCAATGGTGTATTTACCAACAGCTGTTTTACAAGATACCGATAGGCGGGGTCATCGTCAATTAATAAAATTTTTTGAAGACTATTCTTATTAATCAGCGTATTGAGTTTATTCAACAGCGGCAATCTGTCTGCGGGCTTAATTAGAAAGCCGTCCGCTCCTAGCGCCAGTGCTTGTTTCTCGTTATCAATGATGGTAATAACGAGTACAGGGATGCTACGAGTCGTTTCGTCTCCTTTGAGTTCTCGCAAGAACGTCCAGCCGTTTTGCCCTTCTAGCATAATATCTAACATAATTGCCATCGGTCGAACTTGTTCTAACACAAGCCTTGCCTGAGCTAAGGTGCGGGTTGGAATCAATTGATAGGTTGACTCCTGAAGGTGCTTTTCGTAAATAAATAGCGTTTCGGGATGATCTTCAACCGCGAGAATGGGCAGGCGATTTGGCTCAAGTGGTGCGGGTTGCTGTAGGGTGGGAAATTCAGTTGCATGTGGGTAGACGATGGGAATCGATGCTGTAAAGGTGGAGCCTTGACCCAGCTCGCTTTTAACCGAAATGTTGCCACCGAGTAGCTCCGCTAGCTTGCGCGATAACGGCAACCCTAAGCCAGTTCCCTTCACCTGCTTTTGCAGAGAGGACTCAATTTGCACAAAATCCTCAAAAATCCGCTCTCGATCGCTTGGAGCAATACCGATACCCGTATCGGATACGGAGAAGGTCACGGTATGACCTGTTTGCATAGCACTGACGCGCACTTCTCCCTCCTCAGTAAATTTGAGGGCATTGGAGACAAAGTTTCTCAGAATTTGGGCGACTTTGCCCTCATCGGTATAAAGCGGAGGTATAACATTGGGTTCCTCGACAATCAGTGCCACAGAGGAGCCTTGAACCAATAATGGGCGCAGCATTCCCCGCAATGTGGCAAACAAGTCGCTGACTTCAAAGGAACTGGGGCGTACTTCAATTTTTCCAGCTTCCACCTTGGCCAAATCCAGCAAGTCGTTGACCAATTCTGATAATCCGCTGGCTGCCTTTTGGATAAATGTTACTTGCTTTTCTTGCTCGGCGGTCAAATCGCCATCCATCCGCGCCAGCAGCATCCGAGAAAGCGACAAAATGGAGTTGAGCGGCGTGCGAAACTCATGGCTCATGTTCGAGAGAAAGCGGGTTTTTAGCTCGTTTGCCTTTTGCAGCGAGTCTGCCTTTTCATCCAGTTCTGCGTAGAGGGCAACTACACCGCGATTGGTATCTTCTAGTTCTCGATTGAGATAGATCAGTTCTTCCTCGCGCTTCCGCAGTTCTGCCATTGCTCGGAGTAATTCCTGGTTTTGCCGCTGGATTTCTTCATAGGGATTTTGAGGCGATCGCCCAATAACGGTTTCTCGAATCTCCTGCAATTGCGAATCGCTGAAACTAGGCGATCGCTTCGATAACCTTTTACTCATCACCACCGTTGTTCCTTGTCCCGGTAGCGATTCAATCTCAAAAAAATCCATTAGTCTGCGGGTGCCGACGATGCCCAGTTCCATTCCTGTGCCAGAGTTGTAGCGTCCTGCCAAAACGTCTGCCAGATGAGGAATGCCCTCACCTCGATCCTCAACTCGAATCAGAAAAGCTTGCGGCTCTCCTTCGACACAAAATTCCACCATTCCGCCTTTAGCATACTGAAAGGCGTTGCGGGCGATTTCGGAAACTGCTGTTGCCAATCGTGCCTGATCTTGAGCATCAAAGCCCAGCTGCTCGGCGATTTCCCTAGTTCGTTGCCGAGCTTGCACAACATCCTGTTCGTAGTGAATTTCGAGTCTGAAAAGCATTGTCAAGTCAGTTCGCTCCAATTCAAACTTGCACTTCCTTTGCCGCTTGTTCCTTCAATTACGAATTAGTAAGTAGGCAGACATAATTAAATATAAAGTACAAAAGTTTAAAAACCCCTATCAAAACAGCCTTTTCCCTCCTGCCCCCTGCCCCCTGCCTCCTGCCCCTGCCCCCTGCCTCCTACTTATCTGCTCATTCCTTTAGCCACTAACACCGTTACATCGTCTCGTTCTCGGTTAAAGTCCCGGTATAGCATACCTGCAATCAGGCTGGGATGTTTTTGACTCAAACCGGGATAGCGATCGAGCCGCCACTTAGCGTCTAATCCGTCAGAATGCATAATTAAAAGTCCGTTACCATACCAGGGATAGCTAAACTCTTGAATTTTGTGGATTTCATGCCCCACCGTACCGTTATGAGATACCAGATTGTGGTGTTTGGTAAACGAGAAAATGCTGGCAGAAATATTGCCAATTCCAGCAAAGCGGACAGACTGTTGTTCAAAGTCGATTTCGGCAATGGCCAGCACTGCTCCTCGCGTACTTCGCAAGGCGGCGTGGGCAGCTTCAACGATCGCCCCAGGAAAAAGATGATGATGGTCTTGAAATATTCTGAGGGCTTGGGAAGCAGCAGTGGCAGCCGCAGTTCCATGCCCCAAGCCATCAACTACTAGCAATAAACTGCGGCTAGCATCGACTTCACATGCCCAAGCATCTCCGGAAATGTCCTCTCCTGGTTTGGGCAAACAGATCGCCCCAATTTCTAAGGTCTTTTCTGGCGGATGGGATGCCGAGTCTGACCAAACGTGGGCCAGGAGTGCTGTCCCTTGCTTGGGAATCGAGTAAATTTCCAATAAATTAGAGAGGCGAAGAATTGCGCCCAATCCGTTGCCTGATGTTCCGGCTGTGGAAAAGCCATCTTGCAAACACTCATCTACATCGACCATCCCCGGCCCTTTATCCAGCGATAAAACCTCAATGCCGACGGCTAAATTCTGCTTGAGCGATCGCAGCAGCACTACTCCACCACGAGCGTGCTGCACCAAATTGTTAGCAATCTCTGTCACTACAATACCAACCTTGCCCCGTTGGGTTTCCTGAAAGCCGAGCCTAGTTACCAAAGCCATCGCTAAGCGTCGGGCTTCCCCGGTTTGGCTGGATTCAGTAATTGTGACGGCGACAGATTCGATCATTTTATTTCCATCGTATAATTGTTACCCGCGTTCCTTCTCCCACCGCAGACTGAATCTCAAACTCGTTGGCAAGTCGTTTGGCACCGCTCAGTCCCATACCCAATCCGCTGCCCGTGGTAAATCCATCCTTGAGTGCCAACTCGATATCGGGAATTCCCGGCCCGCAATCTTCAAAGGTCAGTTTAATTCCTCGCCGTCTCCCTTCCTCAAGGGTTTCTAGTTTGGCTGTGCCGCCTCCTCCATAGTCTAGGGTATTACGTGCCAATTCACTGGCGGCGGTGACAATTTTAGTTTGGTCTACTAAGCCAAAGCCAATTTCCATAGCTAGCTGGCGTACTGCCTGCCGAACTAAGACTACATCACTAGAAGATTGAATTTCGAGCGTTTCAGTCTTCTGCATTGTCATCTGCACGCCATTTAGTCGCAGTCATTTGATTTGTGGTTTCATCGAGTGACGATCGCAACAGTGCCATACCCTTTTCTACGTTTAAGGCAGTGCGAATGCCCGTCAGCGATAGCCCCAATTCCACTAAGGTGATTGCCACCGCAGGCTGCATACCCACGACAACCGTTTCGGCATCCAGTACCCGTGACATTTTGGCAATGTTGGCTAAAATCCTCCCCAGAAAAGAATCAACAATCTCTAATGCAGAAATATCGATCAGCACACCACGAGCGCGAGTTTGAGTAATGCGGTTGGTCAGGTCGTCCTGTAGCGTCATAGCAAGGCGATCGTGCATATCCACCTGGATGGTTACAAGCAGGAGATCGCCCATTTTGAGTATGGGAATGCGTTCCATTGATTTGTCGTGTCCACCTATTGGGGCTGAGAGCGAATGGTCGCTCCCATCCGTTTTAACGCCATGAGAAAGGCATCGGCTAGCGTCGCCTTTGTTGTGACATTAGTCAAATCAATGCCGAGATAGACGATGGTTTGGGCAATTTGCGGACGAATGCCACTGATTATACAATCTGCTCCCATGAGACGGGCAGCGGTAACGGTCTTAAGCAGATGTTGAGCAGTGAGGGTATCGACGGTGGGAACCCCAGTAATATCAATGATCGCAACTTCTGAACCTGTTTCAACAATCTTCTGCAATAATGACTCCATTACTATTTGAGTGCGGGCACTATCGAGTGTGCCGATGATGGGCAATGCCAAAATTCCCTCCCAGAGTTTAACCACTGGGATAGACAGCTCTAGCAACTCTTCCTGCTGCCGCCAAATCACCTCTTCCCGTGCCTTCTGATACGCTTCTACGATCAGCAATCCCAGTTGATCTAGTAAGTTTGTGGCTAGCCAGATTTCTTCACCCAACTCAATGGGGTTTTGCAATTGCTGACGCAATCGATTGAAGAGGGGTTGCTTGAAGGAAAAAATGAATGTAGCTGTTTCCGAGGGTGTAAAACCTCTTTGCGATCGCGATCGGGAAATGCTAGTCAGCATCTCCCTCATATCCTGCCATGTAGTTGCCTGAATATTAGTTAAGTTCCCTTGCCCAACGGCGATCCGAAACAAGGTAAGAAATTCCCGGCACTCCTCCTTTAACTCAGTTTCTTTAATCAAGCCTCTGCGAATATTGACAGCGGCTAGCTCTTGAGTCCACTCTGAAAGCATGTCTGCCTCGAAAGTTTCCAGGATCTCTGGTATCTTACTTTCGCTCATCGTTCCTTTAAGGGCAACCTTTTTGATTATTCCAAAATCAGTGTATGACGATTCAGCGCCAGGTGAAAGCAGAAGTTAAAGAGGCAGGGGGGCAGGGGGCAGGGGGCAGGCGGCAGGGGGCAGGGGGGCAGAGGGGCAGAGGGGGGGAGTGTTAAATTTGAAAGTTTAAAGTTTAGAAGTTCAACAAGTAACCTATGAGGTTAGTCGTTAAATATCTGAGCTTCGTCGCTGAATATCTGAACTTCGTCGCTGAATATCTGAGCTTCGTCGCTGAATATCTGAGCTTCGTCGTTGAATATCTGAGCTTCGTCGTTGAATATCTGAGCTTCGTCGTTGAATATCTGAACTTCGTCGCTGAACCTTTGAACTTCGTCGTTGAATATCTGAACTTCGTCGCTGAATATCTGAGCTTCGTCGTTGAATATCTGAGCTTCGTCGTTGAATATCTGAACTTCGTCGCTGAATATCTGAGCTTCGTCGTTGAATATCTGAGCTTCGTCGTTGAATATCTGAGCTTCGTCGCTGAACCTTTGAACTTTAAACTTCTAGTTGTAACACTTCCCCATCTCCTCACTTCCTGCCCCCTGCCCCCCTGCCCCTCTGCCCCCCCTGCCCCCATGCCCCCCTGCCCCCTAATATTGACACTGGCATTTTCAGCTAGGATTCGCTAAACTCACAAAATTAAATTTGCAACTAAAAACTTTCAATTAGCAACCGCCAGAAGAGTAGGGTAAGAATGTGGGAAACAAAATACAAGTCATAGATAGAGTGCGATTGGGTTTTGCGGTGTCAGTAGCAAAAAGTGTGACGTTTTTAGTGCGATCGCTGCGTCTCGGTGCTGCTAGTGTATTACCAGGCTCAATTGCTCGTCGCATTGAAAAGAGGCTTTTACAATTATTGAGTCAGCAAGTTAAAAAGGGAGTGATTTTAATTGCCGGTACTAATGGCAAAACCACAACATCGCTACTTTTAAAAACGATACTAGAAAACAAAGGTTATCGCATTGCTCATAATTCTACAGGTGCAAATCTGGAAAACGGCTTGATAACAGCTTTGTTGGAAAGCACTAATTTAGTGGGAACGCTAGATGTTGATTATGCGATTTTGGAAGTTGATGAAAATATTGTTCCAAAAGTATTAACTCCACTCCAACCGCAAATTATTCTTTGTTTAAACTTGTTCCGCGACCAACTCGATAGATACGGGGAAGTAGACACAATTAGTAAGCGTTGGACAAAGGTAATTTCTACGTTACCGCCAGAAACAGTAGTAATTCCTAATGCTGACGACCCAACTTTATCTCATCTGGGTCAGCAGTTACCCCAAAAGGTGTTATTCTTCGGCTTGAATGAACCAGAACATTATCTAGAAGCAATTCCTCACGCTGTTGATTCTATTTATTGTCCAAAATGTGGACATTCCCTAGATTATAAAGGTGTCTACTTGTCGCATTTGGGAGATTTTACTTGTCCCAAGTGTGGTTTTAGTAAAAGTCAACCGAGTCTGGAAAGTAGTGAATGGCCGCAAATTCTCGTTGGTTTATATAACAAATACAATACTTTGGCAGCAGTAACAGCAGCTAAAGAATTAGGAGTTGATGAAACAACAATTAAAGATACTATTAAAAATTTCCAAGCCGCTTTTGGTCGTGCTGAAGATTTAGTAATTAATGGTAAAAAAGTACGGATTTTGTTATCAAAAAATCCTGTAGGCACAAATGAAACAATTCGCGTAGTGACTCAAAGCACAGATAAAACTACACTGCTAGTATTAAACGATCGCACACCCGATGGCACCGATGTATCCTGGATTTGGGACGTGGATACTGAGAAATTAGTCGAACGTGGAGGAACTTTAGTAGTAAGTGGCGATCGCGTTTATGATATGGCGCTACGCCTGCGTTACAGCCAGAAATCTCCTGATAGTACATTAAATTTAATTGTCCAAGAAGATTTGCGCCAAGCGATCGCTACTGCCCTAGAGCATACACCAGAGAATGAAACTTTGCACATTCTCCCTACTTATTCAGCCATGCTCGAAGTGCGAGAAGTTCTCACTGGTCGCAAAATTCTTTAAATTAGAAGTGAGGAGTTAGGAGTGAGGAGTTATAAATTAGAAAAATTATTTTTTATTCCCCACTCCCTATTTCCCAGCACCCAATCGAATTACGAATTACGAATTACGAATTACGAATTATGAATATGAGCTTACAAAATTTAGAATTAACAATTGGTTGGTTGTATCCGACGCTGATGAGTACCTATGGCGATCGCGGTAATGTAATTACTATAGAACGTCGCGCTCAGTGGCGGGGATACACTGTTAAAATATTACCCTTAGACCAAAATGCCACAGCAGCTGATATTAAATCTGTAGATGTCATAGTTGGTGGTGGCGCACAAGACCGTCAGCAAGAAATTGTCATGCGCGATCTCCAAGGTGCAAAAGCTGACGCCATGCGCGAGAAAATTGAAAATGGGACACCAGGGGTTTTTACCTGTGGTTCTCCCCAATTGCTGGGACACTATTATGAACCAGGCTTAGGACAACGTATTGATGGCTTGGGAATACTCGATTTAGTTTCTGTACATCCTGGTGAAAATACTAAGCGCTGTATTGGTAATTTAGTCATTGAAGTTACAGCTTCACGTTTGGCGCAAGATTTAGCAGAGATGACAGGTAGTACACCGTATTTGGTAGGTTTTGAAAATCACGGTGGACGTACCAAACTCGGAAAAGTAGAAGCATTGGGGCGAGTGGTGTACGGCTTAGGTAATAATGGTGAAGATGGGACAGAGGGAGCGTTTTATCAAAATGCGATCGCTACCTATTCTCATGGCCCTTTGTTACCTAAAAATCCCTTCGTAGCTGATTGGTTAATTCAAACAGCATTGCGGCTAAAGTATCAACAGGCAATTACTTTAGAACCATTAGATGATAATCTTGCTCTCCAAGCACGGGAAGCAATGTTTCAGCGATTAAAAGTTAGTTTACCAACTCGTGCGACAACGCAAGTTTAAATTTTTGCCCTGACTTTTCCCTTGCTGAATGTTCTTTCTGGCTCAGTGTATAAAATACTTGCCACTTTGGCTGCATCATTTTGATTGTCTTTGGTAAAGTATTAAAAGTCAATTACTTGTGGGCTATATTTACCGAGGTTTACTATACTTTTAGGTACATTCAGTTAAGTTTGCTCTGCTAAAGGAACAATAGAAATTGCTGATGTATTCATTACACCAGCAATCAGCAGAATCATGAGTTTTGGTTAATTTCCCTCGTCCCTGTAAAAGACGAGGTATTTTTATTTGAGGAAATCGTTTAATTGCTGAATCCAAAAATATAGTAGGCAATAGGCAATAGGCTTAAAAATACAGCGCTTTTCAGGTAAATTAAGTACGCGGGTAGGGGCGCACAGCTGTGCACCCTTACTACGATCCAATACAGTTCAGATAAAGCCAGAACAGTTGTAGAGACGGTGATTTATCGCGTCTGGTAAAACCCACAATTTTGTACAATTAGCTCTTAACTGAACCGCATTGTACTACGATCTCAATACTTGTCGGGTTTTGGGGAAAAGGGGAAAGAAAAAACCTTTACCCTTTTCCCCCTGTACCTCACCAACTTGCAATCTGCCGTAGAACTATGGTTTTACTTTCCTAAAGCAAAGATTTCTGTATTCAAAACAACTTTCCAAATTACGTTTTAGCTTTTTTGAATCATCGACTCGAATTTATACCAATTACGCCAATGATTATTAAGGTGATGGAAATGAGTTTGGTTAATGTTGCAGATTCACGAAACCAAATCATACCAATCATCGCGACTAGGATAGTTCCCAAACCAGCCCAAACAGAATAAGCCAGACTGACTTCAAGTTTTTTGAGAGCCAGAGTCAAAAAAGTAAGACAAAGTGCATAAAAAACAAATATTAATACTGAAGGGACTATTTTAGTAAATCCTTCTGATAATTTCATGCAAGTTGTACCTGAAACTTCAAAAAGAATTGCTGCAATGAGGTAAATCCAACTTATTGACATATCTGTTGTGAGCAGTTGCTTATAAGGCTTTTATTATCTCTAGAAAAATTCCAAAATTCAATGCAAAGATATTTTTTTATTGGCAAGTTCCTTAACTGAACTGTATTGCCCTTTAAAAGAAATTATCAATCCAAAATCCGTATTGAAAAGTTTGATCGCAGGGAACTTGCGATCAAACTTTTGTTTTTGACACGCTACGCGTAGCTGCTGTATATCAGATTTGCAATAAAAAGCGCTCCTTTTTAGAGAGCGCTTTTTCGTGTGATTTGCTGAACCTATGCAGGTTTTTTAGGAAAGTGCAAAATTTTAAATCTTGTAGGTGAGCTAGTGGGTTGCTTTGGTTGCCAAATCTGTAGTAGCTGGTGAACCAGCACTGCAAGAAGGTTTCCTTCTCTAGACGACTGGTGTTAGCGCAGGGTAAAGCCTGCGGCATAGCTTCTCTACGAGACGCTACCGCGTAGCTTGCTTCCCCGCAGGGGTACGCTTAGAGCGACGGAGGAGCGTCACCCAAAGGGTGTTGTGTTATCGCGTAGGGTAACTCACAACTTAAGATTTTAGGTGGGTTAGGAACAATGCCCGTAACGCACGCTAAAAACTTGCTCTTTATTAAATCCAGATTTCTTAAATTAAGCGTTTAGCGCTTCCTCTTGATGGGTTTCAATGACACAATCAGAAGCGGGATAGGCATAGCATGTCAGAACCCATCCGGCATTGATTTGATCGTCGTCTAAGAAGTTCTGATCCGATTGGTCGACTTCACCTGAAATCAGTTTTCCAGCGCAGGTAGAGCAAGAACCAGCTCTACAGGAGTAGGGCAAGTCGATTCCTTCCTCTTCTGCGGTATCTAGGATGTACTGATCGTCAGGAGCGTCAATTACTTGTTCGCCATCTGGGGTCTTTAATGTGACCTTGTAAGTTGCCATGTAAAAATCCCTAACTAATATAAACTCCATTTTCGATACTACGGGTTTATGTGCAGCTAGTCTAGAGTTAATTGTGGTTGAGTTTTCTAAATTTAAGAAGCAGCTAGTGGAGCTAGTTTACATCTACCATAAGGTGGACAGGAAAATCACAGAGCGAAAAATTTGGCGATCGCTTCAGCAAATCCCTCAAATGAACTATAATTCTGAGACACGATCGAGACAGTCATTCCCAACTTTTGAGCATTGGCTGTTGTGTAGGGGCCAAAGCAAGCGATCGCACAATCTCCGTAATCCCTTGGAGAGTTGACCATTCTCAAAAAGCTTTCTATTTCCGCCGTGCTACTAAAAGCAATAACATCAATCTTTCCTTGACGAATCAAGTCTAATTCAATACTGTAAATATTTTTATCTAAACCCTGGGTAATATATGCAGGTACGCGAGTCACTTTTATGCCCAAATTCTCTAGGTCTGTAATTAAATTGGGTATAACATTAGGTTCCGGCAAACCCACAACTTCTGGAGCAGGTACCAGCACTTTTTTTTCATCAATTTGGACAATTGTTTTTAATTCGGCGACAATTCCAGCTGGGCTAGATTCTTTGGGAATTAAATCCACCTTGCCACTAAACGACAATAAGCTTTCTGAATCTTTTCCCAATGCACATAATTGGCAATTTTCTAACACAGATACAGGAATATCTAAATCATTCATGCGCTGAAAAAATGCAATTATTCCGTTCCTGCTTGTGAAGATAATCCAATCAAATTCTTTGATGCGGCTCAAAGCGTTGTCTAACTGAGTATAGTTTGATAAATAACAGGTTTCGATAGTAGGCATCAAAATAGGTAAACCACCTTTTTTGATGATCTGTTCAGACAACCTACAAGCATAATTTCTCGGTGCTGTCACTACAATTCTCTTGTTATGTAGAGGTAATTTGCTAGATGAAGTGAGCAAATTAATTTCTGTTGATTCAATGTGCATTGTTAAAAGGGAACAGGTAACTGTCCGGTTAATCACTTATGATTAGCCGCAAATGATATCACAAGATGGTAAAGCTTGATAGCGGTTCCCAATCAAATCAGGTACCTCATTTGATTGGGAAATGCTAAGTAAGCAGACATAATTAAATGTAAAATACAGCTGAGCGAAACCCTTTGCTATTGAGGGTTTTACCTTCTGCCCTCTGCCTTCTGCCTTTAACTAAAATTTCTGCAAAGAAAATAAAAAATTCTTCACATTCAGGAAATTAATTTAATCAATTTAGTAGAATTTGTTTAAAAAAATTTAACTACCTTTCCTTTATGATAATTTTTTTTTATAGCAAAATTAAAAATTTACATAAACTTTTATACTTAGTTATCTTCTAACGACTTCGGAATACAGCAGCGAAGTCGTGGCTGCACTCAAGGCAGGACTTGAAGACAAAATTATTAGCGTTGCTTTGCGGGTACAAACTGAAATTATAAAATCCCAATTACATAGCCAGGAAATAGCTGATTAGACTTCTTGCAGAAGTAGGGAAAAGGGGAAAGGGAAAGGGGGAAAGGTTTGGTATTTTCCTTTCCCCTTTAACCTTTTACCTTTTCCCACCTCTTGCAAAAAACACTTTTGCAAGAGGTCTATTAAAATGTTAGGGGAAAATGTGGGAAGTGCAATGGTGTAACCGCCCTCTTATATCATGTCCGTTTAAAGACTAGGCTTTTGGGATTTTTGCACAGATGCGGCGCAAGTTAATCTGGCAGCAACCATTCAAACCGCCATTGAAAGGTTAAAGATTGCTAGTGTGCGTAAGTCCTGAGAATTCTTAAAACCTAAAAAAGTGTGAGCCTTATACAAAGATTGTGCATTGAAGTAATTGCTTGCTTTTCCTAAGCTGCTAACTATAACAGGCAATAGGCAACAATCAGGCTATGCACAAACATTGGTTTTTTTACCCACCAGCTTGGCCGATCGCTGCCAAAATTTCGATAGCCTTAGTTTGTGCTGTGCTGATACCGATGATCTTCACTGCTTGCTACAATCTACAACAGAGCTTAAACAGTGTAGAAGCTGGCGAATACAGCAAACTAGAATTGTTAGCCAGCAGTTTTGCTACTCGCTTCGACCAGTTAATTATCGATCGCCATCGTGTTGTTACTCAAGCTAGCAGCGATGGGTATGTCATAGATTTTCTTACGGCTACTACGTCCCAAAAGCCAGAAGTTGAAGATCGCAACTTACAACAAACAATAGAAAACCTGTTTCGCTCTTATTCAGACGTTGATGCTGTTTTGTTGATAGATAAAAATGGTCAATGTCTAGCGGCGACAGATGCAAAATTCATTGGACAAAACTATTCCCACATCCAAGGCAACTTTTACGGTTCTAGCATCTTTTTGGATGAAACAAGCAAAAGTCGAGGAATATTCTTTTCTGAACCCGTGCGCTCGTCTAACGGGGAGATTCTCGGAGCCACCCTACTCAAAATTCGCGAACAAGACATTTGGGCGACTATTAAAGCCTTGCATCTAGGCATGGAGTCCTACGTCTTTTTAATAGACCAGCAGGGAATAATCATCAGCCAATCCGAAGATTATTTGGATAACCATAACCTTCCTTATTTGTCAAGTAATAATCTCAAGCAGGTTGTGGAGAATAAACACCATAGTTTGAATCAGATTGAGAGTTTAGATATTCCCGACTTAGAGGTGATGGTGAGAGCTAAGCAGCCGGGTCACGTCACGTCTGAATTGCGATCGCAGATAATAGGCTTTGCACCCTTAGCAACTCAACCTTGGATATTAGGAGTAAACCAACCCAAAGCAGAATTTATCGCTCCTTTGAATCGGCTAATTTGGTTGCATGGTACTAGTGTAGTGGTTGTGGGAGGAATTACAGTAATCATCGCAGTGTTGTTAGGGTTGAGTATTTCTCAGCCGATTCACGCCCTCACTATTACTGCCCAAGCACTAGAGTATGACAATTTTGATGCAGATGTACTGGAATTACATCACAATTTGGCGAAATTCGGTCATAGCCAAGATGATATCGGTCAATTAGTGCGTGTTTTCTTAGAGATGGCAGAAGAAGTCAGAATGCGAGATCAGAAGTTAAAAGTGCAAGTTCAGGAACTTCGGATTGAGATTGACGAAAGCAAAAGAGCCACAGACGTTGCAGAAATTACAGAAAACGAAAACTTTCGACAGTTACAAAAAAAGCTTCTAAAACTCAAAGAATTTAAACCAAATGTTAGCGAAACAGAGACACAATACTACCAAAGATTACAAACCCAGGTGCAATCTTTGAAAGAGCGATCGCTTTGTGTTGAAGAATTGAATTTAACAGTTGATGCTGATGAAGATTAATAGACTAGCGATCGATGACTAATAACCAATGATTAATGACAAATAACTTATGGCACAAATCATCGTTGTTCACTCATTCCGTGGCGGTACTGGTAAATCAAATTTAATTGCGAATATAGCCACTCTTATGACGTTACAAGGTCAACGTGTAGGCATTATCGATACTGATATCCAATCACCAGGAATTCATATTATTTTTGGTTTTAAAGAAGACAATATACAACTGACTCTTAATGACTATTTGTGGGGACGCTGTGATATCCAAGACAGCGCCCATGATGTTACTGATGCTCTCATTGCAGAATCGGGAAATATAGGTAAAGTCAAGGGTAGGCTTTATCTGATTCCTTCTAGTATTAAGGCTCCTGAAATCGCCAGAGTTTTACGTGAGGGGTATGATGTAGTGCGCCTCAATGATGGTTTTCAAGAACTTAGCCGCAGCCTGAAACTCGACTATTTGTTAATTGACACTCATCCTGGGCTAAATGAAGAAACCTTACTTTCCATTGGTATTTCTAATGTTCTATTAATTATGCTCCGTCCAGATAGCCAAGACTTTCAAGGAACTGCTGTGACGGTGGATGTAGCTCACAAATTGAAGACAGAGAAAATGTTTTTGGTAATCAATAAAGTCTTACCAGGCTTGAATTTTGCTGACTTACAACAACAGATCGAGAAGATTTATAACGTTTCCGTCGCTGGAATTTTACCTCTTTCAGAAGATATGGTACAACTAGGCAGCAAAGGTGTTTTTTGTTTACGTTATCCTGCACATCCCATCACTCAGTTAATCAAACAAATTACTGAGGAAATAGCTGGTGTAGCTGTCAGTTAATTGTTAAGATTTAACAGTTAAAAGTTCTTATTGTCCACTCCGTTCTTTTGCTTCTTCATCTTTCTAGTAGTTGTTTATGACAGAAGTTTTGTTAAAAGAATTAACTAAAAGCGATATTGATTGGATGATTGCTACAGGCCATCGTCGAGAAATAGCTGCTGGGAGCCTACTCATTCCAGAAGAAAAAATTACTGATTCTTTGCATATTTTATTAGATGGTATCTTAACAGTTAACATCTCTCAACCAGATAACAATCCTTTGACTCGTGCTTTTGCAGCGATTGAAGGTAATGAATTAGGTCGTGAAATTGCCAGATTATCGAGCGGCGAGGTAGTGGGAGAAATTCCCTTACTAAATATTCCTTTTATAAATACTACTATTCAGGCTGTAGAAAAATCCTTAGTAATGTCAATTCCCCAAGAGAAATTGGCAGCAAAATTAGAACAAGATGTTAGTTTTGCATCGCGTTTTTATCGAGCGATCGCCATTATGTTTTGCGATAGAATCCAAAGCGCCATTAATCAGCTTGGACGGAACAAAATTGCCCAAGGTCAACCAATTAGAGATGTACTATTTGTCCTCGGAGAATTGCATGATGGCGACATCGATTGGATGATGTCTTCTGGGACACTACAAAAAATTTCTGCTAATACTGTACTTTTCCATGAAAGAAGTCCTGTAGATGCACTATATATTCTTTTAGATGGAACTATGTCTTTGTCTATTTCTCTTGACGAACGTAATCCCTTAGCCCGTGCTTTTGCTGCTATCGAAGAAAGAGAAATTTCTGGTAGAGAAATAGCCAGATTATCTAAAGGCGAAATCATTGGTGAAACACCCTTTATTGATGGCCGCTTACCCTTTGCAACAGTTAAGACAATTAAAGACTCCATTTTGTTATCAATTGAACGCCAAAAAATAGCAGCAAAATTACAGCAAGATCTAGGATTTGCATCACGTTTTTATCGAGCGATCGCTACTTTACTTTCTCATAGATTACAAGGAATCCTCAGCCAACTTGGTTACAGTCGGCGGGTTTATAGCAAAGGTCTGCCGTTAGGTGAAAATGTTGAATATGAAGATGAATTGAATAGTAATGTTTTAGATAGCGTTGCACTAGCTTGCAAAAGGTTTGATTGGATGCTAGGGCAGTTTAAGGTAAGTTGATTCAACAATGTTCAATGTGCCTTGTTCTTTCCCCTCTGCCCCTGTGCCCCTCTGCATTTCAAACTTGGAGAAATGCGGGTTATATCATGTCCGCCTAATTAGTTATAATTCGGTGCATATGTGCAAAAACCAGGAAACCCTCTTTCCCCCTGCTCCCCTGCTCCCCTGCTCCCCTGCTCCCCTGCCATCTTAATGATAAGTCTTTAACCGGACACGATACTATACCATTTGTCGAGCCATTAACTGAGCAAACAATCCGTCCATAGTTATTAACTGCTCAAAAGTTCCCTGTTGTACAACCCGGCCTGTCTGGAGTACATAGATTCGGTGAGCGTTACGGATAGTGCTAAGGCGGTGAGCGATCGCTATTCTGGTAACTTGTAATTTATCTAAACTTTCACTGACAATGGCCTGAGTTTTATTATCTAAGGCACTGGTAGCTTCATCAAAAAATAAAATCCGCGGTTTTAGTGCCAAAGCACGAGCAATTAACAACCTCTGGCGTTGTCCTCCAGAAAGATTACTACCCCCTTCACTCACTACAGTATGCATTTGCATAGGCATGGCGGTGATATCGTCAGCAAATCCAGACATCCGCGCCGCCTCCCAAGCTTCATCTAAAGTCATTTGTGCGCCGCCTGCTATATTCTCAAAAATCGAAGCTGAACTGAGTTGACCATTTTGTAAAACTACACCCAATTGTCGGCGTACTGCGTCCACATCCAACCCAGATAAATCTTGACCATCGTAGTAAATACTACCTATTTGTGGAGTCTCAAATCCCAATAGTAATCGCAGTAATGTTGATTTACCACTGCCAGAACCGCCCACTAAAGCAATAAATTCTCCTGGTTCCGCAGAGATAGTCACATCATCCAATGTTAAGGGGCCATCATGACGATAAGAAAAGGTTACACGGTCTACAGTAATTTTACCAACGAGTCTACCAGGATCGGCTTTGCACAGATCTACCTCTGGGATGGTTACCAAAATTGGCTGGGTGCGTTGCCATTGGGGAATAACTTGTAAAATTTCTGTAACTGTATTGCTGAGGTTGGTGCTGCCTCTAGTAAAGTTGCCAAAAGCTGTGTTGAAAGCTAGGAAGCTGCCAAGAGATAATTCTATTTGTCCTGAAGTTTGGGGAGTTTCTAAGAGTTTAATTGTAAACCAAAAAAGTATTCCAGAAGTGAGTATGGGCATGAGTGTATTGAACAGGACAACGGCATCTTCCACACCTTGCGTACTCAGTTCCAGCTTAATTTGGCGAGTATAGTTTTTACTCCAGGCGGCAAAAGCGCCCTCTTGCGCCCCGGCAATATGCAGTTTGGAAATACCATTAATTAACTGCACTGTCTGTCCAAAAATCTTACCCCGGACTTCCAGCAACGGACGCACCTTAGACACCAGCAGCATACCAGAAAGCGTAGTGAAGGCGATCGCCACAATTGCAGTCCCAACAGCAATGAAAGCTAATTTGTAGTTGTAATAAAATAATTGTCCCAAATAAAACAGAGCAAACAAACTGGTAATTAGGTTAACAAGAGTTCTACCACTGAGTTGGCGACGAATTGTACTCACCGATGAAATGCGGGAAAGCAAATCTCCAGTTGTGTATTGTCGGAAAAACGACACAGGCAAATTCAGCAACCGATCCCAAACACCAGCTTGGGTGGAAGCATCAGAAGCAGATTCCATTCGCAACAAAGCAAATCCCTGTGCCAAACCAAATAAAGCTGTACCCAAAGCTGCAACCAGCAAACCTAATCCAATTTGCAATAATAAAGAGCGATCGCTATCGGGAATTGCATTGTCTATAATAACTGACGTGGCATAAGGTGTAATCATCCCCAACACCGTCACCGCAATGCCACTAAATATAATTACTAACAATTCCTGGCTGCGTCCTTGAAGTGCGAACTTGACTATATCAATAGCTTGGAGTGCTTTATCCGGCAAAGAACGGTAAAACATATAAGCAACAGGAGTCAGAGTTGCAGCTATACGTTCATCCACTTTCACACGGGTGCGTTCAACCGGGTCAAAAATTTCATAACGAGTTGCCGAAACAGAAAGTAGCGCCACTGGGCGATTGTCTTGGGTGTAAGCTATTAAAGAACCGCAATCCTTCTCCCACCAATTATCTCGCAACAGCACCCGCCGCATCCGAATTCGGGAAGCTCGAACAATTGCTGACAAAGGTTCCTTCAGCCGCTTCAGGTTTTCAGAGCGAGAAGGGGGGCGAATTTTTATACCCATTGCTCTACCTACCGCACCAGCCGCCACTAGCAAAGGAGTACCTTCATTGAAAAAATCCCCATCTTGGAAATTCAACGTTGATGCTAGTTCGCCTAAAGCCTGTGCCGTAACTTGACGATTTAAGCGTTGGCGATCGCCCAATCTGATTATTTCTGCTTGTGCTTCTTGCTCATCTATAATATTGATGCATTGCAAGAATTGAGTATGCAATTGAGATAATCCAGCCAGTAGTATATCTGGTTGAAATTCCCCAGTAGGATTAGTAGTAAGTTGAACTCCCTCCACAGCTTCTAACCACATTTTTTCAGTGAGAGGAAAAGTTGCAGTGCTTGTTGTGAGCGTGACTTCCTCAAACCCCAAAAAACGGACTGTTCCTTTCTGAACCTTTACCCAACAAGTTACACCTGCTTCTGGCTGGAAAGTTTGACCATTGTTTAAAGAAAGTCGTGCTTGTGCAGAAGCCTTCACCTGAATTTTTGGCATAGTAACTTGAGACAATACGCCACCGAGTTGCAACAGCCAACTTTCTAGCCAAGTAAACAGCCTTGCATCTGCATTAACTACTAACTCCTGAAAACATTCTTGATGTAAATGTAGTAATTGAGCCTCCCCAATGGGCACTGCTAAAATTTGATATCGTTGATTAGCAGTTCCAAAAAGAGCTTCATTTTGATTAATACTGCATAAATAACGGCGAGTTCCTTCAATAACGCCATTTTCAACTTTGACAGCAAACAAAGCCATAGAGCCAGACTCAACCACCCAAACTCGACTAGGGTCATTGAGTAGAATTGGTTCGTTGCCATTAATTATGTAAGTTTGACCGTGTATTAGCATATTGGTGACTGGGGACTGGGGGAGATAAGAATAAAACTTTTCAACCTCTGAGGTTCGCCGCTGAATATCTGAGGTTCGTCGTTGAATATCTGAGGTTCGCCGCTAAATATCTGAGGTTCGTCGTTGAATATCTGAGCTTCGCCGCTGAATATCTGAGGTTCGTCGTTGAATATCTGAGGTTCGTCGTTGAATATCTGAGGTTCGCCGCTGAATATCTGAGGTTCGTCGTTGAATATCTGAGGTTCGTCGCTGAATATCTGAGGTTCGTCGTTGAATATCTGAGCTTCGCCGCTGAATATCTGAGGTTCGTCGTTGAATATCTGAGGTTCGCCGCTAAATATCTGAGGTTCGTGATTTATAGCCGTAGTCACATAGGTTAGGACATTTTAAAAGCTTGAATGCCAGGAATAGTAATACTTTTGCCTCCTGCTAGAATTACGAATTACGAATTACGAATTACGAATTAACCGCGAATATACACCTTCCATTTGCCACAATTCTTGATGAGTGCCTTGTTGTATAACCTTTCCACGTTCTAGAACAATAATTCGATCGCAATCGCGGATAGTGCTTAATCGATGGGCGACAATTATGCAAGTACATCCCCGGCGACGGAGATTTTGGTCAATGATTTGTTCTGTTTCTGCATCTAAGGCGCTGGTGGCTTCATCCATGACGAGTATCGAAGGGTTATTCACTAAAGCACGAGCAATTTCTAAGCGTTGTCGCTGACCGCCACTTAAGTTAGCAGCACCTTCTATGAGTTGGGCATCCAATCCACCAGACATAGAAAGAATTACATCAGCGATCGCGGCATCTTGGCAAGCCCGCATCAGGTTTTTATCTGGTATAGTAGTATCCCACAGTGTTAAATTGTCCCGAACCGTACCGCCAAACAGCAAAATTTCCTGCTCCACCATTGCCACAGAGTTAGTCAACAGTTGTTGGGGAATCTCTTTCCTGGGTTGACCATCAAAGCAAACTTCACCAGTCCAAGGTTGATAAAGTCCGCTCACCAATTTGGCTATAGTAGATTTTCCAGAACCACTTCCACCCACCAAAGCTATCCTTTGTCCTGGTTTAATCGACAAATTAAAGTTTTCAATTAGTGGCAATTCCAAGCGGCTATAACCAAAGGTGATATTCCGCAACTCCACATAACCCTGTAATTTAGCAAGAAGGGCAGAGGTGCAAAGGGGCACAGGAGAAGAATTTTCTATTTGCTCCCCTGCTCCCCTGCTCCCCTGCTCCTCTGCTTCCCCCAAGGAATTATCCAGCACATCATCCAGCCGAATCAAATTCCCCTCTAATTCTTGGAGAGTAGTACCAAAGTTGACAAGATTGTTTACGGGTTGTTGAAAACCCAACATTAAACCTTGAAAGGCGATGAGCATTCCAATGCTCAGATGTCCATCCATTACCCGTAAACCACCAACTACCAACAACAACATCGAAGAAAGGGCGGATAACAGCGCGGGTAATACTGAAAATGTCTGGTTTGTTACTCCTAGTTCCTGCTGAGAATTGAGAGCTTTGGTGTAATAACCCGACCACCGCGAAAAGAAATCTGACTCTAGCCCTGATGCTTTGAGGGTTTCAATACTTTGGAGTGCAGCAATGGAAGCCCCAGCGGCTTTACCGTATTCTTGTATCAATCTTTGATTAGCATCTATGCGTTGACGGGAAATCCACTGTAAAGTTAAGACGTTGACGGCGGCAAAACTCACCGCAATTAACGTCAGTACCCAGTCGTATTGCATCATGACTAAGGCATAAAATACCACCATGAGCGTATCAATGATTGTCGTTGCTAATTTTCCTGCCAAAACATCAGCAACTTGGTCATTGAGAGTAGTACGGTTACTAATTTCTCCAGCAAATCGTTGAGCGTAAAAGCTCACAGGTAGCCGCAGGATATACCAGAGAAAACGGCTGGACATACCCACGGCTAGTTTAATTTTCAATCGCCGCAGATACCGCAACCGTAATAGTGTTAGCGATCCTTGGAGTATAGCAGCGATCGCCATTGCCAATAACAAAGGACGCAACCATAATTGTCGTCCCTGCACCAAAATGTCATCGACAAACACCTGGGTGAACACGGGAACTACCAACCCAACTACAGTTAACAAAAATCCCGCGACTATGGAGTAAATTAAGGCATCCCCAGCACCCTGTAGCCGCGACCACAAAGATAAAATCATGCTGGGTTTACTACCACCTTTAGTAAACTTGGCGCCTGGTTCCATTACCAGCACAACTCCGGTATACCCCTCGTCAAATTCCTGTAAAGATACATGACGCGGCCCGGTAGCAGGGTCATTAAGATAAACTCGCTGTTTGTTCCATCCCTCTACCACAAGGAAATGGTTAAAGTTCCAAAAAACAATATATGGCGGACGCAGTTCCCATAGGTGCTTGAGTTCTTTTTTAAAACCTTTAGCTTCGAGTCCATAGTTTTTGGCAGCTTTCACCATGTTAGATGCCTTGCTGCCGTCGCGGGAAACTCCGCAATCTCGCCGCAGTTGTGGCAATGGTACAATGCGATCGTAGTAACCAAGAATAATTCCCAAAGCAGCCGCCCCACATTCCACTGCTTCCATTTGTAGAAGAGTTGGCGTTTTTACCCGCAACTTTCCACGTGACAATAATTTTTGTAAGTACTGCCAAAGATTAATCGGTGTTACTAAAGTAGATTTAGTAGATACCACTGACAGACCTCAAGATGGGTAAAACAAAAGTGATGGGAGCGCGTTCTTCCACCTTGACTCGCACAACAGTGGTAGTTCCAGAAGAAATTTTCACGTGTGGCCCCCCAGAAGAAGACCACTTGTACCCACTTGGCGTTGTGGAATCTGGCTCTATGTCAGAAAATACTTGTATCAGTCCTTGTTGTTGAGACACCAAACCTTCTACCACTTCTGCATTCCCCACTTCATTAGCGGCTGCTTCTTTGGTAATGGGAAAACGTGAAATGCTGGTGACATTACCCTCAATGCCACCAAAGCGTTCCCGCTTCACAGTTTGGGGAGTAATTTGAATTGTCATCCCCGGCTGAATCTTCTTTCCATCAGCAACGGAAAAATAGGTAACGCCAACTAGCTTGTTTTTGGAATTCTCCACCTCAATGGTTGCTAAGCGAGTTCCAGCGTTGACAACTTGTCCTGGTACCAGCGTGATTTCTAAAATGCGCCCAGAGTATTGGCTAATAATCTGGCTGTTATCGCCTAGTTGCAGTTCCAGTTGTCCAATTTCCCGTTTAACTTCTTGAATCTCTTTTTTGCGGGCAGTTACACTTTCCAGGTCTTGTTGAGCCACAGAAGCCTGTTTGCTGTCCAATTCCTTCAATTGAGCTTGCAAGTCAGAAATTGTACTTAGGTTTTGACGATAGTTTTGTTCCGTTTCCGTCTCCTTGACATCTAGTTCCTTTAATTGGGCTTGGATGTCAGCAATTTTTTCCAGGTTTTGCAAATATTCTTGTTCAGCTGTGAGAGCTTCATCACCAGAAATCGCCCCTTCTTTTTTGAATAGCTGTCTGCGAATTTCCATTCTTTGCAGAAAAACAGGAGTCAAAGCTTCGGCTTGCCGCAAGCGTTGTTGTAGACCTCGGCGTTGCTGAGCAATTGAGGTGTTGCCTTTGGTTTTGAGCAAAGGGGTTATAGCTTGCAGTTCCAGTATCCGTTGCTGGAGATACAAGCGTTGTTGGTGTTGCGACCTTTGTTCTTGTTGGAACCTCTGCCCTTGTAGCGAACCAACTGCTTGGTCTTGTGACTGAAATTCTGTCAGCTTAGTCCGCTGTTGTTGCAGTTGCTTGCGGAGTTCAGCTTGGTCAATAGTTGCTAATACTTGCCCCTTTTTAATTGCATCCCCAACTTTGATATTGAGCGCCATTAATTGCCCAGCACTTTTTGATTGCAACGGCACAACATTGCTGGGATAAATCAGTACTCCTCGACCCTCAACGGTGATGGGAATGCGACCGTAAATACTCCAGATAACAGCTACTCCCACAATAGAACCCAAAGCGGCAAGAGGTAGCCAACTTCTGGGGCTGACCACCTGCATGAGTTGGTCTAGTCTTTCAGGCGAAGATAGACGCTCTAAGGATTCTTTGCGGAATATAGTACGTTTTTGGTGGAGCATTTTTTGTTTGACAGTGTTTGACAGTGTTTTTATGCAGCCTCAGCTTTTGGATGAACACCTAGCAGTGAAGAAAACTTTTGGGGTAGATGTTCCCAAGTGGCTGCATCTCTAGCAACCTGCTGCATAAACAATTCTGAGTCTGGCAAATCAAGTTCTTTGCACAGCACGATTAAATCAATCACAGTCGCATACCAGAGCAATGGCGTATCAGCGCGTCCCTCAGATAAGAACTGGGATACTCGTTCTAAAAATAGAACAACATCATTACTAACAAATGCCTTCTTAATAAAAAACCAGGCATTTGCTCGCAGATGGCACTGACAGTTACCATTCATTTGTAACTGTAAGTTATTAGAAACAACTGCGAACAAGTTACCGACAACCTGACGGTTCTTTCCTGCCAAAATCAGGGCAACCTCACCAGTAACTTGGGCAAACATAGCACCAACAAGCTCTGCTGGTTGACGCAGTACACGCTCATAACCCCAATTTCCAGGAATGGGCAAAACTTCCAACTTTGCTTCCAGATAGCTGAGAATTTGACAAGCAAGCTCGATAGCTCCTTCAAAGTTCATACAACGTGCATCAACACGCACAAGATTGTGGATGAGTTGAATACGATGTATAAGCAAAATATTGTATTTGTATTCTTCCTCTAAAATTTCATCAACTGCTAATGCAGCATAAATTCGGTTACGAGCTTGCTCGAAATCACTACGACAATAGTCGAGATAGGATTCTGCTTGCTCTAAGAAAGATTGGTAAAGTAAACTACCTGAAAGTGAAAGCTTATCTAACTCAAGGAGTACACGCGCCGCTGAAAATGCACGTTCAGCTGTTACTAAATCTCCCCTGCGAGTGGCAATTAGACCTCGCTCGCGAGCATTATTAAACTTATTCATCAGAAGTTTATCAGTGCGCGGCAAGCTCTCAGTCACAGGCTGCATTTTGCGGCTGAATAAATCACCAGAAATCTCTGGTGTAATTTGAATAGGCTTTGCACAACCTCGCTGATAATTTTCCAGCGTAGCCCAAAATAATTTACTGTAAGAATCAGTTATTAACTGACATAAAATACTACCCATTTTTCTCGCTGTTGTTTTAGGTTAAATTAACAAGGGGACAGGCGAGTGTAGCTGGGTCAAGTGTTTCAATTCCACGAAGCCAAGGAGCAAGACGACCTGGTATTAGCTTTAGCATTCCATCTGGCTGTAAAGAAGCAATTTTATTTCGTTCATCGTAAAGAGCTACTGTACACTTTCCTACATCACCATTTGAGCGAATTACCAAAGAATTTGGTTGTGATGCATAACAGATATGTGAGTGTGCAAATAAACTTTCTGATGGTGTAGTTTCCCCAACTAACTTGTTTTTTAATAATTGAACCACCTGTTCTTTTTCTGCTTCAGATAATATTTTTATAGATTCATCATTAGAACCACCTAGACGTTCAATAGCCTTAAAAAATATAGAAAATCTAGAGTCAGAAATAAATTCTTTTTTAATATTATCTATTAACGGTTCGAGCATTTGAATAGTATCCACAGTGAAGTGAATACGAAGTACAACAGAAACTGGTAATGAACTATTACGGATTGCTAGCAAATTCTCCCAAATTTTGTCATAAGTGCCACTACCATCTGCACGAATTCGGCTTTTGTTATGTATTTCGCGAGGCCCATCAAGAGAAATTTGGTAAGATTTAATTCCTACATCTGCTAGAGCTACGGTTGTATTATAATCTAGAAAATATGCATTTGTTGTCATGTCACCTTCATAACGTAATTTAGGATACTTACGAGTTAAGTTCATCGCATATTCAGAAATTTCAAATACAATATCTTTAGCAATTAGTGGTTCTCCGCCAAACCATGATATTTGTAAGTGTTCTAAATCGATAGAGCGCCTATCAATTAATGCTTTAACACCTGTAATGGTTTCTTCCTTCATACGTCCCACTGTAAAATCTTCATAACAGTATGTACACCGAAAGTTACATTTTTCTGTGGGCATTAATATAAGTTTTAAATAGCGATTTGATATTAATGCTGCCCGCCGCAAATTATCAAAATTGCTTTGAGTGAATGGAGAAATTGTTGCAGTCATGGAATTATCCTTATAATGAGCGTCAAAATTAGTGAAAAGAAAAAAGCAATGCAGTTTAGGGATTTCCAAGAAATAATTGTATATTTTTTTATTTGGAAGTCCCTTACACGCAGCGAAAAAAGATCATTTTTAGCTACAAAGCTTAATATTTTTTAGCTTTGTAGCTGTTATTCTCAATCCCAAAAGTTAATATTCATATTAATCTTGTTGGGGTTTTAAATAGCAATATTTGAGAAATACTGGTTATTGACAAACAGTACTCCTTAACTTTCACAAATTATTCTGCTTGTAATGCAGCTTGGCTTACTTCTTTTGTACTGGGACATTGGCACTGAGAAGAATTAGTGGTGCTTGGACAATGGATGTTAAGACCACTACCAGATACTGCCTCTAGTTCTTCTAAGCTTAATTCATCGGTCATCTTTCCTAACTCAGGATTGTTAATTACTACTCTTCCTGTTTCATCAATATTTACAAGTTCTCTTGATTGGTATGGTTGGATATTTTCATTGGGGTTAGACATTATGTACTCCTAATTTGATTAGTTAAGCTCAGATTTTTGAGATATATAACACTTAAAAAGCTGTTTGTATTAGCTAATAAAAATCTAATTTTGCAGTCAAGACATGATATTTCCCAACTGTACAAATAAAATCATCTTAACTAATGGCGATCGCAAGCTTTTTTAGTGAAGACTAACTCTTAAATCCTGTAATAACAATAAGCGGTAAAGCTGACATAAGAAATACACAAATTTTAGATAAAGCTCTACTTTTTTAAGTTTTATTATTTACTCTGCTAAATTCGTACTGCTAAACATTAATAAAATAAACTTTAGCTCAATTTAATAACTAATCTGAGCTAAATAAATCAGAATTACCACATTAAATAACCTCGGAATCCTTAAGAATGTTCTTGTTCTATACAAAGTTTAGTATATCCAAGACTTAACTTAGTTCCGAAGAACATACTTAAGGAGAATAAACTATGCTTACTACACAGAAAATTTGCCGATTAATTAACCACTAAAATTTGATTGTAATTGTAATACCAACGCTTACTTCTGCTCCTCCAGATACATTTTCTAATTCGTTATCAGATAACTCTTGTTCGCTACCAGATTCTGCAACAATAATTTGTATGTCAGAAGGAAGAAAACCTAATCCAATTTCTTCAAGAGTAAGTCTAGGATTGGTAATTAAATTATGCTTGAAAGACTCGTCTTGTTGAACCAAAGTAGCTAGTTTTGCTTCAATCTCTTGTTTGCTCATTGTTGTAGACATTTGTGGCTCCATTGGAGAAATATAATTATTATTAATTAAATAATTATAAAAATAAAATAACAATGCCTTATTTTTGACTCAGACTCACTTTTTTTTAGATTATTTCAATATATTAAATTTTCTTTAACTTTTATTTAATGTAATTTAATAGCAGTTTAAGACTTTTTATAGGAATCCGGTTTGATTTCTGAAATTCTCTATGTAGATAAGTAAGAGTCAATAGGTAAGAGGTTTATAGAAGATTAAAGGTTAGGGAATTTTGTTCAAAAATTAAAGACGAGTCTTATATAATTCAAGTACTATAGGAATCAGGTTTGATTTCTGAAATTATATATGTGGGTAGGCAAGAGGCAAAAGACAACAGGCAATAAGATTTTCGGAAATTGAGGTGTACCGAGTTTTTTCATAAATCAAATATGAGTCCTATAGTATTTAAATATTAACACCAACCCAAAAAATAAAAAAATGTTAGTACTGCCTAAAAATTGCACATTGTTATGTGTACAAATTTTACAGTAATTTATAATTGCTAAGCATGTTAATACAAGCTTTAAGCGTTGCAAAATATGGTGTTATACAATAGCTAAAAGAACTAATCAATAAGTATGTTATATCGCTAATAAAGCCTGCATAAAATTTTATTAGTGTATACAAAATTGATTGTCATTTTATAACAACATATCCAAATCAAAAACAAAAAATAGGGATAATTATCATGAACAATCAAATCAAAAGCTATGACGCTATACTACAATGTTTGTGGGCTGACGAAAAACTAAAAAATCAGTTCATTGCCAACCCCAAACCTGTATTTGCTGAGATGGGTGTTCATGTTTCTGATACAATTGAACTCAAAGTTCATGAGGATAGTTTAGATTTAAAAAATTTAGTTTTACCGTTAAAATCAAAATTTCAAGGAAGCAACTTGGCAGAATCTGTACCTGTATTCCAAGCAGTAATACAACGTGCTTGGCAAGATGAAAATTTTAAATCTCAGTTGCTACAAAATCCTAAAGACACAATTAAAAAAGTAATAGGCACAGATTTATCCGATAATTTAAAAATTTGTGTTTACGAAGACACACTAACTATTAAACATCTTGTTGTGCCAGTTAATACTAATAATGAAGAGCTAAATGATTTAGACTTGATGATGGTTGCAGGTGGTATCGGACATACTATAGGCCTGGTTATCAATGATATTTTATGAACATTTTTGACTCCAAAATTCTAACATTTTTCAATTGAGTTACATAGGTTATTCCTCAATTTTTAACTTAGGGTGTTCGCGTTTTATCGAACACCCTATAACTTCAGAAATGGGAAATAAAATTATTTTTGTTTGTAGGATAAAAAAATTAAATTAACTCTATGCAACAATCAATATATTTATCTCACAACCAATATACATTGAAGCCTCAGAGCATTGAAACACAAGAATTAGAAAATGCTACCCTCCATGCTAAAGAAAGAGCGATCGCAGCACGTCAAATGATTACTCCTTGGAAAAAGTCACAGTCACTTTATGAAATTGGAGGTTGGGAAAGCCTATTTGAAGAATATATTAGCCAACCTTTGTCTCCAATTACATCATACAAGGAATTTGAAACAAACTATGAGGAAGCTGCTAATGTATCGCAAGATGTAGTGGACTCAGTAAAATTGCCATTATGTCCTAGTGGACAACCAAAAATAGGTGACACTGTTGTGTTTGGTGTAGTAGGAGGTACTGTCGAAGCAGCAAGCATCACTTATTTAAAAGAATCTCAGCCAGTTACAGAGGAAATTTTAGCTTTATCAGGCCCGGTTAAACCTACAGAAATTTTTAGGATCGCATCGTCTTGTCAAGCTAACGCATGTCAGCATTTTGATGGTGCAAACTGTCGTTTAGCCATGCGTATCGTTGAGCAGTTACCAACTGTTGTGGAAACTTTACCAGCTTGCCAGATCCGTTCTAGTTGTCGCTGGTGGCAACAGGAAGGTAAAGCAGCGTGTTATCGTTGTCCACAAATAGTGACCAATAACAGTTACTCATCTCAGATTCTCCACGAAGTAGCATCCGATCGCTCTTTTCCTAAAGTAAGAAAACAGACATCGAAGCAAATTCGGTAAATCCAATCAAACCAAAGCTTACCACGAACAACCAGAGGACGAGACATTAACCATTGATAACAGTCCAGTAGGGTGCGTTACGGATTTCATCCTAACGCACCCTACGTATATTTTCACGCAATCAAATAGTAGCCCTATAGCAATCCTTCCAACGCCGTCCCCACACCCGGTTCAATCGCATTGCGATCGCCCATCGGCTGAGTACAATTCGTAATGGCGATCGCATCTACGTGTTGCAAGCAGGTAAGGTTGGGGTAGCTGAGCGCGTAAGTTATGGGTACGTAATTTACAACCTGTTCACTTGCAAGGTTAGCAATTTATACTGAATAGACCCTAACAATACAGCAAACGCTTGAGTAATTTATGATCGAACTGGAAGGGTATAAAGTCCTGACAGAACTGCACGCCAGCCCCAATTCTCAGGTTTATCGAGGATATCGAGAGTTAGATCGACAACCAGTAGTCCTGAAAGTTCTGCGGCAAGAATACCCACCCCCAGAAGCGATCGCCCGGTTTAAACTTGAATACGATCTGACGCGCTGCTTTCAAGCGCCTGGAATTATTCAAGCCTACGACTTGAAAAAATATCAAAACACCTTCGTGTTAGTTTTAGAGGATTTTGGTGGACAACCTCTGCGTGGGTTACTTAATCAATCGCCTTTACCAATACAAAATTTTTGGTCATTGGCTATACAAATAGCAACAGCTTTAGAAGAAATTCACCAGCAACAGATTATTCATAAAGACATTAATCCTGGCAATATTCTGCTCAATCCCAAGACTCAACAAACGAAAATAATTGACTTTGGGATTGCTACTAGGCTGTCACGGGAAAATCCCACCTTGCGAAATCTGAATGTTTTAGAAGGGACTCTGGCTTATATTTCTCCTGAACAAACAGGACGGATGAATCGATCGCTTGATTATCGCACAGACTTTTACTCTTTAGGAGTTACTTTCTACGAACTATTGACCCAGCAATTACCTTTTATTAGCGACGATCCTGTAGAACTAGTTCACAGCCATATTGCCAAACAGCCGATTCCGCCCGATCAAATCAATCCCCAAATTCCGCCAGCGCTTTCGCAAATTGTGATGAAGCTGCTGGAAAAGACCGCCGAAGCACGTTATCAAAGTGCTTTTGGATTGCAGGCAGATTTAAAGCAATGCCTTGAGATGTTCAATAGTACAGGGCAAATTCTATTATTTGAACTAGGACAGCAAGATCGCTCCGGTAGATTTCAAATTCCGCAAAAACTGTACGGACGAGAAGCACAAGTGGCACATTTGCTCGCAGCTTTTGAGCGAGCCAGTTACGGACAAAGCGAAGTGATGCTAATTGCAGGTTATTCTGGAATTGGCAAATCAGCCCTGGTGCAAGAAATTTATAAACCAATTACCCAACAGCGGGGATATTTTATTTCCGGGAAGTTTGACCAGTTGCAACGTAACATTCCCTACAGTTCTTTAATTCAAGCATTTCAAGCTTTAATTCGCCAGCTGTTAACTACCAGCGAAGCAGAAATTACCACTTGGCGCGAAAAATTATTAAATGCTCTTGGTGTCAATGGTCGGGTAATTATTGAAGTGATTGCAGAGGTGGAACTGATTATTGGGACTCAGCCACCTGTTGTAGAACTATCACCCAAGGAAGCACAAGCTCGGTTTAACTTAGTCTTGCAAAACTTTATTAAGGTGTTTACCCAAAAAGAACATCCTTTAGTGATGTTCTTGGATGACCTGCAATGGGCGGATAGTGCATCACTCCAACTGATTGAGTTGTTAATTAGTCAAGCAGACAGTCAATATCTATTGCTGATTGGTGCTTATCGCGATAATGAAGTAGATAAAACCCATCCCCTGCGGACAACGATCGCATCCTTAGAACAAGCAGGGGTAACTATTCACGAACTGACCTTAACGCCCCTAGCATTGCCCCAAATTCAACAACTTTTGAGCGATACCCTCAACAATGCAGATTTAGCAGAAGTTACTCCTTTAGCAGAACTGCTTCAGCAGAAGACCAACGGCAATCCCTTCTTCATGAATGAGTTTTTGAAGTCGCTGTATACAGAAGGATTGCTACAGTTTAATTTCACTCAACGGACATGGCAGTGGCAACTGGCAAAAATCCAGGCAGCGCAGATTACCGATAACGTAGTTGAGTTGATGGCGCTGAAAATTCAAAAGCTGCCAGCAGCAACCCAAGAAGCTTTAAAATTAGCAGCTTGTATTGGTAACACTTTTGATTTGCATATTTTGGCGATCGCTAGCTCAAAATCCCTCGCAGATATAGCTGCCCAACTCTGGGAAGCCTTGCAAACAGGACTAATTTCACCCCAAGGTAATGACTACCAACTCTTGCAAGTTGCCGATGGAGAAGTAACAGCCTTGACAAATTTGGATGTAGTATACAAATTCCTCCACGATCGCGTCCAACAAGCAGCTTACTCACTGATTCCCACTGACGAAAAACAGGCAGTACACTTGCGGGTTGGGCAACTATTATTACAAGGCATTACCCCCTCCAAACAAGAAGAAAAGATTTTTGACATTGTTAACCAACTGAATTTCGGCATCGATTTGATTACAGATGCTCAACAGCGACAGGAACTAGCTCAGTTGAACTTAACAGCAGGTAACAAAGCCAAAGCCTCAGCAGCATATCAGCCAGCCTTGGATTATCTGACAATGGGGATTAACTGCTTAGCAACTAACTGTTGGCAGGAACAGTATGAATTAGCTTTGGCATTGCATACCGCCGCCGCCGAAGCTGCCTATCTGGGTGGGGACTTTGAGCGCATGGATGCACTCACAGAAGAAGTACTGCAAAAGACCAGCAGCACAATCGATCGGGTGCAGGTTTATGCCATCGAAATCCAAGCGGCCATCGCCCGCGATCGACTTTTGGCAGCTTCTCAACTCGGCCTACAAGTGATGCAACTTCTGGGCATTCCCTTAGCTCACAACCCCGGTCAACCGCAAATTATACTAGGATTGTTAAAAACTAAACTCGCTTTGGGAGGTAAGCAGGTACACACCTTAGCCGACTTGCCAAAACTCACCAATCCCACAAAATTAGCGGCAATTCGCATCCTTGCTAGTATCGCCTCGGCGACCTACTTAGCAGCCCCGAATGTTTTTCCTTTGACCGTCTTTAAACAGGTAGAACTATCTGCTAAATACGGCAATGCGGCGGAATCAGCCTTTGCCTACGCTACCTATGGCTTAATTCTCTGCGGCGTTGTGGGAGATTTGCCAGGGGGATATAAATTTGGTGAGTTAGCTTTGAAAGTGCTAGACCGTTTTAATGCCAAGCATCTGCAAGCAAGAACTTTATTTGTAGTTAATTCCTTTGTCCGCCACTGGCAAGAACCACTCCAAAATACTATTTCTTCACTGCACGCCGCATTTCAGATTGGGCGCGATACTGGTGATACTGAGTATGCTGCATTTTGCGCCAATACATGCTCTATGCATTCCTATTTTAGCGGTCAGAATTTAGCTGAATTGGATGAATGTTTAGCTATTTACGGAGAGGCAGTTCACCAGTTTAAGAAACAACCGATTTTTACTCTCACTCAACTTTATCGCCAAGTAGTTGCTAATTTACAGGGCAAAAATGCTAATCCCTGTCAATTAGTTGGAGAATTTTATGATGCAACCGTTATGTTACCCCAGCATATCGAGGGTAATTATCGCACAGCTATTTTTTATGTTTATACTAATCACTTAACGCTGAATTATTGGTTTGAAGATTATGCCACAGCCGTCAATAATGCTGATTTGGCAATTCCTTATTTGGATGCGGTTATAGCTTTATATATTGTGGGATGGTTCTACTTTTATGACTCACTAGGACGACTGGCTTTAGCCTGTTTTGTTAATGCAGCAGAACGTCAAAAGTTACTCCAGCGAGTAGCAGCAAATCAGAAAAAATTGCAAGTTTGGGCAAAGTTTTCTCCTGTAAACTATACTCATAAATTGGCGTTGGTAGAAGCAGAATGGCATCGGGTACATGGAGAATCTAGTCAGGCGATCGCCTGTTACGATCGAGCCATTGCCTTAGCCCAATCAAATCAGTATTTGAATGAAGCGGCGCTCGCCAATGAATTGACTGCTAAATTTTACTTGGCTGAAAACAAATTTAAGATTGCCCAAGTTTATCTGCAAGAAGCCCGCTATCTTTATTTGCAGTGGGGAGCGATCGCCAAGGTGAAAGATTTAGAAGCCAAGTATCCGGAAATTTTTACGCGCTCTCCAGAAAAAGTTATTAAATCGTTAACAACCACTAGTTATAACCAGACCAGCCTTACAAGTACCAGTCGCTCAGAATCATTGGATTTAGTGACAGTTATCAAAGCTTATCAAGCCCTTTCCGAAGAAATTCACCTAGATAAACTTTTATCTAATTTAATGCGAATTTTAATGGAAAATGCCGGAGCGCAACGGGGGTTTTTGCTGTTGGAAAGCAAAGGTAAATTTCTGATTGAAGCTCAAGGAAGTGTTGGTGAAAATAGGATTCAGGTTTTAGAATCACTCAGTATTGAAGATAGCCAAACTCTCTCGACAGCGATTGTTAACTATGTAATTCGTACTAAAACTAATGTAGTCCTTAACGATGCCATCCACGAAGCAGTTGACATTGGGGAATTCATCAAAGATCCTTACATTCGCCAACATCAACCGCGATCGATTTTGTGTACTCCCTTGATTAACCAAGGAAAATTAACCGGAATTGTATATTTAGAAAATAACTTGACAACAGGAGCATTTACCCCAGATCGCTTGGAATTGCTCAACCTGCTTTCAGCACAAGCCGCGATTTCCATTGAAAATGCCCGTTTGTATACGGATTTAGCCGCACTCAACAAAGCTTACGAGCGCTTTGTTCCGCGTCAATTTCTGCAATTCCTCAATAAGCAAAGCATTATAGATGTGCAATTAGGCGATCAGGTGCAGCGGGAAATGTCAGTCTTATTTACCGACATTCGCTCCTTCACCACCCTTTCAGAAAGCATGACTCCCGCCGAAAATTTCCGATTTATTAACGCCTATCTCAGCCGCATGGAGCCGATTATTCTCCAACACAATGGCTTTATCGACAAATATATTGGTGATGCCATCATGGCCTTGTTTGCCGGAGATGCCGATGATGCAGTACTAGCGGGAATTGCCATGTTGCAGACCTTAACAACCTACAACGAAGAACGCCAAGCCAGGGGTTACTTACCAATTCAAATTGGCATTGGGATTAATACTGGTTCGCTAATTTTGGGGACAGTCGGCGGGATGAATCGCATGGATAGTACAGTGATTAGTGATGCAGTTAATCTAGCATCGCGCATCGAAGGATTGACCAAAACATTCAACGCGCCACTCCTAATTACCGACCAAACTTTTCAACGCTTACAACATCGCGATCGCTATGGTATTCGTGTAGTTGGCCAAGTGAAGGTGAAGGGTAAGGCCAATGCTGTGACTGTTCATGAAGTGTTTGCCGCCGATCCCCCAAAAATTGGTGCAGGCAAAACAGCTACCTTAGAGATATTTGCGTCAGCATTAGCGTGTTATGAACAACAACAATTTGCAGTAGCAGCCGAATATTTTCAAGATTGCTTACAACAAAACCCTTGGGATCGAGTCGCAAAGATGTATCTTGAGTGCTGTCAGCTAGGACAACAAACAGGATCGATTTTTACCGAGATAGTTAACTTTTAAGGGACTAAACACTAGATATAGATGTACATTGAGGTTGGCTGGATTTAATGTTTAACTATTGTCTCCTGTTCTAAAAATAGGTTGCCAATATCAAACAAAAGCTGCATAGTACCTCGATAGCCAACTTTGGTAAACTGATTGGCATCTAAACGGTCAAAAATGGGAATACCTTGACGAATTAGAGGAATTTTTAACCGTTGAGCGATCGCAACTGCATGAGAATTAGTAACGAGCAAATCAGAACCAACCGCCAATTGCTCAAAGTCTTCTAAATCACCAATGGTAACACTAGGAATAGATAGTTTTTCCAGTACAGGAGAGCGCGTTGTCGTGACTGCGGCGTGAATTTGCACTCCCAGCGATTGCAAGAAAGAAACTACTGACCACAGTAAATCTGGTTCCAAGGCTAAAGCAACTCGCTTGCAACCAAAATAAAAGTGATTTTCTAACATCACGTGTTGCAACTGACGGCGCTGATGGCGGTATTTCTCTGGTACGCTGACACCGCTAATATCTGCCAATGCTTGCAAGAATGTATCAACCGCTACTAATCCTGTCAGTTCGCCAAACACCTCATAAGGAATGTTGAATCTTTTTTCTAAAATTTGTGCTGCACCGCGCATACTTTCACCTAATGCCAAAGTGAACGCAGAACTGCCAATTGAGCGCAACTGTGCCAAAGTCGTGCCATTAGCTGTCATGACACCAGAAGAATCTTCTATATGACCATCTAGGATGCCAGAAAGGTCAGGTACAACAATTGGTACAAGTCCAAAGGAGGTAACAATCTCTTTAATTTCTTGTACATCCCCAGGAGTGAAAGCAGAACTCACCAAAATTGTGATTTGTGTTGGGCAAGCCTTTTGCTTTGAGCATTTTTCAGGAATTTCCTTAACTATACTCTCGACTGCACTAGCAAAACCATCCTGTAATGTACCTTTAAAATCTGGTGTAGAGACAAGCACAATTGGTAAATAATCTAATTCTGGATGGCGGTGGCGAATCTCCTTGACAAAGCGTTCCATGTCATCACCTCTAGTTTCCACAAGCCCAGTAGTACAAAGACCGATAATTTCCGGTTTTGATTTCTCTACCAAAGTAAGAATTGCTTGTTCAACTCTCTCCTCACCGCCCAAAATCGTTGCAACTTCCGTCATCGCTGTAGTAGAAAGCGGAATCGTCTGATGAAAATGTTGTACTAGCACCGTCTTTGTCAAAGCTGTACAACCTTGAGAACCGTGTAATAAAGGCATCATTCCCTTAACGCCTAAAAAGGCTAAAGTTGCACCTATAGCTTGACTTTGCTTGAGAGGATTAACTGCTACTGATGTACTCGTAATACTAACAATTGCCATTAGATTTCCTCCAATGAATTTTCTATTTCCCACGGAGCAGGCTGGCGTACTTGCTCCCACACAGGATTATAAAAAGTTGTATATAATTCTCGTGCCAATTCCAATATTCCTGTATAACCTGTATAGGCATGATTTCGTTCTATATTAATGTCTAAAAACGGAATCTTAGCTATTAAAGCAGCCTCTAGATAACGACCATCAGTAATTAAAATGTCAGCTTGATAATTATTGATTAACTGCAATATTTTTTGAGGAGTTTCTGAGTTTAAGATGCTATCTTTACCAAGCAAACTTTTGATTGTAATTAATTCTTCTTCTGTATTATTTTTAGTACAGATAGCAATAACTTCCATGCCTAATTTCTGAGATGCAAAGATAATCAACCAACTCTTGAAGCTTTTAATAGAAATAAGAATACGTTTTCCTTGCAATCGTTTACGATAAGGAGCGAGTTTTTCTTCTAAGGCGATCGCTTCTGATGCAATTAACTTTTCGGTACGTTCTACTAAATCAGTATCTCCTAAATTTGCAGCAATATTTCTCAAGCACTGATTAATTTGCTCAACACCATAAATAGACTCCTCAATATATGGAATACCATAGACTTTCTCCATTTTTTTCGCTACATTAATTAACGCTTTTGAGGATAGTACAACGTTAAGCTTGGCATGATGAGCGTAGCAAACTTCTTTATAGACAGCATCGCCTGTAATTTTTGATAAAACTCGGATACCTAATTTCTCTAACAACGGTAGAAAGTTCCATATTGCACCTGCGATATTGTACTCACCAATCAAGTTAATATCTAATGGTGTAGTAACATCTGGTCGGGCTGTTCCAATAACGTGTTCTAGCAATGCTTCGCCAGCAACACGACTGCCTCCTTTTTCGCTACCAATAAATCCAGGACAATGCACAGGAATAATGGGTATTCCTATTTTCTCAGTCACATCTTTACAAATTCCTTCGATGTCATCACCAATTAAAGCAGTGATGCAGGTGGAGTAGACAAATATCGCACTTGGTTTGTAGCGTCTTTGTAATTCTAAAATGCCTTTGTACAGCTTTTTCGCTCCACCAAAGATAATATCACTCTCATCTATGTCAGTAGTAAAGCGTATTTTATAGAGCATTGAACCAGAAGAAAGACTGGTGTAGTTTCCCCAAATACTAGCAGCACAGCCGCTTGGCCCGTGAACTACATGAGCAGCATCCACGATTGGTACTAAAGTCATCATTGCATTATCAAAAGCACAACTTCCTTGAGCAGTTCCAGGCTGGGGTAATTGTGTAGAAGGCTTTTTTTTCTGGCGTTGCTGTTGGTTTTCGCCATTTGATTCACTCAGTGAACCATTAATTTCTCTGGGTTGAGGATTCATTTTTTTACTGAAAAAAGATAGAAGTGAACAGGTGTAACTGCATTCCAAATAATCGAGGAAAATTTTTAGTTAATTGGTGGTGTTTTTAGCATGAGATAAAAGGGAATGAAAAGAGAATTTTTCATTCCCTAGATAATGACCAACCAATTACTAAAAGGAGTAAACAAAAAACCACGAAAGCGTAACAGATTAATTACTCAAAATAGCAAAGCTGCAATTGGGATTAATCACTCTGTTATTTGTAGAGAACTTATGCTGATTTCATTGATTGAACCTCCATATAATTTTGATACTTAGAGAAAGTGGGCTAATTACTCACTTAATTGCTTTGTTCTTCAAGAAGTTATGCTATTTCTTAAACAAGAACAAAAGTCAAACTTTTTTAGCTACCAGAAACTATTTCCACATTGCCTTTAGCAAGTGCTTCTAGTGCTTCGCCTTGGGCGTCTTCTTGCTTTTTAGCAACTTCTTCAGCAGCTATGCTGACACCAGCTAGTTTTGCAGCGTTTTCTTCACTTTCGAGAATACCGAACTCAATCAACAATTCTTCTAGCTCGTCCATTTCAATGGGTGTGGGAATAGCAAGATTTTTATTGTTGATAATCTTGTCTGCTAATGTACGGTATTCATTAGCTTGGTTACTATCAGGCGCATACTCGTTGACAGTCATCCGGCGCAATTCTGCGTGTTGCACGATGTTGTCACGGGGGACGAAGTGAATCATCTGGGTGCTTAATCGAGATGCGAGGGTGGTAATCAGCTCGTCTTCCCGATCGGTTTTGCGGCTGTTACAAATCAGACCACCCAAGCGTACACCACCCGTGTGAGCATACTTGAGAACGCCACGAGCGATGTTGTTAGCAGCAAACATCGCCATCATTTCCCCAGAGGTAACGATGTAGATTTCTTGCGCTTTTCCCTCCCGAATTGGCATAGCGAAACCACCGCACACAACGTCACCCAATACGTCGTAGGATACGAAATCTACACCGCTGTAAGCGCCGTTTTCTTCTAGGAAGTTGATGGCGGTGATGATACCCCGACCGGCGCAACCTACACCCGGTTCTGGGCCACCAGATTCTACGCATCTGATACCTCGAAAACCTTCTAGTACCACTTCATCAAGTTCTAAGTCTTCGACTGCGCCTCGTTCAGCAGCCAAGTGCAGCACGGTGGTTTGAGCTTTAGTGTGCAAAATCAAACGGGTAGAGTCAGCTTTGGGGTCACATCCGACAATCAAGATGCGTTGACCAACTTCTGCCATAGCGGCTAGGGTATTTTGGGAGGTGGTAGATTTACCGATACCGCCTTTACCGTAGAAAGCAATTTGTCTAATTTTGTCGTCGGACATGATGATTTTTCCTGCAATTGTTGTTTGGTGGGTCTTTTGATTCGCTTCACACTGTCAAGTTACAGATGTGAACTCGTTAAGAACGTCGTTGTTGGTGTTGTATGCACCGGTGGCGATCGCTCTACAACAAAAACATCTACTATTGAATACATACGATTTGTTGTGAAATTTTTGATTTCGTTTGTTCTGATTAACAGACCTGCCTTGAAAATAGGGACTGGGGACTGGTGACTAGGAAAGAAATATTTTCATTCCTTCGTTGTGAATTGTGTTCATGGAGTCTCTTGCATAAATATTTTTTTCTCTCACGCAGAGGAGCCACTGCGTTGGGCGGGTTCCCCGACTTGTACTCCTTCGGAGAACCCGTAGGGTAGCAAGTGGCGTCGCGCAGAGGCACAGAGAAGAGAACACAAGAAAGGAATTTTGCAAGAGGTCTAATGATAAGATTGCATCAAATGTACGGTTTGAGATGATGCGTTACGGTACATTTGTAACTCTCACTAACAGTTCAGATATACTTCTTTTCGAGTCTTCAATGGATATTGCAAGTATTTCCAAACTCTCAGTTATATGAAAATCAGTTGAAGACTTGTTTTTTAGAATGAGGGAAAGACATCGGGACGCACAAAGATTTCAATCACAACTGAAGTCGGACATGATATATCAGATGATTTCTTTGTCAATAGAGGCAATTTACAATCCAAAATTCTATAAAAGCGATCGCAGCAGGAATTCAAATTTACGCAAAGCTTTTCCCGAAACCACACAACCAACCTGACAAAAGCGATCGACTCTAAACAGTTGCTACCACTTCCCCAATTTTGCTGATATCGTAGCCACCGAGAATTTCAAATTGTGAGTGAACCATCCGATGTCCCAAAGTACTAAGTAACTGCTGTACTGGTGCTTCTTCCAGATATTCCTTGAGAATCACTAAATCATATCGTGATTGATGTAGAGGAATAAATCCCAGCCCAAAGGCAGTAGCTACAGATGCAGTACCCATTCCTGCATCAGCAGCTCCTAATGCTACTGCTTGAGCAACATCTTGGTGGTTTTGAACAATATAGTTAAAACCTTGGACAGCATGGAACGGTATTTGCTCTTTTTGGAGTGTTTGTTCCAAAAGTAAACGAGTACCAGCACCGATTTCGCGGTTGACGATAGTAGCTCCCTGTGACACTAAATCAGTCACTGTTCTGATTCCCATTGGGTTGCCAGACTTAACCAAAAGTCCCTCTTCCCAAACACCCAAGGTAATCAAAACTGCTTGCCTTCCAGCCAGAACATCTCGAACAAAAGGAGTATTATACTCACCAGTTTCAGTATCGTAGAGGTGCATCCCAGCGATGTGTGCCTCACCTCGGCATAGGCTGTGCAATGCAGACATGCTGTTGGCGAAGTTAAATTGCACTCGCAGTTGGGGATGCCAACGTTCGGTAGCCCTCGCCCATAATGAAATCACGGGCGCACAGCCAGCAATTACAACGGTATTGTGGAGTGTTTCCAGATTATCGTCTAAGAGCCTGACTCGAACTTTATCTATATTTATCTGACTCTCATCCTCGCCCTCACCAATGAGGTGACTTAGGGCAACCGCCTCACCATCAGCGGGAATCATATCTTGGCGAAATGCATCCTTACCAATTAAGGGATAAGCTACCCATTGCCCTCCCACCCTAGCCAGACTAACTCGCGTCTGGTGGTCATTTGGGACGGGTTTGGAAAGTAGTGCTTCAATTTCAGGTAAATCCCGCTCTAACCAGAATAAATCCTCAACTTGACAGCCAAGTGCCTTTGCTAAGCGAAGTGTTATGGCTACTGAGGGAGCGTATTGTCCCGACTCTACACCACTAATAGTCTGACGAGTCACACTAGCTAGGTTAGCCAAATCTTGTTGACTCATGCCTAAGCGAGTTCTAATTGACTTCAAGTTGTTACGGAGATCGTTATCCTGCTTCATTGGCTTAAGCTTCTGTAAGTTTCAAAAAGCCGAGCGCGGATTTAACTTGTATCTGCCAAGGCGAAAGCATGATTTTGCAGTTTATATCATTTCTCTTAGAAGTCATGATTTTGCTTTCGCTGTTTTGATTCCCTCTATTCAAAGAATATCACACAATTTGCAATTTTCCTGGCAAAGCGCAATTTTTTTTGCGGAAGATTAGACCTGACTTGAAAATAGGGGCTGGGGACTGGGGAATAGGGACTGGGGAATAGGGACTGGGGAGATGGGGAAGTGTGGGGAGAGAGGGGAGTGTGGGGAGTGTGGGGAGTGTGGGGAGTGTGGGGAGTGTGGGGAGTGTGGGGAGTGTGGGGAGTGTGGGGAGTGTGGGGAGTGTGGGGAGTGTGGGGAGTG